>NZ_FPBV01000064.1 GCF_900116805.1 Paenalicyclobacillus macrosporangiidus | reverse complement strand
GCTCGCGTGACGTTTGGCGGCAGGCCAAGACGCCATACAACAGCATACAAACCAAGTGCCGTCGAATCTCGCAGAAAGACTCGTTCAGCAGACCCTTAGTAAGAATCTGAAACACGTGGTCCGGCCTGTTCGCCAACAACCGGCAGGCAAGGATGATGCCAAACACCTCGTCGAGAAATTCGTTCGGTACTTGCTCGTGAAACAGGTCGCTCATGCTGTTCACGAACACTTTGCGGGGTTTCCGCCAGTGAAGCGGCATGGTGAGTCGCTCGGAATGTAACCGGACATTGTGCGCCGCGTTGGGGCCTGTCCACGGCTTGAATTCGTGGCCCCATTTCTGCGCAAACCGTCGATCTACGGTCTCCGCGTAGCAGTATCGACACCCCTCGCTGACCTTTGAACAACCGGTAACTACATTCCAGGTGGCGTCCGTCCATTCAATGGCGGTGCTGACGCTCATTCACTGTCCCCTCCTTTGCTTCCGGTGGCTCCTCCTTCTCCAACACCAAGCGGATGGTGTCGTCATCCACCAGTACATCCCGAACTTCACGCAGGACAGGTTGTTTTGCGAGTTGAGCTGCAATGCTTTCGAAAGCCACACGCATCGAACCAGCGTTCCTTACGGCAGGGAACTTTACCCAACACACGTCTGGCAGCCCCGGCCGTTCAGGGTTGTCCAACGACCTGCCCCGCCTTGTCGCGGTTCTCATTCGACTCGTCACCACCGTTCTATTCTTGACCTCGTTCGACGTCATAGGTTCCATCGCTGGGGATGAATACGCCATCCTTCACTTTCCCGTCCACCCGCGAACACCGACTACTTCGTACTCGCCTTCTCTGGGTCTAAGGAACACATCGAATTCCGAACCGTTCGAAGTGAGCACTCGGTATTGCACTACATCCGGGTAATTCTGATCTTTCGCCTTTTTGAACGACACAACGTCAGGACAGATCCGCGAAATTGCCTTCATGGCGCGAGACCTTTCCCGTTCATAGTCCTTGCTGTCGACTACTGCGACGGGAATACTAATACCAATGATTACCAGCAAGATACCGATCAGCCACAACACATCAGTCACCTCGCTTCAATCTTCTTAGCGACCGGTCTATTCTTGACCTGATTTGAGGACATGGGTTCCACTTCGCGGAAGAGTACGCCTGGTTTCACATTGTCTTCATATCCGCGAACACCGAGCACCTCGTACCCGTCTGACGTGCGTTTTAGAAACGCCTTAAACTCCGTTCCGTTGCGCCTGAGCACCTGACATTTCACTATATCTGGGTAGTTCTGGTCGTGAGTCTCTTTGAACGACACAACGTCCGGCCAGACTTGCGAAATGGCCTTCATGACGCACGACCTTTCACGTTTGTCGCGTTGGCCAGTGACTGTTTCGAAGAAAGCCACACTACCAGGAATGAACGTAAGGATGACCAATAGCAGTTCCCATGCCCTCAATACGTCTTTCACCTCCTGGTTGATCTGATGCGACTCACGTCTCGTGATCGCTCTTGTTCCATCATCTTTACGAGCTCAACCAAAACATCCCCGTGGCACGGTTCCGGCGAACACCAACAACCCAGGACTTTCCCGCGAAGCTCTCCAAGCGCCTCCATCAGGTCCGGCCGGCCGAGCACGTACTCCCGATACTTCCGGATACACTCCTCACGCGTTCCATCCCGCCCGATCCTGTACGGATTCGCCCATTTGCTACGGCGGAGGCCCAAGCGTGGGACCGCACGGCCGATATACACGTCGAATGGTTCCCGGCGGCAGTGGACGACGCGGGGTGCTGCGTGAATGTCAATCTCCTGTTTCATGTGACGCCTCCGCCAGTTGCGCGTGTACCTCGTCAATGTGCTGCCCGTAGGCGATCTTCTCTAGTTGGCAGTCCGGGATGTGGTAGAAATACCTACCGTCCACACTGAGCACGTTGGCCCACTCGAAACAGTTTGGGTCGTCGCAGACCGTACACGGCATCCGCTCGTCAGGGTGTTCGTACAAGAGAACCACACGAACGTTCTGTGCGGAACAAAATGATGCTCGTTTCATCAGGACCAGTTCCCCCGGCCAAAACTTGCCCCAGGGGTTGTGGACGGTCAAAGCCCTGCGTAGCTCAGAATCGTCCACAGGCCTCGCTCCTTTCCGCGTTGATGATTGTGCTTACTTTCAGTATCAAGCATCGTCGCCCCGCGTGTGCGCCATTTTCGCGCCAATTTTAGAAGAGGCGGAGTATCCACGGTCTCTCCTACGCAGTGGTGAACCGAACAAATTAAGGGTTCCATGGCGGAAAATACACGAACGTATGTTTGTATCAAGAGCGTCCTGGCGAATATAATGATTCATGCAAACGTATGTTCGGTGGTGAGGGCTGTGCGTCCAACAGCGATTCTCAGGGAGCTCCTGGTGCTTGAATTGCTCATGCGTCGACTGCAGCTGCGCCGCCGGGAACTACGCAGACAGCTAAACGAAATGAATGTCCGCGTGTACGAACGTGAAGACAGCGAACTTGATGTGACGGTGCGGTATACAGAACGTGGATGGCAACGAGAAGGCGTGTTCATGAAGGCCATGCTTGATGCGGAGGCCTCCGGTCGACTGAAGAGAGCGGGTGTCAGGGATGACTGAGTGGATTATCGGTCACATCGACATGCAGAGCTTCTACGCCTCTGTCGAAATCGCTTCTGACCCTCGTTGGGCCGACCGGCGTCGATTGGAGGACGATAACACCGATCCCCTTCTTGCCGTGACGGGTGACCCCAAGCGTAGGAGCGGGATTGTGCTTGCCGCTTCTCCCACCGCCAAGCGCGCCGGCGTCGACACTGCGATGCGCTTGGGAGAGGCCTTGCAAGTGTGCCCACGGCTTCTGACTGTGCGGCCGCGCATGCAGTTGTATCTCGATGTTTCCGTTCGGATCCACGAAACCGTCCGCATGACGTTTCCGCGGTATGAGCCATTCAGCGTGGACGAGTG
>NZ_FPBV01000017.1 GCF_900116805.1 Paenalicyclobacillus macrosporangiidus | reverse complement strand
TTGCAAGCCCCGCAGAGATGCGGGGCTAGCGTGCGTGTGGTACAAACTTTCACCCACAATCCGCGTCGTCTCAAGGGTACTGTCAAACTTGAGCTAAAACAAATACTTGATGCGGAGCGAGTTTACTGTCTCGTTATGCTTGAAGGCATCCCGCATTTTCATGCGCATGTTATTCCACGAAGCAGTGCTAGTCCAACCCGCGGGATGAAGTTCTTGTCACAGCAATCCTCTTGCAATGAAGATGATGTGATAGAGATCGTCGGTAAACTTCGTGTCTTGCTGAACTCCCAGAAGAGAACGATCAATTGATTTGGGGCCTGTTTCCAGCGCTGCGACACCGCTGATTAGGTCGCTCTTGTTCTCGTCGAGTGCAACGTGAAGGAGGTACGCCGATTTAGGTGATGGGTTTGAGTCCGCGGGGAGGGTGAGAGGCATGGAAGCATTGAATAAAGTCGTGAAGGACCTCGATGAACTGTTTTCTGTCGAAAAACTCGGTAAAGATCCGGCTTTCAGCCGATGTATCCCGCAAACGTACGAGCCGATAGGGTTTGCATGGAATGAGTTTTTCGAGGAAAAGTTCTGTCGTTTATTCAACGGATTGATGATCAGAGGGGACGACCATGTCGCCTCCGTGTTTTTGGCGGTTTTCCCAACAGAACAGGTTCTGCATGAATTCATTGAAACCGGGCAACCCGGCGATCTCCTGTTCATGCATCATCCGCTTCACATGGAATGTGGAGACCCGAGGGGCAAATGGGGGAGAGGCTTTGTTCCTGTCGATCCGAACCTTCTCTGGGCCATGAAGGAGAAAGGGTTGTCCGTCTACACATGTCATTTGCCAATGGATTACAACAAGCGGATCGGAACCACCGAAGCGATGTGTGAGGTGCTTGGAGCGAAGAGAATTGGCGATTTTTATTCGGATGAGCACGGCTCGGTCGGTGCGATCTGCGAAATATCAGAGTTGAGTACCGATCAACTTTGCGAACGTCTGAAGGCGATTTTTGAAATCCCGTACGTCGACTTCGAAGGTCGTTACCATGATCAGGTCCAAACTGTGGCCATTGTGGCAGGTTGCGGAGACGTGGTTGACCGAATGAAGGAAGCGGAACGAAAGGGGGCCCAAGCCTACATCACGGGAGAAATTCACTGTCACATCGACAATGATTACGGTCGCAAGCGGTTCGATATGATGATGGAGTATGCAAAGACGACAACAATGTCCTTGATTGGTGTGTCGCATGCGGCCTCAGAGTATCTCGTCATGAAAACGCAGATGAAGCAGTGGTTTGAAGAAAGCTATGATCTACAGGTGCGTTTGATCCCGCAGCACAAGTGGTGGCTGTAGTAAGGAGATGAAGTTCGTGTTTTTTCGCACGATCACGGACGAAATTCAACTGGGCATACTAACGGTTCAGAATGCGCAGGAGCTCTTTTCGCTCATTGATGCCTCGAGAGGCTATCTCAGGCAGTGGTTACCGTGGGTGGATGGTACAAAATCACCGGATGACTCAAGGGAATTTATCGAACGGAGCTTGCACCAGTTCTCATCGAATAACGGCTTTCAAGCAGGGATTTGGTATAAGGCGCAAATTGTCGGGGTCATCGGCTTTCACGCCATGGACTGGAACAACCGCCGCACTTCGATTGGCTATTGGCTTGGCGAACAATTTCAAGGTCGTGGGATTATGACCACAGCGTGTCGGGCTATGGTCGACATCGCTTTCCGCGAATACAAACTCAATCGGGTGGAGATCCGGGCGGCGGTTGAAAACACGAAAAGCAGAGCGATTCCCGAACGATTGGGATTCCTGAAGGAAGGAGTTTGCCGACAAGCCGAGTGGTTGTATGATCACTTTGTCGATCATGTAATCTATAGTATGCTATCCGAAGATTGGTGAGTCCACTCATAGAGCACCAACGCCCAGGGTGACTTTCGGTTGCGGACTGTCACTGCCCCGGTACGACTCAGCGAGAGAGAACAAGGTTGCGTAGAGCACGTTGAGGCCCAGTGCAGAATTCTAGGAGCATCCGATCACGGATCGGACTTTCCAAAGTTGCATATTCATCGGCAGCACGGGCGGAAGAATCGACGGCGGAGAATCACCAATGCCTATAATTTACTGTAAAAATCGCTAAGGGTAGAACGGTTGAACAGAAGCAACAGTTTGTTGAAGCGATAACCAGAGAGGCCGTGAAAACGCTGAATGTAAAGGAGGAATGGGTGACCGTACTTTTTGACGAATACGATCGAGAAGTTGGGCGACGGGCGGTATCTTGCATTCCATAAAGTTTGGTCCAGGCTTTGGAAAAGCAAGGTGCAGAATAAGCCCCTCGTCCAGTGCATTGAAGGTGAATGTGCCTCAGGGTTGCCACAATACGATATGGCACTTCTTGAAAGTTCATACGGCACGAATGCGTAGGTGATGTTGCGACATGTTTAGTCGGTACAAGGGTTCGGCCGTGATTGGGCGTTCGTGTGTCCATTGGGGGTGTTGATATGGAGGAGCATTTGGAGAGGAGAGATGACTATATTTATTTTCTTCGACTGTTTGCGGGGTATGAATATACACCTTCTCCGCACGCAGTGCCATTTGAATATCAGTCGGCGGAAGCGCCTGAACTTCGGCGGCTGCGCCAAGAACTGCACGTTGATGAGATTTCCGGGGATGGTTCTCAGTGGGACCGTCTGCTGCGGTTAAACCATTGGGTTCACACCACGTTACGGTATGATGGGAGTTCAATGAATCCCGAGCCGCGTGAAACGCTCCACATATTGACAGTGTGCCGGACGGAAGAGCGGGGTGTGAACTGCCGCATGTTAGCGACGGTTCTCAATGAACTGTGCTTGTCCCTGGGGTGGAAGTCACGCTTTGTAAGCTGTATGCCAGTGGGCGAGGATTTTATGGATAATCATGTCGTTACAACGGTGTACATTGAGGAATGGAAGAAGTGGGTATTTGTCGACCCCACATGGGATGCGTACGTCGAGGACTCACACGGTCAGGTACTGAGCCTCGAAGAGTTAAGGGCAGCCTATATTACGGGTCAGCTATTGCGGGTCTCCGACGGGATTAACTTGAATGGTGAACCGGGTAGTGGCGAGGCGTATCTAGCGTATATGGCGAAGAACGTTTTTCGATTCGCCGTAAATTTACGAAGTGAATATGGTGCGGAATCAAAGCCGGAGATCACGCAGTATTGGTTGCATCCTCTTGCGTATCGACCGACCAACGAGGTAAGGGTCAAGAAGGTAGGTAAGCATCTCCTTCGGCGGGTCTATGTCAGCGATCCGGTGTTCTTTTGGGACAATGGACTCGTTCCTGTTGTCACGGCGAAGGCCGTCACAGGTGTCCGCTGGGATGTAGCCGGCATTGCATTCTGTGCGTTCAGTCGTTTTCGGGGGTGCACAGCCGTGTCTTTGGAAATTCGTCCAGCCCGTATCGAATACGCTGAGGCTCTGAGTCGCTTAATGGGACAGTTGACTGGCCACGAGGTGTCTCCGCAGACGATGGAGGAACGTATCGCATTCGCTTTGAACAGTTCGGTCGATTCCTTGTACGTTTGCCATAATGCCCACGAGGTGTTGGGTGTACTGGGGTTTCGGATCCGTGAAAATTTGGAGGAGTCGAGTCGATACGGCGAGATTTCCGTTATCGTCGTCGACAAGAAGGCAAGACGCAGAGGGATCGGCCGCTTTTTGATGGACTTTGCGGAGCGTCTCGCTATGGAAGAGGGATGTATTGGAACCTGGTTGGTTAGCGGATTTGGTCGGAAAGAGGAGGCGCATCGCTTCTATCAAGATTTGGGTTACCAGATCACCGGATATCGGTTTGTGAAGAAGTTCGGTGGTAACGATTGAGTGAGGATTTACAATATGCATCTTGTCTGTAAGAGGGGATGCTCATGCCACGATGGCACTGGATCTATCGGGATTTTGTGGAGAGTGTTGATAACCTGTCAGGTGCGAGCTGGCCTCAATCCGTTACCCGCTACTTGGAACAGAATTGGGCTCTCCTGAAATCGATCCACTTCGGGCCCAGGGGCTTTGAATCGTATCGGGAAGTCATGACGCATTTCCAGATACTTACTCGGGAAAGATACTCCAGTTTGCTTGATAAGTTACCTGATCCCCCCACATTTGAGCTGACAGTAACCTCTATCGTGGAACGTCTTCTCAGACACTTGAATCTGCAGGAACAAGATCAAGATGTGTACGTGATCGTAGGACTCGACTGCACCAATATTTATTCGACGGAATACGAAGGGCGCCCGGTGACCGTTCTGTGTTTGGAGGCGACGAATGGAGACTTTCGGGAAATCGAATTGCTGTTTGCACACGAGGTTCATCACTGGAAACGACAGAGCCTGATCCCTCATAACATCTTTGAGTTTAGCGTCTACGAGCGTTGCGCCACAGAGGGCCTTGCAATCTGCTTCTCGGAGGAGATCCAGCCGGGCCGGGCCGTTCATGAGTATTGTTTTGTTCCACCTGAATCGGTTGTCTGGGTGCAATCGCATATACACGAACTCACAGAGGCGATTCGGGAGCTCCGACCGTTCGAGACCCAAGCCACATCTGCTTTGTTCTCTCGTCGTCCCGAGTGGGTTCCCATACCAGGAATGCCCCCAAGAACCGGCTATGTGTATGGCTATTTGCGGACAAGGGCATTTTTAAGCCGCACCAGGACCAATGCCACAGAGATGGCTCATGTCGACTGTGATGCCATTTTCGGAGGAGCGATGATAGATGGTTGAATATTTGAACTTCGAAAACTACCCCGACGAACCGTACGGCAAGAGCATGTGTCGTCTTCACAATCAGATTTTCACTGGACAGGATTCAAGCATGATTGCCGTGGAACTCCAGATGAAGTCACGTTGTTTCATCTCACTCGCCGTTGTGACGGATAAGGTGGTGGGTTACAAGATTGGTTACGAAGACCGAACGGGACGCTTTTACAGTTGGCTTGGTGGTGTCGATCCCGAATTTCGTCGACAGGGAATTGCGTCTGAATTGATGCGACGGCAACACGAGTGGTGCCGTGGTCACGGCTATCGGGTCATTCGCACGCATACGAAGAATAAGTGGCGAGATATGTTAATTCTAAATATACGGCACGGGTTCGACGTGATCGGTACGTACACCGACGAGAAGGGACAACCGAAAATCATTCTGGAGAAACGGCTGTAGCCGCAAGGGTTCGGTTTGATTGATAGATTTGAAATTGAACAAGAATAAGCTTGGGGGCTGGTTGGAACCGGAATTTAGATGGCGTGACCGGCACCCCAAACTCCTTATGCTTCGGGATATGTCGTGCGTTCGTAGGCCTTATCAATTTGTGATGCAAACGTGTGAGATTTGCAAAAGGCGTGGGAGCACAACGAAGCGGCCAGGAGCTACCGTCCAGAGGAAAAAAGTGTTCTGTTTAATAAACACCTCTTGGAGTCAAAAGGAATTCGATTCGCTTGAACGGAGATCGTGCAATCATGCGTGACATCGTGTCTGAAATACTTGTGGAAATTCACAAGCGCCACGTGGGTGAGCGCTTCATTCTGGGCATCGATGGATTGAGTCGCTCCGGCAAGACCACACTTGCGGAAGCCTTGAGAGACGAACTCCTGAGAGCCGGCCAGAACGTCTGCGTGTTTCACATGGACAATCACATCGTGGATCGCAATAAGAGATATCACACGGGACATGAACCGTGGTACGAGTATTACGCGTTACAATGGGATGTGGAGTACCTGCGGGAAAATCTGTTCATGAAACTGAGACGGTCACGTGAGATCATCCTCAATTTCTACAACGATGACCTCAACAAACAGTTCGTGAAGACAGTGCTGATCCCGGATCGGTGCGTCGTTATCGTGGAAGGTGTGTTTCTTCAGCGTCCGGCGTGGCGGGAATTTCTAGACTATTGCGTGTACCTGGATTGCCCTCGGGAAGTCCGGTTCGCTCGTGAAAGAGCCAGTGTCCAAGCCGCCATTGAGAAATTCAAAAATCGGTACTGGAAGGCGGAAGATCACTACTTGGAGTCGGTTCGCCCTTTGGCGGCTGCGAATATGGTCGTATCCACTAGACAGTGATGTTAGCATCGACCCCAGCGTCACCATCCGTCGCCGGGTTGCCGGCTTTAGGCGGCAGCTTCGTGCGAAGCAAGGGAATCCCCGTGACCACCGACGCCATCACGATGAGCAGGCCGGCACCCAAACCAATGGTTCTGACGGGAACATGGTTTAACAAGATGCCGGTCGCCATCATGGAGGCGGCAATGGTGACGCTGGAAGTGGTGTCAAACATGGCAAACACTCTGCCATGGACTTCCTGTGTGACCGTCTGCATGATGAGCGTGATCACCGAAGCATTACCGACGCCGGCCCCAACTGTCGCAAGCACCAGACAGATGGATGCAAGCCAGAGGCTGGGGGATTGGCTGACCACGACATGACACAGACCTTCAATCAGAAATCCCGCCACGGCGGCTTGTCGAGTCCACGCGGTAAACCGGGGTGTCAACAGGCCGCCCATGAGAAATCCGAGGCCAAGTGCCCCGTACATCACGCCGACGCCGGTGTTTCCGGTGTGAAACACCTGATATCCGTATACGCTGAGCAAGACGTTGATGGCTCCGCCGCCGATGGGCCACACGAGCGACTGAAGAGCGATGATTTGAACGAGTCGAGAGCGCCAGAACACGGACCAAAACGAAATACGCCGGGTCGCTTGTGTGGATAAAGGGCCGGTACCGGCGCGTGAACGCTGGTGGAGATGGTCGTTTGGGATCCGGATCGACCAACACAGAAGCCCTGATACGAGAAAGGAAGCTGCGTTCATGATGAATGCCGCGGGTGTGCCAAAGGCGGCGGTGACGACGCCCCCGAGCGCGGCCCCTGCTGCGATGACCAACCCGCTTGTCGATTGCTCCAGTCCGTTGGCCTGGGACACATGGTTTGCTTGGACGAGCTGTGGGATGACCGCAGTCCGAGCAGGGGAGAAAAGGGCCGAAAAGACAACCAGTCCGAGTGTCCCCGCATAAGCAATCCACACTTCGCTTGCCTGGTGAATAAAGAGGAATGATAATGCCAGGATGGCCCGGGCAAAATCTGAGACGAGCAGGATGGTCTTTCGGTTGAATCGATCCGCCAGAATGCCGCCAACAGGGCCCATGACGAGATAGGGCAGCGTACGCATGGCCAAGGTCAGTCCCACAGCCAAGCCGGAGCCGGTGAGGTGCAGGAGCAAACTGAGGAGTGCCACACTGTTGAACCAGTCACCCAGTCCGCTGATCAGACTGGCGAACAGCAGGCGCCGATATGAAGTTTCCGCCCGCAACAAGAGGATGATGTCTCTCACGGCGTTCATTTCTCCGACTCCGCTTCGTTGTGGATGCGCCAGTACACCCCATTGTCTCGTTCCATGAATTTATTCCCGATGAGTTCACGACGGAGCGTGGCAAAATCCGGATGGTGGCGTTTCAGCATCTCATTGACCTGTGATTCCGGATAACGTACATCCCATTCGAATTTGTCGGCCAACCATTTCAAGATGACGAGGCGCTTTTTTCGGCTTGCTGGGATCTCCTTGAGTTGATCGCCAATCAGGAAATCGCGGAGCACCTTTTGCTCCCATGCGTTCCCCTCTGCCCTGGCCATGGAAGCCAAGCGTTCCGGTTGGAGGAGTCGGCTGAACTGACGGAGGGAATCCGATTGAAATCGATAGAAGTGCACGTTGCCTTCCGCCCGCATGGTGACGAGCCCGAGCTCTCGAAGCCGGCTGAGATGGTGTGAGACCGTTGGCGGCTTAAGACCGAGGTAGGCGGAGAGCTCGTCGACACTGGCTTCGTGATCGGCCAAAATGCCGAGGATGCGAAGCCGGCTCTCGTCTGCCAAGACCTTGAGAAATTGAATCAGGGCTTGGCTGTCTTCATGGGTCATGTTTAGCGTCCCTCCGTGCGCAGGACATTTGATGAACATCAATATACACGGATAACGAAATTCGATCAATATCGAAGTAGTGATGTGCTGTCCGGTGCGGTCCGCGAGGGTCATTCATGAAAGGGGCAATGGGTATGCCGATTGATTTTCATGATGAAAAGAATCGTCTTTCGTATGCGACCCGCTGTGCCGACGATGGTTGGAAGCGTGCGATGCTTGAATTCGTCGATCCGCGCGGACTGCGGGTAGCTGATATCGGGTGTGGCGGAGGAATTTATTCGAGGGCATGGGCGGATCTCGGCGCTGAGCAAGTGATCGGGGTAGATTCTTCGATGGTCATGGTAGATGCGGCGCGGGAGCGGTCCGCCAGCATGTCCAACGTGTCATACATCGTTGGAGACGCGGCGAATACCGGTCTCAACGACACTTCGGTGGACTTGGTGTTTGAACGCGCGTTGATTCATCACGTGAAAGACCTTGTTCCGGTTATGACCGAGACAAATCGAATTCTGGTGCCGTCGGGTCGCGTTATCATTCAGGACAGGACACCGGCTGACATTGAATTACCGGGATCGGAGGAGCATATCCGAGGATACTTCTTCGAACGATTTCCGAAACTCCTCGCCACCGAACAAATGCGGCGTTGGCCGGGGGAGGAAGTGCGGAGGGCTATGGAAACCGTTGGGGTCCATAATGTCACCGAACACAGAATTTGGGAAACGAGACGAGTGTACCGGGACATGAGCGAATTGGCGGAGGACTTACGGAGCCGGACAGGGCGGTCCATCTTGCACGAGCTTTCGGATGAGGAGCTCCACGACTTGATTCGGCACATCGAAAGGAAAGTGTCTCACGTGAGGGAGATTGTCGAACGGGATCGCTGGACGGTATGGATTGGGGAGCGATGAGGGAACGGATTGTACATTGCCTGTGCATTTGATACGGTGAGAGTAATTCTGTAGACCTTCAGGGCAGGGTGAGGTCAGCCAGGCTGACCAATTCCCGATCGGTGGTGATGCAGGGAGTCTGACGAGCCCACGAGCCTACAGGTTATCGAGACACCGATTGTGGCGATAACCGAGGCAGGAACGGGTGAGAATCCCGTGCCGACGGTATAGTCCGGATGAAAGAAGGTTGCAAGCGGAGCAAGCGTCACGAGCCGGATTTCTTGAGGCCGCGACGTTCTGTTCACGTGCCCGATGTACTGGGAACGGTTTTGTTACGGTCATCCAGCGATTGATTTGGCGATCACGATGCCCGGACTCGGCAGCAAGGACGGAACCATGGAGGGCAACATAGCCAATTTGTATCGGGAATGTTGGGAGAAGAACGTCGGCAGTGTGCCGCCAGAGCTGTCTGATCTGGAACGATGGATAAGGGTGGCCAAACTGTGGTCGGCGGTTGAATTTCTGGCCAACGCAAGGCGGAATCCGGAATCGTATTCTGAACAGACGATGGCCCACCTTGTAAGGGAACTGCCGGGATACGTCGATGGTGTCTCGATGGTGTAGCATGCCCTGGTTCTAAAGCGGTCGTTCACGTGGTGGGGTTGTCCGTCGCCGACACCAGGCTGTTCAGGAAGTCGTGAATTTGGGTACGTAGCACGGGACCGTGACCGGTCGCCAGAAACTCAATCTCTTTGTACGACGATAATAGCTGGAGTCCTTGGACGAAGACATCGAATCGGTATTTGTGGCGATCTTCCTGATTTTGAGACCAGGCCGTTACAAATTCACGGGTTTTGACGCGCAGGTGCGCACCGAATGTAAGGAGTCCCTCTTGAGGGAGTTTCTCGCCGAAGAAGCAGATATGATCTCCACAGAACAGGCAGTGGGTGGCGGGGTCATATAATGCGATGGAACCTTCGGTGTGGTGCCCCAATAAAGTGAAGGAGAGTCCACGGATTTCGCCTGTACAGGAATCCATCTTTTGGAATTCTTCCTGCTGTTTGGGGGACAAGCGTACCGCATCGTGGACGTGAATCCATTTCTCCGCAAGGGTGAACAAGTGGCTCGCACCCGTGTGATCTTTATGTCCATGGGTGGCAATCAGCACACGAATATGTTCCCGATCAACACCGATTTGCGACAGCGCAGCCATGAGTTCGTGGCTCTGTTCTTCCTTGCCACAGTCAATCAAGATGAACGCCCCGGATCGTTTGATGAGATAGCAGTTGTTGTACGAGTTCCAAGAGGAATCCCAGAGCGCGATACCAAAGACGTCGCCCGTGATCTTCATCACTTGGTATGCCATGTCCCGCACCTCGAAACCCAAAATACGCTTTCCTGAATTGTACGAACTTCTCCCTCGATGATCCACCGTTCTCTGGAACAAAGTGTGTATCGGCCTGGCCGAGAAGGCAGTACGGACTGCCGAACAAAGCCGGTTGGAAACGGTCTTGCACTTGAGTCAAAATCATATGAAAATCATATGAAACGAAACCTGTAAGAGGATGGATCGAGAGCTGGCGGCACCCAGGTGTGGTCATGGCGACATTCCTGGCTCCCGTCGCCCGCGCATAGCCTCTGAAGCTGAGGAATCGAAGGGAGAGCACTCAGGGTGAACGTCGTATACGGCGAAATATTGACCACCATCTTGATTCTCACGGCGGTTGTATGGGATTGGGCACAAGGCAACTTTCGTGGCATCGTCTTGCAATGCTTGGGTGCCTTGTGTGCGGGGACGGTGTTGAATGCCATCGTAAACTTGCAGAGCCACCCAGATTCAGCTTCGAAAGCGCTCCTTCTGTATTTGATTCTGACGACTTTCTGTTATCACTGGGCGTATCAGCGAAGAAGAAAACCCCGGCATGAGACAGAAGAGCGTGGGAAGTGATCTTCTTCGAACCGAGCCGATTCGCAACCCTTGCTTCAGACCTCGTTGAGGAACGGTGGACACCCCCCTTTGGGCGAAAATGGGCGACCTTCATGGGACATTCACCGCCCCAACCGGCGGGCGGTCGCACGTACAGTACAACATGCCGCATGGGAAGGGGGGAATGAAGATGTACGGTGTGTTCGGGGGCTACACCCGTTGGGCGGTCGTGTTCCTGATCATCTTCGTGCTGTTCTTCCTGTTGATCCCCGCCTGGCCGGCAGCCGTCAGTTGACCGATGGAACGGGCAGTGTACGCACGGGAGGTGAGCGGTGATGTACGACGGCTGGTTCTGGGGATACACGCGCTGGGCGATTGTGTTCCTCATCATCTTCGTGCTGTTCATTCTGTTGATCCCGTACAATTACAATGTGACGACATGCACGACGACGCAGGTCTGTTGAAGATCACCTGCGCGGCGCGGGGGATGCACCGCCCGCGCCGTCTTCGTACAGGCGAGGGGACAAGCCGTTTCACACGGCTGGCTGTGCATCGGCCGCCTGGGATGATGCATACCGGCACACGGGCAACAGCGGACAGGAGGCGCACGCCGGCCTCCGTGCGCTGCAGAAATGGTGTCCGATGGCGTCGATGAGCGCGTGATAGTTGTTGTAAAGGGCGACGTCGGCCGGCAGGTGGCGCATGAACCAGGCGCGCAGGGGCTCATAGCCGATGCGCTCGTCCACCAGTCCGAGGCGGGAAAAGATGCGCTTGGTGTACGCGTCGATCACGAAGGAACGCTTCCCCGCCGCGTACAGGAGGATGTCGTCCGCTGTCTCCGGGCCGATCCCGTAGATGGACAGCAGCTCCTCCCGCAAGGCATCGGTGTCCTGTTCAAACATCCGCTCCAGGCTGCCGCCGTGGCGTTCGTGGACGTGGGCGGCGAACGCCTTCAATTTTTGCGCCTTGGCCCGGTAATAGCGGGTGGGGACCACGCATTCGGCCACCACCTCCACCGGGGCCGCATGCAGGGCTTCCAAGCCAAGGAGACCACGCTCGCGCAGACGGCCGATGGCTTTGACCACGTTGGACCAGGCGACGCTCTGCACGAGGATGGCGCCGATGACGACTTCTTCCGCCGTCTCCGCGGGCCACCATCCGCGGTCCCCAAACGCTGCGTACATGCGGCGATAGAGGTCCATCAGAACGGCCTGGACCTGTTCCCCTTCACGGACCCCTTTCGCGTTCGCCTCCTCGTTCACCCCATGCGGATGTGGTGGATGCATCATCGGCCTCCTTGATTGCGGATTCCGGACTTCTCCAGATGGGTCCATTCTACCGTTTCACACCGGAAAGGGGGAAGCGGCACGCAGGGGTGGACGGCGTAAGCCGGCGTCTGGAAGACTTCGCCACACCGCCGCTGGCCGTCCAGCCCGGAGACGGACCCGGCCGGCCTGTGGTACACTATCGGCAGTTCGTGCGTATAGATGCCTGGGCGATGGCACAGAAGGGGTGGCAATGGTTGCGAGCGCACATCGACATTGACGGCGTCACAATCGCGTACGACATCGATGGACAGGGGCCTCCGATGCTGTTCCTGCACGGTTGGGGCGGCAGCGCGAAGAGTTTCTTGCCTGTCTATCAGACGTTCTTCCAGTGGTTCCGCGTGATCGCCATCGATTTTCCGGGCTTTGGCGAGAGCACGCAGCCGCCCGCCGTCTGGGGCGTGGGGGAGTACGCGGAGTGTGTGTACAAGTTCCTGAAGGCGCTGGGCATCGAGAAGACGCACGTGATCGCTCACTCGTTCGGCGGCAAGGTGACCATTTGGCTGGCGGCGCACCATCCGGAGGTGGTTGACAAGATCACCCTGGTCAACGCCGCCGGCGTGAAACCGAAGCGGTCGCTTCAGTACTATGTAAAAGTGTACACGTTCAAGACATGCAAGAAACTGTACCAATGGGGGTTGTTGGGACCGCGCAGTGACGAGCGGTTGCAAAAGCTCTACGCGCGGTTCGGGTCGCGCGATTATCAGGAGGCGGGCGCCATGCGGAACATCATGGTGCGGGTGGTCAATCAACACCTGGACAGCCTCCTTCCGCGAATTCAGAGCCCGACGCTCCTGATCTGGGGGGAAAACGACACCGCCACGCCGGTGCGCGACGGGAAAATCATGGAGCGATGGATCCCGGACGCGGGGCTGGTGGTCCTGAAGGACGCGGGACACTTCAGCTATTTGGACCAACTGGGGTCATTCAACAAGATTGTCAAACACTTTTATCTAGGGAGTTCTTGATCATGTTTCAAGCGGTCATCTGGGTGGCGGCCGTCTGCGGCTGGTGCTGGCTCCTGGCCAGGACGGCGCCGCTGGTTTATTACGCGCAACGGGAGAGTTATCAGGTGCAGGGGTACATACGGCATCACCTGCGCCGCACGGGGCAGATGCCGGACTTGCTCCTGTGGGGGCTGGCGGTGGTGGACGCCATCGCCGCGGCGACGGGCTGGCTGGCCGTGTTGTGGGGCACCGCCGCCTTGACGATTGCCGCCGGCGTCTGGTCGGCGATGAATTGGCGGCGCGAGCGGGAGAACATGAAGCTCCCGCTGGTGTGGACGGCACGCGCGAAACGGCTTGCCGCCGCGTACCTGGTGCTCGGCGCGGCCGAGGCGGTTGCCGCCGCGGGATGGGTTCCCGTTCTGGTGGGCGCCCCCGCCGCTCTCGCGGTGGTCAACGCCGCCATGGTGCTGGTGTTGACGAAACCGTTGGAAGCCGCGGTGCAGGCGCGATACAAGCGGCGGGCCAACCAGCGGATTCGCCAACTCAAGCAGCTCAATCAGCTGCGGGTGGTGGGTGTCACGGGCAGCTACGGGAAGACGAGCACCAAGTTCATCCTCGCCGCCATCCTCGGGGCCAAGTACGACGTTCTGGCGACGCCGGGCAGCTACAATACGCCCATGGGGATCTGCAAGGTGGTCAACGGCGACCTGGAGGCGCATCACCAGGTGTTCATCGCCGAGATGGGCGCGCGCCACAAGGGAGACATCCGCGAACTGGTGCGTTTGGTGGAGCCGGATTTCTCCATCATCACCGCTGTCGGGCCAGCGCATTTGGAGACGTTCGGATCGATAGACGCCATCGCCCGGACGAAATTCGATCTCGCACGGGGCACCTCCCCTGCCGGGGTGTGCGTCGTCAATGGCGACAACCCGCACTGCCTGCGGGAGGCGCGCACCTTGGACCGGCCGGTGCTGTTTTACGGATTGCGCGAAGCGGATCACCTGGCCGCCTACGCCCGCGACATCACCGTCGGGGCACAGGGCACCCAGTTCGTCCTGGTGCTGCCGGGTGACGGCGAGGTGTCTTGCCGCACCCGCCTGCTCGGCCAGCACAATGTCCTCAACATCGTCGGCGCGGCTCTGCTGGCGCGGCGGATGGGACTCGACCTGGAGGAGATCGCCCGCGGAATCGAGCGGATTGAGCCGGTGGAACATCGTTTGCAACTGATTGACCCCGGCAACGGAGTGCTCGTCATCGACGATGCGTTCAATTCGAACCCGGACGGCGCCGCTGCGGCGCTCGAGGTCCTGGCCCAGTTCGAAGGCCGGCGCAAGTGGGTGGTGACCCCGGGGATGGTGGAACTGGGGGCGGAAAGCGAAGCGGTGCATCGGGAGTTCGGGCGGCGTATGGCCGCGGTGTGCGACCACGTGGTGCTGGTCGGGCGCCTGAATCAAGCCGCCATGTTGGCGGGCCTGCGTGAGGCCGGGTTCCCGGAGGAACGCATCCTGTTGGCGGCGTCGCTTGCGGAGGCGCAGGCAAAGCACCTCACACGCTTGGCGCCCGGCGACGTGGTGCTGTTTGAAAATGACCTGCCGGACCACTTGGAGCGCGGTTGATCGCGGGGAACTGGCGGGATTGACGGACAGGAGGGCATCCAGATGGAGACAATCGCGGTGATCTTCGGCGGCCGCTCGGTGGAGCACGAGGTCTCGGTGGTGACGGGCCTGCAGGTGATGGAGAACCTGGACCCGCAGCGGTTCACGCCGTTGCCCGTGTACATCACCAAGGACGGGGTGTGGTACTCCCATCCGGAGTTCACCAAGGTGGAGTCGTTCCGTAAGGATCGCTTGGATTCCACCCTGCGTGCGGCGTACCGGGTGCACTGGGAACCGGTGCCGGGCAACGTGTTGCGGCTGGAGTCCCAAGAGCCTGCGGAGCGCAGGGGATGGTTCGCGAAGGCGAAGACGCCTGAAGTGCAGGAGGTGCGCGTGGATGCGGTCATCCCGGCGCTGCACGGGACGTACGGGGAGGACGGCGCGCTGCAGGGCTTTCTTGAATTGACCGGCGTTCCGTACACCAGCGCGGGCGTGGTGGGCTCCGCGGTGGGCATGGACAAGATTGTGATGAAATCGGTGTTCCGGGGATGCGGCATTCCGGTGGTCCCGTACGAGTGGTTTACGCGTGAGGCGTGGGAGCGCGATCCGGACGCCGTGGTGGCGCGACTCGAGGCCAATCTCTCCTATCCGATGTTTGTCAAGCCGTGCAACCTGGGGTCGTCGGTGGGGATCTCGCGCGCGGAAAACGAAGCCGAGCTCCGGCAGGCCATCGAGATCGCCCAACACTACGACACCCGTATCCTCGTCGAGCAGGGCGTGGAGCGCCCGATTGAGGTGAACGTGTCGGTCATTGGCGACGAGACGGCGTCGCGCGCCTCCTTGTGCGAACGTCCGCTGTCGTGGGAGAAATTTCTCACGTACGACGACAAGTACATCCGCGGCAACTTCAACAAGGGGACCGGCGCCTCCCGCGAGATCCCGGCCCGGCTGCCGGACGAGGTGACGGAGCGGGTGCAGGCGCTCGCGCAGCAGGCGTTTCACGCGGTGCAGGCACGGGGCGTGGTTCGCGTCGACTTTCTCCTGACGGAGGACCACCAGATCTTCGTCAACGAGATCAACACCATCCCGGGATCTCTCGCCTTTTATCTGTGGGAGCCGGCGGGGATGCCGTACAAGCAGCTCCTGACGGAACTCATCGACATCGCGAAACGGGAGGCGGACCGCAAGCGCCGGAACATCACCAGCTTTGATTCCGACCTCCTGGAGAAGTTCCAGCGCGGCTCGAAGCTGGGCAAGGTTTGATGTGGCGTCTGTCGGGAATCTGTCACACCGCCGGGGGCCTGGTTCGGTGGAGTGCATGAGGGCGTGTGTTGTATACTGGTCCCAGGAGTAAATGTTTGAATTTTACCGATGCCGTTCCGGGAGGGTCCGCCTTGAACCACCGAGGGCGTCTCGCTGCGGCGCTGGGCGTTCTGTGCGCGGGCTGGCTTGCGGCACTGGCCGCCGGCGCATGGATGCGGGCGAGGGCGCCGCAGAGCCTCCAGCAGCAGGTGCTCGCCGTCGCGTCGCAACTGCGCGTACCGGGGGAACAGGACACCATCACCGCCGCGGCCTCGACCGACGCGGTGGCACAGCACATGCGCTACGAGATCCAGCAGGGGCTCTTGGCCGGGCGTTCGCCGCGCGAGATCGTGGCGCAGATGGAGGCGGAGTACGGACCGGACGTATACGCGGCGCCGCGCTTCAGCGGCTGGGGGGCCCTCGCGTGGACGGCACCCGTCGCGGGATTGGCCGTATTGCTCGGGGCGATGGGCTGGACCGTCGCGCGCCGCACCGCGCCGACACGGGACAGGCCCGGTGAGGGGAGCGATTCGGCGCGGGACGCCCGCCCGGGCCCGGACACGGTGCCCGTCGTCCATGAGGCCGCGCCGCCGGATGCGGCGGATGCGGCGGCATCCCGCGTGGCGCGGCGGCTGCGAGGATTTCTGTAATCTTGGACTTTTCGCGAGGGGAAGTCGGGGACGTGAGCGTATCCACCCGCGTGAAGTTGATTGCGGTGTTGGTCGTCGTCGCCGCGGTGATCGGCTTGTTGATTCAGACGGCGGTCACAAAGGCGGCGACCTATTATCTGACCGTCGGCGAGCTGTACGGTCAAGGCGCCCAGGCCATCGGAAAGGAGGCCACCGTCAGCGGCAACATCGTCGGGTCCACCGTCCAGTGGGACCCAAGCAAGCGGTTGCTTCAGTTCGAGATGCGCGACGACGCGCAGTCGAAACCGCTGCCGGTGGTGTTCCACGGCGACCGCCCGGACGATTTCAGCAACGATTGGCCGGTGGTGGTGACCGGAAAGCTGAACGCAAGCGGGCAGTTCGAGGCCAGCAAGCTGCTCATCAAGTGCCCTTCCAAGTATCAGGCCAAGGAGCAGACGTACACAGCCGCACCGTCCGCGTGACGGGTGGCGGGGAGGTTGCGCCGTGTTGACAGGGCTCATCGGACAAGCCGCCATCCGTTTGCTGCTGGTTTCCGTCCTGGCCGCGTTGGCCATCCATACCTTGGCCGCGTGCACGGGCAGCCGGCGTTGGCGGACGGCCAGCCGCCTGGCGCAGGGATGGGTATTTCTCTGTGCCGCCACCGCGTCGGCGGCGCTGATCCGCCTGCTGGTAACGGGCGACTACACCTATCCGTATGTGGCGTCCTACACCGGCCCGGGATTGCCGCTGGTGTACCGCATCGCCGCGTTTTGGGGAGGCAACGCGGGTTCACTCCTGTTCTGGTCGCTGGTGCTCACCCTGTACGGGGCGGTGGTGGTCGGGGCGCGGCACGAGGACAGCGAGCGCATGCTGCCGATTGTGTCCTTCGTGCTGTCCTGCATCACGTTGTTTTACGCGCTGCTGCTCAATCTGAAGGCGAATCCGTTTGTCCGTCTGGATCACCCGATGCCTCCGAGCGGGCTGAATCCGCTGCTGCAGAATCCGGGGATGACGGTCCATCCGGTGAATCTCTATCTGGGGTACATCGGCTTCGCCATCCCGTTCGCATACGCGGTCGCCGGGCTGTGGCTCGGCCGCACGGATGCCGTGTGGTTGAAGGTCACGCGCCGGTGGACCTTGGTGTCGTGGTTGTTTCTCAGCATCGGGATCGTCTACGGCGCGCACTGGTCGTACGAAGAACTCGGCTGGGGCGGCTATTGGGCGTGGGACCCGGTGGAAAACGCGTCGCTGTTGCCCTGGCTGACGGCGACGGCTTTTCTGCACTCGGCCATCGTCCAGGAGAAACGCGGGCTGCTCAAGGCCTGGAACGTGGTGCTCGTGTCGTTGACCTTCCTGCTGACGCTGTTCGGTACGTTCCTCACGCGCAGCGGCGTCCTGTGGAGCATCCACGCCTTCGCCAACGCTCCCCTCGGCGTCTGGTTCCTGTCGTTCCTCGGCGTGGCGGCTGCGGTCGCGGCGGCCCTCATCGTCTGGCGCTGGCCCGCGCTGCGGGCGAACGGCCGGATGGAAGCGGTCGTCTCAAAGGAATCCGCCTTCCTGCTCAACAACGTGCTGTTCCTCGGCAGCGCGTTCGCCGTGTTGTGGGGGACCCTGTTCCCCGTGGTGTCGGAAGCATTGGGCGGGCGCCGGATGATGGTGGATGCGCCGTTTTACAACACGGTCAACATGCCCCTGGCGGTGTGCGTGCTGTTCCTCATGGGCGTCGGTCCGCTGGTGGCCTGGCGCCGGGCCAGCGTGCAGGGCGTCGTCCGCGCCGTCGCGGTGCCTCTCGCGGTGGCGGCCTTGGGCGGAACGGCGACCGCCGCCGCGCTGGAAGCGGTGTATCACCGCTGGAGCCTGCTCGGCACGTTGGCGGTGGCGGCAGCGCTGTTCAACCTGTGGACGGTCGCGTTTGAGTTCGTCCAGGGCGTCCGCGCCCGCATGCAGATGACCGGGGACGGTGCGTGGACTTGCCTGGTGCGTCTGGTGTCGAACCAGCGCCGCCGGTACGGCGGATACCTGGTGCACGCCTCGGTGGCGGTGATGGCCGTCGGCATCGCGGCGTCCGGCACCTGCCACCTGGATGCGCAGGTGCAGTTGCGACCGGGTGAGTCGGCCGACATCGGGGCCTTCCACCTGACCTTCACCGGTATGGGGGTGACCCCGGGCACGGTGTCGCGCGACATGTACGCCAATTTGGTGGTCAGCTCCGGCGGGCGCACCCTGGGCGTTCTGCGGCCGTCCGCGACGTTCTACAGCGACGGGCAACAGCCGACCACCAACGTCGCGCTGTACTCGCGCCCGATGCAGGACCTGTACGCCGTATTGCTCGGGACCTCGCCCAGCCAAGGGGATATCGCCATCTTCGACCTGCACGTCAACCCGTTGGTGCAGTGGATCTGGTTCGGCGGATACGGGTTGATCCTCGGGACGCTGGTGAGCCTGTGGCCGGAGCGGGCCCGGCGCCAGGCCTGGTCTGTCACCGGGGTCCCCTCCGCTCTGGAAGGGTTGTATCAGCAGATGGCCGAACTGGAGTATGATTGGAAGATGGGAAAATTGGACGGGGACGACTACCACCGACAGAAGCGGGCACTCTGGACGGCCGCCCGGCGGGAGGAAGCGGTGGAAGCGCAATTGCGCGCGCGGCTTGAGCGGGAATTGCAAGAGGCGGTGCGTGGCGCGCGCGTGGGCGAAGGGTGAGGCGAGTGCCGATGGGTCCATGGCGTGGTTGGGGTGCTGCCCTGGTGGGCGCGTTCAGTGTGCTGATGCTGTCAACGGAAGCCGCCGCAGCCGAATCGTTGCGGGTGGCCCAGATGCAACTCTTCTTGATCCCGGCACCGGTGGAACACACCGTCCGGGTGATGGAGGCGCTCGACCTGCGGACGGACGGGCGCTCGGTGAACGCGCGCTTCACGCTGCCGGAACAGTCGTCGGACGTGTCCGTCCAGGCGCCCGCCGGGCTCCGTGCCCAGGTGGAGGGCTCGGCCGTCGGCGTGACGGGGACTGCGCCATCCAATGGGTCATTTCAGGTGACGGTGACGTACCGGCTGCCGATGCCCGGCATGGCCGAATCGATCCGCTGGCACGCCGACTATGCGGTCGATCAGGCCTTGGTCTACGTCCCGGAGGGGGAGGTGTCCCTCTCCGCCGAGGACGTGTTGACAGGGACGCGCACCGTCGACATCTCCGGTACGACCTTTCGCGTCTTCACGCGTCTGGGGGTGCCGGAGGACGCGGACTGGCCTCTGCAGGTGCAGGTGATGCCGGCGCCGACGACCGGATTGGATACAGGGGGCCTGCCGGTCATCGGATTGGATCACAGCCAACGGGCCAACGCCATGGAGGCGGTGGGCAATCTCGCCGTGGCCGCCTTCGTCATGGCGGTGGGCCTCGTCAGCATTCGAAGAAGCACGCGCGGCGGCCCGTCCTCCCGACCCCAGGACGAGGAGGCGGCGTGGGCGGCCTGGATTCAACTGGAGCGCGCCTACGAGAACGGGGACGTGGACGCGGCGTCCTATGAAAGGCGGCGGGCGGCGCTGAAGCGGCGGATTTTGGCGCTGCGCGCGCAGGCTCCGGGCGGGAGGGAATAGCGTGCTGGCCTTGGAAGGGGTGTCCAAAGCGTTCGACCTGCGCCCCGTGCTCGAGGAGATCGATTTTACGCTAGCGCCCGGTTGCCGGTATCTGCTGTCCGCGCCCAACGGCAGCGGGAAGACCACTCTGTTGCGCATCATGGCGGGGCTGTCCCGCCCCACCCGCGGGCGCGTCCTGTGGAACGGTGCGCCGCTCGATCCCCGCGGGCGCCGGCACATCGGGGTGGTCTTGCAGCAGCCGATGGTGTACGGCGATCTGACCGGCGAGGAGAATCTACGTCTCTTTGCGGGTCTGTACGGAGTCCGGGACGCTCGCCAGGCGGCGCGGCGGTGGCTGGAACGCGCCGGCCTGGAAGACGCCGGGAGGACGCTCGTCCGTCACTACTCCAAGGGCATGCGCCAGCGCCTGGCGGTGGCGCGGGCGCTGATCCACGAACCGGCGGTGCTTTTGTTGGACGAGCCGCTGGACGGGTTGGACCTGGAAGGCCGCCGATCCGTCGCAGGTTGGTTGGATGAGACCGTGAGCCGGGGGACGGCTGTGTTCGCGGTGATGCATGACACCGCGTCCGAGTGGCGGCCGGATGTCCGCCTAACCTTGAGGTGGGGCCGGCTGGTGGTGGTCGCGTGACCGGTTGGCGGGCGTTTTTGCACCTGTTGTGGCGGGATGTGCGCATCGAGGCGCGCCGGCCTCAGTTTTTCGCCGCGAGTGCCAGCTTCGGGGTGCTGCTGGTGTTTGTCACCGGCATCGCGCTCGACGCCGCCGAGCACCTCCCGGCGGAGTGGGTCTCCGGCGTGTTGTGGCTCGACATCTTCTACGCCGCCACCGTCGGGGTCCACCGGCATGATTTCAAAGATCAGGAGTGGGGCGGCGGCGAGGGGGTCCTGCTGGCCCCGGTGGATCGCAGCATGATCTTTTACGCCCGTTGGGTGAGCGTCAGCCTGTTCATCGCTGCGAGCGGGTTGGTGATGGCGGCGGCCTGGTTTCTGCTGCTCAACCCGCCCCCACCGGCGCAGCCCGGTCTGTTCGCGTTCGCCCTGGGGGCGGGTGCCCTGGGACTGGGCGGGGTAGCCACCTTCGTCGCAGCCCTGACGGCCCATACGCGCCTGCGCGACGTGCTGACGCCGCTGTTGTTGTTTCCGTTGGCGATCCCGCTGTTCATCGGCGTGGTGCGGCTCACCGCCTACGCCCTGGAACCCACCCTCGGGCACCCGCGGGTGTGGGTCGCAGACGTGTTGGGGTACATCGCGGCGATGTTGGTGGTACCGTGGCTGGTCTATGAATGGGTGATGGAGGGCTGACATGAACCGATGGTCTTGGTGGCTCGCGGGGGTGGCGGGCGCGCTCGGATTTGCATTCCTGTACCTCGCGCTCATCTGGTCGCCCCCTGAACAACAGATGGGGGACCTGGTGCGGATCATGTATTTTCACGTCGCCAGCGCGTGGACGGCGTTGTGTGCGTTTTTTGTCACGTTCGTGGCCGCGCTGGGGCTGTTGTTGCGTGGAGGGGAACGGTGGGATGTGGTGTCGGCCTGCTCGGCCGAGATTGGGTTGGTGTACACCACCATCACCCTGGTCACCGGGTCGTTGTGGGCACGCCCCATTTGGAACACCTGGTGGACGTGGGATCCGCGCCTGACGACGACGCTCATCCTCTGGTTCCTGTATGCCGGGTACCTGCTGCTGCGCGCCACCCTGACCGGGTTCGAGCGGCGGGCGAAGATTTCGGCTGCGTACGCCATCATCGCCTTCATTGATGTGCCCATCATCCACATGTCGGTGACCTGGTGGCGGTCCATCCACCCTTCCGTCGTGGATGACAGCGGGTTCCACATGCCCCCCTCCATGGCGGGTACGCTCATGTTCGGATTCCTGAGCTTTTTCTTGCTGTATCTGTTGCTCCTGTGGCTGCGGGCGCGCGGCGCATGGCAGAAGTTGGAGATCCTCCGGCTGGGGCAAGCCGTGCGGGGCCTGCGGTTGCGGGAAGAAAGGGGACGGTGAGCGGATGCAACACCTCGGTTTTCTGTGGGCGGTGTCGGCCGTGGTATGGGGCGGCACGCTGATCTACGTGTTCACCCTGCTTCGCAGGCAGAACCAGTTGCAGGCCGAGTTGGAACGGCTGAAAGGGGCGGTGGCGGATTGGGAAGGCGTCCGTTCCGGCGGGGATGCCTCCGGTTCACGGTGACGGTGATGGCGGTGGATGTCCCGTGAGGAGATGGCGTCGCATGGGATCCACCCAATCCTCCTCGTTGCCCCGCTAAGAGAGCGCCTGCCGGAGGGCTTCGGCCAAGCCGGACCCCGTCTGTTGGTCCGACAGGGCGAGCGACCAGATGGCGACGCCAGCCAAGCCCCGGTCACTGACCAGCGCCAGTTTTCGCTGCATCGTCTCGTCCGTCTCATACCACACTTCGACGTATCCGTCGTCGGCCGGGTAGCGGGCATACGCCACGCCGAGCGCATCGTCCCAGGTGGACTTGGCGTGTTGCCGTTGCAGGGCGGGCTGGATGTTGGGCGTCGCCACCGGGGTGCTCGTGACCGTCCCGTCGCGGTGGCGGTGCCAGAATTCGGTGTAAAACGGCAGCCCGAGGAGGATCTTTCCTGCCGGCACGCCGGTGCCGAGGAGGTCGTCGACCGCCTGTGTGACCCACGGCACGTCCGCAACCGGGCCCGGATCCGGATCTCCACCCCAGTGTTCGTCGTAGGCCATCAGAACGACGTAGTCGCACGACGCGGCGAGCCCTGCGTGGAAGAACGCGGCGTCGTCGCGCAGGAACGCGATGTCCGGGGTGACGTCGACGGACAGGACGGCGTGCATTGGGGTGAGCGCGGCGTGCAGCTCCTGGATGAACTGCGTGAATCGATCCCGGTCGTCCGTGCGCACATTCTCAAAATCGACGTTGACGCCATCCAGGCCATCCTGGCGGACGGCGGCGGCCACCTGTTGGACTACGCGCCGGCGGACGCTGTCGTCCGCCAGGACGGCGTGTGTCAGGGCGGCGTCAAATTGGTTGTCAAACATCGCCCACACGGATGTGTGGTGGTCGTGGGCATATTGAACGACCGTGTTCTGCGCGCGGTTGCGCAGGTCGCCTTTGGCGGATGTGAGGGTCAACCATCCTGGGCTGATGACGTTGACATCGGGATTGTCCTTCATCATCTGAATCGTTCGGCTGGCGGTGTTGTACGGGATCCATCCGAGGACGATGTGGTCCGTCCCCGACTCCCACGCGTCGATGGGCGCGAGCAGGCTGGCCTGATTGGGGGACGGGCTCCTCGACTGGGCCGGCTGCGGCAGTTGGGCGCCGAGCATCTGCACCGGGTCGGCCAGCGGCAGGTGCAGGACGCGTGCCGCCGCCTGCCACAGCGTCGGCGCATCGGGCGTGTCGGAGCGAAGATAGGCCGTCGTCCCCACCAGTTCCCGAACCTCCACGCCCGCCAGGTGAGATGCCTCCAACTCGGCGGCGGTGGCCCATGACCCTCCGCCGTACAGCAGCATCGTGCTGCAGACACAGGCGGCGGCCAACAGCACGACGGCGGCGATGGTGCACAGCCAGCGGATGGCCTCGGTACGGATGGCGCGATTCGGTGTATGCACAGGGATCCTCCTTCCACGCGGTCCTCGCCGTCCGGATTACAATCACTCTATGAGGACGAGCCCGCGTTTAGAAGAAAGGCTGGTGAATTGCGCCAGCGGGATCCATCCCGTATCATGAGGAAAAGAAGGGTGGTGATCCAGATGGCGGTTCAGACGTTGCGCGTTCACAGGCTGGAACTGCCGACGCCGTTTCCGGTCGGCACCGTGAATGCCTATTTGGTGGAAGATGGAGATCGGCGCGTGTTGGTCGACTGTGGTCCGCGTTGGGGGCCCGCCCGAGATGCGCTCGAGCAAGCCTTGGAGGAGGCCGGTGTGCGCGCTGACGCGTTGTCCGCCGTGGTGTTGACGCATGGCCATGTGGATCACGTGGGGCAGTCCGGCGCGTTCGCCCGGCTCGGCGTGCCGGTGTATGCGCATCGGGGGGTGGAGGCGTGGCTGCAGCCGGGGGGTGCCTCCGACGACTACCGATCCGCGTTCTTTCGGCGGCTGCATCGCATGATGGGGACGCCGGAACCGGAACTGGAGCGCTGTTTGAAGGAGCTTTTTTTGATGTCAAAATGGAACGACCGGTCGGTCGTCTCTCATCCGCTTCGGGAGGGGGATGTCTTTCCTCTGATGCCCGATTTCGAGGTGCTGGAGGTGCCGGGACACGCCCAAGCCGCCATCGCGCTGTGGAACCGCAAGGCGGGGATCTTCATCGGCGGCGACCAACTGCTTCCGCACGTCTCTTCCAATGCGTTTATCGAACCGGAACCCGGACATGAGCGCGGGGACCTGGCGCCGCGCACCCGGAGCCTGTTGCAATACCGGGAAAGCCTTCAGCAGCTGCGCAGGCTCGACCTCGGTACCGTGTATCCCGGACACGGCGATCCGTTCGACCATCCCGGCGCGCTCGTCGACCGGAGGCTGCGGGAACAGGAGCGGCGCCGCGATCAGTTTTTCGACCTGGTGCAAGCCCATCCGGGCGCGACGGCGTATACCCTTGCGAACACGTATTTCCCCCGCCACAGGGATCAACTGCAGCTGATCCTGTCCGAGACCCTCGGATTTCTGGACTGGTTGGAAGCGGAGGGGCGGGTGGTGAGCGAAACGAACGCGGACGGGGTGGTGCAGTGGCGTGCGGTGTAGCGGCGCCGCCCGTCACGGGCGGTTCGCCTGCCACACCGCTTCGCCATCGGCGTAGATCTCCTTCTTCCAAATCGGGACTTCCTTTTTCAGCCGTTCAATCAGCTCCCGGGCGGCTTCGAACGCGGTGCCTCGATGGGGAGCGGCGGCGGCGCAGATCACGGCGATGTCGGCGGGGTGAAGTCGTCCGACGCGGTGCCATTGCAAGGGAATGACGCCGGGCCAGCGGCGGCAGACGTCCTCGGCGATGGCCCGCATCTGGCGAAGGGCCATGTCCCGGTACGCTTCGTACTCGAGGTAGACCGTCTGCCTCCCCTTGGTCCACTCCCGTACGGTGCCGACGAACAGGACGGTCCCGCCGCAGCGGGTGTCCACGAGGTACTGGTACGCCTGGCCGACGTCGAGGGGCTGGTCGGTGAGGACGATGGATCCTGGTCCGTCGTCGCTCCCGCCCCCGACGGGCGGGATGAGGGCGATCTCGTCGCCATCCGACACGACCTGGTCATCGTCTGCGTACTGTTGGTTGACGGCGATGAGCGCGTGTTCGAGGTCGGACGCCAACTGGGGAAGGCGCTGTTGAAGCGCCCGGCGAATTTCCCCCGCAGTGGCCGGCGGGCCGAGCTCGATGGTGACGGCTGGCCCGGCGATTTCCGCAAGGCCGGCGAAGAGGTGAACGGTGAAGGTCACGGGACCCCCTCCTCTGATTGGGTGTGATACCATGGGTGTGACGCGCTGCATGACAGCGACAACCCGTGGGAGGTCGGTGAGCTTGACAGATTCCCATGAAACGTTGACACATTTCGACGAGGCCGGCCGCCCGCGCATGGTCGACGTCTCGGACAAGCCCGAGACCGCGCGTGAAGCGGTGGCCGAGGCCCGTATCCGGATGCAGGCCTCGACGCGCGAGAAGATTGAGCAGGGCCGGATGGTCAAAGGGGATGTGCTCGCCGTCGCCGAGTTGGCTGGCGTCATGGCGGCGAAACGGACGCCCGATCTCATCCCCTTGTGCCATCCCATCCCCATTTCGGGTGTGCGGGTCAAGACCGCTTGGGAGGACGCCGCGGGGGCGGGTGCGGTGCTCCGCATCGAGGCGGCGGTTCGGACCACGTACCGGACCGGCGTCGAGATGGAGGCGCTCACGGCTTGCAGCGTCGCCGCGCTGACGGTCTACGACATGTGCAAAGCCGTGGACCGCGGCATGGTCATTGAACAGATTGCGTTGGTGTACAAGGCGGGCGGCAAGAGCGGCGTGTTCCAGCGCACGGACGCCCAGGCCTGACGGTCCCCCGGCCGGACGGGGCGTCCGCCGGAGGGTGGCCGCCTTCCCGCCGGTCACCCCTGTTCGGGCCGCTTGCGCCGCTGGACGGGCCGGCCGCGCCACCCCTCGCGCGTAAGTTTGTTCCGCTTCTTGTCGCGGTAATAGACGAATCCCCCGAGAAAGGCCGTGCCGGCGAAGGCGGCGGCCAATCCCGCCAACATCCAGACCAGGTCGGCCGCGTGCCCGAACGCCAGCCAACGCTCCATCGCCTCGCGGAACAGATTGAGCCCCCAACCCGCAAACAGGAAGACGGCAATCAACACCGCCCACGCCATCAGGTGCCGCATGGCGCACGTTCCCCTTTGTTCCCGTCGTCCCTTCCATCATAGCACACAATGGCACGCACCCGGTCCCGCTTGCCCCGTGATACAATCGCACCGGAGGGATGGCCGTGATTCACGTGGTGATTGTCGGGGGAGGCCGCGGCGGACGGCGGTGGATTGAGGCGTTGGCGGATCACCCCGAGGTGGTCATCGACGCCGTGATCGACCTGCGCGAAGACGCGCCGGGGATGCAGTTGGCCCGGGCGTTGGGGTTGACCGTGGGCCGGGACTACCGGCGCGTGCTGGCGCGGCTCCCGGAGCCGGTGGACGTGGTGCTGGAGGTGACCGGGCAGCCGGAGGTGTACGCAGACCTGCTCGCACTGGTGCCCGGTGCGACGGTGATCAGCGGACCCGCGCTGCGCTTCTTCACCCTGTTCATCGAAGACAAGATGGCGTTGATCCGACAGCTGCAGGCGCAGCGGCGGGAGTTGGAGCGGGTGGTGGAGGCCACCCACGATGGCATGATTGGGGTCGACCGGGAGGCGCGCGTCGTCTTGTGCAACGCCGCGGCCGAGCGGTTGTTGGGACGGAACCGGGACCAGGTGCTGGGCCGTCCCGTGACCGACGTGATCCCGAATTCCCGGTTGGCGGAGGTGTTGGTGCACGGCAAGGAGGAACTCAACCAGGTCCAGAAGCTGGGCGAGATTGAGATTGTGACCAACCGGGTGCCGCTGTTCGACGACGAGGGGCGCATCGTCGGTGCCATCGCCACGTTCCGCGATGTGACCGAGCTGCGCGCTCTGGCCGCCGAGGTGACCAATCTGCGCGAGGTGCAGACGCTGCTGGAGGCCATCATTCAGTCGACCCAGGATGCGATCTCGGTGGTGGACAAGGACGGGCGGGGGCTGCTGATCAATCCGGCCTACACGCGCCTGACGGGGCTGCGGCCGGAACAGGTCCTCAACCAGCCTGCGGACGTGGACATCGCGGAGGGGGAGAGCATGCACCTCAAGGTGTTGCGCACCCGGCAGCCGGTGCGCAATGTGCCGATGAAGGTGGGCCCGATGCGCCGCGAGGTCCTGGTCGATGTGGCGCCCATCCTCGTCGGCGGGGAGTTGCGCGGCAGCGTCGGCGTGATTCACGACGTGTCGGAGATCAAGCGCCTGACTGAGGAGCTGGAGCGGGCCAACAAGCTGATCCGCACCATGCAGGCCAAGTACACCTTCGAGGAGATTGTGGGCAAGAGCCCGGCCATCGCCCTGGCGGTCGAACAGGCCAAACGCGCTGCACAGACGCCGGCGACGGTACTGTTGCGCGGCGAATCGGGCACGGGCAAGGAGCTGTTCGCCCACGCCATCCACAACGCCAGCGACCGCCGGTACCAGCCGTTCGTGCGGGTCAACTGCGCGGCGCTGACCGACAGTTTGCTGGAGAGCGAGCTGTTCGGCTACGAAGAGGGCGCGTTCACCGGGGCGAAGAAGGGCGGCAAGCGCGGGCTGTTCGAGGAGGCCAACGGGGGGACGCTGTTTCTCGACGAGATCGGCGAGATGTCGGTGGCCACCCAGGCGAAGGTCCTGCGCGCCCTGCAGGAGCGGGAGATCGTCCGCGTGGGGGGAACGCGGCCCATCCCTGTCGACGTCCGCGTGATTGCCGCCACCCATGTGAACCTGGAGCAGGCGGTCGCGGAGGGGCGGTTCCGGGAAGACCTGTACTACCGCTTGAACGTGATCCCGATTGTGATCCCGCCGCTGCGGTACCGTCTGGAGGACATCGAGGCGTTGGCGATGCACATCATTCAGCGGCAGAACCAGGCGTTTGGACGGAACGTCACGGAGATCGCCAAAGGCGCAGTGGAGCTGTTGCAGCGCTACCACTGGCCGGGGAACGTGCGCGAACTGGAGAACACCATCGGCAGGGCGATGATCCACATGCGCTACAGCGACACGGTCCTGGAGGCGCATCACCTGCCGCTGCTCAACACGCCGCCGGTTCCGCCGGGCCATGCGGACCAGGGCGGGGCGTTGACGTGGACCGGAGGGACGCTCGAGCAATTCCTCCGCCGGGCGGAACGGTCGGCCATCGAACAGGCCCTGCGGGCGACGGGCGGCAACAAGACGGAGGCGGCCAAACGGCTGGGCATCTCGGTGCGCAGCCTGTACTACAAGCTGAAGGCGACGGAGGAGTGAGGGAGAAAGCGGCACGTGTCGAATGAAAGCGTTTGCCTGCAATAGATTGCGCGATGCGCAAAATTTTGCACACCGACGCCGTCCATGTGCGCATGGACATGCAGCGTGCGGCCGGGTCGAATCTGGCATTTCACCGGCAGTTTGGCGTTGGCACGCGGTTTGCTTTATCCTGGAGGCGGCTGTGCCGTGGGGTTGGTTTGGATTTCCTGATCTTCATGGTATGCTTGTACACCGAGGAGGCAACCCGACATGGAGCTGTTCTCGTACCTGGAGCGGCACGATTATGAACAGGTGGTGTTCTGCCACGATGGCGCGGCGGGCCTGAAGGCCATCATCGCCATCCACGACACCACGCTTGGCCCGGCGCTCGGCGGCTGCCGGATGTGGACGTACGCCTCTGAGGAGGAGGCGCTGGTCGATGCGCTGCGTCTGGCGCGCGGGATGACGTACAAGGCGGCCGCCGCGGGATTGAACCTGGGCGGCGGCAAGACGGTGATCATCGGCAATCCCAAGACCGACAAGTCGGAGGCCCTGTTCCGGGCGCTCGGCCGGTACATCCAGAGCCTCGGCGGCCGGTACATCACTGCGGAGGACGTGGGGACGAACGTCCACGACATGGACCTCATCCACCTCGAGACCGAGTACGTCACCGGGGTATCGCAGGCGTACGGATCGAGCGGGAACCCGAGCCCGATGACGGCGCTGGGCGTGTTTCGCGGCCTGCAGGCGACCGCCAAGGTGGTGTACGGCAGCGACGACGTGGCCGGGCGGACGGTGGCCATCCAGGGGCTCGGCAGCGTCGGGTGGGCGCTGGCCGAACTGCTGCATCGGCACGGCGCGAAGTTGGTCGTCACCGACATCCATCCGGACGTGCTTCGGCGGGCAGAGGCGGAGTTCGGGGCGCAGGTGGTGGCTCCGGCCGAGATTTTCTCGGTGGCCTGCGACATCTTCTCGCCGTGCGCGCTCGGCGCCGTGCTCAACGACGAGACCATCCCGCGGCTGCGCTGCGAGGCCATCGCGGGTTCGGCGAACAACCAATTGGCCGAGGATCGGCACGGGGACATGCTGCATGAGCGGGGCATCCTGTACGCGCCCGACTACGTGATCAACGCCGGGGGGCTCATCAACGTGGCGGACGAACTGGAGGGCTACCAACCGGAACGGGCGCGCCAGAAGGTGGAGCGGATCTACGACATCCTGTTGAACCTGTACGACCTTGCCGAGCGGGAGGGCATTCCGTCGCACCGGGCGGCCGATCGCATGGCCGAGGCGCGCATCGCCCAGATGCGGCAGGTGCGGAGCACGTTCATCCGGGGAGAAAGAGACGCATTGAGCCGGAAGGGGGATGCGCGTGGCTGAGGAGAACTACGACCTGGTGGTTATTGGCGGCGGCATCGGGGGATACGCGGCGGCCATCCGCGCTGCGCAGCTGGGGTTGAAGGCGGCGGTGGTGGAGCGCGACAAGCTGGGCGGCACCTGCCTGCACCGGGGGTGTATCCCGAGCAAGGCGCTGTTGCGTACGGCGGAGGTGCTCGCCACGGCCCGCGAGGCTGCGGCATACGGGGTGGACGCCGGCGAACCTCGCCTGAACCTCGAACAGGCGATGGCGCGCAAGCAACGCGTGGTGGACCAACTGTACCAAGGCGTGCAGCATTTGATGAAAAAGCACGGCATCGACGTCTTCCACGGCACCGGGCGCGTGATGGGGCCGTCCATCTTCTCCCCGCAAGCGGGGGCGGTGGCGGTGGAACACGGCGGGGAGCGGCAGATCCTCACGCCGCGGTTCACCCTGATTGCCACCGGTTCCCGCGCGAAGGCGTTGCCGGGGCTGCCGTTCGACGGCGAGCGGATCCTCTCGAGCGATCACGCATTGGAACTTCCGCGCCTGCCGGGCTCTATGTTGATTGTGGGCGCGGGCGCCATCGGTGTCGAGTGGGCGTCGATGATGGCCGACTTCGGGGTGCAGGTCACCCTGGTGGAGGCGCTGCCACGGGTGTTGCCGCAGGAAGACGAGGACATCTCCCGGGAGGTGGCGCGCCTCTTGAAAAAGCGGCGGGTGCGGGTGCTCACCCGCGTGCGCGTCGAGACCGACACCGCCGCGTTGGACGGGGACGGTTTCTCGGTCGACGTGGTGCAGGCGGACAGCGGCGCCCGGGAGCGGGTGTCCGCGGAGGTGGTGCTGGTGGCCATCGGCCGAGAACCGGTCACGGACGGGCTCGGGCTCGAGGCAACCGAGGTGCGGACGGAGCGGGGCGCGATTGTGGTCGACGAACACTACCGCACCAAGGAACCGAACATCTTCGCCGTCGGAGACGTCATCGGCGGTGTGCAACTGGCGCACGTGGCGATGCACGAAGGCATCCACGCGGTCGAGGTGATGGCGGGCCGGGCTCCGCGGCCCGTCGACTACACCCTCATCCCCCGCTGCACCTACAGCCGCCCGGAGGTGGCGAGCGTGGGGCTGACCGAAGCCGAGGCCCGAGCGCGTGGCTGCGACGTCACGTGCGGCAAATTCTCCTTTCGCGCGAACGGGAAGGCGCTGGTATACGGCGAGCCCGACGGCTTCGTGAAGGTGGTGGCGGACCGGGAAACGGACGACGTGCTCGGGGTGCACATGGTCGGGCCGCGGGTGACGGACCTGGTGTCCGAGGCGGCCCTGGCCCGGGTGTTGAACGCGACGCCGTGGGAAGTGGCGCACACCATTCACCCGCATCCCACCTTGTCGGAGGCCCTGGGAGAGGCGGCGCTGGCCATCGATGGACGGTCCATTCATGGCTGAACCACCGGAATCGGAGAGAGGGGTTGTACGATGGCGGAACCGTTGAGGCACCGTGCGCTGGGCCTGACGGATGAAAAGGTGCTGGAGATGTACCGCTACATGGTGCTGACCCGCGCGCTCGACGAGCGCATGTGGCTGCTCAACCGCGCGGGGAAGATTCCGTTCGTGATCTCGTGTCAGGGGCAGGAGGCGGCACAGGCCGGTGCGGGATTCGCGCTGGACCGGGAACGGGATTGGCTGTGCCCGTACTACCGTGACCTGTGTCTGGTTTTGATCTGGGGGCACACCGCCCGGACGGAGCTGTTGGCGGCGTTCGCCAAAGCCGAGGATCCCAACAGCGGCGGCCGCCAGATGCCGGGGCACTACGGGGATCGGAAGCTGCGAATCCTCACCGGATCGAGCCCGGTCGGGACGCAGATCCCGCACGCGGTGGGCGTGGCGTTGGCGGCCAAGATGCGCGGCGAAAACACCGTCTGCTACGTGTCCTTCGGCGAGGGCACGAGCAACCAGGGGGATTTCCACGAGGCGCTCAACTTCGCCGGGGTGCATCGGCTGCCGGTGATCTTTTTCTGCGAGAACAACAGGTACGCCATCTCGGTACCGGAGCAAAAACAGCTCGCCTGCGCCAACGTCGCGGATCGCGCCCCGGGGTACGGGTTCGAGGGCGTCATCGTCGACGGGATGGATGCGCTCGAGGTGTACCGGGCGGTGAAGCAGGCGGCCGACAAGGCGCGCGCGGGGGGCGGACCCACCTTGATTGAGGCGAAGACGTACCGGTTGGCGCCCCATTCCAGCGACGACGACGACCGCACCTACCGCTCGCGGGAAGAGGTCGAGGAGGCCCGCCGAGGTGACGGGATCGCGCGGATGAAGGCCTACCTGATGGACGCGGGGCTGCTCGACGAGGCGGAGGACGAACAGTTGCGGCAGCGGATCCGGGCGGAGATCGACGAGGCGACGGAGTACGCGGAACGGGCGCCGTACGCCGATCCAGCGACGCTCACCCGGTATGTGTACGCCGAGGAGGGGTGGGCGGATGGCCGTTAAGCTGTACATCGAGGCGATCCACGATGCCCTCGCCGAGGAGATGGCGCGGGACGAGCGCGTGTTCATCCTGGGAGAGGATGTCGGGGTGCGCGGCGGCGTGTTCCGAGTGACGCAGGGGCTGCAGGAGCGGTTCGGGGAGTACCGGGTCCTCGACACGCCGTTGACGGAGTCGGCCATCGTCGGGGTGGCCATCGGGGCCAGCGCCGCCGGGCTCATTCCCGTGGCCGAAATCCAGTTCGCCGATTTCATCCTGCCGGCGGTCAACCAGATCATCTCCGAGGCCGCCAAGATCCGGTACCGGTCGAACAACGACTGGCACTGCCCGATTGTCGTGCGGGCCCCGTACGGCGGCGGTGTGCATGGGGCGCTGTATCACTCGCAGAGCGTTGAGGCGCTGTTCACCCACGTGCCGGGGTTGAAGGTGGTCGCGCCGGCGACGCCGGCGGACGCCGCGGGATTGCTGCGGTCCGCCATCCGGGATCCGGATCCGGTGCTGTACTTTGAACACAAGAAGCTGTACCGGTCGGTGCGCGGCGAGGTGCCTGAAGCCGGAGAACCGGTTCCCATCGGGCACGCAAAGGTCCAGCGGGAGGGGAGCGACCTGACGGTCATCACCTACGGGCTCGGCGTGCACCTGGCGTTGGAGGCGGCGGAACAGGTGGCGGCGGAGGGCGTGTCGGTGCACATCCTCGATCTCCGCACGCTCCGCCCGCTCGACGAGGAGGCCATCCTGGAGGCGGCGCGCAGAACCGGCAAGGTGTTGATTGTCCACGAGGACAACAAGGTGTGCGGCGTGGGGGCCGAGGTGTCCGCGCTCATCGCGGAACATGCCCTGTTCGATTTGGACGCGCCGATCCGCCGGTTGGCCGGTCCGGAGGTGCCGGCGATGGGGTATGCACCGACGTTGGAAAAGGCGTACATGCTGAGCGTGGACGGGGTGGCGGAAGCGATGCGGGCGATGGCCCGGTTTTGACGCAGGTGCCGCCAGGGCACGAGGAGGTGGCTGCACATGCCGGACGTGAAGATGCCTCAATTGGGCGAGAGCGTGACGGAAGGCACGATTGAAAAGTGGTTGAAGCGCGTCGGGGAGCCGGTCGCGAAGTACGAACCCTTGGCCGAGGTGGTCACGGACAAGGTGCGCGCCGAGATTCCGTCGGATTTCTCGGGCGTCTTGGCGGAGATCTTGGTGCCGGAAGGCGAGACGGTGGGCGTGGGCACCGTCATCTGCCGCATCGCGGAGGACGGGACGGACACCGGCGGGGAGGGCCGTACCGGCGAAGCCCCCGACCGGGAGACCGTTCGGGAGGAACGCGGACGGGCGGATGCGGAAGGCCGCGCGGGGGGTTCGGCCGGCGGGACCGCGCCCACCGGGCGGCTCCGGTACTCGCCAGCTGTCCTGCACCTGGCCCGCGAACACGGGATTGACCTGGAGAAGGTCACGGGCACCGGAGAGGGCGGGCGGATCACGCGCAAGGATGTGCTCGCGTACATCGACCGGATGCACGAGGCCCGGGCCGGTGAAGCCGCGGCGGAAGGCGAACGCGTTGCCGAACCGGCGACCTTAACCGAACGTCCTGCCGCAAGGAGGATACAGGCGCAGGACGACGTGGAGGTGATTCCCGCCAGCCCCGTTCGCCGCATCATCGCCCGCCGGATGGTGGCGTCCAAGCACGAGGCTCCGCATGCGTGGACCATGGTGGAAGTGGACGCCAGCGGCTTGGTCGCGCTGCGTGAACGGGTGAAAGCCGATTTCGAGCGCCGGGAAGGCGTGCCGCTGACCTATCTGCCCTTCTTCATCAAGGCGGCGGTGGAGGCGTTGAAGCAGTTCCCGACGGTCAACGCGGCGTGGATCGACGACGCCATCCACGTGCACCGGCGCATCCACGTCTCCATCGCGGTGGCGACAGACGAAGGGCTGCAGGTTCCGGTCATCCGCGACGCGGATCGGTTGAGCATCGCCGGACTGGCCCATGCCGTGCACGATTTGGCGGTTCGCGCCCGCGCCGGGCGGCTGACCCTGGCGGATGTGGAGGGAGGAACGTTCACCGTCAACAACACGGGGGCGTTCGGATCGGTCCTGTCCCAGCCGATCCTCAACGTGCCTCAGGCAGCCATCCTGTCGGTGGAGGCGATTGTGAAGCGGCCGGTCGTCATCGACGACATGATTGCCATCCGGAGCATGGTGAATCTCTGCCTGTCGCTCGATCACCGCGTGCTGGACGGCTGGGTGGCGGGGCAGTTCCTTCGTGCCATCAAAGAGCGGGTGCAGTCCTACGGGGAGGACACCGCTCTGTACTGAGACGAGGACCGGCGCGCACATCACCCGGTCCCTCCGGCGCCCCGGGGTGCTCGAACACTCCGGGGCTGCTTTGCTTTGGCCGGGAGATGGTCTACACTAAGGGGTGTTACCAGGCCGGTCCACCCCAACTTGCGGATGGGGTGGCGACACGGCACGAGGAAGGTGAACGGCGTGAACCCCAAGCTGCTCGAGAAACAACGCCTGAAGGAGGCGGCCATCCGGGAACAGGCGAAGAACCGGCCGGATTGGCTGAAGGTCCAAATCCGCACGGGCCCGAACTTCAAAGATTTGAAGAACATCATGCGCGGCCGCTCGCTGCACACGGTGTGCGAGGAGGCGCGCTGTCCGAATATCTACGAATGCTGGGAACACCGGACGGCCACGTTCATGATCCTGGGCGACGTGTGCACCCGCGCGTGCCGCTTCTGCGCCGTCACCAGTGGCCGCCCCAGTCATGTCGACCTGCTGGAGCCGAAGCGGGTCGCGGACGCGGTGGTGGCGATGGGGCTGCAGCACGTGGTGGTCACGAGCGTGGCTCGCGACGACCTGGAGGACGGCGGTGCCTCGGTGTTCGCCGCGACCATCCGCGCCATCCGCGAGCGCGTGCCCAATTGCGGGGTCGAAGTGCTGATCCCCGACTTCCAGGGGAATTGGGACGCCCTGCGCGTGGTCATGGATGCGTCTCCCGACATCCTCAACCACAACGTGGAGACGGTGCGGCGGCTGTCCGACCGGGTCCGTTCCAAGGCCAAGTATGACCGGTCCCTGGAACTCCTCCGGCGCGCCAAAGAGATGCGGCCGGACATCCGGACCAAATCGAGCATCATGGTCGGCGTCGGGGAGACCTTTGAGGAGATCCTCGAGACCATGGACGACCTGCGGGCGGTCCAGGTGGACATCCTGACCATCGGGCAATACCTGCAGCCGACGAAACAGCACCTGATGGTCGAGAAGTTCTACACGCCGACGGAGTTTTTGCGCCTGCGCGGCGAAGGCTTGAAGCGGGGCTTCGCCCACGTGGAGTCCGGCCCTCTGGTGCGCAGCTCTTATCATGCGCACGAGCAGGTCCTGCGCGCGGACGGCGTCCCGCTGCAGGCGCTGGCGCCCGAGGAGCGGGCGCGGCACCTCGCGGAGGCACAGGATGAGCGGGTGCAGGAGGGAACACGGTGAGTCACGAAAGATCGGTGCGTTGGGTCAGCTTGGGGCGTATGGACTACGACGAGGCCCTGGCCATTCAGACGCGCCAGGCCGAGCGGTTGTTGCAGGGGGAGGACGAGGCCCAAACGGTGTTCGCGGTCGAACACCCGCCCACCATCACGGTGGGCCGCAGCGGCACGTTCGATCACATCCTCGCCGGCCGGGAACGTCTGCGCGACATGGGCGTCGAGGTCCGCGAGGTCGACCGGGGCGGGGATGTCACCTACCACGGTCCGGGCCAGTGGGTGCTCTACCCGGTGCTCCATTTGGCGCCGTGGGGCAACGACATCGGCCGCTACGTGCGAATGCTGGAAGAGGTGGTGATCCGGGCCCTGGCGGAGGTGGGCATCACGGGAGACCGCGTCAAGGAGTACCCGGGCGTCTGGGTGGGGCGCGATAAGGTGTGCGCCATCGGCGTGCGGGCCCGGCGCCGGACGAGCGGCGAGTTCGTCACGTATCACGGGCTGGCGCTGAACGTCAATACCAACTTGGCCCATTTCAATCTGATTGTCCCGTGCGGCATCGCCGACCGCGGGGTGACCTCCGTGCAGCGCCTGCTCGGCCGGGAGCAGCCCTTTTCCGAATGGGAAGCCAGGCTGCGGGCGGCCTTTAACGCGGTGTTCCTCGAGGACGGCGCGGACGTGGATGTCGCCGCGGACGAAGCCGCGGAAGCGAGGTGATCGGTGCGATGTCCCTGGCGGTGACGGCGGCCATCATGGCCGCGGCGGCGGTGGTGATCATGGGCGTCATCTGGATCTTGGGCGGTGTCGTCGGGCGGAATCGCCATTGATTGGAGTGCGGACCGACAGAAGGGGGCGTGTGCATGGCGAATTTGGACGAACGGACACGGGCTTGGCAGGAGCGGGTGGAGCGCTCCCTGGAGCAGCGTCCGGAGCGCAAGGAACGCTTTGTCAACGGATCGGACATTCCCATCCAGCGGTTGTACACCCCCCGCGACGGGGTGCAGACGGAGGAGGAGTACCTCGAGAAGCTCGGCTTTCCGGGTGAGTACCCGTACACGCGGGGCATCCAGCCGACGATGTACCGGGGCCGCCACTGGACCATGCGCCAGTATGCCGGTTTTGGTTCGGCGGAGCAGACGAACCAGCGCTTCCGCTATCTGTTGGAGCAAGGCCAGACGGGATTGAGCACGGCGTTCGACCTCCCGACGCAGATCGGTTACGACGCGGACCACCCGATGGCCCGCGGGGAGGTCGGCAAGGTCGGGGTGTCCATCTCGTCGCTCGCCGACATGCAGACGCTGTTACAGGGCATCCCGTTGGACCGGGTGTCGACGTCGATGACCATCAACGCTCCTGCGTCCATCCTCCTGGCCATGTACCTGGTGGTGGCGGAGCAGCAGGGCGTGCCGTGGGACAAGGTGTCCGGCACCATCCAAAACGACATCCTCAAGGAATACGCCGCGCGCGGCACCTACATCTTCCCGCCCAAGCCGTCGATGCGGCTCATTACCGACATCTTCGAGTTCTGCTCGAAGGAGGTTCCGCACTGGAACACCATCTCCATCAGCGGGTACCACATTCGGGAGGCGGGCTCGACGGCGGTGCAGGAGGTGGCGTTCACCCTCTCGAACGCCATTGCCTACGTCCAGGCGGCGATTGACAAGGGCCTCGAGGTGGACGAATTCGCACCGAGGTTGTCGTTCTTCTTCAACGCCCACAACGATTTCTTCGAGGAGATTGCGAAGTTCCGCGCCGCCCGGCGGATGTGGGCGAAGATCATGCGGGACCGCTTCGGCGCGAAGTCGCCGCGCGCCCAACAACTGCGGTTCCACACGCAGACGGCCGGCAGCACCCTGACGGCGCAGCAGCCGGACAACAACGTCGTGCGGGTCACCGTTCAGGCGATGGCGGCCATCCTCGGCGGCACCCAGAGCCTGCACACCAATGCCCGCGACGAGGCGTTGGCGCTGCCGACCGAGGAGTCCGCCCGGCTCGCGCTGCGCACGCAGCAGATTCTCGCGTACGAAAGCGGTCTCACGGATACCGTGGATCCGCTCGGTGGCAGCTACTACGTGGAGGCGCTGACCGACGCCATCGAGGAGGCGGCGTGGAAGTACATCAATTACATCGATCAGTTGGGCGGCGCCGTGGCGGCGATCGAGCAGGGCTACATCCAGCAGGAGATCCGGCGCGCCGCCTACGACACGCAGATGGCGATTGAGCGCGGCGACCAGGTGGTGGTCGGCGTCAACCGGTTCACCGTGGAACAGGAGCGCCAGCCGGAGCTCCTGCGCGTCGACCCGAACATCGGCCGCGTCCAGGCGGAGCGCCTGGCGAAGCTGCGGGCGGAACGCGCGCAGGAACCCGTCCGGGAGGCTTTGGCCGACCTCCGGGCGGCGGCCGAGGGGACGGCCAACCTGATGCCGAAGATCATCCAGGCGGTGCGGGTGTACGCCACCTTGGGCGAGATCTGCGACACCCTGCGCCAGGTGTTCGGCGAGTACCGCCCGGCGGTGTTCTGAGGCGGGATCTGAGACAGATGGGGGCAGAACAATGCAGCAGATACGCGTGTTGATCGCCAAACCGGGCTTGGATGGCCACGACCGCGGGGCGCTCGTCATCGCCCAGGGGTTGCGGGATCAGGGCATGGAGGTCATCTACACCGGGCTGCGCCAGACGCCGGAGCAGATTGTCGACACGGCCATCCAGGAGGACGTCTCCTGCATCGGGCTGTCCAGCCTCTCGGGGGCGCACATGGAGCTGTTTCCGGAGGTGGTGCGGGTGCTCCGGGAGCGCCAGGCGGACGATATCCTCGTCATCGGCGGCGGCGTCATCCCGGAGGCGGATATCCCGGCCCTGCAGGCCGCGGGGATTGCGATGGTGTTCACGCCGGGAACCCGGATTGAGGACGTGGCGTCGTTCATCCGGTCGCACGTCAGGCTCCGCGACCTGGCGGACGTGCCGCCAGTGGAGCCGGTGGCGAAGCAGGTGGATCACATCGGCATCGCGGTGCGCAGCATCGCTGAGGCGCTGCCGTTTTACACCCGGCACCTCGGCCTGACCGTCGATCACGACGAGATCATCCCGGATCAGAAGGTGCGCGCGGTGTTCGTCCGCGCCGGGGATCTCCATCTGGAGCTGCTCGAGCCGACGTCCCCAGACAGCCCGATTGCACAATTTCTCGACAAGCGCGGTCCAGGTCTGCACCACGTGGCGTACCGCGTGGACGACATCGACCGGGCGCTGGAAGCCCTGAAGGAGGCGGGCGTGAGGCTGATCGACGAGCGGCCGCGACCGGGCGGGTTGGGCAAGCGGATCGCGTTCATCCATCCGAAGGAGGCCCACGGCGTGTTGACGGAGTACTGCCAGCGCACGGGGGAGGCCGCGGAATGACGGAGGACAAGGTGTACGAACTGCAGGACCGCCGGCGCCGCGCGGAGTTGGGCGGCGGCGACCGGCGCATTCTGCAGCAGCACGAGAAGGGGAAGCTGACCGCGCGCGAGCGGATTGAAAAATTGCTCGACGAGGGGACGTTCCGGGAGCTGAACCTGTTCTCGGCCACGCGCGTCCACTACGACGGGGAGCCGGTGGACGCCCCCGGCGAGGGGGTCGTCACCGGCTGGGGAGAGATTGACGGCCGGACGGTGTACGTGTTCGCGCAGGACTTCACCGTCTACGGCGGCGCCCTCGGCGAGGTGCACGCTCAGAAGATCGTCCGCGTCATGGACCTCGCGGCCAAGACCGGGGCGCCGGTCATCGGCCTCAACGATTCGGGCGGGGCCCGCATCCAGGAGGGCGTCGTGTCCCTCGACGGCTACGGCCACATCTTCTACCGAAACGCCGTCTATTCGGGCGTGATCCCGCAGATCTCCGTGATCATGGGCCCGTGCGCCGGAGGCGCCGTGTACTCCCCGGCCATCACGGATTTCATCTTCATGGTGGAAGGCACCAGCCAGATGTTCATCACCGGCCCCAAGGTGATTGAGACCGTGACGGGCGAGAAGATCTCGAGCGAGGACCTGGGCGGGGCGCGGGTCCAGGAGGGCGTCAGCGGGGTCGCCCACTTCACGGCGGCGAGCGAGGAGGAGGCCCTTTCTCAGGTGCGGCGGCTGCTCAGCTTCCTGCCCTCGTCCTGCAAGGAGCGCCCGCCGCACCGCGAGACCCCATTCACGTGGGCGCCGGACGACGCTCTGCTCGAACTGGTGCCGGAGGACGGCACGCGCGTGTACGATGTCAAGGACGTGATCCGCCGCGTGTTGGACGACGGGGATTTCCTCGAGGTGCAGCCGGCGTTCGCGCGCAACGCGGTGGTCGGGTTCGGGCGCATCGGCGGGTACGTCACCGGCGTGATCGCGAACCAGCCGAAATTCATGGCGGGCGGGCTCGACATCGACTCGTCGGACAAGATTGCCCGTTTCATCCGCTTCTGCGACTCGTTCAACATCCCGCTGGTGACGTTCGTCGACGTCACCGGATTCATCCCCGGCGTCAAGCAGGAGCACGGGGGTATCATCCGGCACGGCGCGAAGGTGCTGTACGCGTATTCGGAGGCGACGGTGCCGAAGGTGACGGTGATCCTGCGCAAGGCGTACGGCGGGGCGTACGTGGCCATGAACAGCAAGGCCATCGGGGCGGACCTGGTGTACGCGTGGCCGGGTGCGGAGATCGCGGTGATGGGCCCGGAGGGGGCGGCGAACATCATCTACGCGAAGGAGATTGCGCAGAGCGCGGATCCGGATGCCACGCGCCAGCGGCGCATCCAGGAGTACCGGGAGCGCTTCGCCAACCCGTATGTGGCGGCCGGAGCAGGGATGGTGGACGACGTGATTGATCCGCGGGAGACGCGCATCAAGCTGTACGAGGCGCTGCGCGTGTTGGCGGACAAGCACGAGACGCGGCCGGCGAAGAAGCACGGGAACATCCCGCTGTGAAGTCGGACGCGGTCATCGACGAGCGGGCGCTCGCGGAATGGCTCCTGGACCTGCTTCGCCTGGACAGCCCGCCGCTCCGGGAGGCCGCAGTCTGGCGCCGGTGCGCCGAGTTCCTGCGGGGGCTCGGCTTCGACGTGTGGGACGACGGCGCCGGGGCGCGCATCGGCGGGGCGTGCGGCAACCTGATGGCGGTGCGGCGGGGTGTTCCGGACCGGCCCGCCGTGCTGTTGTCGGGGCATCTGGACACGGTGGAAGACTGCGCCGGGGCACAGCCCTACGTCGACGCCGAGGGCGTCATCCGCAATCGCCTGCCGCGCCCGCTCGGCGCCGACGACAAGGCGGGGGTGACGGCCATCCTCTTCGGAATCGCCGGTGCGGTGCGCGGCGGCAACCCGCACGGCGATCTGTGGGTGGTCCTGACGGTGGCCGAGGAGCGCGGCCTGTTGGGTTCGCGGCACCTGCGGCGGGACGCCATTCGGGCGGAGGTGGGGCTCGCGCTGGACGGTGACGGGCCCCTCGGGACGGTCGTCACCCAAGGCCCGGCATTGGCCCGCTGGCGGGTGTCGTTTCGTCCGCGCGGGGAGTCGTCTGACGCGCCGGCCCTGCGCCGTGTCGCCATGGCGGCGGCATCGCGCGTCACCGGCGCGACTGCTGGGCAGGGCCTCCGCGTGCGCGTCACCGCCATTTCGCCGGATGCGGAGGCGGGGACGGGCGGGCTGGTGCTGCGCGGTGAGGTGAGCGCCGCCTTCCGGAGGGATGCGGTTCGCGCGTGGATGGAAGCGTTCGGCCCGCTTGAAGCGGCCGCGCGGGCGCTCGATTTTCGGTGGACGGCCTCGGTGTCCTGGCTGTCGCACGGATTCGCGCTGCCGGAGGATCACCCGGCGGTGGTGCGGGCGGAGGCGGCGCTGCGAGCGGCCGGGGTCCGCCCCACGCGCGTTGCGGCCGACGGCGCGAGCGACGCTGATGTGCTGTGCCATCTCGGCATCCCCACGGTGAACATCGGAATCGGCTGCGTGGACAGCCACAGGCCGGGAGAACACATCCGGATCGCGGACGTGGCGGCAGCCGCCCGAGCGGTTGCCGCCTTCGTCCACGAAGTCACACCGGATTCGGCCGGCCCTGCGAACGATCCCTCATGACGCACTTCGGAGAAGGTGGAAACATGGACAATTCTTTGCAGGAGCGGGTCCTGGAACGGACGCGCGTGTTCAGCGGCCGGATGATCCAGTTGGAGACGTGGCGGGTGCGGCTGCCCGACGGGCGGGAGGCGGGCCGCGAGGTGGTGCTGCATCCGGGGGCGGTCGCCATCCTTGCGGAGCCGGAACCGGGGGTGGTGCTGTGCGTGGAACAGTATCGGACGGCGACCGGGGAGACGCTGTTGGAGATCCCGGCGGGAAAACTGGAGCCGGGGGAGGCGCCGGCGGCGTGCGCCATGCGGGAGCTGGCCGAAGAGACCGGGTACACGGCCGAAACGCTCACGCAGATTGCGTCCTTCTTCACGAGCCCGGGGTTCGCGGACGAACAGGTCCACCTGTTTTACGCCACGGAACTCACCCGGGGCGACGCCCATCCGGATGCGGATGAGTTCGTGCGGCTGCGTCCGGTGACGAAAGACGAGGCGAGCGCGTGGGTGGCGGAGGGGCGCCTGCGGGACGCCAAGACCCTCGTCGCCTTCCTGTGGTGGCTCGGGCAGCCAGGAGCGGCGAAGCGGTGAACCGCTACTTCTGCGACTTTCACATCCACATCGGGCGGGCGATGGGACGGCCGGTGAAGATGGCGGCCGCGCCTTCGCTCACCCTCGATGCCGTCCTGGATCACGCCAGGCGGCGCAAGGGACTCCATCTGATCACCGTGATCGACGCCGTATGCACCCCGGTGCTGGCCGAGCTGGAGGCATGCGTGCGCGACGGGCGGCTGCAGCCGGTACCGGGCGGCGGCCTGGCGACGGAGCAGGGCCTCGTCATCCTGCTCGGGGCCGAGGTGGAGGTGGCGGGCCCGACGGGTGGCGCGGCGCACTTCGGGGCGTGGTTCGGAGACCTTGCGGCGGCGCGGGACTTTCATGACTGGCTTGCGACCGTGCAGACGAACCCGGGGCTCTCTTCCCAGCGCGCGAGCGTGGATGCGGTCCGGCTCGAGCGCGAGGTGCTGGACCGCGGTGGCCTGTTTGTCATCCATCACGCATTCACGCCGCACAAGGGAATGTACGGGAACTGCGTCGCGCACATGGCGGACATGGTCGATCCCGCCGGCGTCGCGGCGCTGGAGCTGGGCCTGTCGGCGGACACCGACATGGCGGATTGCCTCAGTGAACTTGAGGACGTCACCTTTCTCTCCAATTCGGATGCGCACTCGGTGCAGCGCATCGCCCGCGAGTACAATGCGCTCCACATGGCCCAGGCCTGCTTTGCCGAGGTGAGGCGGGCCCTGGAACGACGGGACGGGCGGGGCGTGGCGGCGAACTACGGGTTGACGCCGGCCCTCGGCAAGTACCACCGGACCGCGTGCGCTGCCTGCGGACGGCCATGGCCGGACGGGCAGGGGGTGTGTCCATGCGGCGGACGACGACGAACCGTGGGCGTGTTCGACCGGCTGCTCGAGGTTCGGGATCGGGAGACACCGGTCCACCCCGTCCACCGGCCGCCTTACGTCCACCAGATTCCCCTGGAGTTCGTCCCCGGACTCGGTCCCAAGTCGCGGGAACGCCTGTTTTCCGCATTTGGGACGGAGATGGCCATCCTGCACGAGGCGCCCGTGGAGGCCCTGGCGGAGGTGGTCGGGGAGGTGCTGGCCCGGCGGATCGACGACGCCCGTTCGGGCCGCCTCCCGGTGCGCACGGGCGGCGGCGGCGTGTACGGGAAGGTGTTGGCGTAAGCGCATGAATACGGGACGGGCCGCATAGGGATGGGGATAGGTTGGACAGGGAGGAGTGACGTGTCCCGTGATCCCCATCCCAGCGGCGGGCATCCCATGGGCCGGGCGCGCGGCGGACGGCTGGCGGTGGTTGTGCGCGCGCGGCCGGCCGTTTTGGCGCGCCTGGACGTTCTTGACCGCGGTGGTCCTGTGTGGGCTGGTGTTCGGGGGCCTGACCGCCGGGCAGCTCAATGCAGCGGATACCGCCGTGCTGGCGCGTTCGGTCCAGGAGCTGCTGACGGCCGTCGGCCAGCATCAGCTCGCCCCGGCGCACACCCTGTGGTGGCAGCGCATGATGGGGGACGCGCAGCTCCTCGCCCTGTTGTGGTTGTTCGGGGTGTCGGTCATTGGGCTGCCGTTCATCGTCATCGCCCTGTTTCTGCGCGCGTTCGGCGTCGGTTTTGCCGTGGGCTTCACCGTCCTGCAATTCGGCTGGCGCGGCCTGGTCGTCGCCGCCGTCGCCGTGTTCTTGCATCAGCTGCTCTCCATGACGGCGCTGTTGGGGGCGGCGGTGGCGGCGCTGCGCTTCTCGGCGGACATCCTGCGCCAAGTGCACACGCGCCCGCGGCTTCCCATGGCGCTCCTGCAGTACAGCGCCTGGTTCCTGGTCTGTCTCGGCGGCCTCATGGCGGGGGCGTCCGTGCAGGCGTACGTGGCGCCGACTCTCTTGACCGCGGCGTTCACCCCATGAGGCAAGCGTGATTTTCGACTGGCGAGGAGGCGTGGCTTTGAAGCGGTTCACCCACCGCAACGAGTCGTTCACCTGCGCCCACTGCGGCGCCGAGGTGCCGGCGGCAGCGCGCACCTGCCGAAACCATTGTCCGTTCTGTCTGTATTCGCTGCATTTGGACGTGTTCCCCGGTGACCGGGCGGCGGACTGCGGTGGCCTGATGGCACCGGTGCGCGTGACCTACCACAGCAAGAAGGGCTATCAGATTGTCCACCGGTGTGAACGGTGCGGTCACGAATCGGTGAACATCGCGGCGTTGGACGATCCGGTTCAACCCGATTCCCTCGACGCCTTGATGGCGCTGATGCGGCGAGGCTGATTCCCTGCGTGGATGAGGGAGGAACCCATGGTGGCGGGAAAATTGTGGCGCCTGGTCGGATGGCTTTTGAGCGGGTTGGTCATCGCCCTCAGCGTGTACACGCTGCAGCAGGCGGCGGGGCGGGTTCCTGCGCGCGATCCGTACGCACTCCCGCACGCCCCCTACGCCTCGGTCAGCCAAGGGAACCTGGGGGGCATGCGCGCGGCGGCACGGGCGTTCGGGCAGGCGGTCCTCTTCCGGTGGCGGGAAGACGGGTTGCGCTGACGGCCCCAGGGGGCCCGGGCAGGACTTTGGCTCACGATGTGGAATAGGGAATAGGCACGCAGGTGAGTCAAAGGAGATTTTTGCACATGAATGAGTGGATTCCCCGGTTTGCGGATTACCTGGCAGTGGAAAGAGGGCTGTCCGCCAACACACGAGAATCGTATCAACGGGACCTGAAGGCGTTCTGCCTCTACCTGCAGGACACGTGGCAGGTCACGCCCGAATGCGCCCGGCAGCCGCACATCGCGGGATACCTCGCGCATCTCCGGGCGCAGGGCCGGGCCGCGACAACCGTTTCGCGCAATCTGGCGAGTCTGCGCTCGTTCTATCATTTCTTGCTGCGGGAGGGTCAACTGTCCCAGGACCCCACCGTGCACATCGATTCGCCCAAGGTGGAGAAACGTCTGCCAAAGGTTCTGACGGTGCACGAGGTGGAACGCCTGTTGGACGCGCCGGACGTGGCGACTCCGAGCGGTGCCCGAGACAAGGCGATGCTCGAACTGCTGTATGCCACCGGCATCCGGGTGAGTGAACTGGTGTCCATCCGCGTGTCGGACGTCAACCTCAGCGCCGGGTTCATCCGCTGTATCGGCAAGGGGTCGAAGGAGCGGATCATCCCGGTGGGCGACATCGCCCGCAGGGCGCTCCTGCATTATCTGCAGTTCGGCCGCGGGCAGTTGGTGAAGGACGGCGATCCGCCGGAACTCTTTCTCAATCATCACGGACAGCCGATGTCACGCCAAGGTTTCTGGAAATTATTAAAAAAATACTCCCGTTCTGCCAACATCCTGAAAGACATCACGCCGCACACGCTGCGCCATTCGTTCGCCACGCACCTGCTGGAGCGCGGCGCCGATCTGCGCGCGGTCCAGGAGATGCTGGGGCACGCCGACATCTCGACGACGCAGATCTACACGCACGTGACGCGCACACGCCTGAAAGAGGTGTACCTGAGCGCCCATCCCCGCGTGAAGTGACGCCTGGCGGGGGATGGACGCGAGGACCGGAAGGACACAATGATCGGGGATGGGGCGCACCGGCGCCCCCTTTGTATTGCGGGAGGCGAGGGCATGGAGAAGAAACGGTGGATCTGGATTGTGCTGGACAGCGTCGGCATCGGGGCGGCGCCGGACGCGCATCGTTACGGTCCGGGCGACGCGCACAGCCACACGCTGCGCCACATCGCAGAGGCCGTCGGAGGATTGCGGGCCCCCCACTTGGCGGCGATGGGCCTGGGCTGCATCTCTGCCATCCCGGGCGTACCGTGTGAAACGTCTGTCGGCGCGTACGGGCGAATGCGGGAAAAGTCCTGGGGGAAGGACACCACCAACGGCCACTGGGAGTTCGTCGGGGTGGTGCTGGACCAGCCGCTGCCGGTGTATCCGGAAGGTTTCCCGCCCGAAGTGATGGAGCCGTTTGAACGGTACGTCGGAAAACCCGCATTGTGCAATCGCCCCGCGTCGGGAACCGAGGTGATTGAGCAGTACGGCCCGGAACACCAGCGGACCGGCCGGCCCATCGTCTACACGTCGGCCGACAGTGTGTTTCAGGTCGCTGCCCACGAGGAGGTGGTGCCGGTCGACGTGCTGTACGACTGGTGCCGCTACGCGCGCTCCATCCTCACGGGGCCGCACGCCGTGGGCCGCGTGATCGCGCGTCCGTTCACAGGGTCTCCGGGGCGGTACCAGCGGACGCACCGGCGGAAGGACTTTTCACTGACGTTCGGGGAGACGGTGCTCAACCGGGTGGCCGCCCGCGGATACCCGGTGACCGGCATCGGAAAGATCGCCGACATCTATGGCGGATCGGGCATTACGGAGGCAATTCACACGGAGAACAACATGGACGGCGTCGACAAGCTCATCGCGCAGCTCGACCGCCAGGACGAGGGCATCGTGTACGTGAACCTGGTGGATTTTGATATGTTGTACGGTCACCGCAATGACCCGGTCGGATTTGCGCGGGCCGTGGAGGCTTTTGACGCCCGTCTGCCGGAGATCCGGGAGCGGGTGCGGCCGGGCGAGGTGTTGTGCATCGTGGCGGATCACGGCTGCGATCCGACGACTGAAGGGACCGACCACACGCGCGAATGGGTGCCGCTCCTGTTGTGGACGCCGGGCATGCGCCGGGGCGTGGCCCTGGGAGACCGCGAGACGTTCGCCGATGTGGGGGCGACACTGGCGGAGTATTTCCAGGTGGACCCGCCCCCGGTGGGGCGAAGTGTGTTGGCGCAGGTGTTCGGTGCGGACGAGACGCCTTCCGTGTAGGCGGGTCTAGTCCCCGGCGTCCGCATACGTCCGCCCTCTCCGCGGCATCCTGTGAGGGGGAGGGATGGCAGATGCCAAAGGGTGTCCGATGCGTGGTCGAGGAGTGCGTGTTCAACGAACGTCACGACTGCGTGGCCGACGAAATTGAGGTTCGGTCCAACGGCAACGATATCGTCGGCACGCCGAAGGGGACGGAGTGCGGGACCTTCCGTTTCCGGGACTTCGACGACGGCCGGCCGGCCAGTCGGCCGCACGTCCACACATGACGAACCGGTTCGGGGGTCTGTCGGGGGGCAGAGCGAAATGCCAGGACAGCGGAATGCGAAGGCGCATTCCGCTTTTTTACGTTCGGCGGAGGCGTGATCCGTCGTGCCAACGGCCAGTCGGTCTGATAGAAACCGAGGGGGCCGCGCACACTACGCCCAGGGAGACCGGCGGAACCCGGGTCCGCCGGAGAACACGTGCATCGAAAGGGGCTGAGCAGATGGGACGTGGTGCAAGGCGCGGATGGCCGGCGGCTGGCGCGTTGGCCTTGTTGTGTTGTCTGATGTCGGGGACGGCGGGAGCGCAATCCATCCCGGCAGCGGTGGGCGGGACCTTGTCGGCGGCCGGGCACGGACCGGCTGCAGCGGCGAGCGTGGAGATCCGTCCGGTGCGCGAGGTGCAGCCGGATGCACAGGAGGATGGGACGGACCTGGCGCATGAGTCCAGAGCCGCGGTGGTGATGGACTACGCCACGGGGAAGGTGTTGTTCGAGAAGGACGCGCATGAGAAGTTGCCGATGGCGAGCATCACCAAGGTGATGACCCTCTTGTTGGTGGCTGAAGCGATTGACAGTGGACGGCTGCGCTTGACAGATTCCGTGAAGACCAGCGAGTACGCGGCCAGCATGGGCGGTTCCCAGATCTTCCTCGAGCCCGGGGAGACCATGAAGGTCGAGGATCTCGTGAAAGGGATCGCCATCGCCTCGGCCAACGACGCCTGTGTCGCCCTGGCGGAACACCTGGCGGGCAGCGAGGAGGCGTTCGTGCGCCAGATGAACCGCCGGGCCCGGGAATTGGGGATGGACGACACGCATTTCGCGAACTGCAACGGGCTCCCCGAGCCGGATCACTACAGTTCCGCCCATGACATCGCCATCATGTCGCGAGAACTGTTGAAGCACGAGTGGATCACGAAGTACACGTCTGTCTACAGCGACTATCTGCGCAAAGACACCGAACACCCGTTCTGGCTGGTCAACACCAACAAGCTCGTCCGGTTTTATCCCGGCGTGGACGGGCTGAAGACGGGATATACGGCAGAAGCGAAATACTGCCTGACCGCCACGGCGAAGAAGGACGGGTTCCGGGTGATTGCCGTGGTCATGGGCGCGCCGAAACCGTCCGTCCGCAACCGGGAGGTCAGCGAACTGTTGAACTGGTCGTTCAGCACCTTTACGTCTCAAGTCCTGTACAAAGCGGGCCAGCAGGTGGCCACCGTGCACGTCCTACACGGCACGCCGGAGACCATCCCGGTGGTGACGAGCGACACCGTCGGGGTCATCCACAGGCGGGGAGAACACCCTTCCTTGCAGACCCAGATGGCGATTGACGATCTTGAGGCACCGGTACGACCCCGACAGGTCGTGGGGGAACTGAAGGTCGTGGACGGTGAGGATGTCGTCGGGTCTTGCCACCTGGTCGCCGGAAGCGGTGCGCGCCGGGCGGGCCTGTGGGAGACCTTCGGTCGCACGGTCCGCGGCATGGTCACCTTTGGACGCTGAACCTGGCCCGTGCGTGAAGCGTCAAACGCGTTCGCGGACGTGCCGCTCCGCTGAAGTGAGCGTGAAGTGAGCGCCCGTCCGTGCGTCACAGGGCCGGGAAAGGGTGCGGGAAGGCGCCTTTCAGCTGGCCGGCCAGCTGGAGGGCCGTCTCCCGTGCCCGGACCGTGTCGCCCAGCGCGGCGTACGCCCGGCGGATCACGTTGAGCAGTTGGACTTTCTGCGCCGTGTCGGCGTCCGGCGCCCACCCGGCCAACGCCTGTTCGGCGACCTGCCGCGCTTCCTGGGGCCGGCCCAGGGCGAGACAGGCGGCGGCGCACGTCGCCCGCGCGCTCAACTGCAGGGACTTGGTGTACCGATCCAACCCCAGCGCCATCCGCGCGTCCTCCTCGGCCCCCGTGTAGTCCCCGCTCAACAGCCGGCACAGGGCGCGTTCGCTGTATGCGTTTGCAAGGCGGATACTGTCCCGCTGCAGTTCATGGTCCTCCACACACCGGTCGAAGTGCGCTCGTGCGCCAGGGATGTCTCCCGCCAGCCGCAGGTTCACCCCGAGATTGACCAAGCACTGGTTGTATCCGCGTTGGTTGCGGGTCCGGGCGTAGAGCTCCATGGCATGCTCCAACGCCTGCCGCGCCTCCTCGTGGCGTCCGGTTTCCATCAGGACGTTCCCCATGGTGTGCCGGATGGTGGCCAAGTCCAGGCTGAGCCCGCGCACTTCCGCCAGCCGTGCGGCGGCCTCCAGGTGCGTGAGCGCGGCCGGGTATTCTCCCAGGAGATAGTGAGTCCGCCCGAGATGGGTCCGCACCTTCACTTCCAGCGGCATCTCGAGCCCCGGGTGGCGGCTCAACAGCTCCACGGCGCGCTGCCAGTACATCCTCGCCATCGCCAGGCGGTTTTGTTTCCGGAACAAATGCCCCAATGAATAATAGGCGTGCACGGCGCTGGGTACGTCGTCCTTCTCCAAGGAAATCCGCACCACCTGCTCGTACGCGTCGCAGGCTTCGTCCCAACGTTCGAGCGCCTCGTAACACTCTGCCAAATCTCCGTAGAGCACTTCGTCCCGCACCAGATGATGCGGATGGCGGATGACCTCCAACAAGAGCGGAAGCGCGGCGTCGTAGCGCTGGGTTTCCAAGAGACTGCGCGCCCGCCGGTAAGCCTGCGCGAGATCGGTGTGTTGTGTGAAATCGTCGGCGAAGTACGACGGTTGCACACCCAGCCGTCGTGCCAACTCCTCCAACAGCTGGGGCGAGGGGGCGACTCGGTCGGATTCGATTTGGCTGATCATGCTGGAGGTGACCAGACCAGCACACAATTCCTGTTGTGTCATGCGGCGCTCCTTGCGCAGAGCACGCAGTTTTTGCCCGAGTGAAGCCATCGCCAACCCTCCTGACAGTTCTTCTCAATGCGGATTCTACGTTGCATTCTACTACAGGTTCGGAATTGCGGAAACTCCGACGGTCTGTCGAAGGAAGGCAGATCCGCACGAGTTTTGTCTGCCTGCAGGATTTTCCGATCCGGACCGGAAAACTCCTACCGTACGATCGGCTCTGCCGGTTGCCGGCGAAAGGAGCGTTGCGAATGAGCATCGAGACGAACGTGAAGGACGGCATTCTGGTGGTGCGCCTGCGGGGAGACTTGGATCACCATGCTGTCGAATCGATACGCGACCAGATTGAGGCCGCGCTCGAGGAGACGCATTATCGCGGATTGGTGTTGTCGTTCCGCGGGATCGAATTCATGGACAGCTCCGGGCTGGGGTTGATTCTCGGGCGGTACAGAACCCTCTCCCAGCGCGGCGGGCGAATGGCCATCTGCGAGATCACCGCGCCGCTCCGGCGCATCTTCGAAATGTCCGGTCTGTTGAAGATCCTGCCGGTGTACGACCGGGAAGACGGCGCCATCCGCGCCGTGAAGGAGGGTTGATTCACCGTGGACAAGCCGTTGGGCAACGCTGTGCTCCAGAAGAACTACATGCACCTGCAATTTCCGAGCCGCTCCGAGAATGAAGCTCTTGCCCGGGTGGCGGTGGCGGCCTTTGTCGCAGAGTTGGACCCGACACTGGAACAAATCACCGAATTGAAGACCGCGGTATCGGAAGCGGTGACGAATGCCATCATCCACGGGTATGAGGACAGCCCCGGCGAGATCCGCGTCTCTTGCGCTATCCACGGGGGCGTGGTCGAAGTGGTGGTGGAAGACGACGGCGTCGGGATTGAGGACATCGAGTTGGCCCGCCAACCCCTGTACACCTCCCGGCCGGAGCTGGAGCGGTCCGGGATGGGCATCACTATCATGGAGAACTTCGTCGACGAGTTGGTCATCGATTCCACGCCCGGCCGCGGAACCCGCGTGCGCATGCGCAAGGTCATCCGCCGCGACCCAGACTGCCAGTGAATGGAGCGGCCCGCGATGGATCGCGCGAAGGGGCTGGATGACCGGGGACACAAGCCCACGGACGAGGAGACCCGTGGCCTGATTGCCCGAAGCCAGGCCGGAGACAGCGAAGCCAGGGACCAACTGGTCCTCGGCAACCAACGGCTGGTGTGGGCGGTCGTGCAGCGGTTTCTCGGCCGCGGGTATGAGGCCGACGACCTGTTTCAGATTGGGTGCATCGGATTGCTCAAAGCGATTGACAAATTCGATCTTTCCTACGACGTCAAGTTCTCCACTTACGCCGTCCCGATGATCATCGGCGAGATCCAACGGTTCCTGAGGGACGACAGCACGGTGAAGGTGAGCCGGAGCCTGAAGGAGACCGCCAAACAGATTCGCCGGGTGCGGGACGAGTTGGCCAAGCGGTTGGGACGGCAGCCGCACATCACCGAGATCGCGCGGGAGCTCGGCATCGAGCCGTCGGAAGTCGTGTTCGCCCAAGAAGCGCTGCGCACGCCGGCGTCCATCCACGAGACGGTATACGAGAACGACGGCGACCCCATCTACCTCATGGATCAGATTGCGGATGAGGAGCAGGGGGAGTGGTTGGACAAGATCGCGTTGCACGAGGTGTTGGGCAAGCTTCCGGAGCGCGAGCGGCTGATTGTCTACCTGCGCTTTTTCAAGGACAAGACCCAGGCGGACGTGGCGCGCGTGCTGGGCATCTCGCAGGTGCAGGTGTCGCGCTTGGAGAAGCGCATCCTCAACGCCATTCGAAACCAGTTGTCCTGAGGGTATGAGTACCGTCCCCCTTCCGAGGCAACACTACAGGCGATGTCTGACTTCGGGAGGTGGGGTGCGTGGCCGTACAGTCGAAGGGACGCCACGTGAGTTACCAACAGATTGTGGAACGACACACTCCGCCGCGGCCCATCGTTCGCAACACCATCCGGGCGTTTGTGGTCGGCGGCGGTGTCTGCGTCCTCGGCCAGGCGGTGCAGACCCTCTTCGTCCGGTTCGCCGGCTTCAGTCCGCAGGAGGCGTCCAACCCGACGGTGGCGGTGATGATCCTTCTGTCCGTCATCGCGACGGCCTTCGGCGTGTACGACAAATTCGCCCAGTGGGCGGGTGCGGGTTCCGCAGTGCCCGTCACCGGATTTGCCAACACGATGGCGTCCGCTGCCATCGAGCACCGCAGCGAAGGATGGGTGCCCGGTGTCGGCGGCAACATGTTCAAATTGGCGGGTCCCGTGATTGTGTACGGCGTGGTCGCCGCATTTTTTGTCTCACTGGTCCGATATGCCGTGATGCACCTGTAGGACGCGCCGGTGAAGGAGGAGGAGGGGCATGCCCAAAATCGGCCAACAGACATGGTTGTTTCCGAGCGAACCGCGCATCGAACAGGTGGCGACCGTGGCGGGGAAGTTGGAAGGCGAGGGCCCGTTGGGGGCGTGCTTCGACGTGCGCAAAACGGATGATTGGTGTGGTGCAGACACGTGGGAACACGCCGAACAGGGCCTGTTCCGGGAGGTGGTTCAGGTCCTGTTTCAGAAAGCGGGGGTTCGCGCTCAGGACGTCGACCTGTGTTTCGGGGCGGATCTGAATGCCCAAGTCACATCCTTTCACTTCGGAACGCGCGAGTTCGACATTCCCAAGATCGGTCTGTACAGTGCCTGCGCGTCGTCGACGGCGGCAGTGGCGCTGGCCGCCGCATCCGTGGAAGGCGGCTTCGCGCAACGGGTCCTGGCCGGCACGTCGAGCCACACGTCGACGGCCGAACGGCAATTCCGGTTCCCCACGGAGTATGGCGCACAAAAGCCGCCCACCGCACAGCGGACGGTCACCGGAGCGGGCGCCGCGTTGATTGGGAAGCGCGGACGCGTGGCCGTCACGTCGGCGACCATCGGGCGGATCGTCGACTACGGGGTCACGAACGCCTGGGAGTACGGTGCCGCGATGGCTCCGGCGGCGGCCTCGACCATCTTGTCCCACCTGCGCGATACCGGGCGCAAGGTCTATGACTTCGACGCCATCGCGACGGGGGATCTGGGGCGGGTCGGCCACGCCATCCTGCGCGATCTCTTGGCACAGCGCGGGGTGGAGCCCGGGGACCGCCTGCTCGATTGCGGGATGCTCATCTACGCGCCCGACCAGCCGGAGGTGTTCGCCGGGGGCAGTGGGGCGGCGTGCAGCAGTCTGGTCATGTTCGGCCATTTCATCAAAAAGCTGGAATCCGGCGAGTGGAATCGGATCCTGGTCGCGGCCACCGGTGCGCTGCTCTCCATGGTGAGTTCGCAACAACAGGACACCATTCCGGCGGTCAGTCACGCCGTCGTGTTGGAGAGAAAGGATGGGTAGCGGATGGCGGGTGCGTGGATGACATTTGTGTGGGCGTTCGTCGTCGGGGGCATCATCTGTGCCATCGGGCAGGTCATTATGGACGTGTCCAAGCTGACCCCGGGGCACGTCATGGTCATCCTGGTCGTCGCAGGGGCCATCCTGGACGGACTCGGTCTGTACGATCCGCTGATCCGGTTTGCGGGCGCCGGCGCGACGGTGCCCATCACCAGCTTCGGCAACGCGCTGGTGCACGGGGCGCTGGCGGAAGCGGAGCGCCACGGGCTCATCGGGATCATCACCGGCATCTTCGAGGTCACCAGCGCCGGCGTGTCGGCCGCCATCGTATTCGCCTTCCTCGCCTCGGTCTTCGCCCGTCCCAAGGGGTGAGGGCGCTGCATCCGCTCTGGCCGCCATGCGCGAGACGGGCAGACGCCCGGACACCGGAGGGGGACCGGGCATAACGTGCAGGACGGGGGTGTCGTCCCGAAGACGCGGGAGTGAGGTGGTTGCGGTGATGCACATGTTGTTGTGGTTGCCTCGCCTGTTCCGTTACTTCGGCTGGTTTCAGGCCATCGTCGGTTTTGTCCGGCCGCTGTGGCCGCGGCTGAGCCGGATGTTGCCGGGGCGAGTCCCGGCCGCTGCGCCCGCGGCGTGACTGGGTCCGGGGACCCGGCCGCGGGGACCTGGCCGCCCGCAGGGCCGCGGCTCGCGGCGGCGGGCGGCGTCCGGTATACTGAACATAGCCGCTTCGCGGTACTCCACACGGAAAGGTCTCCCAGATGGTGAACCCAGACCAGTTGTTGTACGAGACGTCCGGGGTGGTGCATCCGAGCATCCAGGTGCGCCAACGGGGGGACGTCCGGTATCTGCGCTTCGGAACGTCCGGGGGTTGGCAGGGCGCCGTGCGCTGCGGCGGCGGTTTTCAACGGCCGGTCTTCGCCTATCAGCGCGCCTTCGCATCGTTGGCGGAGAGCTTGCCCGCCCCGGAGGCGTTCCTGTCGCTCGGCGTGGGCACCGGGACGGCCATGCACACCGTCGGGCAACTCCACCCCGCGTGCCGGTTGGACGGCGTGGACATCGACCAAGCGGTGATTGAGCTGGCCTTGCACTACTTCGGCGCGCCGGACCCGGGACAGGCCCGGTACTATGTGCACGACGCCGTGGTGTTTTGCGATCACTGTGAAGGTGTCTATGACCTCGTGTTCGTTGACGTGTACCAGGCGCGTGCGGTGGATGGACGCGTCCTGGCGCCATCCTTTGCGGATCGGCTTCGCCAGATCCTCCGGCCGGGGGGCGTGGTCGTGTGCAACTTCATCGGCCGTCTGCCGGTCTCGCACGCGCTGAGGGCGTTTGCCCGTGCGGCGTCTGACCGTTTTCCCGCTGTCTGGGTGCTTCCCGTCGGTTCCGCTCCGGCGTTTGTCGAGCAGAACCAGCTGTGGGTGCTGTGCGATGACGAAGATTCGGTGGCCCGTTGGCGGACGAGGATGCGGACAAGCCTGTGGCTGTCGCCGTGGGAGCGCGCGCTGTGGCCGCTGCGGTTGCGCCGCATGAGCGCTCAGGTTGCCGAGGACGCCTGACGCAGGTCCCCGCCGCCGCATGGACCGATTGCCGCCCTGCCGTGTGCTATAATGGGGGCGACGAGCGGCAGGGTGCAGAAGCACCCGCGAGGCATCCCCCGCGAGGCCGCTCACAAAGGAGCGGACGGCTTGCTGCAAAATATCATCAGCCCGGTATTTATTTTTCAATTTGTGGCAGTTGTCGTAAGTTTGACCGTGCACGAGTTTGCTCACGCCTGGACTGCAGATCGGCTGGGCGACCGGACGCCGCGCGTCGCCGGACGCGTGACCCTCAATCCGGTGGCGCACCTGGAGCCGCTGGGGCTCATCATGATCCTGTTCGCCCCCATCGGGTGGGCGAAGCCCGTTCCGTTGAACGGGGCGAACTTTCGGCATCCCCGCCGTTCCCTGTTGTTGGTGGCGGCGGCCGGCCCGGTGGCGAACCTGATCCTGGCGGCCATTTGCGTGACCCTGCTGCGCTTCGTGCCTCCGCCGACGTCGTTCGGCGCCAGTGTCAACGATTTTCTGCTGCAGCTGTTGCGCTGGGGATTCATCGTCAACGTGTCCTTGTTCGTATTCAACCTGATTCCCATCCCGCCGTTGGACGGTTCGCGCATCGTGGCCAGCTTGCTGCCGTCGCGGCTGGCGTACTCATACAGCCGGCTGGAGCTGTACGGCCCGTTCATCCTGTTTCTGTTTGTGTTGATCCCGCCCCTGCGCAACCAGATCTTTTTGCCGCTGTTCGCCACGGCTCTCAATTGGGTGGCCTCGTGGTTGGCTTTGGCGCCGTGGATGGTCTGACGCCGGGAGGGGTGTCCGTGGCCTTAGAAGTTGTGCTCGACACGTTCACCGGACCGTTGGATCTGTTGCTCCATCTCATTCAGACGCAGGAGATCAACATCCACGACATTCCCATCGCCACCATCACGGATCAATACTTGGCTTATCTCCATACGATGGAAGAGCTTTCGCTGGAAATCGCCAGCGAGTTTCTCGTCATGGCGGCCACGCTGCTGGCCATCAAAAGCCGCATGCTGCTCCCGCGCCCGACCCGGACGGACGAGCCGGAAGAGGAAGCGGAAGATCCGCGGGCTGAACTGGTCCGCCAGTTGTTGGAATACCAACGCTGCAAGTGGGCGGCCGAACAACTCAAGGAACGCCACCTGCTGCAAAGCCAGGTGTACGCGCGGCCGCCCCTGGACCTGGGGCCGTTTGCGCCTCAGGAACCGCCTCCGCTGACGGGGGTCAGCCTGTGGCAGTTGGTGGACGCCTACCGGCGCCTGGTGCAGCGCATCCCAAAGGAACGCCGTGTGGCGACCATCGAGGGCACGGTGATCTCCGTCGAAGAGGAGATGGAACGCCTCTTGGACAAGCTTCGTTTGTACAAAGAGGTCACGTTCCTTCAACTGTTTGGTGGGGTACCTTCGCGCCGGTACCTGGTGGCCGCGTTCCTGGCCCTGTTGGAGCTCGTCAAGGCGGGGGCCGTCCGGTGTTGGCAGCCGGAACCGCTCGGAGATATCGTGGTTGTGTTGCAGGAAGGGGACGAGAGATGATCTTGCCCATGCTGGGAGCTTTGGAAGCGATTCTGTTCGCCGCGGGCAGCGAAGGGGTCACCGACGAAGAGCTCGCCGAGATTCTGCAGCTCCCCGTCCACGAGTGCCGGTCTCTGTGTGAGGCGCTTCAGGAGGCGTACGACGAGCGGGGGAGCGGGTTGCAGGTGGTGCAGCTCGGAGGTTCCTGGCAGTTGCTGACGCGCCCGGAGCACGCCGTCTACCTGCGGCGGATGGCGGCGTCTCCCATGTCCACCCACCTGAGCCCGGCGGCTCTCGAGGTGTTGGCCATTGTCGCGTACCGGCAGCCCATCTCCCGCGCGGAGATTGAAATGGTGCGCGGCGTTCAGTCGGATCGCGCCATCCACACCCTGGTGCATCGCCAGCTCATCGCCGAAGTCGGCCGTCAGGACGCCCCCGGCCGGCCGATTTTGTATGGGACGACGCAGACGTTTTTGCAGGCGTTCGGGTTGCGCAGCCTGGACGATCTGCCGCCGCTGCCGCCGGAACCGGAGGACCCGGAGGCGCTGTCGCTCTTTCAAAAGCCGCCCGCCTGGCCTCGCGACTGAGCCCCTGCCCGGGGCCTCGCGTCCTGCGCGCGGAATACCGCAGAGATTCCGGGGAATGCTAGAACCGTTCCAAGAAGAGGTGGGACGGTTTTGTTGATCTCGTGGGCTGTCATCGCAATCGCCGCGGTGGGGGCGCTGGTGGCCTTGGGCCTGTGGCAGCCCATCCGCATCACGGTGGAATGGACGCAACAGCAATCGGACACGGACGGCAGGCTGTCCGTCCGCACGCTGTTCGGGCTGGTCCGGTTGGAGCGAAAGCTGACCGCCATCGACACGCTCTTGACAGAAGACGGCCCTGCCCTCCGATTCCGGCACCAGCCGGCCGCGGGGGATGGCGGAGGAAACCAGTCCACCGTCCTCACCCCCGGAGAGGTGATGCACGTCTTCCGGAATTGGGACCGCTGGAGCCGGTTCGTGCGCGCCGTCCTCCGCGACATCCGGTGGGTCCTGCACCGCATGCATGTCGAAGAGCTGTCGTGGCGGATGCGCATCGGCACCGGGGACGCCCCCGCCACCGGGATGGCCTGCGGCGCTGCGTGGGCGCTGGCGGGGACGCTCGTCGGGTGGCTGGCGTCCCATACCCGGATGGCGGCGCCCGGGGACGTGCGGATTGATCCGGATTTCGAGCGGAAGTCGTTCCAGTCGCGGTTCCGCTGCATAGTCTGGGTTCGCGCCGGTTATGCTATTCTGGGCGGCATCGGTGTGGCACGGGCATGGAGGAGGAGACAGACGCATGGAACACCCCATTCAAGGTCTCATGAAGACGGCCATGGAGAACATTCGCGGGATGGTCGACGTCAACACCATCATCGGTGATCCGGTCGAGACGCCGGATGGCACCGTGATCCTTCCGGTCAGTCGGGTGGGCTTTGGATTTGCGGCAGGTGGAAGTGAGTTCCAGGCGGATATCGACGGGAAGTCGGGCACCGGGGGTGGCAATGGCGGCCTTCCGTTCGGTGGCGGGTCGGGCGGCGGCGTGTCCATCCGTCCGATTGGATTTCTGATCGTCAGCAAGGAGGGCGGCGTCCGGCTGTTGTCGACCGATCACCAGAATCAGTTGTACGATCGCCTGATTGACATGGCCCCGACCGTCGTCGAGAAGATCCAAGCCCTGTTGAAAGGGGATTCCGTCCCCACGCAGCTTGCGGACAAACCGATGTGACGTCGCGGGCGCGGCAGGCTGCGTCCGGCCGCTCGCGCCGGCCTGGCGAACGGCCGGACGGACCGTCTGTCCTAAGTGGACAAGAGCCGACATATCCTGCAGAGAAGAGCGCTCTGTGGGGGGTGTCGGCTTGATTGATCTCATCTGGCTGATGCTGTTTCTATCCGGGATCGTCACGGCGGCGTTCACCGGGCGGATGCAGGCCGTCGCCCAGGCGGTGCTGGGCGGGGCGGAATCGGGCGTGGCCCTGGCGATCGCGCTGATCAGCATGGTCTCGCTGTGGTTGGGGCTGATGCGGATCGCGGAGTTGGCCGGACTGGTGCGGTTGATGACGAATTGGCTGCGGCCCGTGGGGCGGTTCCTTTACCCGTCGGTGCCGCCGGATCACCCGGCGATGGGCTCCATCCTGGCGAACATGGCCGCCAACATCCTCGGCCTCGGCAATGCCGCCACGCCGCTCGGCCTCAAGGCCATGCAGGAGTTGCAGACGCTCAACGGGGACAAGGACACGGCCAGCGATGCCATGTGCACGCTGTTGGCCATCAACACCGCGAGCATCACGCTCATTCCGACGACTGTGATTGCGGTGCGCATGCAGAGTCACTCGGCCGATCCGACGTCCATCGTCGGCACGACGCTGTTCGCGACCTGCATTGGGACGGTCGCGGCCATTGTCTTCGATCGCCTGTTCCGCGCGTGGTCCAGCCGGAGGCGGGCGTGATGCAGCAGGTCCTGTCCACCGTCTCGGCGTGGCTGTTGCCTGTGTTGGTCGCGGCGGTACTGGTGGCGGGCTACGCCCGCCGCGTCCCCATTTACAATGCGTTCGTGGAGGGAGCGAAGGCGGGGTTCGGCACCTCCATCCGCTTGATTCCGCACCTGGTCGCCATGATGGTGGCGGTGCAGGTGTTCAGCGCCTCGGGGGCGATGGATCTGGTGGTCCGGGCGCTGGCTCCGGCGGCACACTGGCTCCACCTGCCGCCGCAGGTGGTTCCGATGGCGCTGCTGCGCCCCATCAGCAGCACCGGATCACTTGCCTTTCTCAAGGACATCTTTCAAAATCCGCGCTTTGGCCCCGATTCCTGGGTAGGGCAGTTGGCTTCGACCCTGCAGGCCGCGTCCGACACCACGCTGTACGTCATCACGGTGTACTTCGGCAGTGTCGGCATCAAGAACATCCGCTACGCGCTGAAGGTGGGCTTGCTGGCGGATGTGGCGAGCGTCGTCGGCAGCGTGATCGCCGTGCGGATCTTGCTCGGGCCCATGCCCGGTTCATGACCCCCGATTTGTCGCGCCGTTTCACCCGGGGTATAATGGGCGCGGTCACAGACGAGGACAGGAGCCGTGGCGATGGAAGAGCGATTGCAAAAGGTGTTGGCACGGGCTGGCGTGGCGTCCAGGCGCCAGTGTGAAACGTTGATCCGGGAAGGCCGGGTGACCGTCGACGGCGTGGTGGTCACGGAATTGGGCACGAAGGTCGATCCCGCGCGTCAGGAGATCGCGGTCGACGGGCGGGTCGTCTCGCTGGAGCGCCCGGTGTGCGTGATGCTCCACAAGCCCACCTCCTACGTGACGACGGTGCGCGATCCCCAGGGCCGGCGGACGGTGATGGACCTGGTCGCCGACGTGGGGGTGCGCCTCTACCCGGTGGGGCGGCTGGACTACGACTCGAGCGGACTTCTTCTACTCTCCAATGACGGGGACCTGACGTACCGCCTGTTGCATCCGTCGCGTCACGTGGACAAGACGTACCGGGTCACGGTGCTGGGGATACCCGACAAGGAAGGGTTGCAGCGACTGCGCCGCGGCATCGAGCTTGAGGACGGGCCGACACAACCCGCGCAGGTCAAGGTGCTCCGGCAGCATCCTCTGGAATCGGTGCTCGAGATCACCCTCCACGAGGGACGCCACCGGCAGGTGCGGCGCATGATGGATGCCATCGGGTGCCCCGTGAAACGGCTCAAGCGCGTCTCCTTCGGTCCGCTGGTATTGGGGGATCTGCCGCCCGGGCGTTGGCGCATGCTGACGCCCGAGGAGTGGGCGGCGTTGTACACGTCGGTCGATCTCCCGGTCCCTCCTTACCCCGGCGAGGAGAAGGCGGCCGAGGACCGGCGGGATCGTCCGCGGCGGTCACCGGCACCGCGCAAGGGGCGGAAGAGCTGACCAGCGATGCATGAGCTTTCCGCGCTCCGCAAACCCTACTTGGGAAAGGAGCGTGGTGTCATGCGGCGTGGGTTGACGTATCTTTGGACCACGGCCTTGATCATCGCCTGTTGTACAGGGTGTACCGGGCCGTGGCAGGCGGTGGACCGGGGGACCGGAACTGCGGCGGATGCGATGCGCACGACAAATCTCACGGCGCGCACGCGAACGGCCGCGGATCCCCGGCTACAAGTCGATCAACGGGTGGCGGACCGGGTGGCGCGCGTCCCGGGGGTGCGCCGGGCGGCCGTGCTGGTCGCGGGGAATACGGCGTACATCGGCGTGGAGCTCGCCGGAGGCACTCAGGCCGGGCTGGCGGAGCAGAAGAAGCTGGCCATCATCTCGGCGGCCAAGGCGGTTCACCCTGGCCTCCGCCGGGTCGCGGTGAGTGCGAATCCGGATGTCTATCATCATGTTCAGGGCTTCGCGCGCGACCTGGCGGCCGGGCGACCGGTGGACGCGGTGTGGCGCAATTTTCGCTCCATGGTGGAGCGCGTGTGGCCGGACGTGAAATAACATGCGGAGCGCTGGAATGTGGATTGGGCTGTCCGTCGTTTTCCTGTGCGCCGCGTGTACGCCGAATGCCCCGCGGGCAGGGGCGTCTCTCTCCGGTGCCACCGCGCCCCGCGTCGCCGCTTGGGGGGATGCCCATGCGCCCGCGGCGGTACGCGGGAGGATGGATTTTCCCACCGGGCAGCGAATTCTGGCCCGGCCGGATGTGGCGGCGTCGCTTCGGGACGGGGACCGCGTGGCGGATGCGGTGGTCCTTCTGGACGACGGACGAGGTTACGTGGGGCTGCGCCTGATGCCGGACGCACGGCTGACCGCCGCCTTGACGGATCGCGTCCGACACACGGTGCGGCGTTTTGCGCCTGGGGTGGGGCCGGTGTTCGTGACGGCCGATCCGCACGCGTTCGCGGATCTTGCGGCGTTTCAACGGTACCTGGTCAGCGGCCGCACGGTGACCGGCATCTTGATGACGTGGCGTTCCATCTTGCAACGGACGTGGGGGATGCCAAATCCGTCCTCCGGCGGGCCCCCATCCACCGGGCGGTGACACCGTCCGGTATTTTTGTGTCGACCGGGGTTCGGTTGCCGGTGTGGACCTGCCCAAGGCATAATGAGGGAGAATGAGCCGGGAGGTGCATGGGGATGGAGAGCCAACCGCGTGTTCTGGTGGTGGACGACGAGGAACGCATCCGCCGGTTGGTCCGGATGTACCTGGAGCGCAGCGGATTCGCTGTCGAAGAGGCGCAGGACGGCAAACAGGCGTTGGAGATGATGCTCACCCGCTCCTACGCCTGCGTGATCCTGGACTTGATGCTGCCCGGAATGGACGGGCGGGACGTGTGCGCGCATGTGCGGCAGCATTCCGACGTGCCCATCATCATGCTCACGGCGGCCGGAGATGAGACGCAGCGCATTCACGGGTTTGAGCTCGGCGCGGACGACTACGTCGTCAAACCGTTCAGTCCGCGCGAACTGGTGATGCGCGTCAAGGCGTTGCTCAAGCGTGCCGGCGACCAGGAGTATCTCCGTACGGACCTGCAACAGATTCTGTCCTTCCCGGATCTGGTGATCCGTGTGGACGCCCGGAAGGTGGAGGTCGCGGGGCAAGACGTCAGCCTGACGCCGAAGGAATTCGATCTCCTCGTCTACATGGCACAGCGCCCGGACAAGGTGTTTACGCGCGAGGAGCTGCTGCGGGACGTGTGGAATTACCAATTCTACGGCGATCAGCGTACGGTCGACACCCATGTCAAGCGTCTGCGTGAAAAACTGGGCCACGCTTCGGAACGGGTGAGCCAGTACATCGTGACGGTCTGGGGCGTGGGCTACAAGTTTGAGGTTAGCTCGTGATCCGGAACAGCATCGTCGCCAAGTTGTGGTTGACCATCGTCGCGATGGTCGTGCTGGTGTTGGTCCTGTTGTCCATCCTGCTGCAGCAGGTCTTCGACAACTACGTCTACGAACAACAGGTCAGCGAGTTGACCCGCCTGGCCTCGACCGTAAAGACGCTCGTCCTGGAAAACGACGAGTCACTGGCAACCCACATCGCATCCGAACTGGCGGACGTGCAACAGGCGCACATCGCCATCTACGGTTCCATATCCGAATCCGGTGACGGCCGCGCGATGTACCAACGGCTGAGCGCCGACCAACAGGAAGCCCTGTCGGCCGGCCAGACGGTCACGGTCCGGGGCGTGTACAACGGTGCCGACACGGTCGCCGTGTACGCACTCATTCCGGGGGCTTCCCCCGGATTGCTGGAAGTGCGCCAACGCATGAGCGTTCTGCACGATCCGCTGGCGCGCATGCGCAATCTCATCCTGTTTGCGATGGCGTTGGGCGTGATCCTCACCACCGGGTTGGCGTTTGTCATCTCCAAGAACCTGTCGCGGCCGCTCGTGCAGATGAACCGGGCGGCCGAACTGATGGCGCGGGGCAATTTCAGCGGCGAGATTGAGGTCGTGACGCGGGATGAGGTGGGGCGCCTGGGGCGGACCTTCAACGCGCTCGCCAGCGAACTGGAGCGTACCATTGCGGCTTTGACACAGGAAAAGTATCAGCTCAGCAGCATCCTTTCCTCCTTGCGGGATGGCGTCGTGGCGGCAGACCTCGACGGATATGTCACGCTGATGAACCCGCCCGCCCAGCGCACCCTCAGCCAGTGGGCGTTGGCTGACCGCGGTGTTCCGGAGGTCACGCGCCTGCCCGGCCTGTTGCTCCGTGTGACCGAACATGTGCTGGAGCGCAAGGAGACGCGGTCTGAGGAGCTCATGGTGCTCGGCCGCCAGATGGTTGTCACCACGACCCCGTTGTATACATCGGACGGCCGGACCGTACGCGGGACGGTGTCCGTCCTGCGGGACGTCACCGAGGAGCGCCGGCTGGATCGCCTGCGCAAAGATTTCATCGCCAACGTCTCGCACGAGCTGCGCACACCGTTGAGCATGATGCAGGGCTACGCGGAAGCCCTGCTGGACGAGTTTGGCGACGATCCGGAGCAGCGCCGGGAGTTGGCCTGGATCATCCACGATGAAACCCTGCGCATGAAGCGGCTCGTCAATGACTTGCTCAACCTCGCCCAGTTGGAGTCCGGCCAGTTCCACATGAACTTCGAACAGGTGGATCTGGTCTCCGTTGTCCGCCGGGTCGCGAGGAAGTTTCAAACGCTGGCGGCGGATCGGGGATTGGATCTTCAAGCTTCCGTGCCAGGTTCGCCGGTGTGGGTGTGGGGAGATCCGGATCGGCTGGAACAGGTGTTCACGAATCTGGTCGACAACGCCATCCGCCACACCCAGCCGGGAGGCCGCGTCCGCATGGAGGTCGCCGCGAGTCCTCACCACGCCCGGGTCAGGGTGTCCGACACGGGAAGCGGGATTCCGCCGGAAGATATCCCATACATCTGGGAACGATTCTACAAGGCGGACAAAGCGCGGACCCGCGGTACATCCGGCACAGGGCTCGGATTGGCCATCACCCGCCATATCGTCCTGGAACACAAGGGGGATGTGGTGGTCGAGAGCCGGCTTGGATCGGGGACCACGTTCACCGTTTCCTTGCCGTTGTACACCGGGGATTCGCGCATGTGAAGGAGAAGGAGGACGCGAGCATGGGATGGGTATACTATCTTCGGCTCGTCGATACCCGGTTTCACGCGAACTGCCTGAAGGCACGGTTCGAAGCCGCGGAGGGTTGGATGTACCGCCGCGTACCGAAGTACGTGGGCGTCTTCCAAACTCCCCGCGGCCGGTATGGCGTCAAAGTGCTGTGGTGAGCGGGATACGACCCGTTACGGTGTGGCCACGGTTCAGCCGATGGGTGTCGGTTGCGAGTTGTGCCGCCGCTGGGCGACCAAATCGATGAGCATGGTCAGAAATTCGCGGTCCGGTTCCGGCAGCGTGCTGATCTTGTGGGCCGCCTGCAGGTACGGGGTTGCCGCTTCGTTGAGAATGAAATTTTGCAGATAGACGGGCAACTCGTCCGGGGAAGACCGCATCTTGGGCGGTTTCAACGCCACCGATTCGTCGCACAACGCGGTCAGGGGCACGCCCAGAGCGGCTGCCATCCGCAGGGCGTAATCGAGGGACGGATAGCGTTTCCCGCGTTCGATGGAAGAAATATGGGGCGTGGAGATGCCGGACCGCAGGGACAACTCCTGCTGTGACCAACGTCTGGCGAGGCGAAGCCGCCTGATCCTGTCACCAAAGCGTTCATCCATGGGATTCAATACCCTCCTGATAAGTTGGAAAGATGATTGTGTCTATAATGTAGTATTTTCCTTTTCCGTTGTAAATATCATCTGTTGAAATCTATTTAAATTTTGAATAGTGGAGGACGGTTTATGCAGGATATCCACGTCTCGCCAGACAATGTAAAGGAGGTGGAACCACACATTCGCGGGGCGCTCCGCCGAGCGCGCTTCTCCGTGGCAGTCACGGGTGCAGGCATCAGCTGCGCCAGCGGCCTGCCCCTGTTGCGCGAGCGGGTGGAGGGGGTACCGCTGAACGAATTTTTTCGCGCCGAGTTGTGGCGTGCGCGGCCCGACGTGTATTACCGCTTATACAGGCGGCTGTTGTCGGAATGGCGCCGCGCTCGCCCAAACGCGGCGCATGATGCGCTGGCCCGGCGAGGCGTATGGGTGATCACACAGAACATCGACGGGCTGCACCGGGACGCGGGCACCCATCACCTGATTGAATTGCACGGCAATCTGCGGGAACTCCGTTGCATAACATGCGGACACGTGTATGGAACCGATTTGGTCTGGCGCTTTCCGGTTCCGCGTTGTCCGCGTTGTCACCAGGTCCTGCATCCCGGCATCAGTTTGGAAGGGGAGGAGATCCGGCACTACAGCCTGGCCGTCGATTGGGTGGGGCGGTGCGAGGTCCTGTACGTGGTCGGAACCTCGCTTCAAAAGGATCCCGTGCGGCGCCTGCCGGAGTTGGCCCGCCGTCGCGGGGCTCTGGTGGTGTGGCTGAATGACGAGGCGGAACGCCTGTTGCCCCGGCTCCTCACCGGGGCAACTGTGTCCAGTGGCTGACGCGGGGCAAAGGGACGGGATCTCCCGGGCCCCGTGTCACCAGCGGGATTCCGGTCCGGATGTGACGAACCCGATGGCGATGAAGGCGGCCGCCATCCCCATGAAAATGGTCGCCAGCGTCGCGGCGTTGGCAGAGAAAAAGAGGGCCAGAACGGCGAAGATGACGCACATGATGGCGATTCCCGCGTAATACTTGAACAAGGCGCTCAGCCTCCCTGTCGTGCATACCCTTTCCTATCATCATACCATGACCTGGTGTGGCCGGCAATTCGCATCGCGGACGGGCGTTGCGGTCCCGGTTCCGTCCATTGCCTAGGCGTTGCCTATTCCGTTCTCGAACCAGATTGGTTATAATAAGATCAGACTTTCCCATACCCTTTTTTGCCGAACGCCCCCTAATCTGGTTGGTTTACCGCAGGGGGCGTTCGTCTTGTTCTGAGGGTAGCATGCTTGGTTTCGTCGGTTTTATGCATGTTCGCGAGCATGTGTGCAGGTGGTCGGTGGCGGGCTGCCCGACGGGCCGTGCAACCTATGGCGTCGCGAAGATGAAGTCTCAACTGGCTCCCAACTGGCGTCGCAGAGCGTTTCCAAGTATGATGACGGTGAGCGAACTCGCGGGAGGCGAACCGTTTGCTTCACTACGGATTGGTTCTCGAGCAGAGCCGCAAGGCCAAATCCGTACGCCATCTGTACGAACATTTACAGCACAAAGTGCACAGGCGAGAATGGATCCCATCCATTCAAATAGACAACTGGTTCGGGGAGAATGGCATCCGTGTGCCGCCCCAGGAGCGCTACCGGGTGCTCAATCTCAGGCTGCTGGACGAGCACCTGAGCCCTTACTTCAAGACCAATCTCAACTTGTTCCAGATGCACATGATGGACGATAAGGTGGAGGTCACGGTCTACCGGGCGCCGAGGGGCTGGTTGTTCGTCTTTGAAGACGTGCCATCGGGACCGAAGCCATTCGGGCAGAACGGGTATGACACGCGATGACGACGTGAGGGCGCGGCGCTTCGTCCTGGACCATGCTCAGCCGTGCGCGGTGCGCGGCTGGCGCATTCGCGCCGCCCAGTCGATGTTTCGGAGGCAGACCTCAAGCAGCAGGATGAGGTAGACGAACAGCAGTACGTCCCCAATCCACGAGTTGGACAGCGCAAAGCTGTCGTACAGTCCGTGCGCGGCGGCGGGGACGATGTACGCCCAGGCCCGGCTCTTTTCGTACCAGATGGAACGGGCGAAGGCCGCACCCATGAGGATGCCGAACATCAGGTGGGCGGGCACGGCGGTGACGGCTCGCAGCAGCGCGGTCGACCAGCCTTCGCTGGTGACATAGAGGATGTTCTCCACCGCCGCAAAGCCCAGAGCGCACGCGCCGGCGTACACCATGCAATCGATGGGTGCGTGCACCCAACCTTTTTGAATGGCAGCCCGTTCCACGATGGCCGCCTTGAGGAACTCTTCCACCATTCCGGCGACAAAGAAGGCGGTGACGAACACCAGCTGCCAGGACGCCAGGGTGGGGGCCGATTCAGCGCCGAGCATCATGCGCTCGATGATGCCCGCTGGCAGAACGATGGCGGCACCGCGCAGGAACACGCCGTACACCGCACGGCGAGGTTCCGGATGGAGCCTGTCCCGAGTGTACAACCAGCTTAACAAAAGAAACGCAGGCAAGAGGGCGATGACCGCAATCCAGAGCAACCGAATCCCTTCTTTCCGGCGGACGTCGTCAGGGAGGTCGTGATGTTGGGCCAGCAGATGACCGGATATTTGCGCGAACTGGATCACCATCCATCGGATCCGGTGTGGTACCGGCTCGTCATGGGGGAAACCGTGCACGATTTGAACGATTTCTTGGGCCGGCGGATCGCCATCGCCTTCACGGGCGACCGGGCCTGCATTCATTGTGGCAGGCGCGTGAAAAAGTTATACAACAACGGCTACTGCTACCCTTGCTTCACGACGCTGGCCGAGTGTGACCTGTGCATCGTCAAGCCGCACGAGTGCCACTTTCACAAAGGGACGTGCAGGGACGAGACGTTCGCGTCCGAACACTGCATGATCCCACATTACGTCTATCTAGCCTACTCCAGCGGCGTGAAAGTGGGATTGACCCGCAAGGGGCGGGAATACAAGCGGTGGATTGACCAGGGAGCGAGCGCGGCGGTCCTGTTGGCCGAAGTCCCCACGCGCAGACTGGCGGGCGAATTGGAGGTGGAGATCGCCAGGAATCTGCCAGACAAGACCGATTGGCGGAAAATGCTGCGGGTCAAAGACGAGGTCGACGTCGACCTGCTGCAAATCCGCGAGGAGGTCATCGCGCGGCTCCCCGACACGTGGCGTCCGTACGTGCTGTCTAAGGGGATCGCCGTGCGGCGCTTTCGCTATCCCCGCCTCCATGACGAAGAACCGAATCTGAACCAGGTGTCGCTGGACAAGCAGACGGAACTCGAGGGCACCTTGGTCGGGATCAAAGGCCAATACCTGATGTTCGATTGCGGCGTGTTCAATGTCAAGCGCCATGCGGGATACGCCGTTCAGATCTCTGACCTCTGATCCGCCATTCGCCGGGCCAGTTCCTCGCGCACCTTGTCGAACAACGCGGTGGTGTCCGGAGCGGTCACCATTTCCCCGTCGAGGAGCACGTACGGCGAGCTTGCACATAGGTCACAGTGGCTCATGCATGCCGTCTCCAACACGGAGAGTCCGGGGAACTCCTGTTCCAGGGCGAACAGCTCAGGGCAATCCGCCGGGTTCGCGTCGCAGACCTCTATCAACATCCAGTCCCACGCCATGTCCATCGCCTCCGTCTTAGTGTAACACGGCCGCCGTCCTCGCGCGTCGGCCCCCCTTGATGCCCGGAGTACAATTCCTGGCATCTGGACACACTAACCCGTGCAAAGGGGGAGAGTGGATGTCTTGGATTTACGAAGCGCGTTTGTTCGATTCGAAATCTGTGGCATCGTACGTGGCCATGTGCGTCCGGGATGATCACCTGCTGCGGGGCAAGAGCGGCGTGAAAGTGCAGGTGTTCCGGACCCGCAAAGGAAACTACGGCATCCGGTACCGCGATCACGCGCTGTGAAGCGGAACACCCGGTCTGCAACGGCCTTCGGCGTCCGGTTCTGTACACACTTCATGCACCTGTTCCGTCTGCCGGCGCACCTCTTACATTCCGGTCCACCTTCAGGTAAGATGGAGAGGACGAACGACCGAAGGGGTTGGAGACCATGGCATCCTCGATGGGCCTCAAGTGGTGCAAAAAGAACCTGGAGCGCTTCAGTCAACCCGTCTACGACATGCTGCGCGAAGAGTATCCAGATCTGCCAATGGAGATCGCGGACTGCGTCGACCTGTGCGGTCTTTGCACAGACGTGCCGTTTGTGTTGCGGAACAACGCGATTGTGTGCGCACGGGATGCGCGTGGCCTGTACGTGAAGTTGAAACAGGGGATGTCGTTCATGACGGAGCCCGCCCTGCCGGGCACGTACGCCGCCGTCGTCGCGCAGGCGGCCGCGGGGCAGGACGGCGGCCACGACCAGCCGGCGGGCCAGCCGAAGGACGAGACATAACGCCACTCCGCGCCTCGGGCACGGGATGAAGCAGGCCGTTCAGCGGTGTACCGCTGGACGGCCTGCTTGCATGGATGGGCGGTCACGTGCGGGGTGGGCAGACGTGGAATGTCGGCCGTGCATCTCACGCCCGCCATGAGGGTGGAATACGATCGTAAGGCAATTGGATTCGAGTTCGCCCGAGGTGAACGACATGGCGCGACAGGTGAAACGCACGGCCCGCAGACGTGCCCGGGCCGCCTGCGCCGGGTTGCCTGACTTTGTGGCGCTGGTGGAACGGTTCAAGAAGGCGGTCGTCGGCATCGAGGTCGTTCACGAACGGCCCCCCAACCGCCCGTTTTCTTTCGGCATGCCTTGGGAGCGACCCGAGTCCACGTACCGGACCGTCAATATCGGGACCGGTTTCATTTTTGATCCGAGGGGGTATATCCTGACCAACGAGCACGTCGTCCATGGCGCCTCGCGCGTACTGCTTCGCCAGTACGGGAAGAAGCGGGCTGTGCCGGCGACCATCGTCGGCACGGACTACCGGCATGACATCGCCATTTTGAAAGCTCCCATACCGGTTCCGGACACGGTGCTCAAGGTCGGCCGGTCGAAAGACACGAAAGTCGGTGAGTGGGTGGTCGCCATTGGATCGCCCCTCGGATTGGACCACACGGTGACGGTCGGGATCATCAGCGCCACCGGACGGCCCCTTCAGATCGGGGACCGGGAATATCCCAACCTGCTGCAGACCGACGCCGCCATCAACCGAGGCAACAGCGGTGGCCCGCTCATCAATCTGCGCGGGGAAGTGATTGGCATGAATACGGCGGTGAGCCAGAGCTCTCAAGGGATTGGGTTCGCCATCGCGGCGGACGTGTTGCGCGAGACCATCAAGCGGATCCTCGGTTGACCTTGGAGAACCTTCCGGTCACCGGCACGGGACAATTTCTAAGGGTGCGCACCACGCCATAGAATGCGGTAAGTCGGCGTGAGAGGAGGAAAGACATGGTGTTCAAGCGCGCCCTGATGTATGTGTGTTCCGTCGTGGTGGCGGGTACCGGGCCCGCGTGGCCGCCCTCCTCGGCCCCGGGCAACCGTGCGGTCACCCCGCCATCGGGGGCTCCCTCCGGATCGGGCGAGGACGTTGAGGCGGGGAAGGACGTCACCTCGGGGAAGGACGTTCCGGCCAAAGCGCGATGGGTGGGGTGGATTCCGCGCACGGTGCCAACCGTGCGAAGGACGCCCGAGACCGCACCCGGGCTGGCCCTGGACCACCGCCTCAGCCGCATGCACTACGCGGTCACCGAGACCGAGATGGTGCCTCTGTGGCAGGACCGCCGCCTGTTTCGGGCCCAGGTCCAGCAAGCCAACGCAGCGCAGACGCCACCCACGGCTCAACCGCCTCACGACGCGGCTCCCAATTCCCGTTCAGCTCCCCACCGCAAGGCCACCACGGCGTCGTCCCCTGTGCGTCAGACCTTGTCCTCCCGTTCCGTCACGGGGGTCATCCAGATGGATGCGGGCGTGCGCATCGCGGCGATCGCGCTCAGCTTCATCGGCGCCCGGTACGTGTGGGGAGGCGAGAGCCCGGATGGGTTCGATTGCTCCGGGTTTGTGCAGTATGTGTACGGCAAGGCGGGGGTGGTGATTCCGCGCACGTCGTACGAGCAGTTTCAGGTGGGCCAGGCTGTGGGATGGGGGGATCTGAGGCCAGGGGATCTGCTGTTCTTCAACACGGGCGGCGGGGGGGCTTCCCACGTGGCCGTGTACGTGGGAAACGGGCTGATGGCGCAGGCGTTGAACGCGCGGACCGGCGTGATTGTCACGCACATCGACGCCCCGTACTTTCGGTCGCGGTTTGTGGGTGCGCGGCGTCCGGTCTATTGACCTCGGCGCATCAGATTGACTTCAGGGGGGTGGCGTGTCAGTATACTGGTGACACTGACCCCAGCGAGGTGACCGGGATGCCTTTTGAACGCGACGGCATCGTCCAGTATTCGGTAGACGAGCTGAAAGAGATCCTGCGCACGGGGACCGCTCAGGTCATCGATGTGCGCACCGAGGAAGAATATCGCAACGGGCACATTCCGAACGTGCCCCTGAAGCCGATGCAGCAGTTGGCCGAATGGATGGACGACCTGGACCCTGAGAAACCGTACGTGTTTGTGTGCCGGAGCGGAAATCGATCGCAGAAAGTTGCAGAGTTTCTGTTCCTGAACGGTTTCCGCCGCGTCGCCAACTTCGACGGCGGAATGCTGGCGTGGGACGGCGATCTGGCGTACGAGGAGTGACGCGGATGCCACGGCGGGGATGCGCACAGGCGCACCCCGCGCTCACTGGGGTGAAGAGACCAGGCGCCTCAGGAAGTGCAGGTGCTTGGGGTTCTCTTGGTACAAGTGGGCCAACAGCGCCGGAATGGACGACGTATCCATCCAACCTCGCCGATGGATGTCCGGCGTGATGTCGGCCAGGCGAATGCCGGTGTCGCGAAAGACGACTCCGCGTTCCAACTCCTCCCATGTGAACTTGTTGAGCGCCGCCCGGTAGCGGTTATGACTGGCGTTCGGACAATAGAGGCGAAAATGTCCGTTCTCCAGCAGCACCACGACGCCATCGGGCGTGAAGATGTAATCCCCCGCCTCCTCGACGGACAGGAGGTACACCCGTTTGAGGCGAATTTCCACGCGTCCACCCCTTCCCATTTGCCACTCACTGTACACGCGGTGCGCTGAAAACGCAACGGCCTCGCCCGGGCGTCCTGCCGAGCGGGTTCATATCATGGGCAAGAGGCATGCAAATCGGCCGAAATGGGGGATTTGCGTGGACTATCAGGACGCATTGGCGGAGGTCGGTGCCGCCGTCGCCCATCCGGGCGGCTGGCGGAGCACCGAACGGTGGATGCAGGCCATCCCGTGGGAACCGGGGTTTCGGGTCTTGGACGTCGGCTGCGGGACGGGGCGGACGCTGGTGGCGTTGGCGCAGCGGTATGGTGTGGAGGTCTGCGGGATCGACGTGAGGAAAAAGATGATCCGGCATGCACGCCAAAGGGCCCGCCTGGCCGGAGTGCGCGCGGACTGGCGCGTCGCGAGCGCCGAGCGGTTGCCGTTTCGGGATGCGTCCTTTGACGTCGTGGTGACGGAGTCGGTGAACGTGTTCCTCGACGCCAGGCGGGCGCTGGCGGAATCCTTCCGGGTGCTCAAACCAGGCGGATATTACGTGGATGTCGAGATGTTCGTGCGCGTACCAGTGGACGAAGCGTGGCGAGCTCACGCAGCCCGGGTGTACGGGGTTCGAACGGTGCCCGATCAAGCCGGCTGGCGGTCGCTGTACCGCGAGGCGGGATTCACGGACATCGAGGTGCTCGAGGCCAGACCGGTGCGACCGGAGGAGATGATGGCGGCCGACGAAGGGGACCAGACCGAGTGGTCTGGTGCGGCGGCTGCGTACCGCAATCCGCAGGTGATGGCCGTTCTGCAGGCAAATACCGAATGGATGGAATCGTACCACCGGAGCCTTGGCTATTCGGTGTTCCTGTGCCGGAAACCGGCATAGATGCGCTGGCGGACGGGCATGGTAGGACTGACATTCCTGCGAGGAGGCGGTTGCATGGGGGATGAACAATCGGCCCGTTTCGGGGCCATACGGGACCTGGCGCAGCAAGCCCGGGAGGCGGTGGACAACATCGCGCAGTGGGCTCGCGACGAGTTGGTGTCCGTCGACAACGATTCTCCTCGGCAAGCCGAGCACCTGCAGCGCATCCAGCAGGCGGCTGGGACGGCGGTGCAGGCGTTGACGCAATTGGCGGACACGGCGCGCCACGCGCGCTCGTATCAAGCCCAGGCGCATCAGCGGCACTCCGGCGACAAGCCGCGTTGATGACATGGCCCCGCGCTGCGGGGCCTTTTCGCGTCACAAGAGGCGTACGGGCTTGAATCCGACGTAGTCGGCACTGACCAACCGGTATGTGACGCCGCCGTATTCGCCCTCCACGGCGAACCGGTGCGCGGGGCCGTGGAGATGTCCGTATACGCACAGCTTCACCCCGTAGGCACTGAGCAGTTCCGTGAACAGGGTCTGTTCCTCGGGATGGCTGCAGGGTGGGTAGTGCATCATGGCGACCATCGGCAGCTGAAGTTTGCGCGCCGCCTCGAGGGACAGTTTCAGGCGGTTGGCTTCGCGGAGGTAGATGACCTCGTCTTCTTCGGTGAACTTGGGGTGCGAAGGCAGGACCCAGCCGCGCGTCCCGCACAGCGCCCAGCCTCCCGCGGCCAGCGCGTCGTTCTGAATGGCGTAATGGTTCAGGGCCAGCGCGCGGCGCACTTTTCCGATGCCGCTCCACCAGTAGTCGTGATTCCCTCGGATCATCACCTTGATTCCGGGGAGATCGCCGATCCATTTGAGATCGGGCAATGCCTCGTCCAGCGTCATGGCCCACGAGATATCGCCAGGAATCAGGACGACATCGTGATCGTCCACAGAGGCGCACCACGCTTCACGAATTCGCTCCGCGTGGTGGTCCCACTCAGGTCCGAAGACGTCCATCGGTTTGTCCACCGCCTGCGCCAAATGCAGGTCGGCGAGCGCGAACAAGCCCATGCCCATGCCCCTTTCTGCACACCGATGATAGCACGGCCACAGGATGGACACCAATCCAAGACCGTATGCGGAGGAGGTTTTCCTGAAGGAGAGGCTCCCGGCCAAACGGAGTGGCGCCGTCGTCCGTTCGCCAGCATGATGAAGGCGACGGGGGTGACGGGGGTGTGGACAGACGAACAGCGGGCGATCATCGATCGAGCACCTGCACCGACCGTGGTCTTCGCCGCACCGGGGAGCGGGAAGACGAGCGTGCTCATGGCGCATGTGGCGATGCAGTTGGCGCATCGCAGGGTGGCGCCGGCGGAGCTGATGGCGGTCACCTTCACCCGGCAGGCGGCTCTGGAGATGCGCAGAAGGCTGGGCCGGGACCGGCGTGTGTCCGATTCTCAGGCGGAATCCGTGCGGATCGGCACGTTTCACGCGCTCTTGTTTCGGTGGTTGGCGAAAGCGGGGATTCCGGTGTCGATCCCGCTACAGGGCGATGAACAGCGCGCGCTCGCGCGCACGGCGCTGGCCCGGGAAGGACTCCGGGATCCGCGGCAGGTTCGGGAATTTCTCAGTTGGATGAGCCGGATGAAATCCAGATGGCCTCCGGCGCGGCCGGAGGGGAGAGGGCCTCGCGAGATGAGGGCCTTTACCCGGGCGGGTCGGACGTATGAAGGTGCCAAGACGCGAGTGGGGCGGTGGGATTTCGACGACATCCCCGTCACGTTCGCACGGGTCTTGGAAGAACATCCCTCGCTCTTGACTCGGTCGGAGCAGCTGGCCTATCTGGTCGTCGACGAATTTCAAGACACGAATCCGGTCGAGTGGCATGTGGTACAGGCATTGGCCCGGACCTATCATTGCCCGGTGTTTGTGGTCGGTGATGATGATCAGGCCATTTACGGGTTTCGAGGCGCCTCCCCGAGATGGTTGCTCGAATTTGGGGGCGTCATGGGGGCAGATGCCCATTGGTTGTCGACAAACTTTCGGTCGGACGCCGGGATCGTCGCCTGCGCCGAACGGTTGATTGGACACAATCGAATGCGAATGCCAAAACGCGTCCGGCCGGCGCGTTCAGATCCGGGGACCGTACGCGCGTGCACGGCGGCGGATGAGGCTGAAGAAGCGCGGCAGGTGGCGGCTTGGCTCGAGGACCTGCGCCGGCGGCATCCATCATGGCAGTTCGCGGTGATGGCACGCACTCGTGTGCAATTGCTGCACGCGTGGCGGGTGTGCAGGGAGAAGGCCGGGGGAGTGGAATGGCGGACGTTTCACGACGGGAAAGGCCGCGAATGGGACGCCGTCGCCATCCTGGGCGCCGTCGAACCCAATCCGTACCTTGCCAATCAACCGGAAACCACGTGGCAGTGGGAGGAGGAGCGGCGGCTGTTTTACGTGGCGCTGACCCGGGCGCGGCACGTGTGCGGGATTTGGACGCCGGTCCGCGTCTCACGGCAAGCGGTCAGGCCGATTCGGTTTGTGCATGAAATGGGGTGCGAACTGGACGTGGAGTCTCCAGGCAGCGAGGTTTGAACCGGGTTGGATCACGGATGGCCTAGCGCATCCGGTGGATGCCTCCACGGCAGGCCGAACATCTAAGGAGATGGGGCGGCATTTGCCCGGAGGGTTTGCTGGAGGGTGTGCCACGTTTTTCTCGCTTGCGCACATGTATCCTATTGCACATGCAGCTGAGCCGTGGTATATTACTCGACGTCGCTGCTGCGACGGCTTCGCCGCATCGGCCACAGCGCAGGTCAGGCGCTCGGTGGCGAGCGGTTCGGATGCCTGCTGCGGAACCATCCAGTGAGGAGCATTCCAGAGCGAGCCTTCCAGTGAGGGCTGCCAAGTGAAGGTCCTCCAAACACTCCCGCTTCCCTTCGGGGTTGCGGTGTGGTAAGATGGATGGCGCCGCTTGGCGGCAGGGAAAGCGACTGGTTCCTTGAAAACTGAACACGCCCTGAGAGCGAACGTACGAAGTGATTCGAAAGAGTCACAGGATAGGTTTGAGAGTTTGATCCTGGCTCAGGACGAACGCTGGCGGCGTGCCTAATACATGCAAGTCGAGCGGGTT
>NZ_FPBV01000039.1 GCF_900116805.1 Paenalicyclobacillus macrosporangiidus | reverse complement strand
GTCATCTCCGTCCATCGACAGCAGTGTCCTGATACCACTACAGCCGAGCCAGTTACAGCCGAGCAAGTATGGATCGAACAGTTGGTTGAATGTCGGGCCTGAAGGCAATGAATCCGGTAGGGGAATCCTCGGCAGACCCTTGTGAAAGGCTGATAGCCGAACTCACGCACTTAGTCAGAGGCAGCCCCGTGACGGAAGGCATGAAATGCGGTACTCAACCCGCGGATATCAGACTGCCAACCGTCGACGAGCATTGCCTTCGGGCCGGGCACTCAACCCAAGAGCCACGGGGCTTGACCGCCTCGTTCATATCAGGGTCTTCTGGCCTTCCCCTTCAGGTAAATCTCGGCAGGTGTGTGGTACCCCAACGATTGGTGTGGCCGTTCGTGATTGTAATAGTGAATGAATTTTCTGATTGAATCCCTCGCCTCCTTCGGGCTGGCGTACTCTTTCGTGTACACCTCTTCATACTTCAACGTCCGCCAGAACCGCTCCGTGAAGATGTTATCCACAGCCCTGTTCCGGTCGTCCATGCTGATTTGCACACCCGCCTCTTTCAGCAAATTCGTGTACTGTGGACTGGTGAAATGACTGCCCTGGTCGCTGTTCCAGATCTCCGGTTTCCCCTGTTCCAGAGCCGATTGAGCGGCGGCTAGGACAAACTGAATGTCCATGGTCTGCTCCAGTCGCCAGCTCACAATGTACCGAGAATGCCAATCGATTACAGCTACCAGGTACATCCAGCCTTTCTTGAGGCGAATATAGGTGATATCAATCCCCCATACATGGTTGTTGTGACTGGCCCGAACGTTGCGCAGCAGATACGGATAGACTTTATGCTGAATATTCCGTTTGCTGAGGTTCGGCCCAGGGCATACTCCTGCAATTTCCATCTCTCGCATGCAGCGTTGTACACGTTTGCGATTAACATCCCTCAAGGCGCAGTACGGCTGTGATCCGCCGGGAACCGTACGCCGGGTGATCTGTGTATATCTCGTCGATCCGGTGCTTGAGGCGCACCTCCTCCTCTGGTTTATCCACAGGCTTGTAATACAGGCTGGTGCGATTCAGGCTCAACAACTCAGCCTGCTTACTCAGCGGAATTTCGGGATGGTCCCGCTCGACCATCTCCATACGCTCTTCACGAGTCCGGGTTGAGGCCAGATTTTTTTGAGCCACTCGACTTGAGTGGTTAGACGTCCAATTTTGGAATAAAGCTCCTCCAACTCCTTTTCATGTTCTCTCTTTATGGCCGTAGTGTTCTTTTTATCCACATCCTCAAACAGGCTGGACAGGTTATCCACAACCGTGTTCTTCCACCGGTGCAGCATGGTTGGATGAACCCCGTACTCCGAGGCCAACTGTGTAACCGTCTTCTCTTCCCTAAGAAGTTCCAGTACGACCTGTGCTTTGAATGAAGCCGAGTAGTGTTTTCGCATGCCCATAGTGTAGCTTAAATGGCCCCCTGTCGCTTGTTCAGTTTCATGGGACCACTATAATCTTTCGTCTGAGAAAGATTTACCGGGAAGTTATCCTGCTTCACATACGCGAAGACCTGACGCTCAAAGAGATAGCGTCGGTCCCAAATGTATCGGAACGTACAGTCCGAATCCGTTACAGAAGGGCGTTAGAGCAGTTGCAAGACTTGATTGGTAAGGAGATGATCGAGGGTGGAATTTGAGGATTACCTACGCCAGCAAATCAAATCTCTTCCTTGCGGCAAATTGACCGAGCGTCACAGGAACGCGGTGTTGAAACGCGTGCGGCACGGTGTTGGATACGAGCGAGTTTCGTGACGCGGTCCAAAAGGCGTTGGAATCGCCGTTTTCTGCGGGCTTTGGCAACACAACCGCAACCACCCATCAAGCTGCAGTCCAGGACCTGTTGGTCAGATGGAGTCAGGTCACGGGTGAATACGGATTCGCCTTCATCAGCTTTCGCGTCCGCCAAAGCGATTATTTCGCTGCAGTCGCAGCCATTCAAGGAAACGCCGCCTCATGGGACATCTTGCATATGGAACCATTCCCCGTGTCCCAAGTGACGGATAGCCATCTGCCGATCTATAATTTCCAGATGAGTGAATATACGTGTCCCGGTTACCCGCGAACATACCCAAACTACTTCCTGGACTGCGGCGTGGTTCAGGACGAGGAAGTAACTCGTGTCCGCGTCACATGGCACGACGGTCGGGTTGACGATCTTCCAGTCCAGAACGGGGTGTATGGAGACGCGGTCACGTATCCGCCCAAAGCGGGTATACATTACGGTCCCAGAAGCATCGAGGCTTTCAATGCCCATGGGAAACTGATGTACAGGCAATGACGGCCGTGTCTGCGGCAGAATCTCGATTTGTGTGTGCCCTTACTTCGTGGCATCTATCTTGCATTACCAAGCTACCGGAGCAGATCGTCGATACGACAAACCTTGTCATGGCACGGGTTTTGTGGGCTCTTTGGGAAGTCTGAACACTGCCTCGAATGCACTTTGTTGTTCTCCTCGTCCTGCTCTCACGATTTGAGAATCGAATGCTCACATTGTTTGCAGCGGCTCCGTCGAGGTTCATAGCCAGGGAATCTTGGTCTGGGCGTGAGTGAAAACGCTTGTGCTCCCCAAAATCGCCTCCTGTGCGGAATGGCCATGGTTGACACCATGTGGACATGACCTTTACAATCGGATGAAAATATCGAATATTATCATTTTATCATTCCTGTCATCACGGATGGTAGAGTCAGCAAGATGGCAGGATCGGCGCAGACGGATGAACTGGGATGGCGTTACGGACAGCACCGCAGACTGGCGCTGTCGACGGCCTTTGGAACAGGAACCAGGTCCGTTCGCCGGGAGCACGCAAAGGGGTGTGGGTTGTGAGGAGATTTGTGTCTGCAGTGGCGACCGCGCTGTGCTCCGCGGTACTGTTGGCGGGGTGTGGCACGAGCGGGGGTGGCAATGTGGCTGCCGGGAGTCCGCCCGGGGGAAACAAGACGTTGGTTGTCGGCCGGGGCGGGGATTCGGTCACGCTGGATCCGGCAAACGCTGTCGATTCGGAGTCCTTCATGGTATCCGATGAAATCTTCGAAACGCTGGTTCGCTACAAGCCGGGCACGTCTGAGTTAGCGCCAGATTTGGCCACCAGTTGGACACCGTCGTCTGACGGAATATCATGGACACTCAAGTTGCAGCAAAACGTCACATTCCAAGATGGCACACCCTTCAATGCCGATGCGGTGGTGGAAAACGTTGAGCGTTGGTGGGATCCGTCGAATCCGTACCACAAAGGAGGAACTTTCCCAAACTTCAAATCTGACTTCGGCGGGTTCAAGGGTGACAAGGATTGTGTGCTGAAGGACGTCAAAAAGATTGATGACTACACCGTGGAGCTGGACCTGACGCATCCGTTTGCACCGCTGATGTCCATCCTGACACAGGGCTCCTATGCCATCGTGTCGCCGCAGAGTCTGAAGCAGTACAACGGAGACATCAAGGAGCATCCGGTTGGCACGGGCGCGTTTGAATTCGTGAGTTGGACGCAGAACGACAAGATTGTGCTCAAGAAGAACCCGCACTACCGGGTGAGCGGGGAACCGAAACTGGATCAACTGATATTCCAGGTCATCAAGGACAACTCTGCGCGGTTGAACGCGCTTCGCTCCGGTTCCATCGACTTTATGGAAGGGGTCAATCCGTCGGACGCCTCGGCCGTGAAGGCGGACCCGAATCTGCAGCTCATCACGGCTCCCAGCAATAACGTGGGGTACTTCGCCATGAACACGCAGGTGAAACCGTTCAACGATCCCCGCGTGCGCCAGGCCATCGCGATGACCATTGACAAGAAGGCGATTGTGGACGCATATCTGAACGGCTCCGCCGTCGTCGCCACGACCATCTTGCCGCCACAAAACTGGGGTTTTGATTCAGAACTTCAGGATTACAAGGTGGACATCGCGAAAGCGAAGCAGTTGCTGTCTGAAGCGGGCTACCCGCACGGGTTCAAGACTACGTTGTACGTGATGGCGGTCCCGCGCCCGTACATGCCGCAGCCGGACAAGATTGGCGCGACGCTGCAGGCTGACCTGAAGCAAATCGGCATCGATGTCCAGATTCAGACGTACGACTGGGCAACGTATATCCAGAAAGTCCTGAGCGGGCAGCATCCGATGTGCTTGCTCGGCTGGTCCGCCGGTACATGGGATCCGACGAACTTCATGTACACCATTTACGACAGCGCGAACGCCAAGCCGCCCGCCTACAATGTGTCGTTTTACAAGAACCCGCAGGTCGACCAACTGCTGCAGCAGGCGTTGAACGTCTCCGATCAGTCGCAGCGAGCTGCCTTGTACAAAAGGGCGCAGGAAATCATCCATCAGGACACCCCGCTCATTCCGCTGTTCCACACCACGCCGCTGTACGCCGCGGCCAAATATGTGACCGGCTACGTTCCCAGCGGTACGGGTGGGGCAGAATTCACCACGGTGGATATCGCCAAATAGAGTCAAGAACACGTGGGCGGCTGCTTTGCGGCACCGCCCCGGAGTTTTGCATTCGATCTGAGCGAGTTTACGGAAGGAAGGAGATTGCAAGACCTGGCCTCAAGGGAGGATGACCATGACGTTTCCGCGCGATCGGTTCGAGGCGGATGTCAACGCGGTGATTGACGATGTGATTGGATGGCGGCGCGCCATGCATGAATTTCCTGAGCTGTCGTTTCACGAACACGAGACGTCGCAACGCGTCTACGAGACGCTTCGGTCGTTCGGGGGTCTGGAGGTGACCCGCCCCACACCCACCAGTGTTATGGCGCGGCTCATCGGAACGAAGCCCGGCAAGACGCTGGCCATCCGGGCTGACATGGATGCGCTGCCGATCCAGGAAGCGACTCAGCTTCCTTTTGCCTCGAAACGACCGGGAGTGATGCACGCCTGCGGGCACGATGGCCATACCGCCATGCTGCTCGGTGCGGCCAAGATTCTCTGCAAGTACAGGCAGGAGCTATCCGGGGAAATCCGATTCCTGTTCCAGCATGCGGAGGAACTGCCCCCCGGTGGCGCCGAGGAGATGGTCGCCGCGGGGGTCATGGACGGAGTCGATATGGTCATCGGCATTCATCTGGAGTCCCAGCGTGAGGTTGGCCGGGTGTACATCTGCCCAGGCCCTGTTAACGCCGCGCCGGACACGTTCAAGGGGAAGATCATCGGCAAGGGCGGTCATGCCGCGTATCCACACACCACCGTCGACAGCGTGGTCGTCGCCGCGCATACGATTGTGGCGTTGCAGCAGGTGGTTTCGAGGCAAACGGATCCACTCCAGCCGTTGGTCGTCTCCGTGTGCCAGCTTAGCGGCGGCAGCGCTTATAACGTGATCCCGAATGTTGTAGAGTTTGGTGGAACGGTGCGCAGCTACGATCCCGCGCTCCGCGCGCAGGTGCCTGCCCGCATGGAGCAGATCATTCGCGGGGTGACAGAGGCGTTCGGCGCTTCCTACGAATTCTCCTACCATATGGGCTATCGCCCGGTCATCAACGACGACGAACTGACATCGCGCGTGCGTGCCATCCTGGAGGCGACGTTTGGCGTTGACTCCGTCGAGACGTACACACCGAGCATGGCTGGGGAAGACTTTTCAGCCTATCAGCAGCACGCACCGGGCACCTTCTTCATCGTCGGCGCCGGTGGGCCGTCGCACGCCCCGCATCACCATCCGGCGTTTACCATCGATGAACGGGCACTCGGCATCGGGGTCCGCGCGTTTGTGAATGTCGCCGTTGGGCTGTTGATGGCGTGATGCAATCGTTTCTATAATCGAAAGAAAAGGTTCCAGATTCAAAACCGTCAGACGAGGGGTGTTGGAGAAGTGGCATTCAAGCTCATTCGCAACGGTACATTGATTGACGGCCGTGGTGGAGATCCGGTGGAGAGCGCATCTGTCCTGATTGATGGAAATAAAATTGTTGCGGTGGGCCCAGAGGCGCACGTGCACGTGCCAGCCGACGCAGAAGTGTTCGACGCACAGGGCGGATGCATCCTGCCAGGGTTCATTGACACGCACGTACATATCATGTTTCAGGTGGAAAACTTCCAGAAGCGCCTCACGACGCCGTTCGCATACAATTTTTACAAGGCGCTGACATACATGCGGAACACGTTGAACGCGGGTATCACATCGATTCGCGATGCGGGTGGCGCTGATGTCGGCCTGAAGATGGCGGTGGAGGACGGTTTGGTAGAGGGACCGAGGATGCAGGTCAGTATCGAGCCGCTCACGATAACCGGGGGACATGGAGATTCCTGGATGTTGTCCGGTCTCGATATGAATCTTAGGGGCTATCCGGGCCATCCGAGCGGCGTGTGCGACGGAGTGGAGGAGGTCCGCAAGAAGGTTCGCGAGATATTGCGTGCCGGTGCGGATGTCATCAAGGTACACGCGACGGGTGGCGTCTTAAGTCCGACGGATCATCCCGAATTCACGCAGTTCTCCCTCGAAGAATTAAAAGTCATGGTACAGGAAGGCCAGTACCGCCGCGGGGTGAAGGTGATGGCGCATGCCCAGGGTGCAGAAGGCATCCGGAATGCGGTGCTGGCCGGAATTCACTCGATTGAGCATGGCGTCTTCATCGACGACGAAACGGCGGAATTGATGGTACAGCACGGCACGTACCTGGTCCCCACGTTGCTCGCCCCAGTATCCGTGTTGGAAGCGGCGGAACGGGATGATTCGATGCCTGAGTACGGGATCCGCAAGTGCCGCGAGGTCATCGAGTGCCACAAGGAGAGCGTTGCTCGGGCGTATAAAGCAGGGGTAAAGATCGCCATGGGCACGGATGCCGGCGTCATGCCCCACGGTACGAACCTGCGCGAACTTGGGCTGATGTGCGAGATCGGCATGAGTCCCATGGAGGCGATTGTGGCGACCACGAAAGTCGCTGCGGAATGCATGGGCTGGGAAGACAAGGTCGGTACGGTGGAGGTGGGAAAACTGGCAGACGTGATCATCACCAGGACCAACCCGCTCAAGGACATTCGATCGTTGGAGAACACAAACAATGTGGTCACGGTGTTCAAGGACGGCAAAGTGGTCAAAGATATTCGGGAAGGGGTCCGGCGCTGACACACAGATCATCGCGCGTTGCGAGCGAGACGCCTTGCTGGAGGATGGATAACAGAGGAAACGGGGCCCGCCAAGGGCTCCGTTTTGGTAAGCGTCAAATAGTCCACAGCGCGCCTAGCAAAGCTAGGCACAACTAGCCGGTGCAAGTCCGGCCGAGGTAGGGGCCAGACCGCCTCGTAGCTAGCAGGCACCTGGTGGTGAGAGCCTAAGGGTGAAGCCCTGCGAAAAGCCCGGATGGGTGAAGCGAAACTGCAGGCCGTAACATGAAGTGAATCCTGCCGCATCGTTAATTGAAACCCGAAAGGGACAAGAGGAAGCCGAGCCGCGTGTGCACCGGCGAAGGCCATGGAACGTGTGAAGAATCTGGAAGGGCAGCACGGAAGAATCCTCCGGTGTAGAGGGAGCGGCATGTAGTGACAGTTGTGCCTGGAACTAGGGAGGCCCTACCCCGCACGGCGAGTGCCGTAAACGGTGACCCTATAAGCGCCGGGATAAGCACCAGACGTGAAAATCCAAATGAAAATCCAAAACAAAGCACGCGATAGTACGCGGTGTGATGATGAGTCCACCAAACCCTGTCGCGACGCGGGTTTTCTGGACTCATTGGGATGCTTGAACACTACCTCGGATGAGCTTCATCGTTTTCCTAAACCGCGTCTTGCGGGGGTTCGAGTCCCTCCGGGTGCACCAAAAAAGTCAGTGGTGGCGCGGGTTGTTAGCCCGCGCCATTTCGCGTATGTGGCGCCGGACTCGGACGCTGCAAATCTTTTGCTAATCTTCGCGCCCCGAAATGAGTCTTGACCCTGGTTTCCGGCTCTGATCGAACAGCGGATCGATAGCCTTGGCGGCCGCCGCCTGGAACCCGGGAACGACGGGGTCACTTGACGAACTTGCACATTACCAACACGTCAACGTAGGCATCAGGCCCCAGCTTGACATGGCGCCTTCGCCGGCCTTCTTCTTGGAATCCCAGGCTATGATACAGGTGGATGGCCGGCTCATTCGTGGTGAAGACTTCGAGGCACACCTTCTCTAACCAGGGATTCGCCTCTGCCCAGCGCAGTAGCGTTTCCACCAGTTTGCGCCCGATACCTTGACCGTGCCACGCCTTTTGCACGCTCACACCGAGGGAGCCGTGATGAGACAGACGCACACGGGACTCTCTGCGAAAGCTGAGTATCCCAATCACCTGAGGCCCGGCGCAGGCAAGCAGGAGGAGGCTGCCGGGATCGTCCAGATGATGCTGGATCCAGACTCGCTCCTCGTCCACGGTCAAGGTCACCTCTTCCGGGGTGGTCACGAGAAAGTCCGTCTCTGCTGTGACCTGCTTCGTATGCTCCAGTACCTGCGAGGCATCGGCGGGTTCTGCGATGCGCACGGTCAAAGCCGTGCCATTTGGCAGCGTTACAACTTGCGGGCTGACAAATCCCATGTCTCACCCTCCTGCAGTATTCCGTTGTCCGCCACGTGCAGATCCAGCATGTCACAGGGTGCTGGCTTTGGTTCTCAGTCCGTCTTCGCCCTGGACGTACTGCCCACTACGTGGATCGCAATCCGGTGTCATCTGTTGTCTCCGCTCTAATCCTCTTCATAATTTCCGGCTTTGGATCCCAACAGTTGAATTTGTAATACGGCTTCGTATCGTATTCCAATCGAGAGCAATAGATCCTGAACTGTCCATGTGCCCGTGTTCTTTCTCCTTATCCTTCATCTGATTCGCCCTCCTCAAGTGGCCACAGATCATCCACGCTCACCCCCAGCGCCCGTGCGATTTTCTGTGCATTTCTCAGGGTCGGCGTTGCCCCGTTGACGATCCGGCTGACCGTCGTGGACGGAAGCCCTGTCTGTTCCGCCAGCCACTCCTGCTTCAGCCCCCTCATGACCAGCACCAGCTTGAGCCGCGTGGGTTTCGGCACCTTAAATCACTCGAAATCTTTTTACACAGATGGTACTTTGTCATGTCCATGTGAATATGATGTACGATCCTACCACAATGGAGGGGTCGAAGGCGGACGAAATTCGTTAACCCCGTCCAGTCATCACGTATCCGCTTCAGGGTCCGAATTCATATGAGCGGCACGAGGGGCCGGAGATCCTATGCCAGCGCTGCGTGAATGACCGACACATTGAGGAGCGGATCCAACGCTCCCTGCAGTTGGTCCGGCCGTACACGCAGGGGAGGCTACGCTCGTACATGGTTTGGACGTATCTGGTCAAAATAACAATTAAGTGGAACAAGCAGTCTCGGGGAGTATGCGATGATGTTCGACAAGCTTCGGCGTACGAAGAGAAAAGACCTGTGGAATGATCCCGGCAGGATAACCAGCCTGGTCGACACTTCGCTGTCTGAGCCGGACAAACCGCTCCCCGCCTCTGTAGAACAATTGCGGAGTTGGGTCAAGGCGGAGTGGAAAAACTGCGACGATTTGCAGCTCCGTGACGTTGACGTGCACGGTACGCGCGTGCTTTTGGTTTGGCTGCGCGGATTGGTGGACCTTGCGCGCATTGAAGAGGGCGTTCTCGAACCCCTTGAGGTCTTGCCACAACCGCGGCCTAATATACGGCAGATGGAGTCCGTCCTGCACACGGTGCACGTTCGTTGGATCAAGACACGGCAAGAATTGAACACAGCTGTGTCGGACGGCCAGGTGGTACTCTGCGCGGACGGTTCGAAATTGGCGCTCGTCCTTGACATTAGCAAGCCCCCGGTCCGGGCAATCGAAAAGCCGGACAACGAGCCCACCCTACTGGGCCCGCAGGAGGCGTTTGTCGAGCATTTGGAGCTCAATATTGCGCTTCTCCGCAAGCGGATTCGCAGTCCGCGCCTTAAGGTCGAATCGATGCGCATCGGCGTGTACTCCAAAACCACCGTGTGCATCGTTTATGTCGAAGGCATCGCCAAACCAACTCTGGTGGAAGAAGCGCGCCAACGGCTGCGCAAGATTTCTATCGACGGAGTGAATGACATCAACAAGTTGCGCGAACTGATCGGCGACGCGCCGTACACTCTGTTTCCCACAACCGAAGAGACCGAACGACCGGACCGGGTGACGGGCAGTCTGTTACAGGGGCGCATTGCCATCATGCTCGACGGAGCGCCAAGCTGTATGATGGTGCCTGCGCAGTTCATCTATTTCCTGGCATCAGCCGAAGATTACTACATGAATTACTCACTGACGCTGTTCGTTCGCATTCTGCGCCACATCGCCTATTGGTCTTCCCTCTTGTTGCCGTCTTTGTACGTGGCGCTGTTGTCTTACAACCAAGACCTGATGCCGACACCGCTGCTCGTCAGCGTGGTTGCCCAACACCGCGGCATTCCCTTTCCGACCATCTTGGAAGCGCTTTTGATGATGTGCGCCTTCGAAGCCCTGCGTGAAGCGGGCTCGCGTCTGCCAAGGGCGGTTGGGCAATCGGTCAGCATTGTGGGTACGCTGATTGTCGGCGATGCCG
>NZ_FPBV01000089.1 GCF_900116805.1 Paenalicyclobacillus macrosporangiidus | reverse complement strand
GGACTCAACGATATGGAGATATTTGTAGGTCTTACCGTCCGGTTTCTTTGTGGATACAATTTGGGCGAACAAGAAGGTCACCACCGCTCATATTCTTACCCACGATCATACCGAATATACAGCGCCATGTAAAGGCGGATTAGAAATTTAGTTTTACCTACAATATTGGAACCTAAACGTTACGGAACCACGAAAAAACCGCGCCGTAGCGCGGTAGTGGCCTCCGGCCAAAGGCCTGTTACTGTCAAACATGAGTTTTAGTGCAGAATACAACTTTTTGACGAGAATGCCATAAGTCATAACTTCGTGATCGGTCATCTCGGAAAAATCCAGTACATGCCGTCTTGACTCCACGACCAGTTGACCCAGTACGGATTGACCAGCAGGGAAGTGACAAACCATCCATTCGTTGTCTTCGTAAATGTAGCCACCAGGAGGCGGACCTACCATGCCCAGATGTTTTTCACAAATAAAACAGGACATCAGAATGCCCTCCGTCTTGATTTTCAGTATTACACCGTGGATTTCGTCCCATCACCGCGATACACGATCTCGTCCTCCTCACCCGGACACACGACCAGCCAACAGTCTCGCCACTCCCCTTCATGCCATTCATGTTTCGGCAACCACTTTGCTTTGCGGAAACCAGCCTTCTCGTAACATCGAATCGCACGGGTATTCCACGCCTGGGGATCCATAACGATTTTGTCGGCTCCAAGATTTGTCCGTACATAGTCTGCTACCGATTTCACCAGGGCGGTGCCAATTCCTCGATTCCAATAGTCGGGCTCTCCAATGAATTGGTCCATCCCATATACAATCAGACGAGGATTCATACCGAGCCCGACTTTCACCGGTTCAGGCACCGGATAAAATTGAACGTATCCGATATCCCGCCCTTTGTAAGATACGATGCACGCAGTGACTGACCGATTCGTCTTGGAACCGAACACCTGCTCCACCTTTGCGAGATCGTAAGGATTGTCTCTTCCTTCGTAGAATTTGAGGACCCTTGGGTCGTTCAGCCATCGTGCCAACACAGGATAGTCAGCGGGGCTCAGTCTCCGGACCATCAATCGGTCGTCTTCAAGCAAAACCATCAGGGCTTGTCAACATCGGATGTAAAATCCCCAATAACAGCGGACAAGAATTCCCCAAAATCACCGCGCTGAATTCCTCAAAATCATCGGGATGAATTCCCC
>NZ_FPBV01000028.1 GCF_900116805.1 Paenalicyclobacillus macrosporangiidus | reverse complement strand
GTGTGGTGTGGGAAGGACGGCTGGGGATATCTGTTTGCCGTGATTGACGCTTATGACCGGGAGATTGTGGGGTACTCGTTTTCCCGGTTCTGCCGTACAGAGGACCTGCTGAAGGCTGTGGATATGGCGCTGAACTATCGCTTCCCGAATGGCGTTCAAGGTGCCGGTCTGACATTGCGAACGGACAATGGCTGCCAGATGACGAGTCGACGGTTCATCGAAGCGATGAAGGCCTGCCAAATCAACCATGAGCGGACCGGGTACAACAACCCCGATGCTGACGCATACATCGAGCGATTCTTCCGGTCGCTGAAGGAGGAGGAGGTCTGGCTGCAGGAATACAGCAGCTTTGCCGAGGCGAAAGCGGCCATTGAGTCGTACATTCACTTTTACAACACGGATCGACCGCATTCCGCACTAGGTTATCGCTCGCCGTTGGAATTCAGAAATTGGAAAATGCAACAAAACGCAGCGTGAGACAATTTTTATCTGAATTGCAAGTCTCTCATCTCTCTCTTAAAAGCCATCCCATCTGTCTTGACAAAGTCGGGTTCAATACGCCACTTATCCACATGCGGCAGCGGGTAATCGGCGTACTCCACCACCGTGGCCAGGCCGTCTCTCATGTGTTGTAAATTATGGCAGTGAAAGAACCGGTTACCGGGATTGTTGGCTAAAAATTCGATAGTGCAGCGCTCCATTGGCCGCAGATTGACCACATCTTTGATCAGTGGCCGTGCTAAGACCCTGCCGTTGAAACTCGTAATTTCAAACGAATGTCCGTGCGGATGCATGGGATGCTCCATCATGCTCATGTTTTGCATTTCTATGCGCACCCGATTACCTTTGCCTATTCGCAACGGGGCAGTGTTTGGGTAAGAGGCGCCGTTGATGGTCCAGCTTGGCCCCATCATCATCCCGCCACTGGGCGTCAAAACAAAATGTTGATCAACCTTCGCCAAAGAACCACCATCGGCGGAGGAGTTGGTGTAGGACCATGACGGGGCGGGCGGAGGCCCTTCACTGACTTGCCCTTGTGTATAAAAGGGAATTCGGACAGTTTCCTGACCGGCGATTTTGGACCGCAGATACCACTTTCCTGTCTGCGGTGGCGTGACCACAATGTCGTATCGCTCCGCCGGAGCGATGTACAAATCGCTCACGGGTATAGGGGTATCCAGCGGATTTCCATCCGTGTGGGTAACTAAGAAGCTACCTTTGTCCATGGTCAACCAGTAAGACTCGGAAGCGCTGGCGTTGATGAGGCGAAGGCGAAGCTTCTCACCTGCGTGTACGGTGACAGGGGCCAGGGCTTCTGGGATATCTCCGTTAATGAAATAGGTGAGACCTTGGCTGGAGGAGGTCATGGTCCCGCCCCCCATCATCATTTGACCCATGCCGCCGCTTGCTTGCATCCCGTAATCGAATCCGGGATTGGATTGGTATCCCCACGTGGACAGGGTGAGCGTCATGTCACGGTCTTCAGGGTACGGATCCTTGCTGTTTACTGGTTCAATGATGAGTGGGCCAAACAATCCATTTGGGATTTGATCCATTTCGAACACATGCGAGTGATACCAGCGAGTGCCGGAGGGACCGGCGACGAACTCGTACGTAAACGACTGTCCTGGCAGGATGGGGTCCTGGGAGATGCCTGGTACGCCGTCCATCGGAGACGGGACATTCACACCATGTCAGTGCAGCGTGGTGGGTTGGTCGAGATGGTTGTTCACCAGCACCCGAACCTTGTCGCCTTCTCGGACACGGATCTCGGGGCCGGGGAACTGGCCGTTGATGAGATATCCGCTGAAACGGCGGCCATCCCGAAGCGTCACATTTCCTCGGGACAGGTTGAAGACGAACGATTTGACGTTCCCGTTCCACGGGACCGTGGGTTTCTGCGGAAGTACCAGAGGGATAGGTCTTCCAGGAATGGGAGAACGAATGAGCGGGTAGCTGCCAAGCCCAATCAACGTAAGGCCGCCCAAGGCCATTAGAAATTCCCGCCGGGTGATTCGCTTGTTGGCCACATTTCCACCTCTCATGGGTTAGTATGCCACATGTGCGTTACACTATGGGCAGGTCGAAACAGTTGGGGGAAACGCAATCATGATGATGAACGGGATGGGCATGATGGGGTTCGGGTTCATGAGCCTGTATTGGATACTCTCCGCATTGATTTTGATTGCCGGGATCCTGCTTGTCCTCTGGACCATCGTTCGTGTGGTCAGAAGAGGATCTCTCAGTCAAAACGATAAAGAGCATGACCACGCTGTTCGACTGCTCAAAGAACGCTACGCCCGTGGTGAAATTGACCGGGAGGAATACTTGCAGCGTCTCAAAGACTTGCGAGACTAGATGGCTGGAGCGTTCTTTGCATGCCTGCCGTACATGGTTATATGGCAGAAGGGAGGCGGACAAATCCGCTCTCCCTTCATCGCAAGAATGTTTCACTCTGTATCGTAACCGGCGTCCTCAATGGCCTCTTTCAGTTTGGCCACGGTGGTCTTCGCCTCGTCGAAGGTGACCGTGGCTTTCTGTCCTTGCAGATCCACGCTCGCCTCCTGTACACCCTCCACGTCCTTGAGCGCCTTCGTGACGGAATTGACACACCCGCTGCACGTCATGCCTTTAACGGTGATGGTCGCCGTTGCCATGTCCATCGTCTCCTCTCATGGTTCGTGTATGTTCAGGTCGCCCGTTTGTATGTTGGCGTCGACACGTTCTCTTCCTACGCCGCATGCACCTCCTTTCCGAGCCGCAGGCGGCGCAACAGTAGGCTGTTCGATACGACGCTCACTGAACTGAGCGCCATGGCCGCCCCGGCGATGACGGGGCTGAGGATGCCCAGCGCCGCCAGCGGGATCCCCAGGACATTGTAGAAAAACGCCCAGAACAGGTTTTGGCGTATTTTACGCATGGTCGCCTTGGACAGGCGCAGAGCGTCCACGACACCGTGCGTCTGGCCGTGCATGAGGACGATATCCGCCGCCTCCAACGCCACATCGGTGCCGGTACCCATGGCGATGCCGATGTCGGCTGCCGCCAATGCAGGCGCATCGTTGATGCCATCGCCCACCATGGCGACCACCCGCTCCTCTTTGCGCAGGGCTTCCACCTTGGCCGCCTTATCGGCGGGCAGGACACCGGCCATCACGTTCGTGATTCCCGCCTGCTGTGCGATGGCCTCTGCGGTGCGGGCCTCGTCGCCCGTGATCATCCAGACTTCGATGCCGAGTTCCTGAAGCTGTTTCACCGTACCCGGCGCATCCGGCTTGAGGGTGTCGGCGATGGCGATGGCGCCGAGCAACCGGTCATCCTGCGCCACCAGCACCACGGTCTTGCCGGCACGCTCAAACGCCGCCAGGACATCGCCGGGGATGGCCAGATTCGCATCGGCAAGCCAGGTACGATTCCCAATCCGTATTCTGGCGCCGTTCACCATGCCCTGAATGCCGTGGCCGGGCACCGCCTGCACCTTGGACGCCATCGGGATCTCGACGCCATGGTCTTGGGCGAAGGCGACCACGGCCCGGCCAAGCGGGTGTTCGCTCTGCGCTTCCAGAGCGGCCGCCGCAGCCAGGAGCTCGTCACGCCCCACCCCCTCCGTAGTCCAGACGTCGGTGACCACGGGCTTGCCGGCGGTGAGGGTGCCTGTCTTATCGAAAACCACCGTGTTCACCCGGTGGGCGAGTTCGAGGTGTTCGCCGCCCTTGATGAGGATGCCGGATTCTGCCCCAAGGCCCGTGCCGACCATGATGGCGGTCGGGGTGGCAAGCCCCAATGAGCAGGGACAGGCGATCACCAGCACGGCTACAGCTGCGAGCAGTCCGTGCGACCAGTTGCCCAGGGCGCCCCAGATGAGGAGCGTGAGCACCGCCACAGCGAGCACAATCGGAACAAAGATGCCGGAGATGGTGTCGGCCAGCCGCTGCACGGGCGCTTTCGACCCCTGCGCTTGATCCACCAGCCGGATCACCTGCGCCAGGGCGGTGTCCCGTCCCACCTTCGTCACCCGCATGACAAAAGCGCTCGTCTGGTTGATGGATGCGCCCACGACCGGATCGCCCGGCTGTTTGGAGACCGGCATCGACTCGCCGGTGAGAAACGACTCGTCGACCGACGTCGTCCCCTCAATAATCACGCCGTCCGCCGGCACCTTTTCCCCAGGCCGGACCCGGACGAGATCGCCCACCCGCAGGTCCTCTACGGCCACGTCCGTCTCCACGCCATTCCGCAGCACGTGGGCCACCTTGGCGCCGAGCTTGGCCAGGGACTCGATGGCGGCGCTCGACTTCGCTTTGGCACGGGTCTCCAGCAGCTTGCCCATGAAAATCAGCGTCACGACGGTGGCGGAGCTGTCGAAGTACACATCCGGTTGGCCCAGGATGGTCAGGATGGCGCTGTACACGTACGCCACGCTGGTGCCAAGGGCGACCAACACGTCCATGTTGGCGGCCCCACCCCGGAGAGAATGGTATGCCCCTTTGTAGAACCGCCAGCCTACGTAAAACTGGACGGGCGTGGCGAGCAGCCACGAAAGCCAGTTTGGCAAAAACGGCCGCCCGCCGATGAGCATCACCAACATCTGCATGACGAGGGGCAGGGTCAGCAGGACGGAGAACCAGAACTTCGCCAGGTCCCGGCGGTACGCCTGCAGTTTCCGCTGCTTCTCTTCGGCTTCCGCCGCCTCGCTGGCGAGGGTGGCGCCGTACCCCGCCTTTTCCACCGCCCGAATGATATCTCCTTCGTGAATCACGCCTGGCACATAGCTTACGTGCGCCTTCTCCGATGCCAGGTTGACGTGGACCGACCGCACGGCATCCAGGCGTCCGACGACCTTCTCGATGCGGGCGGCGCAGGCGGCACAGGTCATGCCCGTGATGTTGAGGTCCACCTCTCGCACCGGCACTGAGTAGCCGGTTTTCTCGATTTTGGAGACGACCTCTGTCCAAGGCGTCTCTGGGTCCAGGACCACACGGGCTCGCTCCGACGCTAGGTTGACGTTGACCTGCTTGACTCCAGGCAATTTGGCCACGTTCTTTTCAATCCGGGCGGCGCAGGCGGCGCACGTCATGCCTTCGATGGGCAGCGTGATCTCTTTGGCCTCGCTCATCGATTTCACCTCCCACGGTCGTTTAAGACCGGGTGAACTGACGGATCACGTCCATCAGTTCGTCCACCTTTTCATCACCCTGTTCCCGGTTGGCCAGGGCGTCCGCCACACACCCACGGGTGTGGGACTCGAGAATGGTGAGCCCGACTTGGTGAAGCGCACTCTTGACGGCCGACACCTGCACCAGAATGTCGACGCAGTAACGGTCTTCTTCAATCATTTTTTGCAACCCACGCACCTGACCTTCGATGCGCCGCAGCCGGCGCAGGAGGTCTTCCTTGTGTGGGGCGTAACTGTGTCCAGTGTGTTCCGGGTGATCGGGGCACATGACAATCCCTCGCCTTCAGATGCTCTAAACAAACCATACCCCCGTATTGTATATGTGTCAATATCCACTCACGCACAGGGTGGCCAAAAGACGGTCATCCGTGGGCAACTGTCTTCCGTTCCGCATATCGCTGTCGGGGGAAGGAGGCGTGGAGAATGGGGTCCATCCGCATGGGGATGACCAAACTGATTGCGCCGAATTTGACGTTTTTGCCGCACCGCCTGGTGTACGGGGTCAAACAGTTTCACTTGGTGGCCGAGCCCGTGGAACAAACCTTGGTGGGCGGCGTGACCATTCGAGCCTGGGGCTACAACGGTTCTACACCGGGGCCGGTGATGGTTGTGCATCCAGGTGAGCGTGTGCAGGTGGTGTTTGTCAATCGCCTTCCAACAGCCACCTCCATCCATTGGCACGGCCTTATCGTGCCCAATGATGTGGACGGCGTGCCGGAAATCGGGGCGGGGCCAGTCATTCGGTCGGGGGAGACGTATGTGTATGACTTTGTGGTGCGTCAAGCCGGGACATTTATGTATCCATGCTCACACCATGGACTCCAAACAGGAGATGATGGGGCTTGCGGGCATGATTGTCTCGCTTGCTCGACAGCCGATGACCCATCGGGAGTATGTCATCCTGCTCCAAGAATGGGCGGTGCAGACGGACGGCGGCATGGACATGGCGGGCATGCAGATGGGCGGGCAGACCCTTCCGATGACCCAGACCACGGGTGCGCCATCCATGTCTGAGCATCCGACTCACGGAGAGCCGGGGACCCAAGGGAGGCGGTTTGACATCAATCCCATGAGCATGGATTTCAACTACTTCACCTTGAACGGAAAAGCGTACCCGGACACTGCGCCACTGCGGGTCCGACGTGGGGAGCGGGTGCGCATCCGGCTGGGGAACATCAGTATGGATTCGCATCCGATGCATTTGCACGGTCACGAGTTCCAAGTCGTCGCTGCAGATGGGTCGGATCTCATGTTCCCGTGGTCGAAAAACACCATCAATGTCGCACCGGGAGAGACGTGGGACATCGAGTTTGATGCAAACAACCCTGGGGTCTGGGCGTTTCATTGTCATAAACCTCATCACACCACGAATGCACATCAGCCAGGCATGGGCGGTATGTTTACCACTGTCACCTACGTGTGAGGCGTTTACGGCGGCGTACGAAACCACTGGCGTACGTACGCCGCTGTCCTCGGTGGGCATTTCTGCAACACGGCCCGTCTCCCACGTGCACCGTACATCCTCCAGTAGCGCATGGCCTTCATACCATCTTCATAATTGTGCGGTATGGTCATGGGAAAATGGGGCAAGTTCGGCGGTGGTGAGATGGTCACGCAGACTCGCCGGAATATCACAGTATTCGCCGTTGCAGCGGGAGTCCTTTTTGTCTTCTTGTATCTGATTGTGTTGTACACAAAAACCATGACACCGGTTGAGGTGGGTGGCCTCGCCCCCGACATTCAGACAAAGGAGCTTTCCGGTGAATCATTTTCACTACAGTCCCTACGAGGCAAACCCGTGCTGCTGAACTTCTTTACGCCTTGGTGCCAACCTTGTATCGAGGAGACGCCGGATTTGAAGGCGTTCGCAGAGAAATACCGCAATGACATCCACGTGGTGATGATTGACCGAGGGGATGGAGTGGGTCTCGTCGAGCGGTATGTGACGCAGTATCGTTTGCCAGCGAGCGTGGTGGTGCTGCTCGATGAGAATAACAAGTGGTCGGGCCCTTACGGCGTGACCGGTCAACCGGAGACGTTTTTCATTACGGCGGACGGGAAGGTGGTCAGCCACCTGCTGGGACCGCTTACGGAATCTCAGATGCTCACGTACGCCAAGGCAGCAGGCATGAACGTGGAGGAAAGGGGGCGGACACCCTGACGCTCGGCACGCATCCGACACTTTGGTTGGCCTTTATTGCTGGGATCCTGTCGTTTCTCTCGCCATGTTGTTTGCCGTTGTATCCGTCCTACCTGTCGTACATCTCCGGGGTGACGTTTGGGCAAGGGGGTGGGGCCACCTGGAATCATCGTGTACGTGCGTTGACACACACCTCGTTTTTCATCATCGGGTTCTCCGTCATCTTTCTGGCCCTGGGCTTGTCGGCCAGTCTCATCGGTCAGGTGTTCGTGAATTACCGGAGCGTCATCCGTATTGTAGGCGGAGTCATCGTATTTCTGATGGGTCTTGTTTTGAGTGGTCTGTTCACTCCGAAATGGCTGATGATGGAGAAAAAATGGGAGTTCAGAGCGGACAGGACGGGTTACCTGGCATCCGTCCTGGTCGGGGTCAGCTTTGCCGCCGGATGGTCTCCTTGCATTGGCCCCATTCTCGCCGCTGTACTGGTGATGACGGCCACGAACAGTGCGCTTGGATTGCCGCTCATCCTCGCCTACGTCCTCGGGTTTGCGATTCCCTTTTTTGTTCTGGGATTCACCTTGGGCTCGGTGCGCAGGCTGGCCAAATACGGGGCGATGCTCAGCAAAATCGGCGGATACATCATGATGGTACTCGGGGTGCTTCTTTTGACGAATACCATGTCCAAGATCACCGTGGCACTGATTCGGCTGTATGGCGGATTCACAGGAGTCTAAGGGAGGTCATCGCATGAAAAAGGCACACAAATGGTTGGCGATTGGCACCAGCACCGCATTGCTCATTGCCATCGTGGGGACGGTCACCCTCAAACAAAATTCGTTGGCGGCATCTCCGACCGCAGCCTCAGCAAATGGTGCTCCGGGCGCTTCATCCGTTGCGGTGGCTCCTCAAACGGGTTACAAGATGCCCCCGATCAAACTGCAGGAATACCCGGACAACCAGACGATTGACACGGACAAACTGCGTGGCAAGCCCATCTTCATCAATTTCTGGACGTCGTGGTGTGTCTACTGCAAGTTGGAGACGCCTGACATCGTGCAGGCGTACAAGCAGTACGGAGACAAGGTGGTCTTCCTCAGCGTCAATGTCACTGCTCAGGACAGCATGGCCGACATGGAGCAGTTTGTGAAACAGTACGGGATCACGTGGCCGGTGGCCTTGGACACGACAGGGACGGTGATGAACGAGTATAACATCATCGGCTTCCCGACGTCCTTTTTTGTAAACCGCCAAGGGATGATTGTGGCGACAAACGTGGGAGCGATATCGAAAGAGAACCTGATGGCGGAATTGGAGAGGATTTCGAAGTAATGCTGGCGCTCTTGCAAAGAGTTCCCGACGCATGGATAGCGCTTCTGTTGGGGTGTGTGGGCGGCTGGGCCTTTCTCAAGCTACAACCCAAGAACCGAGCACGAGAGATTGTGGCGGACAAGTTGTCCGGCGCCGTGCTGGTGTTTGTGGTGTTCACCCGGTTTTCCGGTATTTTGCAGCAACCAAGCTTGAGCCTGCGAGACAACCTGATGGCCTTGATCGGTGGGACTCCTCCAGGAGGAATCTTCGTGGGCCTGGCGGCGAGTATGTTGTATCTGATCATCTCCCTGTGGCGAAAAAAGGCACTGGATCAAACCAAGCTCAAGCTGGTCGCACAGACGCTGGTGGTCGGTGCGATTCCTTATTTTGCATATCGTGCCTATGTGGATCTGCATCCATATCGCTTCGAGGACCTGGTGCGGTGCGGGTTTGCGGTGATCCTGTATCTGCTCAGCCGGCGTGCCAGCATGTATGCGCATCGGGTCTGGGCGGTTGCCGGTGCGACGCTGTTTGGGACATCTCTGCTGGTTCCGCATGTGGAGCTCTACACCGTGTTTGACCTTTCACAGTGGACCTTTTTGTTGATCATGGCGGCCTCAATCTCCGTGGAAGCCTGGTACGACGTGGCTGGGACGAGTCCTGCGGCCGGGTTGGTCAAGGACGAGCACGTCCAGAGAGAAGGGAAGCGTGATTGTTTGTGATCTGGTCCGATGCAACCAGGAAGCTCTGGCCAATGGTTGCGAGGAGGGTGAGGTGCAATAAAACATGGGCAGCTGTTACGCTGCCCATTTGCGAGTCGGAATCGTGGTCCAACCCCTTCACCGGTAGGTTCGGTATCACTCCGACATGTCCTTCAAATTGTACGGGTCGGTGACGCCTGCATATTGCACGACGACATCCATCCCTGCGGAAGCGTGGTGCAGGTCGTGGCAGTGGAACATCCACAGACCGGGGTTGTCTGCCTTGAAGGCGATGTCGTATGTCTCACCGGGCAGCACCTGCAACGTATCGAGGAAAATGGGACTGCCGGTGATGGGCTTCCCGTCCCGTGAGAGCACTTGGAAGATGTGCCCGTGCAGGTGCATTGGGTGAATGTACGCACTCTTGTTCTCGATGTGGACCTTGACGGTATCTCCTGCCTTCACGACGAACGGCGGCACGTCCGGGAATGCCTTCCCGTTGATGGTGTAAACCATGCCGCTTTGGTTCATGCCGGCGCCGAGGTCCATGCTGAAGGTCTTGTCGAACTTCTGATCCAAGTTGAACGTCTGCACACCGGGGATCGATCCGCTGCCATAGCGGGTGAAGCCAAACCACGGCTCACGTTGGACATCCGGCATGTCAGACATGGAACTTGTGCCGGAAGCCATGGTATCGCCGATGGTGGCCCGAAGCTGCATGCGCTCCGTCATGTCTGGATCCCCGCTCACCAACTGAACCTTTCCGCTTTTTGGCATGGTGAAATCGATGTCGTATCGCTCGGCGGCACCAATCGGGAGGAGTTGGTTCTCAATGGGCGTTGGATTTGCGATGTCCTGCCCGTCCATGGCGACCACTTTGAACGGGGTGCCGACCAGCGTCATGAGGTGCGTCATATTGCCTGCGTTCACGAGTCGCAGGCGCACGGTCTCGCCGGGCTTTGCTTCGAGCATGGTTTGCCCGCTGGCGTTCTGGTTGATGGTATACGCATCGTACATGTTGGTCATTTCACCCAGCGCACTCTTGTCCATGTCCGTTACTTGGAACCCGTTTGTGCGCAGGTCCGGTGACCCCATGTGCATGGTACCCATACCGCTCATGTTGCCCATGCTCCCCATGCTCCCCATGCTCATTCCATTCATGCCACTCATGCCGGTCATGTTCCCCATGGTTTCATCGGTCGAGGGCGATGGGGAGGTGGACCACTCATGCAAGAGGAGCGTGTAGTCTCGGTCCGCTGCCGGTGCGGTCTGGCTTTTGGGCAGGACCACGATTCCGCCGTACAGCCCGAGGCCGATCTCCTGTACGCTGTTGACGTGAGAGTGGTACCAGTAGGTTCCCGCTTGGTTTGCCACGAATCGGTAGACGTAGCTGCCACCGGGTTGGATAGGGTCTTGGGTCAATCCAGGTACACCGTCTTGGGAGCCGGGTACGGCAATCCCGTGCCAGTGGACGGTGATCGGCACGCTCAGCTGGTTGCGCACCGTCGCTTCGACGAGATCTCCCTGATGGACTTTGAGCAGGGGCCCCGGAGCGGTTCCGTTGAAGGTCATGGCCTTGACGGTCTTCCCGCCCAAGGTGATGGACTTTTCCTCAGCAGTCAGCGTGAAGGACTGAACGTGCGCCCCAGATGGGGGATTGGCCACCAAGGCAGATACGGGCACCAGCTTCCCATCCGGGCCAACCGTTTGCACCAGCGGCCCCGTGGATGCAGCCGTGTATGCGTTTGTCGTTCTGTGCATCGACCAAGCATAATACCCGCTGCCAGCCGCAACGGCCAGGACGGCAACCGCACTGTACAGGGCAATGTGTTGTTTTTTCATCACTACACCCCTTGCTTTGCATGGAATCCCGCAAACGTTGGCGGGTGGACCATTGCCAGTGTAGCGATGGATTGCGAAGATGGTATGAAGACAGCGGGCTGCCAACAAATTGTCACAGATGGCGGAGGCACAAAAGATGAAACGGCATCACACCATTTTGGTTGCGGATGATGAGAAGAAGATTGCCGATGTGTTATCGCTGTATCTGGAGCGTGCGGGTTTCGGCGTGGTTTGCGTGGATAACGGCGGCGAGGTGTTGCGGCGTCTGGATGATGTTCACCCGTCGCTCATCATTCTCGACCTGATGCTGCCGGATATACCAGGGGAAGAGGTGTGCATGGCGGTGCGTGCACGCTCGTCTGTTCCCATTCTTATGTTGACCGCCAAACACCGGGACGAGGACCGGCTGAGAGGTCTGCGGATTGGCGCTGACGATTACGTCACGAAGCCGTTTAATCCAAATGAGGTGGTGGCTCGAGTAGAGGCCATTTTGCGCCGAACGCAGGCCGATCGCCCGCTGGCAGATCGACTGGAATATCGTGGGGGTGACCTCGTGATCGACGCCACATCCCAAACGGTACATAAGGGCGGAGTCAATGCCGAACTCACGGCAACGGAGTACAGACTGTTGGTGACGTTGAGCCGGCATCCGAGGCGGGTGTTCAGTCGGGAGGAATTGATAGAACGAGTCTTTGGCATGGATTTTCGTGGGGATGTTCGGACCATCGACGCCCATGTGAAGAACCTGCGGGCGAAAATTGAAGATGACCCCAAGAATCCAGTGTACATCCAGACCGTCTACGGGATGGGGTACCGGTTCGGAGGAGATGACGATTGAATCTGCGGAGGAAGATCCTGATCGCTTTCTTTCTGACTGTATCTGCTATGTTGGTGGCCTTGGCCTTTATCCTCCAAGCAGAGGTTCACCGCCACTTCCTGTCGGTCGTCTGTCCAGAGATCAATTCCGTATCGCCGTCGTTGACCCAGCAAATCCAAATCCACTTCGAGCAGGCACTTACGCAGAGTTTGCTCTGGACGGTGTTGGTATTCGTTGCGGCGACGGCAGGTGTGGCGGTGTTGGTGTCACGAGCGATCACTGGGCGGATCTTTGTGATGCAGAAACAGGCGCTGGAAATCGCCCACGGAAAGTGGGGGACGACCATCCCGGTCGAGGGTCATGACGAATTGTCTTCGCTCGCCAGCACCCTGAATTTCCTGTCGCAGCAGTTGCAGAAGCAGGAAGAACTCCGGAAGAATCTCATGCAGGACCTTGGGCATGAACTTCGCACACCTTTGACCACCCTGCGTTCACATATCCAAGCGTTTTACGATGGACTGTGGGAGCCGAACCGGGAACGGTTGTACAGTTGCCTGGAGGAGATTCAGCGGTTTGAAGCCCTGGTCACTTCGGTGGAGACGCTGTACGAGGCGGATATCGCTCCAGCCGCCTCTCCGCCGGATTTGCCGCTAACCGATTTAAACCATGTTGCGCAGTCCGCCATCCAGCTTTTCGAACCCCGGTGTGCGGAGGCGGGCATTAGACTGGAGTTGCGCACATCGGATGCCCCGGTGCGGGTTGCGGCCCAAGCGCAGCATGTGTCCCAGATCTTGTGGAACCTGCTGGACAATGCGGTGAAATTCACGCCACACGGAGGAAACATTGTGGTGGAGGTTGGCAGCCAAGACGGCAAACCGTTTTTATCAGTCAAGGACAGCGGCGTGGGGATCCCGGAGACGGAGATCGACAACATCTTCGAGCGATTTTACAGGGTCGACAAGTCTCGGGATCGAAAAACAGGCGGCAGCGGTCTTGGGTTGGCGATTGTCAAACGGTTGGTCGAACTCTCTGGAGGCTCGGTGCAGGTGAAAAGCCGGGTTGGGCAAGGGTCGACGTTCACGGTCATGTGGCCCAAATAAGACCTTCATGCGCTCGCGGCACCATGCTGTGCGCTTGTTCGTGATACCTTTCCGGTTAGACGTCAGCCGGTCACTTGTTCGGCTTGGCGACGATGAGGCGAAACATATCTGACAGCGCAATGCACTGCATTTCCTGAATCGTAAAGCCTGCCATACGGAGGTTATCCATGGTTCTGCGGTTGACGTTGGCTCCTGTTAGGCGGACCGTGAAGGGATTGAGCATATGCAACATAAGAGCAATGGGGATATGGTCGCTCAGCATATGTTCAATCATGAGGAGCTGTCCGCTTGGCTTCAGGACCCGGTGAATCTCTCGCAATCCGGCAATGGGATCGGGCACGGAACACAACACACAGGTCGACACGACGGTGTCGAATGTGTTGTCGTCGAACTGCAGGTGTTGCACATCCATTTGCAGCAGCCGTACGTTTGCACGGCATTCTTTGACCCGTTCTTGTGCGTATGACAACATGCGGGGACTGAAGTCAATGGCGGTCACATTGACGTCCACAGGGTAGAATTTGAGGTTGGCACCGGTTCCAACGCCCGCTTCGAGCACTTCACCATGCGCACGGCGAATCAGTTCCGCCCGGTGTTTGTCAGTGACCATCCGATCCATCTTGTCGAAAAAGGGAGCCATTCGGTCGTATCTACGCCTGATTTTCTCTGTGGTGTCGGCCATGTCGGTCACCCCTGTTGGTTCGATGGTGGTCAGTTCTAGCCCCGCCTGCACTCATGATTCAGGGAGTGTGCTTCTCATCCGAGGTGTCCAGGCCGGTCCTTCACCCGTTGGGACAAGCGGTCGTACCGGGTTTGCAAGTCATCCACCTGACGTTTCACATCGGCCAGCTCTTCTTCCGCCGACCTGAACTTCCGACGGGTTGATGGATGCATTCCATGTTTTTCGTGTCCCCCGTGCATGCCTCTCATCATGAAGATCATCATCAACGGGCATGCCAGAAGAGCGACGACGGACCCGATGGCTTGCAGCATATTGGTTCCTCCTCGACCTGATTCTTCGATCCTTTCGTACCACAAGAGTATGAAGATCATGTGAAGAGAATAGTGTACCGAGGCCAGTTTGAAGTTGCACGCCCAATAAATAAGTGTATACTTATATTGCGATGTGAAAATGGAAAATCATTCAGAGGTGGAGGTACCATTGACTGTGCACAAGGTCATCATCCTCGGGACGGGTCCGGCCGGGTTTACCGCCGCCATTTATGCGGCTCGTGCCAATTTCAATCCGCTCGTCATCGAAGGGGATCAGCCGGGCGGACAACTGACCATGACGACGGAGGTGGAGAATTTCCCCGGCTTTCCGGATGGAATCATGGGGCCCGAGCTCATGGACAACATGCGCAGACAAGCGGAGCGTTTTGGTGCGGCCTTTGTCAATGGAGAGGTCACTTCCGTTGACTTGGCTCAGGTCCATTTCGGATGGTCGTGGACGGTTCAAAGGAGTATCTTGCCGAATCCCTCATTATTTCCACCGGTGCATCGGCCAAGAAACTTGGCATCCCTGGCGAAGTCGAGATGATGGGCCATGGGGTATCCGCCTGTGCCACTTGCGATGGATTCTTCTTTCAAGGAAAGTCTGTCCTCGTTGTAGGCGGCGGGGATTCTGCGATGGAGGAGGCGACTTTCTTGACGAAATTTGCGTCTGAAGTCACCATTGTACATCGCCGCAGTGAGCTCCGTGCATCCAAAGTGATGCAAGATCGGGCACGGAGAAACCCCAAAATCAAGTGGCTGTTGAACGTGACGCCTGTTGAGGTTGCAACGCACGGTTCAAAGGTCAGTGGCCTGGTGGTGAAGGACAATCAGACAGGGGAAGTGCGGACCATCCCTGCCGACGGGATTTTTGTCGCCATCGGCCATACGCCGAACACTGGATTTCTTGCAAACCAGGTGGAAATCGATGACCGAGGTTACATTCTCACCAAGGGGCAGTCGACATCCACGAGCGTTGAGGGAGTCTTTGCTTGCGGAGATGTGATGGATCCGCATTATCGACAGGCCATCACGGCGGCGGGAAGTGGATGCAAAGCTGCATTGGATGCGGAGCGGTTTTTGGAAAGCAATACGGTACCAGCACAGACGCAAATCATTGTCTGAGTGAATGGAGGTACGGATCGGCGGTGGTGGCGCACTGGGTGAACGCTTTGTACCAGTGTGCGCCACTTCCGCTACCAATTTGTAGAAAGCGTCTGTGGAGGGGGTGGACATGTGACGCTGTCATTCGAACAGTGGGCTGAGATATACAAGGCGCTCGCCGACAAAACCAGATTGCACATTTTGGCCCTTCTCAGACACGATGAAATGTGCGTTTGCGAATTGGTCGAGGTATTGAAAATGTCCCAGCCGGCCGTGTCCCAGCACTTGCGCAGATTGAAGCAAGCCGGGCTCGTGAGAGAACGAAAGACAGCACAGTGGGTGTATTACGGGCTGGATGGATCTGTCGTCCCTTTCTTCGACAGATGCCTGGCTCAACTCCCGGATGTATCTGAGGAAATCGCTCGACTTGAGGCACAGGGATTGCGTGTGTTCTGTGAATCCAGCCCTGGTGAAGGAGCTGAATCATGACATACCTTGCATTTGGACTCTTTATTCCGACGCTCGCATTGGTCATTTGGCAGCCAAGAGGCTTGTCGATTGGTTGGCCGGCGGTCGGCGGCGCCATATTGGCTCTGCTGCTCGGTGTGGTAACTTTCCACGATGTCATCGAGGTCACCAGGATTGTATGGGACGCCACGTTTGCGTTTGTGGCCATCATCATCATCTCAACCATCCTGGACAAAATCGGGTTCTTTGAGTGGGCCGCATTGAAGATGGCTCATGCGGCCAAAGGCGACGGGCGAAAGGTGTTTTTTTATGTCACCCTGCTCGGTGCCGTTGTGGCGGCCTTTTTCGCCAACGACGGAGCAGCTCTGATTCTGACGCCCATTGTCCTCGAAAAGGTCAAGGTCTTGAAGTTTGAACCCAAAAAGATGCTTCCGTTCATCATGGCCAGCGGATTTATTGCGGATACGACATCACTGCCTCTGGTTGTAAGCAACCTGGTGAACATTGTGTCGGCTGACTTCTTTCACATCGGGTTTCTCGGTTATGCGTTCCATATGATCGTCCCTGACATTTTCTCGTTCATCGCCAGTGCCCTGGTTCTGTACTTGTTCTTTCGCAAAGACATTCCGAAGACCTACAATCCGGCTGATTTAACGAAACCGTCAGCGGCGATTGCCCACGAAGGCATGTATCGAATGTCCTGGGTCATCCTGGGTGTATTGCTCATCGGTTACATTCTGACAGAGTTGCTGCACATTCCAGTATCCACCGTCGCTGGTCTGATTGCGATCGTCTTCCTCGTTGCCGGTGGCCGTACACAAGTCATTCAGCCATGGAATATCATTCGTGAGGCGCCGTGGGCCATCGTGGTGTTTTCCATTGGCATGTATGTGGTGGTATATGGTTTGCGGAATGCAGGTTTGACAACCGTTCTTGGTGATGTCATCCAGCGAGCAACCCACGGGGGGCTATTTGTCGGGACGCTGGTCACCGGGTTTATGGCGGCGACCCTTTCGAGTGTCATGAATAACATGCCTACGGTCATGATCGATGCATTGGCGATTCACTCCACGAACGCCACGGATGTCATGCATCAGGCGCTGGTTTATGCCAACGTGATCGGTTGCGACCTGGGCCCAAAGATCACACCGATTGGTTCTTTGGCGACGCTGTTGTGGTTGCACGTTCTCAACAAAAAGGGCGTGACCATCACATGGGGGCGTTATTTCAGGACGGGGATTGTTTTGACCATCCCGACGCTGTTTATCACGCTGGTCGGTCTGTATTTATGGCTGTCGTTTGTTCGATAATCCACCACATTTTTGAAGGGAGCCCGTTTTGCATGAAGAAGCCTGTCGTGTATTTTCTCTGCACCGGGAACTCGTGCCGGAGTCAAATGGCCGAAGGGTGGGCGAGACACCTTGGGGCAGACCGGATTGAAGTTCATAGCGCCGGTATCGAGGCACATGGATTGAATCCTCGTGCTGTGGCCACCATGAAAGAAGCCGGTGTGGATATTTCGAAGCACACCTCGAAAACCATCGATCCAGACCTTTTGAACCGTGCGGACTATGTCATCACGTTGTGCGGCGATGCCAATGACCGTTGTCCGATGACGCCACCGCACGTGAAACGGTTGCACTGGGGATTCGAAGATCCGGCTCGGGCAAATGGCACGGACGAAGAGATCATGGCCAAGTTTCAGGAGGTCCGGGACGCAATCCGGAGTCGTGTGCAGGCGTTCCTGGACGAACTACCGGACGCCGCAGATTCACACTGAACGCTTGAGAAGTGATGGCCTGATCGGGGGCCGCCCTCCGGCGACCCCTGGTCGGACTGAGCAGGCTACTTTTGTGCTTGACTGAATTGGCTCATGAAGCTGCTGCAGGCTTGAATCATCGCTTGACCTTGCGGTGTGCTAAGCGCCTGTTGCATCATTTGTGGCGCTGGAGTAGGCAGCGTGTTGCCTTGCGTAGCGCCGGAGGCAAAGACATTCGACAGCGTTACTCCGCCAATCGCCATTCCGAGAGCAAGGACCGGCACGACCCACAGCGCACGCTTCAGCATGTGAACCACTCCCTCACAAGACAAAGTGGAGTGCAACGTTCTGTTCTGACGCTTGTTCCATCGTGTGAGCATGGCATCGCCTCCTTCGCCGGCGACAGTGACAAACCCTCAGTCTCGATCCCCATATCAATGCTATCCCTTCTCCTCGTGAGGACGGAGCACCGAAATGGTGGTTTTTTCTTAGTCCTCGTGAACCATACGGCACACCGCAAGAGGGGTCTTGACGGCACTCGGGCAGGCGTTTCGCAGGTGTTGACAGGACGCCAATGAGCGTTGTAGCATATACCCCGTGCCGTATATATACCCCATCCGGTATTTTGGGACGGAGGTGATTGGGTGAGCAGCGTGATCCACATCCATCCGCTCGACGTGTACGAGCGCATGAAGGGAGGCCAGAGGCTGCAGATTATCGACGTCCGGGAACCCGGCGAAGTGGCAGCTGGGAAGATCCCGGGGGCCAAAAACATTCCGCTCGGGCAGATTCCGATGCGGATGAGCGAGATCGATCCAAGTCAGGAGACCGTCATGATCTGTCGCAGCGGCAGCCGCAGCGCCATGGCCTGCGAGTTTTTGATGGCAGCCGGATTCACCAGGGTGAAGAATATGCTGGGCGGCATGAACGCCTGGACTTGGGAAGTGGAATGAGCGTTCAAAGGGCCGTTGATTCAACCGTAACGATAAGGGAGGAACATGGATATGGCAGATGATAAGCGCAGAGTGGCCATCATCGCATCGCAAGGCAGTTTGGATGCAGCATACAAGGTACTCAACATCGCCACGGCAGCGGCGGCGACGGACGCCGAGGTGGCCATCTTCTTCACCTTTGAGGGGCTCAACATCATTCGCAAAGGTGGCGCCGAGGCGCTGACCATGGGGCCCGGGAAGGAGCACTGGATGGAAGGTTTCCAGCGTGCAAACGTGCCGTCCGTAGCAGAGCTGCTTGAGGTCGCCAAAGAGAGCGGTGTCAAGTTCATTGGTTGCCAGATGACGATGGATGTCATGGGTTTGACGAAGGACGATTTTATCGACGGCGTGGAGGTCGGCGGTGCGGTCACGTTCCTCGACTTTGCGTATGACGCCGACGTGACGGTGACGTTCTAACGCATGATGCATGCGGTTGGATCCCAACCGGACTCGATTGTTCCCGAAAGGAGAGGGTGGCATGACGGATATCCGTGTGGATAAGACCATCGACTGCAAAGGGTTGTCCTGCCCGTTGCCCATCGTGCGGACAAAAAAGGCTATCGACGAGATGGAAGCGGGCCAGGTTCTGGAGGTCCTGGCGACCGACCCGGGGTCGGTGGCGGACGTCAAGGGCTGGGCGCACCGGACGGGCCACCAGTTCCTCGGGACCCTGACGGAGGGGAAGGTGTTCCGGCACTTCATCCGCAAGTCCAGGCCGGAGGAAACCAAACCCGAGCAACGATTTCCGAATACCGTGAGCAACGAGGAGTTGCCTGGACGGCTTTCTGACGGTGGGGTGCTCGTCGATGTGCGGGAGCCAGCGGAGTACGCCTTCTCGCACATTCCGGGGGCGATCTCGCTACCGCTCGGCGACTTGGAACAGCGCTTGACGGAGCTTGCGTCCTACCGGAACCAGCCGGTGTATGTGATCTGCCGCACCGGCAGCCGGAGTGACCTCGCCTGCCAGGTGTTGGCCGAGCACGGATTTGAGCGAGTGTACAATGTGGTGCCCGGCATGAGCCAGTGGCAGGGACCCACGGAACAGAGCGTCTAAAAGACATGGAGAGGAGGAACCAAGCGTGAACCAGACGACGATGACTCGTGTATCGCCCACCGAGGTGTTCGAGAAGATTTTGCGTGGGGAGGAGCTGTTCATCCTCGATGTGCGCAACGAAGAGGAATACGCCGACTGGCGAATTGAAGGTCCGAATGTGACCAGCATCAACATCCCGTACTTCGACCTACTCGACGGCGTTCAGCCGGCCTTGGAGCGGCTGCCGAAGGACAGGCCCGTGTTGGTGGTGTGCGCCAAGGAAGGTTCGTCGGTGTACGTGGCCGAGCAGCTCCTGGAAGCGGGTTTGAAAGACGTTTCAGTCCTCGCCGGCGGTATGAAGGCGTGGAGCGAGGCGCTGCGGCCGGTGAAGGTGGGGGACCTTTCGGACGGTGGTGCGGTGTATCAGTTTGTTCGGTTTGGCAAGGGTTGCTTGTCGTACCTGATTGCGTCGGGCGGAGAGGCGGCCGTCGTCGATGCGGTGCGGACGACCGATGCGTACGAGGCATTCGCAACGGCGCATGGGCTTCGGATCCGCCACGTCATAGACACTCACGTGCATGCCGACCACATCTCCGGCGGGCGCAAATTGGCGGAGACGTCCGGGGCCAAGTACTGGCTGCCGCCAAAGGACGCCGCCCAGGTGACGTTCGCCTACGAGCCGCTGGTGGCTGAACGGGAGATCACGGTAGGCAAAACCACGGTGCGCATTGTGCCGGTGTACTCGCCGGGGCACACCATCGGCAGCACGTCACTGGTGGTGGATGACCGGTATCTTCTGTCGGGCGACATCCTGTTCGTGAAGTCCATCGGACGGCCGGATCTGGCTGGGAAGGCCGAGGATTGGGCGGGCGATCTGCGAAAGACCCTGTACGAGACATACCCCGAGTTGCCGTCGAATCTTCTGCTGTTGCCGGCGCACTACGGCGACCTGGACGAGGTGAACCCGGATGGGTCGGTAGCGGCACGGCTGGGTGACGTGTACGAGCACAATGCGGGGCTTCAGGTGGAGGACGCCGAGGCGTTCCGGAAGCTGGTGACGGAGAACCTGCCGCCGCAGCCGAATGCGTACCGGGAGATTCGCCTGACCAATATGGGCAAGATGGCACCGGACGAGGATGAGCAGCGGGAGATGGAGATTGGGCCGAACCGGTGCGCCGTGCACGGGTGACCGGAACGTTTGGAGGGGAGCGCAATGAAGCGGTTTTGGAATTCGCTCTGACCGTCAAACAAGCTGATGCTCCTGGCAGGAGCGGGGTTTGTGCTGTACGGGATTGGAGCGTGGCTGTGGCACCATCTGTGACTTTTTTTTGCATCGGAATATACCCCTCTGGGTAAGGGGGTGAGTGCGTGCCACATTTGAGCGCTGTGCAGATGGTCCTGGCGGTTCTCTCCGGTGGTGTGGTGGGCTTCACACTGGGACTCATCGGCGGGGGTGGTTCCATCCTCGCCGTGCCCCTGCTGTTGTATCTGGTCGGAGTGCACGATCCCCACGTGGTCATCGGCAGCACGGCGCTGGCGGTGGCGGTCAACGCCTATTTGAACTTGCTTCCCCACTGGCGGCAGGGACACGTTCGGTGGAAGGCGGCCGTGGCGTTCGCCATCCCGGGTGCGGTGGGAGCCTACGCCGGGTCGGTGCTCGGCAAACTGGCGAATGACAAAGTGCTGTTGTTTCTCTTTGCCATCCTGATGCTGGTCATCGCCGCCCGGATGCTGCGCTCAAGGCGAAATCCTGAGGCTTCGGAGGCCGGGCGCCCCGTCCGGATGGGGAGGGTGATCCCGACGGGGCTCGTCACCGGAGGCGTATCCGGGTTCTTCGGTATCGGTGGTGGGTTCTTGATTGTTCCGGGCCTCATGTTTTCTGCGGGATTGCCGATGACCGAGGCTGTCGGGACGTCCCTGTTCTCGGTGGGGACGTTCGGGCTGACGACCGCCGTGTCCTACGCCCTCTCCGGCATGGTGGACTGGCTCATCGTCGCCCTGTACATCGGCGGCGGCCTGGCCGGGGGCATTCTTGGGGTGTATGCCTGCACGAGGCTTGGCCGCAACGTGAGGCGGCTACAACAACTGTTCGCCGGTGTGTTGGTCCTGGTGGCGTGTTACATGCTGTACGTGAATCTCAAGGCGCTGCACCTTTTGTAGGGAGGTGAAGACGGTGAATTGGGTCTGGCTCGTGTTGGTGGTGATCGCTGCAGGTTACTTTGTGTACCGGATGCTGCCCGCCAAGGGAGTGAAGTCCATTCAGCCGGACGAGCTGCGGGAGATGCTCCGTGACAAAAAGTCTGGCGTACAGTACGTGGATGTCCGGGAGCCGGGGGAGTTTCGGCAGGGACACATCGACGGGTTTCGCAACATCCCGCTGGGGCAGTTGAAAAGCCGGTTGGGAGAGCTGGATAAGGCGAAGCCTGTGGTCGTGATGTGCCACTCCGGGATGCGCAGTGCCCAGGCGGCCCGGCTGTTGGCGAAACAGGGGTTTGCGGACGTGAGGAACCTCTCCGGCGGGATCGCAGCGTGGAACGCCCATCGTGGCCGATGAAAGCACGACGGCAGCCGTTGGCTTGATTTGTACGGAGGGGGGTATAATACGCACATATAGGGGGAGAATCTCCATGGAGTACACCGATCGGATGAAGAACCGGCTGCGCCGGATTGAAGGCCAGGTGCGGGGCGTGCTCCAGATGATGGAGCAGGGCAAGTCGTGCAAAGAGGTCGTGACGCAGTTGTCGGCCATTCGGGCGGCGGTGGACCGGGTGATCATGTACGTCGTCGGAGAGAACATGGAGCAGTGCATCCGGGAGGAGGTCGCCGGCGGCGGGAGTGCCGACAAGGTGATTCGGGAAGCGATTGAGCTGTTGATGAAAAGCCGATGAGGAGGATGAAAGTATGGCCACGGTACAGGTAACGGATCAGAACTTTGCGAGTGTGATCCAAGGGGACAAGCCGGTGTTGGTCGATTTTTGGGCGGCGTGGTGCGGGCCGTGCCGGATGATGGCGCCCGTGTTGGAGGAGTTGTCGGATGAGGCGGGGGATCGACTTGTGGTGGCAAAACTGAATGTCGATGAGAACCCGAGGACGGCGGGAGCGTATGGGATCATGAGCATCCCGACGATGATTCTGTTCCGCAACGGCCGGCCGTTGAAGCAGCTCGTGGGATACATGCCGAAAGGGACACTGGTGAGCCAACTGGCGGACGTGCTGTAAATCCGATTCGAAGGAGCGTGGGGGAATATGGCACAGGAGTTTCACTACAGTGCCACCACGGAAAAGAGCCTGGACGAGGCGGTTGCGGCGCTCGAGGCGGCGCTGAAGGACCGCAAGTTCGGCGTTCTGTGGCAGATGGACATCCCGTCGAAGCTGAAGGAGAAGGGCGTCGAATTCGACAAACCGTACCGGGTGCTCGAAGTTTGCAATCCGAATGAAGCCAAGCAGGTCCTGACCCAAAACCCGATGGTGGGGTACTTCCTCCCGTGTAAGGTCGTGGTGTACGAGCATGAGGGGAAAACGGTCATCGGTCTGCCGAAGCCGACGGTGCTCATGGGCGTGATCGGGGATGAAGGCCTCATGGAGACGGCACAGCGGGTGGAAGCGGCGTTGAAAGAGGCGGTGGACGAGGCGGCAGGCTGAATGGCCGGATGAGGTTGTCACCGGGAGCCAGGAGGTGCTCTTCTGGCTCCATTCGGTACATAGAATGGGTGTGAAAGGACGTCAACGTTCAACGGTGCGGGTACGGGTTATGCGGTCGATGGGTGGAGAAAGTGTGGTGGTATAGATGGGACACCGATTTAATCCGAAGCATGTGGAAAGGCTGCTGAATGAGGAGCGTCAAAAGCTGTTACCGCCGGAGACGATTCTGGAGCGTCTGGGCGTCGAACCGTCGCATGTGGTCGCAGATATCGGGTGCGGGCCGGGGTATTTTAGTCTTCCCCTCGCCCAGATGAGTCGTGCGGTGTACGGTGTGGACGTGTCGGCGGAGATGCTTGACCTCCTGGCTAGGCGTGCCGCAGAGGCAGGGGTATGCAATGTCGAGTCCATCCAGGCTGCCGCAGAACACATCCCGTTGCCAGACGCCAGTGTGGACCGCATGCTGTGTGCATTTGTGCTACACGAAGTCGATGACCTAAAGCAGACGCTTGCCGAGTTTAACCGACTGCTCAAACCCGAGGGCAGGCTAATGGTCATCGAGTGGGAGAAAAAGTCCATGGACATGGGGCCGCCGGTGAGTGAGCGGATCGACATGGCTGAGTTGACGAGTCTGGTTGAGGATGCCGGATTTCACACCAAATGTTGGCAGCCGAATCCGTATCACTACATCATCTTAGCTCGACGGTGATGAACCGAGCGAGTGGGGAGCGGTGACCGTGATCCGAGCCGTTGTGTTCGATGCATATGGAACGTTGTTCGACGTCCATTCGGTTGTGGCGGCCTGTGAGACCGCTTTTCCGGGATACGGCACACAGATCATTCAAATTTGGCGACAAAAACAGCTCGAGTACACATGGCTGCGTGCGTTAATGGGCCGGTACCAGGACTTCGAGCGGGTGACTGAAGATGCGCTGAAGTATACGTTGAATCACTTGGGACTGTGGTATGACGAGAAGACACTGAAGTCGTTGCTGTCGGTGTATTTGCACCTCACCCCTTTTCCAGAAGTACCGGCCGCATTGCGGGTGTTTCACCCTCGGCCGCTTGCCATTCTGTCGAACGGGACGGAGCGCATGTTGCAGGTGGTGGTGCACCATGCGGGTCTGCCATCCCTGTTTGCGCATGTGCTGAGTGTCGATTTGGTGAAGACGTACAAACCGGACCCGAGGGTTTATGAGCTGGTGACTCGCACGCTCCATCTTCAGAAGGAAGAGATTTTGTTTGTCTCGTCCAACGGCTGGGATGTCGCTGGTGCGAAGTCGTTTGGGTTCACGGTGGCCTGGGTGAATCGGCAGCGGCAGACACATGAAGAATTGGGAGTGCAACCGGACTACGTCGCAGATGATCTGTTGCAACTTGCTCACCATGTGATAAGCCAATAAGACACCGCATTCGGGTATCGAGTATCTCCGCTGACCACATTCGTGAACGACCATCTCCTCAAATGGACCGTCCGTACTAGTCCGTTTTCCATACAGAATGATTCGGATCGGCCTGATGTTACAAAACGTAAGCCCCTAAACTGAAATGTGTCTAAGGGAGCGCCGGTGATGAACGCACGGAACGCAAACCATCCAGTGCCGACTTGCTTCCTTGGCTCATGCAGAGGGGGCGAAAACCATGAAGAAGATGGTCTGGGCGGGAGTTGCATTGACAGCGGCAATCCTTGCGGGGTGTGGTGCAAACACAGCACAGCCAAGTTCTGCGAATCAGACGAACCCAACCACGAGCCCGACGCAAGCAGTCAGTAATGGCACTTCCAATACAAACCTATCCTCGCAACCTGAAAGTCCGGCCTTGAAGTCGCAGACGGTGACACTCACGATTTTACCTGGCTGGCGCCTCGGCCCTGACGGTAAGATGCACGATACCTACACGGACCCGGATTTCACGGTGGTGCAGGGAGTGCCCGTGACGCTGACGGTGTACAACTACGATGGAGGCAGCCACACGCTGACCAACTCGGACCTCGGATTGAACCTGCAGGCGAAAGGGTCCACCAAGAAAGGCGTCCCGGCGGTTACGACGGTGACTTTTACGCCGACCAAGGCAGGGGACTTCAAGTGGCAGTGCATGGACCCCTGCGATGGCGACAACCAGGATTGGGCCATGACGCATGAAGGGTACATGCAGGGCACCATCCACGTCGTTCCATTCGCCGACAAGCAGTATGTGTATCTGACCATCAAGGACGGGTTGCAGTACGCTTCGGCAGATGGGAAACTGCACGATTCGTTCTCACCGGCTAACTTCACGGTGCAACAGGGAATTCCGGTTCAGGTGACGGTGGAGAACTTTGACACGGGCCAGCACTCCATCACCGCTCCGGATTTGAACCTCAACCAGGTGATTCAGGGAGCGAAAAGGGACGGGGTGCCGACAACCACCACCTTCACCTTTACGCCCGAGAAAGCCGGCACCTTCCACTGGCTGTGCACCATCCAGTGTGATGGAAACGGCTGGGCCATGAGCCACGACGGGTACATGGCGGGCAACATCACCGTCAATCCTTAAGGAAAAAGAGCTGAAAGCGAACGCTAACGGGCCTCGCCGCACCTGATGTTGGCGGGGCCTTTGGTTTGATTGGCCTCCCTGCCCTTGGGTATGATTTTCCTATCAAACCCGGCGAGGGAGGGATACCGTGCCGTCAAACGGATCGGGTCATCATGTATTGGAGATGCTACCTCTCCGGGCCATCCGGCATCGTCCAGGGTATCACTGGTTCGTGGTCGGGACCGTATGCATCGGGGCGTTCATGGCGGCGCTGGACGCCAGCATCATCAATATTGCCCTGCCGGTGCTCAAACAGCACTTCGGTGTACGCATGCACGTCGTTGAATGGGTCAGTTTGGCGTATCTGCTCACCTTGGCGGGGCTCGTCGTCCCATTCGCACGTTTGGCCGACATGATGGGACGCCGCTGGATGTACGCACTTGGCTTTACCGTGTTCATCGTCGGATCGCTATTGTGCGGTCTGGCCTTCTCATTGCCGTTTTTGCTTGGCGCCAGGGTGCTGCAGGCGGTGGGAGCCGCCATGCTTCAGGCGAACAGTGTCGCCATCATCACCGCCGCCACGCCGCCGGAACAGCGGGGACGGGCCATCGGGTTTCAAGCGAGTGCGCAAGGTATTGGGTTGAGCCTGGGTCCCGCCATCGGCGGGGCGCTGATTTCATTTCTCGATTGGCGGTGGATTTTCTTCGTGAACCTGCCGGTCGGCCTGGTGGGCACGGTGTTGGGGATTCTGCTGTTGCCACGGGATAAGGTGCCTGCGAAACGGGAGCGATTCGATTTTGCCGGGGCGATACTGTTGGTTCCCACTCTCGTGGCGCTGATTTACGTCTTGAACATGGGGTTGAAAGAAGGGTGGACGTCGCCCTTGGTGGTGGCGAGTTACGTCGTGTTGGTACTGGCCGGTGTTGGTTTTTTGGTGTTAGAGCGGCGTACACCATTCCCGATTGTGGATCTCGGTCTGTTTCGCAACAAAACCTTCACGCTCGGGAGTCTGACCGGGGTCCTGTCGTTCACCGTGATGTATGCGGTGCTGCTGCTCACCCCATTTTATCTCGATAACGTCGAGCACATGGACAGCCTTCGCTCGGGCCTGTATTTAACGATCGTGCCGATTGGGATGACGCTGTTCACCCCCGTCTCCGGGGCCTTGGCGGACAGGTACGGTACCCGGATGCCCACGGTGTTGGGAATGACGGCTGCTTGTGCAGGAAGCCTGTGTCTGTCAGGGATGGGGGCAGGAATGCAACGGCTGCTGCTCGTCATCGGGTTGTTTCTCGTGGGCTTGGGAATTGGCGTGTTCACACCGCCCAACAACAGCAGCGTGATGGGCAGTGCCCCCGCCAACCGTCTCGGTGTCGCCGGAGGCATCCTGAACATGTCGAGAACGCTCGGCATGGGACTTGGGGTGACGCTCGGCGGTCTTTGCTATCAGCTATTCTTGGATCTGCAGGGGGTTGCCGACGAGAAGGTCGCCCCAACTTGGGCGATGGTGCATGCGTTCCACGGGGCGTTTCTCGTCACCGCCTGCGTGGCCGGGTTGACCGTGCTCTTGTCCGTCGCACGGCGAGGCTCGTGAGCCTGGGTGAGCCATGGCAGGTTGAACGGCCAGTCGCACTCCTCCTCGGCCCTGCCTACGCCTTCGACCTTCGCCTGCTCCGCACCTTTACGGCCATCACGATGCCCGCCCCAACCACAGCCACAACGATGATAGGCAGCAGGTACTGGTGCATCACCTCGTGGTAATGAGACCAAGCCACCTCCATAACGCCCGACGATGATGAAAAACCCTGCCCACACCAGAGCGCTGACGGCATTGTAGGCGGAGAACACGACAAACGGCATGCGGTTGATACCAGCCAAGTACGGTACGAGGATACGGATGCCGGCGATGAACTTCCCGAACAGGACCAGGGTACCCCGGTATCTGGCGAATTTCTGGTCGGCCGCTTCCAGTTTCTCTGACGTAATCCCGACATAGCGTCCCAACCGCACAATCACCGGCCGTCCGAGGAAGTACCCAATCCCATACCCAATGGTCGAACCCACCACGTTGCCAAAAGTGGCGGCAAGGAGGAGAGGTACGAGTGAGAAGGCGCCCCTCATCCACTCGAATCCGGCGATGGTGAGCGTCGTCTCCGCCGGGAAAGGAATCCCGATGTTCTCCACCAACAGAATGAAGAACACGCCGGCGTACCCGTAGTGGGCATATACTTACCCCAGAGTCAACCCAGACAGAAGGGATGGGTTAAGATGAAGTAGAGGTGTTTGTGATGCCGGGACGTAAGTGGACAGTGGACGAGAAGATGAACATCGTGCTCGAGGGCATGATGCCCGGTGCCAACATCAGCGAGGTATGTCGGCGGCATGGCGTGGCCCAGAGTCTGTA
>NZ_FPBV01000005.1 GCF_900116805.1 Paenalicyclobacillus macrosporangiidus | reverse complement strand
TACTAGTTGGTTGCGTCACTTTCTAGTAGACACGCACGGTGGCTTCGTCGTCAATTGTGAACGACGGATTTTACACCACTACTTGAGACTTTAACATGGGCTTCGTGCCCTTTCACAAAGACGGGGCCGAACTGTTGTTCCATGTGATCTCCGACTGCTACGAGCAACGGAGCGTGATAGTGACGTCGAACCTCGAGTTTGGGCAGTGGAACACGGTCTTTGGTGATGCCAGGCTGACCGCCGCACTGGTGGACCGCCTCGTGCACCATGCACACGTGCTGGCCTTCACCGGCGAGAGCTACCGCCTGCAGCATGCGTTATCTGAAGCGAAGTCGTCGTAATCTTCAACACTGCAGTGCCTATGCACAAATCCGTGTCGTTTCTCTGCACTTTTTACTTGCGAAAAACACGTCATCTTTGATAATGATGATAAGGTTACGATCCTCATGTAAAAAAGTCACCTCGATGTTCTTGGCCTTCGCATGCTTCTTGATGTTGTTCAGTATCTCCTGAATCAAGCGATAGAGTGCCACCTGTTTTGCTGGGTCGATGCCCTCGGATACCAGATCTTCTTGAATGGTGAGGACTATCGGAATGTGCCAGTTGCTCTCGCATTGCCTGCATAACGCTTTCGTTGCTTCGACGAAGCCAACTTGGTCCACAGCAATCGGACGTAAGTCGTAAATGAGATGATGTATTTCATTCACAACGGAAGTCACTTGTTTCTGCAGATCCTTCACTTGTGTTTTGGCCATTTTGGGATTCATGTCAATCAGCATTTCAATGATGTCAAGCTTCATGTTGATGCTCGTTAACATCGGAACAGGTCCATCATGCAAATCTCTTGCGATTCTTCTACGTACTTCCTCCAAAATACGGATTCCGTGGTCCGTATGATCATGAACAGGCAATCTTGGCTTATCCATGTGCACACCTCATTGAGGGCTTAACGAAATGAGAGGGGCTTCCCCCTCCCATCAAGATTTTTTCTTACTCAAATCCGCCTTGCCAACTATCAGGGACTATCGTGATGCCATCCGGGGTTGATGGAGCCTGAACAGTGCTGGAGCTTGAGGTTGTTACTGTAGTGGCTGCCTGATCTTCGAGGCTAGCTGCAAACGCGGGTACTGCTGTTGCACCGAGAACTCCTGCGACTGTGACTGCTGTGGCCAACAACTTTTTCATACCACCTACTCCCCTCTACAGTAGGGTTTCCGGCAGCCCGGCGACCATGGCATCCCAGGTCATTCCTGAGCGCGTTAGGCCCGTGGCTTTGCGTCCCTATCTTTCGATAGGTTTGCCCTTTACTAGGGTCGGCCGGTACAGCGAGTCAACGCTGTCATTTATATTATACGTAAATTTAGAAACCTTGCAAGTGGTGACCTGTGACCCCGCCTTCGGGTTTCGGAATGTCGACCCGCCTGACGGGTTGCGGTTTGTAGGTCTCCGCGAGCAGCTGCTGACGGATGTCAGCCCAGTGGGTCTGGATGTACGACCGTAGTTGTGCTACCGTCACGCCATCCACCCCTGGCGCCCCCTTGCTCGCCTCGACTCGGCGAAGTGCCTGAAGCAGGTTCTCCCGCTCCAGCATCTTCTCCAGCAGGGAGTCACCCTCTTCGCAGGATGGGAGCTGCACTTGTGCCAACGACGAACTCGGCCCTCCAATCCCGGCCTCTCGCGGCTTCGCCGCTACCCTCCAGGCGGAGGCCCCTTGCGGGGTATTCTGCTGTCGTCGCTCGTCGCATGAACGCATGTAGTCCATCCTCGTTTCATGTTCGGGCCTTCCGCAGGCGAGCGCTAGCCCATGTACTATGGCCTCTGCTGACTCCTGTCCGTTCAGCGCCGCCTCTCGACGGCGGTTACCGGCTCTACCGGCGTATCGGACAGGCCTCCCCGGATAAGAGCGGCCCCTTTCCTCTCATGCACCCGCCGCATTTACTGCCACAGCCCTTGGACTTCGGACTTCGTTGTGTCTTGGCAACTCATCCAACTGCGACAGCCTCAGATGCGATTCGTGTACCTCGGGTCGAGAGTTTGTCTCCAGCTTCCTCCGGATTCCACCTCGCGATGGATACCCTTGCTCTTGGCTAATGGTAGGTGTGTCGCCAACCCCCACTCGGGACTCTCGCCCTAAAGATTCCGCCCATGTCGGGCGTACCAAACAGGGGGAGCCCGACTCGGGCTCCCCCTGTTCCACTTGTCTACCGCCGACTCACGGAGTGTTGTTTGTCACAGCCACGTTGGAGAAGGCAGCGATCAACTGCGAGTTTGTATCCTTCAGGTCGTTCGTACCGGTCGGCGTGTAATCCACCGTCACAGTGTCCCCTTTAGCCACGGGGCTTGTCAGCGTCAGAGTAACCTTGGTACCGCTGACTGACGCACTACTTACTGTCACCGGAGTACCGTTGTCCTTCACCGTGAAGGCGGCTGGATCTGCGGTTGTGCCGAGCAGATTGCCGGAGAACGTGATATCAAGCTGAGAAGCATTCACCGTAGCACCCTGCTCAGTCACCGGCGAGGGCTGTGTAGAACCGCTGGGTGAGCCCCAAGTGATGACACCTTCCTGATCCCAGCCGTACGTGTTGCTCGGAGCCACGTACACCGCGAACGACTGGAAGTTGCTCTGGTCAACCGGCGAGTAGATGTAGTATGTCTGTTGCGCGTTGTTGTCGTTCGGCGCTGACAGAACCTGCGCGTTGGCGCCAGAACCAGCCCAGTAGGACACGGCGCCGTCCTGCAGTGTCAACGTGATCTTGCCATTGCTGTCGGAGTACGCGTACACCGTCTGGTAGCCGTTCGTGCTGGGCTTCCAGTTGCCCACGCCCGCGACGTTGACGCCGGTATTGTAGTAGCCAAGCGCCGCGTTGCCCGTGAGGGTACTGCTGACATCCCACAGCGGAATCGGCGTCGGTTCCTGCGCGGAACCGGTACCCACGCTGCCGCCGCTCTCGTACATCGAGAGAGCAACACCGTTGATCTTCGTGACCCAGAGGTTCGGAGCATTCTGGAACTCGACGGCACCGAGCGTATTGGCAACCGGGTTGCCGTTGGCGTCCTCCAGGGTGAACGACAGGTCCTGAGACTGACCGCTCGTTAGGATGACCTGAGACGGTGTGAACGACTCAGCCATCACAGGCGCGCCACCGTTGAACGTGATGGTCGCCGTGGCCGTCTTGTTGGACGAAGTCACCGTCAGTTTCACCTGGCCGGAGTCATCATCTGCCATGGCCAGCTTTACGGTACCCGGATACTCCCCGTCCGCACCGTTCGAGGTATCATTCCAGCCGTTCTGCACGTTGTAACCGATCAACTGGCCGTTCACATATACGTCATACTGGTTGCTGCCAGAGGCATGTTGCGCCACGCGCAGCGTGATGCTGCCCACACCGCGGTTGCCCGGGTTGGTGAGATACCAGTTGCCGTTGAAGTCGCTCGCCGGCAGGCTGGTGTTCGGATGGTCGACATAGACCGCATTGATGGCGCCGTCCGCCTCACCGCTCGTAGACAGCGTGTAAGTCTGGTTCAGGCCTTCGCTCAGCGGTGCACCGTTACCGACAAATCCCGCGAAGCGGACGATAGGCAGGTTCGCCGGGTTGTAAGGCCCAAGCTGCGCCTGACCCACAATTCCGCTGATGTCATTGCTGTTGTACTTAATCTCACCACCAGCACCCGCGATGCCGATGTAGTTCAGGCTCGTACCCGCCTGCCAGTTCACCTGAGTTGTCCACAGCAGGTCCTGAACCACACCGCCCTGGATGCTGTACACGTAGTACGCGTCGTTCTTCAACTTCGTGTCGTACACGGTGAAGCTGAAGTTGCCGGACGCGTCGGTAGTGACGACTTCGCCCAGGGAGGACGGGTTTGTGCTGCCCTTCAGATTCAGCACGCTCACGTTCGGCCACGCAGTCTGATTGCCGTTGGCGTCCACATATCCGCCGTGCGCCGAGTTGACGGGCGCGCCGTTGCTGATCTGGCTGGAGGCAATCAACAGTTGCGCGTTCGCCACCGGATTGCCGTTTTGGTCCTCAGCCGTCGCCTGGAATGTCACATTGTCGCCCAGGTTCGCATTGTACACGTCCGTGGCCGGCGAGGTTTGATAACCGCTGGCGGTCTTATTGTCCAGCTTGTTCACGATGCCGGCCTGGCTCCAGTGAATGTACGTGGACACATCGCTGTAGTTGGTGGCGCTAGCCGTAACCTCGGCCTCCCCAAGGGACGCAGAATCCACATACACTGTAGCCACGCCGTTGGAATCGGTGTAGACCTGCTGGTCCGCCGTTCCAATGGAACCACCGCTTGAGGTGGAGAAGAACGCGGAACCGCCGTTCAAGTTCGTGAGATGGAAGGTAACCGGCACACCCGCTTGTGCGGTTGCACTGTTCGGCGGAATCACGACCGACACAGGCACGACACCCGCGGAACCGTTGGAGCCGTTGGACACCGCCGCCTCAAACGGGCTGCCTTGTGTGGCCATCGGCGAAATCCCCAGCTTGTTCGGCGCAACGAAGAGGACGTAGCCCTTGCTGGATTTCAGCGTGCTCGTCGTGCCCTGGATGTTGTAGGGCGCCTCGAACCGAATCATGTACCCGGCGCTCAGGTTCGCGCCAACGCTAATTTGAGCGGTCGCCACACCCGAGGCGTCCGTCGGAACCTTGTACTGGAACGCTTGACCGTCGCTGGTCGACACGGTGGTGGCAGCCAAGGTGTTGCCATTGACGTCCTTCACCGTCGGAGCGCCGCTGCCGTAGTACACCACATCCATCAACACGTTCACGCCGCCGACCGGGTTGCCGTTCGCATCCTGCAGTGTCGTGGAAACCTTAATCGGGTCACCGAACGAAACCGCAGGCGAAGCTTGGCTGCCGTCACCGATCTTCTGGTTCGTGAAGGACGGCGCCTTGATGGACCCAGGAGCGGAACTCGATGGCTGCTGCTTCGTAATCGACAGACCCGTCTGACCGCTGAAGGACACCTTCGCCCCAAGCGACGAGAAGACCTCATTGATGTAGTACGCCGGGAAGTACGTGGTGTAACCCGCGCTCGCCCCACCAGCCGGATCCTTCGCGGCATACGTGTTGATCTTCTTCACGACCGTACCATTTACGGTAATGGTCGTGTTCCCCGTGCCGACGCCCCCCGGAATGGAGATGGAGGAAGCGTCAACATCCGGTGCTGTGATCGCCCAAGTATGGGTGCTTCCATCCCAGGTCGCGGTGTAACCAATCGAGTTGAGCGCCTGATTGAAGTAGTACACCGGGAAATAGGCGGTCTGGTTGCCAGAGTCGTTCGCTACCAATTCGAACGGATTAGACAGAACCTGGCCATTTACAACGATGGGCAGTTGGTGCGCCACCGTGTACTTCCAGCCATTTGCACCCGTTGCAGCAAAGGTGGCCGGGGCGAACGCACCGAGCACCATGGACGCTGCAGCAATGCCTGTAAGCGCACGTTTCAAGTCTCTTTCTCCTCCTTGACACCTCAAATGTGAAGCTAGGTACTGAATGGGTTGGTGACGAGTCACCAATGACGTTGATCTCGTCCCTGTCCCCACGTTCCTCGTCTTGTGGCGTCTCTCGTATGTATCGGCCGTGAACGCCAATGCGACCGCCCTACGCGTCCCGTGCCGATCCATGGCGAGAGTCCAGTCAAGACGCCTCCCGCGGGAAGACATCCCTCCCTTCAGTGCGATGTATCCCCCTGCAAAACTCTATCAGGTGCGTGCGCAATTTCGCGCCTACACCCCCAGAATTACGACAAAGATGTCGAATTTCCTTTTACAAGCGGGGGAATTTACTAGATTGCCAAGGAACACGCCCGACAGCGGCCGAGGACGTCCGTCTCAGTGGTATGTACTCCGGCGACACTGCGGGCATCTTACTCACTCGGCATTATACTGATAATACCGAGGATAGTAAAGTCCCAGCAGTAAATTTGCTAGCGCATTTACGCCGGCACCTCCCATTGTACCGAACAGCGCGTGTCATGCAAAGCTAACAGTGCAAGTCTACTGGTCTGATTGCCAGTCTAGAACCGGAACCGGCCGTAAACCCTTCGGTCTCGGCGGATGGCTGCCTCGCGCGACCCGCTGTGCCACGTGAGGACAGTCCTTTCCCTTGCACGCCCATTATGACGAAGTATACTGAGGGAATGTTACACGGTTTGCGGCACGGTTCGACAAAAATTTTGCCGTAGCCCAGCCGTGCCCGCAGGCACTGCGGGTCGAGGAGGTGATGGGCGAATGAGTACGGTTTCCGGAGAATTCATCATGCCGGAGGCCGCTTGTCAGGCGGAGTTGGTCATCAAGAAGTCCCGCTTCATCGGACACCTGGTGCCGGCCCGGGCAGTCGAGGAGGCGGAGGCGGCGCTCGCGGCCATCCGAACGGAACACAAGACGGCGACACACAACTGCTACGCGTACCGGGTCGGAACAGGGGTACCCGTCGAGCGGTTCTCCGACGACGGAGAACCGAGCGGGACCGCCGGGCGTCCCATCCTGGAGGTGCTCCGGCGAAAACCCGTGACCAATGCCTTAGTGGTGGTCACGCGGTACTTCGGCGGCGTGTTGCTCGGAGCCAATGGCCTCGTGCGGGCATATGCCGATACGACGAGCCACGTGATTGACCATGCGGTGTTGCTGCACTGCAGGCCACTGTGCAAACTGGACGTGGTCTGCGACTATGGCCAGTACGGGCGCCTGGAACATGCCCTCACACAGGCCGGGCGGACGCTGGTGGACCGGGTCTTCACGGAGACCGTGTCCTTCTCCCTCTGGGTGCCGGCCGAGGAGGCCGAGGCCGTGGCGGATCACATCGTGGATACCAGCCACGGCCAGGCCCAGGTGACGCGGCATACCGCCCAGTACGCCGGTGTTCGACCGGACGGAAGCCTCGTCTTCGATGTGTTGCCGGAGGATGCCTCGTAGCGTCCGGAGGGACGGGCGCCGGGCCGGTGGGACGCCCGGGGCTCGCCGTCGTCACCGCCACGAGCAGGCGGCCCGCCTGACGGTAGGCTTGGCTCGTACCCGGCACATCTTCCCTCAATGCGGCTGGATCCGCCGCTTGATGAGATAGAACTGAAAATACTCCGCGGTGTCAATGGCCGCTTGAAAATGCCCTGCACGCATCAGAGCCTCGAATTCCGCACCCGACTGCAGCGTCACACGGATTCTGGGGCGTCCCACGCCGGGGACCGCCTCCCACCGCTGAATGCGCTCGTTCGCCACATACCCCATCGCCCCGTCATTGCGCCAGCGGCGATCTTGATACGAACGCGCCTTGAACGCAAAAAACACCAGGCCACGGGAAGCGACCGGCAGCGGCGGTGTCTGGCTGCGGCGTGTGGCCGCGTAGAAATGCTGCCGCAACCCGTTCAAATCAATGGCGTGATACTTTGCGACCCGCTGCAGTAGACTCTTGGACGTCAGGCCAAAATACGCTCGCCCCCCGTTTTCGTAGTGCACCCGGCAGGCGTTCCCGTGCCCGAGTATGTACATCGGCTCCCACGCTTCGATGTACGGAATCCACTGCTCGTCGGGCGGCATCACGTGCCGTTCCAGATACGCCGGCACACCGGGTTCAAGCGTGTGCCACACGGGAAATCACCATCCCCTTCCACCCCTATTACCCTTCTGGGCTTGACTGAATTTCATAACCCTGCCGCGATTATAATAGATTTCCTATTCAGCCGGAAGATAATCGTTTATTATTTCAGACTTGTTGTGAAGTCGGTTGGTTGTGACGGGGCAAGAACCGAGAAATCACCGGTGATGTACAGGCCAGGCATCGAAAGACGCGGGGATGTCTTCCTTCGATTCCAGTCTCTTCTCTCCCGTACGCTGAGGCTGCGCGCAATCTTTGGAGGCCGGCCTCCACCAGGAGCGAATGCAGGTGGAGCAGCAAAAAGATTGGTTGGCCGAAGTGTTGGCCGCTCAGCAGGGGGATATGCTGGCGATGGCCGAATTGGTGGCGGAGTTCTCCAACGTGGTATTGGCCGCGGCACGGCGCTACCGCGGAGCGTGGTACGAGGACGCGGTGCAGGAAGGCTACGTGGCCCTCATCACGGCCGTGTACGCGTATGACCCTGACCGATCGGTGCCCTTCCCCGCTTTCGTCCACGCGATGGTGCGAGGTGGCGTGCGCACCGCCATGCGCCGGGAGTGGGTGCGGCAGGCGCGATGGGTGTACGACGACGGAGGGCCGGAGGGCGAGGGATGGGATGCCGTGTGGGACCGGGCGCTGGCGCGCGGGGACAGTTCAGGCGCTTTGGGGTCAATGGTGATGGCAGACGGAAGGTTCGGCATGCCGGAAGCGGCCCTCGAGGCGGAATGGCGCATCTTGTTTGTCCAGGCCGGGCTCAGCCCACGAGAGCGGATTGGCGTCGAGGCGCTCGTCGAGGGTTGGACGCTGCCCGAACTGGCTGCCCGATTTGGGGTGGACCGGGAAACGTGTAAGACGTGGCGCAAGCGCGGCCTGAGAAAACTCCGGGCCGCGCTGCAGGAGCGGAATTGAGCCGTCAGGAGCGGACGCCTCGGACGAGGGTATGACCCTGCCCCGGGGCCCGCCGGTGGGGCGGCCAGGGTCCCCACCGGCCGCGGGGCCGGACGTCAGGCGAGGGCGAAGAGGATCTCGCCCTCGGCCACCACCTTGTCGTCCACCTTGGCGACGCCGTGGCCCTTGCCCATGCCGCCGCGCAGGCGGTCAATGTACGTCTCCATCTCCAAGCGGTCGCCCGGGCGGACCTGGCCGCGGAAACGGGCGTGATCGATCCCCGCGAACATCGGCAGCTTGCCCTGAAGCTCCGGCACGGTCAACAGCGCGATGCCGCCGAGCTGCGCCATCGCCTCCATGATGAGGACGCCCGGCATCAGGTTGTAGTCCGGGAAGTGGCCGTTGAAGTGAGGCTCGTTGGCGGTCACGTTCTTGAAGCCCGCGGCGAATTTGCCCGGTTCAAGGGCGACGACGCGATCGACCAGCAAAAACGGATAACGATGCGGCAGGATCTTGCGGATGTCCTCCGCATACAAGGGCAAGGTCCATTCCATCAGGATCCCTCCAAGGTGGGTGCGTGTTTATAATCCCCGGCGCGCCTGCGCACAATAGGACCAATCCCGCCGGGACTGGTGCCCGGGGGGTTGGCATAGGTGTTGGGCTCGTCCGCAGACCGAATGCGCCGGGGTGATGAAGGCGATGGCCGGAGCCGCGTGCGCGGCGGCGGACGGGCTGCAGCACCGTGTGTCACGCTGGATACGCGGGGTCAGGCGGCTTTGGGAACGCGAACCTTCGGTTGCGTACATACCGGGCGGCCGCCCCGCCGCCTCCGGCATGCGCCGTTCAGAGGACGCGGCGGTGAACGTCGATGATCTCCATGTTGACGAGATAGATGAGCATCGCGACGTAAGACAGAATCACGGTGAACCAAAGCAGGCCGAGCACCACACCGGGGCTCGGCCATACGAGCATGACCGCGCAGATGGTGACGTAGTAGCAGACGGTCGAGGCCTTCCCCCAACGGTTCGCCTTCGGAACAGCCCGTTTCCCCTGAAAATAAAAGAACGTGCCGCCCAAGATCATCGAGGCGTCCCGCAGCAGCAGGAGCCCCGCCACCAGCCAGGGCACGCGATCCGATTCTATCAACGTAAAAAACACCGCCAACATCATACATTTGTCGGCGAGCGGATCAAGCAGTTGTCCGGCCTGGGTGGTCTGACCGCTCCGGCGGGCGAGGTACCCGTCGAGGACGTCGGTCGCGCCGGCCAACAACAGGATGAGCAGCGCCCCTACCTTGTGTTCGCTGTCGGTCGCGTAAAAGGCCCACAGATACAACGGGATGAGGACAAAACGAAACAGTGTCAACGTATTGGGGAGATTCACCGGTAAACCCCCTCTTACCCATGGTCATTATATCGTCCGCCGCGCCGAAGGTGCAATGAGCAGGCGTCCAAGGAATGGTAGGGGATATGCGACTTTCTGGGGCGGGGTGCCCCGGATGGGGCTGGCCTCCTGATTTACCACGCGGAGGGGGTCGGGTCCAGGCCTTAAACGAGGCTGCGCGGCGGGCCGGTCACTATCATTTTCACTATCGTTTGGTCGGCCGACCCCGACGGGCCCGCCTTAGTACTGCATGTGGAGGGCTGGACAAGAAGAGAACGCCTCATCAGGACCTAGCCCGCGGATGCTTGGGCAATGCCTGACCTGCGAGACGTTTGATCGCCTCCGCGAGTTGATGAGCGACGGCTCTATACCTGAGGAGCGGATGGCGAATGTAGATCGGTGGAGCCCATAGGTAATGTGTGATAGACCTCTTATAAAATTGCGGGTACAATGGATACACTCCCTGAATGAGCTTGGCATATATATGTCAAAGCTGTTCTGGGAGGTGTAGCTGGTGAAGGAAGGAGACGATTCCATGTCTCTGAACACCAAGGAGCAGCCTAAGGTGCGCAATACGCCGATTCGAAGGATTGTGGAGCAGGCCTGCAAAGAAAATGACAGCCTGCTCCGGAGGCTGTCAAAGAGTTGATTCGGTACCTTTCGGCCGATGATATTCGTCAAATTCACGCCGAGGCCATTGAACGATACGGCGGTGTGCCCGGCGAACATGAGCCAGGAGCGATTGAATTCATGGCCCAGAAACCCACGATGGAGGTATATGGGTCTGAATTGTATCCTGGCTTATTTCTTAAAGCCGCGGTGTACCTTGAAGGTTTCGCCACGCGACAATTCTTCGTGGATGGTAACAAACGTACGGCATTCCTTTGCGCCTGGACCTTCTTGTACCTGAACGGCTTTCACTTGGTTGTGGACCAAGACGATGGCTATGCGTTTTGCATGCGCGTAGCTAATGGACAAGCGGAGCTTGAGGAGATTGCGGAATGGCTTCACGAGCATAGCCACTCATTGCCCGTCTTGTGACGGGTTTTTGATTTCTTATGTCCCAAATGACCATTTCATTCACGGCCGGAAAATCGAGTCCCACGGGTACACCTCGGCCATCAGTCCACAAACTCCGTTTTGTGCTTGACTTGCCCCGGGCGCGTTGGGACCCATGCCTTTTCCACCCCAAGGGCGCCTTGACCGGCGACCAGTTGATTCAGTGTTGTTAAGGTCGGCGGGCCCGGATGCGCCCGCCATTCGACTCATCCGACATCAGTTGGAGCGTACAGCCAAAGCGATTATCCGATTTCGCCGGTTAAAGTGGGGTCTCAGCCGGGGCCGACAGCTGCTCCGCCGCCATGAGAGCCAGGTTTTCGTATTAATGGCACACCCGGACGAGCCTCGGGCGCCGATTTTGTAAGAGGAGCTGGTTTAACCTGCCGCCCCATCGCAGGCGAAGGCTGTTGAACATGGGGCTTTTGTACGAGAACCTGGCTTACGGTCAGCGACGGCACGGGCGGTACGCAGGGTGCCCGCGCTGAGGATGGGGCCTGGAGACCGATCGGGCAATATCATCTTTGGTTGGCGCGCCCGTTGGACCCGCCTTCCGTCCCGGGAAGGGCGGCCACGAAGAGCACGCGGCTGCGAAAACAACGAGCTGCCCTATCCAAATCCGCGTTTGCCTCATAAACTTTCAGCCAACTTTCAGCTAGAGACGGTGGTTTACAGATTAAAATGTTGATCGGGTGACTGCTCACTGCTGCGGCACGAGGTGCCCTTCCGCTTGCCAGGGCGGGCTGATTGCAATACCAGAGAGGGAGGAAGCAGAATTGAGCGTAAACATGGAAACCCGCTCATTGGAGCTCAAACCGCGGCGAAAGTCCCGGCGAAAGTGGCTATATGGCGGCATCGCACTGGTCGTGGTGCTCGGAACAGGCATCCCGTTGACCATTCACCGGCTGCGTGCCACAAACGCGGCATCGGCATACCAACTGTACACGGTTCGGTACGGTTCCATCACGCAGACCGTGTCCGCCACCGGAACCATCCAGGCCCCGAGCGAGGTCGACCTGGATTTTCAAGGCTCCACTGGTTCGGCGGTGGTCACGGCGGTAAACGTCAAGGTCGGTGATAAGGTCAAAAAGGGGCAGGTGCTGGCCCGCATCGATGATTCCGATGCGAAGATCCAACTGCAGCAGGCCCAGGCGAGCCTCGCGTCGGCTCAGGCGCGGTTGGCACAGGATCAACAGGGCACCAGCAGTGCTCAGATTGCGATGGACAAACTCAACGTGGAGAAAGCGCAGACGGCGCTGCAGCAAGCGCAACAGGCGTATCAAAACCAGCTCGCGGCGTACAACGACCGCACCAGCGATATGTCACAACTGCAAAACGCACAGAATGCGGTGACACAAGCGCAACAGCAACTCAACCTGGCACTGGACAATGACAAACGCACACTGGCAGACGACCAGGCCACACTCCAGCAGGATCAACAAACCCTTCAGAACACCATCGCTCAATACGGAAACGTCACCCAAGAACAGGTTCAACAGGCGTATCAGGCCTACCAGAGTGCACAGAGTTTGTACATCAATTGGCAGAAGGCGGGGTACTCAGGTTCCAATCCGTATCAGTCCGTGATGAACACGGCGCAGACGGAATATCAGACATTGAACAACGCCTACACCGCGATTCAAAACGCCCAACAGGCGGTGAAGAACGACCAACAGAAGGTCGAAGCGGACCAAGCGCAACTGAACAATGATCAACAGAAGTACCAAGAACAACTGAACGAAGCGCAACAGAATTTACAATTGGCGCAACAGCAGTTCAACGATCGAACGAGCGCACAGCAAGCGCTCGACAACGCGAAGAACGCCGTCACCAATGCAGAACAGGCCTTGAAGCAAGCGCAGCTCACGCTGCAAAACGATCAACAGCCCGCAAACAATGCCACCATCGCGTCGGATCAGGCGGCAGTGGCGAACGCTCAGGCTCAGGTGGAGCAGGCCCAACTGGCGCTGCAGCAGACGCAGTTGACCGCGCCGATTGACGGCGTGGTGACGGCGGTCAACGCGACGGTGGGGCAAAAGCCCGGTTCGACGTCGAGCAGCTCGTCGTCAGGTTCCTCGTCATCGTCGGTCATCGTGATCCAGGACCTCAACGCAAAGGACCTGCAGGCGAGCCTTAGCGTGAGTGAGTCGCAGATTGGCTCCGTTCAGCCGGGCCAGCCGGTGACCATCACGGTGCCGGCGTACCCGAACGACACCTTCCAAGGCACCATCGTCGAGGTGTATCCGACGCCGCAGGTGACGCAGAACGTCACGCAGTACACGGTGATTGCGACGGTGGACAACAGCTCGGGCAAGCTCAAGCCGGGCATGACGGCGAGCGCCATCATCACGACAGCGCAGAAGACGCACGTGCTGACGGTGCCGGCCATCGCCCTGCACCAGATGGGCAACGTCGAGGGCGTGTACGTGGTCGGGACGCCAGCCGGGCGATCCGGCGGTAACACGACGCGGACCGCCAACGGCACCGGTGAGGCCGGGAGCGGCGCAGGCTTTGGTGGAGGCTATGGCGGCGGGCGCCGCGGATTCGGCGGGGCCGGGAACGGCACCGGCGAAGCCGGCGGCTTCGGCGGATCAGGTGCTGCGGGCGGCTCCGGAGGCTTCGGCGGAGGTGCCGGTGGATTTGGGGGCGCGAACGGATCGAGCGGGTCCGCAGGCGCGGGCGGTGCCAGCGGAGCTGGCGGGCGGACGGCGCGATCGACCGGCAGCAGCAACAGCCTGGTCCCGCCGGGCACCTACTTCCAGCCGGTGCAGATTGGCCTGATGGGATCGAGCACGGTCGAGATCACGGCGGGGCTGCAGGAGGGTGAACAGATTGTGCTGGTGCTGCCGGAGCAGACCGCGCAGGCCCAGGCGCAGGCGGCGAGCAGCGGACGCAACTTCGGGTTGGGCCTGGGCGGCTTCGGCGCCGGAGGGGGCGGCGGCGGATTTGCCGGCGTCGCGCGCGTCGGAGGAGGCGGACGAGGCTGATGAGCCTGATTGAGATCCGCGACCTGGTGCGCGAGTACGTGATCGGTGGGCAGGTGATCCGCGCTCTGAACGGGGTGAACCTGACCATCGAGCGGGGCGAGTTCGTCGCCATCATGGGGCCGTCGGGGTCTGGGAAGTCGACGATGATGAACATGATTGGCTGCCTGGACGTGCCGACCTCGGGCCGGTACGTACTGGACGGGTATGACGTGTCGGCCCTGTCGGAGGATCAACTGGCGGAACTGCGCAACCAGAAAATTGGGTTCGTGTTCCAGAACTTCAACCTGCTTCTCCGCATGACGGCGCTGGAGAACGTGGAGCTGCCAATGCTGTACGCCGGGGTGCCCCCGCGCGAGCGGCGGGACAGGGCGATGGAAGCCCTGGAACGGGTGGGGCTCAAGGACCGGATGCACAACCGCCCGAACGAGTTGTCGGGCGGGCAGCAACAGCGGGTGTCCATCGCGCGGGCGCTCGTCAACCACCCGGTCCTTCTGTTGGCCGACGAGCCGACGGGGGCGCTGGACAGCCGGACGACGGAGGACATCCTGGGGCTGTTCGAGGAGCTGCACGAGCAGGGCAACACCATTGTGTTGGTGACCCACGAGCCGGATGTGGGCCAGCGGGCGAAGCGGATTGTCCGATTCCGCGACGGCCGCGTGGAGGCGGACGAGTGGATGGGCGCCGACCTGGGGACGGCTGAGGACGGGGCGGCGGCGGAAGAGACGGCCGCCGGCACGGCCGAGGCGGACGCGCCCCGGACGGGACGGGAGGTGGCGCGGCGTGGCGATTGAGATCATCCGGGTGGCGTGGCGCAGCCTTCGGTCGAACAAACTTCGATCCTTCCTCACCATGCTCGGCATCATCATCGGCGTGATGGCGGTCATCCTGAGCTCGGCCATCGGGCTGGGGACGAAGAACGGGGTGACGAAGTCGGTGGAGAGCCTGGGATCGAACGTGTTGACGGTGATGCGCGGGTCGGCCCAGTCGCGCGGCATCAGCCAAGGCGTGGGCAGCGCGACGACGATGACGGCGGACGACGTGCAGCAGATCCTGGATCAGGACCCGGATGTCGCCTACGCCTCCCCGGTGGTGACGACGAATGCCCAGGTGGTCTACGGATCGAACAACACCAACACGTCCATCGTGGGCACAAACGACTCGTACGCGGCCATCCGCAACGTGACGATGCAGCAGGGCCGCTACCTGATGGCGCAGGATGTGATGACGGCGTCGCACGTGGCGGTGCTGGGCAGCTCGGTGGCGCAGACCCTCTTCGGGGGCCGCAACCCGGTGGGCGAGACCATCTTGATTCAGAGCATCCCGTTTGAGGTCATCGGCGTCGCGGCGCCGCAGGGCGCGAGCGGGTTGGCGAGCGCGGACGACATGATCAACATCCCGTACACGACGGAGATGAGTTTGCTCACGGGCAACAACCGCATCAGCCAGATTGTCGCCTCGGCCAAGTCGCCGGACGTCATGTACCGCGCGCAGTTGGAGATCGAGTCGACGCTGCGCGTGGCGCACCAGTTGAAGGCGGGCATGGCGGACGACTTCAACATCCTGAACCAGACGACGGTGCTGAACACCCTGGGCAACATCACGCAGATGCTGACGATTCTGTTGGATGGCATCTCGGCGATCTCGCTGCTGGTCGGCGGCATCGGCATCATGAACATCATGCTGGTGTCGGTGACGGAGCGCACGCGCGAGATCGGCATCCGCAAGGCCATCGGCGCGAAGAAGGGCGTGATTTTGTTCCAGTTCCTGCTGGAGTCGCTGACGCTGAGCGTGGCGGGGGCGCTGTTGGGCGTGGCGATTGGCGGGATCGGCGCGCTGGTCGCTGGCCGGCTGATGAACTCGGGCAACCTGTTCTCGCCGGTGGCAGCGGGATTGGGCGTGGTGTTCTCGGTGGTGATTGGGATTGTGTTCGGCGTGTACCCGGCGCGCAAGGCGGCGAATCTGAAGCCGATTGACGCACTGCGGTTTGAGTGAGGCGTGTGGAGAAGTGGAAGGCGGGCCCTGGTGGGCCCGCCTTTGTTTGAGGCGGGGGATTGGAGGGATTGGCGGGAGCCCTGGGGGGCGGGGGCGTTGGCGGGGCATTGGTGGGGGCCCGGCGGATGCCATGGGGCTGCGCGAGGCCGGCGGATGCAGAGGCGCGGCGAGCACCCGGCGCAGGCCTGGCGGGCCCGGGCGGACCGGCAGCTGCCCTGGCGCTCCCGAGATCGGCGCGGAGCATGGCGACACGAGCGCGGCGTCGGGGCTGGGGGCCCGAGCTGGCCTTGGGCGTCCGGCGGTCGTCATAGCGCGGCGCCGTCTTCGCAGAGACCGAGCGGGCCTTGGCATGGCACCAGTCCAATCCAACCTCGGCAGCCCCACCATTCGATCCGCGCCGCGGCTGCCTCCCCGCCACGGCTGCCCCTCCGTTATCCGATTTTGCGGCTTAACTTGTCGGGTTAGGCGGCTTCAACGGCCACACAGGCCCGGTGAGAGCAAGATTTTCGGATTAATTGCGGCACTCCACAGACAGCACGCGGCGCTTTTCTACGAAAATCCGGGTTACATCCTCGCTCAAGCACGGCTGACCGCCGCTGACCCCGGGGTTTTTATACGAAAACCCGGCTTACGTCGCGACCGACTGCGGCCCGGGTGGTAGTGGCGGTCGAACGCAGTTCGGTCGGCGGGCCCGCCAGGGCCCGTCTTCCTATCTTCCTCCCTGGCACAACTCTCGTGCCGATCGCCACCACCACGCCAATCCCACCGTAGCGGACCCGCCATTCGCGTCGTTTCATTGACACTGGCCGCCTCTCCGCTATCCGATTTTGCGGTTTAAGTTGCCGGGTTGGGCGGCTCCAGCGACCACACAGGCCCGGTGAGAGCAAGATTTTCGGATTAAGTGCGGCACTCCACAGACGGCACGCGGCGCTTTTCTACGAAAATCCGGGTTACATCCTCGCTCCGGCGCGGGTGCTAGCCGTTAACCCCGGGGTTTTTATACGAAAACCTGGCTTACGTCGCGGACGGACTAAGGCCCGGGCAACAAGAGCGGTCGAGCACAGTTCGGTCGGCGGGCCCGCCAGGGCCCGCTTTCCTATCTCCCTCCCTGTCATAGCCCCCGGCTCCGCACCGCCATCACTCCAATCCCACCACTCCACCCCTCCGCGCCCCGCTCACTCCAGCGGTGCACACCGAAGGCTCGGGCACGAAATGGAAGGTGTTGCATTCCCGCTCGAACCTCAGTAAACTGGTGTCGAATCGTTAAAATAAATTTTAACGATCGACAATGACTTTGCGGGGTGCGGCCATGAACCTGATCCGCCAGAAGGAGTTCCGGAAACTGTGGCTGGCACAAGTGGTCTCGCAGTTCGGGGATGGCGTCACCGATCTCGCCATCGTCGTGCTCGTCGCGCTGGGTTCCGACCAAGCCTGGATGGTCGGATGTGTCCTGTTTGCTCAACTGTTGCCCACCTCCGTGTTGGGGCCTTTCTTCGGACCGCTGGCGGATCGGCTGCCACGGAAGCGCCTGATGGTGTGCGCCGATCTCTACCGCGTGTGCGTGGTCCTAGCGATGATCCCCGCTGCGCGGCACCCGATGGTGCTGATCGTGTTGGTGGCGCTGCACGGGTTGGGCACCGCGTTGTTCGCGCCCGCACGATCCGCGGTGATTCCTCAAGTGGTGGGTGAAGCCCACGTCGCCGAGGCTCAGGCCATCTCTCAAAGCACATGGTCCGCGATGCGCATCGCCGGACCGGCCGTCGGCGGCACGCTGCTCGCCCTCCACAACGTGCCGCTGATCTTCATCCTCGATGCCTGCACATTCGTTCTGTCGGCGGTGCTCATCGCAACCCTGCACGTGGGCAATGCGGCCGATGTCGTCGCGGCGGAGAAAGAGACGGGGAATGAGCCGGGGTATGATGCGGAGAAAGAATCGTACCTGGATGCTCTGCGATCCGGAGTCCGGCACGTGGTCCAGGTGCCCGCGCTGCGCTTTCTGCTGCTGTTGTTCATTCCGGTGACCCTGGCTGCGGGAGTTTTCAATACCACCTACAATGTGGTGCTCCTGCAAGTGTTCCAAGTGCCGAAAGTCCATTTCGGTTTGATGGAGAGTGCCTTCGCGGCCGGAACCATCGTCGGCGCCCTGTTCGCACCGGCGGTGCTGAAGCGCGTTCGTCCGAGCACCACGCTCATGGCCACCTGCGGGCTGTTGGGCATCAGCTTCATCGCGGTCCTCGCCCTCAACCAGTTGCAACTTTTCTTCGGTCTTGTACCCATCTACGCATGGGCAATGGTCACGGGCATCCTGAACGCCCTCGTCAACATTCCCGTCAGCAGCCTGTTCATCACCATCACACCCGCGGAATTCCGGGGGCGCGGTGCGGCCCTATTGCAAGCTGCGGTCAACCTGGGTTCCATGGCCGGCGTGCTGTCCGGCGGATGGCTCTCCGCGGCCTTCGGCGCGTTGACCGCGACCTCGGTCTCTGGCTTAATGTTGGTGATGACCGCCGTGACGTTCCCGTGGCTCAAGGGATACAGAGCGCTGCATGCGGTCCCAAGCCGGCAACGCAAGGACCGGCGCAGCCAGGATGATCGCGGCAAGGATGGGTATCGCCAGCGTGATCGCCGCCAGGACGGGCGCGGCAAGGATGACCCACCCATGAATTGGACGCTGTCTCAAACTGGGGAGAATGCACATGTCGAAACCGAAACCACTCCGTGACGCCGAGTTGGTCAAACTGCTGTTGGACCCGCGGCGAAGCCGAATTCTCGAATATGCCAGCCGCCCTGTCTCCGTGAACGAACTGGCTGAGAAAATCGGCGAACTCCCGTCCAGAGTGTATTACCATGTGCACAAGCTCGAGGAGGCGGGATTGCTGGAGGTGGTGGACACCCGGCAACGCGGCAACCTGATTGAGAAGTTGTACCAGTCCACCCATCCGGAGCTGGACTTTTCATTGGATCTCGCCGTGTTCGGGAACATGCCCTCGGTCACCGCGCAATTCGAGCAGATGTTGGTGCCCGGCCTTCGGTTGATAGAATACGGCGCCCGGCTGCGGGCAGAGCGCGCGAAACGGGCCCCCGCAGAGGAAGGGAACCACCCGACAAATCAAGGACGCCACCCGGCAAATGAAGAGCGGCACCCGACAAATCAAGGACGCCACCCGGACGATCCGCTCGTTCACATGACCGTCTCCTGGAACGACCTTACAGAATCCGAGTGGCGTGCGAAGACGAGAGCATTGAACGCCGTCATTGATTCCGGAAACGAGGAAGACGATGCGAAGGCCCCGCCCCTGAGCGCGCCCGGGGACACTTCCCTGAGCACGTCCGAGAACACGCCTATGAACGCATCCGGGGACCCGCGCGAGGTCACGTCCGGGGACTTGCCCCTGGACTCGCCCGCGGACGCGTCCGGCGAACCCCAGAGCCGCTTTGCCTTCATCGTGTTGAGCTACCGCCTGGAGGACGCGGAAAAGCTGGGATTCTTCAAGAAATCGAATGCCGATGAGGAGGACCCGGAAGGCGAGCGGCGGCCATCCCGGGATGAATGACGCGCGCTTGCTGTCATCAACCGCGCCCTTCCATCACGCCTTGATCCCGTTCGCGTCCTGCATCATGCGGTTGGTGACTTGAAGGGCCTCGGCGTTCAAATCGAACATCCGCTGGGCCTGAATCAAATCGGTCATCTGCTTGACCAGATCGGCGCTGCTCATCGACAACGCCCCCTGCAGAACGGTGTCCGTGCCCGCTCCGGCACCACCGGCCGCGCCAGCCGCCCCCGCGTTCACCACGCGCACGTTCGCCGCCGGGTCCGGGATGTACTCGTTGTTCCCGATCGGCACCAGGTGCTGATCCGGCAGCGACACCTCGGCCAGGGCAATCCGCTGGCCCGTCGCCCTCCCGCCGAAGCTGACGTCTCCCTGGGCGCTGACGGTGAAGCCGTCCGTCTGGCCCCCAGGGGCCTGCACCGGGCGTCCCTGCGTGTCAAGCACGGGATCACCCGTCTGCGTCGCCAGGACCACCGTCCCGTCCGGCCGGCGGCTCCAGATGAAGTTGCCCGCCCGCGTCAGGCGGGTCTGGCCATCCGGCCCCGCCACCAGGAAGAAGGCGTTGCCTTGGACGGCGAGATCGAGCGGGTTATCCGTGCGCTGCAACGGCATGCCCTCAAACCGCTTCTCCGCGCTGACGGCCAGCACCCCCGTGCCCCCCGCCCAGCCCGGCGGCGTATAGCGGCCTGCGACGCTCGGCGCGGTGGCCTGCGACGACCAGACCTGGGTGAACGTGTCCGCGAACGATCCCGCGTCCGCCGCATACCCCGGCGTATCGCTGTTGGCCACGTTTTCCGAGACCCTGTCCAACCACCGTAAACTCGCCTGCAACGCCGACAGCCCCGTCCACAGCGACTGCATAGCGACTCCTCCCTTCCGCCCGGCGGCCGCGTCCTCATCACGCGTTGACCTTGCCGACCTGCTCCACCGCCAATTGCAGCAGGCTGTCCTCCGTGCGGATGACCCGCTGGTTCGCCTCGTACTGCGCCAGCACCGCCATCATCTTCGTCATCGTGGCCGCCGCGTCGACGTTGCTCTGCTCCTCTGCACCCGGCTTGAGCGCACCCGTGCCCGGCCGCAGCAACGCCCGCACCTGAGCCGGATTCAGCGTTCCGCCGACCTCGAACTCCGTCTCGCCGAGCGGCTGCAGCTGCGTCACGTCCGCGTCCACCGTGCCGAGCCGCCCCGCAATCACGTTTCCGTTGGTGTCGATCACGCTGTACGACGCCTGCCCCTGCGCATCCACCACGGGCCCGCCGTCCGGTCCGAACAGTTCCGTCCCCGTGTAGTTCGGGTTGATGCGAATGCGCCCGTTGAGGATTGGCAGCCCGTCCGCCCCCACCGGGAGCACCGGACGCCCGGACGCGTCCACCAGGATGTTGTTCCCGTCCACGTCGAAATGGCCGTCCCGCGTCAGGACCAGGCCCTGCGCCACCTGTCCCGAGGAGAAGGCGACCGGGAAGAAGCTGTGCCAGCCCATGTCCGCTTCCGTCCCCACGCGCAGCGACGCGCCTTCCCAGCCCGGCTGGCCGGGCCGCCCGAGCACCTGCCCCGCCGCGTTTGCGAACAGGTAGGAAGGATTGCCTTGGGCATCGTAATTGGCCGTACCGTCCGCCGCGGTGAGGGCCACGCCCTGATAGGCCGGATTGCGGATAGCCATCACGCCGGGAATGGCTTGTCCATTCGCCCCGACGACCGCCAGCGGGCGCCCGTTCACCTGCAGCACGCCGCCGGCCCCCGTCGTCACCGGGCCCTGGACCGACGCCAGGCCCGGCGCACCGCCGGCACCGGCGCCGCCCCCCGGCCCCGCCGCCACCGCCGCGTACGGGCCGGCGGGGGTGGTGTCCGAGATGGCCACGTCCAATGCCCTGCCCGTCTGCACGAGATCGCCCTGGCTGAACCAGAGCACGCCCTCTTGGAACGTGACCCCCGTCGGCATCGTGCCGATGGCCGGTCCCAATGCCGGGTTGCCGCCCTGGTAGTCCATGATGTGCAGCAACTGCTCCGGAAAGCTGAGCAATTCGGCGTTTGACGCCTTAAACCCTGGGGTTTCGGTGTTGGCGAGGTTGTTGGTGAGCACCTGCTGCATCCGTTCCGCAGCCGTCATCCCGGATGCGGCCGTGGTCAGTCCTCGGATCACAGGTCATCCTCCTTCCCAGCGCGATCTCGCATCGCTTCACATCCGCTCCGCCGCGCCGCTCGGCCGCCCCGATGGTTTGGCGCTCGCCCTGAACTTCTTGTAGTACGGGCTCTCGAGCATGATGCCCGTGCCCAGGACCACGCAGTGGGTCGGATTCTCCGCGACGTGCACCGGAATCTGCAGCTCATCCATCATCAGCTTGTCCAGGCCGTCGACGAGCGCCCCGCCACCGGTGAGCACGACGCCCTTGTCGAAAATGTCGGCCGCCAGTTCCGGCGGTGTCCGCTCCAGCACCGACTTGGCCGCGGCGACAATCTGCTCCACCGGTTCCTGCAACGCTTCCCGCATCTCCTCGGCGTGCACGGTCACGGTCTTGGGGAGGCCGCTGACCATGTCGCGGCCGCGCACGTCCATCTCGCCGGTCCGGCTGTTCGGGTACACGGTGGCGAGCTCTTTCTTCAGCTCTTCCGCAGTGCGCTCACCGATGAGCAGGTTGTGCACGCGCTTGATGTATTTGACGATGGCCTCGTCGAACTTGTCCCCCGCGATGCGCAGAGAAGCGGAGGTCACCACGTCGCCGAGCGAGAGGACCGCGACGTCCGTGGTGCCTCCTCCAATGTCGACCACCATGCTGCCGCTCGGCTCGAAGATGTTCAAGCCGGCGCCGATGGCGGCCGCTTTCGGTTCTTCTATGAGATCAACGTGCTTGATGCCGCACGCCTCCGCGGCTTGCCGAACCGCCTTCTGCTCGACCGACGTGATGCCGGCGGGGACGCAGATGATGGCGCGCGGACGCATCATGACGCTGTTGCCGATGGTTTTCCGAATGAAATGGCGCAGCATGATTTCCGTCACTTCAAAGTCAGCGATGACGCCCTCGCGCAACGGGCGAATGGCGACGATGTTGCCGGGCGTGCGGCCGAGCATCTGCCTGGCCTCTTCGCCGACAGCGACCACCTGCTTCGTCGTCTGATCAATGGCGACCACTGAGGGTTCGTTGAGGACAATCCCCTGTCCCCGGACGTGGATGAGAACCGTTGCGGTGCCGAGATCGACACCGATGTCTTTGGAAAACATTTGCGGCGAGTCCTCCCCAACTGAGCGTGCATCGGAGCGTATCTGCTGCCACGGTACGGATGTCCCAGAGTTCGCGCAGGCACAAGCTGCAATGGCCTTCCACCGAGGGCGCTGAGGCGCAAGCACCCAACGCGCATGGGTGTGTCAATCACGTTTCGTCCGAATAGAGAGTGATTCTACAGACCGCTGGAAACTCCTTTTCTCGTTTGAAAGTTTTTCGACGCGGATCGCGCTTGGGCGTCGTCCGACGCCTCCTTGTTGTACTTGAGTTTCGTGGCCTCTCCTCCCCGCAGGTGCCGGATGGACTTGTGGTACTCGAGGATCTCCTTGACCCGGCCGGCCAGCTCCGGGTTGATCTCCGGCAGCCGCTCGGTCAGATCCTTGTGGACCGTGCTCTTGGACACCCCGAATTCGCGCGCGATGGTGCGAACCGTGTTGCGCGTCTCGACAATATACTCGCCGATCTTCAGCGTACGCTCCTTGATATAATCATGCACTCCCCTCGCCTCCCCAGGTTTGCTCAGATGGTCTGATACAGTATATGAGGGGGTGTACACCATATGCCTTGTGACACGCGGTTAGAGCTTGTCAGGGCTTGTTTTTGGCTATTCCCTCTCGTTTTCTCGCAAATCCTCCCCGGGAAATAAAAAGGCGGCCGCTTCCTTTGGAAGCGACCGTCACCCCGTATCGTCGCGCGTCTCGTACGTGATTGTTCCAGGAAATCTTTCAGGCGAGCCTCAGCTCTTCGGCAGCACCGTCGCCGGGTCAATCAACTGGCCATCCTTGTAGACGGCGAAGAACAGGTGGTTGCCCTGCGACTGCTCGAAGAGGCACGTGCCCGAAGTGCCGATGGCTTGTCCGGCGCGGACCGTGTCCCCGACCTTGACCTTGACGGCGGAGAGAGACTCGTAATGCTCCTCGTAGCCGCCGGGAGACGTGACCACCACCGTCAACCCTTTGAGTTGGTTGGCTTGGTTGTTGGGATCCGCGTTGACGGCGGTCACCTTGCCGTCGGCCGCGGCCAGGACCGTGAACGGCTGGCCGGAGCCCGCCTTGATGTCGACTCCCTGGTGCGGATAGTAGCCGTTGTCGTACGACACCAGCGCGGCGGCCTGCTGATCGGCCGTGCCCTTGGCCGGGTAGAAGCCCAGGGTGACCTTGGTGGCGGCGGCGGGATCGGCCGGCCATTGCCACGTCAGCGCCTGCGTGGTGGTCGTCGTGGTCTGGCCCTGCCCCTCGTTGACATCCGTGCTGGTCACCGGACTGGTGCCTGTCTGGCTCTTTACATACATGAGTCCGATGATCAGCGCTGCGGCGCCGAGGTAGATGGCCGGGTAGACCCAGCGTTTCGAGAAGACGCGGCGGGATGCAATGGGGGCGCTGCCCGGGGTCTCCGGAGCCTGGCTGCCCTTTGGATTCTCTTTGCTCAGATTCTGGTTTGGATGCTTGTTTTCATCCATGTGGCGCTCACCTCATTCACGAGTGTCGCCACATTGCCAATGTTTTATACCACGCGGCGCATGAGATTGTCAGAATCCGGGGGAGATGCTGGCCAGGGAATGGATTCCGCCGGTGCGCGCCCCTCACGAACCACCCGTGACCTCCGTGCCGGGATAGAAGGTGGACAGGATGTCCCGCCACGCCTTCCCCCGCCCGGCCATCGCCGCCGCCTCGTGCAGGCTCATGCCGATCCCGCTGCCCTCCCCCTGCACCCGCACGACGAGTTTCCCCGCCTGCGCCGACAGTTGAAAGTGGGTCGAGGCGAGCCCGAGCCGGGCGGCGAAGTCAGTCCCGGACCAGGTCCGGTCCCCGCAGGCCACGATCTTCACGTAGCCGTACGAATCCTGGGCGACCGCGCGGAACGCGGACGGGTCAGGCAGTCCTGCGGAAGGGGGCCAGTTGAGGCGACCGGCGAGATCGACGGGCGTGAACTGGAGCGTCTGCGTGACGGGATGGGCGGCGTCGTCCGGACAGGGGACGGAGGGCAGATACGGCAGCGACCGCCCGAGCGCCTGCGCGGCGTCCCGCGTCCGCCCGGCGGATTGGCCGAAGAGGAAGGCGAGGATGGGTTGGCCTTTGTAGGTCAGAATCCGGCCGTCGGTGGCCTGCACGGCCTGCTGCAGGCGGGCGCTGTACACGGGGTTGCGCGCGCCGTAGCGCTGGGCCTGGGCCTCGGCGGGGAGGAGCGGGAGATCGAGGACGGGGCTGTCGGTGAGGTCGGCGTTGTGCTGATAGGCGAACGCGGAGCCGTCCTCCGCCGGATGGGACAGCGCCCGCACCGCGTAGGTCCGGGCGGCGACAGCGGCGGCCTGGAGGGCGTCCATGGGCGCGTCGGGGCTCATCTGCGCGGCCAGGACTTCGACCAGCCAGTCGTTCAACGCCACGGGCGTCACCTGGCCGGTCTCCATGTGGTACACGCGCAGCACGGTGTGGGCGTCCCAACTGTCCACCCAGGCTTCCATCCCGAGGCCTCCCCCGCCCTTCCCGTGCACGGTCAGCGCCATCCCCGCCGGCAGGAGCACCACGGCAGCGAACGCGGCGGCGAAGGCGATCCCAGCCTTGCCCGGCCACCCCAGCGGCCCTGGGTGGAGGCGGCGGTGCACCCGGCGCCAGAGGGCGCGCGGACGCAGAAGGGCGGGCGGGTCTTGGTGCGGCCAGAGCCCGCGAAGGGCCGCCAGGAGGCGCAGACCCCCGCGCAAGGCCGGAAGGTTGCGCAGACGTGCGCCACGCCGGACCTGCAGGTTGCGCAGGCCCGCACCCCGCTGGGCGCGCTCCGGCCGTGGCTGGGACGAGGCGGCAGGGCTGTGGGGTGCGGAGCGGGATCGCGGCAGGGGAATCACCGGGGTGACCGGGCGGACTTCCCCCTTCGGCGCGGGTTCCGCCGCCTGGGGCACCTCGTCCTTCTCGCCGTTCGGCGCGGCTTGGGGTTGGGGATGGGTGTTCTCCGGATTGGGCAAGGCCTGTCCCTCCTCCGCAGGGCATCGGTTGCGGACAACCTGGGATGATGAGTATGCGCGCGGGGGCGGGATTATGAAGGAGGGATGAGAGACGCGCGGCAGCCGCGGTGCGTCGCGAGGCGGGACGGGGCGTTGCCGGGCCGCAGCCGCGGGAGAAGCCCGGGCGGGGTCCCCCGCTATGGGCGAAGGATCGCGCGGGGGACCTCAGATGATGATGGGCGGCCGGGGCCAGAGGCCGAAAATGCCGCCGTACGGGATGAACAGACCCGGAAACGGCAGGAAGAATTGCGCCTGGCGCACGTCTCCGGCCGCCAGGGGGGCGTCCCCTTCGGCGCGGATCTGCCCTTCTTCCTGCGGCGATCCGCTGGCCAGCGTCACCGGGTGGATGAGCACGATCCCGTCGTGCAACGCACGGTGCAGCAACCCGGCATGCATCCCGTAGACGGAGTGACAATGCACCCACTTGCCGACGTACGGCCTGACAATCTCTTTGTGGATGATATGCACTTCCATATCGCCGACACCCTCCGGTGGGGATTTTGGTCTCTGCCGTTACGATACGTGAACCGGGGATGCGGCTCCTGGACGTGCGCCCACCCGGGCGGTTGTCCGGGAAAAGTTGGGCCGGGAGGTGAACCCGTGGCATCCGTCAGCGCCTGAGAGCGCCTGCGGACAGACCGTCCACTGAAATCGACAGGGACCGTCACGCGGGCTGGGTACTTGGATGTCGGACAAATCCGAAACCGTAGAACCCCCACAACGATGGCGGCAGGATCGTATGCGTATAACAAGCACCGATGCAGGAACGCTCCGGTGCCGGTCAACGCCCTGGCAGCCGTGCGATTGGCCGTTCACTTCTTCCTCTGTTCTGTTTCCCCCTTACCCTTGGCAGCCGGTCCTGCGGCTGCGTCTTTTTGTGGGCGCTTTGCCAGCGAACCCAAACAGAGAGGCCCGCCGCACCCTCGCAGCGAGCCTCATTCTGTATGTACCGGACTTGGCCGGGCGGCAACACGGCCGGGGGCCCCTCGGCCCGTGACCGAGCCGCGCCCGACCCGGCCGCCCTCCGGTTACCGCTTGTCCCATCCCGGCCGGCTATTCCTCCACGCGGCGGATGCTCGCGCCGAGCGACTGGAACTTGCCGACCAGGTCTTCGTAACCCCGATCAATGTGGTGCACCCCGCTGACGGTGGTGGTGCCGTTCGCCATCAGCCCCGCGATGACGAGGGCCGCCCCCGCGCGCAGGTCGGTGGCCGTGACCTCCGCGCCCGTCAGGGCCTCGATGCCTTCAATGACCGCCGTCCGCCCCTCGATGTGGATCTCGGCGCCCATGCGCTGCAGCTCCGCCACGTGCATGAAGCGGTTCTCGAACACCGTCTCCGTCATCATGCTCGTCCCCTGGGCCGTCGTGAGCGCGGCGACCATCTGGGCCTGGAGATCCGTCGGATAAGCCGGGTAGTAGTGCGTCTTCACGTCGATGGCCCGCAGCCGCGATCCCTCGATGGGCCACACCTTGATGCCCCGCACGTCGTCCTCAAGCTGGGCGCCGGCCTCCGTCAGCTTCGCGATCAACGCCGCCAAATGCTGCGACAACGCGTTCTCCACGTAGACGCCGTTGCCCATCACCGCGCCCGCGATGAGGAACGTCCCGGCCTCGATGCGGTCCGGGATCACGCTGTGCACGGCCCCGGTCAACTCCTTCACGCCGTCGATCCGGATGGTATCCGTCCCGGCCCCGCGCACGCGGGCACCCATGGCGTTGAGGTAGTTGGCGAGATCGACATTTTCCGGCTCCTTCGCCGCGTTCTCGATGATGGTCTGGCCGTTGGCCAGACACGCCGCCATCATGATGTTTTGGGTGGCCCCGACGCTGGCGATGTCCAGGTAGATCCGCGCCCCCCGCAGACCGCCGCGGGGCGCGCGCAGATGTACGCACCCGTTCTCCATCGTCACCGAGGCCCCCATCGCCTCGAAGCCCTTGATATGTAGATCCACGGGTCGCGGGCCGATGTTGCAGCCGCCGGGCAGGGCGATGATGGCTTCGCCGAACCGGGACAGCAAAGGTCCCGCTACGACAAAAGACGCCCGCATGCGGCGAACGAGATCGTACGGAGGCTCCACGCTCCGCAGCTGCGTGGCGTCGACGCGAATGGCGTGATCGATCCAGTCCACCTTGGCCCCCAGGGCAGCGATGGTCTGGGCCATGTGCTGCACGTCGAGCAGCGACGGGACTTCTTCGATCACGCTGACTCCCCGGGACGCCAACAGGCTGGCTGCAAGGATGGGCAGCACGGCATTTTTTGCTCCGCCGATGCGAACCGTCCCCTCCAGGCGGCGGCCGCCGTCGATGATGATCTTTGCCATTGCGTCAACTCCTGTGCGCCAAACTCCGCGTCCTTCGGGTGGGAGCCACGGTACGCCGCCCCCCTTCCGGCGCACGGACGGTCGCCGTCAGTAGGGGATGGTGATGATGGGCGTACCGACCAGGACGTTGGTTCGCTCGTGGTAGGTGTCGTCATGGATGGCCACTTGCAGGTTCATGCGATGTCCATGGGTCAGGATGCCGTTCGCAACCCCGGGGGAATCGGCCGAGATGCTCATGACGCCGCCACTGGTAATTCCCTCCACTTGGTGCGCTCGGACTGCCCCTAAAGCTTCGGAGATGAGCCGCTCCTTTTGACCGCCACTCATTCTAGCATTCACGGATCCTTCGATACAACCGCTAATTTGTGGCGTAAAACCGGCGTTTGCGACGCCCTGCCGGACCTGGGCGAAGTCGGCCCGGAACCCCGTGGCGAGGCTGCCCCATGCCGCCCCGGAGGCCGGTTTGGACGTGGGTGGCGCCGCCGACGTAGGCAACGCCGCGGACGTGGGGGCCGCCGCGGACGCCACCGGAGTGACGGGCGTGGTCCAGGCCTTGTCGATGCGGACCACCAACACGGTCGTATCCGGGCCCTGGCTCGGGTGATACGAGGACGCGGTCAGAATGACGCTGGCGCCGTCGGCCCTCTCCCCATAGATTGCGCAAAACGTGTCGTTTCTTCCCGCTTGATGCACCTGCTTCGCGTTTTGGATATGGAATTCCTGCTTTAATTTGCCCAGAAGCCCTTGCAATTCCGCTTCAGACAGGAACCGCCCCTCCGACTGGCTCCAGTTGTGCACCTCGTACCCGCTCGCGCTGGCCCCCGTCGCCGCGAAGCTTTGGATCACGAGGTCCGCCGAGGCACGGGCGGAGTCCGGCGTGGTGTTCCCGACCGCGCTGATGTTCCCGACGGTACTGGTGCTTCCGGTGGCGCTGGTCTTCCCGACGGCGCTGGTGTTCCCAGGGGCGCTGGTGCGCGCCGAGGCCGTGATGGCGCGGGCCGGCGAAGGCGCTGTTGCCGACGGGCCGCTCGCCTGCACCGCCTGTGCCGAACCGGCCGCTTCAGCCGAGGCGGTGTGGGACTGCGCGATCGACACCCCCACCCCAACCACCAATGCCGCCAACAACCACCGTTTCATCGTGGACCTCCCCTTTCCGCTCCGGGTCTCTACTGGCAGTGTGGGCGGAGAGGAAAGGATTTATACCAATCGGGAAGCGGAAGTTCATAGAGTCCATAGAGACGGAGCGGCGTGCGCGCCCCGTAACAACAGAGTTGTGGTTATGGTGTGGGACGGCGGGATTGATAGCGACGGCGTCCGCATATAACCACCTTTTCGCATTTACGATCCCGCGGGATCGAGGTCGCAAACGCGCGAGGCATCCCCCGGTGCCACCGCGTCACCCCGCCAGCCGGCGCGGGAACAGGTACGACGCCAGGGCCAGCATCAGCGTGCCCGCGAAGGCGAGGATCAACGCGTCCGCCCAGACGGCGTGCGTGCCTGTGCCGAGCAGGAGGCCGCGCAGGCCGTCGACCAGGTAGGTCATGGGGTTGATGGTCGCAACCACCTTCAGCCAGGCCGGCATGATGCTGATGGGATACAGGGCGTTGGAGGAGAAGAACAGCGGCATCGTGATCACCTGGCCGATGCCCATCATCCGCTCCCGCGTCTTGAGCAAGGCGGCCAGCACCATCGACATGCCGGCGAAAAATGCGGCGCCCAGGATGACGAGAATCAACACGGCGATCACGTTCCACCCCACATGCAGCCGCACCCCCACGAGCCAGGACAGCACGAGGATGACGACGGCTTGGCTGATGGCACGGGTCGAGGCGCCCAGCTGCTTGCCGAGAACGAGCGCGGAACGGCGCATGGGCGTCGCCAGGTACTTCTGCAGGATCCCCATGTCCCTCTCCCAGATGATGGCGATCCCGTAGAAGATGGAGATGAACGTCACGGACTGCGCGAGGATGCCGGGCGTGAGGAAGGCGAGATACGGCACCCCGCCGGTGGGCACCGCGCGCAGACGCCCGAAGGCCTGGCCGAACACCAACAGCCACAGGGCCGGTTGGACGGCGCGCATGATGAGCTCGCTGGGATCGCGGCGGAGCTTGCGCAGCTCGAGATCCACGATGGTCGCCGCGTGGACGAGGTAGCGCCATACCGGGTTCGTGTAGACGTCGGGCTGCGTCTCAACCGAGGCGGCGTGCGATCCGGCGTGTGCGTGAGACATCCCGCAGCCCTCCCTCGTGTTGGAATTGGCCGGCGAAGTGGACGAAGATCTCGTTGAGGGTCGCCTCCGGATTGCCGACGCGATCCCGCAGCTCCGCCAACGTCCCGAGTGCGGCGACGCGCCCGCGGCTCATGATGGCGATGCGGCTGCACAGGGATTCGGCTTCCTCCATGTAGTGGGTGGTGAGGAACACGGTCATGCCGTAATCGCGGCGCAGGCGTTCGATGTGTTCCCAGACGCTTTGGCGGGCGACCGGATCGAGTCCGACCGTCGGCTCGTCGAGGAACAGGACCTTCGGCCGGTGCAGAATCGCCTGGCCGATCTCGAGGCGCCGCACCATTCCCCCGGAGTAGGTGCGCACCAGCCGGTGGGCCGCGTCCTCTAACCCAAGCATGGTGATGACCTCGTCGATCCGCACCTTCCGCGCCCTGGGACGAAGCCCCTGCAGCCGGGCGCAGATGACGAGGTTCTCGTACCCGGTCAGGGCGCTGTTCACCGAGAGCATCTGGGGGACGTAGCCTATGGCGGATCGAACCCGTTGCGGCTCGGCCACGACATCAAATCCGGCGACCAGGGCACGGCCTGCGTCCGGCCGGAGCAGTGTGGCCAGCATCTTGATGGTGGTGGACTTGCCCGCCCCGTTGGGGCCGAGCAGCCCGAAGCACTCCCCCGCCTGGGTGCGGAAGGAGACGTCGTCCACGGCCTGATAAGCGCCGAACCGCTTGCTGAGCCCCTCGACGACGACGGAATCGGACATCGGCGGATGGTCCCCCTGGCTCATCCGGATCCCTCCCCTGGATGCTTGGGGCGTGCGTTGCCGGCGTGCGAGGTCAGCGGTCGACGGGATCGCCCTGGCCAGTGGCGAAATCGTGCGGCCCGCGGGGTTCGTCCACGCTGCGGTCGGGCGGGATGGCTTGCCCGTCCGGATCGTCCACACCCCGGTCGGCGGGGATGGCCTGCGCGAGCTTGTGGAACAGCGTCACCAGCTGCACGCGCTCCTCCTCACTCAACGCCTCGAAGGGACGGCGCAGGCGCGACAGCCAGGTGCTCTCGACCGCGCGGATGACGCGCTCCCCCTCCGGCGTGAGATCGACCGTGCGGACGCGCGAATCGGTGCTGCTGATGCGGCGGATGATCCAGCCCATTTTCTCCAAGCGATCGAGCATCTGGGACATGGTGCTGGGCCGCACGTCCAACTTCTCCGCCAACTGCCCGATGGGACACCCCGGCCGTTTGCGCAGGGTGCGCAGGATCATCCACTGGACCCGCGTGATCTGCAGATCGCCCTGCCGCAACGATCCCGCCCGCAGCGCCCGGTTCACCTTCTGCAGGTCCTCGAACAGGACCTCCAGCGACATCTCGCCTGCCATAGCTCCACCCCATTCAGCTATATCGTATAGCCAAACGAAATAATTCACAACCCCCTGTTTTGGGGATCGATCCCGGTGATTGGCTCCGCCATCCCCCGCGGGGGCTTGCCGTGGTGGCTGGCCGTAGTGGCTTACCGGGATGGCTTGCCGCGGTTGCTTGCTGCAGTGGCTTCGCGCGCCTGGCGTGCCGTGGCGGCTTCCCGCGGGAGCTCGCCGCAGTGGCTTCGCACGCTGGTAGCTTGCCGCAGGGTCCGTCGTTTTAGCGCACCGTCCTGCGCAGATCGGTGCGAAGGACGCGTTGGGTCTGCGTGTTGAACGTGATGGTCACGTACACGCCGAACTCCTGCTTTCCTTGCCGCAACCACAGCTTGAACGTCTCCTGCGCCCGGGTGGCCGACAGGTTGCGCCGCCCGACGTGCAGGTAGTCGACGATGGCGGCCTTGGGATAACGATTTTGCACGATCCGCATGGCCATCCTGCCCCACGGCGCGTACGCCGGCTCCGGCTTGACATTGGGACGCTGTGCCGGCTTGGTTGGGGCCCGGGAGCCGGGTTGCGGGGCTTGGGCCTGCGGGGCGGCAGTGGCCAGGAGGACCGGTTGCGCCGGAACCGCGGGGGCCGGAGCGGCGAGGGACCGGGGGGTCGAAGCGGCGAGGGCCAGAGGCTCGCTCGCCGCCGCGGGCTGCGTCGTCGCGGGTTTCGTCGCCCGCGACGGCCCGGCTGGGCCTGAGCTCGCGGGTTCGGCTTGGGTGGCCCACGCCCCCCTGGCCAGGCCTGAACTCGCCGACTCGGCCTGCACCACCCGCGACGCCTCCGCCGGGTCCGGGCCCACCGACTCAGCCTGCACCGTGCCGATCTGCGGCACAGCGGCCACCAACGCAGCTCCGAGCGCGAGGCACACCGCCCGCCGCACACGGCCGCGACGGTCATCATCCAGGGGCATCCGCGTCACCTCCAAAAGGTCTCCACCGTTTCCGCTAGTATGCCCGTGGACGACGCCGCGATGGCGGATAAGTACGAAACCGATGTTACATCCGGCTGCCGCAGCTTCCGTAAATACAGAACCGTTGCTATCGATCCCGCCGCCCCTCGCGAACACCGTGCCGCGCCGCCCACCGGCCCACCGGCCCCCGCACGGCGCCCCCCTACCCCCGCGAACTCAGCGCGCGCCGAGCTCCTGCAAGAGCATGCAGTACGCGTACTGGATCCGCTCGAAGTTCCGGATGCGAACGAACTCGTTCGGCGCGTGGGCGCGCTCCATCCCGCCCGAGGCGCCGAGCGTGATGGTGTCGACGCCGAGCAGGCGCTTCATCATGCCCGTGATGGGCACCGTCCCGCCGCCGCGCACCCGGGCCGGCCACTTCTTCGACACGGCGGCCACCGCCTTCTCCAGGGCTTGGAGACCCGGGTGATCCGCCGGCAGCAGGTACGGGTCCGCGTCGCCCGGGAACGTCTCAATGGAGACCTCGACTTGGCGTGGGGCGACTTTGTGGATGTGATCGATCACGCACTTCGCCACCCGCTCGGGATCCTGGTCCGGCACGAGGCGGCAGGTGATCTTGGCGTGCGCCTCGCACGGGATCACGGTCTTCGTCCCGGCGCCCTGGTAGCCGCCCCACAGGCCGTTGACCTCCAGCGTCGGGCGGGCGACGTTGCGCTCCTGCGGGGTGTACTCCGGCTCGCCGAAGAAGTCCTTGATGCCGATGGCGGCCTTGTACGCATCGGCGTCGAACGGGGCCTTCGCGATCTCCGCCCGCTCCTCCTCCGTCAACGGCCTCACGTCATCGTAGAAGCCTTCGACGAGGATGCGGCCCTCTTCGTCGCGCATGGAGGCGAGGATCTGGACCAACGCGTGCAGGGCGTTGTGCACCATGCCGCCGGCCCCACCGGAGTGCAGGTCGGTGTTGGCGCTGCGCACGGTCACCTCGAGCGCCGTCAGGCCGCGTCGGCCGACATTGACCACCGGATCGTCCTCGGAACCGACGCCCCCGTCCGCGCACACCACCATGTCGCACGCCAGCCTGTCCCGGTTCTCCTGAATGAACCGCGTCAGCGAGGGGCTGCCGATCTCCTCCTCGCCCTCGTACAGGAACTTGACGTTCACGGGCAGCTTGCCCTCCGTCTTCAACAGGGCCTCGCAGGCAATCGCGGGCAGCAACAGGCTCCCCTTCATGTCGCTGGCGCCGCGGGCGAAGATACAGCCGTCTTCGACGCGCGGATCGAACGGCGGAGAGGTCCAGAGCTCCAGCGGATCGGCCGGTTGGACGTCGAAGTGGCCGTAGAACAGGAGCGTCGGTTTGTCCGCCCCGGCATGCAGCCAGTCACCGTACACGACCGGGTGGCACTGGGTGTCCATCACCTGCACGTTTTCAATGCCCGCCTGGCGCAGTCGATCCGCCGTCCACTCCGCCGCTCGCCGCACCTCGCCAGCCAGCGAGGGTTCGGTGGACACGCTGGGAATGCGCAGCAGTTCGAGGAATTCGTTGAGAAATCGATCCCGATGGGTCTCCAAATAACTTCTCCAAGCTTCAGACATGTGCAAGTCCTCCTCTCGAATGGCGCGCCTGGGTGGGGAGGCGCAGGCCCGGCATGAAACGCGGCCCGGTGCGGGACGCACCGCACGCACCGCGGCGTGGCGAGGCGCCTAGGCGCTCACGCCCCGCCGACGCGACGCGCGCGACGCGATGAGGGTCACACCCCAGATGGCCGCCAGGACCAGAATGAGGCCCACGCCCAGCGGCCCGATGTCGAGCTCCTGAAGGCTCTTCCAGATTCCCCCGTTCAGTCCCATCTGCGGGCTCCACACCTGCACGAGCTCGATGACACCGATGGTGATGGCGGCGGCGACGGAGATGGACGTGACCGTCAGGTTGTAGCGGAGTTTGCGCACGGGATCGGCGAAGGCCCACCGATAGGCGCTGGCCATCCACACGCCGTCGGCGGTGTCGAGCAGGGTCATGCCTGCGGAGAAGAGGATGGGAAGGGCCGTCAGCCCGGACACCGGCACGGCCTGATGGGCGGCCGAGGCGGACATGGAGAGCAGTGCGATCTCGCTGGCCGTGTCAAACCCCAGCCCAAACAGGAAACCGATGGGATACACGTGCCAACTCCGGCTCACGAACCGGAACAGGGGCCACAACAGGGCGGTCAGCGGCCCGGCCGGGGAGGCGCCGGCGCCGACGCCCGGTGTGCCCGCGCGGCGCGCGAGTTGCAGGGTCCGCCCCAGGATGGCGAAGTTGATGAACCCCACGATGAGCAGGAACAGACCGGAGACGGTGCCGCCAATCACGCCGCCCGCCGCCTCAAATCCGGGCAGCGCCCGCTCCACCCAGTGCATGGCGAAGGTGGTGGCGATGGCCGTCAGGATGACGACCGTGGAGTGGCCGAGGGCGAAGAAGAAGCCGACGCCGGAGGGATCTCGCCGCTGCTCCGTCAGCTTGCGCACGGTGTTGTCCACCGCGGCGATGTGGTCGGCGTCGAGCGCGTGCCGCAACCCGAACGTGTACGCCAGAAGCCCCATGCCGAGGAGAATCGGGTGCCCTGGCAACGCCGGAAGCCACAGCAACAGGCCGACCACGTGCAGGCCGGCCACGCACAGCGCGAATCGGCGCCACCCCCCGGACAGGGAATGCGTGGGACATCCATCGGGTCGGTTCATGCAAGTCCTCCTCACCGATAAATCAGAGCAAGATGCGCAGCGCCTGCCCGGCGAGCACGTAGATCACCGCGACCACGGCCAGGACAAATCCACCGCAGAGCGCGAGCAGGAAGCGGAGCACGCGGGTTTGGTGCCCGAACGGATCGAACACAAACTTCTCCCACTTGAGGATGGCGAGCGCCCGCCACCAGACGTAGGTGCCGAACAAGAAGGCGACGATGAACACCAAGCCGTCGACGGCCATGAGGACGGCGCGGCTTTGATCGATGGCGCTCGCGAGCATCGGTGGCTCCCCTCCTTTCGTTAGGGTTCGGCGGCCGCGCGGGATCTCCTGCTTCGTTGGGTCATGCGCGGTCCCGCTCGTGCTCGGTTACACGTGATCGAACGCAGGCGGATACTTCACCGTGCCGCGTATGGAGTCGAGCGAACCCGCTTGGATTTCATGGACCATGAACACTTCCTCCGGCACTTGGAACGGAGACTGAATGCCTTTCGCCGTGGACGGCACAAACCCGAATTTGGGATAGAAGTTCGGGTGGCCCAATACGACGACGTGTTCAAAGCCGAGCTCTGCGGCCCTCCGCAAGCCTTCCCGGACGAGGGCGGACCCGATGCCCTGATGTTGATATTCAGGCAAGACAGCCATTGGGGCCAGGGCGAGCGTGGGCACCATCCCGGTGTCGGTCTCAATCCCCACGATGCTGAACAAGATGTGGCCGACCACTTCATCAGTGTCCGTCACGGCCACCAGGGACAGCTCCGGGACGAAGTTGTCGGAGGCGCGTACGGCCTCCACCAGGTTGGCTTCCCCTTCGCCCTCGAACGCGCGCAGGTGTACCTCCCGGATGGAAGTGAAGTCTTTTGGACTTTCGGATCGAATGGTGAACATCATAGGGCTCCTCTCCACGATATGGGGTGGCTTGATAGTCCCGCGAACGGCGGGCGGCACCTGGACCCCCCGACGGCTGGCGCTACTGCGCCGGGGTGTACACCGTCCACCCTTTCTGCGTCTGGTCTGGCATCTGGACGACCCAAGAATCCCCGTCGGCGAACGAAGGACCGTACACCCAGTTCCCCAGCCACAGGGACTGCATGGTGTTGGTCTTCGAATCATACCGCATCTGGGCGACATAGAGATCATTTCCCGAGGAAGCGGGCAGCGCCTCTTCCCAGTAGACGGAGCCGCTTCCAACGTCGGAAACCCCGACGATGGTCTGGACGATGTAGATCTGTGTGGGCTGCACCCACTGATTGTCGGCCTCGGACCAATAGTAGTCCGCCTCCCAGACGCCGGCGTTGCCGCCGTGGTTCGTGTGAGCGCCCGGCGTCCGACGGATCGAGATGTGGCGGGTCGCGCCATTCCGGCTGGTCCATGCGTCGACTTCCCTTCCGGCTGACATTCTCGGAGAGATGAGACCGGGCATCTTCTGCAATGGGTACACATTTCGGTCAGGAAGTCGCGGGGGTTGCTGTCAAAGGATGCGTGGCCGCATGCGGGAGAAGTGGCTGTGGGACGGCCCGGGACCGCTTCCCGCGACACCGTTGGGGAGACATAAGCCGAATCGCCGAAGTAAATGCCGGGTTGCCGCCTGCCTGGACTACGTCGGAACCGGTGTTTTGGCCGGAAAATCGTACAATATCGCAGGATGAAATGCGGAAACCACGCGACTTTGTCCGAAATCCCGGCCTAACGTGCCCGCCAAATCCATGAATGCGACGGCGAAGTGCCTTCCATAGTCCGAAAATCCGGCCAAACGCCGTCCCCTTCGCTCTGGGGGGACGTCCAGGCTGCCCAGCACAGGGGCGATCCGTTTGCCACCCGCGCGGTGATGACAGATGGCCTGAGGGGCCGGGATGGAGCCTCACCGCCCAACTTGCGCACCGGGATCGCAGCCGTATCGCCATCCGCCGACCCTGGACAGATACCCCACGGGGCCGTCTCCGACCGCGCCAATCGTCCTTTCGTACGGTGCGCGGTCGAGAGAAGGACAACGGGACCCCTTCGCGAATATGGGAGTCGATTCGCAGAATGAAGCCGCATTCATTGCACGCATGGATGTTCGTGGAGGCGAGATGACGGTATGGAAGGGAGAAATGATACAGATGATTCTGTCTTGTTGATTTCATTCCGGCGTCGAATCCCCTATGGTGACCATCCCTTGTGGAGAGGCGATGTCATGAAAAGGTTCTTATGCCACGACCTCCGTTTGGAATGCCGCTGCCCCACCGGATGGCGCCGTCGTTTGCCGTGCTCCACCGAAGCGGTTTGTATGAGCTCGCTGCCTACACCTTGCTTGCTGCCGCGACGGACTCGCTGCCTCGCCACGAAATGAATTCACTGTTTTCCCTGAAGCGGAAAGCCATCCCCTCGTCCGAAAGACGCCCGTTGACCAGGGAGCGATGGGTGGGGATCTCGGCCGCAATCGTCATCCTGGCATTCTCCAATCTCAGGGAAGCGTACATGGTCCTCAACGATTCGTTCCATGGGTAAATGGAAAGCGGCCCCGCCATCGGGGCCGCTCCATCCACCGCCGCTCAATACAGCCAGCCCGAGTTGAGCAGCGGGTGCAACAGCACCGCCGGGACCACGCCCAGCGCGATGGTGCCCAGCACGCACAGGCCGACCAGCACGTTCATCGTGCCGCTGGCGCGGATGGGTTCAATATCGCCCACCGGCTCGCGCTGGAAGATCTTGCGCACCCAGCCCAGGTAGTAGTAGAACGACGCGACGCTCGTCAGGAACAACAGCACGCCGAGCCAAGCCTGGTGCAGGTGCACCGTGTCCGTGAAGATGTAGAACTTCCCGATGAAGCCCGCCGTCAAGGGCATGCCCGCCAGCCCCAGGACGAACACCGTCAATGCCGCCGCCAGCCAGGGAGACCGCTGGTACAGGCCAATCAGGGCGTCCGAGTCGATGGTGTTGCGGGCGCGCGACACCACGTAGACCACGGCGAAGGCGCCGATGGTCATGAACGTGTACGCGTACAGGTAGAACGAGATGCTGTCGAACAGGCCCGGCCAGTCGTTGAAGTGGTTCGTCTGAATCAGGGCGAACGGGACCAGCACGTAGCCCGCCTGGGCCACGCTGGAGAACGCCAGCAGCCGCTTCATGTTGCGCTGCGGCAGGGCAATCAGGTTGCCGACCACCATGGTGACGGCCGCCAGCACGCCCGCCCACCAGAACAACTGCGTGGCCGCCGCGTTGAACGCGAATAAGAGCATCCGCAGCAGCATCCCGAACGCCGCCGTCTTCGAGAGCGTCGCCAGGAAGGCGGAGATCGGCGCCGGGGCGCCGTCGTAAGCGTCCGGCGTCCACATGTGGAACGGCACCAGCGACAGCTTGAAGCCCATGCCAGCCAGCATCAGGAGGAACGCCAGCACCGTGATGGCCGGGTAGTTGTTGTACATCGCGAATCCGTTGGATCCCAGTTCAATCAGGTTCGTCGTGCCCGAGATGCCGTAGACGAACGACATCCCGTACAACACCACCGCCGACCCGACCGCTCCCATCAAGAGGTACTTGGCGCCCGCTTCCACCGACCGCGCCGAGTGCCGCCGCAGCGCCACCAACACGTAGCTCGCCACGGACAGCAGTTCGAGGCCGACGTAGAGCGTGACGAGATCGACCGCCGTCGCCATCGCCAGGGCGCCGACCACCGCGAACAGGATCAGGTACGTGTGCTCACTCGCCACCTTCGTCCTGCCCGTGTAGTCCAGCGTGAACAGCAGCACCAACAGCGCGCTGATGAGGATGAGCACCGAAAACACCGAGCCAAAGGCGTCGACCACCACCGTATTCAGCGCAATGGCCGGTTCGTGGTGGAAGTTCCACAGCGCCGCCACCAACGCTGCGGCAATCCCCGCCAGGGACAGGCCCGACAACCACCGGCGGTCCCCCTTGCGGAGCAGAAACTCCAGGATCATCACGATAAACGCTGCTGCGGTGACGATGATCATCGGCCCCATCGTCGATCCGTACGGTTGATGCAACAGATCTGTCGCCGGCATCGCCTCAACCCCCAATCCTCAGCAGCGCCTGCACCGACAGACCGAACAGGTCGCCGATCACGCTGGGATACACGCCGATGAGCAGCACCAGTGCCGTCAGGACCACCGTCGGCACATATTCGCGCGGCGTCGCGTCCGCAAGCCCGGTGTACGACTGCCTGGCCGGGCCGAACGTCGTCTTCTCCATCGCGTACAGCAGGTACACCGCCGACAGGATGATGCCGATCACGCCGACGAACGAGATCGCCGGATACGTCCCGAAGCCGCCGATGAACGCCTGGATCTCGCTGACGAAACCGCTCGTCAGCGGCAGCCCCAGCGACCCCAGCGCCGCCACCAGCAGGAAGCCGGAGAGCATCGGCATGGGCCGCGACAGGCCGCCGAGGGACGGGATGAGCGCCGTCTGCGTGCGCTCCTTGATGGCCCCCGTCAGGAAGAACAACAGCGCGGTCAGCAGACCCGAGGACACCATCATGAACATGGCGCCCTGGAGTCCCGCCGCGTTCAGCGCCGCGACCCCGAGCAGCACCAGGCCCATGTGGCTGATGCTGCCAAAGGCGATGAGCCGCCGCCAGTCCTTTTGCGCCCAGGCGGCGAACGCGCCGTACAGGATGTTGATGACGCCTAGCACCGCGATGAGCACACCCCAGTGCCGCACCTCACCCGGCAGGAGCCCGACGCCGAAGCGGAGCAGCGCGTACGCGCCGGTCTTGGTCAGCACGCCGCCAATCAGCATGTTCGTCGTCGTGTCGCTGAACTCGTGCGTCGTCGGCAGCCAGGTGTGGAAGGGGACGAACGCCTCTTCCACCAACACGCCGAGCAACAAGATGAGGAACAGGACCGACCGGGCGTGCGGCGTGAAGAACGCCTCCGACGCCTTGTGCAGGGTATCGGTCAAGGTCGGGATGTCGAAGGTCAGCGCCCCTGCGCCGTTGATGATCCCCTGCGTGTCCGGCTGCGTGGTGCCGAAGCCGCCCGCCGCGCCGTAGGCCAGTCCGACCAGGGCCGCCAGGAACAGGACGCTGGCCAGTCCGCGGTACAACAGGAACTTGAACGCCGCCTTCCGGCTCCCCGCCTCCCCGAACAGATGGATGAGGAAGAAGGCAGCAAAGAGCGACAGCTCAAGCGCCAGCAGGAAGGTGAACAGGTCCATGGCGGTGAACACCCCGAGGATGCCCGCCGTCGCCAATTCCATCCAGAAGTAGTACAACCGCGTCCGCTGCAGCGTCCGCGGCGCCGCCACCCCGGCCAGCAGCGAGATGAACGCGGCGAGCAGGACCAACGGCAGCGACAGGCCGTCCACCCCAAACGACAGGCCGATGGAGAGGTCCGACTGCTGCCAGAGCGCCGGCAACGTGAACCAGTGCAACCGGCTGACCTCCTGGTAGGCGCTCGTCGCGTACTGGAAGCGACCCCAGGCTGCCAGCGCCAGCACCAGTGCCGCGGCGGATCCCAGCAGGCCGAGTGCGCGGTGTGCGCCCGCGCGCAGGCCCGGCACCACCAGGATCAACACGGCCGCGATCAGCGGCGCCAGGACAATCCAGAACACAAGGCCCACTACAGGACACCCCCTATCGACCACATCGCCCAGGCGACGAGGATCAGCACACCGAACGCAGCCACCGCGGTGTACGCCTGGATCTGGCCCGTCTGCGTGTACTTCAGGCCGAGGCCGATGGTGGCGACAATGCGCGCCACCAGGCGGACGATGCCGTCGATGATGTAGCGGTCGACGAAGTCGACGATGGCCGCGATGGCCTTACCGGTCGCCACCACGATGGCGTAGTAGATCTCATCCAGGTAGAACTTGCGGAACGACAGTTGGTACAAGAAGCCCAGGCTGCGCGCCAGCTTCTCCGGCTGAATGGCCGGCCGCCAGTACATCAGGGCCGCCAAGCCGATGCCCGCCAGGCCGACGAGCACGCTGAGCACCATCAGGCCCACGTTCTCCGGCGTCGTCGCGCCGATGGCCCCCTGCGGCGAATCGGCGAACAGGTACCGCTCCAGGCCGTAGCCGTTGAACGGGGTGTTGAAGAACCCTCCGATGGTCGCCAGAACGGCCAGCACCACCAGCGGCAGGGTCATCACCCAGGAGCCCTCGTGCGCGTGTTCATGGCGCGCGGGATCCCGCGGCTGGCCGGTGAACGTCAGGAAGTACACGCGGAAGATGTAGAAGGCCGTGCAGAACGCCGCGATCAACCCGAAGACATACAGAACCGTGTGCCCGCTCTCGAGCGCCGCCGCCAGGATGTCGTCCTTCGACCAGAACCCGGCGAACGGGACGATGCCCGCCAACGCGAGAGCGCCCGCGAGGAACGTCCAGGCGGTCAGCTTCATCTTCTTGTACAGGCCGCCCATCTCGAACAGGTCCTGCGTGTCGAGGGCGTGGATGACCGAACCGGCCGCCAGGAACAGCAGGGCCTTGAAGAAGGCGTGGGTCATCAGGTGGAACACGCCGTAGGCGTACGCCCCGACGCCGAGCGCCATCATCATGTAGCCGAGCTGCGAGATGGTCGAGTACGCGATCACGCGTTTGATGTCGCGTTGCGTCAGCGCGATGAGGGCCGCGAGCAACGCGGTGATGCCGCCGATCCAGGCGACCGTCGAGAGCGCCGCCGGGCTCAACTGGAACAGCGGGTAGCAGCGCGCCACCAGGTAGACGCCCGCCGCCACCATGGTCGCGGCGTGGATCAACGCGGACACCGGCGTCGGGCCCTCCATGGCGTCCGGCAACCAGACGTGCAGCGGGAACTGGGCCGACTTTCCGACGGCGCCGACGAAGATCAGGATGGCCGCCAGGGTCACCAGGTGGTCGTTGGAGATCCAGCCGAGCGACAGCTTGTGCGCGGCCGCCGCCGTGAAGACGGTGCTGTAATCAAACGACCCGCTGGCGAGGAACAGGAGGATGATGCCCGTGAACAGGCCCACATCGCCGATGCGCGTGACGATGAACGACTTTTTCGCCGCCAGGGCCGCCTCCGGTTTGAAGTACCAAAAGCCCACCAGCAGATACGAGCACAGACCGACCATCTCCCAGAAGATGTACAACTGCAGCAGGTTCGGAGAGATGACCAGCGCCAGCATCGAGAACACGAACAAATTCAGGTATTGGTAGAACACCGGGAACCGTTCGTCGCCGTGCATGTATCCCTTGGAAAACAGCAGCACCAGCGTGCTGACGAGGGATACCACCACCAGCATGAGCGCGTTGAGGTGGGTGACCTCAAACCCCACGGTGAACGAGTGCGTCCCGACCGTCAGCCAGTGAAACACGTACGGTCCAGTCTGGTCCGGGCTCTGGCCGACGGAGCGGAACACCAAGGCGCTGATGAGGAACGCGGCGAACGTCAGCACCACAGAGACGCCAGCCACGATGCCCTCCGGCGCACGCCGGCCGAGGACCAAGAGGAACACGTACGCCACCAGCGGCAGCAGGGGCACCAGCCACGCGTACTCCACCATACACAACCCTCCTGTCAGCAATTGCCGTCCTGTCCGCGGTCGTCCGCCCCGGGGAGGGCGGCGTTGCGCAACGGATCAATGCTTGTGGACATTCAGATCCTGGACCTCCGTGGTCTTGCGCACCCGGAAGATGGCGAGCAACAGGGCCAGTCCGACCGCGATTTCGGCTGCCGCGACGGTGATGGTGAACAGCGCGAACACCTGGCCGCTGATGTTCGGCCCCACGCCCAGCCGCGAGAACGTCACCAGATTGATGTTCGCGGCGTTCAGCATCAGCTCGATGGACACCAGCACGATGATCAGGTTGCGCTTGGTCAGCGCCCCGTACAGCCCGATGCAAAACAGGATGGCACCCAAGGCCAGCAGCGATCCGGTCGGGATTGGAAACATCCCGCTCATTCCTCCTCGTCCTCCTTTCGCTCGCGCGCCAGGATGACGGCCCCGACCATACCGACGATGAGCAACAAGGACACCAGTTCAAACGGCACGGTGTAGTTCTGGAACAAGGCCAGGCCGACGGCCACCGGATTGCTGTTCCCTCCGTTGACGTCCGCCTCCACCTCGGGCGGCCACGTGGTGGAGCGGATGACGAGCAGCAGGACCGCGCCGAGCAACACCGCGGCCACCGCGCTCAGGATGTTGCGCACCGTCCATTTGTGCGGCGGGTCCGCCGCCTCGTGGTTCGTCAACATGATGGCGAACATGATGAGGATGGTGATGGCCCCGGCGTAGATCAAGAGTTGGGCCACACCGACGAAATCCGCCCCGAGCAGGATGTAGATGGCGGCGCAGCCGATGAACACCCCGCCGATGGCCAGCGCCATGTAGATGACGCGCTGGAAGCTGAGCAGCATCACGGCGCATCCGAGGATGAACAGCGCGATGATGTAAAACCCGATCATCGGCGCATTGAGGAAGAAGGTCATCACGCCTCGCCCTCCTTCGCCTCGCCCGCCGTCTGCGGAACGCGATCCGGATGGCGCTGTTCATACGCCAGCTCGTTGTTGTACAACCAGTGCATGTCGAGGTACAGGTTGTCGCGGCTGTACGTGGCGAGCTCGAACGTGTCCGACATGAGAACGGCCTCCGTCGGGCACACCTCGGTGCACAGGTCGCACAGGATGCAGATGTCGAAGTTGATGTCGTACGTGTCGATCCGCATCTTTTTGTTGGCATCGCGCGTCCCGGACAGCGAGATGCAGCTGGTCGGGCAGATGCGCGCACACTGGTTGCAGACGATGCACAGTTCTGGAATGAACCGGTGGACGCCGCGGAACCGCTCCGGCCACTCGGGCCGCACGTCCGGGTACTGCAGGGTGACCTTTTTCTTCGGCAGCTGCCGCAGCGTCACGCCCAGGCCCTTGAGGAAACCGAACATCTTCGTCTCACCCCGCTTAGCTTCGGAATCGCACCAGGTCTCACGCGGGCGGCCGTTCTTCGCCCCAGGTGCGGCGTCATACGAACGCCTTGACGACGGCCGTGATGACGATGTTGACCAACGCGAGCGGCAGCAGCACCTTCCAGCTGAAGCTCATCAGCTGGTCGACCCGCATACGCGGCATGGTCGCCTGCAGCCAGAACTGAAAACTGATGTACAAAAACGCCTTGATGGCGAACCACAGCCAGCCCGGAAGAAGCGGGCCGCTCCAACCGCCCAGGTACAGGGTGGCGAACAGGCCGGCCATGGCGAACAGGTACACGTACTCGGTCAACATGAAAAAGGCGAAGCGGAAGCCGCTGTACTCGGTGTGGTAGCCGGCCACCAGCTCCGACTCCGCCTCGGGCAGGTCGAACGGCGTGCGGCTGAGCTCGGCGGTGGACGCGATCATGAAGACGATGAAGCCGAGAATCTGCGGGATCACGTACCACAGGCCGGACTTCGCCTGCGCCTCGACGATGTCGTTGAGATTGATGGAGCCGGCCATGAGCACCACGCCGACGATGGACAAGCCGAGCGGGATCTCATAGCTGATCAACTGCGCCGCCGACCGCATGCCGCCGATGAGCGAATACTTGTTGTTCGACGCCCAGGCGCCGAGCATGACGCCGTGGATCGTGATGGCAGACAGGGCGACGTAGAAGAGGGCGCCGATGCTGATGTTGGCCGTGAACACGTGATGCGCCGAGAACGGGATGGCGGCGAGCACCGTGAAGGCCGGCACGAACGCGATGATGGGCGCGAGCAGGAACATCGCCCGGTCGGCCTTCTCCGGGACCACATCCTCCTTGATCAGCAGCTTGATGACGTCCGCCGCCGTCTGCAACAGTCCAAACGGGCCGACCCGGTTGGGCCCGATGCGCCACTGAATCCAACCGATGAGTTTGCGCTGCCAGTAGATGGAGTACATGACCACCAGCAGGGTGAGGATCAGGATGACCACGCCGCCGATGACCATGCCGAGTACCGCCGGCCCGTTGAGCGGGTTCGCCTCCCAGTGCCACATCACGCGTCCACCTCCCCGAGCACGATGTCGACGGCGCCGAGAATCGCAATGAGGTTGGCCATGTTCTGCCCGCGCAGGAGCTTCGGCAGCAGCTGCAGGTTCAGGAATGACGGCTTGCGGATCTTCATGCGATACGGCTTGTCTTTGCCGTCGCTGACGATGTAGAACCCGAGCTCGCCGCGCGCCCCCTCAATGCCGCTGTAGTACTCCCCGGCCGGGACGCGGATCAGCTTCGGCACCTTTCCGAGCACCGGGCCCGACTCCGGGATCTGGTCGAGCGCCTGTTCGACGATCTTGAGCGATTCACGCATCTCCAGCAGGTGGAGATAGTAACGGTCGAAGCAGTCGCCGTTCTTGCCCACCGGGATCTCGAAGTCGAAGCGGTCGTAGATGCTGTACGGCTTCTTGCGCCGCAGGTCCCAGTCGAAGCCGGTGGAGCGCAGGTTGATCCCGCTCATCCCGTACGCCAACGCCGTCTCCGTGTCGTAGACGCCGATGCCGCGGACACGGTTGAGGAAGATCTCGTTGCCGGTGATGAGGTCGTCGTACATCTTCAACTGCTCGCGCATGTGCGGCACGAACGCCCGCACCTTGTCCAGCCATCCGGGCGGGGCGTCCCACTTGACACCGCCGATGCGCATGTAGTTGTAGGTGAGCCGGGCGCCGCAGAGCTCATTGAACAGTTGGATGATCCGCTCGCGCTCCGCGAACACGTACAAGAACGGGCTCATGGCCCCCAGGTCCAACAGATACGTGCCGATGAACAACAGGTGCGACGCGATGCGGTTGAGCTCCATCGCAATCACGCGGAGGTACTCCGCCCGCTCCGGGATCTCGAGCCCCAGCGCCTCCTCCACGGTGTGACAGAGCGCGTAGTTGTTGAGCATCGCGGCCAGATAGTCCAGCCGGTCGGTGTACGGGATGATCTGCGTGTACTGCAGGTCCTCGGCGAGCTTCTCCGTCCCCCGGTGCAGGTACCCGATGACCGGCTCGGCGTCGATGATGGTCTCACCGCTGATCTTGACCACCAACCGGAACACGCCGTGCGTGCTCGGATGCTGCGGGCCGACGTTGAGCAGCATCTCCTCGGTGCGCACCTGGTCTTTCTCGTCGATGAGCGACATCTTGTCCCCTCGCTTTCACAGCGCTTGCGCCGAAGCGTCAGCGTTCGGTCAAGCGTTTCGCTCGTCCCACTCGTTGTAGTCCTTGCGCAACGGGTGACCTTTGAAGTCGTCCCACATCATGATGCGCCGCAGGTCCGGGTGGCCGGTGAAAGTGACTCCGAGCAGGTCGTAGATTTCCCGTTCCTCCCAGTTGACGCCGGGGAACACGGAGAACAAGGAGGGGATCTCCGCCTGGTCCCGGTCGGTGCGGGTCTTCAGGCAGATGAAGTGACCCAGCTCGGTCGACTGGAGGTAGATGACGACCTCGATGTAACCCTTGTCCTTGTAGTCCGTTCCCGCCATGAATTCGAGGTAGTTGGTCCGCCAATCCGGGTGGGTGCGCAGCAAATCCACCGCTGCCGGCCAGTCCTGTTTGCGGATGACCAGCATCGGCACGAAGTGCGCGGCCCCCACCTCCTCCACCGCGGCCTCTCCCAACTGGGCCACGATGGCCGCCTTGACCTGTTCGGCTTTCTCCTTGGCGGCTTCGGCCCGCGGATCGGGCGGCGGCGTTTTTTTCGCCGCGGCGCCAGCCCCCGCCGCGGCGGGGCGTGCAGCCGGTTTCACGGCCGGCTTGTCGGCGCCTTCTTTGGCCGCAGGCTTGGCGACATCCTGTGCCGCCGGCTTGTCAGCGCCTTCCGCCGCGCTGGCGCCAGGCGCCGCTGATGCGGCGGATGTTACCGGTGCGGCCGGCGCGGGTGCCTCCGGCTTCTCCGTTGCGTCCGCAGGTTGGTCCTGTGCCTCGCCGGGTTTACGTCCCTCTTCGCTCACGCTCTGGCCACCTTCCTTCCTCTGGCCTCGTTGCGAATCTTCTCCTGCAGCAGGTTGAGTCCGTAGATCAGGGCAGGCGGAGACGGAGGGCATCCCGGGATGTAGACGTCGACGGGGACGACCTGATCGACCCCTTTCAACACGGAATAGCTGCGCACGTACGGCCCGCCCGCGGTGGCACACACGCCCATGGAGACGACCCACTTCGGTTCGGCCATCTGGTCGTACAATCGGCGCAGCAACGGGGCCATCTTCTTCGTCACGGTACCGGCCACAATCATCACGTCCGCATGGCGAGGGGAAGCGCGGAAGATGATGCCGAAGCGATCGAGATCGTAGTGCGCGGCACCGGTCCCCATCATCTCGATGGCGCAGCACGCGAGACCGAAGGTCAGCGGCCACAGGCTGTTGCTCCGGGCCCACGCCTTGAGCTGCTCCAAGGAATGGAGCATGACCCCTGCGCGCCTCAGTTCGGCGTTCTCTTCCGGCGTCAGACCTTCGTATTCCAGCACCGGCAGTTGCGCAGCGCGGCTCAGGTCCATTCCAGCACCTTCTTTCTCCAGGCGTACACCAGACCAATCACGAGCAGGAACAGGAAGATGAGCATCTCCACCAACGCGAACATGCCGAGCCTCTTGTAGCTCACCGCCCACGGATACAGAAACAAGGTCTCGACGTCGAAGACCACGAACAGCAACGCGAACAGGTAGTACCTTGCGTTGTACCGGACGCGCGCGTCTCCGAACGGTTCGAGACCACTCTCATAGGTCGTTCGCTTGCCCTGGGTGGGATGATTGGGCCGCAACAGCGGGCCAATGACCCACAGGGAGGCGACGGGCAATAAAATGCCGAGGATGATAAACAAGGCCACAAACAGGTACCCGTTCCAGTATTGGAACATGGCGTTCCCCCCAGGCGGACCTGGCGCCGGATCACCCACCAGAGCCCCTCGCGAATTCGTGCAACGGGTCAGAAGTTGGCGATACGACGCGGAATTTTTGACCTTGAACATTATAACAGACGCTATTTTGGGTGTAAAACACCTGTTTGGATCAGCGGTCTCGCGACACCGCCTAGTCCGAAACGATCATTTTCCCGGGCAACTGCCGCGAGACGACGGGCGGACGGGCGGTTACAACCCGCTCCGCGGGGCGGGAATGGGGATAAGGGGGCCTGTGGCGGCCGTGCGGGGCATGTCTGAGACGGGGCGTGCGCAGGACAGGGCGAAGCCCGCCGGCCATGCCCGAGGGGATGTGCGTGGCGTGCCCAGCGTGCGGATACTCGCTATGGAATACGGATATTCACCATTGGGAGGGGAGTAAAACACGGTTGGCAGCGGCCGCGTCACGAGCGCACGGACACATACCACCATTTTGACGTTAATGGCGGATGGCAGCGGATCGATAAACAACCTTTGCACGTAATCTCAGGCTAGGAATCATCGATAAGGTTCAGGACTTGATTTATCGAGGCCCGACCTGGTGCCCGCAGCCCCGGAGGCCCCCGGAATAAGTCGAAAATCGTTTCTATGACGTGCCCGAACCGTCACTTCAATCAAATACGGTTGCTATCTCCTCGCAAGTCGAGTGGAATAAGAAAAATTCGTTTACAACCGCTTGAACCGTGGTCCCCGGCGGGGCCCCAAGTGCGCTCAGGCAGAGCGGTCTCACGAACCTGCGGCCCTCAAAACGTCACTCATCAAGCACGGCCCACCGCATTCAGGGGCGAGGAAGTCGGGCCCGGGCCAGCCTCCCGGGCCAGCCTCCCGGGCCAGCCTCCCGGGCCAGCCTCCCGGGCCAGCTACCCGCACAAGCGCCCGCGGCATGCCCCCGCCCAAAATCATCGAGGGCGGCATCCGGACCTCGTCCGAATGCCGCCCTCGTACGCCTCATCCGTGCGGGCCGCCCGGCCGCTCAGACTCAGGAATTCCGCCGGCGGGCGAGGAGTCGGCCGGCGCGATCCGAGCGCTCCACGACCTCCAGCCGGTGCAGCGCGCGCATCAGGGCGGCCTCAGCCCGGCGGACGTCGATGTCCTCGGTGCGCTGCGCGAGCCGCTGCTCCGCCCGTTCCTTCGCGCGCTGGGCGCGCTCCACGTCGATGTCCTCCGCCGTCTCCGCCGCCTTCGCCAGAATGGTCACGCGATCCGGCAGGACCTCGAGGAAGCCCCCGCTGACGTGGACGTAGTCCTCGCCCTCCTCGAGCTTCACCCGCACCACGCACGGCTTGACCGTCGCCGCAAGCGGTGCGTGCCGCGGCAGGATGCCCAGTTCGCCGCCGCCCGTCAGGACCGAAACCATCTGGACCTGCTGGGACAGCACGGTGCGCTCCGGCGTCACCACTTCAAACAGCACACTACTCAAATGCTTTCACCTCCTGGCCACCCCTGCTGCGGGCTGGCCGACGGCCGACGCCTGTTTCAGCGGGTGCGGGGGAGGATTCGCGGCGAAATATGGCTTGAGCGCCAGTGAGGCGCGAGTCTCCTCCCCGCCTGATCTGCGCGCCGCTGAGGCGCGAATCCTCCGCCCCGCCTTAGCCGACCTGGATGCCGTCCTTCTGGGCCGCCTCTACCACCTCTTCGATGGCGCCCTTGTACCGGAAGTAGGTCTCCGGAATGTCGTCGTGCTTGCCTTCCAAGATCTCCTTGAACGAGCGAACCGTGTCCTTGACCGGCACGTATTTCCCGGGGATGCCGGTGAACTGCTCGGCCACGAAGTTCGGCTGGGACAGGAAGTTTTGGATCTTGCGGGCGCGCGCCACCGTGAGCTTGTCCTCGTCGCTCAACTCGTCCATGCCGAGGATGGCGATGATGTCCTGCAGCTCGCGGTAGCGCTGCAGCACCTGCTGCACGCCGCGCGCCACCTGGTAGTGCTCCTCGCCGACGATCTCCGGCGTGAGCGCGCGGGACGTGGAGGCCAGCGGATCGACGGCCGGATACAGACCCATCTCGGCGATGCGCCGCTCCAGGTTCGTCGTCGCGTCCAGGTGGGCGAACGTGTTCGCCGGAGCCGGGTCGGTGTAGTCGTCGGCCGGCACGTAGATGGCTTGAATCGACGTGATCGATCCATTGACCGTCGAGGCGATACGCTCCTGCAACTGGCCCATCTCCGTCGCCAGGGTCGGTTGGTAACCCACGGCGGACGGCATGCGGCCGAGCAGAGCGGACACCTCGGAACCGGCCTGCGTAAAGCGGAAGATGTTGTCGACGAAGAACAGCACGTCGCGGTGTTCCACGTCACGGAAGTACTCCGCCATCGTCAGGCCTGCGAGCGCCACGCGCAGACGCGCACCCGGCGGCTCGTTCATCTGACCGAAGACCATGACGGTCTTGTCGATGACGCCGGAGTCCCTCATCTCGTGATACAGGTCGTTGCCTTCACGCGTGCGTTCGCCGACGCCCGCGAAGACCGAGTAACCGCCGTGCTCCTTGGCGATGTTGTGGATGAGTTCCTGTATCAACACCGTCTTGCCCACGCCGGCACCGCCGAACAGGCCAATCTTGCCGCCCTTGACGTACGGGGCGAGCAGGTCGATGACCTTGATGCCCGTCTCGAAGATCTCGACCGTCGTGCTCAGCTGGCTGAACTCCGGCGCGTCCCGGTGAATGGCCCACAGCTGGTCCGTGTCGATGGGGCCCTGCTCGTCAATCGTCTCGCCGAGCACGTTGAGGATGCGCCCGAGCGTCGCCGGGCCCACCGGCACGGAGATAGGCCGCCCGGTGTTGACGACTTCCATGCCGCGGACCACGCCGTCCGTGGAAGACATGGCCACCGTGCGCACCACGTTGTCCCCCAGGTGCAGGGCCACCTCCAGCGTCAGGTGGACGGGCACCTCACCCTCTTGGTCGATCCGCAGGGCGTGGTAGATGGCCGGCAGCTGCCCTTCCGGGAAGCGCACGTCCACGACAGGTCCCATGACAGAAACAACCTGTCCTTTGTTCAATTCGTTCCCTCCCTCGCGCACCCGGCCGCGGAACCTGCCGCAGGCCGGCGCTTCTATACCGAGGCCTCTCGGCCGTCTTATTTCAACGCCTCGGCGCCGCTCACGACCTCGACGATCTGCGTCGTGATGGCCGCCTGACGAGCCCGGTTGAGGCTGAGCGTGAGCGATTCAATCATCTCCTGCGCGGCGTCCGTCGCGTTGCCCATCGCGGTCATGCGGGCGCCGTGCTCGCTCGCCTTCGCGTCGAGCACCGCCTGATAGACCAGCGTCTCGGCGAAACGGGGCAACAGCTCGGCCAGCACCGTCTCCGCGTCGGGCTCGAACAGGTACTGTCCGCTCACCTGCTCTTCTCCCGCGACCCCGGTCAGCGGCAACACCTTCTTGACCACGGGCCGTTGCACGATGGGGTTGATGAACTCGTTGTACACGAAGTACAGTTCATCGAACTCCTCATTGCCGTACGCCTCCACGACGCGTTCGGCCAAGCCGCGCACGCTCTCGTATGTCGGCGAGTCGGCCAGTCCAACCACCTCGCCGCCGACCGGATACCCGTGCTTGCGGAAGAAGTCGCGGCCGCGCCGCCCGATGGCGAAGATGGTGTAGGTCGACTTGTCCCGCCGGCGGACCTCCTGCAACACCGCCCGGATGACCTGGGCGTTGTACGGGCCGGCCAGGCCGCGGTCGGCCGTGATCACCAGATAGCCGGTGCGCCGCACCTCGCGCTCCGCCAACAGCGGGTGCTTGATCCAGCGGGCCGATTTGGACACATTGGCGAGCATGTTCTGCATCTTCGCCAGGTACGGCTTCGACTGCTGCACCGCCTCTTGCACGCGCCGCAGTTTGGCGGCCGACACCATCTCCATCGCCTTGGTGATCTTGGCGGTGTTGCGAATGCTGTTGATCCGGCGCCGGATGTCTCTGACGTTTTGGGGCACTGCATTCACCACCTTTGCTAGCCAAGCCGCCGCGCCGCCCCGTCGGGAGACGGGGCCCGCGGGCCGGGCGGATGGATCAGGCGACGAAGGTTTGCTTGAACTTCGCCACGGCCTCTTTCAACAGCGCGATCGTGTCGTCCTTCAGATCACCCGTCGACACGATGTTCTCGTAGATCTGCGGATACTGGGATCCGACGAACGCCAGCCATTCCTCCTCGAAGCGGCGCACCGCGGACACCGGGAGATCGTCCACGTACCCGTTGACGACCGCCCAGATGGAGACCACCTGCTTCTCCACCGGCATCGGCTGGTACTGCGCCTGCTTCAGGATCTCCACCGTGCGCTCGCCGCGCGCCAGACGGGCCTGCGTCGCCTTGTCCAGGTCGGACCCGAACTGGGCGAACGCCTGCAGCTCGCGGTACTGCGCCAGGTCGAGGCGCAGGGTGCCGGCGACTTTTTTCATCGCCTTGATCTGCGCGTTGCCGCCGACGCGGGACACGGAGATACCGACGTTCACGGCCGGACGGACGCCCGCGTAGAACAGGTCGGACTCCAGGAAGATCTGGCCGTCGGTGATGGAGATCACGTTGGTCGGGATGTAAGCCGACACGTCGCCGGCCTGCGTCTCAATGAACGGCAGCGCCGTCAGCGAACCGCCGCCGTTGGCCTCGTTCAGCTTCGCGGCCCGCTCCAGCAGGCGAGAGTGCAGGTAGAACACGTCGCCCGGATACGCCTCGCGGCCGGGCGGACGGCGCAGCAGCAAGGACATCTCGCGGTACGCCGCGGCCTGCTTCGACAGGTCGTCGTAGATCACGAGGGCGTGCTCGCCTTTGTACATGAAGTACTCGCCCATCGCGCACCCGGCATACGGCGCCAGGTACAACAGCGGCGCCGGGTCGGATGCGTTCGCGGCGACCACGATGGTGTACTCCAGCGCCCCGTGCCGGCGCAGGGTCTCCACCACGCGGGCAACTGTGGACTGCTTTTGGCCGATGGCGACGTAGATGCACTTCACGCCCGTGTTCTTCTGGTTGATGATGGTGTCGATGGCGATGGCCGTCTTACCGGTCTGGCGATCGCCGATGATCAGCTCACGTTGCCCGCGGCCGATGGGGATCATGGCGTCGATGGCCTTGATGCCCGTCTGCATCGGCTCGTGCACCGACTTCCGGACGATGACGCCCGGCGCAGGCGACTCAATCGGCCGGTACGCCGCCGCCTCAATGGGGCCGCGGTTGTCCAGCGGCTGACCGAGCGGGTTGACGACGCGCCCGAGCAGCGCCTCGCCCACCGGCACGTTGGCGATGCGGCCGGTCCGCTTCACCTGGTCGCCCTCCTGGATCCCGGTGACCGACCCCAGGACGATGACGCCCACGTTGTCCTCTTCCAGGTTGAACGCGATGCCGAACACGCCGTTGCTGAATTCCACCAGCTCGCCCGCCATGACGTTGTCCAGCCCGTGGATGCGCGCGATGCCGTCGCCGACCTGCAGCACGATGCCCGTGTCGTAGACCTGCACCTGCGCTTCGAACTGCTCAATCTGTTGCTTTATCAGAGCACTGATTTCGTCAGGTCGAATGCTCAAAGGGTTCCCTCCTCCTTCAGGACGCGGCCATCAGGCGCCCCGCCGCGCGCTGCGTTCGGCCAATTCCCGCGCGAACTGCCCGACGGCGCCCACCAGCGACGCGTCAATCACCCGGTGACCGACATGGATCCGCAGCCCGGCGAGCAAGTTCTGGTTCACGTTCACCACGGCGCGCACACGCTTGTTCAGTGCGGCGCCCAGGCGCCTCTCCAACTCCGCCACTTCGCTCTCCTGCAGAGGAAACGCCGTCTCCACGCCGACCGAAAGCAGGCCTTCGGCCTCCTCGGCGAGGGCATGGAACGACTCCGCGACGGCCAACACCTGGTCCGCGCGGCCGCGTCGGATGAGCAAGGTCAGGAAACGGAGGACCAGCGGGTGCACCGCCTGGCCGAAGACCTTCTCAACCATCGCAACCTTCTCGTCCGGGGAGATGAGCGGATGCTCGAGCAGCGCCTTGAACTTCGGCGCCTGGCGCAGGGCTTCGGCCACCGCGTTCAAGCCGCGGTCGGCGTCCTGAACCAACCCGTGCTCGCTGGCGTAAGAGAACAGGCCGCGCGTATACCGGCGAGCGACCACGGTGCTCATGAGACCAGCTCCTCCAGGTGCTTCTCGGCCTCGGAGACCATCTCACGATGCGCGCTCTCGGTGACGTGGCCGCGCAGGAGCTTGGTCGTCAGCTCGACCGTCAGTTCGGACAGGGTCTGCATGGCGCCGGCCAGCGCCTCCGCCCGCTCGCGTTCTATCAATTGGCGGCCCTCCGCAATGAGGCGATCCGCTTCCGCGCGCGCCTCCTCGACAATCTGCCGCGCCTGTTCGTCCGCGCGCGCACGCGCCTGATCCAGCATGTCGCGCACCTCGTTGCGGGTCTGCTCCAGCAGGCGCCGCTGTTCGGCCAGCAGCCGCTCCGCCTCGGCGCGGTCCCGCTCCGCGGATTGAATCTGGTCCTCGATGTGCTTCCGGCGCTGCTCCATCATGTTGGCGAGCGGCTGGAACGCCACCCTCTTCACAATCCAGAAGCTGATGAGAAAGCCAAGCAACGACACAATCATCGTGCCTGGGTCGATGATGGACACTCGCTCCACCCCCCTCGTTTGAGTCCGCTGAACATCAGCTGAAGAACGTCATCAAACCGAGGGCGAGCAAAATCGCAGGGAACGCCTCGACGAACGCCAAGCCAATCATGGCGCTGCCGAGCAGGGTGCCGCGCGCTTCCGGCTGACGGGAGACGCCTTCGACGAACTTGCTGAACAGCACGCCGTTGCCCACACCGGAGCCCACCGTGGCGAATCCGAGCAGCAGCGCAGCAGCAATCAGGTGCAGTTGTTGTTCCATGAATGACAAGCCTCCTTCATGAACTCGAAAGAAGTGAATTCCACGCCCCAACCGGTCTCCCGAACAGAGGGCCCGTCCCAATCCTGCGCCCTCAGGGCGCCTCTTGGCGCACGCGGCCGCGGGTACCGGCTCAGTGGTGCGCGACGCTGAAATCCTTGTGCCCGATGTAGAGCGTCAGCAGCAGGGCGAAGATGTACGCCTGGATGGTGCTCACGAACATGCTGTAGAGCAACCAGATGATGAGCAGTGGCAACCCGGTCGGCACCCACCCGAACAACATCGGCATCTTGAGGATGGCTTCAATCAGCACCTCGCCGGCCAGGATGTTGCCGAACAGTCGCATGCCGTGCGTCAACGGGTTGGTCACTTCGTCGATGATGGCCATCGGGTTGCGGTACTGCTTGAGCCACCGCAGCGGATGGCGCAGCCCGTAGCCGTGGCTGACCAACCACACCAGGATGGCCAGGCCGAGCGTCATGTTCATGTTCTCGGTGGGCGAGTTGTTCAGGGAGTACTTGACGTGCTCCGCCATGTGCAGCACGGGGATGTCGCGCCCGGGCTCGAACTCGATGGTGACGATGAGGCCCAGCCAGTTGGCGACGAACAGGTACACGAGCGTCACAAAGGCGAAGGGAAGGACGAAATTCACGCCCTGCTCGGACGGCATCGTGTCGCGCGCCATGCTGCGCGTGAACTCGATGGCCCACTCCATGACGTTCTGCAAGCCCCGCGGGCTGCGCATGTCCAGCCGCCGCGCGACCACGCCCAGCACAATCGCCACCAGCGCACCGACCACCAGGGTCCAGAACACCGTGACCAGGTCGATTCTGTACCAGTGGTCGGCGAACAGCATCGGGTGTTTTGGCACCTTCTCACCTACTTTCCTTGCGAAATCGCCCCGCCCGGTTTCAGCGGCCGCCGGCGCGGTAGTCGAAGCGGTACAGCCCGGCGACGACCAGCGCGAACCCGAGCAAGTATCCCACGAGCGCCGCCAGCACGTGGACGTGCGGAAGCTTGATGGCGATCACGATGACGGCAACCAACAGCAACATGCGGATGAAGTAGCCGACGATGCCGGACACCATCAAGGCGGCCCCTTGGCGGCCGTCGTGCAGGTGGCCCTGGCGGATCATGCTCCAGACCGCCCCCGCGCCGCCCGCTTCTCCAATCAGCAACCCGTTCGTCACGTCGTGCCAAGGCAACACAAAACGCGCGATCACGGTGAACCCCATGATCGCCAGACCTGCCCATTGGATGGCGCGCAACCGCGCCTGCAGACGTTGCACGTCGTCTTTCACGGCTCATCTCCTCAGCAGATGATTCGCCAGGAATGCAAACCCGGACATGCCGACGCCGAGGCCCACGAGGATCCCGACGAGCGTGACAAACGGGTGATGCCATTTTTGCGCGAGCAGGTGGCCGAGATATCCGAAAACAACCGTGCAGGTCGCCAATTGCAGCATCAGGGACAACAGAACTGCATACGTTTTCACAGCGCTCTGTGCCCCTGAGTCCTTGGACTCCTTATCGTTGTTTTCTATCCGACTTCACCCGCCCGGCGAAAGATTGGAGGGATTCTGGCTGGCCAATGAGGTGCTGGTGTCTGCGGCCGGCCTTGTGCCACGCACACCGCGGCGGAAGGCGCTGGCCCGAATCGCCCGGCTGCCGCACCGCCCGTCTCGCGCCGCCAGAAGCGCTCTGCATCACGGGCCAGGATCGGCGACAAGCCGCAACCCTCGCCTATAGTACCCTAAGTGAAAATTTATTGTCAATGAACGGCAGCCTCCGCGGACTCTCTGCCGCTTGCCCTTCAGGGCCACGTTCATAATTTGGTCTACACTTTAACCTGTTAATCATTCGTGTCGCTATTCATTATATAGAAGGAACGGGGCGGTCGCCGTAGCATCCGCCCTGCCCCGTCCACTCCGCACACCCCTCACCGTCAGATCCGTTCCACCACCATCGCGACCCCTTGGCCGCCGCCGATGCACAGGGTGGCCAGCCCGTAGCGCCCTTGGCGCTTCTGCAGTTCGTGAAGGAGCGTCACGAGAATCCGCGTGCCGCTCGCCCCGATGGGATGCCCGAGCGCGATGGCCCCTCCGTTGACGTTCACCTTCTCGCACGGGAACCCGAGCGCCTTCGCCACCGCCACCGACTGGGCCGCGAACGCCTCGTTGGCCTCGATGAGATCCAGGTCGCCGACGGTGAGCCCGGCTTTCTCCAGCGCCTTGCGGGTCGCGTCAATCGGCCCCAGGCCCATCACCGCCGGGTCCAATCCGGCACTGGCGTAGCTGACGATCCGCGCCATCGGCCGAATGCCCAACGCCTCCGCCCGCTCGGCGCTGGCCACCACCACCGCGGCGGCGCCGTCATTGATGCCGGAGGCGTTCCCGGCGGTCACGGTGCCGTCCTTCTTGAAGGCCGGCCGCAGTTTCGCCAGCGTTTCAACCGTGGTCCCTGCACGCGGGAACTCATCCGTGTCGAAGACCAGCGGATCGCCCTTGCGCTGCGGCACGTGAACGGGCACAATCTCGTCCCGGAAGCGGCCCGAGGCGATGGCGGCCGCCGCCTTCTGCTGGCTCCAGGCGGCGAACTCGTCCTGCTCTTCGCGCGTGATGCCGTGCCGCTCGGCGATGTTCTCGGCCGTGATGCCCATGTGCACATCGCAGAACGCGCACCACAGCCCGTCGCGGATCATGCTGTCGACGACCTTCTGATCCCCCATCCGGTACCCCTGGCGCGCCCCCTCCAGCAGGTACGGGGCACCCGACATGCTCTCCATGCCGCCGGCGACGATGAGATCATTGTCCCCCGCCCGGATGGCCTGCGCGGCGAGCATGACGGCCTTCAAGCCCGATCCGCACACCTTGTTGATGGTCATGGACGGCACCGTGTCCGGCAGGCCCGCCCGGATGGCCGCCTGGCGCGCCGGGTTCTGGCCCAGCCCCGCCTGCAGCACGTTGCCGAAGATGACCTCCTCGACCTGCTCCTTCTCCACACCGGCGCGCTCCAGGGCAGCGGAGAGCACCACCGCGCCCAGTTGCGTCGCCGGCAACGGCGCCAAGCTGCCCATGAAACTGCCGATGGCCGTCCGCACCGCACCCGCCAACACCACGTCTTTGCCCATCGGTATTCCTCCTCTCATGCTGTCCGGATCCCCCGCCGAAGCGGGCGTCCGGGCCCAGAGATAAAGCGCTTTCAACCCGGCCGGGGAAAGCCCCCGGCCGCCGCCTCAAAAGGGCTTCACATCCGTCTGCCGCAGCGGTTGGTACACGAACGGCTGCGGCCGCGGCCCGTGGCCGAAATGATGGAGAATCGCCTGCACGATCCGCTCGGACGCGCGCCCGTCGCCGTACGGATTGTTGCGGCGGGCCATGTCCTCGTAGGCCTCCGGCTCGGACAACAGGCGCGCTGCCTCGCCGGCGATGGCGTGCTGGTCGGTCCCCACCAACCGCAGCGTCCCCGCCTCAATGCCCTCCGGACGCTCCGTCGTGTCGCGCATGACCAGCACCGGCACGCCGAGGGAGGGCGCCTCCTCCTGGATCCCGCCGGAATCGGTGAGGATGAGCGTCGCGCGGGCCATGAAGTTGTGGTTGTCCACGACGCCCAAGGGATCGATCAGATGGATCCGCGGGTGGCCGCCGAGCACCCGGAACACGGTCTCGCGCACGCGCGGGTTGAGGTGCACCGGGTACACCAGGTGCACGTCCGGGAACCGGTCCACCACCTCGCGCGCCGCGCGGCAGATGTTCTCCAGCGGCTCGCCGAGGTTTTCGCGCCGATGCGAGGTCATGTAGACCATCCGCGCCCCGGGTGGGATCTGGTCCAGGACCTCGTGGCGGTACTCGCGCCGGACGGTCGTCGCCATGGCGTCGACGACGGTGTTGCCGGTGACGAAGATGCGCTCGGCCGGCTTGCCTTCCCGCAGCAGGTTGCCGGCCGCCCATTCGGTGGGAGCGAAGAACAAATCGCACAACACATCCGCCAACTGGCGGTTCATCTCCTCCGGAAACGGGCTGTACTTGTCGTAGGTGCGCAGTCCGGCCTCCACGTGGCCGATGGCGACCTGGTGGTAAAACGCGGCGAGCGCCGCCGCGAAGGTGGTGGTGGTGTCCCCGTGCACCAGCACGATGTCCGGGCGCCGCCGTTCGATGACGTCCTCCAGGCCCTGCAGCGCCTTGCGCGTGATGGTGCCGAGGGTCTGGCACGGCTCCATGATGTCGAGATCCTCGTCCGGCTGGATGGCGAACACCTCCAGCACTTGATCAAGCATCTCCCGGTGCTGGGCGGTGACGCACACCAGGGACTCGACCCCGGGGGTGCGGTCCAGCGCCTTCACCAAGGGCGCCATCTTCACCGCCTCCGGCCGCGTCCCGAAGACGGTCATGACCCGAATCGAAGCCTTCACCTGTGTACCTCCTCGCATCCCGTCAGCGCGTGCCAAACAGCCGGTCCCCCGCGTCGCCGAGCCCGGGAACGATGTACCCGTGGTCGTTCAGGCCGTCGTCGACGGCGGCGACATAGATATCCACATCCGGATGGGCCGATTGCACGCGCTGCACCCCGGCCGGCGCCGCCACCAGGCACATCAGCTTGACGGCGGTGGCCCCGCGCTCCTTCACCGCGTCGATGGCCGCCACCGCAGAGCCGCCCGTGGCGAGCATCGGATCAATCACGATGACATCCCGCTCCTCCACATTAGGCGGAAGCTTGCAGTAATACTCCACCGGTTGCAGCGTCTCCGGGTCCCGGTAGAGGCCGATGTGGCCCACCTTGGCGTTCGGGATCATCGCGAGGATGCCGTCCACCATCCCGAGCCCCGCCCGCAGCACCGGTACCAGCGCCAGCGTCTTGCCCTCAATCACCTTGCAGTGGGCGAGGCCCACGGGCGTCTCCACGGTCGTGTCGGTCAGCGGCAGATCGCGTGTGATCTCGTAGGCCATCAACATCGCGACCTCCTGCACGAGCTGGCGAAACTCCTTCGTGCCGGTTTCCTTCGAGCGAATGTAGGTCAGTTTGTGCTGAATCAAAGGGTGGTCCAGGACGTGCAGTCGGCCCACAAGGTCACGCTCCTATCTCCATCATTCGTGCCTTTAGTATACCAGAACCGCCGATGCGCCGCCGCCCGAATGGACAGCCCGGCAGTATGGTATAATGTGGACGTTCTCCGCCCCGCATCGCAAGATGTACGCTTGGATTGTCGACGTTCGATTGGAGCGGGTGCGGCCCTGTACGCCGGTGGGCCTGCGCGGGTCCATCCGGGCGATGACTTGGATTCCCACGAAAGGGGTGCTCCAGTGTGTCCCGGTTTCAGCGATTGCTCATCCTTTCGGCGACATACGGCGAGGGTCACCAGCAAGCCGCGTACGCCGTACGGGACGCTCTGGCCGAGCTCAGCCCGGAGACCGAAGTCAAGGTGGTCGACTACATCAAGTCCATCCATCCGGTGCTCGACTCGGTGGTCCGGTATTGCTACCTGAAAAGCGTTCGCTTCGCCCCTGCCCTGTACGGGTGGTTCTACAAAGGCACCAGCCAGATTCCGCCCTCCTCGCGCCTGCAGCGCCAACTCAACTCCCTGGGGCTGGACGAGATGGAGGCGACCCTGAATGCCTTCCGGCCGGACGTGGTGCTCTCGACGTTTCCGACGCCCGCCGGCGTCGTCTCGCATCTGAAGCAAAAGGGCCGCACGTCGGTGCCGACGGCCATCGCCATCACCGATCACGCCATCCACAGCCAGTGGATCCATCCGCTCACCGACATGTACTACGTCGGTTCGGAGCACGTGCGCCGAGGCCTGCTGGCTCGCGGGATCCCGAGCGAATCGGTGCTGGTGACAGGCATCCCCATCCGCCCGGCGTTCCGCCAGACGTTCGATCGCGCGGCGCTCCGCGAGAAATACGGGCTCTCCCCGGACATTCCGGTCCTGCTCATCATGGGCGGCGCCTACGGCGTGATGGGAGATCTGTACCACGTATGCGAGCAACTGTTCCAGTGGCACCACCGGATCCAGGTGATCATCGTCACCGGCCGCAACCGGCGGCTGAAGACGAGCCTGGAGGAATTGCTCCCCGAAGCCATGAACCCGGTCCAGGTGTACGGTTTCGTGCAGGAGATCTGGGAGCTGATGGCGGTCGCCGACCTGATGCTCACCAAGGCGGGAGGGTTGACCATCTCGGAGGCGTTGGCCCTGCAACTGCCGATGCTGTTGTACCGCCCGATCCCCGGCCAGGAGGTGCAGAACGCAAAATTCCTCGTCCGCTCCGGGGTGGCAGTCCTGGCGCGCCAACGGCGGGAGATCTTCGATCACCTGTACGATCTCCTGATTGCCCACCCGGAAAAGCGCGCCCGCATGAAGGAGCGCGCCCTCGGCGTGCGCCAACTGTACGCGGCCGAGCGGATTGCGGAGAATCTGATGGAACTCGCAAATCGAGACCGAACCCGGGCAAACTATTCCTACCAGTGACAGGCGATGCCCCTCCCCGGGCGCATCGCCCGCGGGAGGGATTGGGTGGCCACGTGGACACAACGGGCGGTCGACCGCCTCAAAGGATGGCTGGAACCAGAGCTGTTTCAGCCTTTTCTGTTGGGCGTGTTCGTCTCCCTGTCCTTGTCGGAGTTCGTTCGGGGCGCGCTGACCTTCTCCCTGCTGCCGACCTGGGGGCGAACGGTCCTCGGCTTCGCGGTGGAATGGACCGCCCTGGCGCTGTCGGTGCACTACCTGGTGGACAACGCCCTGCGCGCGCCGGCGGGATGGTTGGTCGATCACGTCGGAGAGCGCCCCGCCATCCTGGCCGGGTTCGCCATCGCCCTGGGATCGCTGGTGGCGATGTCCCAGGTGCACACGGTGGGCGGCCTGATCCTCTCCATGGCCGCCTACGGCATGGGCGCCACGCCCATGTGGCCCTCGGTGGTCTCCGCCATCGGGCGCGCCACCCCCGAGCACAAACGCGCCGCTTTCATGAGCTACATGTACATGTTCTGGCTGGGGGGCACGGGGTTGGGGCCGGTGATCATCAACTTCCTGACCGGCCGCAGGGACGCGCTGGCATTCTTCGTGCTGGCCGGCGTGGTGGCCCTGGGCCTCGTGCTCGCCTGGGCGCTCGTCCGCTGGCCCGGGGGGAACTTCGCGAACGAAGGCCAAGCGGCGCCGGTCCGGCCCGGCCGAGGCCCAGCCGGTTCCGCCGCTTCCAGCGCAGCCGCTCCAGCCGGTTTGACCGCTTCAGTCGGTTCCTCCGCTTTGACCGCGTCAGACGCTTCCGCCGACGCTTCGGCCGGTTCTTCCGCCGCCGCGCGGCCCGGCGGGTGGCGGACGCCGGCGGATCGAAGGTATTGGCGATCCCTTTGGCGCAACGTGCGCGAGGTGGCATTCTTGTTCCCGGGCATGTTCGTGCAGACCTTCGCGGTGGCGTCCCTGATCCCCATCCTGTCCGTGTACGCCCGCATGGTCCTCGGCATCAGCGGCGCGCGCTACAGCACCATCCTGGTCGCCGGGGGCGCCCTGACGGTCGCCCTGCTGATCCCGGCCGGGCGCCTGGTGGACCGAACCGGGCCGAGGCCGTTTCTCGTCGGCGGATTTCTCATCGCCGGGGGGCTGCTCGCGGTGTACCCCTGGTTTCACACGCTGCCCCTCACCTACGTGACGGTGGCCCTGCTCGGCGGCTGTTACGCGTTCATCCTCCCGGCCTGGAACGCGGTCCTCGACCACAGCATCGATCCCGACAAAAAAGGCGCCCTCTGGGGCGTCTTCATGACGGTGGAGGGGCTCGGCTCCGCGGCCGGGCCCTACGTCGGCGGGCTGATGTGGGACGTCTTCAGCCCCAACGCGCCGTTTTTGGCCAGCGCCGCCGTCATCCTCATCATGGGCGTGCTGTACCTGTTTCTCCCCATCACCGCCGGGCATGCCCGCCGCCGCGCCGCCCGCCCGCATACGTAAGGCCATCGCCGGCGCCGCCGTTGTGGCGTCGTGCCGGGGGCGGGCACGCGGCGGGCGCGGCGGGATCGTCATCTCGGAAGCGGCAGGTCATGGGCGGGACGAGCGGGGCCACAGGCGTCGGCCGGCGCGCCGGGGCCGGCACCGACCACGCGCCAAGGGTGGGTGTAGACGTGGAAGCCCCCGTGCCGGACAAAGCCGATGGCCGTCACCCCCGTCTCCTGCGCGATGTCGAGGGCGAGCGCCGTGGGGGCCGATTTGGCAATCACCACCCCGACGCCAATCTTCGCGACCTTGAGCAGCACCTCCGAAGAGAGCCGCCCGCTGAACGTGATCACGTGGCCGGCCACGTCCATCCCGTGGCGAAGGGCATGCCCGTACAGCTTGTCGAGTGCGTTGTGCCGCCCGATGTCGGCACGCGACAGGACGAGCCCGTCCGGGGTGCACAGGCTCGCCATGTGCACGCCGCCCGTCTCCCGCCACAGGTCGGCCTGGGCCTCCATCTCCTGCATTCGGGCCAGCACCTGGTCCGGCCGGATGCGGACCGGGTCGTCGACGCGCTTGGCCAGCTGCGCGTCGTTGTAGTAGTAGAACATCTGCCGGCCCTTTCCGCAGCACGAGCCGATGTACCGCTTGTTGTAAAACGCCTGGTTGAACGTGACGGACGTGGCCGTGCGCACGCGCGCCGTCCCCCGTTGCCGGGCAATCTGCAGATCCAACAACTGGTCCAGGCGGCGGATCACGCCTTCGGAGGCCAGGAAGCCCACCACCAGGTCCTCCAGGTGCTCCGGCGTACAGACCACCGTGGCCATCTCTTGGTCGTTGACCCAGATGGTCAGGGCGTATTCCGCCGCGACGACATCGTCCGTCTGCTGGAACTGCCCGTCGCGGAAGGCCCACAGAGTACGGTCCTGGCGGACAGGCAGCCAATCCGACGCTTCACAGGATCCTGCCGGTGTGGCCATGTCTCATCCCTCTTCGCCAGCGGATTGGCCCAACACGCGGCCCATCCCCTTCAGCGCGCCGAAGAGGGTGTGCAGGGCTCGGCTGACGTCCGGATCGGACAACAGATGCAGGAGTCCGAACACCCCCAGCGGCCGCTTGGGCGGGTGGGCCTGAGCTTCCTGGATGCCTGCGGCGGCACCTTCCAGGATCGGCCCCCATTTTTCCAGGTCCCACGCGCCCGCCTGCTGCAACAGGGTGATGGCGTTGCGCAGCAGGCGGAGCGCCCCGGGCTGGTTGACCTGCTCCACCACGAGGCGGAGCAGGTCGTCGCCCTTTTCGAGGGCCGCGGCGGTGAGCTCGAGCAGTCCGCGCTCGTGCAGGCCGCGGACGACGCGCAGGGCCTGCTGCAAGGCCTCGGCGTCCTGCGCCACACTGTCGCGCAAGGCGTCGAGCGCCGCCTTCTCTGTGTCCTCCCGGGAGGGTGCGGGAACATGCAGCACCGGAATCGGTTTCGCCATTCAGCTCACCTCTCTTGGCCTGTGCCGACGGGGACCTTGCCGGTCAGCGGCCGGTAGTCGGCCCGGGCCCACTTTTTCTCCACCTGGACGCCGGGCTGGGGATTCGGGCGCCCGAGCCGCGGATTGCCCTTGACGATGGCCGGCCGGGCTTTGAAATCGAGCACCTCGAGGCGGACGTTCATCTCCTTGTATGCCGGCGTGTGCGTGGCGGTATCCGCCTCGCTGCTGGTCAGGAGGTTCACCGCCTCCTCGTCCTTGGGCGAGTTCATCGGGACGTACAGCTCCTTGCCTGAGACGCGGTCCGTCACCACCGCGCGCATCTTCACCGCCCCGTAAGGCGAGACCAACCGCACCAGCATGCCGTCCTCAATGCCGCGCTCCCGCGCCAGCTCCGGCGACACTTCGACGAACGTGCTCGGGACCTTCTGCCGGATGCCGGGCACGCGGTAGGTCAGGTTGCCCTCGTGGAAGTGCTCGAGCAGGCGCCCGTTGTTCAGGTGCAGATCGAACTCCTCGGGCGTGGTCACCGGCGGCGTCCACGTCACGGGCACCAAACGGGCCTTGCCCCCGGGCAGCGGGAACCCGTCGGTGTACAGCAGCGGCGAGTCCGTGCCATCGGGGAGCACCGGCCACTGCAGGCTGCGGTAGCCCTCCAACCGTTCATAGGTGGCACCTTTCATCAACTCGGTGATGCCACAGGCCTCCTCGAAGATCTCCTTCGGAGAGGTGTAGTTCCAGTTCGCGCCGAGCCGGTTGGCCACGAGCTGGATGATCTCCCAGTCGGGCTTCGATTCGCCGAGCGGATCGAGCACCCGGTACAGGCGCTGGATGCGCCGCTCCGTGTTCGTGAACGTGCCCTCCTTCTCCAGGCTGGGCGCGGCGGGCAGGATGACGTCGGCGAACTGCGCCGTCTTGGAGAAGAACACGTCCTGCACGACGAAGAAGTCGAGCTTCTCAAACGCCGCCTGCACGTAGTTGGCGTTGGAGTCGACGATGGCCATGTCCTCGCCGACCAAGTACATCGCGCGGACCTTGCCCTCGTGAATGGCGTCCACCATCTGGTGATTGTCGAGCCCCGGATTCACCGGCAGCGACACGCCCCAGGCGCGCTCCCACTTGGCACGCACCTGTGGATCGTCCACGCGCTCATAACCCGGGAGCATCGCCGGCGCGCAGCCGAAGTCGCCCGCGCCCTGGACGTTATTGTGGCCGCGCAGCGGGTACGCCCCGGTGCCCGGACGGCCGATGTTGCCCGTGACCAGGAGCAGGTTGCAGATGGCGGTGCTGGTGTCGGTGCCGCCCTTGTGCTGCGTGACGCCCATCGCCCAGCAGATGGCCACCGAACCGGCGGCCGCAATCATATCGGCCGTCCGTTCCAACTGCTCCCGCGGGATGCCGGTCATCTTCTCCGCGTATTCCAGCGTGAACGGTGCCAGGGATTTCACATACTCGTCGAATCCGTTCACCCGCTGCGCCACGAACGCCTTGTCATACCGGCCGGTGTCGATGAGGTGCTTGGTGACCGCCGACAGCCAGATGAGGTCGGTGCCGGGGCGCGGATGCAGGTGCACATCCGCCCGTTGTGCCAAATCGTTCTTGCGCAGGTCGGCGACGATGAGCTTCTGCCCGAACTTCTTGTGCGCCCGCCGGATGCGCGTGGAGAGCACCGGGTGGGACTCGGCCGTGTTGGCGCCGACGATGATCACCAACTCCGCCTTGGCGATGTCGGTGATGGAACCGGAGTCCCCGCCGTAGCCCATGGTGCGCCGCATGGCCTCGGTGGCCGGAGCCTGACAGTAGCGGGAGCAGTTGTCGATGTTGTTGGTGTGCAGCACGGCACGGGCCAGTTTCTGCATCAGGTAGTTTTCCTCGTTGGTGGTCTTGGACGAGGAGATGAGCGCGATGCTGTCGTCTCCGTACTGCTGCCGGATCTCGTTCAGGCGCCGGGCGATGGTATCCAGCGCCTCGTCCCAGGTCACCGGCTCGAAGGCGTCCCCGCGCCGGATCATCGGCTGCAGGATGCGTTCCGGGTTGTTCACCCAATCCCAGCCGAACTTGCCCTTGACGCAGGTGGAGATCTGGTTGACCGGGGCCTCCATCTGCGGTTCGACCTTGAGGATCTTGCGGCCCTTGGTCCAGATGTCAAAGCTGCACCCGACGCCGCAGTAGGTGCAGACGGTCTTCGTCTTCTGGATGCGCGCCTCGCGCAGCGTGGCTTCCGCCTCCGAGATGGCGAAGATCTGCCGGTACCCCGGCTCCACCTGCTTGGTGATCTCAATCATGCCGCGCAGGGTGTCCTTCTCGATCCCGGTGAGGAACCCTGCCTCGCCGAGCATCGATTTCTCCATCAGGGCGTTGCACGGACACACGGTGACGCAGTGGCCGCAGGAGACGCACGAAGACTCGTTGATGGGCACATCGTTGTCCCAGATGACGCGCGGCCGCTCGCGCGACCAGTCGATGGAGAGCACCTCGCTGACCTGCAGGTTCTGGCAGGCCTCCACGCAGCGGCCGCAGAGGATGCATTGATTCGGATCGTACCGGTAGAACGGGTTGGACGCGTCGACCTCGTAGGGCTTCGGCTCAAACGGATAGGCCTGGTGGTCAATCTCCATGGCCATCGCCGTGTTGTGGACGACGCAGTTGCCGTTGTTGTTGTCGCACACGGTGCAGTACAGCTCGTGGTTGCGCAGGATGCGATCCATCGCCTCCTTGCGCGCCCAGCGGGCCGCGACGGACTTGGTGCGCACCTTCATGCCGTCCCGCACGGGGGTGCTGCAGGCGCGCACCAGCTCCCCGTCCACCTCCGCGATGCACGTGTCGCATGTCTCAATCGGCCCGAGGGCCGGGTGATAGCAGATGTGCGGGAATTTTTCATCCCGCAGGGCAATGGCGTCTATCAATCGGGTTCCTCCGGAGACCCGCACAGGTTCCCCGTCGATGTACACGGTGATCTCCTGCGTCCCGGTGTCTGCCAGACTGGGCTGAAGGTCCAGTTCCATGAGTCCATGTCCCCCTTCAGATTCGTGCAGGCGTCCCCTGAGCAGCTTCACGCGCGGGCGCCTCGCCGCGCAGATACGCGTACCAGTAGGCGCTCGCCACGAACAGCCAACCGCCGATAGCGTTGCCGATGAACGCGCCGATCCACTCGACGACAATCTGCCCCCAGGTGATGGGCGCCCCGGCGAAGTGACCGGCCGGCAGGAAGAACATGTTGGCGACGACGTGCTGGAAGCCGATGGAAACAAAGCCCATGATGGGGAACCAGATGGCGAAGATCTTGCTCACGATGTCTTTGGCGCCCATGGCCATCCACACCGCGAGGCACACCAGCCAGTTGCACCCGATGGCCGACAGCACCGTCGGCACAAACGGCAGGGTCGCCTTGGACACCGCGATGGCGGCGGCGGCTTTGTCGTACGGCGCCGTGGTGAGCATCCTGGCGCCCACGCCGAACACCCACGCGACAAACAGGGACCCCACCAGGTTGCCGATGGTCACCCAGAACCAGTTGCGCGCGAGCCCGCCCAGTGTGGCGCGTTTGGCATGCACCGCGATGGGCAGCGTCATCATGTTGCCGGTGAGCAGTTCTCCGCCCGCGATGACGACGAACATGAGGCCGATTGGAAACACGGCGCCGCCGACAAGCGCTTTCAACGTGCCGGCGCTCTCCGGCATCGCGGCGGTGACCCGGATGTCAAACAGAGCCCCCAACGCGATGAACGCCCCTGCCAAGAAACCCAGTACCAACAACTTGCCCGCCGCGGCGCGGGCTTTCTCCTCGCCCGCCTGGACCGCCGCAGCCGCGATTTCGGCAGGCTTCAAGAAATTGCTCATCCTCTTCTCCCTCCCTTTTTCTCTGGAGAGCTGCTGGCCTGTTCACGTGAAAAAACAAAAGCGGCACAGCGGGAAGACACACGTCTTCCCCTGCGCCGCTCTGCGCGCCTGCAGCACCCTACAGGCGGGCCAGTCAGCGAAAATGGCATCGAACGTAGCGGATGCACGGAACCCGACCATGCGTCCACCACAGACAACGCCATCATTATAGTCCGATTGGACCAGTTTTGTGAAGCCCGCCTACCGCTCAGATGGAGGATGTGAATGGTCCGTTTGGATGGGTTGCTCGAAGATGAAGACGGACACCCCCATGTCCGCCTCCACCTTGAAGTCGGAAAACAGATACAGAAGCCGTGATCCCACCAGTTCCTCCATTCCCTCGGGCACCATCTGGGCGTACCGCTGCTGGATCATCTTGGTCCGGGCAGCGCGGACCATCTCGGCCCCCTCCGGCGTCTGGCTGATGAATTTCTCCGTCGGCGTGAGGTTGCCGTAGAGCAGCGAGATCGCCATGTTGTGGATGAAATAGGTCTGAATCCGCTCCGGCCCTTTCCCGAAACACTCTTTCCGCACGCGCCGCACAATTTCGTTAAAGGCTTCCTCTTTGCTGCGGGGCATCCGCACCCCTCCCTTCGGTGTCCAGCGCCCGGCGTGGTGTCGCGCGGATCGGCATGACAGAGGCGGGACAGCGGCGCGGCAGCGGGTGCCGCGTCACACCCGCCGCCGCGCATCCTCCGCCAGGGTCCTCAGGCCTGGGTCTGCATCACCTGCTCGAGCAGCATCGCCTCCGGCGCCGCGCCCTCGAGCGACCACGCCTCGGAGTCGTTGATCACCGTCTTCGGCACCCCGTACACGTTGAACCGGTTCGCCCACTCTGGAAATTCCGTCGCCTCCACCATACTGGCCGTCACCAGCGGCGACTCCAACGCGAACTGGTGCGCCAGGCGGACAGCCGCCGGGCAATATGGGCAAGTGGGGGTGACGAACACCTTCAGATCCACCGGATGCTTCAGCTCGGCCAACCGCGCCTTGGTGGTATCGGACAGCCCGGATGCTCCGTCGGCCACCATCCGGATGTCCTCCAGCAACGTGGCAAACTCGTAGCCGGAAGGCGCTCCATAGAACCGGATGCCGTAATTCTCACCTTGCTCGTCGGTCAACACGATGGCCGGCGCCTTGTCCACGCCGTATCGCCGGGCCTCCTCGTCATCCGTGTACAGATTGTACACCTCGAGCGTCACGTGATCCGACAAATCGGCGACTTCCTGCAACAACCGCCGGATCTCCGGACACGTGGGACAGTCCAGGCTGGTCTCGAAGAACTTGATGACCACCGGACGGGCCAGGTCCGCCAGACGCGTCCGAATGGCGTCCTGTTGGCTGGTCGTGAACATCATCCGTATCACCCTTCCATCGTTTTCTCGGATCGTCTTGTTTATGGCTGTTGAATGAACGCTCTGCATGGTTCTGCCTCCATATATACCCCTGAGGGTATAAGGTGTCAAGAAGGCGATAGACAACGATTTTGATGGGATTCGGGCGGAGGGTCGGATCGATACGAAACATTTCAACGTTATCACGAGCCCCGCGCCGCCCCCGCCGCGCCGTGATATTTGATATAGTAAAGTATCAGGCGGAATGAGACTGGAGGAGGACACTTACCGATGTGGATCTGGGTGGCAGCCGTTGTCGCGGTGTACGTCGCGTATGCGCCGCTGGCGGAGTTGGTATGCAAGTACATCGGCATCGGTACGCTGAAGCGCAGCGCGCGCAACCAGCGCGTGATCGCCCTGACGTTCGACGACGGACCAGACCCTCGCTACACGCCGAAGGTGTTGGACATCCTGGCCCAGCACGGCGTCCGGGCGACCTTCTTCGTCGTCGGCGAACGGGCGAAGGCGCACCCGGAGTTGATCCGGCGGATGGTGTCCGAAGGCCATCAGGTCGCCCTCCACGCGCAGCGCCATGTGCACGCCTGGTTGACCGGTCCCCTCCGCTCGTGGCGAAACGTGGCGGAGGCCAAGCGGACCATCGAATCCCTCACCGGCCGGCCCGTGACCCAGTTCCGCCCGCCCTGGGGCGGGTTCAACTGGGTGCAGCGCCTGGCGATGGCCCGCCTGGGGTTGACGCCCGTCTTGTGGTCCGTGCGGGCCATCGACTGGAACGCGGGCGATCACGCCGCCGCCATCACCCGCCGCGTCACAGAAGGGGCGCATCCCGGCGCCATCGTGCTCTGCCACGATGCCGGTGGCGCAGATGGAGCGCCGCTCAACACCATCCGGGCGCTGCCCGACATCCTGACCTGCCTGCAGCGGCTCAACTACACCTTCGTCACAACCGAGGAGGCGCAGCAGATCCGGCAGCGGCGGGAGGTCGAGGCACGGTCCATCCACGCCCGCTACCCCTGGGGACGGCGCCTGCTCATCCAGTTGTGGCGCGTGATTGAATATCTCTTCACCACCGTCCACCACGTGCGCGACGTCAACACCATCTTCCGCTTCGGCCTCGTGCGCTGGTGGCTCGGCGAGCGCCGGGACGCGGACGGGCGGGTGGTGATCCGGGACGGCGCCATCGCCCTCGACATCCATTTTCAAAACGACAGCGTCATCACCTTCGCGACCGAAAATCCCCGCGTCCTGCTGCGCGGCCTGCGGGAAGCCCGGGAAGGCTTCCACGACATCGCCCTGACGCTGATGCACGACCCCCGCTGCCGGGACGTCGAGGTGGTGTTCGCGATCACGCTGATCAACAAGGGCATGGACATGCTCGGATTCCACATCGAGGACCTGCCCCCGACGTTCACCAACCGCTTCCTGAAGGCGTACATGAGCTTCCTGCTCGGCATGCATCACCCAGAGGGGTTCTCGCGGCTACGCCGCGGGGCACAGCCGCTCGAGATGAAGTTGATGTGGATGACGCGGGAGGAGTTGTTTGAACGGTACGGATCGTTGGAGGCGCGCCGGCGCGAAGACGGCCCGGGGGACGGCCAGGGCACGGTGCGGCGCGAACGATAGACCGGCCTCACCCAGGGAGGAGGGAGGTCAGCCGGCCCATCACCACGGGATGAGATACGTCAGCCAGCCCATCACCTTGCCGCATCCCCGTACCACTCGCCACGCCCAGCTGCGCTTGCCGCGCGCCCAGCGCTCCAGCAGGCCGGAAATCACGACCATCCCGATGAAGATCAGCAGCCATTTCCACCAGGTCACGCCCGCTCCCCCCTGTGTGCAGCCACGGCAACCGCCGCCGGCCGCGCGCTCAGTACCGCGCCTCGATGTCCACCTGGGTCGGCAGCGGTTCCCCCGCCCGGTAGGCCCGGTAGTTGGCGAGAAACACCTCAAGGAACCGGTCGTCGTGCGACGGCGTCCATCCGCCGTTGTGCGGCGAAATCAGGACGTTCTCCATGTCCCACAGGGGGCTGTCCGCAGGCAGCGGTTCCTTGTGGAACACATCCAGGCCCGCCCCGCGGATGCGACTCTCCCGCAGCGCGCGGATGAGCGCGTCCTCGTCCACCACGTCCCCGCGGGCGAAGTTGATGAGAAACGCCGACGGCTTCATGGCGGCCAATTCCGCTTCCCCAATCAGGTGGTACGTGTCCGGGGTCAATGGCGTCAGGACCACCACGAAGTCAGCCTCCGGCAGGACGCGGTGCAAGGCGTCCACGCCGACCACCTGGTGAAAGCCCGGCAGCGGAGCCGGGTTCCGGCGCACCCCCGTGATGGTCATATCGAACGCCTGCGCCTTGCGCGCCACCTCGCGTCCAATGCTGCCTGCCCCGACGATGACCAGGTGGCTGCCCGCCAGCTCGCCCAGCTTGTACCCGTGGTCCCAGCGGTGTTCCAACTGACGGCGCACATTGTAGTGGAGGCCGCGGGTGAACGAGATCATCATGCCGAGGATCTGCTCAGCCATCTGCTTGCCGTGCGCGCCGCGCGCGTTCGACAGCAACAGGCCCCGCGCCCGGATGAGATGGAACGGCACCGTCTCGACGCCGGCCGAGATGGAGTGCAGCCAGCGGACGTTCGGGCACGCCCCGATGGCAGCCTCCGTGAGCGACGGTCCGGTGGCCGCCAGGATCTCCACTTCCGCCAAGCGGGGATGGGCGGGATCGAAGCGGTCCATCACCTCAATCTCTTCCTCCGGCAACGCCTTCCGCAGCGCCTCCACAACGTGCGGTTTCAACCGATGGGCGATGAGAATCACCGCAATTCCTCCTCTCCTGCCATCCGCCCGCCGCGGGCGGACAGACCCATGCCAGGTGCAGCAACGCACCGGGGACAGAGCCCTCCGCCCCAGGCGGGCCCGAAAGCGACAAAGGGCTCACGCCAGGTACGACAATCCCTCGTAGAGCGGGAAGCGTTCCGTCAATGCCTTCACCTTGGCCCGCGCGGCCTCGGCATCCGCCTCCGTGAACGAAGAGGCGAGAGTCATGTGGAACACGTCGGCGATCTCCTCCATCGCCCGCTCGTCCATGCCGCGCGTCGTGACCGCCGGCGTGCCGACCCGGATGCCGCTGGTGACCATGGGGGACTGCGGATCAAACGGGATGGCGTTCTTGTTCACGGTGATGCCGACCTCGTCGAGGCGCCGCTCCGCCTCCTTGCCGGTCAAGTTGAAGTTGCGCACGTCAATCAGGATGAGGTGGTTGTCCGTGCCGCCCGACACCAGCCGGAAGCCGCGCGCCGTGAGCGCCTCGGCCAGCGCCTTCGCATTCCGGATGATGCGCGCGGAATAATCCTTGAACTCCGGCTTCAGCGCCTCCCCGAAGGCCACCGCCTTGGCGGCGATGACGTGCATCAGGGGACCGCCCTGGACGCCCGGGAAGATGGACTTGTCGATGGCCTTCGCATGCGCCTGCGTCGTCAGGATGAGCCCCCCGCGCGGCCCGCGCAAGGTCTTGTGCGTGGTGCTCGTGACAAATTGGGCGTGCGGAACAGGAGACGGGTGATGGCCGGTCGCCACCAGGCCCGCGATGTGGGCCATGTCGACCATGAGCATCGCCCCCACCTCGTCGGCGATGGCGCGCATGCGGGCGAAGTCGATCACGCGCGGATACGCGCTCGCCCCGGCGACGATGAGCTTCGGCCGCACCTCCTTGGCGATGCGGGCCACCTCGTCGTAGTCAATCTGCTCCGTTTCCGGATGGACCCCGTAGGCGGCGAAACGGTACAGTTGGCCGGAGAAATTGACCGGGCTGCCGTGCGTCAGATGGCCGCCGTGGGCGAGGTTCATGCCGAGGACCGTGTCCCCCGGCTGCAGGGCCGCGAAGTAGACCGCCATGTTCGCCTGTGCGCCGGAGTGGGGCTGCACGTTGGCGTGTTCGGCGCCAAACAGTTGTTTGACGCGATCCCGCGCCAGGTTCTCGACGATGTCGACGTACTCGCAGCCGCCGTAATAGCGCCGGCCCGGGTACCCCTCGGCGTACTTGTTGGTCAAGACGCTCCCCATGGCCTCCATGACGGCCCGGCTGACGAAGTTCTCCGACGCAATCAACTCAATCTTCGCGCGCTGGCGGCCGAGCTCCTGCTCCATCGCCCGCGCGACTTCCGGATCCCATGTGTGCAATGTGGTCATTCCGTCTCCTCCTCCCGGGTGCCCGCCCGGCCGCAGATTTCTCGGGACCGTCAACGCATGTCGCCAAACAGGCGCCGCCGCGCCTCCTCCACGTCGTACACGGCGCGCGATCCGCCGACGAGCGGCGGCCGCGTGCGCGCCATCACCACATGGGCCTCGCCGATCCGGTTGCGCCGCCCGCGCACCGGCACCGCGACGCGCTTGAGATGCATGCCGATGAGGGTGTCGCCGATGTCCAGCCCGGCGTCCGCCTCGACGCGCTCCACCAGACAGGCGTCCGGCCACGCGAAATACGCGTGGGCCGCCACCGATCCGCCCGCCCCGGGCACCGGCACAGCGGCGACCTCCGTCCAGCCGCGCGCTTCGGCGAGCGAACGACGCACCACCAACGCCCGGTTGAGGTGCTCGCAGCACTGGAATGCCAGGTGGCATCCCGCCGCCGCGGCGAAGTCGAAGAGGGTCTCGACCAGCGCCTGACCCACCTCAGCCGAGGTGTGCGTGCCGATCCGATGGCCGCACACCTCGCTCGTCGAGGCACCGACCACCAGCAGGCGGCCCGGGCCGAGGTCCGCCGCCGCCCGAAGATCGTCGAGGCACTCGCGGAGCTCCGACCGGATCTGGTCCAGCCATGCCCGGTCCCCCATCGGGCCGCGTGGTTCCCTCATGCCTTTCCGTACTCCCGTTCCACCTGGCGCACCTTGTCGACGCGCCCAGCGTGGCGCCCGCCCTCGAACTCGGTCGTCAGCCACGTCTTGAGCACTTCCGCCGCCAGCCCGGGGCCAATCACGCGCTCCCCCATGGTGAGCACGTTGGCATCATTGTGCGCCCGGGACATCCGGGCGGAGAACACGTCATGCGCCGTCACCGCGCGCACTCCCGGCACCTTGTTCGCGGTGATGCACATGCCGAGGCCCGTCCCGCAGACGAGGACCCCCCGGTTATAGCGGCCCTCGGCCACGCCCTCCGCGACCTTGCGCGCGTAATCCGGATAGTCGACCGACGTTTCGTCGTAGGTGCCCAGGTCTTCGTAGTCCACGGCCAACTCGTCGAGCGTCTGCTTGAGTGCCTCTTTCAGCCGGAATCCAGCGTGATCGCTGGCGATTGCGATGTTCACAGCTTGTTCTCCCCCAACAGGTGGTTGACGAGCCCCCGCACGCTGCGCTCAATCTGTTGTGCGCACGCCTCGTAATGCTCGTCCAATCCTCCGAACGGATCTACAATATCACACCCGGTGGAGGATGCGGCATCCGTTTGCGATGCGCCTTCCTCAGGGTCGGCAAACGCCGCGAAGCCTCCGAGCAGGCGGATCTTGTCCTTCGCCTGCGGGAATCGGCTCTCCAGGTCCTTGGCCTGGCTCTGCGTCATGACGAGGATGACATCGGCTTTCTCGACCAGATCCGGCCGCACAGGCTGGGACCGATGCGGCGACAGGGGGATGTGGCGGCGGGTCAGCGCGTCCGCGGCGGCGGGCGTCATCGGCATGCCCTCCGCCGCGTACAGGCCGGCCGATTCCACGGTCCAGGACAGACTGCGGCGTTGGATCTCCGCTTGCGCAAAAAAAGCCGCCATGGGACTGCGGCACGTGTTCCCGGTGCAGACGAACAACAGGTGCAAGGACGACACCTCCTGGCCCCGGCCTGCGAATTTCCGGTGATGGATTCGATTGGCTTCAGTATATCCCGCCCCCAAAACCGCATGCAATGGCGCCGATCCCCGGGGCAGATGCGCCCCGGAGCCGGCGCCGCGTTCCCGACTCCATGGTCCCTTCTTATCCGTCCGCACCGTCCGTCTGGATCACAAACCGGCCCCGCCGGACCTCGATGGACTGCTCCTGCATCCGCCGGCGCAGGGTCTCCAGCCGCTGCCGGGGGGCGAGCGGCTCCACCGCGTCTTCCGCGAGCGGATCCGTGCTGACGGTGGTCCCCGCCGCCTCCTGATATTCGTACAAGGTGCCGCGCTCGGGATCCCAGGCGGTGACATACAGCGTCCACGTCACATAGTGGACGAACGACAGCTCGCTTTGGCGGATCACCCGGAACAGGTCCAGCCGCGCCGTCCGGATGCCGCACTGCAGCAATTCGTCCAGCAGGCTGTCCAGGTCCGAGAACGCCACCTTGACCGGCGGTGCATCCGGACAACGAAACTGGCGGCGGTCAATCATCCTCATCCTCCGCCTTTCTGTTCATCCGTATTTGTACGTCACCCCGTAGCCCCCCTTCGGGTACAGCCACTCGATGTTGTACTCCGGGCAGGCAATTCGGCAGGTCCCGCACTCGATGCAGTTCTCGTACGCCACGGACGTCATGCGCTCCGCTTCGTGCCACAGATACACATCCGACGGGCAGAACCAGTTGCACTCCTTGGTCGGGCAGGCCAGGCACACCTCCTGATCCTTGATGATCAGGTGAGACACCCGGTCGGCCTTGTAGCGAATGGTGAACAGCCGCTCCTCGATGCTCGCGCTCATCCGTTCATCGCCCTCCACCCTTTCAAACCCAGGCGAATCAGGTCCATATAAGCGCCCCCCGCCGCTTCCTTCACGCGGCGGATGGCCTTTCGCTGCTTGTCGCGCTTCGGCACGCCGTCCACCAGCAGCATCTCGTAGGCGGCGTCGTTGAGCGCCTGCGGCAGTCGATGGAACAACTGCTCCGCGTCCTCATGGGCCAGCAGGCTGTGCACGCCCCGGTACTTCTTGAGGTCCTTGTAGACGAACGAAGCCCGGATGGCCTCGTCGTAGGCAGCCAGGGTGCTCGCGGAGAAGTCTCCCGCCTCGTGCGCCCGGATGGCCGCCTCCCCCGCCAGGCGCCCGGAGGTGATGGCCAGGTTCGTCCCCTCCCTGTGCACCGCGTTGACCAACTGCGCCGCGTCGCCGCAGATCATCCAGCCGTCGCCCGCCAAGGCCGGGATGGAGTTGAAGCCGCCCTCTGGGATGAGGTGGCCGGAGTACTCCTTGACCTCACCCCCCTGGATGAGCCGGGAGATGGCCGGATGCTGCTTCAGCCCGTCCAGCACCTCGTACGGCTTGACTCGCTTTTTCTTGAGGTCGCTGACCATCACGCCGACGCCGATGGAGAGGGTATCGGTGTTGGTGTACAGGAATCCCAACCCGGCCATGCCGCAGGTGTGGCCGATGATCTCAATCGTGCATCCCTCGTCGCCCTCCAGATTGAACCGGTCCTGGATGGTCTGCTTGGGCAGTTGGATGATCTCCTTGACGGCGAGCGACACCTCGTCCGGCCGCCATTCCCGATGCACCATCAACTGTTTGCCCAACAGCGAGTTGACCCCGTCGGCGATGATGGTGACGTTGGCTTCCAGTTCGCCGTCGTCGCGGTCCGTGATCACCCCCCGAACCCGTTCGCCGGCGCGCAACAGGCCGGTGACCACCGTCTCGTAGATGGGGATCGCCCCCGCCTGCTCCGCTTTGCCGGCGAACCAGGGATCGAACTTTACCCGCAGTCCTGTCCAGCAGTTCGGCGGGTCATGGTACCGCTGGTTGCGATGCCCGAACGTCACCGCGCTGTCGTCGGCGAGGATCCACAGGCGCTGTTCGACGATCTTCCGCTCCAGAGGCGCCTCCTTCCACCACTCCGGGATCAGGTCCTCGAGCTGCTTGCGGTATAATACGCCGCCGAAGATGTTTTTCGCGCCTGGAAACTCCCCGCGTTCGACGAGCGCCACCTTCAGGCCCGCCTTGGCCATCGTGTAGGCCGCCGCCGTCCCCGCCGGACCCGCGCCCACCACGATGGCGTCAAACCGTTCGTCCGCCACGCGCACTCCCCCCCTGTCACTCATTCCGCGCCCCGGACGGGACCGCCGGAGCCCGCACCGGTCAAGGAAAAGCCCACGCCTTCCCCGTCTGCACGTAGCCCGCCGGCCGCCTTGCGCGCGCGCACCGCCTCCGTAATGGCCGGGACAATCTGGAACAGGTCGCCGACGATGCCGTAGTGGGCGATCTGAAAGATCGGCGCCGCCGGATCCTTGTTGATGGCGATGATGCACTCCGCGTTCTGCATCCCGACCACGTGCTGCACCGCCCCGGAGATGCCGATGGCGAAGTAGAGCTTGGGCCGCACCGTGGTCCCCGTCTGGCCGACCTGATGGCGATGGTCAATCCAACCGAGATCGACCGCCGCCCGGGACGCGCCGACCACGCCGCCCAACGCATCAGCCAGCTCCTTGAGCATCGCGAAGGCCGCCGGTCCGCCCAGTCCGCGCCCGCCGGCGACAATCACCTCCGCCTCCGCCAGGTTGACCCGGTCCGTGGCGGCGATGAACTCCAGCACCTCCGTGGCGATGTCCTCCGGAGGAATCTGCGGCGGTACGGTGATAATCTCGCCGGTGCGCGAAGGATCCCGCGGCAGCGCTTCGAACACCCCGGCTCGCGCGGTGGCCATCTGCGGCTTGAACTGTTTGCACAGGATGGTGGCCAGCATCTTCTCTGAGAACGCGGGCCGGCTGGCCAACAGCAGGCGGTCCTCGTCCACGTCGAGCATCGTCGAGTCCGCCGTCAGCCCCGTCGGCAGGTGGGTTGCGATGGCGCCGGCGAGATCGCGCCCCGTGTAGGTGGCACCCATTAGGACAATCTCCGGCTTGAAGGTGCGGATCACGTGCAGACACACGCGGCTGTACGGCCGCGTGCGGTAGTCCCGGAGCTCGGGCGAATCGCACAGGTACACGCGATCCGCGCCGTAGCAGATGGCCTCCTCTGCGAGGTGCGCCACCTGGTGTCCCATGACCAACGCCAGCAGCGGCGCATCCAGCTTGTCGGCCAGCCGGCGTCCCTCGCCGAGGAGCTGCCAGGACACGGGCTTGGCGACGCCCGCCCGCTGTTCCACCACGACTAAGACGCCCCGGTAAGAGGACCAATCCACGTCTCCCTCCGGCTGCAAGCCGACCATCGGCTTGCGCCGTTTGGGATCCCGCCTCGGTTCGCCGCGCTGGAGTTCCGTCTGGGTTCCGTCGCTCATGCTCGCACCCCCTGCACCCAGCCCAGTTTTTCCGCGATGTCGCTTGCGAACAGCCGTTCCACCAGGGCTTCGGCGGCCGCCTCCGGCGGATCCGCCGGGATGTACTCGGTGTTGACCTTCCGCGGCTCGGGCACCCACGTCTTGGCGACGATGGTCGGGGACCCGCGCAGGCCGATCTTACTGCGATCCAGGTCCGGAAAGTCGTTGGTCGTCCACACCATCGGTTTGTACCGGGCCGCTCGCAGGACGCCCGGAAGGCTGGCCCGGCGGGGTTCATTCAGTTCGGCGAGCGCGGTGATGAGCACCGGCAACTTCGCCCGCACCCGCTCGACCCCGTCCTCCAGGTGCCGATGCACGATGATCTCCCGCCGCTCGAGGTCCAGGTGCTCGACCTTTTCGACGTACGTCAACTGCTCCAGGTCGAGGCGGCAGGCGACGCCCGGCCCCACTTGGCCCGTGTCCCCGTCGAGCGTCTGCTTGCCGCAGAAGACGATGTCCACCGGCCCCCACTCTTCCTCCGCTTTGCGGATGGTCATCGCCACCACGTACGAGGTGGCGAGGGTGTCCGCCCCCGCGAACGCCCGGTCACTGACCAGGACACCTTCGTCCGCCCCCATGGCGATGCACTGCTTGAGCGCCTTGTCCGCGGACGGCGGGCCCATCGTCACGACGGTGACGCGCGCCCCATGCCGGTCCTTGATGCGCAGCGCCTCCTCCAGGCCGTGCAGGTCGTAGTAGTTGACGATGGCCGGCACACCCTGCCGGATGAGCGTGTTGGTCTTCGGATCGATGCGGATCTCGCGGCTGTCCGGCACCTGTTTGATGCACACCACCAGGTGCAGCATTCGGTCCCTCCTCTCTCAGCGCTCCCCCATCGGAGATCCGATGCGGATCCGCTTCCATCGCGATGCCAGCGTAAGCGCCGGGTTCTATGATCTGAATCTTATCATAATTGCGCTTTGACAGACAGCTGGGCGCCCCATTTTCCCCGCGTCATCCGGCCAGGAGGTGGACACCGTACCCGAAGAGAATGAGCGCTCCCGCCAGTTCGCCGATGCGGCCGATGTGACCCCCCGCCTTGCCCCCGATGTAGAGGCCGGCCAGACACAGGATGCCGCCGGCGATCCCGAAGGCCCCCGCCGAGACCAACCCGTAAGCGGTGCTGCGCAGCCCGAGGCTGAAACCGACGGACAGCGCGTCGATGGAGACACTCGCGGAGAACGCGAGCAGGGCGATGCCGCCGGTGCCGGTCATCGCCACCTGCTGCGGGGCAAACACACTGGTGTACAGCATGTGCAGTCCCATCCCGCACAGCAACAGGGCGCCAAACCCCTGCGCGACCGCACCCAGCAGCCCCTGCATGGCCAATCCGATGTACAGGCCAGTCAGGGTCATCAGGACGTGAAACACCCCGATGGTCCCGGCCAACCGCAGGGCAGCCTGCCGCCGAATCCCGTGCAGGCCGATGCCGATGGACAGCGAGAAGGCGTCCATCCCGAGCGCCATGGACATCATCAGGATTTCAAACAAGTCGTGGATATGGTCAGCCACCCGCCCCCTCCTTCCGGCCCCTTCCTGAATCTATGCGCCTGTCCCGCGGGACATGATGGACCATCCGCTTGCCTCCCGCGGCCCGCGCTACATACCATGGAGACAAGAAGGTGGAAGGACGGGTGAAGGATGGACACGCAAGACGGCCTCACGACAGGAGACAGGACAGTCCGGAAACGGCATGGACGGACAGGCCGCGTGCGATGGCGGGGAAGGCGTGGCTGGCTCGGACGACTCGCCGCGGCCGGCATGATGGCCGGCGCCGTGTTGAGCGGGCCGGCGCAGCCCGCCTCCGCCGGTTCGGCCCCCACGCCGGCCCCAGCCCCCGCCCCCGCCAAGGGCGGCACCGGCCGCGCCCTCGCGCCTGGCCAGCGGCTGGTGGCTCTGGGCGATTCCATCCCGTTCGGGTACGGCCTGCCCGGCGCCGAGGCGTCTCCCGGTGCGCGGACACTGGCTGACCTGCACCCCGCCCCGGGCGCTTACCCGTTTCTCGTCGCCGGGGACAACGGCGCGCGGGTGACGGATTTGGCAGTGCCCGGCTGGACGTCGTCCAACCTGCTGAACGCGCTCGGAACGTCCTCGTTCCAACAGGCGCTGCGCACGGCGAACGTGGTGACCATCGAGATCGGCAGCAACGATCTCCTGAACGCCGTCCCCGATCTCGCACAGGCGGCGGCAGGCGGCACCGTGCAAATCAATCCCGCCCGAATCCAGGCGGGCATCCGGCAACTGAGCGCCAACCTGCCCCGCATCCTCGACGCGGTGCGGAAGCAGACGAGCGCCCCGGTGATCCTCTTCAACCTGTACGATCCGTTCCCCGCCACCACCCCTCTGCACGGCGAGGCGGAGGCGGCCATCCGGGCGGCCAACGACGCCATCGCGGCCACAGCCGCCCAGGCCGCCGTCCCGGTGGTGGACGCGTATCGGGTGATGGATGGGCGGCAGCAGGACCTCATCCGGATCCAGGCGCGCGACATCCACCCGAACGCCGCCGGCCAGCGGGCGTTGGCACAGGCGCTCGAAGCAGTGCTGATGCGACCCCTGTGGTACACCCCGGCGTACTTCGTGACCGCCCCCAAAGGCGCGCCGGTGTACAGCCGGCCGGCAGCCGGTCCCTTCGCCATCTGGTGGCTGCACGGGGACACCGCCCTGTTGGTGACGGGGCTGAACGGCGACTGGCTGCAGGTGGTGACCCCCTTGGGCCAGACGGGATACGTCCGGCGCGACCAGGTGTCTGCGGCGGTGCGCTGGCCGTGAGGCGAGGGAGGAGATGAGCGCGCGGAAGGCCTGACATGGGAAGCGCACCGCATGCCGCCATGGGCGGAACATCCTTTATAATAGTGCCATATTGAAGATTTGGCGCCTGGTTTGAACAGGAGGGAAACCACCATGTTGGTCGTGACCACTGAACGGATCCCGGGCTACGAGGTGACGGAGGTATTGGGTCATGTGTTCGGCGTGATTGTCCGCAGCCGCGGCCTCGGCGGCAACATCGCGGCGGGTCTGCGGAGCATCATCGGCGGGGAGATTCACGAATACACCGAAATGTTAGAGGATGCCCGCAAGGACGCCATCGACCGCCTGGTCCGCAACGCGCACGCCATGGGCGCCGACGCCGTCGTGATGATGCGGTTTGACTCCAGCGAGATCGGCCAGACGATGTCGGAGATCGTCGCCTACGGCACGGCGGTCCGGTTGCGCCGCGTGAGCCAGGCGTGATCCTCCTGTTCGGATGGTTGTTGATGACCGCCGTGGTGGCGGCGCTGGCCTTCGCGTACACCAGCCAGCGGCGGCGGGAACGCGTCCGCCGGCAGGGCGCCGTCCCGCACGGTTTCGTGCGCACGGACGAGGTGAACATCGATCCCACCACCGGCGTCCGCCAGCGTGTCTGGTACAACCCGTACACGGGCGAACGCTACTACGAGACGTTGGATGAATGAACCGCCGCGTCGTACGCATGCGTCCCCCCGTCCGCAGGGCTCGCTGGGACCCCGCGGGCGGGGGCTGAGGCGTGCTCCGGCGGGTCGCGTACCGCCGTGCCCGTACGATATACTGTGTCTATGGAATCCTCCGTCTCTTGTTCTGCAGCGTCGCAACCTTCCGATCCTCTGTGGCAGAATCGCGACTTTCTCAAACTGTGGATCGGACAGGCCCTGTCCCAGATCGGCTCCCGGCTGACCCGGGAAGGGCTGCCGATAGGGGCGGTGTTGGTGCTCGGCGCGAGTCCCGTCGCCATGGGCTGGTTGGAGGTGGTCGGCACCCTGCCGGTGACCATCCTCGGCCTGGTGACCGGTGCCCTGCTGGATCGCCTGCCGCGCCGGCCTTTTCTCATCGCCACCGACCTGCTCCGCTTCCTCATCCTGATGTCAATCCCGCTGACCGCCTGGTTCGGCGACCTGTCGCTGTGGCTCCTGTTCGTGGTCAAGCCGCTGGTGGACATCCTGTCCTTGATCTTCAACACGGCCTACCAGGCCTATCTGCCGCGCTTGGTGGGCCGCCATCACCTGCTCGACGCCAACGCCAAGCTGAACCTCACCCGCTCCTTCGCGGAGTTGACCGGTCCGGGCCTGGCGGGCGTCTTGGTGCAGACGCTGTCGGTGTCGGTCGCCATCTTCCTGGACGCCCTCTCGTACCTCGTGTCGGCCCTTTCCGTCCTGTGGATCCGGCGGCGGGAACCCTCCTCCACCAGCACGGGCCGGATGGAACCCGGAGACGCGCCGGCCGATGCGGGCGGCTTGTCATCCGAAACCGAGACGGGCGCGTCCCCCGTGCCACCTGCGGCACCTGCGTCCCCCGCGGCACCTGCAGCGCCGGTGAGACTGGACGCCGGGGCCATCGCTCGGGAGATCCGCGACGGGCTAAGGATGGTCTTCCGCCATCCCGTGCTGCGAGCCCTGACCCTGACGGTGGCCATGTCCGGGCTGTTTCAAGGCATCCTGTACTCAATGGACGTCCTGTTCGCGTTGCGCGTCCTGCACCTCAGCCCGGGGCTGTTCGGCATCACCGTCTGCTGCGGCGGCCTCGGGGCGATGATCGGGGCCGCGGCGGTGCGCCGCCTGGGCGAGCGGCACGGATTCGGCCGATGGCTGATCCTGTCGCGCTTCGGCTTCGGGGCGTTCAACCTGCTGCAGCCGCTGGCGCACGGACCCGCCTGGATGGCGGCCCTCTTCCTGATGGGCGCGCAGGTGATGGGCGACGGCTGCGGCGTCATCGCCGAGACCTTGGAGACGAGCCTGCGCCAGTGGACGGCGCGGGACGAGGAGCTGGGGCGGGTCAGTTCGGTCTACAACCTGCTCGAGAACATCCTGGCCTCTGTGGGAGCGGTGGCCGGGGGGTACATCGCGGCGAGCTTCGGTCTGCGCACCGCGATCGCGGTGGCGGCCGTCGGCATCACCCTGTCGGCGGCATGGCTGTTCACGGCGCCCATCTGGCGGATGACCTCGCCTGCGGCGGACGGGGGAGACCCCTAGGAAGGGAGTATGCGTATGTCGGTGGGGCGTTTGATGTGGTCGGTCAGTCTGACCGGTCTCTTGACGTTGGCGATTGGGTGCGCTCCGCAGGAGACCTCCGTGAACCGGGGCGAAGGATCCGCCGGCGTGGAGCCAAAGATGGCAAACGCAACAGCAGGAGGAAACGCCACGGGGAACGCTGAGGAGACGAACGGGATCGATTCCGCTGAAAACCCTCAAGCCCCTTCCCCTGGTGCGTCTGCAGCTTCCTTTTGGCCAGCGGACGAGCCCTTCACGGCGACCATCGAGGGAGTGGCGGGCGCGCTCTACACCACGGCCGGCTGGCTCACCGGCGAGATCGAGACCACGGCGCCGAGCGGTGGGAACGATGAGACGAGCGATGTGCGGACCGTGGCATTTACCTGGGACGGATTCACCCTGGCGGGCGTCCACTGGCGCTGGCCGTCGTCCGATCCGGATCCGGCCCACTACATCGTCACCCCGGCGGTAATCGACGGACAGCCGTACGTGGTGTGGTGTCACCTGGCCGCCGAGCAGCGATCGGCGGACGCCCCGCAGTTGGCGCTTCCCGGAGAATTGGATCTCTGGCTGCGCCCCACGGGTCCGGCGCAGCTGTGGATGACACCATGGCGGCGAACCGGCGGCATCCTGAGTGAACAAGCCGTCCTCATCACCGACGACGTGCCACCGGTGTGGGCGTACGGGCAGTGGTGGTTCTCCGCAGACATGAAGGATTCGTCCCCCGCCGCGTTGGCGGGCGGCGCGTGGACCGGCTGGTTCCACTGGGGCCATGTTTCATCCCCGTTCCACCCTTCTGTCGTCCCAAGCCCCAGTGCGCCGGTGGTCGCACGTCCGTCGCGGATGTATCCGGCCCCGGACGGCATCGTGATGGACATCCAGACGCATGTGCTGGGTGCGCCGCAGGGGTCGGCTTCCAATCTGTTTTACCTGGATCTCAGCCGGCATCGTGTGACGGGCCTGGCCAGCCTGTCGGAAGGCGGCGGGCTGTTCTGCGATGCGCGGGTCTTCCCCGGCGTGGTGCTGACGGGACAAGCCACGACCACGAATGCCAGTGTGCGGGGCGTCGCGTTCGCTTTCGATGAGGTGACCGGAGCTCGAGTAGCGGTGGCGGGGCCAGGATCCGGTGGTGCGGATACGGAATTCACCGGCCGATTCGATGGGTGGAGCGTCCGCGATGGGCGCGTCTATGACGGCCAGGGCCGAGCCGTGGCGGATTTCAAATGGAGGAACCAGGTGCCGTCGATGCCCTCGGCGGAATCGTTCGGGGGATGAGCGATCCAACGCGCCGAATCCCCCAGCCCCATGACCCACAAGCCGCGCCCGAACCCCTCACACCCGGTACACCCGCCCCTCGGCCGCCTTCTCCAGCCGGTTCATGACCGCCAGGCCGAGCCCTTCCGGGGGCACCCCTTCCACCAGGATCACATCCGCCTCCTGGCGATCGAAGGCGCGCAGCAGCCGGTACAGGTGTCGGCTGAGGGCCGCAGCGTAGCCGTCGCGCGCGCCCGCAAGGTCCGCCGGCCTCCGCTCCTCCGATGTCCGCTCCTCCGGCGTGCCGCCGGGATCCCCGTCCACCGCCGGCGTCCACACCCACGCCGGGTCCCACCCGGGCGGTACCGTCCCCGGCCGCGCAATCAGGGCGATCCGCCGGTCCCCGTCGTCTCCAACGGACGCCCCGTGTGCCGCTGCGAACCGCGCCACCTCCACGCGCACCCGATCCTCGTCGCCCCACCACACGTACACGCGGGCCCGCGGCGCGTAGTGGCGGTACTTCATCCCTGGCGACGCCGGCGCCTCCCCGGCCGCCGGCCCCGCCGCCACGCGCACCGGGAGACCGGTGACGCGCGCGAGATCGTCCGGCGTCACCCCGCCCGGCCGGTAGATGACCACCTCTTCCTCGCCAATCCGGGCCACCGTCGACTCCACGCCGATGCCGCACGGGCCGCCGTCGACGATGCCGTCAATCTGGCCGCGCATGTCCTCCGCCACATCCACCGCCGTCGTGGGGCTCGGCCGGCCGGAACGATTCGCGCTCGGCGCAGCCACCGGGCAGCCCGCCGCACGGATCAACGCGCGCGCCACCGGGTGCGCCGGCATCCGGACCCCGACCGTGTCCATCCCCGGCCGCACCGCCGGCGCGATGCGCGGGTTCGCCGGCAGAATCAAGGTCAACGGTCCCGGCCAAAAAGCGTCCATGGCCCGCCGCGCCGCGTCCGGCACATCCTGCGGACGGTCGATCACGCCGGCGAGATCGCCCACCTCCGCGATATGTACAATGAGCGGATTGTCCGCCGGCCGCCCCTTGGCCGCGAACACCCGCCGCGCCGCCTCGTCCAGCCAGGCGTTTGCCCCCAGTCCGTACACGGTCTCCGTCGGAAACGCGACGAGGCCGCCGCCGCGCAGCACGGCCGCCGCCTCCGCCAGCGCCTCCCGAAGGACCGCCTCCTCCGGCCCCTGTGCCGCTCCCTCCGCCGCGGACGCACCGCCCGCCGCACGGCCGGCCGCGACCACAGGCTGACCCATGCCTTCCGCCGGAATCCGCCACCACTTCATCCCAGAGCCACCCCGTCCATCCGATTTTTCACCCACCGCCACAGCTCCTCGCCGTAGTCCAGCGACGCGAGCCGCACTTGCACCTGGGCCGTGCCGCCGTCCATCGTCGGCATGTCGATGACCTCGAGCGGCGGCAGGTCCGGGAACTCGCCCGTGTTCGGCACCGCGTCTCCGTCGGCGATGTCCACAAAGCACAGCGGCGGGAACAGCACGCACCACCAATTCTGCCCCTGGCCCGCGCCGAGGGTGATGCGCAACGCCTCGTAGTTGCCGGCCGGGTACACCTGGTTTCCGTACAGCTTAGTCGGGAACGGCACCACCCCGACGTCCGCGCGCACCGGATAACCGTACCCGTGTTGGCGGGCGACGTCCGCGGCGGTGCGCTGGATGTCCGGCAGCGCTGCCTGCACCCGTTGACGCGCTTCGGCGGCGTCCTTCGATCCCGCCACCAGCCTCGCCACCTGCACCACCACGGCGTCCCGCACCTCGCGTTTGAGCGCCTGGTCCTGCGGGCTGTCGCTGTTGGCGAGGATGCGCAGCCGCAGGGCGTCCTGCGGAATGGGCGCCGCGTGCGGCTCGGCCGGGTTGTAGAGGGCCGACGTCACCAGATCGGCCGCCGTTGTCCCCGTCGCTGCACCCGGCGTCGCTTCGCCGGCTCCGAGCCACGCCCGGCACGCGCACACCACCACGGCCACCACTGCCAAAAAACCGAATATCCGCCTGACCACCGGTTGCCCCTCCCTGCCGTGCACCGATGTCCCGGTGCTCTAGCATGACTAGCAACAGTGTGGCCAGTAGGAGATAGAATTAAACCTCGCTCGACTCGCTCGTAAACGCCGCTGCCATCCGTCCGGGCAGCCGCCCGCAACCCGGCGTCCACCCCATGGCTGTCCGGGCGCCCCGCGGGCCGCCGGGGTCCGCCCGGTCCTCACGCCGGACGCTCCCCCCACACCACCCGCAGGACGCCGCGCAGATCCGGTTCTGCGCCAAACCGCCAACCCCGCCAGCGCCCGTCGTCCCGGAACAGCGCCATCACCGCCTCCGCCTGGCCCATGCCCACTTCCAAGAAGAGGGCCGCGGGGCCCGCCGGATGGAACACCCCCGGCCCGGCGCCCGCCAAGGCGCGGTAGTACGCCAGCCCGTCAGGGCCGCCGTCCAGCGCCTCGCGCGGCTCCCAGTCGCACACCTCCGGCGCCAAGCCGGCGAGGTCCGCGCTTGGGATGTAGGGCGGGTTGCTGACCAGGAGGTGCGGTGGCGGAGGGCCGGCTGCCCCCCGGAGCCACGCCAGGCCATCGCCGCGCGAGAACCGCACCGGGGCGCCCAGACGGCGGGCGTTTTCCTCGGCGATGGCGAGCGCGTCCGCCGACACGTCGATGGCCCACACCTCGGCCTCCGGCACTTCGAGAGCCACCGTGACGGCGATGACGCCGCTGCCGGCGCCGAGATCGCACACCCGGCCCGACGGGCGATGCGTCCGCAGCCACGCGACCGCCCGCTCCACGAGCAGCTCCGTCTCCGGGCGCGGGATGAGGCACCCGCGCCGCACCCTGAAGAGGCGGCCGTAGAACGGCGCCTCGCCCGTGATGTACTGGAGCGGCTCCCCCGCCGCCCGGCGCGACACCGCTGCCCGAAGCGCAGACTGGACCGCGTCGGGGAGCGGATCGGCGAGGCCGGTCAACACCTGCAGGCGGGTGCGGCCGCTCGCCCACAGCAACAGGGTCTCCGCCTCCGCGCGCGCCGCCTGGTCGCGCTCGGCCGCCGGGAGGGTCTGCCAGGACGCGCCTGCGGCGTGATCGCACAAAAACGAGGACACCCAGCGCAGGGCATCCCCGTACGTCTTCCATGGCACCGCCGTCACGCCTCCGCTGCCTCCAGCATCTGCGCCCGCTCCGCCACAATCAGGCCTTGGATGATCTCGTCCAGGTCCCCGTCGAGCACCGCTTCCAGGCGGTGCAGGGTGAGGCCGATGCGGTGATCGGTGACGCGGCTCTGCGGGAAGTTGTAAGTCCGGATGCGCTCGCTGCGATCCCCCGTCCCGACCTGGCTGCGCCGGTTCGCGGCCAGCTCCGCCTGCTGCTCCTGCTGGTACTTCTCGTACAGGCGGGCCCGGAGGACCTTCATCGCCTTTTCGCGGTTCTTCAACTGCGACTTCTCGTCCTGGCAAGAGACCACGATGCCCGTCGGCAGGTGGGTGATGCGCACCGCGGACTGCGTGGTGTTCACGCTCTGCCCGCCCGGGCCGGTGGAACAGAAGGTGTCAATCCGCAGGTCTTTCTCGTGGATCTCCACCTGGATGTCCTCCACCTCCGGGAGCACTGCGACCGTGGCGGTCGACGTGTGGATGCGCCCGCCCGACTCGGTCACCGGCACCCGCTGCACCCGGTGCGTCCCGCTCTCAAATTTCAACTGGCTGTACGCCCCACGGCCGGCGATGGACAGCGTCGCCTGTCTCAACCCGCCCATGTCGGTGTAGCCCGCGTCGATGAGTTCCACTTTCCAGCCGTGGCGCTCCGCGAAGCGGGTGTACATGCGAACGAGGTCGGCCGCAAACAGCGCCGCCTCCTCGCCCCCCGCCGCCGCGCGCACCTCCAGAAACACGTTTTTGTCGTCGTTCGGGTCCTTGGGCAGCAGCAGGATCTGAAGCGTATGCTGCAGGTCCTCGAGCTGGCGGGTCTTGTCCTCAATCTCGCTCTTCACCAGCTCCCGCAGCTCCTCGTCGAGCCGCTCCTGCAGCATCTCCCTGGCGTCCTGCAGCTCTTGGCGGACACGCTTGTAGGAACGGTACGCCTCGACCGTTTCGCTGAGGTCCGACTGCTCCTTGCTGTACACCCGCAGCTTGTCCGGGTCCCGGACGATCTCCGGCTGGCACAGCAGGTCTTCCAGCTGCCGGTACCGCGCCTCTATCGCTTCGAGTTTATCGAACATCGTCTCCAGCATGTCATCTCCACGCCCCTGTTCCTCCAGTATACACCGACGCGGGGCCGGATGGTCAGGCACGGAAGGCGGACCTGGAGAACGCCGGGCCGCCCGGGTGCGCAACACCCGGGTGCGAAACCGGCTTCAACGCCACGGCACCGGCTGCATCTGCTGCATCAGGGCGGCGATGCGATGTTGATAGGCACTGAGGGGCTGGCCGCTGCGCAGGCCGTCCGCGATCCGGTTGATCTCCCGCACCTGTTGCGGATCGCGCGTCACGTACACGTAGCGGAACTCGGGCGCCTGGGTGAGGATGCGGCGGCGGATCTCCTTCTGAATGTGCGTGAAATCCGGCTGCGGGGAACCGCCCGGCGCCTGCGTCCGCGCGAGCCCCACCCCCACCAGAATCACGCGGCCCGACGCCACGGCGGCCGATGACCCCACGTACGGGATGTTCAGCGCCAATTGCGCGACCCGATCCGCTTCCGCGTTGCCGGAGTACCGCCCGTGGGTCAGGTTGGTCCCCGCCCCGTGAGCGGGCGACACGCTGCGCGGGTCCGGCTGCGGGTTGTTGGTATCGTTGTATCCGGACAGTTTGGCGCGATCCGCGTCCCCGTCGACGTCCACATCGCGCCGATCCAGTTGTTGTTCGACGCTCCCGGCCGCTTGATTCGTCTGCAGCTTCGGATGCTCGCGGCAGCCGCCGAGGGCCAACAGCCCCAGCACCGCGAGCGCACCAATCCACCCCGTTCGCTTTCGCATGAACCCACCTCCCGAGGGTAGGTTCACCAACGGGATCGCGCTCCATGTACGATGAGTGGGGCGCTCCGCTCCGCTTGTGCTTTTGCGTGGGCATTTCACTTCGTTTGTGCTTCGCAAGACACTTCGTGAAATGCCCACGCGGCCTATGAGGATATGAAGCATGGCACTCCGTTGATGAAATGCCCGTCGTAGAACGCCAAACAGGTGAGGGAGTGGGGCGCTCCGCTCCGCTTGTGCTTCGCAAGCCGCTTCGCGGAGCGCCCCACTCCCATAAAAATAACGGCGCCTGCCCAATCGGCAGGCGCGGCGCTGCGTCTTCGGATCACTCTTGAGCCGGTTTGAGACCGTACTTCTTGTTGAACTTCTCCACACGCCCGCCGGCATCCACCAGCTTCTGCTTGCCGGTGAAGAACGGGTGGCACTTGGAGCAGATTTCAACGCGCAGGTTCTGCTTGGTCGAACCGGTTTCAAACGTTTCTCCGCAGGCGCAGGTGACGGTTGTCACATGGTACTCCGGATGAATCGCGGTCTTCATGTGGTTCACCTCGCTTTGCGGTGCAATGCGATGCACCCTGTTTCGACACTGTCGTCCAGTATATCATAAACCGCCCCGCGTGTCATACCGGACAGGTAATCTGCCACAAACCGGATTTACAGGGTGCCCGGGTCTCCATCCCTAAGTCCGCGGCGGGCGCGGCGTTGGGCCGGATTTTTTGTTGATGGCCCCGCCTGGTGGCTCGGTCGCGGAGCGGACGGTTGCCTCGTGTCAGCTCGGTCAATCCTGAAATAGATGGTGGCGTCGATGGATGGACATGTACACACGAGGTGGAGAAAGTGGAGCGAATCGCAAAGATACTGTTTTGGACATCCGTAGGGATTGGTGCGTTGTCCCTATTCCTCAACCCGGAAAAGACATATATTGGTGGAATGCTTTTGGCAATCTTCTTCATAGGATGCGGATGTTCCATGGTGTTCGCGTCGTTCAGTTATGATAAGGAATCCCACAAAAAACAAGAGTATGCCAAACGTTCCCTTCGCGCTGGCACACTGTCCGACTGGATTCTCGGCAAGATTTTGGACCTGACCCCGTGGTGGTTGTTGAAAATGGTTTATTTACTGCTAGGCGTTTTATTCATGTGCTTTGGGATTTTCTTGATGACCCTGAACTAGAACCGTCGCCCCGCCATGAATCTGTCGCCAGCGAGGCAAAGCCACCAGCACAGGGTCGATCCCGCCGAGCAGGGTGCGCATTCCCGCGAACAACGTCACCCTGCGGCTGGACAGCCAAGGCCGGGATCTACTGGATGCCCGTCCTCCATCCCTGCGTCCGCGGCCGGCGCGGTTCCACCCGCCGGTTGACCAGCCAGATGCTGGCGATGATCAGCACCAGCCCGAGCAGCAGGGACGTGTTGAAGGGTTCATGCAGGAACACCACGCCGCAGGCCACCGCGATGAGCGGCACCAGGAACGTGTTGGCCACCACCCGGCTCGCCTCCCCCGATTGCACGAGCCGGAACCAGGCGATCCACGCCAGGGCGACACCGAACACCGCGCCGTACAGCAGGCCGAACACATACTCAGGTGTCCAGTGGATATCCGTCCAACGCTCCGTGCACAGCCCGAGTCCGGTCAACACCCCGCCCCCCAGGATGAACTGGATGGCAATCAGCCACAACGGGTCCACCTTTCCCTGGATGCGCTTCAGGTACACCGTACCCACCGCCCAGCCGGCCGCGGTGATGAGCGCGATGGCGATCCCGGTGAACGACGCCCCCGCCCTCAGATTCCCTGCGCTGGCGGCGGCGACGCCGGCGAATCCCAGCAACAGCCCGACGATCTTCACCGCCGAAATCTGTTCACGCAGCCACAGCCACGCGAGCAGGCCGACCAAGACGGGCTCCAAATACACCAGGACGGTGAACAAGCCTTCCGGCAAAAAGGTCAATCCGACCGTCTGCAGGCCGAAGAACAGGATGACGTTGAACACGCAGGAGATCACGTACATCCCCCGGCACGCCCGCCACCGGATCTCCCGCCAGCGCGGCAACGCCACCAGCGCCAGGCCGATTCCGCCGAGCAGGGTGCGCATGCCCGAGAACAACAGGGGCGGCGTGTCGTTCAGGGCCAGTTTGTACACCGGCCAGGTGGTCCCCCAGACCAGGACGAGGAAGGCGATCAGCGCCAGCGATCGAAGCTGCGGTGTACGCATCCCACCCATCGCCTCCTTCGCACTCACCAAGTTGGATTCTTGCGCGTCGTCACCGCCTCATGCGACGGCCGGACCTGGAATGACAATCTGGAATGATATTGTAATCCACTCCCATCGTCCCTGGGGAGGGGGTCCTCTGAAAAAGATCCTGTCCACCCAGACGAAAAGCCGGGCGCGGCCGGCGGCCCGTGGCCGCGGTCACGCCCGGCGCCGCCATTCCGGCGGAGGCACGTGTGAGAACGACCCGATCTCAATCCCCGGGACCTCGGCGCGGAAGATGTCCATCACCGCGCGCATGCCGTACAGTTCCCCCCGTTGGGACGGGATGCGGCTGAGATAGTACTCGGGATCGATGTTGAGATTCCGCATCTGCACCAGATGGACTCCCGTCCGGCGCAGGAACGCCACCATCGCCTCAATCTCCTCTTCCCGGTCGGTCACCCCCGGGAATACAAGATAGTTGATGGAGGTGTACACCCCGTGGTCGGCCGCGTACCGCAGGGTCGCGGCCACGTCCTCCAGGGTATAGCCGCGCGGCCGGTAGTAGGCGTTGTAATGGTCGTCGATGGCGCTGATGATGCTCACGCGCATCAGGTCGAGGCCCGCGTCGACCACCACCTGCAGCGGCTTGGTCAGCCCGCCGTTGGTGTTGATGTTGATATACCCGTCTCGCGTCTCGGCGCGCACCGCCCGGATGGCGCGAACCATGTCCACCCAGCGCGTGGCGGGCTCCCCCTCGCAGCCCTGGCCGAAGCTGACGATGCCGTGCGGATTGCGGCGGATGTGCGTCATCATGACGTCCACGAGCTCTTCCACGCTCGGCCGGAAATCGAGCCGCACCTGCGGCGACGGGAACGGCGCATCGTCCGGCTGTTCCGAGATGCAGCCGACGCACCCGGCGTTGCAGGCCGACGAGACCGGCAGCGCAGCTTCCTGGCGGCCGAGAAACGTGTTCTTCGCCGTCATGCAGCCATAAGTCAGCGCGCAGTGGGACAGATGTTCAAACAGGCGGTTGTCCGGGTGCCACCGAAGCAACTCCCGGACCGCCCGTTCCACGTCCTCTTCCGGCACCGCGGCCGGGTTCCACATCGAGGGATCGTCGGTGGCGTCCGCAGCGACGTAAAACCGGCCGTCATACCACCCCACGGCGGTGTAGCCGAACAGCGGCAGCGGCTCGGCGCCCTTCCGTTTGACATAGCCGGGGAGCAACAGACGCGTGAAGCCCTGGGGTAACAGCGCGCCGACCGCATACGCGTCCCCGTCCAGATGGACCATTTCCCCCGACCCGGGATCCAGTCCGATGGCCCGCGTCCCCGGCAGCCAGACCAGGCTTGCCCCCTCCGGCAGCGGGATCCACTCCTCCGGGCGCACCTCGGTCAGGTACGATCCGGTTCTGCCCACCGGCTGCAGACGATGGTGATTCATGACCTGTCCCTGGTGATCGGCGAAGACCAAGAGAGGTTGGATGTCGGTGTTCAAACTTACGCCTTCTTCTCCTTGTGCAGCTCCAGGCTGTCGAGGAATTCCTGGTTGGTCTTGTAATGCTTGAACTTGCGGATGAAAAGCTCCGTGAAGTCGGGATTGTCCCCCATCGACTTGCGGATGGCCCACACCTTCTCCAGCGTCTCGCGCGGGAGCAGCAACTCCTCGCGGCGGGTGCCGGAGCGGCGGATGTCGAGCGCGGGAAACACCCGCTTTTCCGCAAGCCGCCGGTCCAGGTGCAATTCCAGGTTGCCCGTTCCTTTAAATTCTTCGTAAATCACGTCGTCCATGCGCGAGCCGGTGTCAATCAAGGCCGTCGCCAGGATGGTGAGGCTCCCGCCCTCTTCCACCTTGCGCGCCGCCCCGAAGAAGCGTTTGGGCCGGTGGAAGGCCGCGGGATCGATCCCGCCGGACAACGTCCGCCCGCTCGGCGGCACGACCAGGTTGTAAGCGCGGGCCAAACGCGTGATGCTGTCGAGCAGGATCACGACGTTGCGCTTGTGTTCGACCAGCCGCAGGGCGCGCTCCAACACCAGCTCCGCCACCTTGATGTGATTGTCCGGGACCTCGTCGAAGGTGGAGGCGATGACCTCTCCTCGGACGGAGCGCTGCATATCCGTGACTTCCTCCGGGCGTTCGTCAATCAACAGCACCATCAACGTGGCTTCCGGGTAATTGGTGGCGATGCTGTGGGCGATTTCCTTCAACAATACGGTCTTCCCGGCCTTCGGCGGGGCCACAATCAGGCCGCGCTGCCCGAACCCGATGGGTGCGAACAGGTCAATCAGGCGGGTTGCGATTTTGTCCGGAGTCGTCTCAAGAACGACGTGCTGTTGAGGAAACAAAGGAGTGAGTGCTGGGAAATGCAGGCGTTCCGCGGCTTCTTCGGGGCTGACTCCGTTGACGGCTTCCACGTGGAGCAGTCCGAAGTACCGTTCGTTTTCTTTTGGCGGCCTGACCTTGCCGGATACCAGGTCACCGGTCCGAAGGTCAAATCTTCGTATCTGGGAGGCCGCCACGTAGATGTCTTCGGCGCTCGGCAGGTATCCCACCGGTCTCAAGAATCCGTATCCGTCGGGCATGATTTCGAGAACGCCTTCTGCAAACATGAGTCCGTCGCGCTCTGCCTGCGCCTTGAGTATTGCGAAGATCAACTCGCGCTTTTTCATATTCCCGTAGGACGGGATCTGGAACTCACGGGCATACTTGTACAGCTCCGTGAGCTTCTTCGACTCCAATTCACGGATGTCCAATAGGCGTCCCCCACATTCTTCTTTCCCGCTTTGCGGGCGTTCGGCCCTGAAACCGTCTGCATTCGTGCCGTTTCCAAGACCGCTCAGGCTGAGCCCGGATGCGGTTTACCTCGGCCATTATAACATGTTTACCCGCTGGATCCTATCCTATGCTGGGTTCGGCGGTTCTTTCATAGAGGCGTGTGTGTGGCGTTCCCGCCGGCCCGTGTCCTCAGGACACGGGCGCGATGTCGGGAAGGGGCTTGCGGGAGAGATCATGTACCGCTTCGATGAAGCGGACCGTCCCGGTTTTCGCGCGCATCACGATGGAGTGCGTCTTCGCCCTGGACTTGCCGATGAAGCGGACGCCGCGCAGCAGCTCCCCGTCGGTGACACCGGTGGCGGCGAAGATGGCGTCGTCCCCTTTGACCAGATCATCCATCATCAGCACCTTGCGCACATCCTCAATCCCCATCGCCCGGCAGCGCTCCAGCTGCGCCTCGTCCTCGGGCATCAGACGGCCCTGCAGCTCGCCGCCCAGGCACTTGAGCGCCGCCGCCGCCAGGACGCCCTCCGGCGCCCCGCCCTGGCCGAACAGGATGTCCACGCCCGTCTCGTCGAAGGCGGTGTTGAGCGCCGCGGCCACGTCGCCGTCGGAGATCAGCTTGATGCGGGCTCCGGCCGCCCGCACCTGTTCGATGATGTGCTGATGCCGCGGCCGATCGAGGATCACCGCGACCACGTCGGAGATGTCCTTGTCGGTGGCCTCTGCCACTGCGCGCAGGTTCTCTTCGATGGACGCATCCAGATGCACCCGACCCTTGGCCTTCGGGCCCACGGCGATCTTGTCCATGTACATGTCCGGGGCATGCAACAGCGATCCCTTCGGCGCCACCGCGACCACGGCCATCGCATTCCACAGCCCTTTGGCGAGGATGTTCGTGCCTTCCAGCGGATCGACCGCCACGTCCACCGCCGGGGGCGCCCCGGTGCCGAGCCGCTCCCCGATGAACAGCATCGGCGCCTCATCCATCTCGCCCTCGCCGATGACCACGGTCCCGTCCATCTGCACCGTGTCGAACATCGCCCGCATCGCGGAGGTGGCCGCCTCATCCGCCTCGTGCTTCTTGCCCCGCCCCATCCAGCGGGCGCAGCTGAGAGCCGCCATTTCCGTCACGCGGACGATCTCCAGTGCCAATTCGCGATCCAAACGCATCCCCACCCCGCAGTGATCTTTGCCTTTAACAGTATAGCACGATGCGAGGAATGGGCCATACGAATACGGGCGTTTCCCCTCTTCCATGTTTCTCTTCCCTGCGGATAGATCCTATGCGCAACGTCATGGAGGGTGCCACCCTCCGGTATAATGGACTGGAACAACTCTCCGGAAAGCGGGCGAAAGCAGACCATGGAACACCTGTTGAACCCACGCGTGAAGAACATCCAGATCTCCGGCATCCGCCGGTTCTACAATCTGGTCAGCCAATACCCGGGCGCCATCTCGCTCACCATCGGACAGCCGGACTTTCCCACCCCGGAGCATGTCAAGGAGGCCGCCATCTCGGCCATCCACGCCAACCACACCAGCTACACGCCCAACGCGGGCATCCCGGCCCTGCGCCAGGCCGCGGCCCGGTTCGTGGCCGATCGATACGGTCTCCACTACCACCCGGACGATGAGGTGCTCGTCACCGTCGGGGCCAGTCACGCCATCGACATCGCGCTGCGGACGATTCTGACGGAAGGCGCCGAGGTGGTGCTGCCCGCCCCGGTCTATCCGGGGTACGAGCCGGTCGCGCGCATCTGCGGCGGCAAGGTGCTGTTCGCGGACACCACGCGCAACGGTTTCAAGCTGACAGCGCGCCTGCTCGAACCGTATCTCACCCCGCGCACTCGCTGCGTGATCCTGCCCTACCCCTCCAACCCGACCGGCTCCGTGCTGACGCGCGACGAGCTGGGCGAGCTCGCCGAGCTCCTGCGCCCGAGGGATCTGATTGTGCTCTCCGACGAGATCTACAGCGAGCTCGTTTTCGACGGGCAGCACGTCTCCATCGCCCAGTTTCCGGGGATGCGCGAGAAAACCATCGTCGTCAACGGCCTCTCCAAGTCCCACTCGATGACCGGGTGGCGCATCGGGCTGTTGTTCGCTCCGGCCGAGATCACGCGCCACATGGTCAAGGTTCTGCAGTACAGCGCCATGTGCGCGACCTCCATCAGCCAGTACGCGGCCATCGAGGCCTTGACGCAAGGGGCCGACGACGCCCGCCCGATGCGCGAAGAGTACCGCTGGCGGCGCGACTACGTGTACGACTGCCTCGCCGCCATGGGACTCGAGGTGACGCGGCCGCAGGGCGCCTTCTACATCTTCCCGTCGATCCGCCGGTTCGGCCTGTCTTCGCTGGAATTCGCGACACGGCTGTTGGAGGAGCAGCGGGTGGCGGTCGTCCCGGGCGACGCCTTCTCCCGTTTCGGCGAAGGATATGTGCGCATCTCGTACGCGTGTAGCCGGGAGGACCTGAAGGAAGGCCTGGACCGGCTGGAGCGGTTTGTGCAGACGCTGGAGGGGCGTCAGTGAGCGTCGTCGTGCCGGTCGGAGGCCTGGACTCCGCGCGGCTGAAGGCCGCCGTCGGTGAGCCCTTTGCGTGGTAAGAAAAAATTTGAGGTTATCATCCGGCGGCGACAGAACGATACGCACGATTTTTATGTTATGGAAATCGTCCACAAAGCGGGGGCCCGGCCTGGGCCCCCTGACTGGTTTGAGCGCGATCGCGACGGAAACCCCAACCGGGCCTCCTACCGCGCCGACTTCCACGTGATGTACTCCGTCACCACGCGAACGGCCACGCCGATGGCGTCCTCGCTCGGCTCGAGCTTGGCGTGGTGCAACCCGTACGGCGTGTCGACACCGAGCCAGAACATGAAGCCGGGAATCTCCGCGAGAAAATAGCCGAAGTCCTCGCCGGTCATCGCCTCGCGGCACTCCACCAGCTCGGCCGCCTGCCGCTCGCGCACGAAGGCCATGAACTCCCGCGTCAAATCCTCGTGATTGTACACCTGCATGTAGTTGGCCCCGTAGTCAATCTCCGCGCGGCACTGAAAACCTTCTTCAATCCCGCGCACCAACGCCTCGATGCGCGCCTTCACGCGCTGCATCGATTCGCGCGACAGGGTGCGGATGGTCCCCTCCAGGCGGGCGCGCTCGGCGATGATGTTCTGCTTCGTGCCGCCGGTCAGCTTGCCGATGGTGACGACCGCGCTGTCGAGCGGATCGACATTGCGGGCCACGATGCTCTGCAGCTGCGTCACCAGGTGCGCGCCGGCCACCACCATGTCGTTGGCCCGGTGCGGGTAGGCCGCGTGGCCCCCTTGGCCGATGAGATCGATGAAGAGCTCGGACGTGTTGGCGAAGAGGATGCCGGGCCGGGTGGCGATGGTGCCGACCGGGTACTCGGGCGCGATGTGCAGGGCCAGCATCAGGTCGGGCTGCCAGCGGCGGAACGCCTCGCTCTCCAACATCGGCAGCGCGCCGCCGGGGCCCTCCTCCGCCGGCTGGAACACCACCAGGACGTCGTCCGGGACCGGGTGACGGGCGAAGTGGTCGAGCACCGCCAAGGCGATGGTCATGTGCAGGTCGTGGCCGCAGGCGTGCATGTAGCCCGGATGGCGGGATCGAAACGGATACGACGTCTCCTCGGCAATCGGCAGCCCGTCCATGTCCGCCCGGTAACCGATGACGCGCGGTTTTTCCGCCGCCGATCCCGCCCGACGCCCCGTCCCCCGCACCCGCACGAGGATCCCGGTGCGCCACGTGGCGACCTCCAGCCGGTCCTGCGGCATCCGGGCGATTTGGTCCAGCAGGAACCGCTGCGTCTCGACCTCCTCGAAGCCCGGCTCCGGGATCTGGTGCAGGGCGCGGCGGATGGCCACCCACCTCGGGTCCGTGGTCACAGTTGGCGCAGCTCCTGCTTAATCTCGACCTTGGCCTGCGTCTTCTCGTCAATTTGCTTGATCACGCGCGCCGGCACGCCCGCCACGACGACGTTCTCCGGCACGTCCTCGATGACCACCGCGCCCGCCGCGACGACCGAGCCGCGTCCGACCCGCACACCCTCCAGGATGACCGCGTTCGCCCCGACCAGGACGTTGTCCTCGATGACCACCGGCTTGGCCGACGGCGGTTCGACGACGCCTGCGATCACGGCGCCCGCCCCGATGTGGCAGTTCTTCCCGATGGTCCCGCGCCCGCCGACGACGGCGTTCATGTCAATCATCGTGCCCTCGCCAATGACGGCGCCGATATTGATCACGGCGCCCATCATGATCACCGCGTTGTCGCCGATGGTCACCCGGTCGCGGATGATGGCGCCGGGCTCAATGCGCGCGCGGAGGTTCTTCGTGTCGAGCAGCGGGATGGCCGAGTTGCGCCGGTCGCTCTCGACGACAAAGTCCTGGATTTTGTCCTTGTGCTGCTCCAACACCGGCTGGATGTCCTTCCACTCGCCGAACACGACGCCCACGCCGCCCGTGGCGAACACCTTCGCCCCGGGGCCGAAGTCGATGCCGTCGAGATCGCCTTTCAGATAGACCTTCACCGGGGTCTTCTTCTCGCTCGTGCGGATAAACTCGATGATCTCGTGCGCGTCCATCTCTTTCACCTGACTCATTCTGCCACTCCCTACGATTTGTGGTGGGGGCGTGTCGCTCGTTGGGTGCGTTCGTGCTAACGCACGAACTGCTACGCTTCTTGCGCTAACGCGAGACGCTTCGCGCAACGCACCCAACCTCTATCACGTCTGCTCAATGGTGTGGACGCGTCGCGGAACGGCTCGCTTCAGCGCAGGAGTGGAGCGACGCGTCCACACCATCCTACTTCTTCGCCACCGTGCTCCAATCCGCCAAGAACCGCTCAATCCCCTGGTCGGTCAGGGGGTGTTTGATCATCCGATCAATCACGGCGTACGGACAGGTGGCGATGTGCGCCCCCGCCTTGGCCGCCTCCGTCACGTGCATGGGATGCCGGATGCTCGCGGCGATGATTTCCGTCTCGATGGCGTGGATGTCGAAGATCTCCGCGATGTCGCGGATCAACGTCAACCCGTCAAAGCTGATGTCGTCAAGCCGCCCGATGAAGGGGCTGACGAACGACGCGCCCGCGCGCGCCGCCAACAGGGCCTGGTTGGCGCTGAACACCAGGGTGACGTTGGTGCGTACCCCTTTTTTCGCGAACCGGTGGACGGCCTTCAACCCTTCGGCCGTCAACGGCACCTTGATGACGATGTTCGGGTGGATCTCCGCCAACCGCAGCCCTTCGTCGACCATCCCGTCGGCGTCGAGGCTGACCACCTCGGCACTGATGGGCCCGTCGACGATGGTGGTGATCTCCTTCAACACCTCGATAAAATCGCGGCCCTCCTTGGCGACGAGAGACGGGTTGGTGGTCACTCCGCTGAGGATCCCCATCTCGGCCGCGTTCCGGATCTCCGCCACGTTCGCCGTGTCGATGAATATCTTCAAGGCGCCATGCCTCCCTCCAGATTCCTCAAGGTCATCATACCATGCTCGCCGGCCGCAGGCGGCCACATCCCGGACGCCCGCCGGCCACCCGCCGCCGCGCGCCCGGCCCTGCCGGCGCCCGAGGGCGGTCCTTCCGCACCCGCCCCGGCGCCGTCCGCTGTCAGCCGGCCCGGCGCGGGATGCCGAGGATACGGCGGGCCTCGTCCGGCGTGGCCAAAGGCCGGTCCAACTCCCTGGCGATGCGCGCCACCCGAGCGACCAACTGGGCGTTGCTCTCCGCCAGCTCCCCTTTGCGATAGAAGATATTATCCTCAAATCCGACGCGCGCATGTCCGCCGAGGATCACCGCCAGCGCGGCCATGGGCAACTGGTGCCGCCCGATGCCCGCGACCGACCAGGTGGCGCCTTCCGGCAACAGCTCGGTCAAAAACAGCAGGTGTTTCGGCGTCGCCGGCATCGCCCCCGGGACGCCGAGGACGAAGTCGAAGTGAAACGGCGGCTCCACCAGGCCCTTGCGCCACAGGGAGAGGGCGTTTTGGATCATCCCCGCCTCGAAGATCTCGAACTCCGGCCGCACCCCGTACGCCTTGAGCTCGCGGGCGAACCGTTCGAGGTCACCCGGGGCGTTGAGAAAGACCGCGTCGCCGAAGTTGACGGTGCCGCAGGTCAGGGTCGCCATCTCCGGACGCAGCGACACGGGCTGCAGCCGCTCGTCCGCGGACATCCCGACCGCGCCGCCCGTCGACACCTGGATGATGATGTCACAGCGGCGCCGGATGGCCGCGATGGTCTCCCGGAATCGCTCCCGGTCCTGCGTCGGCATCCCGTCGTCCGTGCGCACGTGCAGGTGGCACACGCTCGCCCCCGCCTCCCGGCAGGCGTGCGCCGCCTCCGCAATCTCCTCCGGCGTCACGGGCAGATTCGGCTGCTGGGCGCGCGTGGTTTCCGCGCCCACCAGGGCGGCGGTGATGATCAACTTCTCCATCCGCCGTCCCTCCCGCGCTGGCGGTCCTTCGGCACCACGCAGGTCCCCTCGGCCTCACACACCAAGAGCGGAGGATTGAGGACCTGAGCCCGTGAGGGCGCAGCCGGATCCCGGCTCGCCGCAATCACTTTGTACGCGGCAAACACCATCCGGCGCGACGTGTCGCCGATCTTCGTGATGCGCCCGCGCGCCTCAATGTAATCCCCGGCGTACACCGGGGCCCGGAAGGCGACGTGGTGGTACCCCGCGAACAGTCCCTCGTCGCCATCGCAGCGAATCAACAGCTCCGTCGCCACGTCGCCGAACAAAGCCAGCATCCGCGCCCCATCCACCAGGTCGCCGCCATAGTGGGCGTCGTGCTGGCTCATCCGCACGCGGATCAGCGCTTCCCCTGCGTATGTATCCGTGCCATCCGTGCCGCCGCTTCGCAGCCCGTCCTCCGCCATCCTCATCCCTCCGGCCACATCAGGTGAGCGTTGACCGCCTGGCGAAGTTCGTCGATGTCGAATGGCTTCGTGAAATGCGCCAAGGCGCCCATCTCCATCGCCTCTTGAATGAGGTCCAGCTCGCCGTAAGCGGTCATCATGATGACCTTGCTCTCGGCGCCCATTTTGCGCAGGTTGCGTAAGATCTCTAATCCGTCCATGCCGGGGATCTTCATGTCGAGCAAGATGAGGTCCGGTGATTCCTGTTTCACAATCTCCAGGGCGGTGGGGCCGTTGGCCGCTTGGAACACCTGGTAGCCTTCTTGGAGAAGAACTTCTTGGAGCAGTACGCGAATGCCGAATTGGTCGTCAACGATGAGGACTTTTTTTGCCAACCTGGTACCCCCTCCCGCCGTCCGCCCCGGCGACAGATGCCAGGGCGGCGGCGACCCGCTGTCCGATCATGCCTGATGCCAGGCAAGAAATTCGCCGCGGGAGAGGGAAAATCCTGCTTGTTGGGCGGCGGCGTCAGCCGCGCCGGTGTCTCAATGTCGCCCGGACGAACTCGCGGAACAGAGGCTGTGCCCGATTGGGCCGGGAGGTGAACTCGGGGTGGAACTGCACTCCCACGAACCACGGGTGATCCGGGATCTCCACAATCTCCACCAGGACGCCGTCCGGCGAGGTGCCCGCGATGCGCAGGCCCGCCTCTTCCAGGCGCGCTCTGTAGTGGTTGTTGAACTCGTACCGGTGCCGATGCCGCTCGCGCACCTCGGTCCGTTCGTACGCCCGGGCGGAGATGCTGTCTGGTTTCAACACGCATGGATACGCACCCAGGCGCATCGTGCCGCCCTTTTGCTCAATCCCCTGCTGGTCCGGCATCAGGTCGATGACCGGGTGAGGCGTCTGCGGATCGATCTCGCTGCTGTGCGCCCCCGCCAGTCCGGCCACGTGGCGGGCGAACTCCACCACCGCCACCTGCATGCCGAGGCAGATGCCGAAGTACGGGATGCCCTGCTCGCGGGCGTATTTGGCCGCGACGATCTTCCCCTCAATCCCCCGGTCGCCGAATCCGCCCGGGACCAGGATGCCGTCCACGTTCGCCAACAGCTCCGCCACGTTTTCCTCCGTGACGTCCTCCGACAGCACCCAGCGCACGTCCACCTGGGTGCCCGTCTCATAACCGCCGTGCTGGAGCGCCGCGGTGACGCTCGCGTACGCGTCGGGCAACGATACGTACTTGCCGACAATGGCGATGGTCACCGATTCGCGGAGCCCCTTGATGCGCTCGACCATGTCCGTCCACTCCGCCAGGTCGGGCGCCGGCGCCTTCACGCCCAGGTGACGCAGCACGGTGTCGTCGAACCCCTCTTGGTGCAGCAGGAGCGGTACCTCGTACAGCACGTCCGCGTCTCGCGCCTCAATCACGGAATCCACGTCCGTGTCGCAGAAGAGGGCGATCTTCTTCTTGACTTCCATCGTCAGCGGCACCTCGGTGCGGCAGACGATGATGTGCGGACTGATGCCGATGCTGCGCAGCTCGGCGACGCTGTGCTGCGTCGGTTTGGTCTTGACCTCTCCGCTCGCGCGCAGGTAGGGAATGAGGGTGACGTGGATGTACAGGACGTTCTCCCGGCCGACGTCGCTCTTCAGTTCGCGGATGGCTTCGAGGAACGGCAAGCTCTCGATGTCGCCGACGGTGCCGCCGATCTCCGTGATCACCACGTCCGTCTCCGGCGTTGCGGCCTGGAGGATCCGTTCTTTGATCTCATTGGTGATGTGCGGGATCACCTGCACGGTGCCGCCGAGGTAATCACCGCGCCGCTCCTTGGAGATCACCGACCAATAGATCTTGCCGCTGGTGACATTGTTGGCGGCCGTCAGGTTGTTGTCGATAAAGCGCTCATAATGGCCGAGGTCGAGGTCGGTCTCGGCGCCGTCCTCTGTCACGAAGACCTCGCCATGCTGGTACGGGCTCATCGTGCCCGGGTCCACATTGATGTACGGATCGAACTTTTGAATGGTCACACGCAGGCCACGATCTTTCAACAGGCGCCCCAGGGACGCCGCGGTGATGCCCTTGCCCAGGCCGGACACCACACCCCCGGTGACAAAGATGAATTTCGTCATCGCCGTCCCCCCTAAAGCCAAGCATGGCACACAAAAACAGCGTTCCGGTGGGTGCACCAGAACGCGAAATGCGCGACCGGCGTTCGGCCGGGCATCAATACTCGTCTTCTTCGTCCGTGTCCTCCGGCTCTTCTTCCGCCAGCTCGTCGCCGAGAAGGTCCTCCTCCGGCTCCTCCTCGTCCACGAACGGGAGTTCCTCCTCTTCCTCGGTGATATCGCCGTCGAACTCCTCGTCCGGTTTGGCCTCTTCGTCGAGGCCCTCCTCGACGATGCCATCGAGCTCGGCCTCGTCGACATCCTCCTCGTATTCGTCCAGGTCGTCGTCGTCGGAGAAGGCGTCGCCGCTGGCGCGGACGAACCGCTTGCTGGTCTGGCTCCGCTCATCGGTCTTCTCCGTGCTGTACCACCGCTTGAGTCCCCAGACGTTGCGGCCGATGCAGACGAACCGCCCGTCGATGTTGATCTCGGTGTACAACCGGGCGATGACGTCCATGACCTCTTCGTCCGACATGCCCCGCAGTTCCTGGATCTCCTTCATGAGATCGCGAAAATAGTACGGTTCCCGGGTGGTGCGCAGGATCTCCCACGCCAACTCCACCAACGGGAGCTCGCGGATCTCCTCCGGCGTCTTCGCAATGGTGACCGCCATCTGGCGATATTCCCCCTTCGACCGGCACGATGCCACTTCTCAGACGCCGCCCGGCCGGATCCTGACCATGCGGCGTGGTTCCCATCATTGCCGTCCGTTACAAATACGAGGATTATATCACAACCCGCGGGCCGAGTCACATGTCAAGGCGAGGCAATCGAGCCAAGAGGCGGTCCGCGGCCTGATACGGATCCAACCCCCGGTGGTCAGCGAGCACGACCCGCCACTCCGGATCCTGCCGGGCGCGCCGCAGGAGCTGCTCCCGCACGGCGGCTTCCACCAACCGCAGGGTCTCCCGCTCATGCCGGCGGCGCCGGCGCGTCTCCCAGTGCCCGTGCGCCTGGATGTGCGCCCGATGGGCGGTGACCGCTTCCCACACCTCGGCGAGCCCCTCGCCCCGCGCGGCGCTCGCCTTGACCACCGGCGGACGCCAGTCTTCCCGAAACGCTCGTTTGTCGTGCAGCATCATCCAGATCTCCCGGACCACCGCGTCGGCACCGGGCAGATCGCTCTTGTTGACGACGAACACGTCGGCGATCTCCATGATGCCCGCCTTGGCGGTCTGCACCTGGTCCCCGGCACCGGGCGTCAGGACCAGCGCCACCGTGTCCGCCACGGACATCACGTCGAGCTCCGCCTGCCCCACGCCAACAGTCTCTAATAATACCACATCACAACCGTATGCCTCCAGGGCATACATCATCTCTCCGGTCGACTTCGCCAGCCCGCCGAGACTTCCCCGGCTGCCCATGCTCCGGATGTACACGCCCGGGTCGCCGCTGTGCCGCAGCATGCGCACGCGATCCCCGAGCAGCGCCCCGCCGCTGAAGGGGCTCGACGGGTCCACCGCCAACACGCCGACCCGCAGGCCCAGTCCTCGCACATGGGCGATCACGCTGTCCACCAACGTGCTCTTTCCGGCTCCCGGGGATCCGGTGAACCCGACCACGTGTGCCCGCCCCGCGTACGGGTACAGGCTCTGCAACAGCTCCCGCTTGTCCTCGGCGTCGTTCTCCAGCACGGTCAAGGCGCGCGCCAAGGCCCGGACGTCGCCGCGGACCAGACGTTCCGCCAACGGATGCACACGCTTCCCCCTCTGCCCCAACGGCCGGACGCCCGTTCGCCCGCCGGCCACGGCGGTCCCGCACACCGTCACCGCTGCGCCTGCAGAATGCCGCGGGCAATCACGAGCCGTTGGATCTCGTTGGTCCCCTCGTAGATCTGCGTGATCTTCGCGTCACGCATGTACCGCTCGACCGGATACTCGCGGATGTAGCCGTAGCCGCCGAAGATCTGCACCGCCTCCGTCGTCACCCGCATGGCGGTGTCGGACGCGAACACCTTGCTCATCGCCGACGCCTGCCCGTACGGCAGTCCCTGGGACTCCAGCCAGGCGGCCTTGTACGTCAACAGCCGTGCCGCCTCAATCTGCGTGACCATGTCCGCCAGCTTGAACTGGATGGCCTGCTGCTCCGCGATGGGCTTGCCGAACTGGCGGCGGGAGAGGGCGTAGTCGCGCGCGTGATCGAACGCCCCTTGCGCGATGCCCACCGCCTGCGCGGCGATGCCGTTGCGTCCGCCGTCGAGGGTCATCATGGCAATTTTAAACCCGAATCCCTCGTCGCCCAAACGGTTTTCCACCGGGACGCGGCAGTTGTCGAACACCAATTCCACCGTCGTCGACGCGCGGATGCCCATCTTCTTCTCCTTCTTCCCGATGGAGAACCCGGGCATCCCTTTCTCCACGATGAACGCGGTGACACCGTGCGCGCGCTTCTCGGGATCCGTCAGCGCGAACACCACGTACACGTCGGCGGGGCCGCCGTTGGTGATGAACACCTTGCTGCCGTTCAGGACGTAGTGGTCCCCCTCGCGGCGGGCCGTCGTGCGCATGCCGGCGGCGTCCGATCCCGAACCGGGCTCCGTCAAGCCGTAGGCGCCGAGCCAGCGGCCCTCGGCCATCGGGCGCAGGTACTTTTGCTTCTGCGCCTCGGTGCCGAATTTGTAGATGGGCCAGCCGGCCAGGCTGGTGTGCGCCGACAGGCACACCCCCATCGACGCGTCCACCCGGGAGATCTCCTCCACGGCGATCACGTAGGCCAGATAGTCCATCCCGGCGCCGCCGTACGCTTCCGGCCAGGGGATGCCCGTCAGGCCGAGATCGGCCATCTTGTCGAACAACGCGCGATCAAACCGCTCCGCCTCATCTCGCTCCGCAGCCCCCGGCGCCAGCTCCCGCTCCGCGAACTCGCGCACCAGCGCGCGGAGCTGTTCATGCTCCTTGTCCAACACAAAGTCCATGGATCCGCTCTCCTCTCCTGGAGGAGGGTGCGCCGCTCCCTTCCTGCGTCGAAGCGAGCCGCTCCCCGGTTGCCGTGAAGCGAGCCGCCGTGCGGCACGCCCCCCTCGTTATGCGCGCGGCAGATGGCGCGCGATGACCATCCGCTGAATCTGATTCGTCCCCTCGTAGATCTGGGTGACCTTGGCATCCCGCATGTAACGCTCGACCGGATACTCCTTGACGTAGCCGTAGCCACCGAACAACTGCACCGCGTCGGTGGTCACCTGCATGGCGGTGTCGGTGGCGAACAGCTTCGCCATCGACGCCTCCCGCGTGCATGGTTGCCCGTTCTGACGCAAAACTGCCGCGTGGTAGACCAGCCAGCGCGCCGCCTCAATCTTCGTCGCCATGTCGGCGAGCATGAACTGCACGCCCTGGAATTGGAAGATCTCCTGGCCGAACTGCCGGCGCCGCCGCACGTACGCGTGCGCCGCGTCGAAGGCGGCCCGGGCGATGCCGAGCCCCTGAGCGGCGATGCCGATGCGTCCGCCGTCGAGCAGGCGCATGGCGATGGAGAACCCCTCGCCTTCCTGGCCCAGCCGGTTCTCCGCCGGGACGCGCATGTCCTCGAACACCAGCTCGCAGGTGCCCGACCCGTTGAGCCCCATCTTCTCCAACTTCCGCCCGATGACGAGCCCCGGCGTCCCGCGCTCCACCAGAAACGCGGTCAGCCCCCGTTTTCCCCGGCGTGTGTCGGTGACGGCGAATACGCAGAACAGGTCGGCATCGCTCGCGTTGGTGATGAACACCTTGTTGCCGTTGATGACGTAATCGTCTCCGTCCCGCACCGCGCGCGTCCGGATGGCCGCCGCGTCCGATCCCGCGTCCGGCTCCGTCAACGCGAAGGCGGCCACCCATTCTCCGCTCGCCAGTTTGGGCAGATAGCGCTGGCGCTGCGCATCGGTGCCGAAATACAGGATGGGGAACGTCCCGACGGACGTGTGCACCGCCAGGATGACCCCGACGGCGGCCGAGGCGTACGAGATCTCCTCGATGGCGAGGACGTACGACAGGTAATCGGCACCCACCCCGCCGTACGCCTCCGGGATGGGCAGGCCCATCAGGCCGAGTTCCCCCATCTGCCGGATGAGATCTCGCGGGAACCGGTCGGTCCGGTCAATCTCCGACGCCCTCGGCGCGATGACGTCGCGGGCAAAGGAGCGCACCAGTTGCCGCATCTGCGATTGCTCGGCGGTGAGCGTGAAATCCACGAAGCCGCCCCCTTTCTCCGATGTCTGCACCGCGGTGGACGAATCCCAGAGGGGAGGGTGTCTGGCACGGACGCCCCCGCCGGTGGCTCAGGTGTATCCGCCGGACGCAGGTGTCTCCGGTGGACTCAGGTGTATTGGTAGAATCCTCGCCCGGTCTTCTTGCCCAGCCAGCCGGCCTGAACGTATTGGCGCAAGAGCGGGCAGGGCCGGTACTTCGGATCGCCGAAGCCCTCATAGAGGACCTCGAGGATGGCCAGACAGGTGTCGAGCCCGATGAAATCCGCCAGGGTCAGCGGCCCCATCGGGTGATTCATGCCCAGTTTCATCACCTGGTCGACATCTTCGACGGACGCCACGCCTTCGTACACGCAGTAGATGGCCTCGTTGATCATCGGCATCAGGACGCGGTTGGACACAAAACCCGGGAAATCCCGCACCTCGACCGTGGTCTTGCCCATGCGTTCCGCCAATGTCTTGACCGCCTCGTACACGGCGTCCGCCGTGGCGAGGCCGCGGATGACCTCGACCAGCTTCATCACCGGAACGGGGTTCATGAAGTGCATGCCGATGACCTGCTCCGGCCGTCCCGTCACCGCCGCGAGTTGCGTGATGGGCAGCGACGAGGTGTTGCTTGCGAGGATGGCGTGAGCCGGCAGGATCTCGTCCAACCGGCGGAACAGATCCAGCTTGACCTGCAGGTTTTCGGTGACCGCCTCGATGGCCATGTCGCACGCGGCGGCCTGATCCAGGTCGGTGGACGTCCGGATGCGGCCCAGCACCTCGTCCATCTCCGCTTGTGTCAACCGGCCCTTCTCCACGCTGCGGGCCAGATTCTTCCGGATGCCCGAGAGCCCCCGTTGGGTGAACTCCTCCGCGATGTCGTACAACAGGACCTCCAGGCCCGCCTGCGCCGCCACCTGGGCAATCCCGCTGCCCATCTGGCCAGCGCCCGCCACGAGCACGTTGCGAATGTCCATGCCAGCCGTCTCCTCCTCTTGCGCATGTCCTGACGAGCCCGGTCCTGGCCGCGCGGGCCGAGCCGGGGTCAGCCCGGCACCTCCACCAACACGGCGTCTCCCTGGGCCGCGCCGCTGCAAATGGCCGCGATGCCGCGGCCGCCGCCCCGGCGGCGCAGCTCGTGGATCAGCGTGGTGAGAATTCTCGCCCCACTCGCCCCGATGGGATGTCCCAAGGCGATGGCCCCGCCGTTGACGTTCACCTTGCTCTCGTCCCAACCGACCATCTGCCCCGATGTGAGGACGACCGCCGCGAAGGCCTCGTTCACTTCAAACAGGTCGATGTCCTTCAGCCGATAGCCGGTTTTGTTCAGCAATTTTTGAATCGCGAGCCCGGGGGTGGTCGCGATGTACGCCGCCTCGGCCGCCACCTCCGCGTAGCCGAGGATGTACGCCAACGGTGTCCGGCCCGTCTCCCGGGCGTAGTCTTCCGACATCACCACCAAGGCCGCGGCACCGTCGTTGACGCCAGGGGCGTTGCCGGCGGTGATGGTGCCCTCGGGATCGAACACGGGCGGCAGCGCCGCCAGCTTCTCCAGCGAGGTGTCCGGCCGGGGCGCCTCATCCTCGCGCACCACGTACGTCCCCTTGCGATCCTCAACGGTCACCGGGACGATCTCCTCCGCCAGCCGGCCCTCCTGGATGGCCGCCACCGCCCGCTGATGGCTGCGCAACGCCCAGGCGTCCTGCGCCTCGCGGGAGATGCCGTACTCCTTCGCCACCCGGCTGCCGAGGGCCGCCATATGCACCTGGTGGAACGCGCAGGTCAACCCGTCATGCGTCATGAGATCAATGACCACACCGTCGCCCATGCGCAGCCCCTTGCGCGCGCCCGGGAGCGCGTAGGGCGCGTTCGACATGCTCTCCATGCCGCCGGCGACGGCGGCGCGGATGTCGCCGGCCCGGATGAGCGCGTCGGCCAGAGTGACCGCTCGAAGACCCGAGGCGCACACCTTGTTCACCGTGATCGACGGCGTCTCCCAAGGCAGCCCGGCCAGGCGGGCCGCCTGCCGCGACGGGATCTGGCCCGCGCCGCCCTGCAGGACCATGCCCATCAGGACGTGGTCAATCTCGCCGGGATCCACCTGTGCCCGCTCCATTGCCGCCCGGATGGCGATGCCGCCCAGCTCCACGGCCCGCTTGGGCGCCAATACACCTTGAAACCGTCCAAACGGGGTTCGGATAGCGCTTACAATGGCCGACCTTGCCATCGTCCATTCCTCCTCCCCGAGGGGGGTGGGCGGCGGCTGCGCAGCCACCGCCTCTGGATCTTGTGCGGCCGCGCACGCGGCTCACACGGCCAGTGACTCTGCCAACAGCTCAAGGACGTCGAACGTCTGCAACCGGTCCTCGGCCCCGTTGGCCTTGGTGCCGTCAATCAACATGGTCATGCAGTACGGACAGGCGGTGCCGACGATGTCGGCCCCGGTGTCGAGGGCCTGCTTCGCGCGCATGACGTTGATGCGCGTTCCGGTCTCCTCCTTGAACATCCCGCCGCCGCCCGCGCCGCAGCACATCGCCTTGTTGCGGTTTCGTTCCATCTCCACCAGCTGGACGCCGGGGATGGACTGGAGGATGTACCGCGGCGCGTCGTAGATGCCGTTGTAACGGCCGAGGTAGCAGGAGTCGTGGTAGGTGATGGTCTTGTCGATCCGCTTGACCGGCTTGATCTTGCCTTCCTCCAACAGCTTGGCGGCGAATTCGGTGGCATGGTACACCTCGGCCTCGAAGCCGAAGTCGGGATACTCGTTCTTGAACGTGTTGTACGCGTGCGGGTCGGTGGTGATGATCTTCTTGACGCCGTACGTCTGGAAGATCTCGATGTTGCGCTGGACGAATTCCTGATACAGAAACTCGTTGCCCAGGCGGCGCGCGGAGTCGCCGTCGCTCTCCTCCTCGGCGCCGAGGATGGCGAAGTCGACCCCGGCGGCCAGCAGGATCTTCGCGAAGGCCTGGGCGATCTTCTGGTTGCGTTGATCAAAGGAAGCCGCCGTGCCGACGAAGTACAGGTACTCGGCTTGGCCGTCCACCTCGGCCATCGTCTTGACCGGCAGGTCCTTCGCCCACGCGGCGCGCTCGCGCCGGTTGATGCCCCACTCGTTGGACTGGCGCTCGAGATTGGCGAACACCTTGTTGACCTCCGGCGACGCCTTGCCTTCCGTCAGCACCAGATAACGCCGCATGTCGACGATGGCCTGCACGTGCTCGTTGGCCACCGGGCAAGCTTCCTCGCAGGCGCGGCAGGTGGTGCAAGCCCAGATCTCCTCTTCGCTGAAGGTATTCACGAACAGCGACTCAGACTGCACGTTCTCCGCGCCCGCAGCCATCTGCGCCAACATACCGGGACCCTGGGCGACCAGGGACTCTTTCATCTTGATGATCAGGTACTTCGGCGACAGCGGCTTCCCGGACAGGGTGGCCGGGCAGGAGACGTGGCATCGGCCACACTCGGTACAGGCGTACCCGTCGAGCAGTTGCTTCCAGGTGAACTGCTCGATGCGGCCCACGCCGAACTCCTCGACGCTCTCGTCCTCCAGGTCGAGTTTCCGGAGTTTGCCCGGGGGATCGAGCTTGCGGAAGTACCAGTTGAACATGGCGCCAATCATGTGCAGGTGCTTCGACCGCGGGATGAAATACAGGAACGTCGAGATGCACAGGATGTGGATCCAGAAGCAGACCTCGGCGATGGCCAACAGGGCGCCGGGAGACGACCCGGCCAGGCCGCCGGCGATGGCGTTGACAACGGGGGACCACCACCCCGGCGAGACGCCGTCCAGAACGAGATCCGCGGCCGTCGCCACGTAGTACGTGAGGACGATGGTGCCGATGAGCCCCAGGATGAGCCCCGCCTCGAAGGAAGCCTCGACGCGCATCGGGCGCATGGCATAACGGCGAATGAGGCCGAGCACGACGGCGACGAGGACGAAGGCGGAGAACATCTCCTGGATGAACAGGTACACGGGCGATGTGGCCCACGGCAGATGCCAACGGGTCAGATGAAAGACGATGAAATCGAGATCGCCGAAGACGAGGACGAGAAAGCCCCAGAAGATGAAGAAGTGGGCAATGCCCGACGGTTCGGCCAACACCTTGCGCTGGGCGAGCACGAATTCAAGAAACCCGGCGAACCGCCGCCCCGGATCCTGGGTGCGGGACTCCTCTTTCGCCCCCAACCGCAAAAACCGGTAGCGATCCCAGATGGCTTTGCCGAACAGGTAGAGCGCGGTGCCGAAAACCAGGACGAACACCACACCCTGCACAATATACCCAGTGGTCGACACTCTCCGTCTCCCCTCCCCAATCCACCGGCCCGCAACAACCTCACCACACGAACGCCGGTGACACGTACCGTCCCTACCGACCGGTCGGTACGATGAGCTTTACAAAGAACGCGTGTGAGAGACTTCGGCATCCCGTCATGCGTTCATTCTACCATGAGGGCCTTGCGGTCAACCATATCTGGTTTTTCCTGATCTTCCGTACCGCCGCTTCAGTGTAAATTCCGTACTGCCGGTCAGTGCAAAATCGTCGCCCTCATGTCGTCCACCATCTGGCTTGGCAGCTGCGCCCGCTGCGCGATCCACTCGATGCGGCGCGCAAACGAAGGATGCGTCTGCAGCCGCTCGTCCCAGCGGTGCAGGCGTACAGTCGCCTGGTTGAGCCGGGCGAGCTTGAGCAGCGCGGAGATGAACACAGGCGCAGGGATGCCCAACTGCAGCACGTACGCGTCCGCCTGCCGCTCCTGAACGCGGCTCACGTAGCGGACGGTGAACCCGAAGTAGACGAAAAACAAGAGCAAGAGGACCCCCACCGCAGCCCAGTCGGGTGCATCCGGCGCGTAGGTGTCCCCAAGCCATCCGATGGCCTCCACCAGCGGCACCCAGCCCACCACGAGCAACAGGCGAATCCACAGGTGATGCCGCTTCACGTGCCCAATTTCGTGGGCGATGACGGCCTCCACCTCCTCCTGGGTCAGGTGATCCAGCAGGTAGTCGGCCAGGTAGATGTGCTTGTGAAGGTAACCCGACACCAGGGCGTTGGCCTGGCGTCCCCTGCGGGAGGACCAGACAAACAGCCCGACCTTGCCCAGGCCCGCCCGGAGGGCGAATGCCTCCAGCGCGTCGCGGAGCCCCGAAGCGGGCATCGGGCGGGCGCGCAGCGTCCACCTGAGGAACAACGGAAGCAACAGGTTCAGCGCCGTCACGAACACCAACGGCAGCAGCAGGCTCATCAGGCGATTGTTGTCGAGCGCGTTCTGAATGGAATCGGGAATCCACACCACGGCCAGGTTCCACAACACCACCGGCACCAGGATCAGCGCCAGCCAGCGCAGCGCCTGCCCCGCCTGCTCTCTGCGCGTCTCGGCTGTCTGCCGGATCTCGCGCAGCACCGGGTGTTGGATGGCCTGGTGCGCCAGCGTCAATCCAACCACGACGAGGGCCGACAACACCACCGCGATGGCGCCGCCCGCATGGCCAAGCGGCCGCAGATAGCGAACCATCGACAGCGGCGCGGCGATGCACGTCGCCAGCATGACGACGCCGAACACGTACTGCGACAGCAGCCGGTGCCGGTACAACGCCTGCTCGGCAGACCCCAGACGCCGGAACAAACGCCGCGTGTGCCGGGCAATCCACACGGACAACCCGAGATTCAGCGCCACCAGTCCGATCCCGCCCACGACCGTCATCCATCCCGTCCACATACGCGCCCATCGCTCCGTTCCGTGTGTTCGATCCGGCTCTCCGCCCGCTCCCAGCCCAAACGCCCGGCGCGGTGCTCCCGGCCCAATCCCGATCCGGCCGGGAGCGAAGCACCTGCTCCTAACGATAGAAGGCTTGTGCCGTTCCATCAAGCCCCATTTCAAGCTGTGGTATTCTGGAAGTGAAGACGGGAAGGGGTGCGTACCATGCCCGAATTGGCAAGACCAAGAGCCCAAGAATCCCGGCATGGCCTGCGTGTAACGGCGGGATCGAGCGTCACGGTGTTCGATCGGACGGGGCGCTTCCTGTGGTTGTCGGACGGCAAAACAGTGATTCGGCGTGGTCTGGACAACCGGTTCGTACGAGTGGATGCGCACCCGTCCGCTCATCCGGTGGACCGCCAGTACCGGAGGCTCACTGAGACGGAAGCGCAGTCCACGGTGGAGGCCGCGTACGAAAACGCCCGAAGGGCGCTGGCGAACGAGTTGGAGCCGACGCGATCGCGTTGGCAAGAGAGGCTGGCCTCGTGGACATGGGATCGGCTGGCGGAGGACGGGCCGCGCTTTCGGGCGGTGTACCGGCCAGTCAGCATCCTGCCACCGGACGCGTATCGGACCGTCGTGGTGCAGATCGCGGAGGGATGTTCTTACAACCGGTGCCTGTTCTGCGACTTCTACCGGGATCGGCCGTTTCACATCAAGAACCAAGAGGAGCTGGACCGGCATCTGCGCGAGATCCGCGCGTTCTTCGGCGAACGCCTGATGGACCGCACGGGGGTCTTCCTGGGAGACGGAAACGCGCTGGTGATCCCCACGCGGAGAATTCTGTCGGGGATAGAGCAGATTCGGTCCCATCTGGGCGATTGGGTTGAGGCGTCCGGGGAATGGTCGACGTTCATGGACACCTTTCATTCGGACACCAAGGACGTCGAAGAACTGGCCGCGGTGCGCCGGGCGGGTCTGTCGACGGTGTACATCGGGCTGGAATCCGGGGACGACGAGCTGCGGGCCTTCTTGGATAAGCCGGGCAAGGCGGCGGAGGCGATCCGCGTGATCGAGCGGTGCAAAGAAGCCGGCATGCGCGTGGGCGTGATTCTGTTGGTGGGCGCAGGCGGCCACCGGTTTGCTGACCAGCATCTGGAACACACCGCCGAGACACTGGCGGCCCTGCCGCTAACGGAGGGCGACGTGGTGTACCTGTCTCCCTTCGTCGATCCGCCGCATCCGGCCTACCGGGAGCGCCTGCTGGCGGCGGGCTCTGCGTCGATGACCCGAGACGAGCTGAAAGCGGAGTTAAATCGGTGGATGCGGACGCTCTCCTTCGTGAAACCGGCGAAGGTGACGTTTTACAACATCCAGGAACACCTGTACTGATGCAGGCAAGCAGGCGGGAGCTGAGGCTGCGGATCGACCAGTGCGACGTGGTCCGCACCGTCGGCGTGGCCTCCGTCCCGCTTCAAGAGGGCCGCGGGCGGAGCCTGCGGATTGACGGCGGCGTACCGGAGGCAAAGCGAGCACTTGGGCTGCTTCAATGGAGCCGCAGGCTGCGCCTGCGGATCGACAGTGGATATCGTGTACGAGAGCGTCATCACACCAGGCCCGCTTCAATGGGGCCGCAGGCTGCGCCTGCGGATCGACTTGGCAGCTTCGCGCACCGTAGCCGCCTTCTGTGCGACGGCTTCAATGGGGCCGCAGGCTGCGCCTGCGGATCGACGCCATGTATCTGTTCGAGCACATGCGGACGCCTCGGCTTCAATGGGGCCGCAGGCTGCGCCTGCGGATCGACAAGACTGGGCAGTTGGTGTATGTCGGTGAGCGTTCGTTCGTGCTTCAATGGGGCCGCAGGCTGCGCCTGCGGATCGACTGGAAAATGCGTGGAAACCGATCATCCTCGAGGAAGGAATGCTTCAATGGGGCCGCAGGCTGCGCCTGCGGATCGACGTCGAAATGATGTCATCCGAGGAACGCCGTCTCCTTGCTTCAATGGGGCCGCAGGCTGCGCCTGCGGATCGACTCGTGCGTATCTGGCCAACATTGAAGCCGGGCGAAGCTTCAATGGGGCCGCAGGCTGCGCCTGCGGATCGACCTTATATATTGTCCGGTCTGACCAGTGCGGGACGTGTCCGCTTCAATGGGGCCGCAGGCTGCGCCTGCGGATCGACTCTTCCACCTTCAGCCCTGCAGCCGCGTGAACTGATTTCATTTTTGTGCGAACCAGGCAGAACCGCCATAGCATCCACGTTTTCCAGTGCTTCCATTTTAATCTGCAAGGCGGCGGAAATCCAGATGGGACGCGGGTTCCATGAGATGCGCGAACCTCCTGGGATGTGACCATCACATGGGGTTCGCGCAGCAGATGGATTCGCCGCCCGAGACCGGAGCACCGAGCACTGCGGGTGTCGCCGCACCGAACATCCGGTGCGACGAACATACGCGCCGCAGGTTCCCCGACGAAAACCGAGTTCCATCAACGCGTAGAGGAGGCCACCTCTTCCTCCGCCTTCTTCAGGAATTTCATGAGATCGTGTTTCTCGTCACCGCGCGGAAGACCGGTGACATGAATGTGCCCGCGCAGACGGGTGTCGACCAAAGCGGCAATCTGGAGATCCGCAAAACGCACGCCAGGCTTGCACACGCATGCGGCCACCTGCGCTGCCAAACGGGGCTGCGTTTCCATGGTGATGGTGACCACGGGTTCGTACCGGCGTTCCGTGGCCTTGCTCACGACCCGGGTCGATCCCGTCCACGTGAAACGGGGACCGTCTTGGGTGAATGGTTCGGGGTGATCACGCAAAGCCCGCTCGATGATGGTCTTGAGCACATCCAGACGAAGCACGCATTCGGGGTCTCGGTTCGTGGCCGAACCCCTTCCTCCTTTGCACGCAATCTGTGGTCACCGGGTTGCCGGAGACACCAGCCGTCTTATTCTAGCAGGCTTGGCACCGTTCATCCAATGGATCGAACCGCTTTTCCGGAACGTGAGCGCGAAAACCCGCATCGACGCTTCCCGGTCGTGGCGGACAGCAGGTGGCCGACGACGGTAACATACGTTTTGTACTCAATTCATCCCTGAGCTCATGGATTGCGACCGAATTGCATCTAACGATCGCCCCCAGCGACGAATTACTGTCAATTTTGCATTCAGTGAGCCGTTGGATGGGGGCCCCGCCTCGGATTAAACAAGCTTCTGATGCTATCCAATCCATCGGGGATGCCGATACTCCCAATTTTGCGTCTATGGTTCGGATTCCGAGTACAGTAACGACAATTTTGCATTAAGGCCCCGAAGCACCCTCGAACCACTCCCGAACCAACCGCCCATTAGACGCAAAACCCGGGTAAACGCGCGACGCAAACGGCCCCCGCCCCACCCTGCACAGCCACCGGGCCCCGCCATCCCGCACAGCCTCGCCACCGCGCCTCCCGCAGAGCCCACCGGGCCCCCGAGCCGCCACACCCCACACCACCCCTCGCCCCCACGACCCACCTCACGCCAACCCCCGCCGCACCATCTCCTGCACGATGAACGACGCCACGTCCGGCGCCAGCGTGCCCGGGCCGAAGCCCGCGTCGTAGCCCAGCTCCAACGCCAGCTCGTGCGTGATGCGAGGACCCCCGCACACCAGCACCACCCGCTCCCGCAGTCCCTCGGCCTCCAACAGGTCTGCCAACGCCGCCAGGTTGTGGATGTGCACGTCTTTCTGCGTGACCACCTGTGACACCAGGATCGCGTCCGCCCCGACCTCCACGACTTTGCGCAGCAGATCCTCGTTATCCACCTGGCTGCCCAGGTTGTACGCCTGGATCTCCGGGTAGCGCTCCAGCCCGTACTCGCCGTGGTAGCCCTTCATGTTCATGATGGCGTCGATCCCGACGGTGTGCGCATCCGTCCCGGTACATGCGCCGACGACCGTGATCTTGCGGCCAATCCGCTCGCGGATGAAGCGGTTGATCTCGTCGAACGTCATCCGCGGCGCGTCCACTTTCGGCACCTGTATGTGCGCGTAGTCCACCGTGTGCGTGCAGCGACCGTACAGGATGAGGAACGTGAACCCCTCGCCGATGTCCTCGTGGTGCACCACCACCGGCTCCGCCAGCCCCATTTTGGCCGCCAGCTGGCGTGCCGCCTCCACTGCCTCCGGCCCGTCCGGTACCGGCAGCGAGAAGCTCAACTGCACCTTGCCGTCGTCCATCGTGTCTCCGTAGGGGCGTACCCGTGTCAGGTCCACCTTGGCGATCTCGCTGCGCCAATTCCCCATCACACCTGCACCTCCAGCCCCAGCCGTGCCCGCAGCAGCTCCTCGAACGGGTTGAAGTACGTCGGCCCGCGCATCACCACGCCCGAGAGACCGCGGCCTCCCGCCGGCGTGCGCCGGACGTCGGCGAACACCCCATCCGCCAGCGCCTCCAAGAACCCCATCCGCTCGATGCGCTCCAACAGATCCACCGCCTCCCGCAACACTTCCCGGGCGCGCCGGGCGATGCGCCCGTCCGGGCGGAAGACCACCTCATCCCCCAGGTGCCTTGCGTTGCGGAAGATGTACTTCGCCGCCTCCAGCGACAGGTGCCGGTCGGAGAGGAGCGGCGTGTGGATCTGCTCCGTCATCATGCCGAGCAACTGAATCCCCTGCTGCGTCAGGATCCCCGCCAGGTTGAAGAGCGCGTCCTGCACGTGGCCGCGGAAGATGTTGCCCGTCATGTGCTTCGTGGGCGGCATGTATTTGAGCGGCGCCCGCGGGAAGATCTCCCGCGCCATCTGCGCCTGGGCCACCTCCAGCAGGAAGCCGTCCTCCAGCGCCGGGTCCATCTCAAAGGCGTGCCCGAGCCCCATCTGTTCCTCCCGCAGCCCGGCGCGCAGGGCGAACTGCTCGTTGATGAACTGGGACGCGAGCACCGTGTGGGCCGCCTGCACCGCATCCGCGGTGGTCAGGTAGTTGTCCTCGCCGGTGTTGATGATGACGCCCGCGTACGCGTTGATCATGCGGGAGAACATCTGGTCTACCAGCGTCCGCTGCGGGTTGATGTCGCGAAACAGGATGCCGTAGAGGGCATCGTTGAGCATCACGTCGAGCCGCTCCAGGGCGCCCATCGCCGCGATCTCCGGCATGCACAGCCCGGAGCAATAGTTGCACAGCCGGATGTAGCGGCCGATCTCCTCGCCCACCTCGTCGAGCGCCTCGCGCATGATGCGGAAGTTCTCCTGCGTCGCGTAGGTGCCGCCGTACCCTTCCGTCGTCGCCCCGTAAGGCACGTAGTCGAGCAGGCTCTGGCCCGTGCTCCGGATGACGGCGATGATGTCCGCCCCTTGGCGCGCCGCCGCCCGCGCCTGCACCACGTCCTCGTAGATGTTGCCCGTCGCGACGATCACGTACAGCAACGGCGCCGGCCCCTCGTCGAGCCGCTCCAGCAACGCCTCTCTGCGCCTGCGGTTGGCGGCGATGCGATCGAGCGCCCCCTCGGCCCACCGCAAGCCCGCCTCCCGCACGGCCGACTCATCCATATCCGGCAGCTCGTCCAGGCGGACGCTGCCGTCCGCCACAGCTTCCGCCAACGCTTGCGCCGACAGCCCTGTCGCGAGCATGCCGTTCACGAACGGCCGCGCGATCCCGCCGGCCAGCCCGCCCGCCGCCTGCACCGCGTCGACGATCACGTTCGGCAACGGCACCCCTTCCGCATTCACGCCGTCCACGCCGAACAGGCGCAGCACCGTCCGCTCCACCGCCACCGTCGTCCGGGCGGACGTGAACGCCTCCATCCAGTCGGCGATCCGCCCGGCTGCCGCGCGCCCCCTCGCAATCCATGCCTCATCCAGGTGCAGTTTGGGGGTCATCCTCGTCCCTCCTCGCCCTTCGGCACCGGCCCCATGCGCTCTCCCGCCGGCGCGTCCGCCGGACCCTCCGGCGTCATCCGTTCCCTCGCCAACGCCGCCCGCGCCCGCCGCAACACCTCATCCGGCAGCCCCAGCCAGGCGGCCACCGCAATCCCTTCCTCCGGCACACCGCCGCCCTCGACCCGCTCGATCCGGTAATCGATGGCCTCCGCCAAAGCGCGCAGCCCCGCCTCCGAATCGCCGCCCCGCGGCTGGTCAGCCGGCGGATCGCACCCCTGCGGACCGCCTGCCGGCGGCGGCAACCGGTCCAGCCGCACTCCCCGCACCCGGTGATGCGCCACCCCCGGCAGCGCGGCCACGCGGCTGAAGTGGCTCGCCATCACCGCCGTCACCCGCGCCGGCCCGGCTTCGCGCAAGGCCTCCGCCCACGCGACGGCCATCGCCTCCCCCTCGCGCGGGTTGGTGGTCCGCCCGGGCTCGTCGAGCAGGACGAGCGCAGGATGCGGGGCCATCGCCCGCATGTCGTGCCAGATCCGGGTCAACCGCGCCACCTCCCGCCCGAACGCGCTCAGCCCGTCGATGTCCGGCCGCTCCGGCTCCGGCCCCCAACGGACACACGCGAAGAGGCGCGTGCGAAACCCGGCCGCCGGCACCGGCAACGCGTGTTGTGCAAGCGCCTGGCACAGCGCGACAAGCTGCACCGCCGCCGTCTTGCCGCCCATGTTCATCCCGGCGATCACGTTGACCCCCGCCGCCACCTCCACATCGATGGGGGTCACCCGCCCACCGCGCGCGGCCAACCGCTCGCCCAACCCCGGGTGCACGCCCTGGCGCAGTTCGATGGACGGGAGATGCCCGGACGCTCGGCCGCCCGCGGGCCCCGTGTCCAAATCGCCATCGGCGCCGGCCGCCTCCGGCGCGCACCCGCCCCAGCGGCGGGCCAGCGCCACGCGCGCGAGGCGCAGATCCAGCGACGCCACGTCGTCCACCAACCTCCGCCACACAGGCCCCTCCGCCCGCAACCCTTCCGCCAGCCGGGCCATGCACCGCTCCTCCGCCTCCGCCAGCGCCGCGCGGCACGACGCCACCTCGGCCGTCCAACGGACGACGTCTGGCCCAGGCAGGCACTCGAACACCGACTCAAACGGCGTGTCCTGCCGCCAGCGCACCCCAGGCTCCGCCTTCAACCGCTCCGCCACTGCCCGTCCCGCAGGCACCGGGATGCGAAGCAGACCGCTCGCGTCGGGGCGCACCCCCGCCTCTTTCCGCCAGCGCTCAGCTTCCCTCTGCCGCTCGCGCGCGAGGCAGACCGACGCCTCCGCCAAGCGACGGCGCAGGAGACGGTACGTGTCGTCGGCGACGGAATCGACGGAAAAGGACGCGCCCGCGTCTCCGAAGGGCTCGAGCAGGCGATGCCAGGCCGCCGCGTGCGTCCAGCGCAGGCGCTGGAGATCCGGGTCGCGGGCGAGATCGCCCCCGACGCGCAGGAAGGTCTTGAGCGCCAGCGCGGCACGGGCGGCCAGCGGCCGGCCCCGCAGCAGAATGTCGAGGTCGGCCGCCACGTCCGGAAGCGCCCGCAGCCCCTCCCGTGCCCGCCGCAGCGGATCGTCCGCGACGGCCGTGAGGTCGGCCGCCAGCTCGGTCAAGGCGGCCTGCCACGCCTCCTCCTCGCCGGGCAGAAACGGCCTGTGGGCCGCTTTCGCCCGCAGCCCGTACGGGGTGACCGGCGCCCACGCCGCCCACACCGCAGGCCAGCCGATGGAGGACGCGGTGATGTCGTCGAGAAACGGGATCGTCCGCATCGTCACGCCTCCTCCGCACACGCGTCGATCACGGGCACATCCCCTGCCACGGCCTGCAGCGCCTCGATGAGCGCCGCGCGCGGCAGGTCCCAGCCGAGGATGTGATGCGGATTGGCGGCGATGGCCAGCAGCGGGAGCGGGGTCCACACGCGCAGCGCGTGCCCGGCGGCGTACCAGGCCGCCACAGCGCGGGTGGTCGCGAACAAGTGCGCCGGGTGATCCGCCACGAGGTAGAGCGGCGCGGGGTGTCCCCGCAGCCCCTCGAGCAGCCGGTCGGTGACGGCTCCCGGCACGTACACCACGCGCGCCCCGGCGGGCCAACCGGGCAGCGCGGAAATGAGCCGGTGCATCGCGGCCCGGGCGGGATACCCCCGGGTCTCCCCATTCAGGCACCACGCCCCGATCTCCCCTCGGTCCCGAACACCCGTGAGCGCGGCCCGCGCCGCTGCCTCCCAAGCCTCACGTGCCTCGGCCTCCGCCGCTTCCCCCGCCAGGGCGGGCAGCGCGAACCGCGCCACCATCGGCGCCACCGCCTCCGCCACCAGCGCCGGCGTCCGGCCGAGCACAGGACTCACCGCCAGCACGGCTGCGTCCACGAGGCCAGGGATGGCGGCAGCAGCGCGATCGAACGCCCCGTCCACCAGGCAAAGCTGCGCGCCGTGCGCGGTCAGCCGATCGAGCACCAGGCGCACGTGCACCCGCTGGCGGACGCCGGCCAACATCACCCGCCCAGGCTCCAGCACGCGCACGATGGCCACGTCCCCCAACGGCGATCCGATGGGCAGCACCTCCAGCCACTCCAGCGGCGCGTCCGACTGGGCAAGGGCCTCTTCGGCAGACGCGACCAGGGCACCGGCCGGCACCACGATGTCCGGTTTCGGCACGCCGAGGACGGTGTCCAACCGCTCCCCGTCGAGGCCAATGCTGCACAGGCCGACGGTGAGCCCCCCGGCCCCGGTGTGGCGTTCCTCGAGAGTCGCCGGGTCCCGCCCGGCCGCCTGCGCCTGGCGGATGACGAAGTTCACGGCGGTCGTCTTGCCGGCGTGCTTGCTGGCGCCGATGAACGCGATGCGCCTCCAGCCCCGCATGAGCGCGCGTCCGACCAGATCCACGGACATCCCCTTTCCTCACCGCCGCTTCCGCTCGGTCCGCTTCAGCCCCTTCGGCTCAAGCGAGAGCTGGACGTCGTTCAACAGCCGGGCGACGCCAATCAGATTCTCCGCGTCCTGCGACTTGTCGTGGGTGCAGCTGGGCGGACAGCCCTGGTCCTCATAGATGGGCTCGTGGTAGGTGGAGATGACGCCCTCGAAGTTGCGCAGCACCACCTTGCCGTGCCCCTGCGAAATGAGGTACTGCGGCCCGACCGGGATCTTGCCGCCCCCGCCCGGACAGTCGACGACGAAGGTCGGGATGGCGTAGCCGGAGGTGTGCCCGCGCAACTGCTCCATGATCTCGATGCCCTTCGCGACGCTGGTGCGGAAATGCTCAATGCCCTCCGACAGGTCGCACTGGTACAGGTAGTACGGGCGGACGCGGATCTTGACCAGCTCGTGCATCAACTTCTTCATGATGTGCGGGCAGTCGTTGACTCCGCGGAGCAACACGGTCTGGTTGCCCACCGGCACGCCGGCATCGGCGAGCTTCTCGCAGGCCGCGGCCGCTTCCGGCGTGATCTCGTCCGGGTGGTTGAAGTGGGTGTTGAGCCAGATCGGGTGGTACTTGCGCAGGATCTGGCACAGGTTGTCGGTGATTCGCTGCGGAAATACCACGGGCGCGCGCGTCCCGATGCGGATGATCTCGACGTGCGGGATCGCGCGCAGGTTGCTGAGGATGTACTCGAGAATGCGGTCGTTGACGAGCAGCCCGTCGCCACCCGACAAGAGCACGTCGCGCACCTGGGGTGTGCGACGGATGTAGTCGATGCACGCGTCCAACTGCGGCTTCGGCACGGCGTGGCCAACCTGGCCGGAGAAGCGCCGGCGCGTGCAGTGGCGGCAGTACATGGAGCACTGGTTCGTGATGAGGAACAGCACCCGATCCGGGTAGCGGTGCGTCAGCCCCGGCACCGGCGCGTCGCCGTCCTCGTCGAGCGGGTCTTCCATGTCCCACGGGGATCGCTGCATCTCGTTGGAGAGAGGCACCGCCTGCATGCGGACGGGGCAGCTCGGGTCATCCGGGTCCATCAGCATGGCGTAGTAGGGCGTGATGCGCAGCGGAATCGACTCCCGGACGCGCGCCACCCCCGCCTCCTCCTCCGGCGTCAGGTGGATGACCTTCTTCAGGTCCTCCAGCTTGTTGACCGTATGCGTCAACTGCCACTTCCAGTCGTTCCACTGCTCGTCGGTCACGTCTTTCCACAGTTCGATCTCGCGGAAATGCCGCTGCTTCTTCCCGTACCGATGGATCAGTTGAGATTCCGCCACGCTCATGGATGATCCCTCCTCGATTTCCATTGACCCCGTCCTCAAGCGCCGCCGTACCGATCGCGAAACCACACCATCAGTTCGGGGGTCTCGCGCAGCAGGTGCAGCGCGTGCTCAGCGTGCCCGCGGCAGTACCCGTTGCCGATCTCCATCCGCACATCCTTGCCCACGCCCTCCGCCCCGAGGGCCGCCGCCGTGAAGCTCGTCGCCATGCCAAAGAAGTAGACCGTCCCGCCTTCGCGGGCGCACAGGATGGACGCCAGCTCCGTACCGGGAACGCTCGCGCAGTTGATCACGACGTCCGCGCCGGACGCCGCCCCCGCCGACTTGCACAGGGGACCCGACGCGAGCACCGCCTGGACCTCCTCCATGACCACCAGCGGATCGCGCGCGTCCAGCGGCAGTACCGCGTCCGCCCAGCCCCACGCCCGCAGCCGCTGGCACGCCCCTTCGTCCGGCTCCACCGCGATGACCCGGCCGGAACCCGCCGACAGGCGGGCCTGGCGCAGCACCAGCGCCCCCGACTTGCCGCCGGCGCCGAGCACCACCACCGTGTCCCCCGGCCGCACCAGGCGCGCCGTCTGCGCCGGCGCCCCGCACACATCCAACAGCGCGAGCGCCACGCGCTCCGGCACGTCCTCCGGCATCCGGGCGTAGAGACCACTTTCAAACAGCACCGCCTGGCCCGTCACGTCCACCTGGCCCGACCCCAGGTCGACCCGGTGCACCCGCTCCAGCCACAGCGGCGTGAGCGACAGCGACACGAGCGTGGCGATCCGCTCGCCCACCCGAGGCCCCCGCCCAGACTTGGCCAGCGCCTCGCCCACCTGGGCCACCCGGCCGATGAGCATTCCGCCCGATCCGGTCACCGGGTTGTGGAGTTTCCCCCGCTCCCGCACGATGCGTTCCACGATGGCCGCGACGCCCGCCGCGTCCCCGCCCGCCTCCGCCCGCATCTGGGCGAAGGACGCGGCGTCGACGTTGAGCGTCTCGACGTCGACGAGGATCTCGTCCTCCCCGCAGACGGGCGTGTTGTCGACCCGCCACGCCGGCTGCGGCAGCGCCCCCTTTGGCTCAAGCACCCGATGCGCTCCGTAGGATCGCCCGCGCACCCCGCTCACCTCCGTCCATCCGGGTTGCGATCCCGCCGCCCCTCGTCCCCTCGCATCGGGACCGTCCACGGCCCCGCCGGGTCGAATCGCGTTCGGGTCCGCGCCACCCTGTTCTCGTATCTGCATGGAAACCAACAGCAATTGGTGTGCCAACTGGAAATCCGGGGCGGCAGACGCGAACGGACCTCCGTACGGCGCTGTTCCGGACCCGGCGTGCCGACTTTTCGGCACAAACAGAAAACGGTGTGCCCACATCTCGGCACACCGCTGTGCTGAATTTTCGGCACGGACTGTTCTGTAGTCAGGTGGATATAATAGACTTGGAAGATATCAACGTCCTCCCAAGGGAGGGAAAGCTTTGTTCACCGAACTGCACGTAAGAAACTGGAAAAACTTTCAACAAATCCATGTTCGGAACCTCGGCGCACGGATCTTCTGTGTCGGCCCGAATGCCTCCGGGAAATCCAATCTGTTGGACGTCTTCCGATTCTTACACGACCTGTGCCGGACAGGGGGCGGATTCCAAAGCGCCGTGCTCAACCGAGGCGGCGTGTCCAAGGTGAGGTGTCTATCCGCACGGCGCCATTCCGACATCGAGATAGACGTGCGCATGGACCTCAAGGGCGTACAATGGGAATACTTCCTGTCTTTTAACCAAAACAATAATCAGATTCCGGTTATCCGGCACGAACGAGTGTGGCGGGATGGGGAAATGCTCCTGGATCGCCCGACGGAGACGGACCTGGAAGATCCCGTTCAACTCACGCAGACCCAATTGGAGCAGCTGACGGCCAATCGCGCCTTTCGCGATGTCGCCAATTTCTTGGATTCCATCGAGTATCTGCATATCGTTCCCCAATTGGTCCGCGAACCGGAACGTTCCGTCGGACGCGTGCAGGACCCGTTCGGAGGCGACTTTTTGGAGCAGGTGGCGAAGACCCATCAACGGAACCGGGACATGCGGTTTCGCCGCATTGAGACCGCACTAAAGGTCGCCGTGCCGCAGTTGGAGGAACTTAAGCTGGACCGGGACGCCAAGGGGACCCCACACCTGTTCGGGCGATATGTGCATTGGCGGAAGAACGCGGGTTGGCAGACGGAAGACCAGTTTTCGGACGGCACCCTGAGGCTCTTGGGGCTGCTGTGGGCCATGCAAAGGGGATCGGGGCCCCTGCTTTTGGAAGAACCGGAACTCTCGTTGCATCCCGCGGTGATTCAACGCCTACCGCAGATGTTTGCCCACGTCGTCCGGCAACGTCGGCAGGTGATCATCAGCACGCACAGTCCCGACCTTCTGAGCGACACCGGCATCCGGCCAGAGGAAGTGTTGGTTTTGGAACCTTCCCCGGAAGGGACGACGGTAACCCACGGCAGCGAGGATGAAGCGATTCGCATCCTGGTCGATTCGGGGGCCACGGTGGCGGACGCCGTCTTACCTCGCACCAAACCCAAGCACGTGGAGCAGATCAGCCTGTTCGGGGCGGATCTTCCGTGAAACGGAACGCCTGGATCCTTCCCGCAATGGTAGTCGTGGAAGGAATCGCGGACGAAGCCATCGTGAACCGGCTGCTCGCGCACATCGGGTTAACCGACGGTTGGTACCGGTTATGGAACACTGGGGGAAAAACCAAGATCCTGAGCAAGCTTCAAGCGTACAATCTCGCCGCCCGAAGACAACCGTGGTTCGTTTTGTTGGACTTGGACTCTGCGGCGTGTGCACCGACCTGGCTGAGCGAGACACTGCCCGTCCGTAGCGAAGGCATGTGCCTGCGCTTGGCAGTTCGACAGGTGGAATCCTGGCTCCTGGCGGACAAAAGAGGTGTCTCGGAGTATCTCGGCGTCCCGAGTGACGTCATCCCTGAACGCCCGGACGATTGTGCCCACGCAAAACGAGAGATGTTGGCTCTTGCTGCTCGGGGAAAACACCGACGCTGCAAGGAAATGATCATCAAAAGGCAGGGCGCGATTTTGGAAGGACCATTGTATACGTTTCATATCCAACAGTTTGCCACTGACCATTGGGATATTGATCTCGCCTCAACACGCTCCGAAAGTCTTTCCAGAGCCCTTGCGGCACTTCGCCGGTGGGTGACCCTCTGGCACCTGGAGACGGGGGTATGACAGCGCTCTCCACCCGGGCACTAAAGCCTCCGGGTCCCGGCCAACCCGAGCTGGCGCAGCCGGTACTGCAGCGTCTGGCGCGGGATCCCGAGCCGCTGCGCCGCCAACTTGACATTGCCTCCGCTTCTCGCCAGCGCCCGCTGCAGGACGATGCGCTCAAACGCCGCCTGGATGGCCGGCCAGGCGAGCGCCCCCGTCCCCCCGTCCAGTCGCGCCCACAGCCCGTCCATCCCCGCCTCCCGCAGCGACGACACCCAGTTCGTGTCCGGCCGTTCCCCCTGCCCCGCATCCTGAGGAACCCTGGGGGTGGCCCGCACCCCCGCGTCGAGTCCCCGCGCATCGGGCGCCCCCGCATCGCGCACTGCCTCATCGCGCACCTCCGCTGCCGTTCCGGCCCGCGGGGACAAGCCGATCCCCGGCTTGGTCCGTTCGCCCACGCCGGCCCGCTGCCCTCCGCACCACTCGCGCAAATGGGCAGGCAGCGCATCCATGGGAATGTCGCCGCTCGTAACCAGGTTCATCGCCGCCTCAATGGCGTTCTCCAGTTCCCGCACATTCCCCGGCCAGGGGTACTCCGCAAAACGCCTGGACACCTCGGCCGTCACGCCCGTCACCTGGGTCCCGAAGCGCCCGTTCCACTTCTCGACGAAGTGCGCCACCAACAGCGGCAGATCGCCCCGCCGATCCCGCAGGGGCGGCAGGTCCAGGCGCACCACGTTGATCCGGTAGAACAGGTCCTCGCGCAACCGCCCTTCCGCCACCTCCTGCTCCGGCCACCGGTTCATGGCGGCCATCACGCGGACCTGGACGTGCCGGACGCGGGTGTCGCCCACGCGCATGAATTCGCCCTCTTGGAGGGCGCGCAACAGCTTCGCCTGCAGTTCCAGCGGCATCGACTGGATCTCGTCCAAAAACAGCGTCCCGCCGTCGGCCAGCTCAAACAACCCCGGCCGATCCTCCGCCCCCGTGAAGCTGCCGCGCACTGTGCCGAACAGAATCCCTTCCAACAGGGGCGCCGGCAGCGCCGCGCAGTTGAGCGCGAGAAACGGACTCCCCCGCCTGGGCCCCGCGTTGTGGATGGCCTGCACCAACAGCTCCTTACCCGTCCCCGTCTCCCCGTACACCAATACCGGAGACGTGGTGGTAGCCGCGCGCTGCGCCCGCCGCTTGATGTCCGCCACGCGCGGGTCCTGGCTGATGAAATGGGAGAATTGGTAGACGGCGCCGCCCGGGCGCTCCCCGGCGTCCCCTGCGCGCCCGGCGCCACCCGGCGCACGCGACCCGGGGTCCCTCCCGGCCCCCCGGGTTACGGCCCGCCGGTGGCCGCTCGCCACCTGGGCCTGAAGGTCCAACACCTGTTCCGATAGCCGCTTGACCTGTGTCAGGTCCTTGGCGATCTCGAGCGCCCCCACCACCTCTCCGCCGGAGACGATGGGCAGGGTGGTGTTGACGGTGTGCACCTTGAATCCCAGGTAGTTGGTGTAGGTCTGGGCGCGGTTGCGAATGGCCCGGCCCGTTTCCAGGACCTGCAGCAACGTGCTGGTGTCGTGCCCGAGCGACGGAAACGCTTCCAAGACGTGTTTGCCCAACACGTCCTCGGGCGCCAAACCGTCCAACCGGCCCGCCGCCCGGTTGTAGAGGATGGTGATCCCGTCGCGATCGACCGCGTGGATCCCCTCGTCGATGGTCTCGAGGATGTGCAACAGCCACTCGTGCGTCAGCGGACCCGCGGGCATGAGCGTTCCTCCTCGCCGCCGGCGGCGCCGGCCCATGCGTTCCCATCCGGATCTTACACCGGAACCGGATATGGACACAATTTTCTGTCGGATCGATCCGCCCCCGGGCACGTGCGCCGCCCGCCGCCAGCGGCGTCCATGCCGTCACGCGCGCCAGGTGATCAACAGCCGCACCGATTGCGTCCACCCGCCCAGGCTGAGACGGTACCGGCAGCGCACGGCGCCCCCCTGTTCTCCGATCCTCACCAGGAGGCGTTCGGTGTGCACCTGTAAGGGTATGTGCCCCGAACCCGCGTGGATGGAGGAAGCCGTCTCCCGCCCGGAGGCAAAGGTGTGATGCCACGCGATCTCGCCGAAGCGCGACAGCACCACCTGGTCCGGCTTGAGGCGCAGCGTGGTCTGATCCGGGCGCCTACCGTCCCCGGGCCGGTCGGCGGGATCGGCGTAGGTGAGAAAATGGGTGCCGGCGCGCTGTACCCAGACCCCGTCCGCCTTGCAGCGCTCCACCTGCACCTCAGCCGTCCCCAAGTCCTCCGGGGACGCCACGGAATCCACCTCGGACACCCGGCGGACCCAGGACACCGTCACCGGCTTGCGGAAATCGTCCGCGGCCAACCAGTACATGTCGCCCCTCCTCCGCAAACCGGGGCGGCCATCCGGCCGCCCCTCACCGCGCCTTCACCGCACGAACGCAAGCAACGCCTCGCGCACCAGCTTCGCGGCCAGGATCTGCGACAGCTCGCTCGGGTCGATGACCGGCGCCACCTCGACGATGTCGAAGCCGACCACGTTCAGCCGGCTCAGTAGTTGCATCGCCCGGAACCCTTCATGCGGCGTGATGCCCCCGTGCTCCGCTGTACCCGTCCCCGGGGCGTACGCGGGATCGAACACGTCGATGTCCCAGGTGACGTACACCGGACGGCCCTCCAGCTCGGGCAGCACCCTCTCCAGCGGCTCCGCCACGTCGAACGGGAAGAAATGCGTGTGCTGGCGCGCCCAGGCGAACTCCTCCCGGGTCCCCGAACGGATGCCGAACTGGTACACCCGGTCCGGGCCGATGGCGTCGCACACCTTGCGGATCACGGTGGCGTGGGAATACGGCTCCCCTTCATAGTGTTCGCGCAGGTCCGTGTGGGCGTCGATGTGGACGACGCAGAGGTCGGGATACTTCTCCCACGCCGCACGCATCGGCCCCCACGAGGCCAGGTGCTCTCCGCCCAGGCCGAGCGGGAACTTGTCCGCCGCGAACAGCTGCCGCACGAAGGTGTACAGGGCCTCCACGCTCTTCTGCGGGTTGCCGAACGGCAAAGGCACATCCCCGGCGTCGTGGTAGCGGATGTCGCGCAGGTCCCGGTCGAGGTACGGGCTGTACTCCTCGAGGCCGATGGACACCTCGCGGATGCGGGCCGGTCCGAGCCGGGTGCCGGCCCGGAAGGACACCGTCCAATCCATCGGCATGCCGTAGATCACCGCCTGGGCGCTGGCGAAGTCGGCCGTCGCCCCGATGAAGAGGTCGCCGCTGTAGGCGCGATCGATCGCGGGGATCCAGCCCCCGGCCGCCGCCGCGCCGGCACCCCCCGCCCCGCCGCCGGTGCCATCGGGGACGCCGCGCAGTACGCCGGACCGCCTCATCCCTTCAAGAGCTCCTCGACGAAGCGGGGCAACGTGAACGCCGCCTCATGCACCGCCTCCGTGTAGTACCGCGTGTCCGCGGTGCGTGCCGGCTGGCGATCCCGCAGGGGATGGTACCGCTTGCTGCCCATCGTGAAGCTCCACATGCCCGTCGGATACGTCGGCACGTAGGCCAGGTACAACTCGGTGATGGGGAACACGCTCTTCACGTCCTGGAAGACGCCGCGGACGAGGTCCTGGTTGACGAAGGGGGACTCCGTCTGCGCCACGAACAGCCCGTCCTCCTTGAGCGCGTTGTACACGGCCTGGTAGAAATCGCGCGCGAAGAGGCCCGCCGCGGGCCCCACCGGATCGGTCGAATCCACGAGGATGACGTCGTACTCCCCGGGATGCTCCTGCACGTGCCGGATGCCGTCCGTCACCTGGATCTCGACCCGCGGATCGGAGAACCCCTGCGCAATCTGCGGGAAGTACCGCTTGGCGTTCTCAATCACCCGCTCATCGATCTCCGCCAACACCGCCTTTTCGACGCTCGGGTGTTTCACGACCTCGCGGATGGCGCCGCCGTCTCCGCCGCCGACCACGAGGACCTTCTTCGGGTTCGGGTGCGTGTGCATCGGGACGTGGGCAATCATCTCGTGGTACACGAACTCGTCCTTGTCGGTCGTCATCACGCACCCGTCGAGCACGAGCAGGTTGCCGTACTGCACCGTCTCGACCACGTCCAGCGTCTGGTATTCGGTCTGTTCCGAATGAAGAATCTTGCGGATCCGCAAGCCAATCGTCAGGTTGTCGTTCTGCCGCTCGGTGAACCAAAGCTCCGCTGGCACCAACTGAATCACCTCCGAGTCTCCACAAACACGCTGTATTATACCAAACCAACCGCATGGGTAAACGAGAGCGCATCCCCATCCGGCGCCCTGCATTTCTATGGATGTTCCGGTGCATACTACCGGAAAACATTGGGCAACCGCCCAAATCAGCCCTGCCAGGAGGGAAGCGGATGGCCTTCGAGCAGACGCCCGCCGGACGCGCGCAAGCGGGCGGGGGCGCAGCGCACTGGTGGCGAAAGACCCCGTGGTGGACCAAGTACCTGGCGATCCCGCTGGTCGGCGGCTTCGCCGGCATGACCGGGCTTTTGCTGATCCTCCGGACGGCTCCGCTGCCGGACCAGAGCTTCGTCCACCCCACGCACATCGACGCGGCGGACGGGACGCGCCTGGCCGAGTGGACCCCCAAGGGGGCCCGCGCCGGCCACGTCCTGCTGCAGGACATCCCCGCCGCCCTGCAGGAGGCGACCCTCGCCGCCGAGGACCAGAAGTTCTACCAGCACCACGCGTTCAATCCGAAGTCCCTGCTGCGCGCCACATGGGTCAATCTGCGCCACGGGAGTATCGTCCAAGGCGGGTCGACCATCACCCAGCAGTTGGCGAAAAACCTGTTCCTCACCCAGGACCGGACCCTCGGGCGCAAGGTGCGGGAGGCCCTGTACGCCCTGCAACTGGAGCTGCACGAGAGCAAGTCCGCCATCCTGGAACAGTACCTGAACACCGTCTACTACGGAGAAGGCGCCTACGGCGTCGCCGCGGCGAGCGAGGTGTATTTCAACAAGCCCGTCCGGGACCTGTCCGTGGCCGAATGCGCCCTGCTCGCCGGACTTCCGAAGGGCCCCGGTCTGTACTCCCCCGTCGCGCACCCGGAGGCCGCCGTGCGCCGCCAGCGCGAAGTGCTCGACCGCATGGTGCAGGCGGGCTTCCTCACCCGGCAGGAAGCCGAAGCGGCCGCGCGGGAGCATCTCTCCATCGCGCCGGTCCAACGCCGCCCGCTCGCCGCCCCGTACTTCACGGCGGCGGCGGTGCGGGAGGTGGAGCGCCGTTTCCACCTGGCCCCCGAGGATCTGGATCAAGGCGGCATCCAAATCACAACGACCCTCGATCCGATGCTGCAGCAGGCCGCCGAACGGGCCATCGCCAGCACGCTGCCACGGGGAAGCGGCATCCAGGCGGCGCTCGTCGCCCTCGATCCGCAGACGGGCGCCATCCGCGCGCTGGCCGGCGGCCGCGACTTCGCGCAGAGCCCTTACAACCGCGTGTTTGCGGAGCGCCAACCGGGATCGACCTTCAAGGCGGTGCTGTACGCGGCCGCCCTCGAGCACGGCTGGACGCCCGACCGGCAGGTCGCGAGCGAGATGACCACCTTTCTGTACGACCAGGACAAGACCTACACGGTGCGCGATTACGGCGGCATCTACGCACACCGGCCGCTCACCCTGCGCGAGGCCCTGGCGAGATCGGACAACGTGTACGCGGTCACGGCCAACCTGGAGCTGGGGCCGGAGGCCGTCATCGAGACGGCGCGGAAGATGGGCATCTCCACACCGATGCAACCCTACCCGTCGCTCGCCCTCGGCGTGTTCCCGGTCAGCCCGCTGGAGATGGCGGCGGCGTACGCCGCCCTCGCCAACGGTGGATTCGCGGTCACGCCCTACGCGGTGGAAGCGGTGCACGACGGCCGCCAGGGGCGCGACTTCGCCACGGCGCCCAGCCGCCGGCGGGCGGTGCCGGAAGCGGTGGCGTTCCAGATGACCGACCTGATGCGCAGCGTCCTTGAGCCGGGCGGGACCGGCTACAGCGTCCGCCACTACCTGCATGGGACGGCGGCAGCCAAGACGGGGACGACCAACACCGACGCCTGGATGGTCGGCTACACGCCGCGCCTGGTGTGCGCGGTCTGGGTGGGTTACGACGACAACCGGCCGCTCGGCCTCGCCGAGTCCCACCTGGCGGCGCCCATCTGGGCCAAATTCATGGGCACCGCCCAGCAGCGGCTGCCCGGCCCCTGGTTCTCGGCGCCGGCGGGCCTCGTCCGGCGCACCATCGATCCGGTGACCGCCAAGCTCGCCACCAGCGCCTGCAGCACCACGGAGACGGACTACTTCGTCCCGGAGACGGAGCCCTCGGCGTTCTGTCCGCTGCACACTCCGGTCCCGGACCGGCCCGGCGCGGCCGGAGCGCAGTGGTGGCGGCGGTGGTGGCCGAACAAAAGATGAGCCGTGCCGGGGTTTGGGCGGTTGTGATACAATGGCCACAACAATGGATAAGGAGCGTGGCACATGGAACAGCGACTGTCCAGCCGCGTGCGGGCCATCGCGCCGTCGGCGACGATGAGCGTGGACGCCAAGACCAAGGCCCTCATCCGCGAGGGGCGTCCGGTCGTCAACATGAGTGTGGGCGAGCCGGATTTCGACACACCGGTCCCGGCGGCGTTCGCGGGCATTCGCGCCATCACCGGCGGCAACACCCGGTACACCCCGTCTGCCGGGACGCTTGAGCTCCGGCAAGCCATCGCGGCGAAATTGATGGAAGAGAACGGGTTGCCGTACAAGCCCGAGCAAATCGTCGTCTCGAACGGCGCCAAGCACTCCCTGTTCAACGTGTTTCTGGCCCTGTGTGACCCGGGAGACGAGGTCATCCTGCCTGCGCCCTACTGGGTCTCCTACCCGGAGCAGATCCGGCTCTCCGGCGCCACACCGGTGATTGTGCCCTGCGACGAATCGACCGGATTCAAGATCACGCCGGAGCAGCTCGAGCGGGTCATCACCCCCCGCACGCGCGCCTTCCTGCTCAACTCCCCGAGCAACCCGACAGGAGCGGTCTACTCGGAAGCGGAGTTGCAGGCCCTCGGCGAAGTGCTGCTCCGCCACGACATCTACGTCGTCGCCGACGAGATCTACGAGCGGCTGGTCTACGGGGTGAAGCATGTCAGCCTGGCGGCCGTCGTGCCCGAGCTGATGCCCCGCACCATCGTCGTCAACGGATTCTCCAAGGCCTTCGCCATGACCGGCTGGCGCCTCGGGTACATCGCGGCGCCGCTCGACATCGCCAAGGCCGTCGACAGTCTGCAGAGCCACAGCACCGGCAGCCCGTCGACCATCTCTCAGGCCGCGGGCGTGGTCGCTCTGCGGTCCTTTGACCCGCAGATGGTGGCCGAGTTCGAACGCCGCCGCAACCGCCTGGTGCAGGGATTGCGCGAGTTGCCGGGCGTGGAATGCCTCATGCCCGACGGTGCGTTTTACGTCTTCCCGAACGTGTCCAAGCTGCTCACCGCCCGTTGGGAGGGGCAGGAGATCGGCACCACCACGCGCCTGTGCGAGCTGCTGCTCGAACAGGAATTGGTCGCGACCGTCCCCGGGGAGGCCTTCGGCGCGCCGAACAACATCCGCCTCTCCTACGCCACGGCGTACGAGAACATCGAGACGGCCATCGAGCGCATGCACCGCTTTGTGCAGCGGCTGCTGTGACCCGTGAACCGCCGGACCTGGCGCACGGCGCATGTGCCGTGGCACAGGTACCCGCAAGGGGCCCCGGAGAACCGGGGCCCCTTGTCTGCATTCGTCAGCCGAGACGCCTTGCCGCCATCCGGATGAATCCCCGCACGCGCCTCCTTTGCACACGGAGCACGGCGCACCCATATGATACGTCAGGTACGCACACCGCAAGGGAGGTGTGACCACACATGGGGACGAACCCATCTGCGCAACGCCAGGTGTACGCCAAGCGCCTGCGCCGGCTGCGCCACCGGCTGCAACACCTGGACAAGAGCGCATCCAGCTACCCGCGCCAGCGTGAGGCGCTGTTGCGAGACATCCAATTGGCACAAGCGCAGTGGCAACGGGCAAGCCGTACCGGGTCCCGCCGGCCGGCCAAAGCAGCCACCCGCCCCAGATCCGCTGCGCCGGCCCGCAAAGCGCAGGCGCGGCGCGGCAACCGGGCGCCAAGCACCCCCGAAATGGCCGGGCGGCCCCCAGGCCGGCGAAACTTGGCCAACCTGTTGTCGCCGCAGGGCATCCAGCAGACGCTCAAGTCCGTCACGAATCTGAGATCGATGGTCAAGAATTGGCTGGGCTACCTTCAGCAGGCGGATCAACTGCTCGACACGCTCCACTCCACCACCCATTCGCTGCGCGAGACGGGTGTGCTCGACAAGTTGATCAAATACAAGGGCAGGAACCTGACGACGGACGATTACACCAACATCCTGATTGCCTTGATGAACTCGCCCCTCGGCAACCAGCTCCTCAAATCGGCCGGTGGCGGGAACCAGGACACCACGCCCCCCGCGGCCCCCTCTCCCGAGCCGAACCCCGTCCCGGCCCCCGGGCCCATGGGCGGACCGGGACTGCAGCAGCCCAACTGAACAGACAGCCTCCACGCGGTACGCGTGGAGGCTGTTCCCTGCCAGGTCACTTGGTCTTTGGGACGAATTTCTTGATCTCCTTCAACGTCTCGTCGTCGACATGATGGCCGTACTTCTTAACCAGCTCGTCGACGTTCGGGTTGGGCCCGTTTTTGGTGGCGTCCTTGTACGCGGCGACGAACTGTTTTATCCGCTGGTCCGGGACGGGCAGGCCCAGTTTTTGGGCAAACCCTTTCGCCAACTGCTCCACCTGATTGGGGTCCTGCCACTGCTCCGGCTTGACCTTCTTGACCTCGTCGAGGATCTCGAAGATGGCCTTTCGCTTGCCCGCGAGGTTATGCTTCAACGTGTTCAGCGGGGAGCCCCCGCCCTTCGGCGCAGCGACCGGAACCGGATTGGCTGCGGGCGGCGACTGCTCCGTGGCCGCCGGCTTGGAAGCGCGGTCCTGGCGTTTTCCGGCACTCTTCTTCAACGTCTGTTTGCGCACGCGATTCCCTCCCTTGCCGAAAACACTCCTTGCGGAGCCTCACCATACTGTATGGCCGAGGAGGGACGGTTGCGCCTCGCAGGAAGGAAAACGGGCACCCGAAACCGCGTTTTGGGTGCCCGTCCCGCCTCAACCGCCAATCAACCGGATGTACCACTGCATGTTGTACTGCACGAAGGTCACGTGATACTGGTGGTGTTCCACCGGCTGGCCCTTGTACTGGATGTCCGCCTTGACCAGCGCCGTAAAGTTCTTGTTGTCAATGGGCTGGACCTTCTGAACGTCGATGGTGTAGTGCTCCACCGGGTGCGCGAAGTCCACGCCTTGGGTCGCCATCTGGCCCACCACGGACGACAGGCCGGGCGAGAAGAACCGGTTCAGGTCGGCCTTGTAATCCGTCAAGCTCTTGTCATTATGAGACTGGATGTACATCTCGACCAGGTCGTAGGCGGTCTTTTTCATGTCGGCGTCGGTCGGCGCGGCGTCTGTGTCGTCCCCCGCCGTGTTGCCCGCCGCTCCGTCTGCACCCGCCGCGTTGGCTTCCACCGCGTTGAACGGTGTGGTGGTCGCCGCCGGGGCAGTCGCCTTCGGCCCGCATCCCGTCGCGAGGATGAGCAGCGCCGCCATCCACCAAATTCGTTTCAAAAGGCTCACTCCCTCTTCGTGACGTGGACCGCTGCCTATGTCCTATAATGTATCACAGACTCCGCATTGCGCTCTTGCACAATGTCTAGCAATCGGGTTTCCGGGTGATCCGAAGATTTCGCCGTACGGGAGGTCGTGTATGTCCGCCGTCATCGCCCGTCATGCGCCGAATTGGGCCGCATGCCTGCTCAGATCGTCCGTCTACGCCGCGGCCGCCGCCTTGCTGACGGGACCCGTGCTGCGCCACTTCGGCGACTGGTACATCGGTTGGCCGGGCGATCCGCAACAGTTCATGTGGTACCTGGGCTGGGTTTGGCACGCCCTGCTGACGGGCCAAAACCCCTTTTACACGCAGCTCATCAATGCGCCCGCGGGCCAGAACCTGATGTGGAACACGTCCATCCTCGCCGAGTCTGCGTTGTTCGGTTGGCTCATGACCTGGCTTCCCGGTGCGGCCCTCTACAATCTGCTGTGGCTGATCAACTGGATGGCGACGTGCCTCCTCGGCGACGCGCTGCTCCGCCACCTCGGTGTGCGGCCCTGGCTGGCCGCCGCCGGGGGGCTCTTTTTCGGCGGCATGCCGTATTTTACCGCGCAGAGCCTGTACCACTTGCATCTGTGGGCGACGAGCGTCCCCTTGGCCCTGGCGCTGGTCCTCCTGCGCGCGCTGCGCCACCTGCCCCGCCGTCCCGCGGCGTGCGGGATCCTCATTGGCGGGCTGGCCGCTTTCCAGTTCTACACCTCCATCGAGATCGCAGCGACCTTTGCGCTCACGCTCGCCATCGGCGCGCTGTTTCTGATCCTCACGTTGCGATCCCGCGCACAGCAGGCCTTCCGCCTCCCGTTACGCACGGTGGCGACGGCGCTCCTGACCGCCATCGTCCTCGCCGCCCCCGGGATCTGGACGCTTCTCCACGGCTCCGCCCGTCCGCAGGGCAAGCTGTTGCCCTCCGAGGCCTATGTGAACGATCTGCTGAATTTCGTGCTGCCCACGCCGGTGTACGCGCTGCACAACGCGTGGACCACGAATCTATCCCTTCAATACACAGGAAACTTCTGGGAAAACAACGGGTATCTCGGCATCCCCGGGCTGCTGTGGCTGGTCTTTGCCGCCGCACGGCTGTGGCGAATCGCCGAAGCCCGCGCGGCGGCGTACACGTTCGCGGCCATCGCCGTGCTGTCCATGGGGCCCAATCTGCACATCGCCGGCCGGGTGACCCATGTCCCTCTGCCGTGGCTGCTGCTGGAACACGTCCCTTTCATCGACAGCGCGCTGCCCTCGCGGTTGATGCTGTATGGCGACGGGATTGCCATCGGACTGGGGTTCCGCGCCTTGGAGGAGCAGTTGCGACGGTCCTCACGGCCAGCCGCGGCGCGGGCGCTGGCGGGCGCCACGCTGCTCTGCGTCGGTGCGGCCTGGTGGCCGGTGACCCCGTACTTCCATTCGCCCACGCCGGCCGCCGCCCGGGCACTCACCCAACCCGGACCGGTGCTGGACGCCGTGGCCGGCCGCCCGACCTACTTCCTGTCCACCGACACGCCGGACGTCATGCAGGCATTGGCAGACGGAGGATATCGCGTGCCCATGGTCAACCCGTACGGCTACACCGGCAACCCGCCGCCGCGCCGCACGGCGTTGGCCCAGATGACATCCGTCCTCAACCCGAATGTGCCGGAATCCGACATCCGGGCCGCCGCCGCTCGAGCGCTCCCGATTCTCGGCGCCGAGCGCTTGGTGTATTATCCGGTTCAGGACGGCCAACGCCTGCCTGCCGCCGCGGAACGGGCGCTCACCGCGCTCCTCGGTCCCCCGGTCGCCGAGGCGGACGGCGTCCAGGTGTGGCAGGTGCCAAACCCGCTGCCGCATCCCTGAGAAGGACGAGCCACCGGCCCGTGGATTGCCTTCGGAGATCCCGCCGTCCGATACCGCCTGAAAGGAGAACGCCCATTGCCCCACGTGGACCTGGCATCCGCACCGACCCGAGGCCGCAGGAGCTGGCTTGCGTGCGCCGGCGTGATTGCCGTCGCGCTGCTGGTCCGGCTCGCCTGGATTCAATTTGTCCACCCCATCCCGGCCACCGACTTCGCTTGGTACCAGAGTCAGGCGGTCCATCTGCTGCGCGGGGAAGGGTACCTGGTGGACGGGCACCCCACGGCGTATTTCCCGATTGGTTACCCGCTGTTTCTCGCGGGGGTGTATGCCATCGCCGGGGTGCACTGGCTCAGCGGCGTTCTGGCGAATGTGCTGCTCAATGCGCTGACGGCGGGATTGGTTTGCCGGATCGGGGAACGGCTGCACGGACTGGGGACGGGGATCTGCGGGGGACTGGCCTTGGCCCTCTACGTGCCGCACGCCGCCTGGTCGAGCGTCCTGTGCAGCGAGATGTTGTTCACCTTCCTGTTCACGCTGACGGCCCTCCTGTGGGTGAGCCGGCCAGGGGCGCGCTGGGGATGGCCGTTGGCCGCTTTGTCCGGCGCGGTGACGGGGCTCGCCTGCATCACGCGCCCGGTGGCGCTGCTGCTGCCCGGCGCGCTGTGGCTGTACCTGCTGTGCGCACGGGCCGGCTGGCGGCGGGCGACGCTGTGGACGGTGACGGCAGCGGTGGCGATGAGCCTGGTCATCGCGCCGGTCACGGTACGCAATTGGGTGCGCCTGCACGCCTTCATCCCGGTGTCGACCAACGGCGGGGTCAACCTGTGGCAGGGCAACAACCCGCACGCCAACGGGGCGTACTTCTGGCCGCTCGACCCGCGCGACAACCCGTTTCTCAACTACGTGCATGACGAGGTCAACGAAAACCGTGCCGCGCAGCACATGGCCGTTCAGTACATCGAACAGCATCCCGGCCGGACCCTTCAGCTCGCCCTCGTCAAGTGGCGCAACCTCTTTCGCGGCGTGGACAACGCCTTCTTCTGGTCCGTGGGCCACGCGCAGCCGCCCGTGTCCGAGCGATTCCGCCGCACCGCGTACGCCGCAGGATTGTGGGAGTACCGCGCCATGCTGCTGCTGGCGCTCCTCGGGGTGATCCGCCAAGCCGTGTGGATCCGGCGCACCGGGGATCGGCGTCCGCTGGCCCTGTGGTGGATGTTCGCGTATTACGTCGGCCTGTTCTTCTTCTTCCCGGCGTGGGATCGCATGCGCGTCCCGATTGATCCGTGGCTCAGCCTGTGGTCGGGCGTGGCGCTCACGGCGGGCCTTCGGCGCCTCCGCACCTGATGAGATCCTACGGCATCCACAGATTTTTTGTCCCACTCTCGGGTTCAGGCCTCCGCCGCCCGCGAAGAAAGTGGCGCCCCCGCACGGGCCCGGACAAACTGGACCAGCCGCACGGTCAGGTCGTAGCGCAAGAACGGCGTGACCAGGTAGATGCCGTTGAAACAATGCATCGCCTCATCCAACAACGTCTCCGCGATGGAAAGCCCCTCTTCGGCCGCCGCCTCCGGCGCCGCGGCCTCCATCCGGCCGAGGATCTCGTCCGGGATGCGGATACCCGGCACCTCGTGATGCAAGAAGCGCGCGTTGCGGGCGCTCGTGAGCGGCATGACCCCCGCGAACACGGGCGCGCCGAACGGCTCCGCCGCACGGGCGATCCGCTCGAACATCCGCACGTCGAACAGCGGCTGCGTCAGCACGAAGTCCGCCCCCGCGTCGAGCTTGCGGCGCAGGCGATCCATCGCCTTGTCAAAATTCGCCACGTGCGGATTGAACGACGTGCCGACCACGAACCGGGAGGGGTGTTTCATCGGCTGGCCGGAGAACGCGATCCCTTGATTCAGACGCTTCACCATCTTCGTCAGCTCGATGGAGGAGACGTCGTACACGGAGGTCGCCCCCGGCAGGTCGCCGAAGCGGGACGGATCGCCCGTCACCAAGAGTACGTGGTGAATGCCCAGCACATGCAGGCCCATCAGGTGGGACTGCTGGCCAATCAGATTGCGGTCCCGGCACGTGACGTGCACCAGCGGCTCCACCCCCGCCTGCTTAAGCAGACTCGCGACGGCCATGTTGCTGACCCGGACCTGACCCAGGGAATTGTCCGCCAGCGTGATGGCGTCCGCCCCCGCCCGCTGCAGGGCGAGCGCCCCCTCCAGATACCGGCGCACGTCCAGGGTGCGCGGCGGGTCCAGCTCCACCACCACCGTCCGGCCGCGCTTCGCCCGTTCGGCGAGCGATCCCGCCGGTGCCCACGGCCCGGCTTGGACGCCGCGCTCCGCGGCTTCGCCCCGCCCGGCAGGGTCCCCCGCGCCGACGGGCGTCCGCCCCGGCCGCCCGTCCTCGGCGGTCTCCCCAGACGGGCGCGCCCGGACCTGCACCCGCTCGGGCGCCTTCAGCCCCTCCTGAGCTCCGTCCGGTCCCGCCGCTTCCCGCGAACATTCCCGCGAACATCCGTCCGGGTCACCGGCTGCGGCCCCTGTCCATTCGGCGGCCTGAAGCCGTTGCTTTACCTTTCGGATATGCGCCGGGGTCGTGCCGCAGCATCCCGCGATAACGCGTACCCCCCAGCGCACGAGTTGTTCGCCCACGGCCGCGAAGTAGTCCGGATCGCCTGTGTAGGCGATGTCCCCATCCACCAGGTGGAGCATGCCGGCGTTCGGCGCCGCCGAATACACGACCCCGGGCTGTCTCGCCACCCCTTCGTAGGTGCGCAGGACGCCGTTCGGGCCCAGGCGGCAGTTCAATCCCACACCGTCCGCCCCCGCCTTCAGCAGCGCCGTGAACGCGTCCTGCACCGGGACGCCGTCCCGGGTGATGCCGACGGCATCGGGGGACAGGTGGGCCAGCACGGGCCCTTCGGTGAGCCGGCGGACCGCCTCCAGCGCCAGCAGGAGCTCCTCCAGGGCCGGGAACGTCTCCAAAAGCAGGCCGTCCACCCCGGCCGCCAGGAGAGCTTCCGCCTGCTCCTCAAACAGCCCGCGCAGCCACGCCCGGTGGCCCGCCTCCATGCCGCCGGGGGCGACGAGATCGAGCGCCGGACCGATGGTGCCGAACACCGCCACGGGCCCGGTACGCCCCGTGCGATGGGCACCGTCCACACCGCCGGCATCTGCACCGACCCTTGCCTCCGCGGCGTGCTCCACCGCCCGTCGCGCCACGCGGACCGCCGCACCGTTGATCTCGCGCACCTGGTCCTCCATCCCGTACCGGGCGAGCGCGGCCCGGTGCCCACCGAAGGTGTTGGTCTGGATCCAGTCCGCGCCAGCCACCAGGTACGCGCGGTGCACCCGCTCCACCAGCTCCGGGCGGGAGACACAGAGCGCCTCGCAGCAGGCGCGAATGGGCACCCCCATCTGATGCAGTTGGGTGGCCATCGCCCCGTCGCCGACCAAGACGCCCGCGCGGGCTCGTGCCCGCCACGACTGTCCCACCGGTGTCATCCGTGCCCCCTCCTCACTCGACATTGAAATAGCGCGCTTCCGGATGGGCGAACACCATCGCCGACACGCTCGCCTCCGGGTCCATCATGTACCCGTCCGTCAACCACACCCCGATGTCCTCCGGCTCCAGCAGCCGGAAGAGCGGCGCCTGGTTCTCGAGGTCCGGGCAAGCGGGATACCCGAACGACACCCGAATCCCTTGGTAGCGGGCGATGAACCGCTCGCGCATCGTCATGTCCGGCGGATCCGGGAAGCCCCATTGGTCGCGCAGGATCTGGTGCAGCCGCTCCGCGAACGCCTCCGCCATCTCCAGCGCCAGCGCCTGCAAGGCGTGGCTGCGCAAGTAATCCCCGTCCCGCTTCCACTGCTCCGCCCGTTCGCGCACCCCCCGCCCAGCGGTGACGGTGAAAAACGCCACATAATCGAGGACGCCGCTCTCCTTCGGCCGGACGAAGTCGGCCAGGCACAGATAGGGCGGCTTCTGCTGGCGCGGGAACGGGAAGCGTTCGAGGACGCGGGCGGGATTGTCCGGATCGAAGACGAGAATGGCATCCCCGTCCGCCTGCGCCGGGAAAAACCGGTACACGGCGTGGGCCGTCAGCCACCCTTCGCGATCGCACTGGTCCAACAATTCCTCCACCATCGCGAGCAGCGACAGAGCCTTTTCGTCTCCCTCGGCAATCCGCTTCTCCACGTTTCCGGGAAGCCCCAGGTGTTTCCCGAGGAGCATCTGCAGATTCAGGTACGGCCGGATGTGGGACAGCGGGTAGTGGCGCAGCACGTGCCTGCGGCAGTCGGGCGGCACGAACACGGGCGCGTCCCGGCGCACGCCGGACACACGGCGCCCCTGCCCCGCATCGAGGTCGGCTTTGGGCGCCGCGCCGGCCTGCATCTGCGCCTGCACCTGCGCCAACTCCTCCCGCAACCGGTCCCGCTCCGCACTGCCCGCGGCCAGGCGGTTGGCATACTCCAGCCCCTCCATCGCGTCCTTGGCGTAGATCACCGTCCCCTCGTACGCCGGCTGGATCTTCGTGTACGTGAACTTGCGCGTCAGCGCCGCCCCGCCCACCAGAAGCGGCACGTCGACACCCGCGTGACGCAGGTCTCCGGCGGTCAACACCATCTGCTGGGCGGATTTGACGAGCAGGCCGGAGAGACCGATGATGTCCGGCTTCACCTCCCGGTACGCCTGAATCAACTGTTCCGGCGGCACCTTGATGCCCAGGTTGACGACGCGGAACCCGTTGTTCGACAGGATGATCTCGACCAGGTTCTTGCCGATGTCGTGCACGTCCCCTTTGACGGTGGCCAGCAGCACGGTGCCCTTGGTCGCCGTCTCCTGCTTCTCCATGTGCGGCTCCAGGTAGGCGACGGCCGCCTTCATGACCTCCGCGCTCTGCAGAACCTCGGCGACAATCAATTCGTTGTTGTTGAACAGGCGCCCGACCTCGTTCATCCCGTCCATCAGGGGCCCGTTGATGATGTCGAGCGGCGCGTACTTCTGCAGAGCCTCGTCCAGGTCGGCGTACAGTCCCTCCTTGGAGCCGTCCACGATATGCCGGACCAACCGTTCCTCCAGGGGCAGCGACGCGGCGGGCGGCTTCTCCGCCGACTTTTTGGACCGGTAGAACGCCGTGAACTCGGCCACCACCTCATCGCTCGTCTCAAACAAGAGCCGCTCGCACAGCGCCCGCTCCTCGGGCGGGATGGAGGCGTAGCGCTGCAGCCGCTCGGTGTTGACAATCGCGTAGCCGAGCCCCGCCTTGGTGCACTCGTAGAGAAAGACCGAGTTCAACACTTCGCGCCCGGCCGGAGGCAGGCCGAAGGAGACGTTGCTGATGCCGAGGAGGGTCGGGCACTCCGGCAGGTGTTGGCGGATGAGCCGGATGCCCTCGATGGTCTCCTTTGCCGATCCGATGTACTTCTCGTCCCCCGTGCCGACCGGGAAGGTCAACGGATCGATCACGATGTCCCGCGCGGCCAACCCGTACCGGTTCACGAGCAAATCGACGCTGCGCAGAGCGACCTCCAGCTTGCGCTCGCGGGTCACGGCCATGCCCCGCTCGTCGATGGTCCCGACCACCAGCGCCGCCCCGTAGCGGCGTGCCAGCTCGGCGAAGCGGGCGAGGCGCGGCTCGCCGTCCTCCAGGTTGGTGGAATTGATGATGGCCTTGCCCTGCGAAAACTTCAACGCGGCCTCCACGACCGCGGCGTCGGTGGAGTCAATCATCAGCGGCACCTTGACCTTTTTCACCACGTGCGGCAGGAACCGGACCATATCCGCCAACTCGTCCCGGTCAGGGTCGGCCAGGCAGATGTCCACCACCTGCGCCCCGGATTTCACCTGCGCCCGCGCGATTTCCGACGCCGCCTCGTACTCGCCCGCCGCAATCAACTGGCGGAACTTGCGCGATCCGATGACGTTGGTACGCTCGCCGACGAAGATGGGCCGGTTGTCCTCCTCGAGGAACACGGCCTCGAGGCCGGAGACGGCGTGTCCGTGCGGCGGCGCAAGACGGCGCGGCGCCCGGCCGTCGACCACCTGGCGCACGGCGCGGATGTGCTCGGGCGTGGTGCCGCAGCAGCCGCCGACGATGTTGAGCCATCCCTGGTCGATGAAATCGGCCAGCTTCGCGGCGAAGCTCGCCGGGGTCTCGTGGTAGTGACCCTCCTCGTCGGGCAGGCCGGCGTTCGGGTAGCAGCTGACTCCGCAGGATGCGAGCGAGGCGAGGGCGCGAACGTGATCGCGCATGAACTCGGGACCCGTCGCGCAGTTGAGCCCCACCGCCAGCGGCTGGAGGTGCTCGACGGCCAGGTACAACGCCTCGATGGTCTGCCCCGCCAGGGTGGTGCCCATCGGCTCGATGGTGCCGGAGATGAGAATGGGTACCTCCCGCCCGGTGTCGGCGAACGCCTGCCGGATGCCGAGGCTGGCCGCCTTGACGTTGAGCAGATCCTGCGCCGTCTCGACCAGGAGCACGTCGACACCGCCTTCCAGGAGGCCTCGCGCCTGCTCGGCGTACGACGCGACCAGCTCGTCGAACGTCGCCCCGCCGGTGACGCTGAGGCTCTTGGTCGTCGGCCCCATGGAACCCGCCACAAACCTCGGCCACGCCTCCGTGCTGAACCCGTCGGCGGCCTGGCGGGCCAGCGCCGCGGCTGCCCGGTTGATCTCCCGGGCCCGGTCCGCCAATCCGTACTCCGCGAGCACCAGCGGCGTGCCGCCGAACGAGTTGGTCTCGATGATGTCGGCCCCGGCCTCCAGGTAGGCGCGGTGGATGGAGAGGATGACATCCGGCCGCGTCAGACACAGGTACTCGTTGCACCCGTCGTACGCCCTGCCGCCGAAGTCGCGTTCTGTCAGGTTCTGCTGTTGAATCATCGTCCCCATGGCCCCGTCGAGCACCAGGATGCGTTCCTGCAGGGCACGCTGAATGCTTCGTGTCATGGCGCCTCCCCCATCCACGGAATGGAAACGAAAAGCCCTTCTCACCTGAGAGAAGGGCACATGGCATCCAGGTCTGCGATGCTACATGCTTCTCATCTTCGGATCCGCTTCCGCGTTCCTCTGAAATTGGCACCGGGCAGCCCGCCCGCCGCATGGGTGATGGCCGCTGGTTGCCGAAGCGTCACAGGGTCAGTCCCTCAGCTTCTCTCGATAAGAATCACGTGAGCCGCTATGAAATTTACGACTAGTGTAGACAGAGGCGCTCTGGTTGTCAATGGCCGGGACCTTCCATGAGCGCCTCACGCCCGCGTCCGGCCACGCGGGAGACGCCAGCTCATCCAGAACACCCACGCCGCCAGCGCCGCCAGCACGACACCGAGCACGCGCAGCCGTCCGGTGGTCGGCGAGGCCCCGAACACCAGGCCGAGCAGAATGGACGAGAGGATGGTGCCGAGGTATCGGGCGGTCATGAACAGTCCCGAGGCGGTGCCGATGATCTCCTTCGGCGCGCTGGCGAACAGGGCGGCCTGGAGGCCCACGTTGTTGAAACCGTTCGCCAGCCCGAGCACCGAGAACACCACCACCAGCCAGCCCACCGGAGAGGCCTCGTGCACCGTGGTCAACAGGATGGATCCGGTCGCCATGATGACCCCGGCGAGCATCAGCGGGGGGCGCGAGCCCGCGTGATCGATCCAGCGCCCCGCCAACGGCGACACGACGACGCCGAAGCCCGCGATGCAGAGCATGAGCAGGCCGGTGGTGCGCGCGTCGAAATGGCAGACTTCCTCCAGGTAGGTCGGGATGCCGAAGAAGACGCTGTAGAAGATGATGTTCACCACGACGAACTGGATGTGCACCCAGGTGAACATGCGGTTGCGGGCGAACAGGCGAAGGTCGATGAACGGCCGGCCGGCTTTTCGCTCCCATACCGTGAACAGCGCCAGAGCCGCGATGCCCGCCGCCCCCGGGACCCAGCGCACACCCGTGCGGATGGACAACAGCCCCATCAACAAGCCGACGATGCCTATGGAGAAGAGCGCAACGCCGAGGGGATCGATGGCCCGGAGCACCTCACCGGCCCGAGCGCGGGCCTGCACCCGGTTCGCCGCCCCGCCCGCTCCCGGCAGCACCCACAGCGCCAGGAAGAAGCTCGTGAGGATGAAGGGAAAGTTCACGAAGAAGATGGCGGGCCAGTCACGCCAGTGCAGCAGCAGGCCGCCGATGGTCGGGCCGAACGCGGCCGATCCGGAGGAGAACACGGCCAGAAACGCCAGCGCCCGGGCCTGCCCCTCGCTGACCGTGCGGCGGATGATGGCCATCCCCGCCGGGTAGATGGCGCTGGTGCCGAAGGCCTGCACGATGCGAAACGCAATCAACCAGCCGAACGACGGGGATGCCGGCGCCAGCAGACACGACACCGCCACGACCACCAGGCCGGTCAGGAAGCTCCGTTTGGGGCCGAAGAGATCGGCCAGCTTCCCCATGACGGGCTGTCCGATGGCACTGGCCAGATAATACGTGGAGATGATCCACGACACTTGCTCGAAGCTGAGCCCATAGACGTCCTGGAAACGCGCGATGGCCACCGAGATCATCGACGAGTTCAGCGGATTCAGCAGCATGCCGAGGGCCAGGGTGACCAGCAAGAGGTACCGGCGCTGTGCCAATGACGTCCCTCCCCCGCCGCAATTTGACGCCCCCTATGATACCCCTCGGAAGCCGGCACCACAAACCCTGCCTCCGGCATAGGCTGCCATCCAGGAGGATTCAGCGCATGGATGGAAAGTGGATGAACACCGCGCATGACATTGCAAAACCGGCCGCCCGGCGGCCCTGCGTCGGCCTCGCCCTGTGCGGGGGAGAGCTGTTGGCCACCGTGCACGTCGGCGTCCTGCAGGCGCTGCACGACATGGGCGTCCAGCCCGACCTGGTGGCGGGCACCAGCGCAGGCGCCTTGGTGACGGCCCTGTACGCGCACGGGTACAGCCCCGGAGCCTGCCTGCGCCTGGCGGCCCGCTTCCCCGGGATCCGCCTCTTCGATTACGCCTTTCCCATCACGCGCAGCGCCTGCCACGCCGTGCTTCGGCGCGTGCGGCCCGATCCCGATTGGATCGCACCCGGTCTCTTCCACGGGCGGCGGCTGCAGCGGTGGTTGGCAGAATTGCTCCGGGATCGCACCCCGCGCATGCCCTTTGCCGTGGTGGCGGCGGATCTGGTCAGCGCGGAGCCCGTCGTCTTCAGCACCCACCCCGCGCTGTGCCAGTCGGGCGTCGCCGTTCGGCCGCCCCACCTCGACCTCGCCCTGCTCGCAAGCTGCGCCATCCCGGGCGTCGTCACGCCGGTGCGCATCGCGGACTGGGTGTTGGCCGACGGCGGCCTTCGCGATCTCATCCCGGTCCGCGTCCTCCGCCAGGCGGGCTGCGACCGCATCCTCGCGGTCAACCTGCACCGCCTCCCCCCCGGCTGGCGGCCGGATTCCGTGTTCCGCGTCCTGCGCCGCTCCGTGGAGGTGATGCTGCAGGAGTCGGTGGATGCCGATCTGGCGGGCGAGGATGTCCTGCCCCTGCAGCCCGCCTTTGGCCCGGCCACGTGGTGGTCCAAACGAGGACTGCTGGCCAACGCCGCCATGGCGCGGGCCGACGTGTGGGCGCATCGGGATGAGATTCGGGCGTTTCTGGCGGCGTCCGCATGGATTCCCCGAGGGGCTCCGCCAAGGAATAACTTCCCAGCGAGCGGGTCATAACAGGAGGTGGAGGTGGCCCGTGTGAACGATGCACAGCGTGCGGCGAACCGTGGATTCAAGCCTGCGTCGCTCCGCCCCGACCTGGTGGAGCGCATCCGCGAATGGGAACGTCAACTGAGTGCGGAGACGGCCGGGGAGATTGTGCTCGTGGCGTACGACCACGAGAACCGGAACCGCACCTAGGACACGGACGGGCGCCCGCCACGGGCGCCCGTGCGCTTCAGATGAAAGCAAACTCTCCCGCGTCGCGCCACTCGGCGACGAACTCCTCCAGCACCTGGTGTAGCGCCCGGCCGATGGTGCGATACGCGCCGTCGTCCAGGTTGGCCAAGGAGACGCGCACCGACCAGCGCGGTCCGTAAAATCCCCCGCCCGGCAGCAGAACGATGGCCGAGCGCTCGGCGAGCCGACAAAGCACCTCCTGGGGCAGGTGACGTGAGGTCAGGTACTGCGTGAACGCCCGCCCGTAGTGGCGGTTCGACCACTCCTCCAGGTCGAACTCCGTGTAGTAGTCCGCGTCCAGCGGCAGCATCGGCTCCGGCATCCCCAGCCCCTCGTACAAGAGGCGCATGCGCCGTCTGCAGATGGCCTGGGTCTGACGCTTGTATGTGTCGTCCTCGTCCAGGAGCGCGAAGACCGCCATCAGCGCCATCTGCACCTGCTGAGGCGTCGACAGCCCCGCTGTGTGACGAAGAGCCACCTGGCGACTATCGGCCACCAGGCGATCGACGAAGCGAAGCTCGTCCACACACGGCGTCAAGGAAGCGTACCGCGCAGCCAGTTCACGTCGGACCTCCTCCGGATGCGTGCGGAGAAGGCGGTCGAACACATTGTCCCGATGCACGGCGATCACCCCCAGGCGCCAGCCGGTGACCCCGAAATACTTCGACAGCGAGTACACCACCGCGGTGTTGTGCGGCAGCACGGCGAGCAGCGAGCGGAACCCATTGACGAATGTGGCGTACACGTCGTCGGTGATCATCATCAGGTTCGGGCGATGCTCGTGCACCAGCTTCACGACCTGGCGAACCGTCTCTGGCGCCATGGCCACCGACGGCGGATTGCTCGGGTTGACGAGGAAGAACGCCTTGACCGAGGGATCGGCCAGTTTCTCCACTTCTTCCGGCGGGTACTGCCAGGTGTGGAGTCCTTCCTCGTCCCTGCCCGTGGCGCGGACCTCCACCACATCAAAGTGATAGCGACGGAGTTGCGGGATCTCGACGTACGGCGGGAAGATCGGTACTCCGACCGCCACCCGGTCCCCCCGCCTGAGCAGCCGGTTGGCCACCAGAGTGTCAAACAGGTAGCACATGGCGGCCGTCCCGCCCTCGGTCGCGAAGAGATCGAACGGCCCGCAACCTTCGTCCCCCTGGCAGAGCTCCTGGATGAGGTACTGGTGCATCACCCGTTCCACCAAGGGCAAGATGCGGCCCGGGGTCGGGTAGTTGTCCCCGACAATCCCGTCGACGAGCTCATACAACCATTCCTCCTCCGAAAATCCGCAGCGGTCCACACCCCACTGCACGATTCGACGCAGCAGCTCGACCCCGGGTGTGTCCCTGTGTGCAGCGGCGAACGCCTTAAAGCGCGCCCCCATCCCGTCGCAGCGGGGTTTGCCCGCCAGATCCCCCTCGTTGCAGACGCGCCGGCACTCCGTCATGGCGAACTGTCCGAGTGCAAAAAACGCCTCGCGTGGTGCAGCGGCCACCCAGTTCGGGTTGCCCCGCCCGGCGTCCAGCATCACCCGCATGCTCTTGCGCTCGTATTCCCGCGCCAGTTGAATCAGTTGGTCCTTCAGTTCAAACGGACTGATGTCCGGCTCCGCCCGAACCTGACCGGGCCCGGCCGGTACCTTCGGTTCCTGGGTGCGCTCCATCCCCACCGCCTCCTTGAATTCCTTGTCATCCTCCATGATGGGCGGCGGCAGGGATTGTATGCGCCAAGATTTCATCCAACCGAGCGCCCCGCCGCCCACCACCGCCACAGGACCCCGATGGCGAGAATGACCGACGCCACGGCCGCCCGCTCGGCCAGCAGCGGCAGGTCCTGCGCCATCAGGTGCCAACGGATATCCGGCAGAATGAGCCCCGCGGCGGCCCAGGCCATCATGCCTGCGCCGAGGACGAGGATCCACCGGTGCCGCTCACATTGGGCCGACAGAAACAGGGCGGTCACGATGAACAACGGGAGGGTCGCGACGGAGAAGAAGACCAGCCACAAGGATTGCCCTTTCCACTCCGCACCCAACCAGATCATGTTGTCGAGATTGCCGACCACCGTGTAGAGGAGAACGCGCCAGACCTGACCCCACGCGGAACGGCCGCGTGCAGAGGACGGCATCATCGCCAGTGTCCGTGCACACATCCAGATCAGCATCAGGGTCACACCGATGCGAAACGCGGGCTGCTCCAGCAGGTGGCCCACGCCGATGGCCAGCAGGATCTGCACCATGGCGAGCGCCATCCCCGCCGCGGTGATGATGACGGGTTTTTGCCGCTCCGGCGTCCAGGGCACAATCATGCCGGCCAGCAGCGCGTTGTCGATGGCCACCACGGAGCTGACCAGCGCGAGCGAAATCAGTTGGCTGTCCATCGGCCACCTCCACAATGAGACTCCCCCCGGCGGATGACCATGGCGGCGCGCCGCCGGGCAGGAGTCATCAGTCTGTCTGGCAGACGGTTGTGGCGAGCCTCATCGCCGATTCGCGTGGATCTTGTTACACGGTATGCGTGCGCGGGACGAGGTATGTCGTGCGTCACGGACCTGCGTCGGGCGTCCCCGGCGACACGGCGGGCACGGCCGCCTGGTCCGGGGATTCGGACGCGGGTTTCCCGGGAAAGAAGAACGTCTGGGCGATGAAGGTGGGAATGAGCGCGCTGAGGATGGCGACCGTGACCAGGGCGGTGTCCTGCGCCTCGGTGATGATGGGGTGGTTCAATCCGTACAAGGACGCAATGGTCCCGAAGGTGGACTCCACGGTCACCGGAGGCACCGTGACGCCCCGGACGCCCGGATCACTTGTGATACGGAGCACCTGAGGCAATCCGGATGCCGCGGTAGATCTGTTCCAATACCATGATACGCGCCAGTTGATGCGGAAATGTCGCGGGACCGAAACTCCATCTCAAATCCGCGCGGGCCAGCAGGCGCGGATGCAGCCCGTAGGAACCGCCGACGATGAACACGAGCCGCCCGAAACCGGATTGCAGCAGGCGCGTGTACTCGCCGCTCCACTGCTCCGACGACAGCATCCGGCCGGCGATGTCCAGCACCACCAATCCGTCCCTGTCCCGAAGGTGCCGTTCCAAGCGCGACGCCTCGCGATCCAGCGCGGCCAGCCGCTGCGCGTCGCTGGCCGAATCGGGAGCGGGTTCATCCTCGACCTCGCGGATCTCCAATTGGACCGTTCCCGAAAGGCGCTTGGCGTACTCCGCCTGCGCCTCCCGCCAATACCGCTCTTTCAGCCGGCCGACGGCCAGGAGGATGAGCTGCATGGCCGCCCCTCAGTCCCCAAATGGATTGGGCAGCCCGAACGGGGTCTCTGCGACGGCACCGCGCCCGTCCTCGCCCGCCGCGCTGCTGTTCTGGGACGGCATCTCCCCCAACTGCACCGTCAGGTCCAGCTGGCGGCTGCCGCGGTACACCCGCAGCGTCACCTTGTCCCCCGGCTTCTTCTGAAAGAGATGGGTCCGCAGGTCGGCCATGTTCTTCACGGTCTTGCCGTCTATCCCGACGATCACGTCTTGCGGCTGCAACCCGGCCTGCTTCGCGCCCGCGCCGCTGACGCTGCGCACGAACACCCCGTAGTCGACGGGCACATCGGGCCACCACTGTTGAGGAAGCGAGGACAGGGAATAGCCGCTGATCCCCAAGGCCGGATGGGACGCGTGCCCCGTCTTCATGATCTCCTGGGCGGTGGCGCGCACCGCGTTGGCGGGAATCGCAAAGCCCATCCCTTCGAAGTTCGGCGCCACAATCTTGCTGCTGTTGATCCCGATGACGTCCCCGTGGATGTTGACCAGCGGGCCGCCACTGTTGCCCGGGTTGATGGCGGCATCCGTCTGAATCACCGCTTGATAGTCGAGCGTCTGGTGCGTCTGCGGCTCTTCCACGGGCATGATGCGCTGTTTCGCGCTCACGATGCCGGCGGTGACGGTATCCGCGAAATCCAGCCCCATCGGCGTCCCGATGGCGATGGCCGGTTCCCCGACCTCCACCTCATCGGAGTTCGCGAACTGAGCGGGCTGCACGTTCTGGAACGGCGCCAGCGGCACACGCAGCACGGCCAGGTCCGTGTACGGGTCGGTGCCGACGACGTTGGCCAGCACGTGTTTGCCTTGCTCCAGCACCGCCTCCACCTTCGCCGCCCCTTCGACGACGTGATTGTTCGTGACGATGAAGCCGTACTGAGCGTCCTTGTGAAACAGCACGCCCGTGCCGACACCAGTGGCTTCCAATTTCGACGTCTGCGTGAAAAAGTCGGACACGCGCGCGTAGTTGACCACACCGACGACCGCCGGCTCGACCCTCTTGACCGCCTCGGTGATGCCATCGGCCACCGACACGCTGACCGAAGTCACGGTTTGCCCGACGGGGCTGGGGGCCGGTTCCCGTGACACCGCTGGAACCGCCGGCTGATCCAGGCCCGTGCGCGCCAACGCAGGCAGGGCGGCGAGCGTCGCACCGGCACCGGCCATTGCGGAGACCACCACGGTGGCCACCCACCGCAGGGCGCCTTGGGCACGGGGTTTCCCGGGGGTGTCGGGGTTGTAGTATCCCATTCGCCTCGACCGTCCTTTCTGTGTCAGGTGTAGCATTGCCAGATCCCGGCACCCGTATGCCGGAGGCGGCAGACCGTCCACCTGGCGCTCAGACACCGTCACAGCGCGGTCAACGGAGTCGGCTGGGTCCGGCTCGTTCGGTGCAGACGGACCAGTTCGCCGTACAAGGGACGGCATTCTTTCAGAATGGTGTGGACCGTGAGTTCCGCCAGATCGGGCAGGTTGTTCTCTTCGCTGAGGTGGGCCAGATACACGTCGATGGCACTGTCCCCGACGATGTCCGCCAACGCCACGGCCGCGTCCTCGTTGGACAGGTGGCCTTTGTCCCCGAGGATGCGCCGCTTGAGATGCCAGGGATAGCGCCCGGTGCGCAGCATCTCGACGTCGTGGTTGGCCTCCCAGACGTACGTCTGGCATCCCTGGACAACGGATTTGATGGCGTCGCTCACGTAACCGAGGTCGGTCAGCACGGTCAGCGCGGACCCGCCCGCGTCAAACCGGTATGCCACCGGCTCCTCGGCGTCGTGCGAGACGGCGAAAGGCGTCACTCGAATGTCCCCGATGGTGAAGGGCTCCCCTGCCCTCACGGTGTGGTGCCGTTCCGCCGGCATGTGATCCGCCACCGCGCGGGCCACGTGATGCCAGGTGCCCTCCGTGGCGTACACGCGCGCCTCCGTCTGTTTGACCACCTGCGGAAAGCCGCGAATGTGATCGACATGCTCGTGCGTCAGCAGCAGCGCGTCGAGGTCGTGGAAGACATCGGCGCCCGCCGCCCGCATGCGATCCCGGATCTGCCGGGCGCTGATTCCTGCGTCGAGCAGGAGGCGCGTGGTCTCGCTTTGTATGTATACGGCGTTGCCAGAACTGCCGCTGGCCAGAATGCTGAACTGCAACACGGCGTCCTCCCGTAAACGCGGGCGAAGCCTACGATTCCGCGGCGACCTCGCCCGTAAATGCGTTGATATAGTAGGTGTGATGGATGGTGACGACTCGCCAGACCGGGAACCAGTAGTTGGGCGCCGGCATCTCCTGCGCGCCCGCCGGCGATTTGGGGACCTTGTGCACATACCCCAGAGTTACACTCAGAATTTTATTATCCGTGCCGCTGGTCGATTTGTCCACCGCGCTGGCCAGACTGTCCAACGCGTCCATCGCGCTGATGGTCGGCTTGGCGTCCCCCACGGGGCTGATGCCCGTCAGCCATGTCTGCGTAAATCCGGTGGCGCGGCCCGCGGCGACATCCACTTGCACCTGTGCGTCGAACACCGGGAAGCCCGCCGCGGTCTGCACGAACACGCGGACGCCATTCGCGGAACCGCCCGTTTTCCCGGCCGCGCTGGCCGGGGTATGCCCGGCGTCCGGCTGGTACTGTCCAGCCTGCCACACGCCCGGCAGGTTGGACAAGCCTTGGTCTGAAATCGGCACGGGAGTGGCGTAATGGACCTGCCATTGCCCTTGGCCGAGGGTACGGATCTCCCCTTGGGTGCCGCGTACCACCCCGGCCTGCTTATCCACCTGCAGCGAATTCGACTGTGGGAACGCCGCCTGCCCGAGATCCGCCAGGGGGACGCTGCCGAATTCCGCCCGGACGAACGCCATGTTGGGGTGTTCCGAGGGAACATTGGTGTCCAAGATGAACCCGTGCTCGGACAGGATGGTCTTCGTGTTGGCCAGCCGGTCGGAGGCGGAGGCCACATAGCCCAGCATCTCCCGCCGGCTCTCATACACCTGCCAGCCGAGGAACAGATCCAGCAACAGAAACGCCGCCAACAGCCAGTTTTTCGCCACTTCCCAGTTCATTGCGCACCCATCCCCTGCAGCACCCGCCCGTTCACCGCATCAATCACCCACAGGGACAGCCCGCTCTGGGTGACGAAGAAAGCCGGCACAAGCCGCGCCTCTCCGCCCGTGGCGGAGGACAGCGCGTAGCCGAGCCGCACCTCCAAGGTATCCACGGGCGTCGTCGGCATCAGATTGCGCAACACCTTTTCCAGCCTGTCCGCCCCCATGGTGGTCACCGTCCCCTCGGGTTTCGGGGTGTCCAGATTCGCCAGCGGCCGCCGGTAAGAGACGACGCGTCCGCCCTGCAACTCCAGTTCGCTGGCCTCCCGGTCCGTGAGAACCGGAAACCCGTCCACATAAGGGTGCATCTGGTAGACGTCGGTCTCCCCCGCCGTATCGCTGCCGTCGATCATGCAGAACGGTTCGGCACCGCCGTGGCCGCGAACATACTGCAGGACCATCGAGACGTCCTGAATGTCCCCGTCCGCCTGCGGTGGCGAGTTCGGATCGGTGTACGAGAGTGTGTTGTTCCCTTGGTCCCACCACACCACCCGGCTGCCGTCGGTCCACAACACCGTGTGGCGATCTTCGTCAATTCGGGTGAGCGCCATGGGATTGACGAAAAACGAGTGCACCAGCGGGATGGTCTGCGCCGGTTGCCAGCGGACGCTGAACGTGCGCATGTGCTCCCCGGCGCGGGGGACGTAGCTGCCCGCCGCGTCGTTCCAGACCACCCACTCGTCCCCTGCCACCGCCGCCTCCAGGTCCTTCTGGAAGGCTGCGGGATCGACATCCGTGTCCGCTCCGTACACGCTCGATCCACTCGCCAACAACAGCCGGACCGGTTTTCCGGAAGGCGGGGTGTAGAAGGTCACCGTCTGCGCCGCACCGAGCATGCCCAGGCTGCTGAGCCCGGGCATCCAATGGGACAGGATACGAAACGGCAGCGCGGTCCCGAACTCGACGCGCGCAGCCAGGCCGCTGGTCTGGGGCGCAGCGGAGAGCGGGTGCAGATTCTCCACGCGCACGGAGCGAAGCAGTTGCTGCCAGTGCGTGTACGCGGCGCTGCCGGGGACGAAGACCGAGACCCGTTCGGGCTTGGGGGTCATGAGGACCCAGCGGACGGGGGACAGCGCCGTCTCCAGACGGGGATCGTCCGCGTTCGTCAGGGTATCCCCCTCGCTGTACGCGACCTCGCTCGTCTGCTGCCAACGCCCGCTCCACAACAGATAGCTGAGGACCATGCTCAGGGCCACCAACACCGCCAGCAAGGCGGTTTTCAACCTCGATCCGGTCACAAGCATCCCCCCTCCTCCAGCGGGAGGGACACCACCACGGTGGTGCCTTCACCGACGCGGCTGTCAATTCGAATCCTGCCGCCGTGCCGCTCCGCGATCTCGCGCGCCAGCGCCAAGCCGAGCCCCGTGCCCCCCCGGCGCCGGGAACGGGCCTTGTCCACGCGGTAAAACCGTTCAAAGACGTGCGGCAGGTCCTCCGCCGGAATGCCGATGCCGGTGTCCGCGACCGTGACCCGCAGACACCCACCGTCCCGTTCGGCGCACACGGTCACCCTTCCGCCGCTCGGGGTGTATTGCAGGGCGTTGCTGACCAAATTGTCGAGCAGCCTGTCCAGCAGATCCGCGTCTCCCCACAGGCAGCCGCGCGCGCGGGCCTCCACCTGAAGCTGGACGCCCTGGGACTGGGCTGATAAGGCGAAGCGCCGCTCGGCGCGGTCCAGCCACTGGACGATATCGACCTGCACCTCCTGGTACGAGCGTTCCCCCGACTCCAGGCCCGACAGTTGCAGCAGGTCCTCGGTCAACCGGACCATGCGGTCCGCCTCATGCTCCACCACGTGCAAAAACTGTTCCCGCGTCTCGGGATCCTGCTCGCTCATCAACAGCGCCTCCACGTACGACTTGATGGTCGTCAAAGGCGTCCTCAGCTCGTGCGACACGTTCGCCACGAAATCGCGCCGCGCCCGCTGCAGTTTCTCCTCGCGGGTGACGTCGCGAATGAGCGCCACGTAACCGTCGATGGCGCCGTGCCGGCGGATGGCGGTCACATGCACATGGATGAGGGCATCGTCAAACTCCCGAATGTACGTCCGCTCGCCCGCCCCCTCGGGCAACGGACCGGGAATGCCCAGCAGCTCGGCTACATCCTGCTTGGCCACCCCGGACAGCAGGCGTTGCGCGGCGTCATTTTCGAACAATGGCTTCAGGTGGGCGTCAAAGGCGACGACTCCGTCTCCCATGTACTTGAGGATGGCCTGCAGGCGATCCCGTTCGCGGGCGTTCGCCGCGATGGCGTCCTCCAGCTTCTCCGTCAGGTCGTTGATGGCCGCCGCCAGGTCCCCGATCTCATCGTCGCTCTTCACGTCCAAGCGCTGGCTGTAATCGCCGGATGCCAGCTTACGCGCCTGGCGGGTGACCGCCACCACGTGACCGGTCAACGTGCGCGAGAGCGCGATGCCGAGCAGAGCGGTGAGGACGAGGACCAGGACACTCGAAGTGTAGTAGATGGTCGTCACTTGGCGGATGGTGTCATAGGTCGATTGGATGGGCACGACGTTTTCCACGATGCCCATGAACTGTCGCTGCCGAAACACGGGCACCGCGACGGCGAGGAGGTGCTGTTGAGTCAAGGGATCGAACCGAATGGCCGTGGTGGTCTTCCGTTCGACCAGCGCCTGGGTGGCCACGGAATCCACGCGTTTCTGCCCAATGAGCGCGCTCCCGGCGGTGGTGTCCTTGACCACGCCCTGCGGATCGAGGACGTACACCGCCCCGTTGAACAGGCGCGGCAGCGAGCCGAGCACGGACGGGGCGTCACCCGGCTTGCGATCCTGGGCGTCGAGCTCCGGCGCGACGATGGTGGCGGTGAGCTGGGCCTGGTTCTGGACGGCCTCCGTGTTGGTCCGGATCAGGGACGCCGTCAGGGTGCGCACGAAATACGCCCCGATGAGCTCCAGCGCGAACAGGATCAGGAGCACGAAGAGGACCACCAGCTTCGTTCGGATGCTGTGCACAATACCGCTACCGCGTGGCAAAGTACCCCACACCCCGCCTGGTCAACACGTACACCGGGTTGCTCGGATCATCCTCGAGCTTTTCGCGCAGGCGCCGGATCGTCACGTCGACGGTGCGCTCGTCGCCGCCATACGCACTGCCCCACACCTGACGCAACAGCTGTTCGCGCGTGAAGACCACGCCGGGATGGGAGGCGAGGAAGGAGAACAGTTCGAACTCCCTGTGCGTCAGCGGGATGATGCGTCCCCGCTTGGAGACGGTGTACGTGTCGAGATCGATGATCACGTCGCGGACCTGCAGGGAACCTCGCGCCCCGTCCGGTTGGGCCACCTCCTCCAGCGCGGTGCGCCGCAGATTGGCCTTGATGCGCGCGAGCAATTCCCGCGTGCTGAACGGTTTGGTGACGTAGTCGTCCGCACCGAGTTCCAGTCCGAGCACCTTGTCGACTTCCGCATTGCGGGCGGTCAGCATGATGACGGGGGCGGTGCTGAACGACCGAATCTCGCGGCAGACCTCAAACCCGTCCTTTTCGGGCAGCATCACGTCCAGCAGGACCAGGTGCGGGTTGAGCCGACGCGCCAACCGCACCGCCTCCACCCCGTCGAAGGCGGTGTGCACCTGGTACCCCTCCCGTTCCAAGGCGTATTTGAGAATGTTCGCAATCGGCTCCTCGTCTTCCACCACGAGGATGGTGGCCACGGCGCATCCCTCCCCTTCCGCGCTCCCCTTCCGCGCGCCTGGCGGTGGCATGAGCGAGCGTGTGATCGTCCACACTAGGGACCAAGCCGGAGGTGGTCACATGGCGGAACGTACCGTGTTGTCCTCGTTTTACAGTGAAGCGGACGCCAAGCGGGCGGAACAGCAGATCCGGTCCCTCGGCATCGAGGTGACGCAGGTGTCCGAACTGCACGCGTATCCCGGCGACAGGCCGGACGTGCGCGCGTTTCCTGTCAGTGGCAAGATTCCGGGTCTGGCGTCCCTGACGCTGAACACCGACCCGTCTTCACGCGACGCCAGCGTGCTGTTGGCCACCGATCCCGCGGCCAGCGGCATGACGGACGGCGCCGGCAACGTCACCGGGCGAAACTTCCTGCTGACGGTGGTCTGCCCGGAGGCGCAGGTGGAACCGGTCGTGGGCATCATCCAAGATTGCGGAGGCTATACCTGAGATCACGGCGATTTTTCGACCCACACAATCTCCGGATGCACCACGACGTCCTGATACCGGCCGAGTTGGGCGATCATCCGCTGCCACGGGTTGGCTTCCCACAAATCCGGCTCGGACGCCGGCGGGCCATAGGCGCCCAAGTCAAACAGGGGCGGGCCAAACCACCACGGTTTGACCGTGACGTACGCCCTGACCCCGGTGAGCACCCCCTGCTGCGCGTAATCCGGGATGTCGTAGACGAGGGCAAACTTCGCCCAGAACGCCGTTGCGGCCAGGCCTGCGAACACCATGCCTGTACGCGTCCAGAAGCGCAGGCTGAGCAGCGTTCGCAGCAGACGCAGGCGCCGGAGCCGGGCCCGGCGCCGTTTGCGGCGCCGCCTCCGCTCACGGGCCAATCGCTCCTGATGGCGCCGGCGGTTCCCGTCGGGGCGGATGACCGGCAACTCGCTGGATACGCCGGTCATCCTGCATCATGCACTCTTTCCAGGTTCACGAATTTGTTGAAGTTCTTCAAGAAGACCAGTTCCACTTTGCCCGTCGGGCCGTTCCGCTGCTTGCCAATCAGGACCTCCACCACGTTCTTCTTCTCCGTCTCCGGATCATAATAGTCGTCTCGATAGAGAAACGCGACCACGTCCGCGTCCTGTTCGATGCTGCCCGACTCACGGATGTCCGACAGCATCGGCCGCTTGTCCTGGCGCTGCTCGACCGACCGGCTCAGCTGGGCGAGCGCCATCACCGGCACGTCCAACTCCCGGGCCAACTGTTTGAGGGAACGGGAGATGTCCGAGATCTCCTGCTGGCGGTTCTCCGATGCCATGCGCCTGCCGTGGATCAGCTGAAGGTAGTCGATCACGATGAACGACAGGCCCACCTCCGCCTTCAACCTGCGCAGCTTGCTGCGCATCTCCGCGACGGTGATGCCGGGCGTATCGTCGATGTAAATCGGTGCATTGCTGAGCGTGCTGACGGCCATCGACAACTTCGGCCAATCGTCGGCGTCGAGCGTCCCGTTGCGCAACTTGTGCCCGTCGATGAAGGCCTCCGCGCACAGCATCCGCTGAACCAACTGTTCCTTCGACATCTCGAGGCTGAAGATGGCCACCGGCAACCCCGCCCGGACGGCCACGTTCTGCGCGATGTTGAGCGCGAACGCCGTCTTTCCGACCGACGGCCGGGCCGCGACGATGATGAGATCCGAACGCTGCAACCCGCTCGTCATCCGGTCCAGTTCGCTGTATCCGGTGGGCACACCGGTCAGCTTCCCTTCGCTCTCGTACAGTTGCTCGATTTTCTCGAAGGTCGCCTCGAGGACCTCGGAGATGTGGGTGAAATCTCGGACGCGCTGATTTTGTGCCAACTGCAGGATGATCCGCTCCGCCTCCGCCAACACCTCGGCCGCAGCCACATCGGCGCTGTATGCCAACTGCGCGATCTCGCCCGCCGCCTGAATCACCCGCCGGAGCGTCGCCTTCTCCCGGACGATGGAAGCGTAGTGCTGGACGTGCAGCGCGGTCGGCATCGCTGCTGCCAGATTCGCCACGTACTCGGCGCCGCCGACGCTCTCCAACGCGCCGTCTGCGGCCTGCAGCGCGGCTGTGGTGGTGATGACGTCCACCGGCTGCCCCTGCTCGTACAGATCCGCCATGGCCTGGAAGATCACCTGATGCGGCCTGCGGTAGAAGTCATCGGCCGTTAGAAGCTCCGTCGCCAGCGCCACCGCGTCGGGCGAGATCAACATGGCGCCGAGCACCGCCTGCTCCGCCTCGATGTGTTGGGGCGGAAGCCGGAACTCCGCCCCCGGTGCGGAACCCCAATCCGGCTTCACGTCCTCCCGCAATGTTCCCTGCGCTTCCATGATGGAAGCCACCTGCCTCCCGTCTTCTTCCACGGCTTCTTCGGTTGCAGGCGCCTCAGGGCGACTGCTCGACGAACACGGTGACGGTCGCGGTCACCTCAGGATGGAGTTTGATGGACACGCGGTACCCGCCGAGCGCCTTGATGGGTTCGGGCATTTGGATTTTGCGGCGATCCAGGTCGAATCCCAGTTTCGCCAGCGCCTCACCGATGTGTTTCGTCGTCACGGCGCCGAACAGACGCCCGCCTTCTCCGGCCTGCGCCCGGATGGACACCTTGAGATTGTTGAGTTGTTCCGCGAGCCGGCGGGCGGTGGCCAACTCTTGAGCCTCCTTGCGCGCCTTCGCGTCCTGCTGGGCCTTCAGTTGGTGAAGATTGGCGTCGTTCGCCTCCACCGCCAGCTTGCGCGGAAAGAGGAAGTTGCGCGCGTAGCCTTCCGACACGTTGACGATGTCGCCCTTTTTCCCATGGCCTTTCACGTCGGCCATCAGGATGACCTTCACAAGACCCCCTCCTCTCGACTGTCAACCCAGCCTCCGCCGGGAATGATTCATCACGTCAATCACGCCGAGCACGATGTAGATGCTGCTCACGGGCCGCAACAGCGATCCGGCCAGCATCAACACCAGCCACAGGTGCTGGCCCGTCCGCCCACGCACGCGGCGCCAGAGAAACGCAACCCCCTGGACGCCGAGAAAAAAGCCCGCCAAAAACGCGGCATTGTTGACCAACTGCCACCCGAACGGGATCTCCTTTGGCCAGCCCAACAGCACGGCGGCCAGCGCCAGCACGTAGACCAGAACGACCGAGCTCGGCAACCGCACTGCGGACAACAGCGGTTTCGGCGCGATCCGGTGGCGAAGCAGCCAGCGGGCCGCGACCAGATTCACGCCGGCCAACAGCACGGAGACGACGCTGATAACCGAGGGGAACATCAGGCGGATCCACTGCGCCACGTCGGCCGCCAACGTCCGCACCGCCGCGTCGTCGAGCCCCATCATCCCCTGCTGTTGGCGAAGAGAATCCTCCAGGTCGTGCACCAATGCGTCGAAGATGTCGATGCCGCTCCAACGAATGAGCGCCAGCACCACCAGCTCCATCATGATGAACACCAGCGCCCCGGTGATGATGGCGGCAAACGGGGACTCGACCGTGCGCATGGACTCGGCCATCACATAGGAGACGAACCCCACGCCGAGCGCCATGAAGACGCCCGCCAGGCCCATACCGCCAGCCCACAGCGCCAACGCGACAATGCCCGTCAGCACCATGGCCGCCCGCCTGTGGCCGAGCCGCCAGAAGACAATCAAGGGAACCGGCAAGAGCCAGGCTGTCAACAATGTGAACGGCGGCACCAGGGTCATCCCCAGGAGGACGAAAAAAACCACCGCGGCCGTCCTGGCCTCGCGGCTGAATTGCCCGCCTTCGTTCATCCACTCACCTCGAGCTACTTGAAGCTCAGGTACCTCTGTACGTGTTCGAAACCGGCCGCGTGGTCCGGGTCTTCTCCCAGCGCACGGGGCAATGTGGTGCATGCGGCGCGGTCGATGCCCGCCAGGTCCACACCCAACTGTTGGCCGAGCAAATACGCGACGGCGACGACCCCGCCCAGCGATTCGGCGATCTCCCGCTCATTGCCGCTCTGGATGACGCGGAACACCTCCGCCACCTGGTACACCAACGCCGTCTTCGCCGTCTCGATGGAACGCAGCTTCCGGGCGATCCGCATGGGTCCATCCGCCTGCGGCATCGCGCAGCCCCCCTTTCGCCAGGCGCCGCCGCGCCGCTCGCTGTGCTGTCTGATGATATTCCACGCCTGCCGGAAAGAATCCTGCCCCAGGGTATGGCAAAAAGCGAGAGACCCCCGTCTCCCGCTTTTTGCCCGTCACCGCCCCGCCGCCGGGGCAGATTCCGCATGCTGTTCGCGCATCCCGGCCGGAGATGCCGGCCGGCGGTCACTCGGTCGTGTAGGCGAGCAACGCCATCTGGCGCGCACGCTTGATGGCCACCGTCACCTGACGCTGATGGCGCGCGCAGTTTCCGGAGATGCGCCGCGGAATGATCTTGCCGCGGTCCGTGAGAAACTTGCTCAGGCGCGCGACGTCCTTGTAGTCGGCCTGATCGATCTTCTCCACACAGAACTGGCAGACCTTGCGACGCTTGCCGCCACGTCCTTTGCGAGGCATGTCCATCCCTCCTCGTCGTATGCTGAAAACCGGCAGTATCGCGGAAAGGGTCAGAACGGCAAATCGTCATCGGAGATGTCGATCATCTGACTGTCATCCGCGAATGGATCGTCCTCAAAACGAGGGGCAGGTGCCCGCCGAGATTCGGGTGCGGCAGCCGGCGCCGGACGCGCCGCCGGAGCTGTCGGTCCTGCAGATGCGCTCTGGTCACCCCGGTCCAAGAAGCGGACCGTCTCCGCCACCACTTCCGCGACGCGGACCTTCTGGCCTTCGCGGTTTTCATAGGTGCGGATCTGCAAGCGGCCATCCACCGCCGCCAGACGGCCCTTGTGCAAATACTGGGCGCACAGTTCAGCCTGTTTCTGCCAGACGACGATGTTGATAAAATCCGTCTCGCGTTCCCCGGCCTGGTTCGGACGCGGGCGATCGACCGCCAATCCAAACGACGCCACCGCAGTCCCAGAATTGGTGTAGCGCAACTCCGGATCCTGCGTCAGCCTGCCGATGAGTACCACCCGATTCAACATGGGCACTCCCCCCAGACGGTTCTATTCGCCTACGCGCACGGTGAGATACCGAAGCACGTTGTCATCGATTCTCATCATGCGTTCCAGCTCGCGGGTAAAATCCGTGTTGGCGTTGTACTGCATCAACACGTAATAGCCTTCGCGATGGTGATTGATCTCGTAGGCCAGACGCCGCTTTCCGATCTCCTGGAGCTGGGTGATCTCACCGCCGTGCTCGGTCACGGCCGCTTGGTACTTCGCGACCAACTCCGCAGTCTTCTCCGGTTCAAGGTCCGGCTTGAGGAGATACATCGTCTCATACTGGCGCATTCCGGTCACCTCCTTTTGGTCTGAGGCCCTGCTTCTGGCAGAGCAAGGGGTGCGCATGTCTGATAAAAACATGCCAAGTACTGATGTTACCATGAAGCGCCCGGATGCACAAGAGACGCGCGCCATCACGCGGCGGTACGCTCACACGTTGAAGCGAAAGTGCATCACGTCGCCATCGCGGACCACATAGTCTTTGCCTTCCAACCGCACCTTTCCTGCCTCCCGCGCGGCCGCGTAAGAGCCTGCGGCGACCAGGTCTTCATAGCTGATGACCTCAGCTCGGATGAAGCCGCGCTCAAAATCCGAGTGTATGACGCCGGCAGCCTGCGGGGCTTTTGTCCCCTGGCGGATGGTCCACGCGCGCACCTCCGGCTCCCCTGCGGTGAAGTAGGTGATGAGTCCGAGCAGTCGGTACGCGGAACGGATGAGCCGGTCGAGGCCAGACTCATGCAGGCCGAGGTCGCGCAGGAACGCCTCGCGATCCTCTCCTTCCAATTCAGCGATCTCCGCCTCCAGTTGAGCGCTGATGACGACGACCTCCGCCCCTTCCGCCGCCGCCTTGGCGCGGACCGCCTGCACATGCGGATTCCCGTCGGGGTCCGCTGCGGAAGCCTCGTCCACATTGGCAGCATACAACACCGGTTTGGTCGTCAACAGGTGCAGGTCGCGCAGGAGCTCCCGGGCCTCCTCAGGGAGCGCCACGCTGCGCGCTGGGCGACCGGATTCGAGGGCCGCCTGCAGGGACTCCAGCGCGTCCACCTCGATCGCAAACCGCTTCTCGCCCGACTTCATGTTGCGCCGTGCCTTTTCCAGCCGCCTTTGCACAGACTCAAGATCGGCGAGGATCAGTTCGAGATCGATGACCTCGATATCCCGAGCGGGATCGACGGAACCGCTGACGTGCGTGATGTCGTCATCCTCGAAGCAGCGCACGACGTGAACAATGGCGTCGACTTCCCGGATGTGGCCGAGAAACTGGTTCCCCAACCCCTCGCCTTTGCTGGCACCGGCCACCAGTCCCGCGATGTCGACGAATTCGAAGGTGGTGGGTACGATTCGACGCGGATGGACGATGGCGGCGAGCCCTTGCAACCGTTCGTCCGGCACCTCCACCACACCGACATTTGGATCTATCGTACAAAATGGATAATTCGCCGCTTCCGCGCCCGCACGGGTAATGGCGTTGAACAACGTGGACTTGCCGACATTCGGCAGACCCACGATCCCAGCCTGCAGTGGCATGTGGACACCTCTCTCCATGTGCTTGCGGCCTCATTATAGTGGAACGTGCGACCGAGCAACAATGACGTTCAGAAAGAAAACGTGTGATTTTGCAAGCGCCGTCCATCTTGGCGCGACCCTCGGGCCGCTCCCGGACGATTCGCCGTCAGACCCGCGTCTTCCGGCGTGGATAGTTTGACGCGTTTATGGCACACTAAAATCGGTTCCCGAATGTGAACGAGGAGGTGTACCCGATGCTCAAGCGACTGATGCGCAAACTCAAGGTGCGCAAACTGTCGACCAAGGCGCTGGCCATCGAACTGATGCCGCATCAGAAGTCTTCCCACCTTGCGATGTCCGCGTAAGAAAAACGGCGCGGCATGCAGCCGCGGCCGTGCATGATTGTGCCACTCGGCATTATGGATCTCATCCCTAAACCAGCCCGTCCCGGGCTTTTTTTATTGGCTGTCGGACGCCCAGCGGCTGGCGCGGAAAGGGGAGAGATCATACGGGATCTCCTCGTGTTCCACCATGCGGGCCAATATGTCTCCCATCACGATGGCGAACTTGAACCCGTGACCTGAAAATCCCGCACCCACCGCGACATGTGCATACTCTGGATGCGTGTCCACCACGAAGTGTTCATCCGGAGTCATCGTGTACAGGCACACGCTGCCGCGCTGAAACTCGTTGGCGTACGGCAGGAAGCGCCCGAGGAAATCGCGCAGCACCTGTTGATCCTGCGGGCGGGCGTGAAAATTCCGGTTGACGGATTCCATGTCGCACGGCTCTCCGCCATCGTGCCGGCCCACCTTCACGCCTTCTCCAAAATCAGGAAACCCGTAGTACGTCCCTTCGTCGGTCTCCACCAAATAGCCCGGGAACCCGTCCGCTCGGTAATACGGCGCATCTGACGGGCCGCGATGGGAGCAGCGAAACCAGGCCACCGTCTTGCGAATCGGCTGCACGGGGATGCGCCACTCCGGAAACCACCGTCTCAGGAACGTGCCCGCGCCGGCCCCAAGGGTGATGACGAGATTCTCCGCTACCAACCGGCGCCCTTCCCACTCCAAGACCACTTCACCAGGTCGCACCTGCAACTCCCGAACCGGACCACCGATGAGCAACGTGGCTCCCTGCCTGAGGGATGCCGCCTTCAGCGCCTCCAGACAGCGCTCGCTGAACAACACGCCCCCGAGCGGGTCAAACAACGCCGCATATTCATCCGGCAGGCGCAGGCCCGGCCAACGCTCCGCTGCCTCGGCGGCCGTCAACCAGTGGTGCGGGATCTAGTACCGGATCAGGCTCTCGCGCACCCCGCGCAGCAGGTTCGCATCCGGTCGAGCCGCGTTCAGTACCCCGGTCTGGGCGAACAACGGCAACGCCCCGCGACCGGACTCCGAAGACGTACGGGCCTCCAGCTCCAACCACATTTGCCGCGCGTCCTGCAACAGCGGAACGTATGCATCTCCTTCCGCATACGCCATCCGAAACAGGCGCGTCTCTCCGTGATGGCTGCCAAACGTATGCGGTGGCATGTGCCGATCCAACAGCGCCACCTTCCGCCCCCGCCGGGACAGAGCATAGGCTGTGGCGAGTCCCATGCTGCCGGCCCCCAGGATCACCGTGTCAATACGGAAACTCCCGTCAACGTGAACCCCCGTCGTCCAGGATTCTTGGGTCTTTTGTGCCATTGTCCTCCCCCTGCCTTTCGAAGCCGCGCCCGGCTCACTCGTGCCCACAGTGCGAGAGATGACATCATCGCCTGTTCCCGCTCTCTGTGTCTCTCGGACGCCATGCGGGTCCAACATCAGGATATCGCCACTTCCCCATGACATCTTAACCTTCCGACTTCTTTCTCGCCCATACACCCTGATCTCACTCAGCGCCGGGATGATGAAGCGCATCCCAAGCCGGGGATGGCGGCACCGCAAGCGCCGGCCATCCCCGCTCACGCCGTCTCTTCAGGCTCCCGCCGGGCCAGATAAAGGAGCGATGCTGCACACACAGTCGTATTGAGCGGTCTGACGGCCAAAATCAGCCTCGTGGGCCTTGGTCAGGTGGTTGATGGTGATGCCCTGCCCCCACCATCCGGAATCCAGCCGGATGGTGCCGGGGTGGCCGCCCGGCCTCACCTTCACCCGCACCACCAATTCGGCCTGGTCGTTCCAGATTCGCGCCAACTGTCCATCCTGCAAACCTTCGCGGTCAGCGATCTCCGGCGGCAATTCGGCGACCGGGTGCTCGGGAAGACGGGGAGCATCCCGGTGCTGAGAGTTTTGCGACAGCCGGGGATGAATGGTCAACAGGGAGTACGCCTGCGCCGAGGGCGTCTCCTGCCTCGGGATGTAGACCGCGTGACCTGGGTGGCCCTCCGCGACTGCCGTGGCCGAGAAGAATTCATACTTGCCGCTCGGCGTGAGGAAGCGCCGGTCCGCCCATGGCACCTCTGGCACAGGCAAGCGGACCGTCCCCTCCTCGCGAAGCCGCTCCAGGGTGACTCCGTGTTTCTCCGCGGGGGCCAGGGCCAGCCGAAACCATTCGTCAATCGGTTTCCGCATCTGGTCTCCAAACCCGAGCCTGTCCGCCAGTCGCGCGAAGATCTCCCAGTCTGGCAGGACGTCTCCCTGCGGCGCCACAACCCGATGCATGTAGGTGACGTACCCGTGCCACATGGAGGAGTACACCAAATCCTCATCCTCCAGGGCGTGCGTGCAGGGCAGGAAATAATCGGCCATTTCCGCTGTCCTCGTCAGAAACTGATCCACCACCACCTTGCACGGGATGGTGGCGTACGCCTTTTCCAAGGCCGCTGTGTCCGGCACTTGCGTCAAGGGGTTGGTCCGTGTGACGAACAGCATCCGAATGGGCGGGTCGGCCGACAGGATTTCCTGTGCCTGCGTCCCGCGCGAAAATTCTCGAACCCGTGCGCGGCTGCGGCCGGTCATGGCGTCCACGTCGAAGAACTGCGACATCGCCCGGTTGGCATACTGCACACCGCCGCCAGGCAACCCAATCTGGCCCGTGGCCGCGCACAGGGCGTCGATGGCCCGGATGGTGTTGCCTCCACCGGGATAGCGCTGCATGCCGAGGCCCAACAGGGTGGACACGGGGCGGGTCTGACCGTAGAACGCGGCCAACGCGCGGATGGTCTCCGCCGGAACGTCCGTCATGGCCGCGACCGTCGGGAGATCGAACGCGTCCAACGAAGCCGCCAAGCGCTCCCATCCGACGCTGTGTTCGGACAAAAACTCGACATCCAGCCAACCTTCATCACGGCAGACGCGGAGCGCGCCGAGCGCCAACGCCCCGTCGCTCCCTGGCCGCGGATGGACCAACAGATCCGCCCGGGTGTCGAGGTCGGTGGGCAGCGGATTGACGACGGCCAGCCGCGCCCCCTTCGCCAACGTCCGTTTGAGGAACGGCATCATGTGAATGTTCGTGACGCTGACGTTGCGCCCCCACACGACCACCGCCGCGGCATTCTCCAGGTCCTCCGGCGCGTTGCTGCGCGCCTGCCCGAAGTCGTACCGCTGCGCCTCGATCCCCGCTTCCCAGCACAGGCTGCCCACCGTCTCCGTGCATCCGCCGAGCAGGTAAAAGAACCGCTGGTTCAGGTTCTTGAGCAGCGTTCCCGAGCCCCAGTCATACGCGTGCAGGATGGCGTGGTGGCCGTGATGGTCCAGGGTGTCCCGGATGCGATCCGCAATCTCGTCCAGGGCCTGCTCCCACGTCACCCGCTCCCAGCGGCCATTCACTTTCTTCAGCGGCTGGCGCACGCGATGCGGCGCGTACAGTCGCTCGTGCAACCGGCGCCCTTTCGTACAGAGGAATCCTCGCGTGATGGGGTGATCCGGATCCCCGTCCAGGCGCACCACGCGCCCGTCCTCCACTTCCGCGAGAATGCTGCAGGTGTCCCAACAGTCCAGCGGGCAAGCCGTTTTCACCTTCATGTCGTCGTCCCTCCCGTCTCCGGCCGGGCCAGGACTTTGCGGACCAGCCGTTCAAACCGGCTGCGCGGGATCAACACGCTGTGTCCGCAGCGGGCACATTTGACCCGGATATCCATGCCCATGCGGATGACGACCCACTCATTGGCACCGCACGCATGGGGTTTCTTGAGTTGCACGGTATCTCCCAACTGAAACGGGATGGTCACTGTGGACGCCCTCCTTCCGTCTCACGGGCGGCGGTGCCCACGCCACTCCCCGCGGACATCGGGTTGTGCACCTAGATCTCGCGCTGCGACGAGGCCAGGGGGATGCCGGCGCGATCAAACGCTTCCTTGATGCGCAGCCGACACAGCCGTTCCACCCCAAATTGGTTCATCGGACGGCATTCGGCGGTCGCGCGCAACGTCACCTCGGTCTGCGTGATGGCCTGTACACCGAGCACCTGGACCGGGCCGACCACGTCCTCGCTCTCGGAGGCCACGTCCCGCATGACCGACTCCATCACAGCCATCGCCTGCTGAAGGTCGGCGTCGCTGCGCACGCCGACATCGACGACGGCGAGGGAATTGTTTCTGGAATAATTGGTAACCTGTTGAATCTTGCCGTTCGGGATGATTTCGATCTCGCCGGTCCAGGCGCGGATCCGGGTGACCCGCAACCCGATGCTGTCCACGGTCCCCGTGAAGTTGTTGATCTTCACATAGTCGCCGACCCCGTACTGGTCCTCGAAGAGGATGAAGAGACCGGTCAACACGTCCTTGATCAGGCTCTGCGCACCGAGACCTACGACCAGACCGGCCAACCCCGCGCCGGCGAGCAACGTCTGCACGTGAAAGTTGCACAATTCGAGAAAGATGAGAAAGTAGATGAAATACAGCGTGTACCGGACGACGTTGTCCAGCAGCGAGGTCAAAGTGCCTCGTCTGCGTTCGTCCATCTTGACAGCCGGTGAATTCAGCAGTCGATGCACCGTCCGCACGCCGATCCGGATGGCGATGCGGGTGAGGATGAAAAACCCCACGATGCCGATGATCCGGCCGGCCACCGTCCGCGCCGCTCCAGACAGGAACAGGTCCCTGGCGGCGGATTCCAACGTGTGAATCATGATCCCCACCTTGTGGCCAGAATGCGCCGACTCCTATGATAGCACAGGCGCATCCCGGACGCCGCACCGCAGGTATGCCGGAGGCGCGGCGCCAGGAGACCGTGGCCCCGGGGGACGATTCGATCACGTGTATCTTCGGAGACCCGGAAAGCTCAGGACAGCCCCCGCCAATCGGCCATCGCTGCGAGAAGACGCACCGCCCACGATTGCTGCATCTCCACCCCCACCCAGTGAAACGCGTCCAACCACGCGAGGTTAGCCAAGGTAACCGCGAGCAGACCCGCGACGTAGACGCCACACAACGCCGCGCAACCGGTGGACGCCAGGCGCTCCCGCCATCGGGCAGCAGCCGCGCGCCGGTCCCACAGCGCATCGGACAACCGGGCGCTGACGACAAACAGGGTGAAGACCGCGCAGGTGACGCAGGCCGTGAACACCACCTGCACCACGTGCCCGGCGATCCATTGCGTGTGCGTCAGAGTGGCGCTGGCCGGTTCCGGAGGGAGCCATGACGCGAGGGCCATCACGCTGTCAACGGGGTTCCGGATGTGCCGCTCCACCCACAGCATGGCCGGACTGGCCGGGGAGAGCCAGTGGGTCATGACCCAGCCGGAGGTCTGCATGCCCGCGTAACCGCCCGCCAACACACCACCGGTGTAGGCGAGCACCTCGTATATCCCGCGCCCCGCCAACAGCAACGTGCACCAAGCGGCCACCGCCAACAGGGCGACGTCGACCATCGTCCTCCCCCTTCCTGCCGAGACGTCCAGGTATAGTCCAAGGTACGCCTACGTATACTAGGAATATTCCGGTTTAGGAGGATTTCCTGTGCGCGATGACGCGTCTCGACACAACGCATGGACGAGGTCGTTCCCGGGCTTCCGAATCCCCTTTGATGACGAACTGGCCGTTCCACGCTTGAGCGCGGCGTTGGACCAGATGTTTGAGCGCGCCGATGGCCGCGAGATTGTGGTGGTGTGCGTGGGGACGGATCGGTCCACCGGAGACGCCTTCGGTCCCATCATCGGTACAAAGCTCCTGCACGCCACCGATGTGACGGTATACGGAACCCTTGACGAGCCCGTTCACGCCGTCAATCTGGGCGCCACCTTGGAGCGGGTGCAAAAGAAGCACGGCCGGCGGCCGTTCGTGCTGGCCGTCGACGCGTGCCTTGGCAGATTTGATCACGTCGGTCAGATCATCCTCGAAGAAGGCCCCCTTCGCCCCGGGGCGGGAGTCAAGAAATCGCTGCCGGAGTTCGGCGACTTCACGTTGACCGGCGTCGTCAATGTCTGCGGGTTCATGGAATACTTCGTCCTCCAGAACACCCGCCTCGGTGTGGTGATGCGGATGACGGACACCGTCGTCGAGGCACTCCGCAACAGCCTGTACCGGCTGCGCACCCGACAGCGGATCATCGAGTCGGTGCAGGGTCATTGAGTTTCGCGGGGCAGGCAGACGCGCAACAGGTCCGACCGGCATTCCATCTCGACCGGCCCTCGCCCGGACACCTGCTCCCCGTCGAATTGCCCCCGATACGTGTCTGCGTCAAAATCGAGCACGATGCGCTTTGCCCGGCCCATGAACACCCCGGGCAGTCGGACATGCGTCCCTTTGTAGATGGTCGGAAAGACCCGCAGCAAGCCGGGTTTGCTGAAGCCGTGCGCGACGCACACGTCGAACATCCCGTCGAACCGGCTCGCCTCCGGCGCAATCTTCATCCCGCCCGCCAATCGCGGACCGAGGGCGACCACGAGGATGGTGACCCCTTCGAAGTGCATCTGATCCCCGTCCAACTGCACCCGTACGTTGTAAGGCCGATGGCGAAAGAGTACGACGGGGAAAGCGACCGCGTACCCGAAGGTGCCGCGTTGTTTGACCCAGGGATGCCCTTCGACGAAGTGAACAATGTCGGCGTCGATCCCGAATCCTCCTGCGTTGATGAACATCCGCTCCCCGACCTGAGCCACGTCCACCGGCCTGAGCGCGCCGGAAAGCAAGACGTCAAGCGCACGGGACGGGTCTTCCGGAATGCCGAGCGCCGCGGCAAAGTCGTTGCCCGTGCCGGCCGGAATCACCCCGAGAGACAGCCCTTCCCGGACAGCGATGGCAGCGGCGTAATGCACGGAGCCGTCGCCACCCACGGCGACCAGCACGGTATCTTTGGACAGTTGGTCGAAGGGAAACGGCTGCCCCGCCTGCGAAGAGGTGTATATCAATTCTGGATGAAGTTTCGCATGTTCTTCGAGCCTCGCCCGCACGCGCTCCCAGGCCTTGGCCGCGCGGCCTCGGCCGGCAATTCGGTTTACCAAGAAATGAAAATGAGTCGGCATCCGTCACACCCGCATCGGAGATTTTCGCTCTGGATCCGGCTGAAGCCCCGTGATCACCAGTCGCTCTTCATCCGTGAGCGGGTAGGCGGATTCGCCAGCCTTCACCGGTTTTGCGTATGTACGCGACTCTTCGCGGCCGTAGATGGACGAGATCACGACGCCGTCCGCGTGATCGTCGAGCAGCGCAATGGAAAAGCTCAAATCGCTGCCCGTGTCGGCAAAGGCGTTGTACCGGATCACGCGGGCCGTGGAGATCTTGCGCTCCAACTGAGCCCGGAGCGCTTCGATCTCGGCACGGGCCGATTCCAGCGCCTGCTCGAGTTCCGACACGCGGTCCAGCGTCCGTGCGTACACCTCTTCCAGGTCGGCCGTGGCGTGAATGCTCTTCCACTTGCGAAACCGTCGGTTCAAACGCGTCACTGTCCAGCACGCGACACAAGAGAGGATGAAGGCAATCAGGGCAAGAAGGCATGCGGCCAAGGATCCCCATTCCAAGACGGTCCAGGTGTCCGGCATGTTCGCTCTCCCTTTCTGGCCGGAACCCGCTGTCGCAGATCCCGGATTTTCTCACATCATGTTGCCCACAGCATCCGAACACGTTGCAGAGGACGGCGGGTATCACATTTTGGTATCCGCGGTCGGAACGACCTCCCTCATCCAAGTTGCCACCAGGCATGCAGGGCGTGATTTATGTGAGGCGCCAGTCCTTTGAGCACCGCGGCGACGAGCATCGCCGGAAGCAGATTACCGACCGCAATCTTCTTCACCCCCAGGAGGGTGAGGCCGATGCCGACAATCAACAACCCGCCTGTGGCAGTCAGGCAGGCGATGACCGCCTGGTTCGCCAACGCCGCCCCGATGACATGTGCGGCCAAGGCGATGGCGCCTTCATAGATCAAGACCACCGGGGCCGACAGATAGACGCCGGGGCCGAAGGTGGATGCGAAAAGGATGGCCGTGAACCCGTCCAGCATCGACTTGACGTAGAGCGTGTTGTTCTGCCCCTGTACCCCGCTCTGAATCGCGCCCACGATGCTCATGGAGCCAACGCAAAACACCAGGCTCGCCGTGACGAACGCCTGTGCCACGCGCCCGGTGCTTCCGGTTTTGAATCGCGATTCGATCCGCTGGCCAACGCGGTCCAACCACGATTCAATGCCCAACCATTCGCCCAGCGCTCCACCGATGGCCATGCTGACGACAACGATCAGTAGGTCTGCGGTGTCCGCCAACGCCATGCTCAATCCGATGAGGACCACCGCCAGGCTGAGTCCTTGCAGAATGGCCGTCTTTGTGCCGTCCCGGATGCCCGGAATGCACCTGCCGAGGGTCGTCCCAATCACGATGGCCACCGCGTTGACGATGGCGCCCAACAACACCAATCGTCCCCACCGTCCTACTCGACTCGCGCTGAGAACAAGCCAAGAATGCGCTCCAAGTCCTCCTGGGAGAAGTATTCGATCTCAATCTTTCCGCGCTTTTTCCCGTGGCGAATGTGGACCGGCGTCCCGAGAAACGCTCTGAATTGGTCTTCGTAGTGCCGGATGAACACGTCCGCCGGGTTCGGTGAGCTGGTCTTTGTCCCCCGAGTTGTCTGTTTTGTTTCACGTGAAACATTTTTCTTCTGCGGATAGATCAAAGACTCCAGTTCCCGAACGCTGAGCCCCTCCTCCGTGACCTTGCGCACCAGCTCCGCCAACCGTCCCGTGTCCTCCACCGCCAGCAGGGCTCTCGCATGTCCCATGGTCAACTTCCCCTTGGACACCATCTGGCGAACCTCATCCGGCAGCTGCAACAGACGCAACATGTTCGCCACATGGCTCCGGCTCTGCCCCACCCGCCGTGCCAACTCCTCCTGCGTCATCCCCGCTCGCTCCATCAAGCTCTGATACGCCTCGGCGATCTCGATGGGATTCAGGTCCTCCCGCTGCAGATTTTCGATGACCGCAATCTCCATCAATTCGACGTCAGACAGGTCCCGAACCACCACCGGTACGGTCGTGAGCCCGACCATCTGCGCCGCCCGGAAACGCCGCTCTCCCGCCACGATATCGTAGCCCCGAACGGCGCTGCGCCGCACAATCAACGGTTGAATGATGCCATGTTCACGGACCGACTGCGCCAGTTCTTCCAGCTTCTCTTCGTTGAAGTCCCGGCGCGGCTGATACGGGTTCGGCCTCAGATCGCGGATATCCACCGAGGACACGGTGTCGTTCTCGGTCACATTGAGCGGGATCAACGCCTCCAACCCTTTTCCGAGTCCTCTCTTACTCAATTCTCAACACTTCCTTGGCGAGATCCATATAAGTCTCGGCGCCCTTCGACTTCGCATCGTAGACCACAATCGGCAGGCCATGGCTCGGCGCTTCGCTCAACCGGACGTTGCGCGGGATGATGGTGCGATACACCTTATCCCGAAAATACTTCTTCACATCCTCAATCACCTGCAAACCCAGGTTCGTACGCGCATCCAGCATGGTCAGCAGCACCCCCTCCACTTCCAGAGAGGTATTCAGGTGCTTTTGAACGAGGCGCACGGTGTTCAGCAGTTGGCTCAACCCTTCCAGGGCATAATACTCGCACTGAATGGGGATCAACACCGAGTCCGCGGCCGTCAGCGCGTTGACCGTCAACAATCCCAGAGACGGCGGGCAGTCGATGATGATGTAGTCGTACCGGCTCCGCAGCGGTTGCAAAGCCCGGCGCAGCCGGACCTCCCGTGAAATCGTGGGCACCAACTCAATCTCAGCCCCGGCGAGCTGGATGGTCGCTGGCAAGACCCACAGGTTGTCCACCGCTGTCGGCAGAATCGCCTCCTCCACCGGGACGTCATTGATGATCACGTCATAGACACAGTAGCGCACATCCGCCTTATTGATTCCGATCCCAGACGTGGTGTTGCCCTGTGGATCGATGTCTATCAGCAGCACCCGCTTGCCGAGACAGGCCATGCAAGCGCCCAGGTTCACCGTCGTCGTTGTCTTCCCTACGCCGCCCTTCTGGTTGGCCACCGCTATCACTCGACCACTGGACACCAGCGCGACCTCCTTACAGACATCCAAATGCATAAAGCAATTCCCATTGTACTGCAAAACGATTCCGCGGGGGACGCATTCTCGCACGCGTTGATCCCGATGGAACAATCCGGATCACGCCGAAGGCGCCACCCGGCCCGTCCCCGCTCACGGGGTTGCGCCGGGTAGCTTGAGCGGCTTCGGAAGAGGAGATGACGAGGAAAGAGATTCAAGAGGACTTCTTGGGAACGCGGATCACGAACTCGTAGAATTGCTCGCCGTCCTTTTCCTCGCACGTGACCGTCAGACCGGATTTTTCAATCATCTGCAAGGATTGCCGGATGGTGTTCACCGCGAGGCGAACGTCCCGAGACAGCCCTTTCCGCCTCGGTTTCCGCTTCGGTTCCGTCTGCAGGGACTCGAGGACCGCCTTCACGCGTTCCTCCATCTGCTTGACGTTCCATCCCCGCTGCATGCACTCATGCAACAGCTTCACCTGCAGTTCTTCCGAAGGCAGAGCCAACAGGGCGCGGGCGTGCCGTTCCGTGATGCTTCGTTTCAACAGGGCATCCTGCACTTCCTGAGGCAGATTCAGCAAGCGCAGCTTGTTGGCGATGGTGGACTGGCCCTTACCCAACCGCTGTGCCAAGCTCTCCTGCGTCAGTCCGTGCAGTTCCAAGAGCTGCTGGTAGGCGACCGCTTCTTCAATCGGCGTGAGCCCTTCGCGCTGCAGATTCTCAATCAGCGCCGCCGAGGCCGTCTGCGCATCGTTGAGCTGGCGGACAATCGCCGGAATCGTCCTCCACCCCAACGACTTCACCGCTCGCAGGCGGCGTTCTCCGGCAATCAGTTCGTACTTTCCCTGATGCCGGCGCACCACGATGGGCTGGATCACCCCGTGCGTCTGGATGGTCCTCGCCAACTCGGCGATGCCCTCCTCATCGAAGACGGTCCGCGGCTGATACGGATTGGACACGATCTCGTCGACCGCGATGTCCATCACCGCCGTATCCTCTGCCTGTTCGCGCACACCAAGCAATCGACCCCATGTCTCTCTCATACCCGGTGTCCCCTCATTCTGTTTCAGTCTCCCGACCATCCGTATTCCTCATGTTGACTCAGAGTACGACTCTTGCGGGCCGATTCCTGCCGCTTCGACAAAAGTTCCCTCTCTTCGCCAACCTCCGACGGCATCTTCCCCCTCGGCCACCCTCCGAAGGCATGAGGACAATATTACCTAACATCCCATCGACCAGGAAAACCTTCTGCTCGCCTGCCGAGCCCTGGTTCAAGCCAACGGGTGCCGCTGCGGAGTGCCCGCCTTACGCGGGTAGCGCGCAGGAACCTGGCTGCGCTGTTCCACCACCACCAAGCTTCTGCGCCCGGCACCGCCCGGCAATTCCAGATCCATCACCGCCCGGACAGCACCGCCCATGAGATGCGCCGCCCGCTCACCGGAAGCCAGCTCATCCACCACGCCGGGTCCCTTCCAAGCGATGGTCACCCCGCCCGGCCGGATGAACGGCATCGTCAATTCGAGCAGCACGGCGAGGTGCGCCACCGCACGGGAGACGGACGCGTCGAACCGTCCCCTCAGGCCTTCCTGCCGCGCCAAGTCCTCCGCCCGCCCGTGCACCACCTCGACGTTTCGCAGGCCCAACCGCTGCGTGACCTCCTGCAAGAAACGCACGCGTTTCTGCAGCGCGTCCAGGAGCACGAACTTGAGATCGGGAAAGCAGATGGCCAGCGGCAGGCCCGGGAATCCCGCACCCGTGCCGACATCCACCACCCTCGCCCCCCTGGGCAGGGACCGCCACTCGTCCAACCCCGCCACCGTCACGCTGTCCACGAAATGCTTCACGAACACCTCGTCCCGGTCCGTGATCGCGGTGAGATTCACGCGTTCGTTCCATGCCACCAGCGTCTCATAATACACCGAAAACGGCCCGGCATGTGCTGCGACCAACGCCTCCGCCTCGCGCACGTCAAGCATTGGCCACCTTGCCCTTCCGCTGTTCGAGATACACCAGGAGAATCGAGATGTCCGCAGGCGTCACCCCCGGGATCCGCGCCGCCTGGCCGACCGTCTGCGGCCGGATCTTCGACAGTTTTTCCCGCGCCTCGGACGACAGGGCGTGAATGTCGGCGTAGACCACGTCGGCCGGGATCCGGCGCTCCTCCAGTTTCCGCATCCGCTCGATCTCCTGCTGCTGCTTCTCGATGTACCCGGCGTATTTCACCTGGATCTCCACCTGTTCCGCAACCTCCGCGGGCACCGCCTCCTCGGCTGGACGCATCCGGTTCACATCCGCGTAAGAGACTTCCGGCCGGCGGAGCAACTGTTCCAACGGCACCGCCTCCTCCACCGGCCTTGACCCGATGGCCTCCAACACCGGATTCGCCTCCTCGGGATGCACCCGCGTGCGGCGCAGCCGCTGGATCTCCACCTCGATGCCGGCGCGCTTGCGCATCATCGCATCGTAATACCGTTCCGGCAACAGCCCAATCCGGTAGCCCGTCTCCATCAGGCGCAGATCCGCGTTGTCGTGCCGCAACAGCAGACGGTACTCTGCCCGCGACGTCAGCAGCCGGTAGGGTTCGTTGGTTCCCTTGGTCACGAGATCGTCAATCATCACGCCGATGTACGCATCCGATCGCGCCAACACCACCGGCTCCTCGCCCTGCACCTTGCGCGCCGCGTTGATGCCCGCGATGATGCCCTGCCCGGCCGCCTCCTCGTAGCCAGACGTTCCGTTGATCTGCCCGGCGGTAAAGAGCCCTTCCACCGATTTGCTCTCCAGGCTCGGCCACAACTGCGTGGGCACAATGGCGTCGTACTCGATGGCGTACCCCGGGCGCAGCATCTCCACGTTCTCCAGGCCAGGGATGGTGTGCAACAGCCGGACCTGCACATCCTCCGGGAGACTCGTGGACAACCCCTGCACATACCATTCCGACGTGTTGCGTCCCTCCGGCTCCAGGAACACCTGGTGGCTGGGGCGATCCCGGAAGCGCACGACCTTGTCCTCAATCGACGGGCAGTACCGGGGGCCCGTCCCCTGAATCTGGCCCGAGTACATCGGCGCCCGATCCAGATTCTCCAGGATCAATTCATGGGAGTGTTCATTCGTATAGGTCAGCCAACACGGCACCTGTTCGCGCGGCGGGATGTCGGGATCGTACGAGAAGTGCTGCGGCTCCGGATCGCCCGGCTGCGCAATCAGTTTGTCGAAATTGATGGTGTTCCGGTTGACGCGCGGCGGTGTACCGGTCTTGAACCGGACGAGATCGAACCCCAGATCCGACAGGCTCTCGGTCAACTTCACGGCCGGCATCTGACCGTTGGGCCCGCTCTCGTAGGACACTTCACCGATGAAGATGCGCCCGCGCAGATAGGTCCCTGTCGTCAGGACGATGGCCTTGGCATGATACTCGGCGCCCGACTTGGTCACCACGCCCTTCACGCGTCCGTTTTGCGTCAGGATCTCCTCCACCATGCCCTGCTTCAACGACAGGTTGGGTTGACTCTCGAGCGTCCATTTCATCGTCAACCCGTACAACGCTTTGTCCGCCTGGGCGCGCAGGGCCTGGACCGCCGGACCCTTGCCGGTGTTGAGCATGCGCATCTGAATATACGTCCGGTCGATGTTTCGAGCCATCTCCCCACCCAGGGCGGCGATCTCCCGCACGACGATCCCTTTGGCAGGCCCCCCGATGGAAGGGTTGCACGGCATGTACGCGATGGTGTCCAGGTTGATGGTCAGCAGCAGCGTCCGGCAGCCCATCCGCGCGGCCGCCAGCGCCGCCTCGCATCCAGCGTGCCCCGCCCCAATGACAATGACGTCGTACGATCCGGCAAAAAACCGCATCCCGTCCCCCCCTTTTTAGGCCTCACTTGCCGAGGCAGAACTGAGAAAAAATCGCATCGAGGAGATCCTCCCCGGCTTCCTCCCCGATGACCAAGCCGAGCGACCCGTACGCCGCCTGCAACTGTACCGCCACCACATCCAGCGTGGCGCCGACGGACGCCGCGTGCACCGCTTCCTCCAGGTCCCGGCGGGCACGGCGGAGCAGATCCGCCTGCCTCGCGTTCGTCATGTAAGCCGCCTCGGCTGTCCGCACCTCGCCCCCCAGGACCGCGCGTTCCATCTCCTCCTCCAGTCCACCGAGGCCGCTCGCCGACTTCGCAGACACGTGCACCACCGGGTCCCCGTCCGTCCACGCCCGGATCTCGGCGTCCTCCCACGCCGACGGCAGGTCGGACTTGTTCACGACGACCACCCGCGGCCGGCCGCGCGTCTCCGCCAGCAGCCGGATATCTTCTTCCGTCAGCGCCTCGCTGCCGTTCAGCACCAGCAGCACCAACTCCGACTGGACGACCATTTCCCGGGAACGTTCCACGCCGATGCGCTCGACCACGTCCTCCGTCTCGCGAATGCCCGCCGTGTCCACCAACCGGAACGGAATCCCGCGCAGGTTGACATACTCTTCAATGACGTCGCGGGTCGTTCCCGGGATGTCGGTGACGATGGCCCGCTCCCTGCGCAGGAGGGCGTTCAACAAAGACGATTTCCCGACGTTCGGCCGGCCGGCGATGGTGGTGACGACGCCCTCGCGCAGGATCTGGCCGACCCTCGCGTCCTCCAGCAGACGGTCGATCTCCGCCACCAACGATTGGCCCACCGCCACCACCCGTTCAGCCGCCACGGCCTCCACGTCGTGCTCCGGGTAGTCGAGCGTGACCTCCACATGGGCCTGCAATTCCAGGAGGCGCCGACGCAATCCGCGCACCACCTCGCTGAAGCGGCCCTGCATCTGCGCCCAAGCAGACCTGCGGGCCAAGTCCGTCTTCGCCCGAATGAGGTCCATCACCGCCTCCGCCTGGGACAGGTCCATGCGGCCGTTCAAAAAGGCGCGCTTCGTGAACTCCCCCGGCTCCGCCAACCGCGCCCCAGCTTGCAGAACGGCCTCCAGCACCGCCTCCACCACGCGTATGCCTCCGTGCACCTGCAACTCCGTGACATCCTCCGCCGTGTAACTGCGCGGCCCCGGCATCCAGAGCAGGATGCACTCGTCGATCGGCCGTTCCTCAAACGGATCAATCACCGTTCCATAAAACAACCCTCTGTGCTCCGGCAGGCGTGCGTGCCGCCCGGAAGGCAGGCGGAACACCCGGTCCACGACATCGCGCGCCTGTGCACCGCTGACGCGCACCACACCGATTCCCGCCTCGCCGAGCGCCGTCGAGATGGCCGCAATGGTGTCCGACTGCAAGTTGCTTCCCTCCTTCGCGCCCCGCACTCGTCCGGAGCGCCGCCAAGCGGGTAAAGCCCTTCACTCCATCCATGCCGGACAGAGGAAGGGCGATGCGAAGCATCCAGGCACGCCTTGTCGAGTTTGCCGCACGCGTCACCGGCTGTGGCGCCGCGTTCGTACCGACCTCGCCGGCTCGGAGGAGACGACCGGGATGATCACGACCTTCCGGTGCGGATCCGACCCCTCGCTCGTGGTGGTGACGTCCGTCCTGCCCTGGAGGTATGTGTGGATGATCTTCCTGTCCGAGGCCGGCATCGCCTCGAGCCAAACGGGGCGTTTGGTCCGGACAGCCCTCTCCGCGGCCCGCTCCGCCTTCTTCTCCAGGCTTTCCCGCCGCCTCCGCCGGTAATCGCCGCAATCCAGCGAGATTCGAATATACCCTTCCCGGCCTTGGTTCGCGATCACGTTGACCAAGTATTGCAGCGCATCGAGAGTGCTTCCCCGGCGTCCAATGACCAGCGCCGCATCCTCCTCGGCGCAATCGACGTACAGGGACAAACCGCCGTCCTCGGAGCGCCCCGTTCGGACATGGACCTCCGCGCGTATCCCCATCCGTCTCAATACGCCTTCCACAAACTCCTGGCAGATCTCCTCCACCGTCGGGATGACGGACACCTCAACCCGCGCATCCCGTCCGCCGAAAAACCCGAACCTGGGTTTCACCGGCTCTTGCAGAACGCGTACCTGCACACGTTCCTTTGGCACGCCCAAACGCACCAGAGCGGACCGGACCGCGTCTTCCACGGTGCGACCAGTCGCCACCACCGTCTTCACGTGACCATTTCCCCTCTTACCGGCGCCGCCGGGATCAACGCCCGCCCTGGGTGCTTGCGGCGTTGGCCGGCCGGACGCGGATAAAGTACGTCTGCACGGTTGTGAAGATATTGCTGTAGATCCAGTATAACGCGAGCCCGGAGGCGAACCGGCTGCCGATGAAGAAGATGAACACCGGCATGATGAACAGCATCATCTTCTGCTGCGGATCGCTGCTCGTCATCATCACCTTCGACGACAGATAGGTGGTGATGGCGGCGAGGAGCGGCAGAATGTAATAATGATCCGGCTGACCCAGGTGGAAGATGCCCAGGAAGGTGCTGCTGTTCAACGCGGGGTTTCCTTCAATGGCGCCGAACAGCGCATACAGAATGGGCAGCTGAATCAGCATCGGCAGACATCCCGCCATCGGGTTGACCCCGTACTTCTGATACAGCTTCATCATCTCTTCCTGCGCCTTTTGCGGGTCACCCTTGTATCGTTCACGCAGCTTCTGCATCTCCGGCTGAATCTGCTGCATCACCTTCGAGAACCGGATCTGGCGCACCATCAACGGGAGAATCAACAACCGCACGAGCACGGTCACAATCAACAACCCGACGCCGTAACTGCCGCCCGTATACTTGGAGAAAAAGTCAATGACGGCGGAAACCGCCTTCAGGATGTCGCCCCACGCGTTCTGCGGCCAGTCCCCGGGATGCGTCGGATACATCGCGCAGCCGGACAAGGACAGCATGGCGACGGCGCCGACCACCCACTGCCACGCGCGATTCCTGCGAGTTTTTGAAGCCAACAGACGATTCCTCCTATTTTTGCGTTGGCACAGGGTCAAAACCGCCAGGATGCCACGGTCCGCACTTCACCAGCCGCCGCAGGGCCAGCAGACCGCCTTTCCACGCGCCGAAACGCGTGATGGCCTCCAACGCATATTGTGAACAACTGGGAACAAATCGACACCGAGGCGGCGTCAAAGGGGAGATGGCCACTTGGTAGAACCGGATGAGCTTCAACATCATCCAACGCACCACGAATCCTCTTCCGCCCCCATTCTATCATCGTCCCCATCATACCATGATTTTGGCCCGTTTGAGCAATTTCATGAGGTCTGCGTGCAGATCGGCAAACGATGCCTCCGCTGCCGCCTGCCGGCACACCACGACCAGGTCGACCGGCTTTGGCGCCAGCTCCGCCCTGAGCATCAGGAAACAGGCTCTCAGGCGCCGCTTCACGCGGTTGCGCACCACCGCGTTTCCAACCTTCTTGCTCACCGAAATCCCGGCGCGGCAGTGCCCTTCCCGGTTTTCCAGCCAGTACAGGACGAGGCGGGCGGTCGCAGCCGACTTGCCCCGCTGGAAGACCCGCCGAAAGTCCCTGTTTTCCCTCAACCGGTACTCCCGCTGCACCATGCGCCACCCTTTCCGCCCCCCGGATCTGACACGATCACGATGGCACGATATGAAAAAAGGCCACATCGCGTGGCCCTCTATCCCCTGTTATGCGGACAATACCTTGCGTCCCTTGCGACGGCGAGCAGCCAGCACTTTGCGGCCGTTTTTCGTGCTCATGCGCTTGCGGAACCCGTGCACTTTCTTGCGCTTGCGCACGTTAGGTTGATAAGTCGGCTTCAAACAGGCCACCCCCTTTTTCACAAGAAAAACACTGGCGACCATTATACCCAACCCCGCGCCCCGCTGTCAATCAAACAAAATCCTTGCGCACGGCTGCCTGCACCGCCTGGCCTTCTCCTCGGCGCCCCACCCCGGGCACATGTCCCCAGCTCAGGGTTTCCACACCTCGCCCACAGGTTGTCCACATGTGTACAACCTGTGGAAGCCATCCCTTGCATACAGGGGATCCTGTGCATAACTCACGGCCCCGATTGCAGATGCGTTGCGAGATCTGATATGATTAGACACGCTACGACAAAGCGGTCTTGTGGATAACTGCGGACATCCACAATCTTATCCACAACCTGTGGATAAGATTGTGCACAACCTCAACACCCATCCACCTCCCCATCGTGGCCATCTTCACCACGCCGTTCAGGAGGCTTTTCTTTTCATGAGTCCTGTGAGCAGCGCGTTTGACGCGGTCTTCTTTCAAAACCTGTGGGACAAAGTCCTCGACATGCTCGGGGAACAGATGAGCGGCCCCTCCCTCCAAACCTGGTTCGGCGGCACGCAGATTGTCGACTACAACCCGGAGGAGAACGCCATCACCATTTTCGTGCCAACCACGTTCGCGCGGAATTGGATCTATAACAATTACAGGGATGTCATCCGTTCGTTTCTCACCACGCTGACCGACCAGGAATACACATTGAAATTCACCACCAGCCTCGATCCCACGCCGGATGCGGAGAAAGCGCCTTCAGAAGCTGGCGCGGAACCGGCTCCCGCTGCCGACGATACGGTCAAGGCCGAGGCCCTGCCGCTAAACCCGCGCTATACCTTCGAAACGTTCGTCATCGGTAACAGCAACCGGTTCGCCCATGCCGCATGCCTGGCCGTCGCCGAACGTCCGGCCGAAAGGTACAACCCGCTGTTCATCTACGGCGGCGTGGGCCTCGGCAAGACCCATTTGATGCACGCCATCGCCCACCACGTGATGCGCCGAAAGCCGGAACTGAAAGTCCTGTATCTCAGTTCCGAGCGGTTCACCAACGAATTCATCGCCGCCATCCTCGACAACAGCACGGGCGACTTTCGCAACCGCTACCGGAACATTGACGTCTTGCTCATCGACGACATCCAGTTCATCGCCGGCAAGGAGTCGACGCAGGAGGAATTCTTCCATACCTTTAATGCGCTGCACGAGGCACACAAACAGATTGTGATCTCGAGCGACCGGCCTCCGAAGGAGATCTCGACGCTGGAGGACCGGCTTCGTTCCCGGTTCGAGTGGGGCCTCATCACCGACATCCATCCGCCGGACTTGGAGACGCGGATCGCCATTCTGCAACGAAAGGCGAAAGCCGACGGGATTGACCTCCCGGAGGAGGTGGCATATTTCATCGCCACCCAGATTGACTCGAACATCCGTGAACTGGAGGGCGCCTTGGTCCGCCTCATCGCGTACTCGTCGCTCGTCAACCAGGACATCACGCTCGAACTGGCGGAACAAGCGCTTCAGGAGATGATCGCCCACCACAAGCCGCGTACCGTCACGGTCGAGCAGATCCAAAAGGTGATCAGCGATCACTTCGGCCTCAAACCGGACGACCTGAAGGCCAAAAAGCGGACCAAGAATGTCGCCTTCCCGCGCCAAATCGCCATGTATCTGGCACGTGAACTCACGGATCTCTCCCTGCCGAAGATCGGCGAATCGTTCGGCGGCCGCGACCACACCACCGTCCTGCACGCGTGCGAGAAAGTCAGCCAAGAACTCGCGCGCGACCCGCAGTTGAAGTCCACGGTGGAACGGCTGGCGGAAGCCATTCGAACGCTGTTCTGAAGACCTGCCAACGGACACAGCCAACCGGGTTGTCAACAGCCCGGTGGAGAAGCGGCGCCGGACGGCACGGCTTGTCCACAGGTTATCCACATGTGGATAACCTTTCATTTGCAAGGATCTGAGCCACATATCCACAAGTTCCACAGGACCTATTGCTGTTTTTACTTCTTGAAGAGGATATGATCAGATCCTGATCCTTATGCCTCGGCGCCGCGATTTCACCGCGCGCCGGCCGGATTTGTGCGGCACCTCTCTCGCCAGACACTAGAGCCTATGCAGAAGGGAGCTCACCCATGCCATGAAATTCACCATTGCCCAACCGGCGCTGCTCAACGTCCTGCAAACCGCCTCCAAAGCGGTCGCCGTCCGGACCACCAAACAGGTGCTCACCGGCATCCTCCTGCAGGCGGAAGCCGGCCGTCTCATTGCCACCGCGTACGATCTCGAACTCGGCATCCGCGTCGAAGTCCCGGCTGACGATGTCAACATGCTCTCCGTCCAAGAGCCCGGCGCCATCGTCCTGTCCGCCCGTTATCTCGCGGACGTCGTGCGAAAGCTGCCCAACCGCGAAGTCTCGGTCGGGGTGGGTTCCAACTACATGACCGAGATCCGCTGCGGCGAGGTGGAATTTCATCTGCATGGCATCGATGCCGCGGAATTCCCCCTGCTACCCGTGTTCCAGTCCAGCCAGTCGCTCCAGGTCACCAGCGAACACGTCCGCGAACTGGTGCGCGCCACCGCGTTCGCTTCGGCGACATCGGAGGTCCGGCCCATCCTGACCGGTGTGCACGTTGAACTTGGCACCGGCCGCCTGCAGTTCACGGCGACCGACGGGCTCCGCCTGGCCACCCGGTGGATTGGCTCTGCGGAAGCCGGGGAATCCGCATGGAACGTCATCATTCCCAGCAAGTCCCTTGTCGAGCTGGCGAAAATCCTGCCAGACGACGATGTGCCCGTCCAGCTGTACGTGTCGGACAGCCACAGCCTGTTCGTCGTCGGCACCACGCACTTTTACACGCGGCTCATCGAAGGCACATACCCGGACACCACCCGGATCATCCCGAGCACGCACCGCACGGAGGTGGCCATCGACGCCGACCTGATGGCCGATGCGGTCGATCGCGCGGCCCTCATCGCCCGCGACCGCGAAAACCACATGGTGCGTTTCGAGATCAGCGGAACCTCCATTCAGGTGTCGTCGAGCTCCTCGGAGATCGGCAACGTTTCCGAACGCATTCAAGCCAACCGCATGGAGGGGGATGACCTGTCGATCGCGTTCAACGCCCGGTACGTCCTCGAGGCGCTGCGCGCGCTGGCCGCCGACGAAGTGGTGCTGCAGTTCAATGGCCCCAACCAACCGTTCACCATCCGGGAATCCGGCGCCGAAAACGGTCTCCAGCTCATCTCGCCGATTCTCTGGAGGTAACCTTCCACCGGCGGAACCGACGATGCATATCGAATGGCTGGAACTGACGCAGTACCGGAACTACACACACCAGCGGATCGAATTCTCCTCCGGGGTGAATGTATTCATTGGCGAGAATGCCCAGGGAAAGACGAACGCCCTGGAGGCCGTGTATCTCCTGGCCATGGGCAGGGCGCACCGCACATCCCGCGACGCCGATTGCATCCAATGGGGAGCCGACGGCGCCCGCGTCAGCGCGCAGGTCGTTACCGCGGGCCGGCCGCGGACCCTCGCGGTCGAGCTGCACCGCGGCGCCAAGCGCGCCGAGGTCAACGGGGTTCTGCAGGCGAAGATGACCGATTTCGTCGGCCACTTTCAGGTGGTTCTGTTCGCGCCGGAAGACCTCCAACTGGTCAAAGGAGCGCCGGCGGCACGCCGGCGGTTTATCGACATGGAGATCGGCCAGACGCAGCCCAAGTACCTCTACCACCTGGCCCAGTACCAGCGCGCGCTTCAGCAGCGCAACGCGCTCCTGAAGCAGGACCGGGTGGACAACACCTACCTGGAGGTGCTCGAGGCGCAAATGGCCGACCACGGCGCCGAGGTGGTGGTGCGGCGCCACGGGTTTCTGACGCGCCTGCACACCATCGCGCAACGAATCCACGAGGAGATTTCCGACGGACGGGAGCGCTTCACATTCCAATACCGAAGCCCACTCGAAGGGTTGGGGGAGGCGGAACCCATCTCGGTCGCCGAGGTCCGTGAGGCCCTTCTTCAGGCCTTGGCGGTCCGCCGCGCGGCCGATCTCCAAACCGGCCACACGTCGGTGGGGCCGCACCGGGACGACCTCTTGTTCTTCATCGACGGACAACCGGTGCAGTCCTTCGCAAGCCAAGGCCAGCAACGGACCATCGCCCTGTCCCTCCGCTTGGCCGAGATGGACCTGATCCGGGACGAAGTCGGCGAGTACCCGGTGCTGTTGCTCGACGACGTGCTGTCGGAGCTGGACAATACGCGCCAACAGCGGCTGGTGTGGTCGATGAGTGAAAAAGTGCAGACCATCCTCACGACCACGGCGCTGTTTCCCATTCAAGGCAACCTCCGTCTGGCTGCGCGTTTGTTTCAAGTGCGTTCTGGTATAATACAGAAGGAGGGGTAGGTGTTTCTGTGTTTATACATCTTGGCGGAGACACCGCGGTGCGCGCGAAAGATATTGTCGGCATCTTTGACATTCGCGGAAAAGCCGACTCGGCCAACGAGGCCTTTCTGAGCCAGGCCGCCGAGGGCGGCCGGATTGTGACCGTGGAAGCGGGTCCGTACAAGTCCTTTGTGGTGACCGTGGACCAGATCTACTATTCCCCCATTTCTTCTGCCACCCTGAAACGACGGGCACGCCAGACCGGCGTGTGATCCGTCCGCGCACTGATTCGGCTTGACACCGTCTAGGACGACATACGCTGGAGGGAACGGTATTGCCAGAACCGCAGGTCTACGACGAAACACAAATTCAGGTGCTCGAGGGTCTGGAGGCGGTGCGCAAGCGGCCCGGCATGTACATCGGGTCGACAAGTTCGCGAGGATTGCACCACCTGGTCTGGGAGATCGTCGACAACGCCGTGGACGAGGCGCTGGCCGGGCGGTGTACCCGAATCGTGGTTCAGGTTCACCCGGACAACAGCGTCACCGTGATCGACAACGGCGCGGGTTTCCCCGTCGGGATTCATCCGAAGACCGGCCGTCCGGCCGTGGAGACCGCATTGACCGTGCTGCACGCTGGCGGAAAGTTTGGCGGCGGCGGGTACAAAGTCTCTGGTGGACTGCACGGGGTTGGGGCGTCCGTGGTCAATGCCCTGTCGGAGTGGATGAAAGTGGAGGTCCACCGGGACGGGAAGATCTACGTCCAGGAATACCAGCGCGGCGAGGTCATGTACGACCTGAAGGTCATCGGAGAGACGGACAAGACCGGCACCAAGGTCTCCTTCAAACCGGATCCGGAGATTTTCACAGAGACCACCACGTTTGACTCCGAAGTCTTGCAGAACCGGTTGCGCGAGCTGGCATTCCTGAACGCAGGCCTCGAAATCGTTCTGGAGGACGAACGGGAGGACAAGCGATACGTCTACCATTACACGGGCGGTGTCGCCGAATTCGTCAAGTTTCTCAACCGGACGAAGGACGTCCTCCATTCGGAGCCGGTGTTCGTGTCCGGTGTGAAGGACGAGGTGACCGTCGAGATCGCCCTGCAGTACAACGAAGGGTACTCGACGACCCTGTTCTCGTTCGCGAACAATATTCACACACACGAGGGCGGCGCGCACGAGGCCGGCTTCAAGACGGCGCTCACGCGCGTCATCAACGACTACGGGCGGAAGATGAACCTCATCAAGGAAAACGAGAGCAACCCCACGGGTGACGATGTGCGCGAAGGCCTCACGGCCATCGTCAGCGTGAAGGTGCCCGAACCGCAGTTTGAAGGCCAGACGAAGACCAAGCTGGGCAACAGTGAAGTTCGAGGTATTGTCGACGGGTTGTTCTCCGAACGGTTCCAGGCGTTTCTGGAAGAGAATCCGGCGGTCGCCAAGCGGATCGTCGACAAGTGCCTGACGGCCGCGCGCGCCCGCGAGGCAGCCCGAAAGGCACGCGAGCTGACGCGCCGCAAGAGCGCCCTGGAGGTCAGTTCACTGCCCGGGAAATTGGCGGACTGCGCGTCCAAGGACGCGTCGGTCTGCGAGCTGTACCTGGTGGAGGGCGACTCCGCGGGCGGATCTGCCAAACAGGGGCGTGATCGCAATTTCCAGGCTATCCTGCCGCTGCGCGGAAAGATCATCAACGTGGAGAAGGCGCGCCTCGACAAGATCCTGTCCAACAACGAGATCCGTGCCATCATCACCGCACTCGGCACCGGGATCGGCGACGACTTCGACATCACGAAGGCGCGCTATCACAAGATCGTGATCATGACAGACGCGGACGTCGACGGCAGCCACATTCGAATCCTGCTGCTGACCTTGTTCTACCGTTTCATGAAAGACCTGATTGATCACGGCTACGTGTACATCGCTCAACCGCCGCTGTACAAGGTGCAGAAGGGAAAGCAGGTCCGCTACGCGTATTCGGACGCAGACCTCGAACGGGTCCTCCAGGAGGTCGGCCGCAACGGCGTCAACATCCAGCGGTACAAGGGTCTCGGCGAGATGAACCCGGAACAGCTGTGGGAGACCACGATGGACCCGGAAAACCGGACGCTCCTGCAGGTGACGATGGAGGACGCGGTGGAGGCCGACATGATCTTCAACATCCTCATGGGCGACAAGGTGGAACCGAGGCGGGAGTTCATCGAGGAACACGCCCGCTTCGTACGCAACCTCGACATCTAGGGATGGGAGTTGAATCCGTTTGCCGGAGGATTTTGCGAGCAAGGTTTTGCCTATCGATCTCAGCCAGGAACTGAAAAACTCGTTTCTGGATTACGCGATGAGCGTGATCGTCAGCCGGGCCATCCCGGACGTCCGGGATGGCCTCAAACCGGTTCACCGGCGCATTTTGTACGCGATGTACGAGGTCGGCATGACGCCCGACAAGCCGTACAAAAAGTCTGCCCGCGTGGTCGGCGACGTGCTGGCGAAGTATCACCCGCACGGCGATGCGGCGGTGTACGACGCGCTGGTGCGCATGGCGCAGGATTTCTCGACGCGCTACGTGCTGGTCGACGGCCACGGCAACTTCGGCTCCATCGACGGCGACTCGGCGGCGGCCATGCGGTACACGGAAGCCCGGATGTCGCACATCGCGATGGAGTTGCTGCGGGACATCAACAAGGAGACGGTCGATTTCGGCCCCAACTACGACGGCAACGAGCAGGAACCGCTCGTCCTGCCCTCCCGGTTTCCGAATCTGCTCGTCAACGGGTCGTCCGGTATCGCCGTCGGGATGGCGACCAACATCCCGCCGCACAACCTGGGCGAGGTCATCGACGGCGTGGTGATGCTGATTGACCGGCCAGATGCGACGGTCGATGACCTGATGCGGGTCATCAAGGGGCCGGATTTTCCCACCGGGGGCATCATCCTCGGCCGGGACGGCATCAAGAGCGCGTACGAGACGGGCCGGGGCTCCATCGTGGTGCGCGCCAAGACGCAGTTCGAAGAGATGGGCGGCGGAAAGACGCGGATCGTCGTGACGGAGATCCCGTATCAGCAGAACAAAGCCCGGTTGATTGAGAAGATCGCCGAGTTGGCGCGGGAGAAAAAGATCGACGGGATCACGGACCTGCGCGACGAGTCGGACCGCAACGGGATGCGCATCGTGATTGAACTGCGCCGAGACGTCAAACCCCAGGTCGTGTTGAATAATCTGTTCAAGCATACCGGCCTGCAGAGTACGTTTGGCGTCATCACCCTCGCCCTGGTGGGCAACCAACCCAAGGTGCTGAGCCTCCGGGAGGTGCTGTCCCTCTATCTCGATCACCAGCGCGAGGTGGTCACCCGGCGCACGCAATACGACCTCAACAAGGCGGAGGCGCGTGCGCACATCCTCGAAGGTCTGCGCATCGCGCTCGAATTCCTGGACGAGGTCATCGCCCTGATCCGCGGATCGGCGGATACGGACACGGCGAGAGACGGACTTATGTCGCGCTTCCAGCTTTCCCACGAACAGGCACAGGCCATCCTCGACATGCGCCTGCAGCGGTTGACGGGGTTGGAGCGAGAGAAAATTGAGAGCGAGTATCGGGAACTGCTCAAGACCATTGCCGAACTCCGCGCCATCCTGGCCGACGAGAAGTTGCTGATGGGCGTGATCCGCAAGGAGATCCTCGAGATCAAGGAGAAATACGCGGATGATCGCCGTACGACCATCGTCAACGCGGAAGGGGACATCACGGAGGAGGATCTCATCCCCGTCCAGGACGTCGCCATCACCATCACGCACGCGGGCTATGCGAAGCGGGTGCCGGTGACGGCGTATCACAGCCAGCGTCGCGGCGGGCGCGGTATGACCATGATTGGGACGCGGGAAGAGGACTTCGTGGAGCACATGTACATCACGTCGTCCCACCATCACCTGTTGTTCTTTACGAACAAGGGGCGGATGTACAGCCTCAAGGCGTACGAGATCCCGGAGTACGGCAGGCAAGCCAAGGGGCTCCCGCTCATCAACCTGCTCAACATCGACGCGGATGAAAAGATCTCCGCGGTCATCCCGGTCCGCACGCTGACGCCGGACGACGCGGACCAGGTGTCGCTGTTCTTCGCGACGCGCAGCGGGATCGTCAAAAAGACACCGCTGGCGGAGTACGCCAACATCCGGAAGACGGGTTTGATTGCGATTCACCTCAAGGAAGAGGACGAGGTCATCGGGGTGCACCTGACGGATGGCAACCGCGAGGTCATCATGGCGACGAAGCAGGGGATGTCCATCCGCTTCCACGAGTCGGACGTCCGCCCGATGGGACGCGCGGCGACCGGTGTGAAAGGCATCCAGCTCGCGCCCGACGACGAGGTCATCGGCATCGATGTGGTGGAGCCGAACACCGAGGTGTTGGTGGTCACAAGCCGAGGCTATGGCAAGAAGACCCCCGTCACCGACTATCGCATCCAAACGCGCGGCGGCAAGGGCATCAAAACGGTCAATGTCACCGAGAAAAACGGACCCGTGGTCGGGCTGAAGATGGTGCGGGATGAGGACGACCTCATGATCATCACGAATGCCGGGGTGGCCATCCGCATCCACGTGGACAGCATCTCCACCCAGAGCCGCTACAGCCAGGGAGTGAAGTTGATCAACGTCCCCGAAGGGGAAGAGGTGGCGATGGTGGCTCGGGTGGTGCAAAATGAGGACGACGAGGGTTGAACAGCGAGGGTTCAATGGCGTCCCGGCCGGTGCCAGCCTGGCCGGCGCCATCTCGTCTGGTGTGTCGGGCGAATGACCGTTACGCGTACGGATATGTCAGCAAAAGGATGGTGCGGGGCATGAGTGGACTTGAGGAACTCCTGATTCGCCAGGGCGCGATGTTCCTTGGATTCATCGTACTGATTGGCGTGTCATACATGGTCTGCAATGCGCTGGTAAAAAAGGACTGAAGAAAGGTGGTACTTCGATTTTGCGTTTGTGCGTCCCGGCTCGTTCAGCATCCCGGGTGGAAACGACTGGGTGGGACGATGATCCTGATTTTACCCTGTTGATCTCACGGCCCAGGCGTGGTATATTACTCGACGTCGCTGCTGCGACGGCTTCGTCGCATCGGCCACAGCGCCGCTTCCCTTCGGGGTTGCGGTGTGGTAAGATGAATGGCGCCGCTTGACGGCAGAGAAAGCGACTGGTTCCTTGAAAACTGAACACGCCCTGAGAGCGAACGTACGAAGTGATTCGCAAGAGTCACAGGATAGGTTTGAGAGTTTGATCCTGGCTCAGGACGAACGCTGGCGGCGTGCCTAATACATGCAAGTCGAGCGGGTTCTGGGAGGCTTGCCTCCTGGAATCAGCGGCGGACGGGTGAGTAACACGTGGGCAATCTGCCTGTCAGACCGGAATAACGCCTGGAAACGGGTGCTAATGCCGGATAGAGCA
>NZ_FPBV01000080.1 GCF_900116805.1 Paenalicyclobacillus macrosporangiidus | reverse complement strand
TTGATGAGAAAATGGCCTCCTTTAAGGCAGGAGATGTCACATTACGCTGTTTTGAGACAATAGAATGCCCGGGACACTGAAGAGTTGCATCTGAAGAGATTAGGCTGTAGTATCGCTGGGTCTTGTTACTACATAGCCTTGTTTTTCAAGACGACGAATCATCATTTCTTCCGTGGAAATCGGTTTCCGCCTTTCCAGATAATCATGCCCAAGTTCGCTGTATGGTTGCCCCTCTTTGAGTACGAAATATGCAATCACGAGGATCTTGTGTGCGACGACCATAGTAGCTCGTTTTTTACCTTTGCGCCCAGCTACAGACCAGAATTTCGCACCGAGGAAAGTTCGCGTTTTACTTGCGGCCCACGCAGCTTCCAGGAGTACCGACTTTAACCCTTGGTTGCCGGGTGTCGTTTTGACTCGTTTCTTTTTACCCGCACTCTCATGATTCCCAGGGCTCATTCCGGCCCACGACGAAAGGTGAGATGCCGAAGGGAAAACAGACATGTCTGTCCCGATTTCCGCCAGAATCACTCTGGCCACATGGATACCAACACCGGGGATGGTCTGCAGCAGTTCCTCCTGCTTTTGATACGGGGCAAAATATTGTTCCATGTCGGCTTCCAGTTCAGCAATGGATTTCTCCAGAAACTCGAGGTGCTCTAGACAACGTTGAAGCATTTTTCGGTGATGAAGGTTGACTCGACCGTTCAGGGCTTTCGTGAGTTCGGGGATCTTGGAGCGTAGACGGCCGATGGCAAGATCGGCGACCTGTTCAGGATCAATGACTTCGCCGTTGATCAACGCACTGAGCATCAGACGCCCAGACTTGCCAAACACATCGCTCACGAAGGTGGAGATCTTGATATTGGCATCCTCCAATATCTTGAGAATTCGATTGCGTTCGGACGTCTCGTAACCCTTGAGCTTTCGACGGTACCGAGTGAGGTCTCGAAGCTCTCGAATCTCTCGGGGAGCGATGAAACTATTGGAGACCAAGCCACAGCGATGAAGTTCGGCAATCCATTGGGCGTCCTTCTTGTCCGTCTTGCGTCCAGGGAGGTTCTTAATATGACTGGCGTTCGCGAGGGTGATTTTACAAGTGGCTTCAAGGACATTGAACACAGGCTTCCAGTATACGCCTGTGCTCTCCATGGCCACTTCGGTGCACCCCAGTTCGGCCAACCAGTCCGAGAGCTCCAGCAGCCCAGAAAGCACGGTTGGGAATTCCCGCATGAACATCTGCGGCCTTTCTTCGAGAGGTCCCTTTAGAACGCACGCGACGACGTTGGCCTGGTGGACATCCAAGCCTGCACAGCACTCGCGAATGGCGTCCATCACGTTCATCCTTTCCAAGCAGGGCACAACCCCCTGACGTTGCGAAATTTGATGGATGTGCTCTTGGCAACAATAATTTGTGCTCAAGGCGGTTGTGGCTAGTTTTTGGGCTCGGGGTCGCACCCCACATAATCGACAGCCTCACTGTCCTGCTTGGCCTCATGTTGGATCACGATCACCCACCAGTAAACAACTACGACTACATTTTCATCATAATGTTGTGCCCCAAAGGGGCATGGGGGTTTT
>NZ_FPBV01000095.1 GCF_900116805.1 Paenalicyclobacillus macrosporangiidus | reverse complement strand
GACGGCCATCTGGAGTTGGATAACAACCGGAGCGAGCGGTCAATCAAGCCGTTTGTAATTGGTCGCAAGAACTTCCTGTTTGCCAACACCCCACAAGGTGCGAGGGCGAGCGCCATCGCCTACAGCCTAGTGGAGACAGCCAAGGAGAACGGGCTGGACCCGTATTTGTACCTGGAATACCTGTTCGAGCGGCTACCCAACATCCGAACGGATGACCGGGCAGCGATGGACGCGTTGCTCCCGTGGTCAGATCGCCTGCCGGAACGAATCCGGAGACGTGGAAAAAAAGGATAGCATGAGAAATCGCCCCGCTGGGTCTCCTGGCGGGGCTGATTGTTGTCGTCCATGACTGTCGCACGACGGTTGGAGAAACGCAAGGTGTGGGGGCTTTGACGCTTACCTTGCGACGCATGGTTGCGACTGGGGGACGCGAGAATGGTGGTACGCAGGCCTGGCGGGTGTACAAGCGCCAGTGGCACGAGGGTCCGCCGCAGGAATATAAACACTTTCCGCCTTATCCTGTTCGGGTGCCGGCACCATAGTGTACGTTTCCGTCTTAACTCACACCCCGCAGATGCCATAAGGCAGTTTCGTTACTTTACTCGCTCCATGTCCACCCCGTCTCGGCTTCCCATCCGCTCGCTTACATGCCATTCCGTCACGAACGCCGCCCCAGGCCCCCACGATAAATGCAATGCCGCCGCTATCCATTCCAGCCCCCGGGGTCATCAGTGCAATTCTGGTGTTACGCCTCGGCGGACGGGCGGTCTTTGCAACCCATTCGCCCCCATTGACCACCCATTCACCACCCATTTCCGACTGCGCGGCACAGGTCAACCTACTGACAAGCCATCCTCCTACGGCACACGCAGCTCCACTCCACACAACAGCAGAAGGCCCGGTCTGCACCTTACCGTGCATTCCGGGCCTTCTCTCTCTCGCCTGGCGGCGTCCTGCTTTCCCAGGGGCTCCCGCCCCTAGTATCATCGGCGCTGGAGGGCTTAACGGTCGTGTTCGGGATGGGTAC
>NZ_FPBV01000004.1 GCF_900116805.1 Paenalicyclobacillus macrosporangiidus | reverse complement strand
GCTTGGCCTCATGTTGGATCACGATCACCCACCAGTAAACAACTACGACTACATTTTCATCATAATGTTGTGCCCCAAAGGGGCATGGGGGTTTTTGGAGGAACATCCCCATGGGAAGCACGGAAAAATCAACCTCAGAATGAACATCGGTCGCCGGAGTTTCCGAGGGCATGACCGGACCTGGAAAGCAGAGGAGTTGCGGATCACCGACGACGCACCGGATCGCATCCGGAGCGTGCTGATTCTGGCGCGGGACCTGGGGTTGAGGATTCATAATTGCACACCGGATCGACGTCACGCACGCGCGCCAAGCGTTGTCAACGAATGTATTGGAGGTCAAGGGCAAAGGGGGTCTGATCCGGTCCGTCCCGCTTCGAGGAGAAGCGCGTGACGTGTTGGCTCGGGCTGTCCGGCACGCACGACCCGGCGAAAGGTTGTTCGTTGCCCCCGGTGTGAAAACCGATGAAGCGATCCGTGAGGTGCAGGATTACATACGCCATCACCGCCCGCCGGGGAGTACGGTCACTGCACACGGACTTCGTCATGGGTACGCGCGGGACAGATATTTGGAGTTTCGCGAGGCCGGGCTGTCGGATAAAGAGGCCAAGGCCCGCGTGAGTGAACTGCTGGGCCATCATCGAGAAGAGGTGACGGACATCTATTCGGGGTCGTTGCGTTGATTTGGCCACAATGATACCTCAATACAGTACAACATTGCCGGGCTACGACCGACGCAACGAGTACGCGATGCATGGGACCCAGTCACACAAAGAGGTGTTCTGGCGATTTTTAGAATGACGAGGACCGACTGATGAAGGCAGCGGTGGTAACGGTTGGCGTACCGCTCGCGATCTGGAGTGTGCGTGCAGGAGCGAAACAGTTGCACACGGTGATGGTCGAAAAGAGCTGAATCGGTTCCGATGCCGGTGGCAGTTGCACTCCCGTCATCTCACTCAGGGCTTGTCCTGAGGTTGGAAAATTGAGAGAATCAGAATGGACGTATTCTGGGTGGAAGCGTGGGTGATGCCCATGAGGGGGCGACTTTTCTCCCTCTGCGTGCTGAGCCTTTCCTTGACTCTGGTAGGGTGCAACCCCTCGGGCGGGGGGGCGAGGGAATCTACGACCTACGGGGTGGGCAATGCAGTGGCCGTACAGGGACATGGTTTGCCTGGCAACGGGATCGACGGAAATGGTGAGGGAACGGGCGGGAGCCGGGTGTCGTCAGCGTTTGGGTGGTACTTTGTGCCCTTGGCGTCCACCATCGGTCCGAACGAGGCCATCGCTGGCTTGTCGGTCAACGGTGATCGGTTGGAACTCTTGATCCGGACGGACTCGGTCGATGACAACGGGAACGTCACGTTTTCGAAGGTCTGGCACCGTGCATGGTTCGATCCGGAGACAGCCACGCTCACGAAAGAACCGGACACCCCGGCCCGGTCACAGCAAACCTACGATGGCTCTGTCAGCCTGCAGTTTCCGATGACGTTCCCGGACCACTTTCAGCCGCAGACGGTCGCCGTCGAGATCGATGGCAAGCCGGCGGCAAAGTGGCCGGATGCGATTCCGATGTATGGGTCGGCGGCGAATCCATCGGGATCGACACCCGGAGACCTGGACAATCGGATTCTGGGACAGGTGGGCGACTGGATTTGGGTGGCATTGAAGGGACCTCAGTATCCGCCACTGTACCCAAACCAAGGACCGCTGTTGTGGGGGTTCCGTCGGTGGGATCGACTGGTGGCGTTCGACGTGCGGACGGGCGACGCGGTGCAGTACGCCATCCCGGCCAGCTACTCACGGTATGTTTGGATGGTATCCTCCGGGGCTGACCTGGTGGTGCCTACTTTTGCACGGGATGGTGATCACGTCTGGGTGGCCGTGGGCGAATGGATCGGCTGTTTTCCGGCCGATCCAATGGTTAGCGCGGGGGCAGGAACGGTGACCCAGGGTGGGAGCCCAGTGTTGCATGGCCCGGAGGATGCCTATGTCCGGAGCCAGGCGCAACAGATGATGGCGGAGCTGTCGGCGAAGCAGCGGGAGATCGCGGACTGCCTGGCGTCCTATTGGGATACGGCGGTGGGTGCCCATGTCCCGGGGATACCTTCTTTCGACGCCTATTCGGCTGGGCAGCGGGCCGCCTGGAACCTGGAGACGGTGATCTACAATCACGGCGTACTGCCGCCCGACCTGGTGTGGGCGATGGAATTCCCGCTTCCCGAGGACGATCCGTTAGTGAGGCAGCGCACGATGATTGAACGGACGGTTCTCTCGCTGGTGCAAAGTCCGCTGAACCTGGACGCCATGGGTGTGGTGACCAAACCGCCGCAAGCGGTGGTGCAGGAGTTTCACGGCAAACCTCCGGTCACGCTGCCAGGATATGAGATTCGAAACAACGCCTACTGGCCGAAAGGGTAGCCGGGGTTGACAGTGCGGCATTATGGATTCCGTACGGTGTGTCAGCAAAGTATGTCGAAAAATGTCGCCCGGAGATGGGCGGCTTTTTCGTGTTTGGTATGTCAAATAGCTTGGGACTTCGGCTAGCGCGGTCTCGGCCGTTTGTTTCTCCTGGTCCTTTTGCCCCTTGAATTGCTGGAGTTCATTCAACGCAAGGCGACCCTCCCTCTCCGACAAGACCACACGTGATCCGAATCCCGCGTGTGAACCAATATGGTGCAAACGCAGGAAGGGAGGTTCACGCAACGGCCATCAAGGTAGAACCCGAACTCGTTCAGCGGCTGCAGGCACAAGACGAAACGGCGTTCTGGGAGTTGTACAACAGCACCGTAACGGACGTCGTGAGGCTGGTGCACCATCTTCTGGAAAATCCGTCCGATCTCGAAGACGTCGTCCAGGACATCTACGTTGCGGTGTACCGGTCTTTACCGCAGTTCGATCCCGCACGGCCGTTCGGCCCTTGGCTTACGGGGATCATTCGTCAGGTGAGCGCACACCGGCGAAGGCAGTGGCGGCTAGGTCGGCTGAAAGACGCCTTAGTTCTGAGTGCGGATGCGCAGGCCGGCGGGATCCACTTCGACATCGCGGATGATGTGACCGAATCGCTCCAATGTCAAGCGCTGGTCCAGTCCATCCGCAGTCTACCGCCCAAACTGAAGACAGTGGTCGTCCTGCATTACCTGTATGACTACACGCGAAGGGAAGTCGCGGAGATGCTCGGGATTCCCCCCGGTACGGTGGCGTCACGGCTCCGGTTGGTGATGGACATCCTGCGCAGGAAACATGGAGTACCAGAATTGGAAGGCGGGGTGGAGGAGCACGGATTTTGAGGACCGCGTTCGTTGGACGCTGAAACAAGACGCGGCGTCCATCGAGATGGATGAGGTAGCGAGGAACAGAATGGCGGAGCGCATCGAACAGGGGTTGGCGAAACGGGTCGAGCCGCGGCACGGGTTGCGCAGAGCCGTCATCGGGACCGGGCTGGTCGGCGTTCTGTTGATTGGGGCGAATACCGCGGTGTGGGCGGCAACGGGGCGGAGCCTGTTGGATGTCATTGTGCAAACCCATCGAATATCGGCCGGTGATGGGATGATTTCCGGCTGGGCGTTCATCCCGGCGGGTGGAGCCTCTCCGACGGCCGGTTCGCCGCCGGTGGCAGACAACGGATTGCAACCCGTGACCGCCACTGGGCCGTCGTCGGCACCCAAACCTGAAACGGGAACGAAGCTGGGGACCCCGATGCCCCTGCACGCACAGAAGGAAACGCTCGGGTTATCCGCGGATGGCAAGCATTTCACTGCCGACCACTACAATTCGTCGCTGAGCGATTTCCTGGGGACAGACCGGTTTCCGAAGCTGAACACGGACGGCGCACAGGTGGATTGGGTGGAGGCCAGTATGAAAGACAAGGTGGCCCAGCAATTTGATCTGGACGTCACAGGTGTCATTCCGGTGAACGGGTTGCGTCATGTGATCCGGATGGTGTTGTATCACAATCACGCGGGATCATTCCAGATTGACGGGGACACGTCGGCGCCTGGCAACACGAAGCGCGAGGTGAAACTGAATGGCCAGGATGCGACGTACATCACCTTCACCAACGGGCACACGACACAGCGGTATCTGACCTGGAATCGGGGACCGTGGGTGATTCTCCTGACGGGAGACCTGCCGGAAGGTACGTTCATGCAGGTGGCGCAGAGTGTGGATCGACAGGCGCAGGCGGATGTGCCGCTCGTGTCAAACTTGCTGACGCAAACCTCCTGGGTCTCCCGTATCGCTTGACGGTGAGTCGAAAGTCGCTGTCAGCAGGCGGAGTGGAATTGAAGAATCGGAGAACTGGCGAAGCCACGCTTGTCCCACTGAAAGATGTCGAAGACGTCCTAGCTCCCAAAAGGTTCATGCAACGCTGGCGTCAGAAGCTCTTCCGTTTCCCAGACAGGATCAATGGTTCCTTGTCCTACTTCATCTTCTCACACAGGATGTTGTTTGAGCCATCTCAACTAGGTCCAAAGATGACGGTATTGCCTGTCCGAAATTAGACGGGCAAAATGTCCGTATCTTAGGATAGGGAAGACGCCCCTCTTCGCGTGGTGCTGCGGGAACAGCATCACAAGGGGCGTCACTCAGCTGATTAGTACTTATTGAAAGCCACATCCCCGGGCCACATCCCCAGTGTTTGTCGTCGGATTTCGGCTGGTGCCTGTGCGCGGAGTTCGTGAAAGAAGTCATTGAACACGGTCGGGGTGCGGGAGGACGAGGAATTATCCGTAGGTCAGAACGGATGTATATGGGCCGGAACGCGCTTCCTGGTCCTCTGGTGAGAACCTAAACGCCTCTTTTCGAATCATTACGGGTGACAACCGCGAAAGAGGTGAGGACCATGGAAGTCGTTCAACTGGTCGAGGCATGTCGCCAGGGTTTGCCAGAGGCTTGGAACACGCTTGTCTCCATGTTCCACCCACAGGCGCTGGGCTGGGTCACGCAGTTCTGCCGTGATCGCGATTTGGCGGAAGACATTGTGCAGGAGAGTTGGCTGACAGCCGCGCGCCATGTGTCCGAGTTGCGGAATCCGCAGGCGTTTCCGCGTTGGATCTTTCAGATTGTCAAGACGTAGGCGTACCGTGCGTTGATGCAAGCGTACAGGCAGCAGGCCGAGGAGAAGGAGGTGGCGGTGGAGGCTGACCAGGAACGGAGTACCGCCTTGAAACTGGATTTGGCACGAGCGCTGGAAAGCCTGCCATTGGAATTGAAACAGGTGTTCGTGCTGGCAGGCATCTATCGATGGCCCATCCGGGATGTGGCCTCGTTCCTGAGAATTCCGCCGGGGACCGTCAAATCTCGTTTGTCCAGGGCAAGGCAACAATTGCAAGCCGCGCTGACGGAGGAGGATGAGGATGCGGCCGGTCGGGAGCCTGCCACCGCGTCGTTGGACGACGTCCTGTCCGCATGGGGAACCGGGCCGGCCGAAGGTCGATCACACGACGGTCCGCGATACGTTGGCCCGAGCCTGGGCCACTATGAAGAGCCTCAGGTTCACCCTCATCAGGGAATGGCTGTCTGGCGAACGAGCCGGGAACAGACAACAGGCGCGGTACGCATGGCGTGCGCCCAAATTGGCTGCGGATCGAAACGGAATCGCCGGATGCCGGGAGCGTCGTCACCGTTTTTCATGGCCGACATATGCGGGTGTGGATGGCGAGCACCAACGCTATTCAGGAGGCGCAGGTCCCGCACGATGCGGATCCATCGTTCGTGTTGGGCCATCTTTTGAGAGAGTTGCTAACCCGGGATGACTTAGTGGTCATGCCGCCTGAGCAGCGCGAACGGTTGTGGCACCTGTGGGTGGAACTCGATCGCTACGTCACCGCCCAGGATGAAGAGGCGTGTGAGAGCGGCCACTTCTGGATTTATCCGGAAGACGGCCTGCCGAGGAGCATCGAGTACTGGAATGGGCACGGGTGTGTGTTCCGCGAAGTGATGGAGGACATCGAGTGGAACGTACCGGTTGCCAGGCGCGAGTTCACCTTACCGCCGGATAAGAAGAAGTTGCGCCTGTGGAAGTTGGGCGATGTCCTCGGCGGTATCCCGATTCGTGTTGAACCGCACGACGCGATACGGCAATGTCCGTTTCCGTTGATGGGGCTCGACCGGTCCGTCGTGAAAGAGCTCGGATTGCGCGACCACATCGAAATCTCCAAGTATCACAATGGACGAGAGTGGGCGGTCCGATACGGTGCGCCCGCGCGATCGAAGGCGGCGTTGCGGGGTGAAGCCTTCATCATCCTGTGGCAGGCAGGAGCGGTGACGGAAGACGTGCATGGTCATTGGGGGATCTCGGACCTCAAGGACGAGTGGCCACAACTCGGGGCCCAGGCGAGAAGTGGTGAAGTGATTACGCCTCGCTTCGTGATATCGAGACCGTATTGGGAAATGGACGGGAGGCCCTATCAGCTCATGGCTTCCGGCATTTCCGCAGACCGGTTGGTGAGCCTCGTAAGTTCGGTGAGGCCACTGCGCGAAGACGACGGAAAGTGAATGCCGTGCCCTGTGCCTTTTCCGAAGTGGCGGGATGTGGCTCGTGTGGTTAAGTCAATGTGCCACATTCAATATTTGAATGAGCGCCACGACATCGTAGGCGCAGATGAACAGGGTTCCGGCAAGCGCCAAGATGGGCACGGCCCGGACGCGAGTCAGCCGGTAACTGATGGTTGCCAGGAGGGTGAGGAGAAACATCGCCAACACCGGCCATGAGGGGATGGCAAAGGCCGCAAGGACCGTGAGGACGAACACAGCAGCGGTCAAAAACCAACGGATCGCCAACATGATTCCTCACTCCCACACGCGTCAAAGTGGTTAGGGACTTCCGGTGAGGTGGTTGATGCCTCACAGTGAGGAGATAACTCGTATGTGTATTCACTCCTCACGACGAATCGTGAGGAGATGTGGACCGCCTGATCCTTGTGTCATCTGACAACCTCCAGTTTCGTCGAATCAGAGTGAACATGGACACGGAGGTGTGCAGATGAAACCGAGAAAAGGACTGTCGGGACTTGAAGCCCTCGCGATCGCGATCATTGTGGCCGGTTGCGGAGTCAGTCAGACAAACAACTATACATCGACGTCTCCATCTTTGGATAAGACGACCAACGCAACTTCACAAATGGAATATCCTAAGCCGGCGAAGTTGGCCCCTGACAACTGGATCAACATACACATGATAACTGAAGATGTTGGTTGGGGAGTGCTGTATTCCACTAACCAAGGCTCCTCCGTGGTACGCACGGCAGACGGAGGAAAGTCCTGGTATAACGTTTCTCCCAGCACGGTAATGGGAGACGTTAATGGAGCAGACTTTCCCAACGGCAATGACGCTTGGTTTACGGTTCAATCTGTTTCAAAACCGGGAAACACATACGAACCATATCTGATTCTCTACCATACGGACAATGGTGGCCAGACATGGCAATCGGCCCGGATTCACGTTGGCCAAATCCTTGTGTACCAGACGCAAATCAGTGTCGTAAATGATTCCACCATCTATATGGACGTGATTCCACAGCACGGAATGAACAGTATGCCAGGACAATTGATGGTTTCGCGCGACGGCGGGGCGTCGTGGAGTACTGTAAAGACACCGAACGATCTCCCGTTGGGTGGTTCATTGCAGTTTGTCAACGCGACCACCGGGTGGCTGTCGACTAGCAATTCCACCACGGGCGATTACCAACTGTTTGAAACAACGGATGGCGGAACATCGTGGAGAGAAATTCACGTTCCTGTTCCAACAGAATTTAGCGGTGAACAAATTTCACTTTCACTCCCCCAATTTTCTACCGCAAATGCGAATCAGGGCATTCTTCAGGCTACGTTTCAACGCTATGGAAGTCTCATTGAGCATCGTGGTATTTATTCCACGAGTGATGCAGGTAAGTCATGGACCTTCGTCGGTGAAATGCCGGGCCTAGGCGGACTGGTTTCATTCCCAAGTACAAGTGTCGGGGTGGCTATTCCCCTCACACCAAGCAAGACATTTTCGACCCTGTACGAGACAACGAACGGGGGAACTTCATGGAGAAACATTACACTTCCGAAAGCCCCCTTCTCAACGCTGTTGCGAAATTACATTCCGACACAACTGGACTTTGTGTCGAAGTCTGTTGGCTGGGTCGTATGGGTGCCAAAACGTGCTGGTTCCTCTACAAATCAAATTTGGGAAACAACGGATGGAGGGCATACGTGGAAGAAAGTTTGGTCATGAAACCGGCACTCTGCATCAACCGGCGAAACTTCGGAAGTGGAGTCGTGAAACAGATGAGTACGCCCGAGTGATGCAGTGGATCGTGAAGGCGAGGGCGCTTCCCGAACGGCGTTCAAGGTGCCGGTCTGACATTGCGAACGGACAATGGCTGCCAGACGACGAGTCGACGGTTCATCCAAGCGATGAAGGTCTGCCAAATCAACCATGAGCGGACCGGGTACAACAACCCCGATGCTGACGCATACATCGAGCGATTCTTCCGGTCGCTGAAGGAGGAGGAGGTCTGGCTGCAGGAATACAGCAGCTTTGCCGAGGCGAAAGCGGCGATTGAGTCGTACATTCACTTTTACAACACGGACCGACCGCATTCCGCACTAGGTTATCGCTCGCCGTTGGAATTCAGAAATTGGAAAATGCAACAAAACGCAGCGTGAGACAGTTTTTATCTGAATTGAAAGTCTCTCATCTCTCTCTTAAAAGCCATCCCATCTGTCTTGACAAAGTCGGGTTCAATACGCACGAACGAACGTGTGGCGAAGGGCATGGGGGTGATACTGCTCCCCCAATTGTCTCAGCATGTGTTCAACTGTCCTCACTGAAATGCGTCGTCGCTGATTCGACAAGAACAACGGTTCGTCGAGGGAAACGTCTCCTCGCATAGAGAGATATTCTTGTACTCGACTTCTTACTTCAGACGTGGCGGGGACGACCCGTTCCTTGTCGCCTTTACCGCGGTTCACGTACACCAATCCGCCACGTTTCAATTCGATGTCCTTCACCTCGGACCAAGCATAGCGTGTGGCGGTCGAGAGTGTTGTCGAATGGAGGGAGGTTCACCAAAACTACAAAAGAACCACATTTCTCTTTACAAATACAGGGGGTTCAATCCGAGGCCCTGTGCAATAATAAAAATAGAAAATTGGGAATGAGTATGTGGAGAGGTTGTCTGGATGATACTCCAATCAAGGCTCATATCCTGGTGCAAACTGCCGTTGCAAAGTATCCACCTTCCATGTTCCGTTCACTTTCTTCAATGTCACGGTGAAGTTGACCAGGGTATGCGGCGTAGTGGTTCGAGCCACGGAACCATCACTGCCCATGTCTACGAAGGAGGCCCATGGGACACCCTGCCCAGTTACCACGGCCGTACCATGCAGATCGTCCACATTGATGGACGACCATTGGAGTGTATCCACTCCACCGTCCAACTGAAAACTTGTGGGTGTATCGTCGTACGCTATGATTTTGGGGAGATTCTGCTTTTCCCACTGCATGTACGATCCGTCCTCGGTGAACAACTGGGATGCGATACGCTGCACCTTGCTCTGATGTTCGGTCCGAATCGTGTCGTTCATCATCTCAGCAGCCTGAAGTGGGTCTAAGTGGGAACTCAAGGCGGATACGGCCTTCTTTAAAGGTTTGCCTGCGGGAACCTCATCCAGATCCGGAACGTGTGTGACTTTTAGGTCGCTGGGCGATTGGACTTCCATCATGCGGAATGGTGAACATTGCGCAATGTCGAATACCACAGCTTCTGTTGCCAGCGTGGTGACAATTTTCGAATCTTGACTCGCTCCGTAGATCCACGTGGACATGGCAGCTACGGTGACAGCCACAACCAATGACGCTGCACCCACCGCAATCTTCGCCGCATGCTTCATCAGGCTTGCACCACCTTTCGATCATGTAAATCTAGGTACGCGATAGGATAGCGGTACATGTCCGGAGGAGCGTGTTGCATCAGAAAATGACGAGATGCTGACCAGCCCCGCCACGTGTGTCCGCGGTGGGGCTTACTCATCCAGATGGTCGGCCAACTGACCGATGACTTTCACGGTGTGTTCGCTTTGAAGGTTCCCCGCGATCTGCCCGCTGCGGGTCGCTCCTTCGGCTCGCTTGCCAGCGGACGCTGCGATGTCCGCCGGTACTTCCACCTGTGCCGTCGCCAGCTTTTGTTCCTCCATCAATCTCATCAGTTTCTGGCGCACGTGTTCGAGGTGTTGACGCATCGCGGTCCCGGCCGCAGCCGCGTCTCTTGCCCGAATGGCCGCGGCAATTTGCTCATGTTCCGCTGCGACTTGCCGGATCCGCTCGCTGTCGCCCACGTTTTTGCCGAGCGTATAACGCATCCCCTCCGCGACGAGATCTGCAATCCGGTTCGCAAATTCCACCAACACCGGGTTTTTTGTCGCCCGCACAATCGCGTGGTGGAACTGCCAGTCGCTCTTCGCACCTGTTCCGTGCTCGCGTACCTCGTCCCAATAAGCCGACAGCGCTGCATCCATCTCGGCCAGGGCGTCCGCGTCCGCGCGCATGGCCGCCAGTTCTGCCGCTCCCACCGCAAGCATGGTGCGGACCTCCAGCAGATGCAGCGCCGCAGCCGGGAAGTCCAACAGCGACACCGCGATCGGTGGGATGTAATTGGACACTTCCATTCGCTGGACGAAGCTGCCTTCACCGTGCCGGATTTCGATGATTTGGCTCGCCGAAAGCATGGACAAGGCCTCCCGGATACTCATCCGGCTCACGCCAAACGCTTCGGCCAACTCCTTCTCGGAGGGAAGCTTGTCTCCTGGTTTCAATTCTCCGCGTTCAATCATCCCCTTGATGCGATCCACGACAGCGTCACTCAATCTCGACCGTCGAATTTTCTCCAAGTCGAGTCCTCCTTCTTTCACACGATCCGGCGGCAGGTTGCCAAGACTTCCGTCGCATGGGGCCGATCTGGCCCTAGCCGTATTATCGTGAAATCCCGCGAAATTCGCACGGACATTCATTGACAACGATGTAAGCGTATTCTATGATCCTGGTTGTTAGACAACCAGATGATCGGGTCACTTGGCATCATAGCAATGGTTCTGCTGGATGTGAAATCCGACAAGAGATTTGTGACCCGCGCTACAAGGGAGGGACGTTTATGAGCAATCCGGGGCTGTCGAGCTCAATCCAGGCAGGTGCCGAGCGGCGCACGCATTTCCGCTGGTGGTTTGCTGTGGTGCTGTGGTTCCTGCTGCTGGTGTCCTACGTCGACAGGACGAACATTTCCATCACTGGACCGTTGATGGTGAAGGATCACGTTGTGACCGATGCCGGGCTCGCCTTGGCCAACAGCCTGTTCCTGTTCATGTACGGGCTGTCGAACGTCCTCGGCGGGTATCTGGGAGATCGGCTCGGACCGCGCAAGGTCGCAGCCATCGCGCTCGCCTGGTGGTCCATCATGACCTTGTTCACCGGCCTCGTCTGGAGCACCGCGGCGCTCGTGTTGTCGCGGGTCCTGCTGGGTCTTGGTGAAGGCATGCATTGGCCGATGAACTCCAAGTGGGTAAAGGTCTGGTTCCCGCCCAAAGAGCGGGCCCGGGCCAACATGTTCTGGGAGTTCGGCCTGACCATCGGGCCCATCATCACCGGACCGCTGATCGCCTGGATGGTGCTGTCCTTCGGATCCTGGCGGCTGCCGTTCTACGTGTTGTTCGCCGTCGGGATCGTCGTGATGTTGCCGATTGTATGGTTTGTCGCGAAGGATCGGCCCCAGGAAAGCCGATACGTCTCCACAGCGGAACTCGCGTATATCCAAGAGGGGGCGGCAGAAGAGGACGTGCCGTTGGAGTCGGTGACCCTGAGGCAGGTGTTCCGCAAGCTCGACTTCTGGTTGCTGCTGCTCAATTGGTCTGGCATGGCAACGGTCTTCTATGGCCTGTTGTTCTGGCTGCCAAAGTACCTGTTGAATGTCCGGCACATCACGCTGCACAACACCGGCATCTGGAACATGCTTCCGTACATCCTGATGACGGTGTTCTTGATCATCACCGCACTGCTCAGCGACCGGTGGATGAAGCGGGCCATCTTTGCCGGGCTCGCCACCTTGGTTGCCGCGCTCGGGCTGCTGCTTGGCACACACACCAGCAACCTGACCCTGGCGATGGTCCTGATCTCGATCGCCAGTGCGATGAACGGTGTGGTCCTGCCGACCGTGTGGAGCTCGCTGCAAAAGATGTTTCCACGTCAGAACGTCGGCGTCGGCGCAGGTTACCTCAACGGCCTCGAGAACATCATCTCCGCCATCGGCACGTACATCCTCGGCATCTCGTTCGCGGTTGGGTTTCCGTACCTCATCATTTTTGCAGTGGTCGGCGGCATCAGTGGATTGATTCTCGCCGCGCGCGGGTACTGAAATATGGAACCTTGGCCCGCCGGATGAGTGAAGACCAGAGGCAGATCAGGGGGCAGGGCGAACAGCCTTGTCCCCTTATTGCGTCACAGGCCGACGTTCGTCATGCGGAATCGGGATGTGCTTGCAGCCCTCAATCCGGAGCATTTGGATGTCCTGTTGTGTGGCGTCACGTTTCATACGCACATCATGCCGGACGAAAACGGGGGGTGTCGGAACACCTTCAGCGTCAGGCTGCTGTCCGCAGTACTTCGATAAGCATGAAGATATCGTAGGCGCAAACCAACAAGGATCCGGCAAGCGCAACGAAGGGAATGGCCCGCGCGCGTGTGAGGCGGTAACCGACAGTCGCAAGCAGGGCGAGGAGACACACCGCCAACACAGGCCACGAGGGGATGGCAAAGGCTGCATGGAGGGTGAGGATGAATACGGCGCCGGTCAACAGCCATAGGATCACCAACATGGTCACTCACTCCAATACACGTCAGAGATGGGGCGGCGCGTCATTGGGAGGAAACAACTCGTAAATGTACTCACGTGAGGAGACGCAGGGCGTCAAAGATGGTACTTGTTATCCGTTTCACGCCAGCGCGATGACACGCGTACGGCTAGCCGGATGAACCAGGACATGCGTTGGGGACGAATCGACAACAACAACAGGCGACCACCTGGTCCAGTTCGTTGTAGAAGTCCTGCAGGGCCTTCCAGCGTGTGAGCATCAACTTCCTCGTCGGTGTTGGATGGGTAGACCCGGCTATCTGGATGCTTTCGTCCGACATCCGGAATGACTCATCGAACTCCGGCTTTTGGCGCCGGGCAAGAATGCGCTGGGCGATGAGCCAAAAATCGGGATCGGCTTAGAAATACACGCGCCTATCCTCGGGGCGTTTCAGACGTCGTACCATCCCAAGCTGTTCAAGGGTCCGGATGGTCACGTTCACGTTGTCCTTAGTGACCCCGAGCGTATCGGCCAACTCTGTCAAGCTCAACGAAGTTAACAAGTATGACAACAAGCCGATTCGGGCTCGTGTGGGAGCAGTTCAAAATGTCATCGAAGGGTGAAGAAACATCATTCTTTTTTTATAATTTTAAACATATTAGGTATAATGTTTCAACCGCTTCCAACGAGTTTTCAGGTCGAGAGGCACCTTTCGGCTTCTGGACGTGGGGATACGTGCCGTCGGTTCAAGGAGACAGTGTTCTCGTAGTGCGGTTGGGAAACCACATCACGGCGCCCCGTTTCTAGTTTGTGGGATGTCCTTTCTCCATCCGTCGGACAGCCAGTTGTATACTTCCGGACTTTCGATCCGCACGGCTTTTCCTGGGTGATCCCGGTCCACGAGTACCACGCCGTTGCCGGAGCCTTTGTCGAGTGTGATCTCGATCTGCTTTCCGTTGATTCAGTTGCAATTCAAGACCCGGGGGCCCCGCGTACGATCGTCCCGATCCCCGAAGACTTTGCACACCGTCGTTGTGGTTCACCCAGTCCAGGACTTTCTCAACCACATCATCGGGAAGCAGGTACGTGCGCAGTGCCGTGATGACGATACCTGAGGTTGGTGCGGGTGGAATGAACAGCGCGCGCTCAACCTCTTGGATGGGGTGGGCAACCCTGCGACGGATGACGAATTCTGTTTTGATTTGGCTTCTGAAGGTCTCGCATTCCCTTCCATCGTGGTCTTTGCAGACGCCATGGCGTGTGGGGGTTGTTTGGGTGTACTTTCACGACTTGCGACGGTGTCGTTCAGGTGGAACTCACCAGTCCAGACTGCCGTGATCCCGATACACACGCGTGATTCACAACCGGCCGGATCGGGAAGTCGCGGAACTCCTCGGCTGGTCGGAAGTCAGGGTCCGTGTGACCCTGCACCGGGCCATCAAGAAACGTCAGAAGGACTTCGTTGAAGCGGATGAACGACGTCCCAACCCGCGTGAAGGAAGGGAATCCGGATGGAATTGAAGGATATACAGGTATACAGGAGAGGTTGAGACTTTTGGGGGAAGTGCAGATGCCCGCTCACCTTCGCGATCGCGTGCGTGACCGCCATTGCGCGGGCGGAGGTTCCGTCACGTCCGGCAAACCGTGCGAGCGCCAGAACGCCGGTGTGGATAGGTGGAAGCATGGGTGCAGTGCCGGTGTTGATGATCGCGACGGGTGTGTACCTGTGGAACGGTGCGCCTGGGTACCCCCGGATCCGCCCGTTAAGCAGGCGGGGAACATGGTGAATGCTGAATCGCCGAAGCAGGGTTTCGGGTAATCGAACGGGTCTCGCCAGAAGGGCGCCGGTACGTCACCACAACCGACTGCGCCTGCTGCGGCTCATTCTTCAAACGCAGAAGCCACGAGCTTGTCGGAGAACCCTTCATCTGGCCATGCGGGAAATCTCCCCGCGAACAGCCCGGGAACGGACAACAACATCATGATTCCCCATACCGTGGAGTGGGGGAACAAAACCTATGTTCTCACAACGGAGAACGTGTCTCGCGTGGGAGCGGAAATCGGGCGGTATGGGCATTTTGCGCTGTATGCAATTTCGGATGAGCTGACCACGGGCGCGATCGCGGTTCACATCACCCGCAACATGTACCTGAAGGCCACGACAGCGTCGCAGGCAGTGGCTTCTCCGTAATGTGCGGGTTGGAAAAGAAGGGGAAGGACAGTATGGTCTCGAATGGTTACGTGGTGATGTGAGTACCAGGAATGGTTGCGTGAGAAGTGGGCGAGGCCAACGAGATCGATCCTGGAGGGTGACAAGGGTATCGACGGACGGAGGAGAAGCCGATGATGAAGGTTCCTTACGATCACCGCTTGCAACCGATTGACGAGCAATTGGCCAAACTCATTGCAAAGCGGTGGAAGCTGAGCCGGGGTGCGAACGCGTATCCGACCAGGGAGTTGATGGAGCGCTGGTGCGAGCTGTACGACATCAGCATCGACGTATTGGCGCCGGTGTTTGCGTCGATGTGCAACCCGCGCCGGCCGATGCGCCATCCCGTGTCGCCCCAGCATCTGCAGGGTGTCATCCCGGTGATGAAGCGGGTATCTGTCGACGGGGTGACGTACCAAATATCCCGAGTCGAGCAGTACGATGAGGCGAGTCTGGTGCACGTGGACGTATTCACCGGCGAGGATGCGGAGACGGAGGAGTTGGACGTGCAGTTGATGCTCGTGGTGGAACCGTTCACGGACCGGCAGGTACAACTGCACCGGGGACACATGGGCGGCAACCAGGCGTCCATGGCGTACGTGGTCACACCCAAACTGCCAGACGATCTCACTTCGGCCACGTTCCGCCTGGAGCCGTATCCGTTTCCTCACCGGCGTCGACCGCCGGAGCGGGTGCTGGACCAACCGGTTGCGTTCGAATAGATGGGTGATACGGCTCCGTGCATAGGAGTTTGTATGAAATGACGAGACGATTCGGCGCGCAGAGTGGAACGCAAAGAATGTGAAGTCTATTCGGTGGCCGGGCACCATGTGTAAGCGCATGATGGGATTGTGGAAATCCAACCACAATCCATCGTGCGCTTTTTGCATGGCTTCCTTTCGGGAAAGCCATGGTTGAAAGCGCCGGCGTCCTCGTTCACGTGGCAGAGAAACGGAATATCACGACTCGGTCTGCTAGAGGGGGCGCAGGACCATCGGACGGTCACGGTTCCGGTGGCCCAACTTCGCGCAGACCCGCCGGCAGGCACTCTGGCCAACGGGGGCATTGCGTATCCTGCGAGGTGCACCAACAACATCTTCGGCCGTGGAATTCATCGCACATCGTCCAACCCCCATGTAGAATCAACGGATCTCTTTGAAAGAGAAACTTGTACATGCGCCCCATGTTGTCACCCTGTTAGGTGGTACCCCGTCTCTTGGGGAGGAAGGTGAGGGATGTGCGGTGAAGAGTAAACAGTTCCTATTCACCGGATGTGTCGGTGTTTTCCTCGCAATCTTGAGCGGATGTGATGATGGAACGCCAGTTGACAGTATCACGAACAATCTCACCAACACAGGCTCTGTGTCCCTATCTCTTCGCACAATTGACATGAAAAGCACGCATAACGGATGGGCTGTGACAAGCGACGCTGTCATGTACACCACTGAGGGAGGCATTCACTGGAAGAAAGTATTGACCATTCCTGACGGAGGAGACATTCGGACAGACTTCATTTCAGCGGATGCCGCTGCGGTGGTTGTCAACGATCAAGGTTCGGACGGTTCTAGCAGACTGTTCATGACCTCTGATTCCGGGAAGCATTGGACACAGTCGGTCTTGCCAACAGCGGGGGTGACGGATGTCAGCTTCGTCGGTTCAAACGGATGGATCCTCTGCGATCCGGAAGGACAATCCATGGGATCTGAGCATGTGACGATGTTTCATTCGCAGGATGGTGGAAAGCACTGGGTGCGCGTAGCGGAGAGCACAGGGTCTTCATCATCCCACCAGATTTCGGATGCCGGAGCGAAAAGCATGGTGTTTGTTCATGATCATGTGGGCTTTGTGTCCGTCCAGGGGTGGATCGTGGGTCTCTACAGGACGTCTGACTCTGGACTTCAGTGGGATCGCGTGACGTTGCCGAACTTACAGATACCGGATGGAATGGAGGGAGGAGTCGGGAAACCTGTGTTTTTTGACGCAAGTCACGGGGTTGTTTCCTCGTATCGTACGGACCATCATCACGATTGGTTTGGCGCATACGTCACCGCCGACGGTGGACAAACATGGAGGTTGCAGAGCACCGTCACCTCAACGTCGAATCCCGATGGAATGCATGATGAATTCTGCTTCATCGACCAACAAACGTGGGTTTGGGTACTAGGAGATGTATTGTGGAAAACATCAAACGCTGGGCACTCTTGGAATACGATCACGTTGCCATTTTCTGAAGTGGTGAAACTCGACTTTGTCAATAGCAAGGAAGGGTGGGCACTGACGCGGGGGGACGAGGCGCTTTCCACCAGATTATTCTTCACGGAAGATGGGGGAACATCCTGGACGGAGATTCACCCACAGGCGCCTTGAATCTCCTTTGGGTGAGTTTGCGCGGAAATGGGTCGGTTCATTGGCATTCGCAAGACCGAATTGGGGCAGAACTCGACAGTCGTCTTCCTTTCGAACTCGGTGAAAAATGAACAGACGGTTTTCCGGGTTTCCTACCAGTTGTGCTGATTGAGCCGGACATGGTCTGTGTCCAGCCGTACATTATGTGGGCGGTGTTTGTGAGGCGGATGGAACGGAAACCGAATGGTTGAAGGAACCGCGGAAAGAGATCGCGAAGCACGGCAAGGAGACAGGTTGAGAAGGAATGCGGGATCGCCGCCTTGACGCTCACACAGCATCGTGGAGACACACAGAAGACGGCGTTCACCCTTTGCATTTCTTGAGTATCTTTTCCCCTTGAGAAGAGGCCACCGCAGGTTGAGGAGTTACCGTGGTGAACGCTTGTTGATATACTCATGAAAGTCTTTATAATCACACTTAAGCAGACGGGTTACAGGTGACATGGGGGACTGCTTATCGGATGAACTATCAAATCGTGAACATCTCGTCGGAATATGATATTTATTATGCGTTAAGTATCGTTCGTCATTTTATGAGGCAGCTCCCTTTTTCCGAGGCAGATCAGCAGAAGGTTTTTGTCAGCGTTTCGGAGTTAACCCGCAACGTTCTGGATCACGCCTATAGCAAGGGCAAGTTTTGTTGTGAGTTGATGGATGACGGAATACGTTTTACAGTCACAGATGATGGTCCGGGAATTGTAAATCTGGATGAAGTCTTAAAGGGCAAAAGGACGTCGTGTACGCGTGGATTAGGTCTCGGTTTAGCCGGCGTGATGAGATTAATGGACGAATGTCGCATTGAGACTTCGACGAGAGGAACGAAAGTCGTTGCAGTCAAATGGGCAGGTAACAAGTAAAATATCACTTACAGATGATACATTAAGTCGTCTTGCATCCATAGGTCAAATTGCTGCGGGAATTGCTCACGAAGTCAGAAACCCACTAACGGCAGTCAAGGGATTTCTACAGTTGCTGAAAAGAGAGATTTCTCATAATTATTTAGATTTGGCTTGTGCAGAGCTGGATCAGGCGATTGCCACGTTGCACGATTTATTACAGGTTTCTAAGCCTGACTTGGAAGATGAACCTTATATTGCAATTCATCTTTGTTCGGAATTAGAGTCTTTACTCTATTTGTTTCAAGATCAAATTTATCGGATCCATATTGTGAAAAATTTCAAAGACAGCGATGAAGTCATCTACGGAAAGAGAAATCAGTTAAAGAAGGCACTTTTTAATCTCTTAAAAAATGCTTTTGAAGCCATTCCTAATGAAGGGACAATTACCATTGAGCACTACCGTAAGGGTGAGTTCATCTACGTCATCATTGGCGACACAGGGGTCGGTGTACCGGCAGAAAAACTTCATCTGTTGGGGACCCCTTTCTTTACGACCAAAGATGAAGGCACAGGAATGGGGTTAACGCAGGTATATTCGACCATCTATCAACATGGAGGCACGATTAATGTAAAGAGTGCAGAAGGAATCGGAACCACATTCACCATTCGGTTTCCAACTGAGATCATAGAAAACATTGGAGTGATTGATTTGGAACTTCAATATGTACATGGGCATAGTTTTAAGGAGTTTTTTATGATGAATCTGGATCGGTTCAATGAATTATTCGCTTTAGAGGCCAAATCTGTTATGCACCTCATTGAAGACTCCAAGTATAAAATCAATGCACCCGAGATTTTTGACAAAATCGCAAGACTTCTGGTGGAGGATAGGCAGCATGAACTGATCATATTGGCGAAAGAGATCGGAAAGACCGCGGCGAAGAATGATGTTCCTCTAATGATAAAGCTGGAATTGTCTCAGGCGTTTCGTAAGCTGTATTGGAATTTTTTGAGGTATTATTATAAGAATGTCGAACTTGATATGGAAGGATTCTTCGAGATCGGAATCAAGACAAATTCTATTTTGGATCTCTATATTTTCCATTATTTTTCAAGTTATTTGGAGTACAAGGATGAATTGTTGCGTTCCCATCGTGAAACGATTGATGATTTGTCGGTTCCAATCATTCCTCTATCCACTTCCATGGCGGTATTGCCCATCGTTGGCGTATTGGACACCTATCGGGCGAAAAGAGTTCAGGAACGGACATTGAGTCAGATCTCCAGCCTAAAAATACAAAAAATCATTATCGATTTATCAGGCGTTGCGTTCATGGATACGGCTGTAGTGGGACATTTGTTTCGAATTGTAGAAGGAATCGGTTTGCTCGGATGTAAGGCGATTGTCACAGGCATCCGCCCGGAAATCGCGAATACAATGATTGAACTCGGCATCCCATTTACTGACAAGGTTGAAACCAAGACATCTTTGCAGCAAGCATTAGATGAGTATTATTAAAGTACCTATTATCGCAAAGGGGTGGAAGCTGAGCCGGGGTCCGGACTCGTAACCTCGCCAGAGAACTGATGGAGCGCTGGTGGCGAAGAGAAGCCCATCAGCATCGACGCGTTGGCGCCGGTGTGTAAATCGATTTATCCTTGGGATAACAAGAACGGTGTACGCATTGTTACTCAATGCGTACACTGTATCCCGATAGGACGTGGTTTATGAACGATTGCGCAGATTCACAAGAACATCATCGAGAAGAAAGTTGTTTTCCAGCGTTGCTTCTTCCACTTCGACAATTCTACGATCTCGATAGTAGTTTGCTCTTGTAAATGGGTCACCCGCCAGTAATGCTTCTGCTTCTTCTTGTGAGTCGGCTTTCAAAATCATGATTGCCGTTCCGTCTTTGCAGGGACCGCACAAGGGGAGTTTGCCTTGGCGTTTGAGCTCTCCCAAATATGAGACATGCCCCTGGATGAGTTCTTCCGTCATCAAATGCCTCTGCTTATTCGACAAATGAACGATGAACTGTCTGTTCATTTCGCAGCCTCCTGTAAAATCCGATTCAATGTCTCAACCCGCTCTTTTAGTTGTGCGAACTCTCCGTTCAAAACCGTATTCAGTGTCTTGTCTGCCTCTATTAGCAGTGGGTACGCCTTGTCGCATGCCTCCTTCCCAGCATCGGTCAAGCTGACCAGAGTCTCTCGCCTGTTGTTAGGATTGAGAACCCGGTTGATCCATCCGTTACGTTCCATTCGGGACAGAAGTGTGGTGACGGTTGGGCGTTCCAGTTCAAGTAAATGACTGATCTCGCTTGGACTTGCATACTCCTTGTCACGCAGTACGCCAAGCACGTAAACATAGGAGGGAGTCAGCCCAAGTGGCTTAAGATAGTTCGCATACCACGCAAATACTTTCTTGCGTGCCTGTGTCAACTGGAACGCCAAACAGTTTGTGTAAATCTGTTGATGCTTCATGATTAGTATACTAACGATTAGCACACAAAGTGTCAATGAGAAAATGAGCCGACCCGGAATCCCTGAATGCACACTCCCCCATACCCTGACAACCCGTGTCGGCCGACGGATTCTATGAGTGCGCAGGGTTCGGGAAAGTCAACTCACCACGGGACGGTTCGCCCGCCGTCAGCGGAGTGAACAAAGCCTTTGTACTCGCGTTGACGGTGATGGTGACGAACGAGGTCTCCACGCGCAAGGTGGACAGAATCACAGGAAACGTGCGTGTAGTATTGCATTTTCAGACATAATCCGTGTGTTACAATTGTAACCAGGGGCGGGCTATGCAAAATAATAGGACAGGTTTGATTTGCGTAAGTCTGAGGAGTGGTACATATGCGGTACGTGGTGATTTCAGGAGGCGGAACCGGTATTGGCAGAGCAATAGCGGAGCGCCATGCCGCCGCTGGAGACCAAGTGATTTTACTCGGACGCCGGATGCACGTATTGGAACAAACAGTCGAATACATTGGCCATTCAATCGCGAAGGCACCCCGCGCCATTGCCATTCCCGCGGATTTGACCCGTGTAGACGATGTGGAGCGACTGAAGGCGACCTTGGACGATAAGAAGATCACGCACATCGATGTTCTCGTCAACAATGCGGGCGGTGCGGATGTCAGACACGCGGAAACCCTTTCGGACATCGCAGAGCAGTGGATTCAGGACTATAAGACAAACGTCCTGACGGCGGTGTTACTCACCTCTGCTCTTCGTTCTCGTTTGACGCGACCCGGTGGGCGCGTTATCAACATCAGTTCGATCGCCGCCGTACAAGGTGCAGGTGATTCGTACGCTGCAGCCAAGGCAGGGATTCTGGGCTGGACGTATTCGTTGGCCACTGAACTGGGACCTGAAGGTATCACAGTCAATGCGGTCGTACCTGGGTATATTGAGAATACAGAATTCTTCGGTGACAGAATGACGCCAGAGAGACATCAGCGGTTGGTGAATCGCACCGTGGTGGGACGAGCGGGTAGACCATCTGATATCGCCGAAACGGTGTTCTTTCTAGCGTCGCGTGAGGCTGAGTACATTACGGGACAGGTGTTGCACGTAAACGGCGGGGCAATTTATGGTCGCGCGTAAGGTGCTCTACTACAAGGTGCCGTTCAGAGCATGCGCGCTGAACGGCCTTTTGACATGTGAAGTCGTCGTGAGGAGCGATTGAGCATGAAATCGTTCGATTATCTGAGCGTGAATAAAGCAAGGTGGAACGAGCTGGTTGGTATTCACAGCAAGTCCGATGCGTATCGATTGAAAGAATTCTTGCGAGGCCACTCGACCTTGCGCCCCATCGAGCTATCGGAACTCGGCGATGTCCAGGGTAAGCGCATGCTACATCTTCAATGTCATTTTGGACTCGACTCTCTGTCGTGGGCAAGAGCCGGGGTGAAGGTAGTCGGAGTGGACTTTTCCGAGAAGGCCATTGAACTTGCCAGGAAATTGAACGACGAAGTGGGATTGGATGCCGAATTCATTTGCTGCGACATCCTATCTTTACCTGAAGTATTAACAGATGAGTTCGACATCGTGTTCACCTCCTATGGCGTGCTGTGCTGGATCGAGGACCTTAAAGAATGGGCGAAGGTCATAGCCTGCTTCTTGAAGCCGGGTGGAATATTTTACATCGTGGAGGAGCATCCGATCGCGAACGTATTTGAGGTCGGCGAGGATGGCTCTCTTGAGGGCAGGTACAACTACTTTTCCGACGGCGGACCGATACGCTGTGAAAATGACCGCACCTACACCGGTGATGACCAGGTGGTGCAAAATGCCGTTAGCTATCAGTGGGATCATACCCTTGCCGACATTTTTGACGCCATCCTGTCTGCTGGTCTACGGGTGGAACACTTTCATGAATTCCCGTACTGCATGTATGACAAGTATCCAGGTCTCATGGAGAAACACAACGACTATTGGTGGTTAAAGCAAGATCACCAAATCCCCCTGCTCTTCTCATTAAGAGCTATTAAATCTTCATGACGATTTATGGAATGTAGGGTGCTCAAGGGCAGACGACGATTCATACGCTCAGATGATCCTGCCCTTAACGGACATTCGCGTAGCATTTGCGAATGCCCTCGTGTGCAGTGTTCATGTATAGAGAATGCCGCGTTTTCCCGCATACGCGGGAAGTCGCTGATGATCCCGGCGGTGCGTGCCGGGAGAAGGACAGGGAAAGTTATCACTCATCCGCCCGCTTACATCAGCAGCTTCTCCATCCACATGACATCCACCCATTTTCCGTCCAATTTCCCGTGGTTCCGAAATACGCCCACCTCGCGAAGCCCCATTTTCCGGTACAGCGCTTGTCCGGCGGTATTGAATGGAAAGGTGCCAAGCACCAACTTATGAAAGCCGTTCTCACGGGCGAATACCTCTAATTCGCGGAGGAGTGCTTGTCCCACGCCCTGTCCACGCGCCATGCCCGATGAATGTATATTGACAGTTCCCCCACGCCTGCATACGCGCACCGGTGAGAATACGGATGCAAGTCGGCCCAGCCGATGACCTCATGGCCGTGCTCTGCAACAAAAACCCTGTAGCGACCCGTGTGTTTGTGGAACCAATCCTCGATGTAGGCGGTATCTTTGGGGTCTTGCTCCAAGGTGGCAATCCGATCCTCGATGCCCTGATTATAAATGGCCAAGATCGACGGGAGATCATCTTTTACTGCGAAGTGCACGGTGGGATTCACCACTTTACCTCTGCCGAGTTCATCTTGGAGAAACGCCCGTACGCGGTCACCAATCGCATCGCGCACTTCGCGAAATTTGTCCAAAACCTCGGCCTCCGTGCCTGTGGCCCTTGCCGGATCCGGAAATCCCCAGTGCAGCCGCTTCACGTGTGGCGGCGTCACGGGACAGCGATCGTTCGCGTCGCCGCACAGCGTGATCACGTAGTCCGCCTGTCGCAGCAGCTCCGGGTCAATCACCTTGGACTGATGACGCGAGATGTCGATGCCTACCTCGCGCATGACCTCAACAGCCCGCGGATTCAAGCCATGGGCTTCGACGCCAGCGCTGTGTACCTCGACCCTGTCGCCGCCAAGGTGGCGTGCCCATCCTTCTGCCATCTGACTACGGCAAGAATTGCCTGTGCAAAGAAAGTAGATGCGTTTGCGCGACATGTGCACTCCTCCTCGTTATGACAATCCTACTGTCCATAGGTACAATCCGCACAACGTCACAAACAGGGTGGGGAGCGTTAGGACGACACCGGTTCGAACATATCTTCCCCAGGTGATGGAAATGCCCTTCTTGTTCAAGACGTGCAGCCACAGCAGGGTCGCGAGCGAGCCGATGGGTGTGATTTTGGGGCCGAGATCGCAGCCGATGACGTTGGCGTAAACCAACGCCTGCTGCATGGTTCCAGTCGCATGAGCCCCGTGGATGGCCAAGGCGTCAATCATCACGGTCGGCATGTTGTTCATGATGCTGGACAGGATGGCGGCGATGAAGCCCGTCGCCATGGTCGCCGCAAAGACCCCGTCGTGGGTCGTTGCCTGAATCACGTGGCCCAGCAGGCTTGTCAACCCCGCGTTTCGTAACCCGTAGACCACGACGTACATCCCGATGGAAAAGACCACAATAGCCCATGGCGCGTCACGAATCACCGGCCAAGGTTGAATCACCCGTGTCCGTGCACCCACAATAAGAAACACCCCTGCAATGGTGCACGCTACCAACGAGACGGGGAAGTGCAGCGTTTCCGTCAGGATGTAACCCAGCATGAGGGCCGAGAGGATGACCCAGGAGAGCCTGAACATTCCTTCATGCACAATGGCACCAGCGGGGTCCGGCAGGTTCAACGGGTCGTACGTTTCAGGAATGTCGGACCGGAAGAAGAGATACAGCACGAGGATGCTCGCGGCCAGCGAAAACAGGTTCGGCACGACCATGTGCGCCAGGTAGCTCACGAACCCGATATGAAAATCGTCCGCAGAGACGATGTTCACCAGATTGCTGACAACCAGCGGGAGCGACGTGGTGTCAGCGATGAAACCGCTGGCCATGACGAACGGCAGCATCCGTTTTGCATCGAACTTCAGGAGCTTCATCTTCTCCAGGACAACCGGGGTCAGAATTAACGCCGCGCCGTCGTTGGCGAAGAAAGCAGCCATGATGGCACCAAGAAGGGTCACATAAAGAAACAGCCTGCGCCCGTTGCCGTGCGCCGCTTTCGCCATTTTCAAAGCGGCCCATTCGAAAAAGCCAGCCTTGTCCAGGATGGTGGAGATGACGAGGATGGCCACAAACGCAAACGTGGCGTCCCAGACAATTTTGGCCACTGCGAGCACGTCTTGGAACGTGACCACGTGGAATGAGAGCGCGAGCAGGGCGCCTCCCAGAGCGCTCCATCCGATAGAGAGTCCTTTGGGTTGCCAGATGACGAAGACCAGTGTGAGGACAAACAACGCGATCGCAAGATACGTCATGCTGTGTCTCCTTCGTATTTGGGAGCAGGTGGGGCGCCGGACGGCGCCCGCGGCATCTGGGATCAGCTTGCGCAACAGGAAGAAGAACTTCCGGCTGGTGTGCAGCATGTTGACTTTACGGGAGGTTGCACCCGGTTCGAGTCGTATCCCTTCCGGTCATCTTCCTGGTCCAGGACGACAAATACCTCCCAGCGGTTGCCGTCCGGATCGGTGACCCAGACCTTGTCCTGCAGCGCATAGCAGCATGTGGTGTTCATCTCATCGAAAGTGGCAAGCCCAGCGGTTTCAAGCCGCTGTTTGGCGGCAAGGACATCTTCGGTCGAACTGACCTGAAGGCCGAGGTGGTTCAGCGCACCCGCGTCTTCGTACGGGTACTCGTTGATGGTGAAATTCAGCGGCGGCTGGTCCACGTCGAACTTTGCGTAGCCGGGGCGCACTCGAACAGGATCGACACCGAACAGGTTGCGGTAGAACAGAAGTGACCGGTCGAGGTTGCGCACGTTGATGGCGACATGCGGCTTCAAGGCTGGCATGGGCAACATCCTCCTTGGACACCGGAATCATTGTCTGCCGATGGATACAGTTCGGTTCTCAATGCATCGACGAGTTCGTCCAGGGCCTCGGGGTTCGGAAAGTAACAGGTCCAAGGACCTCGTATCTCCTTCCGGACCCATCCCGCTTTCTCCAAAACCTTGAGATGATGTGAAACGGTCGGTTGGGAGAGGCCGGTCACCGCAACAACGTCCGCGACACAACAGCCGTTCTCATACGCTTCGATCCGGTCGCAACAGGTTCCAATCGCCCCCTTCGCCATGATTTGCAGAATGGTAAAGCGACTTTTGTCGGCCAGCGCGCTGAGCCGAGCGAGTACCGTATTCACATCCATATTCATCACCATCGATATCGATGTTTGTGGATATGATAACGCCGACTTGCCCCATTGTCAATGAACCTTCATATGGGGCGCTCGTGTTGATGAGCCCTCACGCAGGGTGGGGCAGATACAGGGCGCTGTTCTCAGCACATGGATGAGTGCCACGACGTCGGATGTACATATCAAAGGGATTCCTAGAAGTGCAAGGATGGGGATGGTCCGTACGCAGCCAGTTGCACAGAACAATGGGATGACTTGCTTCGACATCCATTGCGGCCTCGTGCAATACCTTTAGGCCCTCATAGGCCCTCACGTAGGAAATCGGCTTGATCTTCTTTGATGCAGATCTTGGAAAGACAGTTTAAAGTGCACTCGTGTTCATAGAAGCCACCAGTGCCTCCTCTACGAAGAATTTTGTGTCACTTACGTTGACTGGCACTCGGTGGCCTTCTCGTCCATTCAAGTAGCGAATTTACATCACGACCTGTGCCTTTAACTGCGCGGGTCAATCAGGATAAGAGTGTGGTAGAGTTACATGGAAAATTTCCTCATCGTGCTCTTTAGCGCAACGGTCCATTGTGTGTATGATGGAGGTTGTGTCGACTGCTCGGCCGAGCCGAGCGATGCTTGTTCACAAGGAGGCATGACTGATGCAGAAAGTATTGGCTGGTCTGACAGAAGAGATTGCTCAACATCGCAAGCCATCCTATGAAGTTCCTCCTCTCTTTCTGAACCGGTGGTCACCACGCGCGTATGCTGAACGCCCCGTGGCCGACGAGTTGCTGTTTCAGGTTCTCGAGGCGGCGCGCTGGGCTCCGTCGAGCTACAATGAACAACCGTGGCGTTTCATCATTGCGCGCACGGAGGAAGACCGGAGATTGTTCTGCGAGTTCATTCACCCGCGGAATGTCATCTGGTGTCAAAAGGCACCGGTATTGGCCCTGCTTGTATCGCACACACGCTTGAAGGATGGGCTCCCGAACCGCAAGCACGCCGTTGACGCTGGAGCCGCTTGGGCATCGCTGGCACTGGCAGCGACGGAATTGGGACTGGCGACGCGCGCGATGGGCGCCTTTGACGCAGAGAAGGCCCGCGCGTTGTTGGGCATTCCCGACGAGTATGAACCACAGATTGTGATTGCCATCGGTTATCGAGGTGACGCAAACGACCTGCCGGAAGAGTTCCAGGAACGGGAAAAGCCAACCGACAGGCGCCCGCTGGCAAACATGGTTTTCGAAGGCCGCTTTGGTGGTGCAGTTGACGGCTTGAAATGACGGCGTGTCTCCTGGGCGGATGCTCCTGCAGTGGCCAAGGGAGATGGTCGTTGGACGGATGGAGAACGCGTTGAGCAGAACGGCCGGCAAGCCACTCGTTCCACGCGGAAGGCGCTTTTTTCACTCGCGCACTCTGGTGTAGAATGGGGGGGCAAGGTATAATTTCTGATCACGCACCTGAACCGGGATTGGGTAGCTAGGGTTCCGCTTCGTGCCGTGGGCGCGAAGGTCTGTGACCGAGGGCTACAGTCCGGCCTTTGGTCGGATGCACCTATTGGCACAAAAGGCCCGAGGGGGAAGGTTCAGCGCACTGTCGTGCGCTGTTCTCCTCCTCGGGCTGTTTTTCGTATGGGAGGTATGCAATTTGCACCGAATCGACGAAATTCGCCCAGGGGTAGCGATGATCATTTTTGACGAACAGGGCAACGTGCTGTTGCAAAAACGTTCGGATGTCGGGTTGTGGGGAATTCCGTCCGGTCACATTGAGCCTGGAGAAACCGCGATGGAGGCGGCGATCAGGGAGGTCCGCGAGGAAACGGGTCTTCACACAACGGTCAAGAGGTTCATTGGCGTGTATTCCGATCCAGCGTCACAGGTGTTCACGTATCCCAATGGGCGAGTCGTTCATTTTGTGACGCTCTGCTTTGAGATGCGCACGGTAGGAGGCGTGTTGTCCACCGCCTCACCAGAAACGCTTGATGTGCAGTTTTTTGCCCCCTGTCACTTGCCGAAAGACTTACTCCCTATGCACCCGACGTGGTTATCTGATGCCCTTGCGAGGACAGAAGCGGCATTCATCCGATGAGAAGGTCCGCGTTTGTTTATTGGACATCCAACCGTTCCCGTGTACGACGGCGACGAATAGGATGGGACAAGTCTGCGGTGCATGCCAATACGCTATCCGCCCAGCAGCTCACCTCCTTTCGGAAGTCACCGCAGACCGCGGCACGGGGACCCATCGGTGGTCCCCGGACCGTCTTTTCCGCGTTCCCTTCCTCCGTATGGAATGACAATGGACCAAAATGGCTTGTCATCGCCTTCGGGACAAAAGCGTCTCGGGCTTATGCCCTGCATCCCTCCACCGAAGGAAGGAGGGATCTTTCGCGCCCACTTTGATGATGAAAATTCAATCAATAAGTTAAAATCGTAAATCTATGTTACTTTCTGTTGAAACAGTTGTGATTTCATTTTGGAACATGCTGAACGCCCCAAGGATTCTGCTTGAGAAGTATGTGCTTCCCTTCGGGACACGCGATGGCACGTATTTTGCTACAGGAAGAACAAGGGGGCCTCTTTATGGAATTGCGCGATTTCAGGCATCGGGGGTGGCATTCATGTATGCGCATTCAGGACCAGGGGTATGAAACGGTGAGGTCGCCAGCAAGCGGGCGTGGACACTCCGGTCATCTGGAGTTCAACATCTGAGGGAGGAGTGGATCCTGTATGCAGCCAACGGGAACAACCATGCAACGGCGGACAAACGCGCGTTGGGTCATCGCGGTGCTGATGTGGGCGGCCATCGCGATCAACTATATCGATCGCACGAACCTGTCGGCCGCGGCACCTGTGATTCAACAACAATTGCACATCAGCACCGTTGAAATGGGTATTGTCATGTCCTCATTTTTCTGGACCTACGCTTTCTTCCAAATTCCGTCCGGTTGGTTCGCGGACCGCGTCGGGCACCGGGTCAGTCTCGCTTTCTCCGTGGCCTGGTGGTCCCTCATGACCGCCTTGACGGCGGCGGCGCGCGGTTTCGGATCCCTCATCGGGATCCGCCTGCTGTTGGGTCTCGGAGAGGCGGGCGCGTATCCGAGCAACGCCGGCGTCACGGCCAAGTGGTTTCCGGACAAGGAACGGGCGCGGGTCTCGGGGCTGTTCGACAGCGGGTCCAAGGTCGGGACGGCTGTCGCCATGCCGCTCATCGTGTTTCTCATGTCCCGATTCGGCTGGCAGGTGCCCTTCATCTGAAGTGGTACGAGCTATTCCGGTACCGCAACATCTGGGCGATGTGCGTGGGCTTCTTCACACTGAACTACGCCATCTATTTCTTCATCACCTGGTTCCCGGCCTACTTGGTCAATGAACGCGGCATGAAGATGATGACCATGGGGTTTGTCGCGATGATCCCGCCGCTGGTGGGACTCGTCGCCGAGCTCATCGCCGGGTGGACCATGGACGCGCTGTTCACCAGAGGGTTTTCCCTGACCGTCGTGCGCAAGACCCACCTGGTCGGGGGCATGGTGGTCGCCTCTTCGATCGCGCTGGCCGGCTTGGTACACTCCGCGGTTTTGGCCGTTGCCCTGCTGGCGGTCTCGTACGGCGGGCTGGAGTTCGCGGCCTGCGCCATTTGGTCGTTGCCAGGCGACGTGGCACCGAGGAATATGACTTCCACGGTCGGCGGCATCCAGAACTGCGCTTCCAACATCGCCGGCATCCTCGGACCCATTGTGACGGGAGCACTTGTGGCGCGCACCCACTCCTTTATCCCAGCCCTCGTGGTGTCCGGGATCATGACGGTGGCGGGCGCGCTGACTTACCTGTTCTGGCTCGGCAAGGTGGAGCCGATCCAACCACGACGCCTCGCGACCGCGGAGGGTGTTGCCCGCGTGGAGTCGTGACTGTGGCGAAGCTGTGCGCCACGGGAACACCGCCCAAGTTCAAGAAGTTCAAAAAGAGCGCGCCGCCCGTTCCCGGGCGGCCCTTTTTCTGATTCCGTGTCAAGTTCCGGTAGGTGAGACTTCGACGCCATCACAGGTGATCCGAATCCCACGTGCGGACCAATATGGGGCAAACGCGGGAAGGGAGGTTTGCGCAACGGCCATTCATGTAGAACCCGAACTCATTCAGCGGCTGCAGGCACAGGACGACACGGCGTTTTGGGAGCTGTATGGACGAACCGTGACGGATGTCGCCAGGCTGGTGCACTATCTTCTGGAAAATCCGTCTGAACTCGAAGACGTTGTCCAGGACATCTACGTCGCGGTGTACCGTTCTTTACCGCAGTTCGATCCGGCCCGGCCGTTCGGCCCCTGGCTCACGGGGATTGTCCTTCGCCAGGTCAGCGCACATCGGCGAAGACAGTGGCGGTTGGGCAAGCTGAAAGATGCTTTGGTTCGCCGTGCGGGTGCGCAGGTCGGCGGATTTGAGCCCGACATCGCGGAGGATGTTACGCGGTCTGTCGAATGTGAAGCGCTGGTCCAGTCCATCCGCAGCCTGCCGCCCAAATTGAAAACGGTGATCGTCCTGCATTACCTGCACGATTACACACGCGGTGAAATCGCGGAGATGCTGGGGATTCCGCCTGGCACGGTCGCTTCACGGCTCCGGCTGGCGCTGGGCATCCTGCGCAGGAAACACGGACACCGAGGATCGGAAGGCGGGGTGGAGGAACATGGATTTTGAGGATGGCGTTCGGTGGGCGCTCCAACGGGATGCGATGCGCATCGCGGTCGATGGGGCAACGAAACGGCGAATGGCGGAGCGGATCGGCGAGGCGTTGGCGAAACGGGACGAGCCACAGGGCAGGTGGCGCAAGATTGTCATCGGCACCGGGCTGGCCGGCGTCCTGCTGACTGGTGCCAATACCGCGGTGTGGGCTGCGACGGGGCGAAGCCTCCTGGATGTCATTGTGCAGACCCATCGTATCGCCGCCGGTGACGGCATGATCTCGGGTTGGACGTTCATCCCGGCGGGAGGGACCTCTCCGACGGCCGATCAGCCGCCGGTGGGAGGTGGCGGATCGCGACCCCAAACCGACGATGCGGCGGCGTCGGTGCCGACGCCTGGAACGGGAACCCATCCTGGGGGGCCGGGGCCGGTGCCCATGCACGCGCAGAAACAGACGCCCGGCGTGTCCGCGGATGGCAAGCATTTCACGGACAATCACTACAGTGCGGCGCTCAACGATTTCCTCGGGACAGACCGGTTCCCGAAATTGGACATGGACGGCGCAGAGGTGAGCTGGCTGGAGGCCAACATGAAAGACAAAACGGCCGGGCAATTTGACCTGGACGTCACAGGCGTGATTCCGGTCAACGGCTTGCGCCACGCCATCCGGATGGTGCTCTATCACAATCAAGCGGGATCGTTCCAGATAAACGGGGACACGTCGGCGCCTGGAAACGCGAAGCGCGAGGTGAAACTGAACGGCCAGGATGCGACGTACGTCACGTTCACCAATGGGCACGCGACACAGCGGTATTTGACATGGAGTCGAGGACCGTGGGTGATTCTCCTGACGGGAGACGTGCCGGAAGATGTGTTCATGCAGATTGCGCAGCGTGTGGATGGACAGGCGACAGCGGAGGGGTGACGGTGGTCGTGAAGTGTCAACTTCTGTGAGGAGCGAGAGGTTCGAGGCTGGCCAGCGTTCTAGTCCTTGATGGAGTCGCCCCGACGGGGTATTATTGTCATCCGATGCATGGTTATCAACTGAACAACGCACATTTGAGGAGGAGCCTGTCACCCGGGCTCCTCCTTTGTTTGGGCAGGGAAAGGGGGTTGACATGCATTCGGCGGAAGTTGTACTGGCGCAAGCGTTTTTGAAGACCATCCTTCTTATCTTCGTGTTTGGTACCCTGGGTGGAAAACTTGCTCAGCGGTTGGGCATCCCGGATGTGGTCGTGTACGTGGTGGTTGGCATTCTCATCGGTCCGCCTGTACTTGGCCTTGTAAGCATCCCATCTGGATCGGTTGTCTATCAGGTCATTCTCATCAGTGGCGCGTCCTTCATCCTGTTTCACGGCGGTTTGGTGACTCAACTCGCGATCCTCAGGAACGTGTGGCGGAGCATCGTGCTGCTGTCCACCATCGGGGTGTTGGTGATCAGCGTGATCGTGGGTCTGGCGGCAAAGGTGGCTTTTCAGATCCCGATGGTGATTGGGTCGTTGCTGGGGGCCATCGTCGCTTCGACGGATCCCGCCGCCTTGGTGCCGATCTTTCAAAAGGTTCCTGTTCGCGCAAAGGTGGCCCATACCGTGATTTCGGAGTCGGCCTTCACGGACGCCACCGGAGCCATTTTGACGACGGTGGTGCTCGGGTTTTGGTCTGCACATCACGTGGGGACCTTGTCGCTCGGCGTTCAGTTCATTCAATTGGCCTTCGGTGGCATCCTTGTGGGCGGGGTGAGCGGATGGGTGGCCGCGTTCCTGATTTCTGAGAACGATCGCGGTCTCCTTCGCGAATTCACGCCCATGGTGGCGGTGGTCTGCGTCTTGACGAGCTACGTGGTGGCAGAATGGATTCATGCCAGCGGATTTATGAGCGTATTTACGGCGGGTCTCGTCTTGGGGAATGCCCAGGTCTTCAGGTTGACCATTTTGGAGAAAGAGGCTCGGACGGCGCACGAGTTCATCGAAGCGGTCGGTCTAAAGTTTCGCATGTAGGCCCATCTTTGTAATATTGGACAGCCAGGTCGACGTCGCCGCGCTGGCGCGGATCGCGGGACCAGCCCTGTTGGTGGCCGTCGTGTTCATGTTTGTCGCCCGGCCATTGACCGTGTTGGTTTCGCTCCTGCCCGATCGCCCGGCAAAGTAGAAGCGTAACGAGGTACTGTTCTTGTTCTGGACTCGGGAAACCGGGGTTGTACCGGCGGCGCTTGTCGGCATTGTGGAAGGATCCGTGCCGGAATACGGCAGTCTCTTGTCCGCTGCGGTGTTCGTTCTCATTCTTGCCACTCTGGTGGTACAGGCCAGCACGAAGCCTTGGGTGGCGAGGCGGCTCGGCGTGCTTGAACCGCGTTTGTGAAGGAAAGGGCGGTGTGCGCCCAGCTCGTTTCACTCCCTATAATGGGGAGATTGACGAATGTTAAATGATATAGGATTATGTTAGAAAAAACAAATTCATATTGAGTTAACCAAGGCAAACTAGTGGAAACGCTAGGACGCAAAATTACGGGTCTACGGGCACAGGTGCCTATGATCGCCGGATTGCCACTCGAATGGAATAGGGCGCCCTGCAAGTAAAGGGGGCTTTGTGCATCATTACGGGTGAGGGTGAACGACATGGAGAAGGCAAATGGTTATATCTTTAACAAAAGTAAAATAACCCCTCCGGGGGGGGGGGGGGGGTATAAATCCCCTACTAACCCATATAATGACAATGACGTCCGGCGGAGTGTAGATGAGGTTCTCCAACACGAAACCCTTGACGTGGTGTATCAGCCCATCGTGAATCATGCCGAGGGCGTGCTGTTTGCTCACGAGGCACTCAGCAGACCTCGGTCCGGCGGACAAGCCATTCTGCCGGATGCGTGGTTTCGTGCTGCATATGCATGCAACCGCTCGGCAGAGGCCGATTTGTTGGCTCTCACCACCAGCGTACGTCTCCTCAGAGCGCTACCTCATGAAATCAGATCCATACCCCTCTTCGTCAATGTCATGCCGAGCAGCCTCGTTCAGGAGTCTTTTGTCGAAGGGATCCAGTATTTGTTTACGGAGGGACTTTTTGATCCGCGTCAACTGGTCATCGAAATCGTCGAGTACATATCATACGATCCCGGTTTGCTGTCGAAAAGAATGAAACCTCTGACGTCGCTCGGTGTTCGGATTGCCCTGGACGACGTCGGTGCCGGCAACACCAGTCTGATGGCGCTGCTGGCCTTCGAACCCGATTACGTCAAAGTGGACCGTGCATGGGTTCAAGGGATTTCCACATCTTGTGCGAAGCAGCGATTTCTATCCCGTCTAGTGAGGTTTATGGAGTCCGGCAATTCAGTCATCGCTGAAGGCGTTGACAACGACCAAGATCTTGCTGCCATTCGGGAAGCTGGCGTCAACGTGAGCCAGGGATACTATTGGTCACGCCCGTTGTCGGTGAATGATCTGTCGGACCTTCTTGGTGAAATTGAGAGAAAGAGGGCCGAGTTGGTGGATTGTGCCCGGCGTGGGAATGGCTCATTGACCGATGAGGCGCTTCTAAAGAAGAGTCAAGAACTCGATGTTCTGGTAAACCTGTACCACCGACTTCTGAGAAGGAAATGACAGACTTCACCAAAGTCGCGTTGTGTCGGCGGAGCGGCACTTCATGGTCATGGGGGGCGAGAGAATGTGCTCCTTCCTGGAGAAGGTAAAACATTGGCTTTTCAAACCTGGCATGTCAAGTTCTTCGGAACTGGAGATACATCCCGTCGACTCCTTGCACGTCGATGAAGAGATACGAAGCGTGCAGCATGGGACGGTCACTGTGGTGAATAATCGACTTCTCGTCACCGACCCTGACGAGGAAGGTTCATTTGCGACTGTCGTCATCCCCGACGACCCGCGGCTGAACGTTGTGATTGACGGAGAGAAATGCGTCGGGGAAGTTGTCGTTCATGCCAATCAACACATCGAAGTATCGCTGGCCAAATCTCCACCGGCCGTCCGGTTTTCGACGAGAGTGCTCAAAGACAACATGGCAGTCATCGGGAGGACGGATGTAACCCCTGGTGAAGAGCATCGTCTCCGTGATCTGGAGCGGGTTCATCGCGCGGTACTTGAAATCGAAACGAGAAAAGTGCTTCCCAATCCGTTGAACGTTGGAGAGATCATCGCGCAGTTGGAGTCGGCGGGATATGTGGGCGTACTGGACAAGAAAGCCATCGAAACCATTGCTCAGGCAAAGGAGACGGTGGAGTGTATCGTGTTGCGGGGAACGCCCCCCGTTCCAGGCCGGGCGGCTCATTACAGGCAGGTTGAACTTCCGAAGGTATACGATCCCCTGCAGCGTCGGATGCGCGTCGCAACGGTTGCCATTGGTACCACAATCGCCGTGTTGGAACCGGAAATACCAGGTACGCCCGGGCGGGATGTGTTCGGCCGGGAAATTCCATGTCCGGTACATCGCGCATTGCCGGCTCTCGGCGACGGTGTGATTGAACTCAATGATCGGCTGGTGGCAGGTCGAAGTGGGCGAGTGGTCTTTACGAAGAATTACATCGACGTCATTCCGGAGTTGGTGATTCCCCATGACCTGTCGAGCACCGACGGGAAGGTTGAATTCGACGGGGACGTGGTCGTGCTTGGGTCGGTACTCGATGGAAGTTACATCAAGGCTTCCGGAAGAGTTCAGGTGTACGGTGGCGTGATGGGTTCCACGGTGATGGGCGAACGTGGTGTGTTCGTGCGGGAGGCCATCGTGGGCGCCCAGGTCGTGGCGGGCCCCTCGAGCATGGTGTACACAACGCTTCATTCGAGACTGAGACAATGTTTGACAGCGTACGAGAAGTTCCAAGCGGAATACCGAGTATTGCTGGAACACGCCAAGAAACGGATCGATCAGCAGAAACGCCTGAGGCTATTGGCAAACGCACTGCTCACCGCCCGTCATCCGGATTTGGAACGTCTTCTGCAAGCGATCTGTGATGATCCGGATGGACTGCTCAAGACAGATGGTCGATATCGGCAGATTGTCGCGGAGATACGCACAAAGTGGTTGGGCATTGGCCGGACGAACATCACGGAACAGAATGTGAAGGCCCTGCACCAAATGTTGGTGAATTACGTCTCCCATATCGAATCGATGCAGCAGGCTGAATCGGCGATGGTGAAAGCATCCAGTGTTACATCGAGTTCGGTGAGGGCTTCCGGGAGCATTGTAATTTCGGGGGCTGGTTCCTATGCGAGTTCTTTGGAGGCTGGGAATGCCATTGTCGTACACGGTAGCGTGCGAGGGGGATTTCTTACAGCGAGACGTTTGATCGACATTCAGGAGTTGGGTACGCCATTCGGGACTGAGAGCAGCGCCAAAGTGGAAAATCCGTCCGGCAGGATTCGGATTCGAATTCGACATCCGAACACGTTGTTGCAGGTGGGTGACACCCGACATCGGAATTTAGTAGTGGAATACAACACCGTGTTGCTGGAGGAACGAAATGAAGATCCGAACACTGCTGGTGGACGATTCGCCTGAGACATTGGAGACCCTGTCTCTGATGTACGCATCACATCCACAATTTGAAGTGGTGGGAGCGGTTCACACTGTGTCGGAGGCCGTGGGATTTTTGAAAGAGAAGGCTGTTGAACTGGTATCGATTGATATCCAGTTGCGCTTTGGCAGTGGATTTCAACTTTGTGCTCATGTGCACGAGTACTATCCTGAGGTGTTTATCACCATGTGTTCCGTGGAAGGCCGGGATCTCTATCAAACGTTGGCCTATCAGAACGGTGCGCACCATTTCTTGACCAAACCCATCACTCGGCGAGACATCGACGACTTGGTGATGCGTTACACGGACTTCAGACACCGAGTCCATGAGTCGGAAACGCATAGGAGTCATGATGAGGTATGGATTGGGCAGATCCTCGCAGACTTGTTACACCAGCGGGACGGGTGATGATGTCCGGGGCGTGACGGGCGCCCGTGTCTCGTCACCGCGAGAAGGCGTGGTCTGCGGATCCGAGACCGCCTTGGCCGTGCGATCGTACATGCGAATAAGGGGCGGCCAGTTGCCGCGAGGGAAAGGCGCGAGTCGGGCAACTGGGTCAGGTCGATAATGTGGTGTAAATTCGTCCCTCCCTTTAGGATGAGTTATGTCAATCAATTTTCCTGATGTTGGCCTTCTCCTTCGCCTTCTTCGCCTGTTCCTCACGCCAAGCCCAGTACTCGGTCATGTCGAAGTATCATCTCCTTACGCCGCATTCTTCCTTTGTCGGAAGGAGAGCGGCGATCTTTGTCTTGATACGCGCAGAATCCATTCGCAGTGACTTGATGTCCAGCACGGCACCAGGAGCGCGGATGGAGATGTATTTCTGCAAATTGTCACACCGCATTCTTCTGCACCTTTGACTTGCGGACAACAACAAGGGGCGAGATGGGCACATTCATACCATCATCCTGCGAACCCATCATCGCCAGGCGGTCGGTCCTCGTCAGAGGAAACTCATCCAACGCCACCGCGGTCTTTCGGGGCGGGAAGGGGATTGAACCAGAGCGTCGCCACACCGCCCTCGTCGGCTCGAATGTGGCCACGGAAACAAGGACAGGAGCGGCTTGACTTTGTATCAAATGACTTAATACAATTTCAACAGAGGTGAGTCAGGTGACGTTGGATCCCCCTTGGCAGCCGCCGGCCTGGTCGCTTGATCCGAGCCGGCCGCTGTACGAACAGATTTCCCGCCTGATCCGTACCGAGTTGGCGTGTGGCCGCCTGGCGCCTGGAACAAGGCTCCCGCCGGTGCGGGAGTTGGCCGTGCACTTGCGCGTCACCCCGAATACGGTCATGCGCGCCTACGTGGAGTTGGAGCGGGACGGATTGATTCAGACGTTTCGGGGGCAGGGCACGTTCGTTTCGCGGGATCCGAGTGTGGTGACCGCCAGCCGGCGTGCGCTCGCGCGGGAGGCGGTGTCGTATGTGGAGCGGATTGCCGAGTCGATGGGGATGTCTGTCGAAGCGCTCATCCGGCTCGCCAAAGGGGAGGACGAAGGAGGCGATAGCGCGTGACGAGGGTCGCAGAACGGTATGCTGAAGCGGCAGGCGAAGCGGCAGTGGTGTGCCGTGATGTCCGGTTTCGCGCCGGGACGAAAGAGATCTTGAGCGGGGTCAGCCTGACCGTCCAACCCGGGGAGATTGCCGGGGTGTTGGGGCCGAATGGCGCGGGCAAGTCGACTTTGTTCCGAATTCTCTCAGGCATTGTGCCTCCGGACGCAGGTTGGGTGCGATTGTTCGGCCGTCCGGCTGGCGTCGGAACGCTGTCAGACACCGCGCTTCTGCCCGACCGGTCAAGGCTGCCGGGGTGGCTCACCGTGCGCGAGTGGCTTGGGTTTGCGGCGCGGATATATCCGGATTGGGATCCGGATCGCGCGGCGGAGCTGGTCGACCACCTGCAGGTGCCGCTGGAATCTCGCATATCCACCCTTTCACGTGGGCAGGACGCCCGGCTGCAGATGTTGACCTGTCTGGCGCGGAGGGCGCGCGTGGTGCTGTTGGATGAGCCGTTTGCGGGTGTGGACCTGGTATCCCGGGAGCGCATCGCCACCTCGGTGGTGCGGGAACTGGCCTCGGGTGAGCGCGCATGTCTGATTGCCACGCATGATGTGCGAGAACTGGAACAGCTGTTTGACCGCATCGTCCTGTTGGACCGGGGGCGGGTGATGACGGAGGAATCGGTGGAAGCGTTGAGGGCCAGGGGTATCTCTGTGGAACAGCGCTACAGGGAGGTGTTCGGGGCATGAACGGGTGCGTGGAGCCCGCGGATCCGCGAACAGGGGAGCCGCCGCGAACAGGATTCGGCGCCCTGCTGGGATTGGAACTCAGTCGCCGGTTCGCACGCCGGCCACTGTCGAAGAAGGACGGGCAGAGGTCCTTGGGATGGGTGTACACCTTGTTGGTGCTGCTCTTGGCGGTCTATGGGTTGGCGCACACCGTGGGGAGCGCCGAGACGCTGGTGTCGGGCGCGTGGAGCATGTGGTACGTGGGGCTGATGTCGATTGGGGTGTCCATGGGTCCTGGGATTGTCCACCGCAGGAGTGTGGATCACTGGCTGGCGTTGCCGTTCCCGCGCTGGCAATTGGTTCTCGCGAAGTGGTTGGCCATCGTGTGGTCGGGGCTGACGTGGCTGCTGGGCGTCACAGCGCTGGCGGCGGCGGTTTGGGTCGGGGCCTTGCACGTGCAACCGGATCTCGAGACGAGAGTGGCGGGTGCCACGGCAATCTTCCTGCACAGGTTCGTGTTGGCACTCGTGGTCTTGCCGGCAGGTTCCGCATTTGCGCTGCTCCCCTTGGCGTTCGAGGGCGGTTGGGGCCGGTGGTTTCGTTGGGTGGCACCGGTTCTGCAATGGGGCGTGCTGGGATGGGGCATGCTCGAGGGACGCGAACTTGGGGCAGGCGGCTGGGCGACAGGGACTTGGCTGTACCAGTGGATAACGGCTGGGATCGTCTGGGCCTTAGGTTTGTTATCCCTCCTGGTGGTGAGTGCGCGGCTGCCTGGCCTGGCCCATGGGCGGGGGTACGCGGAGAGCGGTGGTTCATCCAGGCGTGGGCTGCAGCGGGCGAAGGCCTTAGCGAACAATCGAATGGAAAACCGTCGGACGAACACTCTGCCCCAATCGCGAGGCGAAGTGCCGAGGGCGCTTCGCTGGATGGAACGTGTCATCGGGCGGCCGGCTCCGGCTTGGCTGTCGCTGGCTGTGCTGTTTTTTCAGCGAGACAGGTGGTTTGGCGATACAGCCCATGGGAGGATGTCGGTGGCGGTCATCGTGTTGCCGGTCGTCGTGGCCGTCGCGGTTTGGTTTCTTCCGGTCCGGCAGGTGGTGCAGGACCCCGCCACAGCGATCCTTCTGGGCAGTGTCCTGTGGACGTGGGGATTTCTCGGCCACACGCGCCGAATCCTGCGTGAGAGTTCAGGCTGGCTGCTTGCCGTACCGGTTCGGCGCGAAATCCTCCTGTGGATGTTCGCGTTGGCCGATGTGGTGCGCATGGTGGGGTGGTGGTTGTTACTGGAGATGGGGTTGTTGGTTGGGCTGGTTGCACACGCCGTGACCCATTCATTACCGGAACGGCTGTTCCAGTGGTCGCTGCTGGCGAGTCTCCGCAGCGGGCTGCTGGTGATTCTGGCGGTGCCCCTGACCTGGCTCGTCCCGCTCGGGTCTTCCTTTGCCCTGCGGGGGGCTTGGCGCATGCTGATGTTGTTCGAGTACGGCGGCATCCTGCTCCTGTTTCCGGCCAGTACCTGGGTGCTCAAAGTTGGCGTGCTCCCCGACGTGGACACGGGACAATGGCCGCACGGGTACGGTTGGCTTGTGCTTGCGGTGGTGACGGTGGGGATTCCGTTGGCCATCTGGAGCGTGCGCGCGGGAGCGAAACGGTTGCACACCGTGATCGTGGAAGGCAGCGCATTGGCTCCGCGGATGTAGGTGTTTGAATGGGGCGCCTGGACGGGTTGGATCGTTGCGAAAAGTTGCCATAGTCATATATATTATTGACAAGAGCAGATATTACGAATTCGTTCGGAGGGTTGAGCGTGTCAGAGACGAGTCTTGAGGACCGGGTTGCCGCAGTTCGGCGCTTTAACCGGTTCATCACGAGGCAGCTCGGTGTCTTGAGGGAGGGTTTGTTGCACACACCGTACTCCGTGACCGAGTCGAGGATCATCTATGAAATCGCAAATCGGGACAACGTGATTGCCGCGGACTTGTCCAGGGAATTGGGACTGGATCCCGGGTATCTCAGCCGCGTGTTGGACCGTCTGGAACAACAGGGATTGATTCAACGGCTCCCTTCCACATCGGATGGACGGCAGCGCCTGCTTCGTCTGACGGCGGCGGGAGAAGACGTGTTCTCCCTGTTGGACACCAGATCACGAGAAGAGATTTCGGAGATGTTGAACCACCTCTCGGAGCCCGATCAGGTCCGCCTCATTCAAGCCATGAATACCATCGAGCAGTTGTTGGGTGAAGGGTTCAAATACGCGCAACCTTATGTTTTGCGCCAACACGAACCGGGCGACATGGGCTGGGTCATTCACATGCACGGTCGGCTGTATGCACAGGAGTACGGCTGGAATGAAGAGTTTGAGGCCTTGGTCGCCCAGATTTGTGCCGACTTCCTCAAGCATTACAATGCCGACAGGGAACGTTGCTGGATTGCGGAAATGGATGGACAGATTGTCGGTTCCGTGTTTGTCGTGCGAGGCAGTGAGGAAGTCGCCAAACTTCGTCTCTTGTTGGTGGACCCGAGGGCTCGCGGACTGGGATTGGGGAAGCGCTTGGTCGACGAATGCATTCGCTTTGCGAGATGCAAGGGATACAAGAAGTTGGTGTTGTGGACCAACAGCGTGCTCGCGGCAGCGAGGCACATCTATCGGCAGGCTGGATTTCAACTCGTCAAGGAGGAGCCGCACCATAGTTTTGGTCATGATCTGATTGGGGAAATCTGGGAACTGTCCCTGTGAACGGGTGTTCCGGAACAGCAAGGTCCAGAATGCAGAAAGGACGTGAGCAGATGAACATGCGTATCCGAGGTGTGACCTACGACGTTGGAACACCCGTCATCAACGGCGGGCTGACCCGCGAGAATCTGCCGCTCGATGTGGTGGAACGGGAGATGCGGGTGATTGCCGAGGAATTGCACTGCAATGCCGTTCGAATCACCGGTCAGGACATCGGGCGGCTGAAGTTGGCAGCCGACGCGGCGTCCCGACAGGGATTGGCCGTTTGGCTCTCACCGGTGCTTCACAATGCGGATGAGCAAGAGACATTCCGTCACACGACGGAAGCTGCCTCCGTCTGTGAGGAACTGCGCAAGTCGGGCAACCAGGTGGTGCTGGTCGTCGGATGCGAACTCAGCGTCTTCATGTCCGGTGTGATCCCGGGAGACAGCATGCTGGACCGTTTGGGGGTGTTGTTCGATCCGTCGCGTTGGACCGCTGACTTGTTCGCAAACGGATCGCCGGAGGAACGCTTGAATGCGTTCTTGGCCCGTACCGCGAAGGAAGCGCGTCGCCACTTCGGCGGGCCAGTGACCTACGCGTCGGGGCTCTGGGAAGACGTCGACTGGGACCCCTTCGACTTCGTCGGCATCGACGCGTACCGCGATGGGAGCAATGCGGACCGTTTCCGCGACATCATCCGCAACTACCGGAGGTTCGGCAAGCCGGTCATCGTGACCGAATTTGGCTGCTGCACGTATGTCGGCGCAGAAAACCTCGGGGGGATGGGGTGGATGGTGGTCGATCGCGCTGCCACACCTTGGCGGCTGAGCAAACCGCTCGTGCGTGATGAGAGCGTGCAGGCACGATACCTGACCGAGATGCTGGATCTGTTCGAGGGTGAAGGCGTCGACGGTGCCTTCATCTACACCTTTGTCAGCCCCAGCTATCCTTCCAGTGACGACCCGATATACGACTTGGACACCGCCAGCTACAGCCTGGTACGCACCTGGCCCGCCGGCAACGATTCGGCTTCTCGGCATTCGTCGTGGGAACGCAAGGAAGCATTTCACGCGGTCGCGGATCGATTCGGTCAATACGCCGCAGAATGAGCAGGGGTGAAAAGGCCCGAGGGAGAAGGCTTCGCGTGCGGGTCACGCCGGATGCCTGTCTCCTCGGGCCATTTTCTTGGTCAGTGCTGGCCCTCGGTGTGGATCTGCCATGTGACTCCGAACTTGTCGGTCACTACGGCGTAGGCGGGACTGAAAAACGTCTCTTGAAGGGGCATGCTCACCGAGCCCCCCTGCTGCAGGGCTTCAAAGAAGCGTCGCGACTGCTCTTTGTCGTTGGTCGAAATACAGATGGTGACTTGATTCCCGGACTGAAAAGGCTGACCGGGAAACGTGTCGGACAGCATGAGTGCGCCCTCGCCGATTTGCAGGGTCGCATGCGAAATGCGGTCCCTTGCCTCCGCGGGCAGTGGGAATTCCGGGTGTTCCGGCATTTCGCCGAACGTTTGCTTGAAGATGATTTTGGCGTCCAGCGCCTGTTCGTAAAAGGCAATGGCTTCACCGGCGTTTCCGTTCATGATCAAATAGGGGGTCAACGTGACTGCCAACGTGCACCGACTCCTTCGATTTTTTTCAAGGTTTTTGTTCCGCATGGCACAGCCTGTCGCCTGCATTCTACACGAACGAGCGTACGCGCGCAAAGGTATGGACTGATTCGTGGTCATTGAAGTGGGGGGGTGCTGTGTAAACACATGTTTACAAAGACCGCCCTCTGCGGTATGATGCAGGCAGAATCTGTCGAAGGGGGAATGCCCGGTGACCGAATTTCGGAAAAAGTTGTTCCGGGGCGCGAAGGTCGAAGACCTGATTCACGATTTGGATGACCTGTCCCAAAGCTGCGAACGCACCGCCATTCAAGCGGACGATCCGTTGAAACGGCGATTCTATGAGGGGATGTCCGTCGCCTACTATCTGGTGTCGCAGAAACTGAAGGGCAGATTCGAGTATGTGGAGGAAGAGGTGGTGAACCACCTGTACACCGGCATGCAGCGGGCGGAGGCGCTACGAGCTTCCGCGGAACAGGCGCAACGCACGCCGGCAGGAGGGCGCGTGTGTTCCTTCTGCGGACGCGGAATGGACGAGGTGGGCCCGTTGGCGCCGGGCCCGGGTGTGGCCATCTGCGGCCCGTGCGCGGAGTTCGCGAAGGAGGTCATTGCGCACGGGAACGATGCGCGGGTCTAGGGCGATGGGTTGCCTCTTCGATGAGGCTCGGATGACGGTCCGCCACCGCTGTGGGCGGCACGGCAGCGGCAGCGACTGAAGGAATTTCCTCCACGCCCATCGAAATGTGGGTAATGGCGAAACCTGTCGTTTCGTACGCGTTGTGTGGAGGTCTGCCCTGCCCATGCCCCGAACCCCTTCGTCGCTGCTCAAGTTCCTCCTGGTGTCAGTCACCCTTCCCCTGGTGCTGTACGGCATCCTCCAGGCGTCACCGATCCGGACCTGGATGCAGCCGGCACCAGGGTTCCATTTTTATGTCGTATCCGCGGCCTTCATCGCGGCGGTGGTGGCATCGTCTATCCTCGGGTGGTCAGGCATTCGCGCACGCGATGTGAACGTGATGATGGTGTTCGTGGCCCTTCAGTCCTTGGCCGGGTCCTTTCTGGTCCACGGTCTGTCCACACCGGGGTTTATCATCTCCAGAGCGAATCAGGTTCCCGTGGTGGCATCCCAGTTGGGACTGACGGTGTGCGCCGTGTGGATGTATCTGTCGAGTCTTCCTTCGGATCACCCGTTGATCCGGCGCCTCACCCGGCGCCGGCGGGTGTTTGTCGCCATTGCGCTCGGGGTCATTGCGGCAGTGCATGTGGCGCTGCTCGTCGATCCGACGCTCGCCGAATTCGTCCCATTGAACAGCGTGCTTGCGCAAGGTGTCGTCGCGGTGGTCACCATCGGACTTTACGTGTGGGCCATGGCCCGCTATTTCCGCCAGTTCAAGATGGCCCGTTTCCCGGTTCACGCGGCGGTCGTCGTGGGTGACGCTCTGTTGGCGATCACGGAGTTCATCATGGTGACCACCATGATGTGGACGCTCGCATGGTGGTTGTATCACCTGGTCTTGATTGCGGCGATGGTCACGCTGCTGTACGGGATCCTCGTCCAAAACAAATCGAACACCACGGTCAAGGGCACTTTCCAGGAGATTCTTCACGCGCAATCGGTGCACCTCTTGCGCGTCGGCATTTCCGAAAGCGTGTACAACCTCATCCTGGCGACCGAGCGCAAAGACCCGTACACCGCCGGGCACAACGTCCGCGTCGCGTTGTTCGCGTTGCAATTGGCGCGAATGATGGGGGTTTCCAGGGAAGGGATGCGGGCGCTCTTGCGCGGGGGCGTGGTGCACGACGTCGGCAAGCTCGAGGTACCCGACGCCATCCTGAACAAGCCTGGCCCGTTGACTCCGGAGGAACGCGCCATCATTGAGCAGCATCCCGTCACCGGCTACGACATGTGCCGGTACATCGGCTTCATGACGGAGGAACTGGCCGTCATCCGCCATCACCACGAACGATGGGACGGGACCGGGTACCCCGATGGCCTGAGTGGGACGGACATCCCCCTGTTGGCCCGGATTTTGGCCGTGGCCGACGTATACGACGCGTTGACGTCGACGCGCGCCTACCGCGCACCGTGGCCGCACGAGCGCGCTCTGCAGGTGATTGCCGAAGGGGCGGGTTCGCAGTTCGATCCCGCTTGCGTGGAAGCGTGGCTCCAGCTTTGCCGTACGGGAGACATCGCGTACATCCGGGAAGTGGCTGCTGCCATGAGCCCCCACGGGGATTGACGTCAGGAACGGGCAGGGTTCGCTCCATCCTGCCCGCTCCATCGTCCAGTCCACCCCGATGCTGCCTCACAGAGCCATTTGACGCCGTCTGAACGCAAGCGCGGCGAACGCGAACAACAGCGCCGCGGCCGCGATGAGGGCCGGGCAGATGACAGACAGATGGGCGTGGCCGTGCGTGATGCCCTGCGGATCAAAGGCGGTGAACAGGGACAGGTACTTCATCCACGACACATGGTCATCGAGCGCGCTGACCGTCTTCGTCGCGAAAAAGACCACGGTGAGGGCGGCGGAGATGCCCACGGCGGTGCGTTCGTCCGGGCAGACGCACGAGAGCGCAAAACCGTACCCTCCCACCGTGAGGAACATCAGGCCGGCGACGGCGTTCATCTCCACGAACCGCCGCACGTCGAAAGGCGCGTCGGGCGCGAGCCAATGCACGCCGAGAATGCCGGCGACCGTCGTCAGGGCCACGACCAGGACGACGCCCAAGATGAGGACGGCGGTCTGGGTGAGCGCGACTTGAACTCTGGACACAGGCGTGGACAGGAGGCAGGACATCCAACCGCGGTCAATCGGGTGCGCCATGAGCCGGGTGGAGGTGGTGATCACGTAGATGGACAGGATGACGATGTACACCAGTCCGTAAAACTCGCCGGCGAGGTACTCGTTCATCTGCGACACGCCCGCCTGGTAGCCGATGATCTGGAGGAACCCCTGCGGCAGGTCCTTGAGCAGATTGTTCAGTGCCGACGATTTGGCCAGAAAGGGATACGCCCAGATGAACAGCCACAGGTACGCGGCGGTCCCCACGGCGAAACTGAGCAGGGTCTGGGCGTGCATTTTGATGGAGGTTCGAAACAAGGCGGCGCTCATGAACGCACCTCCGTTCGGGTTTCCGCGTAGTAGTGCATGAAGACCTCTTCCAAGTCCAGTTCCCGGGTGGACAGGTTGGCGACGTCGCACTGGGCGAGCGTCCGCAGAAACGCGTTATAGTCTCCGCGCACCTCCACGTCGACCTCGTTCCCGCGGGCCTTCGTGACGTGAAAGCCTGCGCGTTCCACACGGCTCACATCGTGCGGGTCCTTGAACACCACGGTGAACACCCGCCGCTGTGCCGAGCGCAGGTCCTGGACGTCTTCCAACGCCATCAGGCGGCCGTCCTTGAGGATGCCGACGCGATCGCACACGCGCTCCACCTCGGGAAACTGATGGGACGACATGAGAATGGTGGCCCCGCGTTGCCGCTCCTCCTCCAACAATTCGAGGAAGCGCTGTTGCATCAGGGGATCGAGGCCGGAGGTCGGTTCGTCCAGGATTAACACCTCGGGCTCGTGCATGAAGGCGGCGACGATGGCGAGCTTTTGCTTCATGCCTTTGGACATCTTGCGGATGGGGGTGCGGGCGTTGAACTCGAACCGATGGATGAGTTCGTCCCGGCGCGCTGTGCCGCGAAGGTGGCGCATGCCGGCCACCAGGTCCAGAAACTCAAGGCCGTTGAGGCCCTCTGGAAAGCTGATTTCGCCCGGGAGGTACCCGGTCCGCGCCTGGATGCGCGGTGCGTCTCTCCAGCAGTCCAGACCGGCGATGGTGGCCTGGCCGGCATCCGGCTTGAGAAAGCCCATCAGGATGCGCAGAGTGGTGGACTTGCCGGCTCCGTTGGGGCCCAGGTAGCCGAGGGTCTCCCCCTGACGGACCTCCAGGGTGAGGTCCGCAATCCCGCGGCCGTTGGCGAAGCGCTTGGTCACCTGATGCAGGTGAATCATGGTCTTTCCTCCTTGTACACGCCGCGCCGGATGATGTCCAAGTAGAGATCGAGATCGGCGTGCACCTGTTCGAACGCCGATTCGAAGTCCTCGTCGACGACCTCGGGCAGCCGGGCGACGTACTGATCCATCATGCCGAGCGTGATCCCCTTGACGAGTGTGAACACATGGTGCCACGTCACTCCGTCGCGCAGGCCGTCGTTGGGCAGCCAGGACGCGACCTCGGAAAGGTACTGTTCCGACACCCGCGCGACGCTTCCCATCGCCTTGGCGTACACCGGATGGGCCGGCTCCTTCGCGATCCGCATCAGCAGTTGGTAGGTCAGCGGGTGCTCCTTGCTGAAGCGGAGCTTGCGAAGCGTGACGTCCTTGATCCACGCAAACGGGCTGTCGTACGAGAGCACGTCCCGCGTGGGGAAGGCGTCGGCGTACGTGTGCAGCGCGCGATCCACCACATACAGAAAGAGAGATTCCTTGTCCTCGAAGTATTTGAACAGCACGCCTTTGGAGATGCCGGAATCCTCGACGATCCGGTTGGTAGACGCCCCGTCATACCCGTTCAGAGCGAACTCACGCAGACAGGCGCGAAGAATGTCTTCTTGTTTTTCCGCAGGGAGATTGAAGAATTGCCGGGAGGGCAAGCGGACACCCCTTTTCTTACGTGTCGTCAGGGCTGTGACCATGTGGTCACGATCGCATTGTAGGGCGGGCGGGAAACGCGCGTCAAGAGGGGAAATCAGGCGGCCACCGCCAGACGCGGACGAAGGAAGTGCGCTTCACCTCGGCAGGCTCACCGGCGGCAACAATTTTTACGTTGACGACGGTGGACGTGGACAGTACAATTGAAACCAATAATATATAACATATCACTTTGGTTGGAATAATGGGGTGTGAGCGTGGCGAACTTGGCCTTGCAGTCGACGGAAATTGAGGGATTGGCCGCCGAGTGGCAGCATGGGCGCCCGGAGGACATCCTGCGCATCGCGCTGGAACGGGTCCCTAGCATCGCACTCGCGTGCAGCTTCGGCGCGGAGGACATGGTGCTGCTCGACATGCTGATGAAGTTGAATCCGGAAACCGAGGTGTTCTATTTGGACACCGACCTGTTGTTTCCGGAGACCTACGCGCTCATAGAACAGGCCAAGGCTCGCTACGGGATTCCGAATCTCCGCCAGATTCGCCCTTCGTTGACGGTGGCCGAGCAGGCGGAACAGTACGGCGACGCGCTGTGGGAGCGCGATCCGAATCTGTGCTGCAACTTGCGCAAGGTGCAGTCGCTGACCACGGTGTTGGCGGGCTTGGACGGGTGGATCACGGGAATTCGGCGGGACCAGGCGCCGACGCGCGCCAACACCCAGGTGTTTGAGGTAGATCAGAAGTTCGGGCTCGTCAAGGTCAATCCACTGGCGTTTTGGACATGGGACCAGGTTTGGGCGTACATCCGCGAACACGAGGTGCCGTACAACGCCCTGCAAGACGAGGGATATCCGAGCATTGGCTGCGTCCACTGCACGCGCCCCGTGCGCCCCGGCGAGGATCTGCGCGCGGGACGCTGGGCCGGGTTCGAGAAGACCGAGTGCGGCCTGCACCGGTGAGCGGACAGCAGAGCAAAGGAGCGGGGGATCCGGCCGATGGATTGGAAGGTGGCCCTGGGCGGATGGGTCGTCGGTCTGTTGATCGGGTTGACCGGCATGGGCGGCGGCTCGGTCATGACGCCGATGATGATTTTCATCTTTCACATGCACCCCGCATTGGCGGTGGGGACCGACCTGGTGTACTCGTCCATCACGAAGGTCGCCGGTACCCTCCAACACATCCGGCAGCGGACGGTGGATTTCAGGATCCTCGGCTGGGTGTCCCTCGGGTCCGTTCCCGGGGCGCTGATGGGATCGCTCGTGGTTGGATACCTGGAGCATGAGGTGGCGATGGACACCGCGGACCGCGTGATTGGGCAGATGCTCGGCGGGATGTACATCCTCATCGTGCTGGCGATGGCGTGGCGTTGGTGGCAATCGCGGCACAGCCCTGTGTCCAGCGGCGCCGGGCGGTTGCCGCGCGTGGCGCTCTCTGTCCTCGGCCTCGTCGCCGGGTTTTTGGTGGGTCTGACCTCGGTGGGATCGGGCGCGCTGTTCGTCTCGGTCCTGGCGATGATCTCCTCCCTGCCGGCCGCCCGCCTGGTGGGCACCGACATCGCCGCCGGTGTCCTTGTGACCGGTGTGGCGGGGCTCGCCCACCTGGCTTTCGGCAACGTGGATCTGCGGATGGTCGTCAGCCTGCTCGCAGGCTCCGTGCCCGGCATCCTCATGGGCAGCCGGCTCATCGTCCGTGTGCCGGAACCGGTGGTGCGCGTCGGTTTGATGACCCTGCTGTCCTGGTCGAGCTTCAACCTGCTCAAGTGACGCGTCTCCGTCCGCAGGGACCGAGCGGACGGAACCGTGACATGACACAAGGAGGCGCTGACGATGACGGACACCATCCCCGCCCACGGCGGCGTCCTGGTGAATCGCCTGCTGACCGGCGAGGCGCGCCGGGAAGCGCTGGCGCAGAGCCGGGAGTTGCCACGCATTCCGCTGACGGACTGGTCTCTCTCCGACCTCGAACTGATTGGCATCGGGGCGTTCTCGCCCTTGAGGGGCTTCATGACCCGCGAGGACTACGACGCTGTGCTCGAATCCATGCACCTGTCGAACGGCCTGGTGTGGCCGATTCCCATCACGCTGCCGGTCGAACCGACCTTGGCCCGGCGGCTGCGCCCCGGTCAGCGGGTGGCCCTGGTCGGTCAGGCGGATGACGTCGTCTACGGCATCCTCGAGGTCACCCAGGTGTACCCGTACGAGAAGCGCCGGGAGGCGGAGTTCGTGTACCGCACCACCGACGAAGCGCACCCGGGGGTGCGCAAGCTGTACCAGCGGCCGGAGACGTACGTGGCCGGCCCGGTGTGGGTGCTGAACCGCCGGAAGCCGGCGCAGTTTTCTGCGTTCTCGCTCGATCCGGCGGAGACAAGGCTGGCATTCCAACAGCGCTGTTGGCGCACCGTCGTCGGCTTCCAGACGCGAAATCCGGTGCATCGCGCCCATGAGTACATCCAGAAGTGCGCCCTCGAGGTGGTCGACGGCTTGCTTCTTCACCCGCTGGTCGGGGAGACGAAAGCGGATGACATCCCGGCCGGGGTGCGGATGCGAAGCTATCAGGTCCTGTTGGACGCGTATTATCCGAAGGACCGTGTCCTGTTGGCGGTCTACCCGGCCGCCATGCGGTACGCCGGGCCGCGGGAGGCCGTCATGCACGCCCTGGTGCGCAAGAACTACGGGTGCACGCACTTCATCGTGGGGCGCGATCACGCCGGCGTCGGACATTATTACGGCACCTACGACGCGCAGAAGATCTTCTCGCACTTCCGGCCGGAGGAGATCGGCATCACGCCGCTGTTCTTCGAAAACAGCTTCTACTGCGAGAAGTGCGACGGCATGGCGTCGGAGAAGACCTGTCCGCACGAAGAGGCGTACCGGTACATTCTGTCGGGCACGAAGGTGCGCGAGATCCTGCGGCGCGGCGAGCGGCCTTCGCCGAAGTTCACGCGGCCCGAGGTGGCCGATGTGCTGATTGCAGGTTTGACGGAGGAGGTGGGTGTGCGTGGCGACTGAACGGCAAAACGAGTCGAAGGTCGAGGTCATCAAGCGGGAGAGTCGGTATCTGCGCGGGACCTTGAAAGAGGCGCTGGTGGACGGCGAGGCCAAGTTCTCCGAGGAGAATGTGCAGGTCCTCAAGTTCCACGGTGTGTATCAGCAGGATGATCGCGATCTGCGTGCGCAGCTCAAAAAAGAAGGCAAGGACCGCCATTGGATCATGATGGTGCGAGCCCGGATTCCGGGCGGGGTGTTGACGGCGGACCAGTACCTGGCGTTCGACCGGATCGCGAGCACCTTGACCGAGTACGGATCCATCCGAATCACCACCCGGCAGACCATCCAGCTCCACGGCGTCGTCAAGGACCGGTTGAAAGAGACCATCCGCGAGATCAACGAGGTGTTGATCACGACGCTCGGCGGGTGCGGCGACCAGGTGCGCAACATCACCTGCTGCCCGGCACCGGGCGACGAACCGTTCCGTGCGCAGATGCGCGAGGATGTGCTGGCCCTGGTGGATCGGCTGGGGGCCAAGACCCACGCGTACCACGAGATCTGGCTGGACGGCGAGCCGGTGGAGGTGGGGCCGGGCGAGACGGAAGAGCCCATCTACGGCGACGTGTACCTGCCCCGCAAGTTCAAGATTGCTCTCGCACCGGAGGGGGACAACTGCATCGACGTGTACGACAACGACGTCGGCCTCGTCGCCCATGTGGAGGACGGGCACGTGGCGGGATACACGGTGCTGGTCGGCGGCGGCATGGGCCGGACGGCCTCGGATCCGAACACATATCCGCGGCTCGCGACTCCGATGGCCTATGTGCCCCGCGAGGAGGTCGTGGACGTCGTGACCGCCATCGTGACCGTCCAGCGCGACTTCGGGGATCGGTCGAATCGCCGGTTTGCCCGGTTGAAGTACACCATCGACCGGGGCGGATTCGACTGGTTTCGCGGCGAGGTGGAGCAGCGCCTCGGCCGCACCCTGGCACCGCCGCGGACGCTGGCCTGGGACAGCGGGGATGATCACTTCGGCTGGCACCGCGAAGGCGACGGCGTGAGCTATCTGGGCTTGTTCATCCCGCAGGGCCGCGTCACGGATACGGAGACCCTGCCGTTGAAGTCCGGCCTGCGGCAGGTGGTGGAGCGGTTTCGGCCGACGGTCCGGCTGACGCCCCAGCAGAACGTGATCCTCAGCGGCATCCCGGACGACCAGAAGGCGGCGGTGGAGCAGTGCCTGCGCGAAGCGGGGATACCGCTACCGGGCGCGTGGTCCCTGGCGCGCAAACGCGCGATGGCGTGCGTGGCGCTGCCGACGTGCGGGTTGGCGGTGGCGGAATCCGAGCGGGTGCTGCCGGAGGTCGTGGCGCAATTCGAGCGGCTGTTCGAGGAACTCGGGATTGAGGATGCGGGCATTACCCTGCGCATGACCGGGTGCCCGAATGGGTGCGCGCGTCCGTACAACGCGAACATCGCGTTCGTCGGGCGGACGCTGGGCAAATACGACGTCTTTCTCGGCGGCAGCGATGTGGGGACGGCGCTGAACGAGAGGTTCCAGGAAGTGGTCCCTCTGGACAACCTGGTGGACGCAGTGCGGCCCGTGCTCGAGGCGTACGCGAAAGAGCGCGAACCGGGCGAGCCGTTTGGCGATTTCTGCCGGCGCGTCGGCCTCCATCGCTTCCGCAGCGCGGTGCAGGAGGCGTTGTGATGATGGCGCGGCGCAGGGGAAGGAACGCGACCGCCGGCACCGTGTTTCTCGTCGGCGCCGGCCCGGGGGACGCCGGTCTCCTCACCCTGCGCGGCCGGCGCGCGCTGGCCGAGGCGGACGCCATCGTGGTGGATCACCTGGCGCCCGTGCGGCTGTTGCGCTACGCTCGCCCGGACGCGGAGGTGTATGACGTCGGCAAGCAGGCCGGGCATCACCGGGTGCCGCAACGAGACATTGAGGCGTTGTTGATCCGCCTGGCGAAGGCGGGCAAGACGGTCGTCCGACTGAAGGGGGGCGATCCGTTCGTCTTCGGCCGCGGCAGTGAAGAGGCGCTGGCGCTGGAGGCGGCGGGCGTCCCGTGGCAGGTGATTCCGGGGGTCACCTCGGCGCTCGCCGTGCCCGCGTGCGCGGGCATCCCGGTGACGGGGCGTGGCGTGGCGTCGGGTTTCACCGTCGTCACGGGGCACGAGTGCCAGGGTTCCAGCGGGATCGACTGGGCGGGACTCGCTCAATCGCCCGGCACGCTCATCATCCTGATGGGGATGGGAGCGCTGCAAACCATTGTGGATCGGCTGGTCGCGGCGGGCCGTTCGCCGGATACGCCGGCCGCCGTCATTCGCTGGGGGACCCGCGCCGCCCAGCGGACCGTGCGCGCGCGGCTCATCGATCTTCCGGCGGCGGTACGGGCGGCGGGGCTGCGGAATCCCGCCGTCATCGTCATCGGTGAGGCCGCTGCACACCCGCCGTCCCTGGCCTGGTTCGAACGCCAACCGCTGTTCGGCCGGCGGATCCTCGTCGTCGGGGAGTCCGCTACGATCACGCTGGAAGGCGCAGAATCTCTCGAGGCACTCGGGGCGGAGGCGGTCGACCTTCCCTTGGACTCGGCAGTGGTGGTCCACCGCGAAGCGGCGGCCGAGTGGGCCGCCAGCGCGATGGGGTCTTCCGAGGCGGAGCGCGAAGGGCGCGTTGGTCCCGTGGTCTGGTGGCTCCGGACGGCCGCCGGGGTCCAGGCGGTCTGGCAGGCGCTCCGGTCCGCGGGGGCGGACGCGCGCGCGCTCGCCCGGGTGTACCTGGTCGCGGAAGGGCCGGACGCTGCCGCGGCGCTGGCAGGCATCGGGCTGAACCCGGACGTGACCCTCGAGCACGGCGCGGACGGGGAAGGGGTCCTGCCGGAGAATGCCGCAGCCGTGTGGCTGGAGGCGGTGGATGGCCTGCCGCATCCTGCGGCGTCGATCCGGCGTCGCCACCAGGCACCGGATCTGCCGGCGCCCCGGCGCCTGCGGCTATGGCAGGCGGATGTGGCGGCGATTCGGCTGCGCCTGCAGCGCATGCTGGCGAACGTGGAGCACGCGGACGGTGGATCGTCCGGAGCCCCAGGCGCATCCGGTGTGTCTGGGGGATCCGGCGGGATCGATCTCGTTTGGGCCCTCTCGCCGGTGTCCGCGGCGGTGTGGCGCATGGTGTGCCGCACGTGGCTCGGGGACGGCGCGGCGGTGCCGGTGTGCGTGGGCGGTCAGGAGGACGTCCTGCGGCGGCTGGCGGACGGCGGATGCGCGGGGACCGAAAGCGTCATCGGCGCGTGGGAGGCGGGACGGTGACGGCGCGGATGGACCGGCGCCGGGCACGAACCGGGGCCCTGTTGTTCGTCGGTCACGGCACGCGTAGCGACGCGGGCACCGGGATGTTCCTGCGAACGGTGCGCCAGGCGGCGGAGAGGCTCCCGGCGGCGGTGGCGCGGTCGGCCGTGGTGGAGACGGCGTATTTGGAGTTGCGCGATCCCGGGGTTCCAACTGCCCTCGCGGCCCTGTACGCGCGGGGCATCCGGCAGGTGGCGCTGATCCCGGCGCTCCTGTTCGCGGCCGGGCACTGGAAGACCGACCTGCCGGCCCAAGTGGAGGCGTTCACGCGCACGCATCCGGATGCCGAGGTCTGTCTCGGTCCGGTGTTGGGGGAGGATCACCGGCTTGCGGCGTTGGCCGCCGAGCGGTGTCGCACGGCAGGTGGGATTGCGCCCGGGGATGCCCTGCTGGTGGTGGGGCGGGGGAATCGGGACGTGGAGGCGCACGAGGCGTTCCTGCGAACGGCGGCGGTCATTGGGCAGATGTGCGGCGCCGAGCGGTTCGCCGCGGGCGTGCTCGCCGGGGATGGGACGCCGGTGGAGCTGGCCGCGCGGCGGTTGGCGGCCGAGCGGCCGAACCGGGTGGTGGTCGTGCCGTACTTGCTGTTTGACGGGTATCTGATGCGCACGCTGCCGGATCGCCTTCGGGCAGCGTGGGATGCAGGAGCGGATGGCGCGTCCAAGGGCGGCGGTCCCCAGTCCCCTGCACGCACGAGCGTCGTGGGGGCAGGGGGGCCCCCCGACGGGGCCCCGGCCTGGGTGGTGGCGCCGCCGCTCGGACCAGACCCCGTGGTGTCGGAGGTGCTGGCGGAACGGGCGGTTACGGCGTGGGCCTGCCTGACCGTCGGAGACGGGCGCTCTGCGTACCGGGGTGCCCTACGCTCAGGGGGACGGCCTTACCCGAGCCCGAACTTGACCCGAAAGCCGGCCAACAGGAGCTGCTGAGCTTCGTACGCGGGCCGCATCCGCTCCGGGTTCAGCCGGCAGAAGATGTCCCACAGGCGCTGGTTGGGTTCCCGTTCCACCTGGCGGACGTACTCCGTGAAGCGGGTTAGAAAGGCCGGCGTCACCTCGGTCTGCATGGCATTCGCAAAGTGCGACACCCATTCGTCCACCAACGCCTGCACCTCGCTGCTGGCGGGGGACAGTCCTTGTCGCCAACAGGCCTCCGCGCGCGCCAGCAGGTCCCTCATGCCTTCGTTCCACCCTGTTCCCATCGTGAGGGCTCCCCTTACGGGAGAGTCAAGGCGGATTTCTAGCGGATGAAGTCCCGCAGAATCCGTTCGACGGATCGGACGAAGTTCTCGCTGGCACCCCAGTCGATGTTGAAGAACAGGCCCTCCGAACTGCCCGTCGCAATGGCGCGAACCTCCGTCACCCCCTGCAGGTTGTCGACGAGGACGACCAAAGCTGCCCGGTTTTTTGTGCGGAAGTAGTAGCGTTCGAAGATCAACGTTCCGAGGCATCGGCCCTCGCCGAGGTCGTGAAACTCTTCATGCACCAGATCGGCGTCCTGTTCGTCGCGCACCTTCTGATACGCGTCGGCGGGGGTGAGATTCACTTGAAAGGCGAGCTCGCTCACGGCGCACGGCTCCCTTCGCGCTTTTGGTCAGTGTATCACATCCGCCCTTCTTGGAGGCGGGCAGAGTCGGGACGTCTCCGGATTGACGATTCGGTGTTATCCCCGCAGTTGGCGCGCGCGATACGAGGATGAACCGCACGCCGTGTTGGAGCAACACCGGGTGACGTGGCGGACGCTGTTGGATCTCGGCATCGGTGCCGTGGTGGCACGCTTCACGTGGGAGCGGCCGGGGCTGTGGTGGTTCCGGTACGTGTCCGGAGTGCTCGTCCTCTCCTTCCTGGCCATGGTGACCTACGGGGTGATCCAGCACACGATGCGTGCCGCGGCCAATCAGCCCCAGTTGGAGATGGTGGGGGCCATCGCAGAACGTCTGGGGGAAGGGGCGGCCATCCAATCGGTGGCAGGCCGGCCGGTCGTGCACGTGAAGACCAGTCTCGATCCGTTCGTCATCGTCTACGACGCGCATGGCCAAGTGCGGTACTCGAACGCTCAACTGGATGGCAAGACGCCTGTCCTTTCTCCGGGCGTTCTCGGTTACGCGAAGGCGCACGGGCGGGATGTGTTGACGTGGGAACCGCAGCCGGGCGTGCGCATCGCGGCCGTGGTGGAACCCTATGGCGGCGCGGACGGCGGGTTCGTGCTGGCCGGGCGTTCGCTGCGGGTGACGGAACAGGATGAGGACGCCCTGCTGCGGGGCATTGGCGTGGCGTACTTGGCCGTCAGCGCCGCGTTCACCGCCGGCCTGTGGTCGTGGTATCGAATGGTGAAGCGGCGACGGACGGCCGGGCAGGCATAAGGCGGTTACAGGCTGCGCCTGCGCGCCAGGCGCATCCGGGCCTGTCGAACCGCGTCGGGATGGCGCAGCGTAATGGCGATGGCGCGGCCGGCCAGCAGACCCGTGATGGCGAACAAATACGGCAGGGCGCTGGCCGGGCCGTGAAGCGCTGCCCCAGGGCCGAGCAGCGGGACCAACACCAGGCGAAGGCCCCAGCGGATGGGGATGGTGACCAACCAAAACAACAAGCTCTTCCAGGAGCCGGCAATCATCCACTGGCCGTTTTCCTGGTACAGCCGGGTGAGGTGGCCGCGCACCAAGCCGACGGCGAGGCTCACCAGCAGGGTGACGATGAGGGAGATCCAACCGGCGGGATCGACATGCGGCGATTGAATGGCCTCGTATGTCGCGTACAGCCCCACGATGACAGGCCAGACCAAGAGCCTGCCGCTGAGCGGCCGGGGTCGAAGTTGACGTTGGGCCATCCAGAGGAGCAGGATGACGCCGATGATGACATCCTTCGCATACGGCATGTGCGGATTCCTCCTGTGCGCCCCTGGCCGCTGGCAAACGGGCCGGAGCGTCGCCCCGTCATCGGGGGCTGATGGGAGGATACCGCAATCGGTTGCGTGCGGTCGTCTGTCGCGCGGTGGATGTTTGCCCGCCTGTGCGTTGACTTGGCTCTATCCCCGGATAGACGGTCATCGGACGATCCCGCGGCGCAGCGCGATGACGACCGCCTGGGTTCGGTCCTCCACGCCCAACTTATGCAGGATGCGGTGCACGGCGCGGATGGCGTCCATCAGCGCACCCGCCTCCTCGTCCTTGAGCAGATAACCCACGGCGCCGGCGCGGATGCCGTCGTGCACGTACTCGGGGACATCGAAGGTGGTGAGCAGGAGCACTTTGGTCCGGGGCAATTGGCGGACGATATCGCCGGTCGCCCACAAGCCGTCGGCGTTGATCGTCCGCGATGAGGACGCGGATCCGCGTTTCCGAAGGCGCAGGCGGCGTCGCATTCATGGGCGGCGTCCTTGCTCGCGATGTTCCACGGGACGACCGCTTCGATGCGAAGGCCGTGCGGTGAGCGGGCCTCCCAGGAGAAGCGGCCGCCCGCCTCCTCGCAGCGGGATCGCATGCTCTGGATGCCGAATCCCTCCTCGAGCGGCGCACCGGGGCGGGCGATGCCGTCGTCCTCCACGACGAGACGGAGGGCGGGGGAACCGGCGTGGTCCGTTCGCTCCACCCGCACGGTCGCGCGTGCCGCCCTGCTGTGGCGGACGACGTTGGTCAATGCCTCCTGGAGCACCCGGTGGAGGACGGCCGTGGCGTCCTGCGGCCAATCGTCCTGGTCGGTAGGCCACTCGAACGAGATGGGCAGACCGCTGCTCCGCTCGACCTGGCGGATGAGCGCGGTCATGACCTGCGGCCCGGTCACGGGTTCAGCGGCCATCTCCCGCACGGCACTGCGCACGTCCTGCAGGCTGCGGCGGGCGACGGCGACGAGCGCGTCGAGCTGCGATGCGGCGCCCTCCCTGTCCTCGCGGAGACGCAGGCGCAAGGCCTGCAACTGGATCACCAGCGTCGTCAGCGTGTGTCCGACGCTGTCGTGGATGTCGCGGGCGATGCGGTTGTGCTCCTCGAGGACGGCCAGCTGCATGGACTGGATGGACGCCTCCTGGAGTTCGCGGTGGGCGCGCTCCAACGCCGCCAGGTGCTGCTCCTGCAATTCCCGGGCCCGCCGCCGGACGCCGACGCTCCACCCGGCCGCGTAGGCGCCCGCGAGGCCGATGAGATGGCCCGCGTACGCAGTGACCGGCACGTGGCCGAGCAGGGAGCGGTCGGCGATGAGAAGGAGAAACCCGGCCAGGACAGCAGCGGCCAATATCCATGACCAGGCTCCCCGCAGTCGCACCGCTGTCACGCCGGCAAGAAAGTACAGCCCGACCATGCCGAGTGATTGTTCGTGGACGCCGATGGCCAACCCCACCATGGCGGCGATGCAGGCCATCCCGATGGCGGTGCGCCATCCGGCCGGCCACTGTTCCCGGCGTATCCCCATGAGGGCGAGGTAGTAGGCGGCGCAGATGCCGGCCGTGGCTTCGCGAATGGACCAGCCGCCGAACAGCAGAGGACTCCACATCACGTACAGGACGACCAGGAGGAACACCCACCGGCCGAGGGCGAGAGGAACCGGCTTCAGGACGACATCTGCTGCACGTACGCCGGCAGCTTCTCGTGGATGAGTTTGTCCCAACCCCCGTCCATGATGTCTCGCACGGCGGTGTGGGGTTGTCCGAATCGCGTCGCTTTGTCGGCGGCCCAACCGCCGTGCAGGAGGGTGAGTTCCGTCTCGCCGTCCGGGCGTTCGCGGAGTTCGAACACCACATGCCAGTCCGTGTCCCAGTGGAAGGCGAGGCGGTGGGGCGGATGGATCTCGGTCACCCGGCACGCCGAGTCCCCGTACGGTCCGGCGTGCAGGACGAAGTCACGGCCGGCAACGGGCTCGAACGTGTTCGGCATCCACCATCCGGCCAGGCCTTCGGCGGTGGCCACGGCTTTCCATACCCGTTCGATGGGCGCACGGAGAACGATGGTGTGGCGGATGTCGGGCAGGGCCTTCGTGGGCTGGGTCATGCGTTTCACTCCTCATGAATGGTGTCGATGCAGACACGGTGCAACGGGTGCTGAGAGGATTGTATCACGATGCGAACCAGGCGTTCGATGTACAATGGTGGTGCATCACTTACCATGGAATCGTGAGGGGGATGATGCGATGAAGGCCGTCTATATTGAGGCGTACGGGGGCCGGGATCAACTTCGCTACGGCGAACTGCCGGAGCCACAGGTGGGTCCCCGGGATGTGTTGATTGAGGTGCACGCGGCCGCGGTCAATCCGGTGGATTGGAAGATCCGCAACGGGTGGCTGCAGCAGCGGTTGCAGTACGCGTTTCCGCTCATTCTCGGCTGGGACGTGGCGGGGGTGGTGGTGAGGACAGGACCGGAGGTCACCCGCTTCCGCGTGGGAGACGAGGTGTTCTCCCGGCCTGACATCGCCCGCAACGGCGCTTACGCAGAGCACATCGCGGTCGACGAGCGTCTCGTGGCCAAGAAACCTTCCAATCTGTCGTTCGAGGAGGCGGCCGCCGTGCCGCTCGCGGCGTTGACCGCCTGGGAAGCTTTGGTGGACCGGGCAGGTGTGCAGGCGGGGCAACGGGTCCTCATTCATGCCGGCGCTGGCGGCGTGGGCGTGTACGCTATCCAGTTCGCGAAACACTTCGGCGCCGAGGTCACGACCACCGTGAGCGCGCGGAATGCGCCGTTGGCGCAAGAGCTCGGGGCGGACCGCGTGATCGACTACACCGCGGAAGATTTCACGAAGGACGGGCGGGTGTATGACATCGTCTTCGACACCGTCGGGGCGGACGTGCAGGAAAAGAGCCTGGACGTGGTCAAACCCGGCGGACTCCTGATCTCCATCGTGTCGCCACCCCAACAGGAGGCATGCGAGGCGAGAGGTATCCGAGGCGCCTGGTTTTTCCTGGAACCTGACGGCGAGAAGCTCGCGAAGATCGGCCGCCTCATCGAGGAGGGCCGGGTGAAGCCGGTGGTGGGGGCGGTGTTCCCCCTGGCCGAGGCGGCCAAGGCGCATGAGCTGAGCGAGCACCGCCATCTGCAGGGGAAAATTGTGCTTCGGGTGAAGTGAGTCGTCGCCGGGAAGGTCCGGGAGGCTCTGGACCTTGCACCGTGGCACGTCGCTCCATCGTCCCGCCACATCGGGCCGCCGGTATGTTCCGGCGGCCTGCAACGTTTCTGCGGACTCGTGTGTCATACGGGTGAAGGGTGCGAGGAGGCAGAGTTCGTGGATGGTCCCAAAACAGACACACGGCCGGAAGACATTCAGGATGTCCATGGGTTTTCCCGCTTCGCGGAGGCGGTCGTGCCGCGGGCGCTGCGGCTGGCGGCCCGATGGACCGGCGACGTGCAGTTGGCGGAGGACCTGGTGCAGGAGGCGCTGACCCGCACGTGGCAAACGCGACATCGCATTCGGACCTCGCCGGAGGCGTGGATGCTCCGGATTTTGTGGCGCTTGTTCCTGAACGAGCGGCGCCGGTCCAGGCCAGAGGACCTTCCTTGGGATGTGCACGGCGGCGCGGCTGCGCAGGGGATCCCGCAGGAGCGTGCGCTGGATCGCATGTGGATTGGCGAGCTGCTGGCACTGCTCCCGGAGCGGGATCGACAGTTGTTGGCCATGCGTTACGGCGAGGATCTCACCGTGCAGCAAATCGCGGCCATTACGGGGATGCGCGAAGGGACCGTGAAGGCTCGCCTCAGCCGTGCCCTGCGGCGGCTGCGCGAGATGGGCGAAGGGGCCGGCGGCCCGAGCGCCGCCGGGAGATGGGGATGCGGCGAGACGGACGGAGGATGAGGCCGATGACGGGAGACAGACAGCCGGTGGATGCACGGATCGCGGAAGTCGAAGAGGCTGTGCGGCGCTATTTTGCGGACACAGCACCCCAGGTGGCGGCGGATGTGCCGGAGATGGTGCGCGAGGCGGTACGTTCTTCAGCGGCAGGACGGCAGGCCGGGGAGCCGCGTGCGATCCGGTGGTTCCGCCGGGGCGTCGTCGGGCTGGCCGCCTGCGCCGCCATCGTGGCGGGGGCAAGGGGGGCGTTGTATTACGCCCCCAATTGGGCAGAGACCGTCTACGCCGCCGTCGACGGCATTCCCGGCGCGCAATGGTTGATTCTGCCGCAGGACCGGGGTCTCGCGCGCCTCGCCCGCGAGGGAGGCATCCAGACGTTGGATGTGTCCGCGACGGACAACGGGCTGACCGTGCATCTGTCGGGAGCGTATGTGGACAGCGCCAGGATGGTCCTGTTCCTGCGGATCGACAGTGCCTTGTGGCATCCCGATTCTTCCAGGGTCGTCGTCACGGATCAGTTCGGCCACGTGTACCGGGTTTCGAGCGGCACCTGGGACACCGACACCGGAGCGGGGGAGTTGACGTTCGATGGCGTGCCGGCGTGGAAGTTGGCCCTCGGCCTGCGCCTGACGTTGCGCATCGACGGGATGGAATGGCTGTCGGTGGACGGGTCCCAGCAAAAGCAACGGTCAGGCCACTGGGGATTCACTTGGGTGCAGAACCCGTCGGGTTCCGAACGTACCGTCACGGTCAACCGGAGCGCCTCGGATGGAGGGGTGACCCTGCGGCTCGACACCATCCTCCTCACCCCGGGCAGCGCGGAGTTTCGTCTGTCCGGTGTACGGTCGGTGCCCACGGGGGAAGACGTGGTTGCGCGGAATGATGATCGGCCGGAGCTGGTCTGCGTGGACACCGGGGAGCGGTATCCGATGCTGTCCGCCGGGACGGTCTCACAGGGACGGACGGTGGAGATGAAGGTCATGACAGCGCCGCTGCAACCGGGGCACCGCTACGAGCTCATCGTTCACCGCGTGGGGGAGGTCCCGGGGACCTGGGTGTTTCCGTTCACTTTGTCCTGACCCCGGCCCTCCGGCGAACGGGTGCGCCTTCACGGGTCCTGCACAAAACCCCCGATGCGATCCGGAAATTCGCCGGTGTACAGACCGTTCTGGGGCCCGCTGTACCGGATTTGGCCGAGCTTCAACCGTTCGATGTACGCGCGCACCTGCCGCCGTTGGTGTTCGTCGAGAGACGAGATGAGGTGGTGAAGATCGTCTTCTTCCGCGCGTGCGACTGGATGGCGCTCCGTCTCTCGCCGATCCGTTCGATCTCGATGCATCTCCATGTCCCCCTCCTGCGGATATCCGATAGGATGCACGCGGAGGCCGGCCTTATGCAGGGTGTCCCCTCACGGGCGGTCGGCGCCTTGCGTGCTGGCCGCGGCTGCGGTCCCGGGGTGCGCCACCGGTTCTGCGCGTCGATGCCGGAACCACAGGACGAGCAGGATCGTGGCGGCCACGAAGACGGCGACGAAGGTCACCGGCACCGCCCAGTGCAAGAAGGGATGCCAAGGGGTGCGGAGCAAGATGGGGTCGTCGGCGGCCATGCGTCCGGCGATCCAGGTGATGTAGGCTGCTGCCAGATACACAATCCACGGCAGTCGATCAAACACCCTGGAGATGAACCGGCTTCCGAAGATGAGGAACGGGATGGTGAAGAGAAAGCCCACCATCAGCACGCTCAAGCGGCCGTTGGCCGCGCCGAGCATGGCCATCGCGTTGTCAAGCTCCATGCCGAGGTCGGCGACGACAATCGCGCCGATGGCTCTCCAGAGCTCGTTGGGCTGGGCGGACACGGTCGGTGCCTCTTCGGTGGCCGGACGCACATGCTCCAGGACCAGCCGGACGGCGATCCACCACAGCATCACCCCGGCGATGGTCTTGAGCACGGGCAGGCGAATGAGGAACGTCCCGGCGGCGGTAAAAAGGATCAAGAGCAGGATGGCGATGGTGCTGCCGAGCGTGATGGCCCGCTTCCGCATGGCTTCCGGCAGCCGGTTTGCCGCCATGGAGATGGCGAGCGCATTGTCTCCGGACAGGATGATGTTGACCAGAGCGACGTTGGCGACGAGCAAGATCCAATCCAATCAGGACACCTCCAGAATGTGAACGAGGACAGCCGGCAGGCGCGTCGTACGCGTCATAAACGCAATGAGCGAGACCCAGTCCGCGGCGGGGGTCCATTCTCTCCCATTCCCCCGTATGGACTGCAAGTCTCGCTCATGGTCCCTGATGTCGAATGGGTGCCATGGAAGGCGCCGGGCAAAGCGGGTGCCAGACCTGCTTTCACCGTATTGACGGCGCGCTTCACCCGCGGCCGGGCCGCGGCAGCTACTCCCTCACAGGATGACGTTTGTGGCACCGAGAGGTCTCGCAACCCTTTCGGTTTGTCCGGAATGAAACATAGACCTTTGGCGTCCCCTTGTCAAGATGAAGGGACAAACCTGGACGAACCCGAGGATTGCCAAACCGGATGGGACACATTAGGATCAGGATCCAAATGCACCGTCTCAGACGGTTGGCACGGAGGGATACAGTTGCAGGCCATTCGCTTTCCGGAGAATCCTCTGCTCACGCCGAAGGACGTACCGCCATCACGGCCGGATCTGAAGGTCATCGGGGCCTTCAACGCCGGTGTGGCGCGCTACGGGGACGAGGTGATCCTCCTGCTCCGGGTCGCAGAGCAGGCAGCGGCCACGTCGGAAACCGTGGGCGTGCCCGTGTACGATCCCGACTCTGGACAGACGACCGTGCGGAAGCTGGACCGGTCGGACACGGCGTATGATTTTAGCGATCCACGCGCGGTCCGGCGTGCGGACACGCTGGAGACGGTGTGGTTGACGTCCATGTCCCACCTGCGCGTGGCGCGAAGCCGCGACGGCCGCCACTTCACCGTGGATGAAAAGCCGTTGGTGCAGCCGGAGACCCCGTACGAGGCCTTCGGGGTGGAAGACCCGCGGGTGGCGAGGATTGGCGACGCCTATTACATCACGTACACCGCGGTCTCCGGTTACGGGGTGGCCGTGGGGCTGGCCGTGACCCGGGATTTTCAAAGGGTTGAACGCCTGGGATTGATCTTCCCCCCGGAGAACAAGGATGTGGTGCTGTTTCCGGAGGCCGTCGGAGGCCGTTACTTCGCCCTGCACCGGCCGGCGCCGCGGGGGATGGGCGCGCTTGACATCTGGATCGCCGATTCTCCGGATTTGCAGCATTGGGGAAATCACCGGTATCTGTTCGGGCGCCGGCCGGGGATGTGGGACGGGCAGCGCATCGGCGGCGGCGCGGTGCCCATCCGGACCGACAAGGGATGGTTGGTGCTGTACCACGGCGCGGATGCGGACAACCACTACGCCATGGGGGCGGCGCTGCTGGATCTGGACGATCCCGGCCGCGTGGTCGCCCGCTCCCGTGAACCCATCCTGGCACCGGAGACCGCCTACGAGATGAACGGCTTCTTCGGCGGCGTGGTGTTCTCCTGCGGGGCCCTGCTCGAGGGTGACCGCATCCGCATGTATTATGGCGTGGCCGACGAGGCCATCGCGGCGGCGGAGTTCTCCTTGTCGGACGTCCTCGATTCCCTCGGTGATCCGGCCGGCGCCGTGGAGCGGGTATAAGCCGGCCACGGCACCCGTGCCGGATCACGCGAAGATGAGGATCTCCGCGACCCAAGCGAGGAACAACGACAGCCATCCGGCAGGGATTTCACCTACCGGAAGGCTTCGCGCGCCTCGTTCCGTGTTCAGGGGGTCCCGTCCGCCCCGGCCTCCGGAGAAGCGCCCTTCGGTGGCGTGCTTGCGCCATGCGCCGGCTCCCCCGTCCGTGCGGGAAACACACAGGTGGCGAAGGAGAGCAAGCAACCAACGCAGGAAGGACACCGCCCACAGGAGTCCCGCGAGGAGCCACCAGACCAAGCGATCCACCGTGGGGTGCCCCAGGGCGGACACAGGGCCCTGGGGCCACACGGTGCGGGAGACCCCCAAGGCGCGCAGAATGGACAGGACCAGTTGAACCCCCCAATTGATGCCCTCCAATCCCCATAAGACGGCGAGCACCCCGGAGAGGATCAGGAAGACCCAGTCCCGCGTGCGCAGGCGATCCAGGACATAGTTCCACGCCTTGTCCGCGGCATAGCCGGCCGGGGTGAAGGATTGGATGAAAGAGTAAATCTCCCAGAGGCGCCACAGCTTCCCGATGCGTCGAAACAACGGTACTCCTCCTCATTCGGTTCCCTGACGACATCATCCCCGATTGCCCGTCCGGTTTTCAATCCCGTGCCGGATTTCCAGGCTGTTGCAATTCAAACGGGCGGGGGTATGATGAGAACGTCACCACGCTCGACGGGCGTACACGCGATGTGTGAGAAGGAGGGATGTTGAGGGTGAACAAGAAGGGCATCGTCTACGCGGTGCTGGCTTACGGTGGCTGGGGGCTGCTTCCGGTCTACTGGAAGCTGTTCGCGAACCTGTCGGCGATAGAAGTGCTCGCCCACCGGGTGTTGTGGTCGGCCGTGTTCGTGTGGGGACTCCTGTACGTGACGGGCCGCCTGCGGGATGGCCTGCGGATCGCGCAAAACCCGCGGTATTTGGCCTGGACGACCATCGGGGCGATGCTCATCACCATCAACTGGTTGACCTACATCTACGCGGTCAACTCGGACCACATGGTGGAGGCGAGCCTCGGGTATTACATCAATCCGCTGGTGAACGTCCTGCTCGGCATCGTGTTCTTGCGGGAGCGGCTGAACGCATGGCAGTGGGGGGCGCTCGCCGTCGCGGCGGCCGGGGTGGCCGTGTCGGTGTGGGCGTACGGCCGGTTCCCATGGATCGCCATCGCCCTCGCGATCTCCTTCGGTCTGTACGGATTGGTCAAGAAGAAGGTGCCCATGGAGGCCATGGAGAGCCTGACGTGGGAGACCACCCTGGTTCTTCCGTTGTCGTTGCTGTACCTGGCCGTGACGCACGTGCAGGGCACGGACGGCGCCTGGAGCCTGCCGCCCGCGCACCTGATCCTGTTGCTGTTCTCCGGGCTCGCCACGGCGTTGCCGCTCTTGTGGTTCGGCATGGCGGCCAAAGCGCTGAGCATGGTCACCCTGGGATTCGTCCAGTATCTGTCTCCCACCATCACGCTGCTGCTCGGGGTGTTCGTCTATCACGAGACGTTTACGGAAACGGACCTGTTGGCGTTCGCGCTGATTTGGACGGCCCTGGTGCTGTACAGCGTCTCGTCGCTGCGCCACGTCCGCAGGCGGCAGATGGGGACCGCGCCTCAAACCGTCGGGATGAAGTGAAAAGATTCATGGTAGAATCATAAGAATCACAGCATCGAAGACAGGGAGGCGTTGTGTGTGCAAACGCGCGCTGCCGTGTTGACCGCCATGGGCAAGCCGGCCCCTTATGTGGAGAGCCGGCCGTTGGAGATCTGCACCGTTCACCTGGACGACCCGCAATTCGGTGAAGTGTTGATCCGCATCCGCGCCGCCGGGCTGTGCCATTCGGACCTGTCCGTGATCAACGGCAGCCGGCCGCGGCCCGTACCCATGGTGTTGGGTCACGAGGCGGCGGGCGAGGTGGTCGCGGTGGGACCGGGGGTCGTGGGGGTCCGGCCCGGCGATCACGTGGTCTGCTCCTTCGTCCCCAGTTGCGGCCACTGTGTGCCGTGCCAGGAGGGCCGGCCGAATCTGTGCGAGACGGGCGCCGCGGCGAACACGGCCGGAACGCTGCTCGGCGGGGGCCGCCGTCTGCACCACGAGGACGGGGCGGAGATCCACCATCACCTGGGCGTCTCCGCGTTTGCCGAATACGCCGTCGTATCCCAGCACTCGCTCGTCCGGGTCGATCCGGACGTCCCCTTCGACGAATTGGCGGTCTTTGGATGCGCGGTGATGACCGGTGTCGGCGCGGTCGTCAACACTGCCCGCGTGTCCGCGGGCAGCTCCGTCGCCATCGTTGGGCTGGGCGGCGTGGGGCTCAGCGCCCTCCTGGGGGCGTTGGCGGCGGGTGCCCGGCGGATCGTCGCCATCGACGTCAACCCTTCCAAACTGCGGCAGGCGGAGGCGTTGGGGGCGACGGATACGTTTGATGCGCGGGACCCGGACGTGATGGATCACATTCGCGCGGCGACCGGCGGGGGCGTGGAGTTCGCCATCGAGACGGCGGGCTCGGTGCCGGCGCTGGAGACCGCCTTCCGGATCACGCGCCGCGGCGGGACCACGGTGACGACCGGCCTGCCGCATCCGGATCACCGGATGTCCCTGCCGCCGGTGGTGTTGACGGCGGAGGAGAGGACGCTCAAAGGTTCGTACGTGGGCAGTTGTGTACCGGCGCGGGACATCCCTCGCTTCATCGAACTGTACAAGCGGGGGCGGCTGCCCGTGAACAAGCTGCTCTCCGGGCGCATTCGGCTGGACGAGGTGAACGAGGGGTTCGATCGCCTGGATCGGGGCGAGGTCAACCGTCTTGTGCTCGTGCCGTAACCGCCGGCCCGTGGGATGAGTCCGCCCGCCCGCAGGGAACCCCCCTTCGCTTCCGGGTGGGGACGCGGATGCATCGGGTGCCCCACCCGGCTACCCGCACTTCATCGCTCTTTCCCAGGCTCCGCTGTTCTGCCACTCGAAGCCAGGGGTCCGATGCTCCTGCCATGCCGGCATCGGGCCCTCATGGTTCTGCTCTTCATATCTTCCGATTCGCCCGCCCGTTGAACCCTTCGCCATCCTCCCGCGCGTATGTAGGGTGTCCATGTTCAAACCAGGAGGTGACCCCCACGGATACGCTGAATTGGCCCGAACGAGCCTGCGGCTGGCCGCCAGCGGTGACCGGGGAAGAGGTGGACGCTGGCCAGACGGCGTGGCTGCAGCGGCTGATCGCGGAACACCAGAGCCGGTTGATCCATCTGGCCGCGTCGTACCTCGGGAGCATCCAGAGCGCGGAGGACTGCGTCCAGGAGGTGTTCATCACGGCGTTCCATCGATTGGATCCCCAGCAACCTCCGGCGGCGGTGCGCACGTGGCTGACGACCTGCACCGTCAACCGGGCCCGGAGCATGCTGCGGGCCCGGCGGGTGCGGCGCTGGGTGCTGATGGATGGCGAGGGCTTGAGCCGCCACGCGCCGGGCCGCCCGGATCACTACGCGGCCCTCGACGAATCGGGGGTGCTGGCGCAGGTGATGCAGCTTCCGGTCAAGTACCGGGAGGTGTTGGTGATGCGGTACTACCACGACATGAGCGTGGAGGAGACGGCGGCGGTGCTCGGCGTCTCGTCCAACACGGTCAAGACGCGGCTCCGGCGGGCGAAGGAGCGGCTGCGACAGGCGTTGGAACAGATGGACAGGGAGGGATGACGGATGGACGCGCTGGAGGAACGGTTGATGCGAAGCCGCGAGCGGGTGTGGCAGCACACGCTCGCCCTGGACGAGCGGGCGGTGATGCGTCGGGCACAGGCAGTTGAGCGTGTCGGCGTGATCTCAAAGGCCGAGAAAGGCGAAGGCGCGCCACGAACGCCGGGAGGCATCCGCCGCCGGCGTTGGGCGGTCGGGGGGCTGGCGGCCGCTGGCGTCATCCTGGCGTGCGGCTTTGCGGCGCCTCAGCTTCTGCACTTGGGACGGGATTTCAATCTGCTCGGGACCTCCGTCAGTCCGCCGGATGTGCGCACGCCGGAGCTGCAGGGCTACGGGCAGAAGGTCGGCCAGAGCGTAACGAGCCACGGGATCACGCTGACGATTGGCAACGTGTACGCCGATCCGGTGCGGTTCGAGTTCGATCTCGTGGAATCCTTCGGCCCCGACGCTCCGGCCAAGCCGGTGATCCGAGATCAGGACATCCAAATCGACGTCGACGGCCGCCCCATCCGCGGCTTTTCGGGCGGAGAGTTTCAGCCGACGGATGACGGACGCTACGCCGGGGTGGTGTTCGAACCGATGCAGAACGAACAGCCGTTCTGGACCCTGCCGGAACAATTCACTTTGCACGTGCACGTCCGGCACATCGGAGACGTGGCGGGCACGTGGGACTTTTCCATCCCGGTGTCGCGCGCCAAGATGGCGGCGGCCACGCGCGTCCTCCATCCGAACGTGCGCAGCGAGGCGAGCGGGGTGACCTTCGACGTCGACGAGGTGGATGCGGCGCCGGACGAGACGTTGATCTTCGCCACCGTGACGGCTCCGCCGGGCGTGCGTCAGGACGCGGGCATGGCGTTCGACATCGGCGGCATCCGCAGCGCTTTTGTGGTGGATGACAAAGGCCATCTGCTTGGCCGCCAGATCCTCGGATGGATGGACGCAGGCCAGGACCCTGCGGGGCGGGCAAAGTATCGGATCGTCATGGCCGTCGGCAAACTTCCGGCGGGCGTTCGTACCTTGACCGTGGTACCGACCGGGTGGAACGAGGGATCCATCCGCTTGAACTCAGGGACGTTGGCCGGGGCCATAGCAGGGCAGGCGGGCACGTCCGCGGGGGGAGGCGGTGGGACCGGCGGATCTCACACGGTGGCGGGAGACGCGGACGCGTTGCCGGTGTCCGTCGACCGGGTGCAGTTCTTGCCGGACAAGACGGTGGTGCACGTCAAGGCCAACGTACCGTCTTCCGCTCTGTCGGCTGCCGGGCAGCGGCTGGTCGATTTCTCGCTCTCGGAGTCGGTGCCTGTTCCCCAAGGGGAGGGCGGCCGGGAGGTCCCGCGCCAGAGCATACAGGCCGATCCGGCGGGCCAGGGCTGGGAGCTGGTGTTCGCCAAGGCCGATCCGAAGCGGACGATCTCGCTGGACGTGTTGTGGCAACCGCCGGTGGCGGGGTTGGCCGTGGAGGTGCCGGTCGCACCGGTGGGGCGGTGAAGGTGCGCCCCACCATTCGCGCCCGGTTCACGTACCCTCATCATTCTTTCCGTCTCTCTTTGCCCTATGGGTGCATCGACCCGGTATCCCGCAATCGCACATGCCACGACAACGCCTGTTCCAGCACGTGCGGGGTGTGGCCGCCCAGGCGGAGTGCGGCTTCGTAGTACTCGCGCAGGGCGTCCCGGTAGTCCGGGTGAGCGCAGCGCTCGATGATGAGGCGCGCCCGCTCGCGCGGGGCGAGTCCGCGCAGGTCGGCCAACCCCTGTTCTGTGACGATGATCTGCACGTCGTGCTCGGTGTGGTCCACGTGGGAGACCATCGGCACGATGCTCGAGATGCGGCCGCCTTTGGCGGTCGACTTGGTGACGAATATGGACAGGTAGGCGTTGCGGGCGAAGTCGCCGGATCCGCCGATGCCGTTCATCATGTGCGTGCCGAGCACATGGGTCGAGTTGACGTTGCCGTAGATGTCGGCCTCCAGCGCTGTGTTCATGGCGATCACGCCGAGCCGCCGGATGATGCCCGGGTGGTTGGAGATCTCCTGTGGGCGCAGGACGACGTGCGCCCGGTAATCGCCGAGGCGGGCCAAGACGTCCCGGGCGCGGCCGGGCGAGAGCGTGATCGCGCACCCGGAGGCGAAGCGCAGGCGCCCGGTGTCGAGGAGATCGAACGCCGCGTCCTGCAAGACCTCCGAGTACATCTGCAGGTCGTGGAAGCGGGATTCGCGCAGTCCGTACAGGACGGCGTTGGAGACAGCGCCGACGCCCGACTGCAGCGGGCGCAGGGTCTCCGTCAGGCGTCCGGAGCGGACCTCGTGCTCGAGAAATTCGATCAGGTGGCCGGCGATCCGCTCCGTGTCTCCGTCCGGCGGGGCGAGATCGGAGAAGTGGTCATCCCGATCGGTGATGACGATGCCCGCGATTTTGTCGGGGTCCACCGGAATGGCCGGGGTGCCGATGCGATCGCTCACCTCAATCAACGGGATGGGGTCCCGGTGCGGCCGCGGCCCGGGGACGTAGATGTCGTGCATGCCCTCGAGATCGAGGGGTTGATGGGTGTTCAACTCGACGATCACCCGGTCGGCCGTCATGGCGTACGTAGGTGAGTTGCCCACGGAAGTGGAGGGAATCAGCCAACCGTCCTCGGTGATCGCGATGGCTTCGAGAACGGCCACGTCCAGGTTTCCCAATTGGCCCTCGCGGATCATCTCCACCGTCAGGCTCAGGTGTTGATCCACATACATCACGTCACCCTGGTTGATGGCCTCTCTCATGCGTTTATCTGACTGAAACGGCATTCGGCGCGCCACCAGACCCGCTTCCACCAGGGTGCGGTCCACCTCTTCCGCCACCGAGGCGCCAGTCCACAGGTTGATGCGCAGCTTCTCGCCCGTCTTCTTGACTCTCTCGGCCAGTGCCGAGGGGACCACCTTGGCGTCCCCAGCCCGTGTGAAACCGCTGATGCCAACGGTCATCCCGTCCTGGATGCAGGCGGCTGCCTCGTCGGCGCTCACCACCCGCTCCCGCAGCTTCGCATGGCGAATGCGTTCCTCCCACACGACCTAACCCTCCTCCATCGCTTCACACCCATACTGTACCCGAGAGACGGTGGGACGCACATGCGCCAATCGTCTCAATGGCGGTGGTCCGCGTGGATGAGGTCCAGATGTGCTTTGGATCGTCTGCGTGAGGAATGTGATAGATTGGAATTGATTGAATCGGGAGGAGGCGGTGGGATTGACCACTCACGGACTGGATGCGCAACTGAAGATCTATGCGACGGCGTTGGAGCCCGGCGGCCGATACGACTGGCCGATTTCCGTGGACGAGTGGGCGAGGCGGGCGCGCGAACGGCTGGCCGACGGGCCGTGGTGGTACGTGGAGGGCGGCGCGGGACAGGAGTCGACCATGCGCGCCAACCGGGAGGCGTTTTACCGGTGGCGGATCCGGTCGAGGATGCTGCGAAATGTGGAGGACCGCGATCTCACCATCGAGCTGTTCGGGCGGAGGCTTCCTGCACCCTTTCTGCTGGCACCGGTCGGGGTGCAGTCGATTGTGCATCCGGACGCGGAGTTGGCCGTTGGCCGGGCGGCAGCCGCACACGGTGTGCCATTCGTCCTGAGCACCGTCTCCTCGGTTCCCATGGAACGGGTGGCGGAAGCGATGGGGGATGCTCCGCGGTGGTTCCAGCTGTATCCGGGGCGCGATCCGGAGGTCGTCGCCAGCATGATCTCCCGCGCGGAACAATCCGGGTACAGCGCGTTGGTGGTGACCGTGGACACCACCATGCTCGGCTGGCGCGAGCACGACCTGGCCAACGCCTACCTGCCGTTCTTGCAAGGCCAAGGACTCGCCAACTATCTCACCGACCCGGTATTTCGCAGCCGTCTGGCCCGTCCTCCGGAGGAGGACATGGCCGCAGCCATTCAGCACTTCTTGGCTGTGTATGTCAACCCCGCGTTCACATGGGAACATCTGACCTCCATCCGGCGGCAGACGCGCCTGCCGCTTTTGGTCAAGGGCATCACGCATCCGGAGGACGCCCGTCGCGCCTTCGATCTCGGCGCCGACGCGGTGGTCATCTCCAATCACGGCGGCCGGCAGGTGGACGGCGGCGTGGCGGCGCTCGACGCCCTGGTGGAGGTACGCGAAGCGCTCGGGCCGGATCAGACCTTGCTCATGGACAGTGGTATCCGCTGTGCAGCCGACGTGGTGAAGGCGCTTGCGCTCGGCGCCCGGGCGGTGCTGGTCGGACGGCCGTACATCTACGCGCTGGCCGTGGGTGGCGAAGCAGGCGTGCGCCAGTGGATCGCACACAGCCTGGCGGAGCTGGACCTGCAGATGGCGTTGGCCGGGTACCGGTCCGCCGGCGAGATCGATCGGTCTTGTGTCGTGAGAGCGGAGCCGTGAGCCGCACCACCGCATTTGCAACCCGGTGAAAACTGGGATAAGATAGTAGGCGGGAAGCCATCCAAGCACACGGGAGGGGGAAGGACCGTGGCGAAAAAGGTGCTGTTGTTGGCCGGCGACGCGGTGGAAGCGCTCGAGATCTATTACCCATATTATCGCCTGCTGGAAGAAGGCATTGCTGCGGATATCGCTGCCCCGTCGGTAAAGAAGTTGAACACCGTGGTCCACGATTTCACAGGATGGGACACCTATACGGAGAAGCCAGGTTACCTCATTGACGCGAATCTGGCGTTCGCGGACGTCAAGCCGGAGACGTACGACGGCCTCATCATCCCCGGCGGCCGCGCGCCGGAGTACATCCGGTTGAATCCGGACGTACCGCGGATCGTCCGGCATTTCTTTGAGGCCGGCAAACCCGTTGGCGCCATCTGCCATGCAGCGCAGGTGCTGGAGGTCGTCCGCGACGTGCTGCAGGGTCGCGAGATGACCGCCTATATCGCGTGCAGGCCTTCGGTGGAGGGCATGGGCGCCAAGTACATCACGGAGACGCTGCACGTCGATGGAAACCTGGTGTCCGGGCATGCATGGCCCGATCTGCCCGGTTTTATGCGCGAGTTCCTGAAGCTGTTGAACCGATGATCGGGAACATGATGGAGCCGCCCACTCGGCCCGGTGTCCCGGGCGGGTGGGCGGCTCTCGTCTGGCACCATCCTGGCCGGCAGGGGCTGCAGGGGGGATGTTCCCCGCACCGCGCGGAGGTCAGTTCTGGGACTGGGCCTGCGCACGGGCAATGGCTTCCTCTGGCGATAGGTCGCCGAACAGGACGTTCATCAGGACAGGCAAGTGCATGTCCATGATGCGAAACCCGGCCATGATCAGGTTGTTGATAAATTTCGAATTGACCTCCACGAACTCCACGTCGACGCTGGTCCGGGTATAGATCTCGCCATCGCGCGGGTCCATTTCGAAATTTCCGATGAGCAGGGCATAGTTGAGCCGGTTGAGGAGATCCGCTACGGCCGCCTGTTTCTCCGCAGGTGCTCGAACCGGGGATCGACAGGAGAACACGATGAATTTGCGATCGTCATAAAGGGTGACGACGCCCTCCAACACGCCCCGTTCTGTTTGCAATGCCAGCCGGACGCCTCTTCCGGAATCGAGCAAGGTGTATGGCCAGTCCAATTCTTTGAGCGCCGCGGTGACCTGGTCCAACAGAGAAGACATGGGAAACCCTCTCCTTACGGGCATGAATGGGTGATACGAGGAATCCGTCACGGCGGCTTACGGCCGGGGCATGAGCGGGATTCGTAGTCACTATACCACGGATTGGACTGGGCAAACGATTATTGAGGAACAGCCGACGTCCATCGGTTGTACCAAGTACTGACTTACTCGGGGATACGAATTTTCTTCGTGCCTCGATCTGTGTGAATGAACATCAGGCGGCCTCGTTTTGCGGGCTTGACGTTCACGTCCTTCAGGACCACTCGGCCGAGGACACTGCCGGACAACGCTTTGGCTCCGCCGGACGTCTCCTTGTTGCGCGCCTTGTTCAGGTTCAGCATTGGAGTCGCCTCCTCGATTCCATTCTACTACGAAGTCTCTCACAGCGTCCACAAATGCCAGGGTCATGACGAAGGAGGAAATCTATCATCGGCTCTTTCCTTTTGTCACGAGACATCTTTTTCCCTCCGGTCCGATGTGCACAAGTCATATTGTCCACAGTATTGCCAAGCGGTCGGAGGATAAACGGGTGGAAGGACCGAATCACATGTGACGAAGGGAGACTTCCGTGACCGGTGTTGAGTGGATGAACGAGCAACTCAAAGAAGGCTGGAGTACAGTTGTCTAGGTTACAGATGTAACTTTTCGCCAACTGCCGCGTCATATATGATGATCATGCAGGTCGTCCGGCATGGTTGGGCGCAAACGATGTCATTTGAATTTTTATGTTAAGGAGAATAGCTCGTGAAAAAGAGCATCCTGGTGTTCCTCGTATCCTTGGCGATGGTCACAGCCACGCCAACCGCCGCGCTGGCACAAGGGCTTGGCGGTAGTTCAATTCGAGGCAGCTCGAGTTCCTCGTACCATGCGTCCTTCGGATCGTCGGCCGGGTCCTATTCCGGGTACAAACCATCGCCATCCAGTGGGTCATCCAGTAGCGCACTGTCGCCGTCCTATAGTACCAGTTTGGGTTCCAAGTCAGCGTCGAGCGGATCGTACAGTTCAGGACCGAAGTCCTATTCTGGGTCCTCGTCGTCGAGCGGCACTGCATCGCCACCGAGCTCAGGGTCGGGCACACCGTCATCCGGTTCAGGGACGTACCACTCCGGGTATACGGCGCCTTCCTACAGCAGTCGATCCGGTTCGAACCCCGTGTACACCGGGAGTGGCGCGCGCTCCTACGGTGGTCACTTTGGGTCGTTCCTCGGCGGATTCGTACTTGGAAGCATGCTCCATCCATTTGGATGGGGCTTCGGCGGAGGCTATTACCCGGCAGGTCCGGGATACGCTGGACCCGGATGGGGTGGACCCGGCTATAGCCCTGGTACGTCCATTGTGGGCACCATCGTCGACATCCTGTTGCTGGGCTTCGTCATCTGGCTTCTGGTCCGCTTGTTCCGGGCATTCGGCCGGCGTCGTCGCAGGTACGACGAGCCCATCATCGTACATCCGGGAGGAACGTCCGATCCGCGATACGTCAATCTGACCGAGCAGGACGTGGTGGATGCGTGTTGTGAGTTCATCGCGCGCCGGGAGGGGTGTACCCCGCAGCAGGTAGCCGTCGATTTACAGTTCGAACGGGACCCGGGGGTGTTCGCGGCCGACGCACGGATTTGGGGGCGTCATGGGGTTCATCTGACACAGCAAGACTTGGTCGACGCCGTCGCGGAGATGGTGGCAAGGGGCGAAAACGTCCGACCGGATCGAATCATGGTGGACTTGTTGTTCAACGAGAGCACGGGCGTGGGAGCAAACGTGAAGATTTTGTAACACGGGCATTTCAGCTCGCGTCACGGGCCCAGCGGGCACAACGGCATGGTGCCAGACGAGGGATGATGAGATGAGTCCCGACCAGAGGAGGACCAAGTATGCCATCTGAATTGAACATCGAAAAGGTAGGCCAAATCTCCGTCAACGTCCACGATCTCCAACGTGCGGTCGTCTTTTACCGTGACACGTTGGAACTGCCCTTGATCTGGCAGGGGCCGAACATGGCGTTCTTCGCGTGCGGCGATCTGCGTCTTTACCTGAGTGTTCCGGAACGCCCAGAGTTCGATCACCCGTCGTCCGTCATCTACTTCCAGGTCCGAGACATCCATGAGGCTAGCGGCACCCTGACGTCCCGCGGTGTAGAACTGCTCGGTGCGCCTCACGAAGTGGGCCGTCTCGGCAACGTGGCGGTGTGGATGGCTTTTTTCCGCGACTCGGAAGGCAACACGTTGGCCGTCCAGAGCGAGGTTCCCATCCACTGACAAGGTGGGGGGGACGACAGATCCATTGTGTTGAGCCGTAAAGTTGGTGAAAGTGCGGTGGGCCACCGTTCAAGCGTGAAATGTGGCCAAGGAGGCATGGGAGAAATGACGCATCCATCCGTCCAATTGTACGAGTACCATGTATGGGCGAATGATAGGACGTTCGAGCACTTACGGCAATTGCCTGTCGAAGTGTTTCGCAAGGAAGTGCAAAGCGTGTTCTCTTCCATCGCCGAGACCATCGCACATATGTATGTGGTGGACAATGTCTGGTTACTGGCCATGTCCGGCGTAAGTACTGAGGAAATCATGGCGTCACGGAAATTGCTGAAGGAGCAAATCGAAGATCAAGACCTTGAATCGATGAGTGCAATGTTCGATGCGGTACAGGAACGGTATCGGGCGTTTTTTGAGATGCAGGACATGGAGGACTTTTCACTGTATGCCCACCCTTCTCTCGGGTCAATGAGAGTTCGTTACTGCGATATCGTGCAACACGTCGTAAACCACGGAACGTACCACCGCGGTAATATCACGGCCATGTTACGGCAACAGGGTTTCTCTGGTGTTCCGACAGATTACGTGATATATCTTTTACAGCTCGGACCCAGCCGACAGAATGGTGGAACGGAATTGTAGATGGCGAAGTCCTCGATGCGGGCAGGGGCTGGTACAATCGCAATGAACTTTGTAAAGCATCTGAGGTAGCGGGAGAGGCTTCAATGGATCGGTCAGTTACCGTAGGAATACTTCTTTTCGATGAGGTGGAAGTGCTGGACTTTGCCGGACCGTTTGAGGTGTTTTCGGTCAGCCAGTTGCCGAATGGCTCTGTTCGACCATTTCTTGTGAGCACGGTTTCGGAAAACGGACAACTCATCCATGCCCGTAACGGATTGAAGGTTCAAACGGATTATGGGTTTGGGAATGCACCAGAGTTCGATGTCTTGGTGATTCCTGGGGGGCCGGGAGCGCGTGAACGGGAGGTGCACAATCCAAGCGTGATCGAATGGATAAAAGGACGGGAGGCTCGGGTGTCTATCCTGGCATCCGTATGTACGGGTGCTTTCCTGCTCGCCAAGGCCGGGCTGCTCAATGGAAAGAAGGCAACCACACATTGGGCAAGCTTAGACCGGTTCGCCAGGGAGTTTCCGGGCGTCACCGTGCGCCGGGATGTCCGCTATGTGGACGAAGGGCGCATCATCACTTCGGGCGGGATTTCCGCCGGGATCGACATGGCGCTGCACATTGTGGCCAAGATCTGCGGAGTGGAGGTCGCGCAGACGGCCGCACGCCGGATGGAGTACGACTGGCAGCCGGAGCGCGGCGGAGAAGCCCGTGCATAGACGGGGGGGCATGAGGAATTTCACAGGCCGTCAGGGATGTGCTGAGACGCTTGTACGCGTCGACCGACGGGATGAGATGGGTTCTGGTAGGGGGGAGGACGGCGATGAAAAGCCTGTTGGAACAGCAATACGATCTCATTCAGAAGACCAGGCAGTCCTTGTTTCAGTTCTTGGATGGCATTCCTCTTCATCATCTCCGGACCGAGCTGCCCAATTTCGGCTACGGCAGCATCCTGCGCACGCACTTCCACGTGGCTGACTGCTATTTGTATTGGCTCGGGGCGTTTGCACGGCTGCGCACGGAACCAGCGTTCGTCCCGGAGGAGGAAATTGCGCGGGCGGATCTCGGTGCCGTGCGGGATCGGTTTGCACGCGCAGACGAGCTTGTGCACGATTTTCTCCGCACGTTTGAAGGGCGGTGGACTGAGCCCGTGTCGAACCATGTGCGCTGGCAGGCCGAGCCGTTCACGACAACTCCGCTGGGGCTGTTGACGCACACCATCACGCACGAATTTCACCACAAGGGCCAAATTGTGACCATAACCAGGCACCTCGGATACATACCTCCGGACACGGACCTGGTGTTGTGAGGTGGCTCACTGAACTTCTGCACCTCCAGACTGTATTCGTCGGTGTGTTTCGGAGAGTCTATTCCTGGATGTGGTCTTTGAGAATGCGTTCGACCGTGCTGGCAAAACTGCTGGCGGCCCCCCAGTCGAATTTGAAGAACAGCCCTTCCGAACTTCCTGTCGCGATGGAGCGCAGCTCGGTCTGCCCATTCAGGTTGTCGATGATGACGACGAGCGCCGCCCGGTTACTGGTACGGAAATAATACCGTTCGAAGACCAACGTTCCAATCGCGCGTCCATCCCCTAAGTCATGGAACTCCTCATGCACCAGATCCGCTTCCTCCTCCTCACGGACCCTGTTGTAGGCTTCACCTGGAGACAGGTTCACACGAAAGCTCAGTTTACTCATGGTTCGGATTTCCTCCCCGTCGTTTTCTTCAGTGTATCATTTCACAGCCACGCCAGGGTGCGACTGTGGACCGATTGAACCGTGAGATAAGATCTGTGGAGCGCAGGTTGCGCAAAGGACGGCGTGCTGGATGGAGTGCGAATGGCAGTCTGATCGTGGCCGCTTGTGTGTTTGAGGGAATCCAAAAACGGGTACTGTACAGCATGGGCCTCACATCATCACTGTTGAAAGGAGCTAAGCAGAGATGAAGCGAGTCGCTTTCCTGCTGGCCAACGAATTCGAGGACTCGGAGATGAAAGCACCGTACGAAGCCATTAAAGGAGCGGGCCACGAAACGGTTATCATCGGGCTGAAAAAAGGTGAACAACTGACAGGCAAGAACAAACAGGCGACGTACACGACCGACGCTTCCATCGACGAAGTGAAGGCGGATCAGTTTGACGCGGTCGTCATTCCGGGCGGATCGTCACCGGAAAACCTGCGTCTGAACAAACAAATACAGCAGTTTGTCAAGGACATGGACAGTCAGGGCAAACTGATTGCGGCCATCTGCCATGGGCCGCAAATTTTGATCAGCGCAGGCCTTGCGAAGGGCAAGACATTGACATGCTATCCTCCATTAAAAGATGATTTGATCAACGCAGGCGCCCACTACGTCGATCAAGAAGTGGTGGTCGACGGCAACTACGTTTCGTCGCGGATGCCAGCGGACGAACCGGCGTTTATCCGCGAAACGTTGAACAAGCTGGGGGCGCCCGTCACGCAGGCTTGACCCGACATTCCGAAAGCCCCGGCGGTCCGGGGCTTTTACCGTATCCATACGGGAACCCGGTTCTTGGTCCGGCTCAAGCGGTTGGGCACAATGATTTGTTGATCTGCAGCTGGCATTGTGTTATCGTTGACTTATCGTTCAGTCAAAGAGGTGGTTCTTATCCCGCGCACCGAGAAGGTCAACCAACAGATTCGCGATGAGCGGAAGGAACAAATTCTCGCGGCGGCAGCAAAAGTATTCGCTCGGAACGGGTTTGTCGGGACGCGAGTCGATGACATCGCTTCTGCGGCGGGGGTGAGCAAGGGCCTGATCTACCACTACTTCGGCGGGAAAGAAGAGATATTCAACACCCTTGTCGACAGGGCCGTACGGGGGACCATTCACCTCTACCAGCACGCGTTTGGGTTGCCTGGGAGCGCCGCCGAGCGGCTGCGATGGTTAATTGAACAGGTGGTCGTCGGTTTGTCCGAGCAGCCGCACGTGTTCATGGTGGTTCTTCAGGCGTTTGTGAGTGACGCTGTGCCTCAGGAGGCGCGTCATGTTGTCTCGACGTTGGCCGCCGAGATCGGGTCCATCGCCGCGCAATTCATCGCCGACGGACAAAAAGACGGGGAGATTGTCCAGGGAGATCCGGAACACTTGGCATTTCTGTTGGGGTCATGCATCCAAGGATTGGCCGTTGCCAAGGCCATGGCAATGCCCCTGCCGTCTGTGTCCACTGCCGACAGCCTGGTACGGCTGTTTACTCAGACTAGGTGACGCGAGTCCTGTGACGAGCCGATGTTTCATTTGCCCAAATATCGACTGTATGGTCAGTCAATAATGAGCTTCGACAATCATGGAAGGGAGATCGAGGGATGAACCAGACCCAAATTGCGGATACCCACGTCGCCGAGACCGAACGCCTTGGCGTCATGGTGCAGATCGGGTTGTTAGCCGGTCCCTTTATGTCCATGCTGGATAGCAGTGTCGTGAACGTGGCTCTGCCAGACATGGCCAAGGCGCTGCACAGCTCCCTGGCAACCGTTCAGTGGGTCGCGAGCGCTTACTTACTGGCATTGGGCATGGCGCTCACCGGCACAGCATACTTGGCCAAACGGTTCGGCACGAAGCAGATTTATCTGCTGAGTTTGATAGGATTCACGGTGTCATCCGTGCTCTGTGCAGTTGCACCGAGTATATGGACGCTGATTGGTGCCCGCGTGGTACAGGGTGTCTTTGGTGCTCCGCTCGTACCCTTGGCCATGAACATGCTCCTAGGCAAGGGGTCAGTAGGGAATCAGATGTCGGCTGCCGCCGGACTGATCCTTTTCCTGGCGCCTGCGGTTGGGCCCTCTCTAGGCGGCGTTCTCGTCCATGTTGCAGGCTGGTCAACGATCTTTTTGGTCAATGTTCCCGTTGGCATCCTGGCGATCATGGGAATACAGCGTTTGCCTGGCACGTTCGCCCATCAGGAGAGCGGTAAGGCACACTTCGATGCACCCGGGTTCATTTTGCTCTCTATCGGTTTGGCAGGACTGTCTTACGGCGCCTCAAAGGGGCCTCAGTCCGGATGGTTCTTCTCGTCTGTATGGCCTTACTGGACGGTTGGAGTCATGCTGATAGCTGCCTATGCGGTATGGGCTAGTCGTCGTGAGGATCCCATGATTGACATGACACTCCTTCAGAAACCGCAACAGGTTCTCGCACTTACGCTGGCAGCCCTCGTCTCGGTGGTTACCTTTGCAGTTGTCTTACTGGTGCCGGCGTTCATGCAGGAGATTCAAGGCAGATCCGAAGTGGTGGCGGGAATGACTCTGCTGCCGCAAGGACTCATCACCGGCATCGGCGCAGTGTTGGGCAATCGATTGCCGTCCAGGTGGGGCGTGCGTCGAACCGTCGTTTTCGGTATGGTCCTCCTTACGCTCAGCACCGTGGGACTTCTGACGGTGACGGCGACCACTCCCCCCTTGCTCATGGCGCTGATTCTTTGCGGTCGCGGATTCGCCATCGGGTTGGTGATCCAACCACTCCTCAATGGCATCATCAAGTCACTGCCCGAGGCCAAGGTACCGGACGGCAACACGTTGTTCAACGTTGTGGAGCGTATCTGTGGCACCCTCGGGATCGCTCTGATTGTAACGTTGTATCAGGTGCGTGAGCACGTGCGCATACAGCAAGCGCTGGGGTCCATGGTTGTTCCGGACAGTCTGGTTCGCCAAAGCCCTCCGATCGATGGATCGAGGTTTCCAGTCTCCGTACAGCATCACCTCGCGGATGCGGCGACATCCGGGTTTCACGATGTGATCTGGCTCGTAGCGGGTATGAGTGCTCTCGGAGTCGTGCTTGCCCTCATCCTCAGGAACGAGTCACCCTCGACGCACGAAACGCGTTCGTCATCCGGACCGGGTTGAAAGATCCTCACCACGAGGTGTGGGCAGAAGTTACGAACGCGTCATCCTTCTGCCCATGCTGTGGTTTCGCTGATCCAGCAGACATCCTCATCGACCCTGCCCCTTTAAAGACGCCAGTTTCTCCCGGATTCGGCGAATCTCGTCGATCAGCGCGCGCTGCTCCACCTCATGGTCTGGCGGATCCATGGCGATGGCCTGTGCCAGTTGAAGCTCCAGTTGGCGGATGCGATCGCGCTGATCGGCGGGGAGGGCGGACAGACCGCCGGAATGAGCCTGAACAATGCCAACAACTGGCGCGCTGCGGCCGCGTCATCCGGATGACGGGCTCTTGCCGGCCTTGGCCAACTTTTCCCGTTCCGACTTGGTCAGTGCCCGTTTGCGCAAGCGGATGTGGTGCGGAGTGACTTCGCACAGCTCGTCATCTTCGATATAGGAGATGGCTTGTTCCAGCGTGAGCAGGCGCGGGGCCTTCAGGCGCACTGTCTCTTCCTTCGTGGACGAACGGACGTTGGTCACGTGCTTGGCTTTGACGATATTCACCGTCAGGTCGTTCTCGCGGTTGTGCTCGCCGACAATCATGCCCTCGTACACCTCGGTGCCGGGGGTGACAAACAGGACCCCGCGGTCCTCCAGGTTCTGAATGGCGTAGGCCGTCGCGGTACCCGTCTCGCTGGCAATCAGCACACCCTGGCGGCGGGTGACGACGTCGCCCCGCCATGCGCCGTAGTGGTCGAAGCGGTGGTGCATTGTGCCGTAGCCACGCGTGAGCGTGAGAAACTCATTGCGAAATCCAATCAGGCCGCGTGACGGGACGATGAACTCGAGCCGCGTCATCTCGCCGGACACACTCGGCTCGAGCTTCAGCATCTTGCCTTTGCGAAGTCCGAGAGATTCGATCACGCTGCCGACCGCCTCCGACGGCACATCTGCGACCAAGTGTTCCATCGGCTCCTCCAGTTCACCGCGCTCGTTTCTGCGGACGATGACGTGCGGTTTGGACACCTGCAGTTCGTACCCCTCGCGCCGCATCGTTTCGATGAGAATGGAAAGGTGCAACTCACCGCGGCTCGAGACGAGCCAGGCGTCCGCATCCTCCGTGTCCTCGACGCGCAGAGACACATCCGACTCCAGTTCGGCGAGCAGGCGCTCACGCAGCTTGCGCGAGGTGACGAACTGCCCGTCACGGCCTGCGAAGGGGCTATCGTTGACCATGAACGTCATCTGCAGCGTCGGCTCGTCGATGGCCAGAAGCGGGAGGGGTTCGATCACGTTCGGATCGCACATCGTCTCGCCCACCGTGATCCCCTCCACACCGGCGACGGCCACGATGTCCCCGGCGCTGGCGGCATCCACCTCGACGCGCTTGAGTCCGGAGAAGGAGAACAGCTTGGCCGCCCGGGTGCGCTGCACGCTCCCGTCCCGCTTGACCGCGGCGATGGGCTGTCCGGCCTTGATCCGCCCGCGGGCAATCCGGCCGATGCCGATGCGGCCCAAGAACTCGTTGTAATCGAGCATCGTCACCTGCATCTGCAGCGGGCCTTCCGGGTCGCCTTCCGGAGCCGGGATATGGGAGACGATGGCGTCGAACAGCGGCCGCATATCCGTGCCGAGCTCACTGGGGTCGGTGGAAGCCGTCCCGCGCAGGGCTGAGGTGTAGACCACGGGGAAGTCGCACTGGGCTTCGGTGGCGCCGAGATCGATGAACAGGTCCAACACCTCGTCCACCACTTCCGCCGGGCGTGCGTTCTCGCGGTCCATCTTGTTGATGACCACGAGCGGGACCAATCCGGCCTCCAATGCCTTCGAGAGGACGAACCGCGTCTGCGGCATCACCCCTTCAAAGGCGTCGACCACCAGCAGTACGCCGTCGACCATCTTGACAATGCGCTCCACCTCGCCGGAGAAATCGGCGTGCCCGGGGGTGTCGACGATGTTGATGCGGTGCGATCCGTACGGGATGGACGTCGTCTTGGCGAGGATGGTGATGCCTCGCTCCCGTTCGATGTCGTTGTAGTCGAGCGCGCGCTCTTCAATGTGTTCGTTGCTCCGGAACAGACCGGACTGCCGGAGCAACTGGTCGACCAGGCTGGTCTTGCCGTGGTCGACGTGCGCCACGATGGCCACGTTGCGAAGGGACGAACCGGTTGCGTGCATGGAGTCCTCCTTGAGGCGAACCTGTACGGCGGGATGGCACGTGGGGCGCCCCCGACGGTGGACACAAAAAACAGGCCAACCGCGAAGGTCGGCCCGGGAACGCGCACAGGCTACGCTTCAGCCCTCTTCATCCTCGTCGTCCAGGTCGTCCATATACTCATTGTAGGCGTCGACGACCTTCTGCCATTCCTCGTCCGACTCGATGTCTTCCAGCACCATGTCCTCTCCGTCTTCTCCGGCGATGCGGAAGATGACGCCCTCTTCGAGGTCGTCGTCGATGGGAAGCAGGATGGCGTAGTCTTGTTCGTCGACGGTGATCACGTCGCCAAGGATGAAGCGGTGTTCCTGGCCATCCTCGTCTTCGAGCACAATCACTTCATCTTCGAATTCGTGGTCGTGCTCATGCTCGTGGGTGTGATCATGATCTGCCATTGCCGAACCTTCTTTCCCCCATCACGGGAAGCATACCCACCGAACATACCATGCCGGCGGCAACATTGTCAAATACTGCTGAGACGTAGTGCGTCGCGTCGGAACGGCATCTCCGATGCCCTAACAGTCCGGCCCTCAGCCGCCCTCTTGGACATCGGCCACGCGTTCCAGGACAGCCCGTGCCAGCCGCTGCGTGAGTGCCTGCAGGAGGTCATTGACCGCGGCCTGGGCCCGTTGAAACTCCGCCACTTCCGGTATTTTTTCCAGCCGGTTTAGCAAGGATTCCGTCTCCCGCAGCAGGTGAACGTAGTGCATCGGGGGAACCTGCCGGGCCTGGAACTCAGCGACCTGTTCCTGAAGGTCCTTCAACTCCTGGATCATCCGGCTGGCGGTGGGATGCGACTTCATCTTTGCCTCGGCTTCCTGATACCGGGCGATTTCCGGCGCCTGCATGATGAGGTCCGCCAGTTCCTCCGTCTGGGCCCACAATTCGTTTCGGTCAAGCATCACGATCTCCTGGCACCGTGGTGGAAATGATGGTGGTTTTCGTTCAGGTGCTTGAACGGTTCGGATGGCTCATTCTCGATCTTGTCTCCGATCACCGCCAGGGCGATGGACACAATGGCGAGGATGGCCAACAGGGTGTATGAATGCGTCAGCAGACCGACAAGCACCAGCGCAAATGCCAATGTGAACAACAGATATCGCACGTTGCGTGTACGGTTGATCATGGGTACAACTCCTTTTTATCCTCGGCACAGGCGGATGGTGGGTGTCCCCAGCATCATTATACTACAGAGGGGCCTTGGATGGCGCTCATCGGTCTGCCAGACGGAAGCCGGTGGCAAAATCTGCGTGAGCGGGTGTATGAACCCTTGACCGGGCCTTGAATCATTTTTAAGCTAAAGAGGGAGTCTAGGCGGCGAAAGGGGGCGCGGTTCGTGCACGGATTGTTAGGCATGGCGGTGGCGGCCTTGGGCGTCATCTGGATGTTGGTGACGTGCGCGTCCGAGACCAAGGAGAATTTCGACCGGGCGCTGGCCAAGGAGTCTGAGCGCGCGGAGGCGTAAACGGACAGGAGGCGGCAGGGGAAACCCTGCTGTTTTTCTGTGATCGGACGGGGCTCATTCGGTGCAGGCAGCCCCGCGACCGGACGGTCCGTGCGGCACCGATGGATGGGGGCGGCGAAAGTGCAGTGGGAGAATCCTCGGTACGCCTTTCCGAAGGCGAAACAGTACGCGTTTCTGTTCGAAAACGCGCACCTGATGCTGTTCAGCTGGAACAGAGATGACGCCAAATTCCTGTTCCTCATTCGGGAACAGCGTGAGGACGGCCTCGTGCTGGACTACCCGGGGGAGACCTTCACGCAGCGGGTGCTCGACACGGTGCAATCCATCTTTTTCGTGCAGGTGCAGGAAGACGGCGGGGCACCGCGACGCTACGTCCTGGGCAGCTATTTTCTCGCCGGGCAGCAGGCGTACGGCGCCTACTATCCCGTGGAGGGGCACGGTTCCGAGGTGGTGCTGTTCCGCGTGGAGGGGGAGGCGCCTGATTTGCGCCTGGAGGTACCGGAGGAGGACGAATACGAGGAGGCCGCCCGCGCATTCGCCGAGCAGCACCATGACTTTATCGAGGTACAGGGCGCGAACCGGTGATTGGGTCGCGCCCTTGGGTCAGAGGTTGGCGAGCAACAGCTCGGAGAACTCGGCCGCCTCGTCCTCGCTGCGGATGTCGAACGCCTGCATCAGGTACGGGATGTTCGCCGCATCTTCATCGTTCAGGATGGCGCTACGCCCGTTTTGAATGGAGATCACCAGCCGCTTGCCAAAGAAATGGCCGGTGTTGATGATGGCCACGTCGTACCGGCCGTGTTCCCCAGCGTAGCCGAGATACCGGGTGCTGGTCTGTTCGGTCTCGTCGTACAGCAAAAATCCTTCCGCCATGCGCTCGACTCCTCCCGTGACATGAGGCGGCCGCGTGCTCAAAACAGGCCGCGGTTGTGCGTGTTCGTGGAGTCGTACGACTCCGCCAGGAGCGCATTCAACTCCCGGCTCGCCTTGTAGAACAATTCCCGGTCCCGCTTTTCCAGCGCTTCGTCGATGGTTCGGCGCAGTTCCAGTTTGCGCGCGTCGCGCCGGATCACTTCCTCCAACACCTGCGTGACCTCGCGCGGCAGGGGCAGGTCCGGCAGGTTGATAAACAGATACAACGTCTCGTGTTTATTGAGGTATTGCTTTAGATGCTCCAGGATCTCGTTCGGTTGGCTGATCTTGTGCATCGCGCCCCCGGACGGAATCCGTGCAATCATCCCATGCCGCCCGATGATGAGCAGCGGCACATTTTCCAGCACGATGTGCGTCATCTCAATCTGCTGGTGGCGGGAGGCCAGGAAGTCCACTATCGCGTCTGCCCCGGCAGGGAGGATTTTGGTTTTCAGCAACAGCAACTCTTCTCTTGCAACCATGTCCATCCCTCCTCAACAAGCCATGGCGCCCTGGCAACGGGAGCACTGCAACGAACGGGATTGATGTGATGTACGGTATGCCGCTGGCCCGGCCGACGGCGCGGCCGCGGTCGCAGGGGTGAGATGTCTCATCGTACTGTTCTTATATTTTATCAGAACACCCGTTTGGGGAGAAGTGCGGTCCGCCGAAGGTGCCGGGTGTGTGCAGAAGGGAAACGTGGTATACTGCGTGTGATAATCCTGTAAAATGTGACGCTCCCGGGCTTCACCGGCGAGCGGGGCGCGTGGTACGATGGGGACGGAAAGCGATGGAAGGGTGTGAACCGTGTGCCGAAGGGTCTGATTGTCCTGGACGTTCAGGAGGATTTTCTGCGCAACACCTTGGATTACATAGCGCCGCTGTGCCAGCGGTACATCAACCAGCATGCGGACGCGTACGCCGCCGTCATCCTGACGAGGTGGGTGTACGACGAGCTGATGGGCCGGGACACCCTGCTTCTGTCCCATCCGAAGGCCCATGTGGTGGAAAAGCGGTCGTATTCCGGCTACACGGAGGATACGAAAAAGATCCTCGAGGTCGCGGGCATCGATGAAGTTCACATCGCCGGCGTGGATTCGGAAGGCGCGGTGCTCGCCACCATGTTTTCCCTCGTCGACGCCGGGTACCAGGTCAAGATCCTTGAGCGCCTGGTGACGGGATACCACGGCCGGAACTGGGAAGCCATGATGATTGCCCGTCACATCATAGGAAGCGAAAACGTGTTGAACATTGGCGGAGACCGGGTCTGGGTGTGACCCGATACAACTTTTGCCCGAAGACCTTCCGGGCCTCCCCGCGCATACTACGCACGGGGAGGCGGTGCCATGGAGGACTGGGTGTACTTCGCCGGGCTGTACGAGTCCAAATTCGAGGCGTATTGTGCCGTGATGTGGATTGAGGCCGACGAGCGCATCCGTGGCGCGGTCGCCCCGGGAGAGGTGCAGGTGTACCAAACCCGCCGCGGGAAGTACGGGGTGAGGTTCCGCCGGTCTCGGGTGGTATGAACAGCCGGATGGCCTGCCAGGGCGCGGTGCCACAAAGCGGTGAAGACCGATGCGGAGGTCGACGAGACGGGGGTTCGCGCCCATGCCGCGCGACCCCCGTTTCGTCAGCCGTCACTGGTACGCTTCGTGGATTCCATGTTTGGCGATGTCCTCAAGGGCTTGGGCTTCGGCGGGATCGATCCCGCGGTGCTGGTCGTGAGCCCGCTCGGATCCACGCCGCCGCTCGCGGTCCGTATGATCGGCGTCATCTGCCCACTCCTGATGGGGCCGTTCCTGGGCTTTTGGCGCCTCGCGGTCGGGCGGCCGATGCACGCCGTGCGCGGCATCCTTGGCGCCATCCCGATGCTCGCGCTGCCGCGGCCGGGTCTCCGCCTCGCCTTCCACGGCTTCGGTGGTGGCCTGCGCCAACTGGACGAGCGGGCACCATCCGGTGATCCCTTCGGCCACCTTCATCGCTCCGATGCCCGCCAGCGCGTACCGGGAGAGAGACCATTTTCGCCGGCCTGATGCGCTGGCCAACAGGACGAGCCCGCCGGCGAGGCGAATGTATCGATCCACAACGCCGAGATTCGGTTTGATTTGCACGCGGCTTGCCTCCTTCTACACAATCTGGGGCGTAGGGTGCCCACCGTGCGGGAGATGTATGTTTGACCTTGACTAATCTTGACCAAATGGTGCGGGTTGCGGCATACTGGGAGCGGGCATTCTGTGGAACAAGGTCCCCGCTATGCGGGGCGGAAGAGGAGGTCTAACCATGAGCCTGGTACCGATTGTCGTGGAACAGACCAGCCGGGGGGAGCGGGCGTATGACATCTATTCGCGCCTGCTGAAAGACCGGATCATCTTCCTTGGCAGCCCCATCGATTCAGATGTGGCGAACGCGGTCATCGCCCAGCTGCTGTTTTTGGCGGCTGAGGATCCCGACAAGGACATTCAGATGTACATCAACAGCCCTGGCGGCTCGGTGTCCGCGGGACTGGCCATCTATGACACGATGCAGCACATCAAGCCGGACGTGTCCACCATCTGCGTGGGGTTGGCGGCGAGTATGGGGGCTGTGCTGTTGGCCGCCGGTGCCAAGGGAAAACGCTTCGCGCTGCCCAATTCCGAGGTGATGATCCACCAGCCCCTCGGGGGTGCGCGCGGACAGGCCACCGACATCGCCATCCACGCGGAGCACATTATCAAAACCCGCCAGCGCTTGAACCAGATCCTCAGCGAGCGCACCGGACAGCCGTTGGAGCGCGTGGAACGTGACACCGATCGCGACTTCTTCATGTCTGCGGAACAAGCAAAGGAGTACGGTCTCATTGACCAGGTCATCACACCGGCCGCCGGCGCCTGAGCCAGAGGTGTGGCGGGCCCTCCGGGGACAGGGTCGCCTGTCCTTCGGACGGTACATGGAACTGGCGCTGTACGGGGAGGGCGGTTATTACACCGGGGCGGTGCGGATTGGCGGCGCGGGCGGAGATTTTTACACCGCCGCCCAAATGCCGCTGTTCGCGGCCGTCCTCGCGCGGGTGGCTGCCGAGGCGTGGGCGTCGTTCGGGCGTCCCTCCGCGTGGCAGGTGGTCGAGTGGGGCGGCGGGCAGGGGGAGATGGCGGAGGTCATGGCGAACGCCCTCTCCGCCCGTCTCCCCGACGGGGTGCACGTGCGCTACACGCTGGTGGACGTGTCTGACGCCCTCATGCAGCGTCAGCAACAGCGCCTCGTGGCCAATCAGGGGCGGGTCGTGTTCACATGGGGGCAGCCGGCCGAGGATCTGCCCACGTTCGCCTACGCCAACGAGGTGCTGGACGCCTTGCCTGTGGAACGCGTCCGCCGTGTGTCTGAAGACCGATGGGAACAGGCGGATGTGGTGTGGGACGGGTATGGGCTGTCTCTGGATTGGCGTCCCGCCGATGCGGACGTGGCGGCTTTCGCGGCGGCACACCTCTCCAATCCCGCGGGGACCGAGGCCGAGGTATGCCTTGGCCTGAGGCCGTTTTTCACGCGCGTAGCCCAGTTGGGGCGCCCCTTGCGGGCACTGTTCTTCGACTACGGCATTCGGTCCGAGGAGTGGGCGTCGGGCCTCCGGCCACGCGGGACCGTACGCGCCTACCGGGCGCACCAGCTGGTCGATCCGTTGTCGGACACGGGCCGGTGCGATATAACGGCCGACGTCCATTGGGAAGCCGCGATGGCGTGCGCGGAGGCCGCCGGGCTGCGGGTGGTGCGGTTGCAGAATCAGGGGCGTTTTCTCATGGAAGCGGGGGCGGTCGAGGTCCTGGAAGAGCGGGTCAAGCCCGCCGCGTGGTGGCTGGAGGCTACGCGTTGGACGGGGCAATTCAAGCAACTCGTCCTCCCGGGCGGGATGGGCGAGCGGTTTCAGGTGCTGGAGGTCGAAGCGTGACGGAAAAGTGAGGGGAAGCGCGTTGTTGAGGCGGCTGGCCATCGGCTGTCTGGTGGCGGGACTGGTGTTCTTGGCGCTCGGGGTCTGGTATGTCTATACAGGACATTGAGGGAACCGGGACATGGATTTGCCCAGCGCCCCGCGTCGAATTGTGACATACTAATCTCAACAAAGACGGCCTTCGAGTATAGAACATATCCTCTTCTTTGTGTAATATAAGGAGGGAAGACTCCAAGGGATTCGCAAAGAAGGGGCGTTGCGCGGTATGACGATTCGGATGGCCATCAACGGCTTCGGCCGTATCGGCAGAATGGTGTACCGGCGGGCCGTGGAGACCGGCGGCATCGACGTGGTGGCGGTCAACGGTACGGCGGACGCACAGACGTTGGCCCACCTGCTGAAGTACGATTCAGTCCATGGGCGGTGGGATGTGCCTGTGGAGTTTACGGCGGACGGCTGGCGGGCAGGCGATGTGGAGACGCGTGTGTTCTCCACGCGGGATCCGTCCGTACTGCCCTGGGGTGACCTCGGCGTGGACGTAGTGGTGGAGGCGACCGGGAAGTTCCGCACCCGCGAGACGGCCGGCGTGCATCTGTCGCAGGGGGCGCGCAAGGTGATCATTACGGCGCCTGCCAAAACGGCGGCCGACGCGGACGTCACCGTGGTGATGGGGGTCAATCACGACGCCTATGATCCGGAACGGCACCATATCGTGTCGGGGGCCTCGTGCACGACCAACTGCCTGGGTCCGGTGGTGAAGGTCCTGCACGAGACGTTCGGGATCCGGCGCGGCCTGGTGACGACGGTGCACAGCTACACCAATGACCAGAAGAACCTGGACAATCCCCACAAAGACCTTCGCAGGGCGCGTGCCTGCGCGGAATCCATCATTCCAACCAGCACGGGGGCGGCCAAGGCCATCGGACTCGTCATGCCGGAGTTGCAGGGCAAGCTGAACGGCATTGCCCTGCGGGTGCCGACCCCGAACGTGTCCATCGTCGACCTGGTGGCGGAACTGGCCTGCCCTGTCACGGCGGACGAGGTCAACCAAGCGTTGGCCCGGGCGGCGACGACGGAACTCGCCCCGTTCCTCGGTTATACGGAGGAGCCGTTGGTATCCGTGGACTTCAACGGCGACTCCCGCTCGGCCATCGTCGACGGCCCGTCCACCCTGGTGATGGAGGGCACGACGGTCAAGGTTCTGGCCTGGTATGACAACGAGTGGGGCTACTCCTGCCGCATTGTCGATCTCGCCCGGCTCGTGATAGGCGGTGCACCGGTGTCTCGCCTCGACTCGGTTCTCACCCATCGCTGACGGGCCGACAGGCCTTTGCCCTGTCACCTTTACACGTGTCCGGCTGGCCGCGCTGCGTGCGCCGGTCGGGCGGTGCCACGCCGTCTGCGCAACGGTGCTGCGCAGACGGCGTTTTTGCGTTCTGCGCTTCATCTGCTACTCTATACGTGGACGAAAGGGGGAGGCGGCGATGGAGGTATATCTGGACAATGCGGCGACGACCCCACTGCTGCCGGAGGTCGAGCGAATCATCCAGGAGATGTTTTCCGTGTATGGCAACCCGTCCTCCCTGCATCGCAAGGGGCTGGAGGCCGAGCGGCGCATCGAGGCGGCGCGCAAACAAGTGCTGCGGGCGCTCGGCGTGCGGGACGGCCAGGTTGTGTTCACGGGTGGCGGTACGGAAGCCAATAACCTGGCCATCTTCGGCGCCACACGGCGGCACGGGGGGCGCGGCCGGCATGTGGTGACGACGCAGGTGGAGCATCCCTCGGTGCTCGAGCCGTTCCGTGCCCTCGAGCGCGAAGGTTGGCGTGTGACGTACGTGGCACCGGATGCGGACGGCTGGGTTCCGGCCGAACGGGTGCTCGAGGCCGTCACGGACGACACGGTCTTGGTCAGCGTCATGCATGTGAACAACGAAACCGGCGCTGTGTTGCCGGTGGCGGAGATCGGCCAGGCTTTACGCCAAAGGCCGAAGACGATCTTCCACGTCGACGGCATTCAGGCGTTTGGCAAGATCCCCTCTGCGGCCAGCCTTGCGCAGGCGGACATGTACAGCGTCTCCGGCCACAAGATTGGAGCGCCAAAGGGCATTGGCGCGCTGTACATCCGGCCGGGACTGGTGCTGGACCCCGTGTTGTTCGGAGGCGGACAGGAAGGGGGATTGCGCTCCGGGACGGAGAACACCCTCGGCATCGCCGCCCTCGGCGCGGCGGCCAGCCATGCGTCGGAGCGGGCGGCAGAGCGGTACCAGCAGATGTCGGCGTGGTCCGAACAATTCTGCGAGGCATTGCGGACGATCCCGCAGTGCCGCGTACACCGGCCGCGGGAGGCTTCGCCCTACATCGTCAGCGCCTCTTTTCCGGGGCTGCGGGGCGAGGTGCTTGTGCACGCGTTGGAAGCGGAGGGCGTGTACGTGTCGACCGGATCGGCCTGCTCCAGCCGAGGCGGGCACGCGAAGGCGTCGCACGTCCTCGAAGTGATGGGCCTCGACGCGGCGGAGGTGACCGGCGCCATCCGGTTCTCGTTCGGATGGCACACGGACGAGGCAGCGATGAATCGGGCCATCGAGGTGATCCGGCGACAGGTGGCCTGGCTGTACGACACGGTGGGTACGGGGGTGTGACCGTTGGTCCAGCACATTGTCGCCCGGTACGGCGAGATGAGCCTGAAGGGGAAGAACCGGTCCGACTTCGAGCGGCTGCTCCTGCGGAACATCCGTGCGGCCCTGCGCCCTTGGCAGGGCGCCAAGGCCGAGCGGATTGCGGGAAGGGTGCTAATCACCCTCGAGGATGAGCAGGTGGAACCTGTTCTGGAGCGGTTGCGGCGAGTCTTCGGCCTGACCTCCCTGAGCCCGGTGGAGGTCGTGAACTTGGACTTGGACGCGTTTCGATCCGCCGCCATCCGCGTCCTCCAGTCCAGTGAGACACCCACCGGACGTCCGCCGACGTTCAAAGTGGAAGTGAAGCGGACCAACAAACGATTTCCGCTCAACTCCCCGCAGGTGGCGGACGAGGTCGGCGGGGCCTGCCTGCGGGCCCTGCCGCAGTGGCGTGTGGACGTGCATCACCCGGATGTGACGGTGTATATCCACATCCGGGACGAGGAGGCCCACGTGTACGGGCGCGTCGTCCCGGGGGTCGGGGGGATGCCCGCACACTCGGCGGGAAGGGCCGGGTTGCTGTTGTCCGGCGGGATCGACAGCCCCGTGGCAGGATGGCTCGGGATGAAGCGCGGCGTGACGCTCGAGGCGATTCACTTTCACAGCTTTCCCTTCACGAGCGAACGCGCGCTGGAGAAGGTCGAGACGCTGGCCCAAATCCTCGCCGGCTGGGGCGGCCGGGTGACGCTGCACACGGTCCACTTCACGGACGTGCAGACCGCCATCCGCAAACATTGCCCCGCGCCGCTGTACATCACCATCATGCGGCGGATGATGCTGCGGATTGCCGACCGGATTGCCCGGCAGCGGGGGCTCCTGGCCCTCATGACCGGGGAGAGCCTGGGCCAGGTGGCCAGCCAGACGCTGGAGAGCATGCGCACCATCAATGCGGTGACCAACCTGCCGGTACTGCGTCCGCTCGTGGGCATGGACAAGGTGGAGATCATCCGGATGGCACGCGAGATCGGCACGTACGACACCTCCATCCTGCCGTACGAAGATTGTTGCACCATCTTCGTACCGCCGAACCCGCGTACGAAACCGAGCCTCGAAGAGGCGGAAGCGGCTGAGGAACCCCTTCCGGTGGACGCCTTGGTCGAGGATGCCGTGGCGCGGACGACGATGAAGACCTTTCATGCCGAGGACTCGATTGCCGATTGACGGCTGTGGCAAACGTACAAGCTAACCCTGCGTGCGGACACATCCGCCGGCAAGGGGTGATGCTGATGGGTGGATTGCGCGCCGTGTACCGAACGGCCAAGTGGCTGCTGATGCTGTACGGATTGTGGCAGGCGGTGTTGCGCAGCCGCTGGTTGACCTTGGCGATTGCGCTGTGGCGCATGCTGGGGGGAAGACCGCCGCGGCCAGCCGGCAGGGTGGCGGTGATCCGCTTCGCGGAGGCCGGCGATCCGGCCGTCTACCGCCGGCTGGGCTGGCGCTCCATCCGGCCGCGAAGGCTGTCCGGCGCTCGTTGACGAGGCCCGCTCTCTTCCGAGAGCGGGTTTTTTTGACGTTCCGTGTATATCCCCTCTCTTGACGGGGAATCACTAGAGTTAGTTTCTGTCATCGGAAATGTCAACGGGCGTAATGGCGGGAGGAACATCGACATGAAACAAACCGTGCGGACCATGAGACAAGATGCCTGGACGACGGAAGACGACGCCATTCTGGCGGAGGTCGTGTTGAAGCACATCCGCGAGGGCAGCACCCAGCTGGCGGGATTCAACGAGGCCAGCCGAAAGCTCGGGCGCACCGCGGCCGCCTGCGGGTTTCGCTGGAACGCGTGTGTGCGCAAACAGTACCGGGGTCAGATTGAGCTGGCCAAGCAGGACCGCAAGGCACGCAAGTCTGCCAAAATTCAGGCCCAGTTGGAGGGCGGCGATTACGACCACCCGACGGCGACCTTGATGAGTTGGGCGCAAGTGCTGCGATTCTTGCGCCAGGAGAAAAACACGGCGCAGCACTGGGCCTCGCGCTGGCGGGCGGCGCAACGGGAGTGCAACGAGTGGAAGGAGAAGTACGAGTCCCTTGAGCACACCCATCGGGAGGTCCTCACCCAGTTGGAGCGGCTGCGCCGCGATCACCAAGTGGTGGTCCAAGACTACCGGGCGTTGGTGGAGATCTTTGAACGTGCGCGCAAGGCGGCGTTCCTCGACGGCGAGGCCGTCAGCGGCGGGTTCATGTACCGGATTGACGAATACGGCAATTTGGAGCGCGTGGCCAGCGACTTGCCGGCGCAACAGGCGGAATGACCGTCATGCCGGCCGGCGCAAGGAGGAAGCGGGTTGTCCCCGATGGACGACCCGCTTCTTTTCACGATGACGCCGGCCGAGGCTCCTCAGGGGGCAGCCAGAGGTACGGATTTTGGCCGTGGTCTCGTTCAGGGTTGTATTTCACCGGATAAAACCCGAGTTTCGTGAAGAATTCATGGGCCCCGCAGCGGACGTTGGTCTTGATGGGCAACCCGAACGACTGTGCGTGTTGCACCAACGCGCGTCCGTAGCCTTTCCCCTTGTATCCGGGCAAGACCTCCAATTTCCACAGTTCCAGGTGGTCTCTCGGGGGTGTGAAATAGCGGTCGAACCGCGCGCTGACGGGGTACAAGCTCATGCGCGCCACCAGCCGGCCGTCTTCGTACACCCCGTAGAACGGTGAGTCCGCATCGTTTTCAATCATGTTGGCCTGCAGGTCTTCGTACATGGAGAGCTCCTCCAGGCCGTATTCGCGAAACCTGCGGAACTCCTCCAACGTCTTGAAGTTCACTTTCAACCGCACGACGACGGGGTCCACCTTATCCCTCCTCTCGCCGTCCTTCGCCGGCCACGGCGTCTGCTCCGCCATGCCCGTCTTCTCTCATGGTACCACAATTCCGACTTGTATGGCCGTGTGTGTTCCGTGCCAATCTATGCGGGGTGAGGCAGCATGGGAAAACGGATGAGGCCTGCGCGCTGGTGCACGGTCGCCGCCCTTGCGGCGCTGTGCGGGATGACCAGCGGATGCTATGACCGCAAGGAATTGGAGCAGCAAGCGTTTGTCACCACCCTCGGCATCGACAAGGCGCCGGACGGGCTCATCGACTGCACGTTTCGCATCGCCCTGCCTCAGAATCCGGCGACGTCTTCCGGTGGCGGCAAGGGCGGGGAGCCGTTGGCCGGAACGGGACCGGTCACCTTTCGCGGGCACAACATCATGGAGGCGCTGACCATTGCCAACTCGAGCGTGGAGCGCGCGATGTCCCTGGACCATCTGGGTCAGGTCATCTTCGGCGAGGAGTTGGCTCGCGAAGGCTTGTCCGACGAACTCCAGGCGATGACGCGGTTTCGCGAGTTCCGGCCAAGCCTGTACCTGGGTGTGGCCCATGGCCGCGCACACGACATTATCGCGGCTGACAAGCCTGTCCTGGAGCATTCTCCGACGCGCATGCCGGACAGCATCGCGGACGTGGGCCAACGGAGCGGCCTGTTCCCGGTGGTGTCATTGCACGACTTTGTCACCGTTTCCTCGGAGCACCACATGGCCGCCATGATCCCGATGCTCTCCGTGAACCAGGAAGTCCAACAAAATCCGCAAGGCCAAAAGGACGACGGAGGGCAACCGATGTCCTTCTCGCCGGGCCGGGTCGCTCGCAGCGGCGGGAATCCGGTGGAGTGGATGGGCGCGGCCCTGTTCAAGGAGGGCAAGTTGGTGGGCACCATCGACGGCCAACAGGCAATGCTCATCGCCATCCTGCAGGGGCGCATCAAGCGCCCGCAAATGACCGTTCCGGATCCCTTGACCAAAGGACAGTTCTTGAGTTTGGCCCTGAAGGCCGAGCGGGGCCCGGTCTATACAGTGGCGCTCGGGAATCCCATGAAGATCCGCGTGCTGGTTCCGATGGAGGCGGACGTGGCGTCGATGAAAGGCAGCGCCAACTACTCCCTGCCACAGACGCGCTTGCGCGTGGAACAGGCGCTCAACGAGGAGCTGGCGGGCCAGTTTACGAGTGTTCTGCAGCTGCTGCTCAACCGGTATCAGTGCGATGTGGTCCCCGTGTCGTTGCATGCGCGGCACCTGTTCCCGACTCATCAGGCGTATATCTCGTACCCCTGGGAGGACCGGCTGAAGGATGCCGACGTGCAGGTGAACGTTCGTCTGCACCTGCGGCGCTTCGGGGTTCAGCTCGCGCCGGCGGGGGACGGGAATCAGAACCATTCCCAGTCGACAGGCAAGGTATAGGCCGTGTCCCGGTACGGACGCAACGGCGTCCACGGAACGGTGGTGCGCACATTCGCATCCGGGGTGGACGCCGCGGCAGGGGGTGATTCCGGGGCCTGCCCGGGCCTGGTGTCATGCGGACCGTGATCAGGGGCGGGATCGCCCTCCCCTTTGCCGAGCCCTTTCAGCAGGGCATCGATGGCACCGGACTGCAGCGCTTGAACCAGGGTGGGCACGATGGCCGTCAGGGCGGCGCCCATCCACGGGCTCTCCAGCCACGACGGCAACTCCTGTGGAAGCGTGGCGTCCTTCGGCAACAGCGCGCGCAACTGCCTGGACAGGGCCACCGCCGACCGGAGGAACGCCTCGGGCTCCAGTCCAAGGCGCCGTGCCTCTCGCTCCACCGCGCGCATCAGCGGACGGTTCCACCGCCGAGACGGGCGGCGCTTCCGGCGGGAGCGGAATGCGGCGCGGGTTTTGCGGGAACGGCTGTGCCGGGATGCGCTCACACGGGCATCTCCTTCCGCAGAGGATGGTCACGGCATGCGACGGCAGGTTACGCCGGCAGCGGGGCGCGTCCGCTGCCGGCCCGGGAGGTGGTGCGGTGCTCTCTGTGGATCAGATGAAGGCGGACATTGTCCGTGCCCGGGCGGACGCCGTGGGTGTGCAGATCGGGCGCGGGGCGAGGGAATGGGTCGAAGGTCATCATGGGCGGAGGCCGCCGGGGAGGGCCTGCACGGCGGCCGCGGCGTTCAGGTGACGAGTCCGCCGTTTGGGCTGATGACCTGGCCGGTCATATACGACGCCGCCGGGGAGGCCAAAAACAGGACGGCGTGGGCCACGTCTTCCGGACGGCCGAGCCGGCCCACCGGCGTCTCCCCGGCGAGGGCCTGCCGGTCCTCCGCCGACAGGCGGTTGAGCATGTCGGTCTCAATGGCTCCCGGCGCCACGGCGTTCACGGTGATGCCAGAGGGAGCGAGCTCCTTGGCCAACGCCTTGGTGAACGCGAGGATGCCGCCCTTGGTGGCGGAGTACGCCACTTCGTACGAACCGCCCGTGATGCCCCAGATGGATGAGATGTTGATGATCCGGCCGTAGCGCGCCCGCAGCATGTGAGGCAAAACGGCTTTCGTGCACAGGAAGGGCGCCGTCAAGTTGCTTTTGATCAACTGCTCCCACTCCTCGAGCGTGGTGTCGAGGAGCAGGCGCGCGCTGGCGATCCCGGCGTTGTTCACGAGGATGCGGGGGATCCCGAAGCCGGTGGCGGCGGTCATCAGGGCCTCGACCTGGGCCGGATCGGTGACGTCGGCCTGGACAGCGTACGATCTGCTGCCGTTGGCGCGGATCTCCTCGACGACCTGTTCCGCGGCCTCCCGCGAGCTCCGGTAGTTGACCACGACGTGGGCCCCGGCCCGGCCGAGTGCTAGGGCGATGGAGCGGCCGATGCCGCGCGAGGCACCGGTGACGATGGCCAGTTGCCCGAACAGCGGCCGGGTGGTGGAATGAGCGATGAAATCGGACATCCGCGACACCTGCCTGTCAGCGATCGCCCCGGCTGGCCGGCGGGAGGATCACCGGCGTTTCCACAAGCAGGGGCGTCCCGTGCGTACAGTGCATGATTGTAACACAACCGCCGCCGCCCACCAATGGACGGCCATACGCCGATCCGTCCGATTTTTGCAAACCCTCTGCGTTCTTGATACGCTAAATGGGAGCGACGGGAGAGGAGGCAGGCCGTTGGTTCAAAAGCTTCTGATTGCCAATCGCGGCGAGATCGCCCGGCGCATCTTGCGCACGTGCCGGAGGCTGGGCGTGGCGACGGTGGCGGTGTATTCGGACGCCGACGCGGACGCGCCGCATGTGCAGGAGGCGGACGAGGCCGTGCGGATTGGGCCGCCCCCGGTCGTCTGGAGTTATCTGCGTACGGAAGCCATTCTGGATGCCGCGCGGCGAACGGGCGCGGACGCCGTCCATCCGGGGTACGGCTTTCTCAGTGAGAACCCTGCGTTCGCCAAGGCGTGCCGGGATGCCGGACTCGTCTTCATCGGACCGGGTCCGGAGGCGATGGCCGCCATGGGCAGCAAGGTGGAGGCGCGCCGGCGGCTGATGGCACTGGGGGTGCCGGTGGTGCCGGGGACGCAAGCGGCTCTGGGAAGCCTGGAGGAAGCCTGGGAGGAGGCGGAGCGCCTCGGCTATCCGGTGATGGTGAAGGCGTCGGCGGGCGGTGGCGGCATTGGAATGCAGGCAGTGGACGGACCGGAGGCGCTCCAGCGGGCGTTTTCTGCCAATGCGCAGCACGCCCAGGCGTATTTCGGGGACGGGACCCTGTTTCTCGAGAAGTGCATTTGGCCAGCGCGGCACATCGAGATCCAGGTGCTGTTCGACGAACACGGCCATGGCGTGTACCTGTGGGAGCGCGAGTGCTCCATCCAGCGGAGGCACCAAAAGGTGATGGAGGAAGCCCCCTCGCCTTTCGTGGACGATGCGCTGCGCCGGCGGATGGGGGAGGCGGCGATGTCGGCGGCGTCGGCCATCGGGTACGTGAACGCGGGGACGGTCGAGTTCTTGGTGGACGCAGCGCGACGGTTCTATTTCCTCGAGATGAATACACGTCTGCAGGTGGAGCACCCGGTGACGGAGATGATCACCGGCCTGGACCTGGTGGAGTGGCAACTGCGGGTGGCGTCGGGCGAACCGTTGCCGTTCCGGCAGGAGGATCTGCGGTGTGATGGGCACGCCATCGAATGCCGGGTCTACGCCGAGGACCCCGAGCGCATGCTCCCGTCGCCGGGCACCATCACGCGGCTGGCGCTGCCCGAAGGCGACGGGATCCGGAATGATGTCGGGGTCGTCAGCGGATCGACCGTCACGCCGTATTACGACGCGATGATCGGCAAGTTGATTGTGCACGGTCGGGACCGCGCGGAGGCGGTGCGTCGGTTGCGCCGCGCCCTGGACGAATACGTGGTCGAGGGCATTCAGACGAACCTGCCGCTCCTGCGACGCATCGCTGCCGCGCAAGCGTTTTCAGAAGGGCGGACGACGACCGATTTCATCGCTTCGTTGCAGAAAGAAGGATCCACCCGCACAGACGGACAGGAAGGGTGACGCGCAGATGGCGGAGGTCCGGGCGAGTATGGCCGGAACGGTGCTGCAGGTGTTGGTGAAGGTGGGCGATTCGGTGACGGCGGGCCAGGACGTGGTCGTGTTGGAGTCGATGAAAATGGAGGTGCCCGTGGCCGCGGAGGCGGCGGGGACGGTCCGCCGCATCGCCGCGCAGGAGGGTGTGTTCGTCGACGAGGGGGACGTATTGTTGGAGCTGGAGCCCTGAGGCAGGGGAGGCGGGGACGATGAACCTACCGGAGGCGGTTTGCCTGTACGAGGTCGGGCCGCGGGACGGGTTGCAGAACGAAGCGCGCCCGGTGCCGGCCGAGGTCAAGGTGGAGTTGGTCGACCGATTGGCCGCTGCGGGGTTCCGGTCCATCGAGGTCACCAGTTTTGTGCATCCCAAGTGGATCCCGCAGCTGGCGGACGCAGACGAGGTGATGCGGCGCATCGAGCGCCGCCCGGGCGTGGTGTACAGCGCCCTGGTCCCGAACGAGCGGGGGCTGGAGCGCGCCCTGCAAGCCGGCGTCGGGGGCGTGAACGTCTTCCTGTCGGCGAGCGAGACGCACAATCGAAAGAACATCAACAAGTCCATCTCCGACACCTATCCGGTGCTTGCGCCGGTCATCTCCGGCGCAAAGGCGGCGGGCTTGCCGGTGCGCGGCTACGTGTCGACGGCCTTCGGATGCCCCTACGAGGGCCGGGTGGCGGTGGACCAGGTTGTGGGGATCGCCTGTCGCCTGCTGGAGCTGGGCGTGGATGAGCTGTCCATCGGGGACACCATCGGCGTCGCCGTCCCGACGCAGGTCATGGCCGTCGTCTCCGCGCTGGCACGGGAGGTGCCTCTGCATCGGGTGGCATTGCACTTTCACGACACCTATGGGACGGCCTTGGCGAACATCGTGGCCGGGATGACGGCGGGGGTCCGGCGGTTCGACGCGTCGGCGGGCGGCCTCGGCGGCTGCCCGTACGCACCCGGTGCGACCGGCAATGTGGCGACCGAGGATGTGGTGTATCTGCTGCACCGGATGGGCGTTTCGACCGGCGTGGACGAGGCGGCGCTGGCCGAGACCACCCGTTGGCTCGAGCAGGCACTCGGGAAGGCGCTCGCGAGCCATGCCAGCGCGGTCCGCCGCGGCCAGGCCGCCAGGGCCGCCGGGGCGGGGGGCGATCAGGAGGTGGCGGGCCGTGGCTGACGACGTGCTGTTGCGGGAGGCGGACGGCGGGGTGGTGACGCTCACCCTGAACCGGCCGGAAGCGGCCAACGCCCTGTCCGCGGCGTTGGTCGCGGCGCTCCAAGCGGCGTTGAACGACCTTCGACACGATCCGGACGTGCGCGCCGTCATCCTCACCGGGGCGGGGAACAAGGCGTTCTGCGCCGGCGCGGATCTGAAGGAACGCCGCGGCATGGACGAGGGGCAGGTGCGGCGGACGGTGGATGGCATCCGCGCGGTCGTCGAACAGGTGGCCGCGTTGCCGATGCCGGTCATCGCGGCCCTGGAGGGCTCCGCCTTTGGCGGGGGGCTCGAGCTCGCGATGGCGTGCGACCTGCGGGTGGCGGCGCGGGGGGTGCGTCTCGGCCTGACGGAGACGAGCCTCGCCATCCTCCCCGGAGCCGGCGGAACCCAGCGGCTGCCGCGGCTCGTCGGGGTGGCGAAGGCGAAGGAACTGATCTTCACGGCGCGCCGGATCCCGGTCGAGGAGGCGTTGGCCATCGGCCTGGTCAACCAGGTGGTGCCGGAGGGCGAAGCACGGGCCGCCGCACGGGCGCTGGCCGAAGAGATCGCGCAAAACGGCCCGGTGGCGGTGCGGCAGGCGAAATGGGCGGTGGATCACGGGGTGAACGCCGACCTGGCCACCGGCCTGGCGCTGGAGCGGGCGGCGTACGAGCGCGTCATTCCCACCGAGGACCGGCGGGAAGGGCTGGCGGCCTTCGCGGAGAAACGCAAGCCGCGCTATCAGGGCCGGTAGGGGAGCCCGACGCGGGAGACGGATGCCGGCCTGTGCACCCAACGGCACACGGGCCGCGACACAGAGGAAATCTCATGGGGGTGGCGTCATGGCCGGCGATGCACGGCAGGAGTTCCTGGCAGAGCGGGAGGCGCGGGCGAAGGCGGGAGGGCCGCCGCGCTATCATGAGAAGAACCGGGAAGCCGGCAAGCTGTTCGTGCGCGATCGATTGCGGCTTCTGTTCGATGACGGCCTGGAGACGGAGGACGGGCTGCTCGCCAACAGTCTGGTGGACGATCTCCCGGCCGACGGGGTGGTCACCGGCATCGGACGGGTGGACGGCCGTCCCGTGGCGGTCATGGCCAACGACAGCACCGTGAAGGCGGGCAGTTGGGGATGGAGGACCGTCGAGAAGATCATCCGCATCCAGGAGACGGCGGAGAAGCTGCGCATTCCGCTGGTGTACCTGGTGGACTCGGCGGGTGCGCGCATCACCGACCAGGTGGAGATGTTTCCCGGCCGGCGCGGGGCGGGCCGCATCTTTTACAACCAGGTGCGCCTGTCCGGGGCCATCCCGCAGGTCTGCGTCTTGTTCGGTCCCTCGGCGGCGGGCGGGGCCTACATCCCGGCGTTTTGCGATCTGGTCATCATGGTCGAGGGAAACGCCAGCATGTACCTGGGTTCACCCCGGATGGCGGAGATGGTCATCGGCGAAAAGGTGACGCTGGAGGAGATGGGTGGGGCGCGGATGCACTGCACGGTGAGCGGTTGCGGGGACGTCCTGGCGGCCGATGAGCACGAGGCCATCGCGTCCGCCCGGGCGTACCTGTCCTACCTGCCATCCCACTGGGAGGAGGCGCCCCCGACGGCGCCGCCCTGCGACCCGGTCCCCTTCGACCGGCCGTTGTCCCAGGTGATCCCCGGCAATCCGAACGCGCCTTTCAATATGTATGAGGTCATCGACCGGCTGATAGACGCCGGGTCGTGGTATGAGATCAAGAAATTGTTCGCGCCCGAAATCATCACCGGCCTCGGGCGAATCGGCGGGCAGGTGGTTGGCATCGTCGCCAACCAGCCCCGCGTCAAGGGCGGGGTGCTGTTCGTCGACTCGTCCGACAAGGCGGCCCGTTTCATCACGCTCTGCGACGCGTTCCGGATCCCTTTGGTGTTCTTGGCGGACGTGCCCGGCTTCATGATTGGGACCAAGGTGGAGCGCGCCGGCATCATCCGCCACGGCGCCAAACTGATTGCCGCCGTGTCGGAAGCTACCGTGCCGAAGATGAGCGTGATCGTCCGCAAGGCGTACGGGGCCGGTCTGTACGCGATGGCGGGACCGGCGTTTGAACCGGACGTCTGCCTGGCGTTCCCAAACGCCGAGATTGCCGTCATGGGGCCCGAGGCAGCGGTGAACGCGGTGTACAGCAACAAGATTCAAGCGTTGCCGGAGGCGGAGCGGGCGGCGTTCGTCGCCGCGAAGCGGGAGGAATACCGGCAGGACATCGACATCTTCCGCCTGGCGTCGGAATTGGTGGTGGACGCGGTCATCCATCCGGACCGGTTGCGCGAGGAGGTGTCGGCCCGGCTCGCGGTGTACCGGTCGAAACGGCTCGATTTTGGCCGACGCCGCCATCCGGTGTATCCTGTATAAGGCGCGACTTTCGCGACAGACAGAGAGGGAGTGGACGCATGCCCGAATTGTTTGATCCTATCACGCTGCGCGGTGTGACCTTCAAGAACCGCGTGATTGTCTCGCCGATGTGCCAGTACCAGGCGGGCCCGGACGGTCGTGTCAACGATTGGCACATCGTCCACTACGGGTCGCTCGCCCTGGGCGGTGCGGGATTGATGTTCGTCGAGGCCACGGCGGTGGAGTCCCGCGGACGCATCAGCGAGCGGGACCTCGGCCTGTGGTCGGACGAGCAGGTGGAGGGAATAGCTCGCGTGGTCAATTTTGCGCACCGCTGGGGCACGAAAATCGGCGTCCAGCTCGGTCATGCCGGCCGGAAGGCCGATGTGTCAGAGCCCATTGTCGCTCCGTCTGCGATCCCGTTCAGCGAACACTACCAGAAGCCGGTGGTATTGGACGAAGAGAACCTGGATGCCATCGAACGGGCTTTTGCCGCCGCGGCCAAACGCGCGGTGCAGGCGGGTTTCGACGTCATCGAGATCCACGGCGCCCATGGCTATCTGTTGCATCAGTTCCTCTCTCCTCTGAGCAACCAGCGTACGGACGCGTACGGGGGTTCGCCGGAGAACCGGGTGCGCTTCCCGCTGCGGGTGGTGCGTGCGGTGCGCGAGGCGGTGCCCGATGACATGCCGGTGTTCATCCGGGTCTCCGGCTCCGAGTACAGCCCGGACGGGTACACCATGGACGACATGATCCTGTACTGTCGTGCGTTCCTGGAAGCGGGCGTGGACGTCATCGACGTGAGTTCGGGCGGCAACGTGCCGGTGGCTCCCAAGTCGTACGCCGGGTACCAGGTGCCGTTTGCGGACGCCATCAAGCGCGCGACGGGCGCGGTGGTGGCGAGCGTCGGCATGCTCGATGACCCGCTGCTCGCCGACGCGGTCGTGCAGGAGGGGCGCGCAGACATGGTGGCGGTGGCGCGCGGTTTTCTGCGCGACAAGCACTGGGCGCACACCGCGGCTCGGCGGCTGAACAAGCCCGTGTCGGTTCCCCAGCCGTACCAGCGCGCGTATTGAGGACGGCGAAGCGAGGGAGAGGGAGCCATGCAGTGGACACGGAGACCGGAGTCCAGCGGGAACCGGTTGACAGACCTTCACCAGCAATCCTTTGCAACGGTGGCCCACTTGTTTGACGGGCAGGACCCGCGCCGTGTCGAAACCTACCGGATGCGCGCGGCGGATCTGTTGCCGCGGTTTCCGGCGGCGCATCGGGAGGCGCTGGTCCGCGCGCTGGAGGCGTACATGACGCGCCTCGGGGCACCGGCGCCGGCCCTGGCCCAGCTGGCCCGTCTGCGCGATCCAGAGAGCGTGGCGGTCGTCACGGGGCAACAGGCCGGCCTGTTCACCGGGCCGCTGTACACCGTCTACAAGGCGCTCAGCGCCATCGGCTTGGCGCATCGTCTGGAACAGGCGTTGGGGCGGCCGGTGGTGCCGGTCTTTTGGGTGGCCTCTGAAGACCACGACTGGGCGGAGGTCAACCACGCCTACGTCCTGGACGGCGCCGACGAGGTACGGCGTCTGCACCTGACGACGCACGTGCCGGAACGCCAGATGGTCCACCACGTCCGGCCGGCGCCGGCTGAGGTGGAGCGGGTCTTGGAAGAGGCCTACAGATGGCTGCCGGACGCGCCGGACAAAGCGGACGTGCTCGCCGGCATCCGGGAGGCCTTTCTGCCGGGCGGTACGATGGCGGAGTGGTTCACCCGTCTGTTGTGGCGCTTGGTGGAACCGCTGGGATTGGTGGTGCTCGACCCCTGCCTGCCGGACTTGCGGCAATTGGTGCGCCCCGTGTGGCGGCGTGCCATCTCACGCCGCGAAGGGGTGCGGGCGGCGCTGGACGAAGCGTACGCGGCGGTGGAGCGACTTGGCATCGAGCCGGCGGTGGTCCGGGACGCCGCAAACACCACCCTGTTTTACGTGGATGAACGGGGGCGCCGGTTCGTCGTCGAGGATGCGGGCGGCGGCCATCTGCAGGCGCGCGGGCACAGCCTGCGTCTGCCTGCAGACGATTGGTTGCGCCTGGCGGAGGAGCGTCCGACCGCTTTCAGCTCCAACGTGCTCCTGCGGCCGGTGGTCCAGGACACGCTGCTGCCGGTCCTCGCGTATGTGGGGGGGCCGGCCGAGATTGCGTACCATGCGTTGGCGCGCGGTGTGTTTCATGCGCATGGCCATCGCCTGCCGCCGCTCGTCCTGCGGGATCGCGTGCAGGTCTACCCGCCGAGCGTAGTGCGCAACATGGAGAAATGGGCCGTGCCGGACGAGATGGGTTCGCGGCCGGTGGACTTGGTCTCGCCGGCGCTGAGCCGTCTGGGGATTGACCGCGTGGCCGAGGCGATGGCCGGGTTTGTGCAGGAGAGCGAACGCCGGTGGCAGGCGTTCGCGGATGCTCTGGCGGATCTCGGCCCGCAGGTAGCGGCCATCGCGCACCGGCAGTTGGAACGGGAGAAGGCGGGCATCGCGCGGACCGAGGCAAAGGCGCGCCGGTTGTTCGAGATCCGGCACGAGGCGGAGGTGCGGCAGCTGCGGCACATCGAGCGCTGGCTATGGACGGACGGCAGCGCGCAGGAACGCCGCCTGTGCCCGCTGAACATCTGGACGCAGTTTGGCCTCGCCTGGTTGGGAGAGCTCCCGTTTTGGGGGGATTTCACTCAACCCGGCGCAGTCTACCACGTGCGCCTGTGACGGACAGGCCACAGGATTCCCTGAGCATGCGGGAACGGAATATCTTGTGGAACCACTCTGCCGGGGGGCGCCGGCAGGGTGGTTCTTTTCTATGGACCTCAATGCCTTCACAGGCATCCGGGCGGCCGAACAAGATCTTTCGAAAATCGGCGGCAAACAGGCAGGAATTTTTCCGCGTGGGGCGAAAACCTTACCACAGTGGTGAGCAGTGGGGGAAAGTGGGGTAAAGTGGACTACTGGGGTGAGGTGGTGAGGGTCGCGTGTTCATGGGCGAGTACCAGCACACGCTGGATGACAAGGGACGAGTCACCTTGCCCGTGAAGTTTCGCGACGAGCTGGGTCCGTCGTTTGTGATGACCCGCGGCCTCGACACCTGTCTGTTCGTATACCCCATGTCCGAGTGGGAGACGTTAGAGGCGAAATTGAAGCGCCTGCCCATGACACGGGCCGACGCCAGGGCGTTTGTGCGTTTCTTTTTCTCGGGAGCGACCGTGTGTGAGCCGGACAAGCAAGGACGTGTGCTGATCCCGGCCGGACTGCGGGACTACGCAAAGCTAGACAGAGATGTTGTCGTCCTCGGTGTGTCGAATCGTGTGGAAATTTGGAGCCATGTCCTGTGGTCGTCGTACGCGGAGGAGGCGTCACAGTCGTTCGCCGAGATCGCGGAAAAACTGGTCGATCTCGATCTGTGACCCGCGCGGGCGCGGCCGGGCTGGGAGATGAACGGATTGTCGTCTTTCGTACACGTCAGCGTGTTGCTGGAAGAGACCGTAGACGGCTTGGCGCCGCGCGGCGGGGGACGTTACGTCGACTGCACGCTCGGGGGCGGCGGCCACGCGCAGCGCATCCTCGACGCCAGCGCACCCTCCGGACGCCTCTTGGCCCTCGATCAGGACGAGACCGCCATCGCCCATGCCGGCGAGCGGCTCAGACCGTATGGGGACCGGGTGATCCTGGTGCGGGAGAACTTCCGCTATGTCCGGCGATGCGTGGAGGAGGCACGGTTTGGCCTAGTGGACGGTGTGGTGTTCGATCTGGGTGTCTCCTCGCCGCAGTTCGATGAAGCGGAACGGGGCTTCAGCTACCGCTGGGACGCGGTGCTTGACATGCGCATGGACCGCCGGCAGGCGCTGACGGCGGCGGACCTGGTCAACGGCGCGAGCGAGGAGGAGCTGGCGCGGATCTTCTTCGAGTACGGCGAGGAGAAGTTCAGCCGTCGGGTGGCACGGGCCATCGTCCGGCGGCGGGAGACCGGGCGCATCGAGACGACCGGCGAGCTGGCGGAACTGGTGCGGGAGGCCATTCCCGCGCCCGCCCGTCGAAGCGGGCCGCACCCCGCGCGACGGGTGTTTCAGGCGCTTCGCATCGCGGTGAACGACGAGTTGGGCGCGCTTCAGGAAGGCCTGGAAGGTGCGTTTTCGGTGCTGGCGCCCGGCGGGCGACTGGCGGTAATCACCTTTCATTCGCTGGAAGACCGGCTGGTGAAACGGCGGTTCGCCGAGTGGTGCCAGGGATGCGTGTGCCCGCCGGACTTTCCGGTGTGCACCTGCGGCCGGACGGCAGAGGCCAGGCTGGTGACGAGGAAACCGATTGTGCCGAGCGAGGCGGAGGTCGCGGGCAACCCGAGGGCGCGTTCCGCCAAACTGCGCATCCTGGAGCGATTGTGACACAGGCGAGCGTGAGGAGGGATCCATATGCAGGCACTGAAGCGAGCCGTGGCCGAAGACGTGCGCGTGCACAGACCCGCGGCGCCCGCGTCGCGGGGCGAGGCGCAGCGGCGGGCGGGCGTCCAGGCGCGGCGGTGGACGCGTTGGGAGCGCATCTCCACGCTGGCGTGCATCGCGCTGTCGGCCGGGGTGGTCTGGTTCGTGGCCAGCACCGGAGCGACGATTCACCAGATGAGCAACCAAATTGACCGCCTGCAGAGCCAGATCCAGCGGGCGACGGCGGAAAACGCCTCCCTGGCCGCGCAGGTGGACACCTTGAGCAAGCCGGATCGCATCCTGTCCACGGCGGAGAAGGCGGGTGCGCGCTACGCCAACCCCGTGGAGATTGTTCCCGGCACGGCCGGGCACTGACAGGGTGGTGGGCATACTTGCGGAACACCCAAGGTGAGCCTCGACCGCCGCGCGGCAGCCGGCGGCACCGGCGGCGCGTGATTTGGATGCAGGCTCTGTCGGTGCTCGCGGTCGGCGGCGTCGCCGTCCGGATCTTGTACGTCCAGGGGGCGTTCGGACCGAAGCTCTTGTCGCAGGCAGCCGAGGTGCAGTACGTGACGCAGCCCGTCATGGCCCAGCGAGGGGAGTTGCTGGATCGCAATGGGCACCGCCTGGCGTACGACGTGCCTGCTTATCTGTTGGACATCCGGACCGGGGCTTTCTCCGACCTGTCCCAACTGGCGGGCCAGTTGGCCCCGATTCTCGGCAAGCCGGCGGACCAAGTGCTCGGGGTTCTGCAGCGCAGTTCCCACTGGGTGCGCTGGCCGGAACCCGTGATGGAGCCGGCCAAGGACCAGATTCTCAAGGCCATCGGCAGCGCGCATCAGCAGGACGTGACGTTCACGCCGACGCAGGAGCGCTTTTATCCCTATGGGGATTTCGCATCGAACGCGCTCGGGTACGTCAACCGCGAAGGCGTCGGAACCGCGGGCCTGGAGGCCGAGTACAACAGCGTCCTGTCCGGGCACGACGGGGAGATGACGTATGCCAGGGACAACTGGGGATTCCCGTTGCAGACGACGGTGCAGGTGACGAAGCCGCCCGTGCCCGGGCAGAACATCGAGCTGACCATCGACCAGACCATCCAAGGATTCGTCGAGAGCAAGATGAACGAGCTGGTCGACAAATACCACCCCGAGCACGCGGCGATTGTCGTCACCGATCCGAACACCGGTGAAATCCTCGGGATGGCCAGTCGCCCGTCGTACGATCCCAACCACTACGCGACCGCCGATCCGAAGGCGTTATCGGACAACTGGGCCGTCAACGACGCCTTCGAGCCGGGCTCGACGTTCAAAGCCATCACCTTGACCGCGGGTCTGGCGACGAAGGCCATCACCCTGGATCAAACGGTGAAGTCGGGCTACATCACGGTGGCCGGACACCGCATCGGCGACTGGAAGCCCGGCGGGTGGGGCACCATCACGTTCCGCCAGGCGCTGGAGTATTCGAGCAACGTGGGATTTGCCACCGTGGCGCTCAAGCTCGGTTGGGACAACCTCCTGCACTACATGCAGGCCTTCGGCTTCTTGAACAAGACTGGGGTGGACCTGCCGGCGGAGGCCAGTTCCATCATCTTCCCGCCTTCGTCGCGTCACCAGGTGCAGTTGGCCACCTCCGGTTTCGGCCAGGGCATCGCCGTCACCCCGATGCAGCAGATCGCCGCCTACGGCGCGATTGCCAACGGGGGAAAGCTGTTGCAGCCGCACCTGGCCAAGGCCATCATCGACCCCGCTACCGGCAAGGTCGTCAAGCAGATCCAGCCGACCGTGTTGAATCCGCAGGTGGCGCCCCCGGACGTGATCAAGCAGGTCAGCGACACGCTGGTGCTCGACATCACGCAGGGCATCGATGACACCGGCAAGATCCCCGGCTACGACGTGGCCGGGAAGACCGGGACGGCCAACGTGGCCGACCCGCAGACGGGCAAGTATTACAGCGACCGGTTGATTGTCTCGTTCATCGGTTACGCGCCGGCGAGCCACCCGCGCTTCGAGGTGTTCGTCACGCTGTACTGGCCGAAGACGGCGCTCGACAACACGTGGGGCAGCACCATCGCCACGCCGGCCGCGCGCGATCTGTTGCAGGAGTGCCTCCAGTACGCGCACGTACCCCCGGATCACCCTGAGCAGGTCCAGGCCGCTCCCGGCCCGGCCCAGACGGTGCACTATGTGCAGACGCCGAACCTGTCCGGCCAGTCCCGGGGGGCCGCCGAAAAGGCTCTGGCGCAGGCCGGGCTCAAGGGCCAGTTCTTCGGCAGCGGACAGACGGTGGTCGGCCAGTGGCCGCAAGCGGGCATCGAGGTCGCTCAGGGCGACACGGTCTACGTCAACCTGGGCGGCGGGCCGGGCGGCAGCAGCCTGATGCCGGACCTGACGGGCACCTCGATGCGGGAGGCGGGCAACATCCTGGCAGCGCTCGGGGCACAGCTGGTGCCGAAGGGGTCCGGCTTCGCGGTCAACCAGTCGATCCCGCCGGGCCGCCCGGTGCCACCCGGTGCCCAGGTGACGGTCACCTTCCAGCCGCCGGCCGATCCGGTGTCGGCCGCGGCGACCGCCGCAGCGAACGGTGCAGCGGCAAATGGTACCAGCCAGGCGGGGGCCGCCGGCAACGCGACGAGCGGCGGCACGGGCAACGGCACCTAGGCGGGACAACCCGCATCAGGGTCTCGCATGCTACCCCTGCTGCCCGGCAACACGTTTCACACCGTCATGCGGATGTCCGCGGGCACGCGCCCGCGGACATCCCCTTCTAGCCGACAGATTGTCCGCATAGGAATGATGCAGACAACGACGGCAGGGGGCGACGGGTGTGCGAGTGACGCGGGGCATAATGCGGCGCCGCTTCGTTCTGTTGATGCTCGGCCTCATCACCGCCATCGCGGCATTGATTGCGCGCCTGGCGTACATCCAGGCCGTGCAGTCGCCGTGGCTGACACAGCGGGCGTACGACCTGTGGCGGCGCGACATCCCGCTGGAGGGCAAGCGCGGCTCCATCCTCGACCGCAACGGGAAGGTCCTGACCTACACCGCAACGGCGCCGACCGTCATCGCCGTGCCGCGCCAGGTCCGGGACAAGGACGCCGCGGCGGCCAAGCTGGCCTCCGTGCTCGGGATGCCGGTGCAAAAGGTCCGGGATCTCCTCGGCCGAAACCAACTGCTGGTGTACCTGGCACCGGGCGACAGGCGCATCACGGAGGCGCAGGCGGAGGCGGTCCGGGCACTGGGGATCCCAGGGGTGTACATCAGCGAAAAAGGAAAGCGGGTGTACCCGTTCGGGACCCTCGCGGCGCAGGTGCTCGGCATCACAGGGACGGACAACCAGGGCATCACCGGGATTGAAAAACAGTACGACAGCGTCCTCGAAGGCGAACGGGGGTCCATCACGCTGTTCGCGCAGGCCAACGGCGAACGGATGCCGGACACGGGGGAGCAGTACGTGCCGGCTTCGGACGGCCAGGACGTGCAGTTGACGCTGGACGTGGGGATCCAACAGTTCGTCGAGCGGGAAATTGAGCAGGCGGTGGCGGAGTACACGCCGGATCGGGCGACGGCCATTGTCGAGGACCCGAAGACCGGCGAGATCCTCGCCATGGCGAACTATCCCAGTTTCGATCCGAGCCACTGGCAGGACTTCCCGCCCAACACATACAACCAAAACCTGGCCATCTGGCAGACCTTTGAACCCGGGTCGACCTTCAAGGTCGTCACTCTCTCGGCCGCCCTTCAGGAGGGCAAGGTGAATCTCAACGACCGTTTCTACGATCCGGGCTATTACGAGGTGGCTGGACACCGCATCAAGTGCTGGAAGGCGGGCGGGCACGGATCGGAGTCGTTCCTCAACGTCGTCGAGAACTCGTGCAACCCGGGCTTCATCGCGCTCGGCGAACGGTTGGGCAAGGAGACCCTGTTCTCGTACATCCGCAAGTTCGGGTTCGGGTCGAAGACGGGCATCGACCTGCCGGGAGAGGGCAACGGCATCCTCTTCAAGCTGAATCAGGTGGGGCCACTCGAGCTCGCGACGACCGCGTTCGGGCAGGGCGTATCGGTCACCCCCATCCAGCAGGTGATGGCCGTCGGCGCGGTGGCCAACGGCGGGCTTTTGATGCAGCCGCACGTGGTCAAGGCCATCGTCGACCACGAGACCGGCGAGGTGGTGAAGACCGTCGATCCGACGGTGGTCCGGCGGGTGATTTCGACGCAGACGGCGGCCCAGGTGCGGCAGGCGCTGGAGAGCGTCGTCGCCAGGGGCAGCGGGACCAACGCGTACGTGGACGGCTACCGGGTGGCCGGCAAGACGGGGACGGCGCAGGTGGCGAAAAACGGGCGCTACGAGCCGGGGCATTACATCGTCTCGTTCATCGGGATGGCGCCGGCGGACGATCCGAAGCTGGTGGCGTACATCGCCATCGACAATCCGCATCCGCAGGACCGGCCCGTGTTCGGCGGCCAGATTGCGGCGCCGATTGTCGGACGCATTCTGGCGGACAGCCTGGCGTACCTCGGCGTGCCGAAGAGTGCGCAGGGTTTGCCGAAGAAGCCCCGGTGGAACGATACCCCGATGGTGGAGGTGCCGAATTTTGTCGGCATGACGCTCGACCAGGCCAAACGCGCCGCCCTCGCCAGCGGGGCCCAGCTGTCGACGGAGGTGCAGGGCAAAGGACCCTATGTGATCTGGCAATCGCCCCAGGCGGGCCAGAAGGTGCCGGACGGGTCGACCGTCCGGCTGTATCTGGGGAACGTCAAACCGCCCGGTTGATTGACAACCGGGATCGAAAGCCATAGATTGGGCTGTGACAGGCGGAAGGAGGCTCACGGTTGCAACTTCAGACCCTGATTCGCCCGTTGCTCAAACGGACTTGGATTCACCCGGCGGATGTGGAGATCACATCGCTGACGGCCGATTCTCGCTCGGTGGAGCCCGGGGCGCTGTTCATCGCCATCCGCGGCTACACCGTGGACGGGCACGACTTCGCGGCCGAGGCCGTGCGGCGCGGCGCTCGCGCGCTGTTGGTGGAACGGCCGCTCGACCTGCCGGTGACGCAGGTGGTGGTGCCGGACACCCGTTTGGCGTCGGCCATCGTCGCCGACGTGTTCTACCGGCACCCGTCGCAGCGGCTGCAGGTCATCGGAGTGACGGGGACCAGCGGCAAGACGACGGTCACGCATCTGATTGAGCATCTCCTCAATCAGGCCGGCTACGTCACCGGCCTGTACGGCACGGTCGGCAAGCGAATTGCCGGAGTCACCGAGGAGGTCGTCAACACCACGCCGGAGGCGGTGGAGCTGCAGGCGGTGCTGCACGAAATGGCCGAGCGGGGCTGCCGGTACGGCATCATGGAGGTGTCCTCGCACGCGCTGGAGTTGCGGCGGGTGGCGGGGACGCGTTACCATATCGCTGTGTTCACCAATTTGTCCCAGGATCACCTGGATTTCCACGGGACCATGGACAACTACCGGATGGCCAAGGGCAAGCTGTTCTCCCGCCTCGGCAACGTGTACGGGGACGATCTCGCCGGCCAGTCCTTCGCCGTGCTCAACGCCGACGACGAGGCGAGCGCCTACATGGCGGCGCAGACGGTGGCCGAGTGCGTCACCTACGGCATCGAACGGGAAGCGGACGTGCGGGCCACCGACGTGCAGGTGCGCCCGGAAGGGGTCCGCTTCCACGTGCGCTCGTTCGCGGGCGAAGCGGACGTGGCGTTGCGCCTGACGGGGCGCTTCAACGTCTACAATGCCCTCGCAGCGCTCTCGGTGGCGGTCATTGAAGGCATTTCGCTCCCGGAAGCGGCTGCGGCGCTGGCGGAGGTGCGCGGCATCCCCGGGCGCCTGGAGCGGGTGGGCGCCGGCTGTCCGGTGACCGTGCTCGTCGATTACTCCCACAAACCCGACAGCCTGGAGAAGGCCCTGGCGACCGTGCGCGAGTTCGCACACGGACGCCTGTGGTGCGTGGTGGGTTGCGGCGGCGACCGCGACCGGGGGAAGCGCCCCGTGATGGCCCGCATCGCCTGCGATTGGAGCGACGAGGTCATCTTGACCAGCGACAATCCGCGGACGGAGGACCCGGAGCGCATTCTCGACGACATGGTCGCGGGCGTGGCGGACCGGCGCGGATGGCGGCGCATCACCGACCGGGCGGCGGCCATCCGCACGGCCATTGCGGAGGCCGCGCCGGGGGATGTCGTCTTCATCGCCGGCAAAGGGCACGAGACGTATCAAATTGTCGGCCGCGAGAAGATCCATTTCGACGACCGCGAGGTGGCCCGGGCGGCTCTGCGCGACCGTTTCGGGGAAGCGGCCGGACGCGGGGAGGGATGACAGGTGGACATGCAGGCGCTGCTGTTGACGGCGGCGGCGGCGCTGGCCATCTCGGTGCTGCTCGGGCCCATCTGCATCCCCATCCTGCACCGGTTGAAGTTCGGCCAGCGCATCCGCGAGGAGGGGCCGAAGCATCACCAGACGAAGGCCGGCACGCCCACGATGGGCGGGGTCATGATTGTCTGCGCGGTGCTCCTGACGACGATGAAATTCGCCGCCAACAGCGTGGAGATGGCCCTCTTGCTGTTGGCGACCGTGTCATTCGGGGCCATCGGCTTCATCGACGATTTCATCAAGGTGGTCAAAAAGCGGAATCTCGGGCTGACTGCCAGACAGAAGCTGGCCCTGCAGGTGTTAGCGACGCTGGCCGTGTTCGCGCTGTTGTGGTGGCATTGGGCGCAGACGGGCCAGCCCTTCCAGGTGGCGGTGCCGTTCACCGACATCGTCATCCCGCTCGGTGCCGGTTACGGTGTGTTCCTGTTGTTGGTCCTGCTCGCCACCACCAACGCGGTCAATCTGACGGACGGGTTGGACGGGCTGTTGGCGGGGACCGCCGCGACCGTGTTCGCGGCCTACGCGCTGTACGCCCTGTGGCATACGGAATACGATGTGTCGTTGTTCTGCGCCGCGATGTTCGGCGCCCTGCTCGGTTTTCTGGTGTTCAACCGGCACCCGGCCAAGGTGTTCATGGGGGACACCGGTTCGCTGGCCATCGGCGGCGCGCTGGCGATGGTGGCGGTGCTCACCCACAGCGAACTCGGGCTGATTTTGATGGGCCTGGTCTTCGTGGTCGAGACGCTGTCGGTGATCATCCAGGTGTTTTCCTTTCAGGTGTTCGGGCGCCGGGTGTTTCGCATGAGCCCGCTGCATCATCACTTCGAGCTGGCCGGGTGGTCGGAGTGGGAAGTGGTGATCGGCTTTTGGCTGGCGTCATTTCTGTGTGCGTTCGGCGGCCTGGCGCTGTTGACGCACTGACGCATGAGGGGGACCAGCGATGGAGATGGCGGGAAAACGCGTATTGGTGATGGGTTTGGCGCGCAGCGGCGAGGCCGTGGCGCGCCTTCTTCTGCGGCGCGGCTGCCGGGTGACGGTCAACGACGGGCGCGAGCGCAAGGCGGACGAGCCCGAGGCCGAAGCGCTGGAGGCGATGGGAGCCACCGTGCTGTTCGGCGGCCACCCGCTGTCGCTGCTCGAGGATCGGCCGGATTTCATCGTCAAGAACCCGGGCATCCCGTACGCCGTGCCGTTGCTGCGCGAAGCCGAGCGGCGGGGGATCCCCATTTACACGGAAATTGAAGTGGCCTCCTGGATGACGCGGGCGCCCATCGTGGCCATCACCGGATCGAACGGCAAGACGACCACCACGACGCTCGTCGGGGATATGCTGGCGGAGGCGGGTCTGTCGCCCGTCGTCGCGGGCAACATCGGCCGCGTGTTCGCCGGGGTGGTCGACCAGGTCCGCCCGGAGCAACCGGTGGTGTTGGAGGTCTCGAGCTTCCAGTTGGCGGGTGTAGAGACGTTCCGGCCGCGCGTGGCGGCACTGCTCAATCTGTACCCGGCTCACCTCGACTACCACGGTACGTTCGAGGCGTACGCCGACGCCAAGTGGCGGCTGTTTCAAAACATGACCGGGGATGACGTCGCGGTGCTCAACGCGGACCAGCAGATCTTGCGGGAGCGGGCCAAGACCCTGTCCTGCCGGGTGGCCTGGTTCAGCCGGCGAGCGGGCGTGGCGGAGGGGGCGTGCATTGAGGACGGCGAGGTAGTGGTCTACCTGCGGGGCCAGCGCCAGCCGGTGCTGCCGGTGGACGCCATCGCCCTGCGGGGCGACCACAACCTGGAAAACGCCCTGGCCGCGTGCGCTGTCGCGGTCGCTGCGGGGGCGTCTCCATCCGACTGCGCCGCGGTGCTCAGGCGGTTCCGGGGCGTCGAACACCGGCTGGAGTTCGTGCGCGATGTCGGCGGGGTTGCGTATTACAACGACTCCAAATCCACTAATCCCACGGCGGCCCTGCAGGCGTTGCGGGCGTTCGAAGGGCGGATTGTGTGGATCGCCGGGGGACTCAACCGGGGAGACGACTTCTCGCCGCTGGTGCCAGAAGTCCAGCGGCGCGTGAAGGCCGCGGTGGTCCTCGGCCAGACCGGCCCCGCGCTGGCCACGGTGTGCCGGGCGGCGGGCGTCCCGAACGTGGAGCCGGTGCAGGCCATCGACCAGGCGGTGCTGGCGGCCGCCCGCCTCGCCGAACCGGGGGACGTGGTGCTGCTGTCTCCCGCGTGCGCGAGTTGGGATATGTTTTCGTCCTTTGAGGAGCGGGGGCGCATCTTCAAGGAAGCCGTGCATAGATTATAACGAGTTGTCCCATGGGCGGGACGTGCTCGGTGTCCACCGTACCCCCCTGTGCAGGGACGGTGGACGCCCGCCCGCCGGGACGCCGGCTTTCCTCGGGGAGGTGTCTCCGCTTGCAACGCGCCTGGGAGAAGTTTGACATCGTGATTGTCGCCGTGACCCTGGTTCTCCTCGGCATGGGCCTCGTGATGGTGCATAGCGCCAGCTCCGTGATCTCCGCGCAGAAATTCCACGACCCGTATTTTTACGCCAAGCGCCAGCTCCTGTGGGCCGGCCTGGGGCTCGGCTCGATGTTCACCCTGGCCAACATCGACTACCACCGCCTCCGCCGGTACGCCCCACATATCGCGGTGTTGAGTTTCCTGTTCCTCGCCGTCGTCCTTATCCCCGGCGTGGGGCAGATCCGCGGGGGTTCCCGCGCTTGGCTCGGCATCGGAACCTTCGGCATCCAACCGTCCGAGTTCGCGAAACTGGGACTCATCCTGTTTCTCTCCCACTATCTGGCGGACGCCAGAGGCCGCATGCACAGCTTGTTGCGCGGCTTTCTCCCCCCGCTGTTGCTCGCGCTGATCGCGGTCGGGCTGATCATGCTCGAGCCCGACCTGGGGCAAAGCGTCGTCATCATGGGCACCACGGTGATCCTCCTGTTCGCGGCGGGCGCCCGCGTCGCCCACCTCGCCGGCCTGGCCGGCCTCGGCCTGCTCGGCTTCGCGGGTCTGGTGGCGGCGGCGCCGTACCGGATCAACCGAATCCTCGCGTTCCTTGATCCGTGGCAGGACCCGCTCGGAAACGGTTACCAGGTCATTCAATCCCTGTACGCCCTGGGCTCGGGCGGCTTGGTCGGGCTCGGGCTGGGAAACAGCCATCAGAAGTACCTGTACCTCCCGGAACCTCAGACGGACTTCGTCTTCGCCATCCTCGGCGAAGAGCTCGGGTTCCTCGGTTGCGCCGCCGCCCTGTCGTTGTTCGCCGTGTTGGTGTGGCGCGGATTTCGCACGGCGATGTTCGCCCCGGACGATTTCGGCGCCCTGTTGGCCAGCGGAATCACCGGTATGATCGCCGTGCAGGTGCTCATCAACGTCGGCGTGGTGACCGGGTCCATCCCGGCGACCGGGATCACGCTGCCATTCATCAGCTTCGGCGGCTCCTCGCTCACCCTGATGCTCACCGGCGTCGGCATCCTCCTCAACATTTCCCGCCAGTCTGCGTACCGAGTCGCCTGACGGGTGTCCGCTCTGCTATCATGAGGGCGGACGACAAAGGCGAGGTGAGGGTATGCGCGTGGTCTTGACCGGCGGCGGGACAGGGGGGCACATCTATCCGGCCATCGCCCTGTGGCGCCGCATGGCACGCGAACTGGGCCAGCTGGACGTGTTGTACATCGGCTCGGAGCGCGGCCTGGAGCGGGACATCGTGCCGCGACAGGGATTGACGTTTGCCGCCATCCCGGCGGCCGGCCTGAAGCGGGAGTTGAGCTTGGCCGCCGTGCGGACCCTGGTGACGACCTGGCGCGGATACCGGCAGGCGCATCGGCTGCTGCGCCGTTTTCGCCCAGATGTGGTGGTCGGCACCGGCGGATACGTGACCTTGCCGGTGGTCTTCGCCGCCAGCAGGCGCGGGATCCCGTCGGTGGTGTGGGAGGGCAACGCGCGCCCGGGCCTGACCAATCAATTGTGCGCACGCCGCGCCCACTCGGTGGCGGTCTCGTTTCCGGACAGCGAACGCTGGTTTCCGCGCGCCCGGCGGGTGGTCGTGACGGGCAATCCGCGCGCCAGCGAGGTGCTCGACGTGAGCCTCGACCGCGTGGCGGCGGCACGACGCGAATACGGCCTGGATCCGGAGCGGAAGCTGGTGGTGTGTTTCGCGGGGAGCCGGGGGGCCGAGACGGTGAATGAAGTGGTGACGGAACTGCTGCCGCGTTTCGCGGACCGCCCGCAGTGGCAGCTGCTGTACGTCACCGGCGGGGCCCACTACGACGATGTCGAGGCGCGCGTCCGGCGCCATGCGGACCGGGTCCCCGGCAATGTGCGCCTCGTTCCGTTCGTGCACGACATGCCGCCGGTGCTGCGTCAGGCGGACGTGGTGGTCACGCGCGCCGGCAGCTCGACGCTGGCGGAGATCTGCGCGCTCGGGCTGGCGGCTGTCCTCATCCCCTCTCCGTATGTCACCGCGAATCATCAGGAAGAAAATGCGATGCGGCTGGCGGAACGGGGGGCGGCTTTGATGATCCGCGAGCGGGAGCTGTCCGCGGACCGGCTGTGGGAGGTATTGACCCGCGTGTTGGACGGCGGTGAGGGCGCCCGGTTGCGGCAGGCGGCCAAGGCGCTGGCCACACCCCGGGCGGTGGACGACCTGTTTGAATTGGTGATGGAAGCGGCGTCCGCAAGCCGTTGACTGGCCGGGGACGGCCGACAGGCGTCAGGAACGCGTCAAAGGAGTCGGACGGTCCGCCGCGCAGGCGGATCCATTGCACGAGAGAACGCGGGCGGGGCACCGATGCCCCGCTTTCTGGATGATATGGACATGCCCGCGGCGTATGCACCCCGGGGCGCGGCGCCCCATAAGATGACGTACGGACCTGGGCGGGGCAGGACCCCGCCGGGCGCGGGCGATCGGAGGGATGGCGATGCCTTCACCGCTGACACAGATGGACGTCAGGCCGTTTGGCCTGACCGACGTGAGATGGAATGAACCGATGGCCCCGTATACGACCTGGCGCATCGGCGGACCGGCGGACCTCTTGGTGGTCCCCCACAACCTGGAGGAGCTGCGCGGCGCGATGCGCCTGGCCAAGCACTACGGCCTCCCGTGGACGGTCATCGGCCGGGGATCGAATGTGCTCGTGCTGGACGGTGGCATCCGGGGGATGGTCATCTGGATGCACGATGCATTCGCCGACGTCCGGGTGGACGGGTGCCTGTTGCGAGCGCAGGCGGGCCGTTCCTTCGTCTCCGCGGCGCACATCGCCATCCGCCATCATCTGGCGGGCCTCGAATTCGCCACCGGGATTCCGGGCTCGGTCGGCGGGGCGGTGATGATGAACGCCGGCGCGTACGGCGGCGAGGTGAAAGATGTGCTCGTCTGGGCCGACGTGATGGACGAGGACGGGCAGCTCATCCGGCTCACCAACGCCGATCTGCGCTTCGCGTACCGCTACAGCATCCTTAAGGACCATCCGAAGGTGGTCGTCGAGGCGGCTTTCGCCCTCCGGCCCGGGGACGGGGAAGCGATGGTGAAGCAGGTGCGCGCCTGGTCGATGCGCCGCGCCAGCACCCAACCGCTGTCCCAGCCCAACTGCGGCTCGGTGTTTCGCAACCCGCCAGGCACCCATGCCGCGCGCCTCATCGAGGCGGCGGGCCTCAAGGGCTTGCGCCGGGGGGGTGCCCAGATCAGCGAGAAGCACGCGAACTTCATCGTCAATCTCGGCGACGCCCGCGCGGAGGACGTGCTCTGGTTGATCCGCCATGCCCAGGAAACCGTCCGCAAGCTGTTCGATGTGGAGTTGGAGACGGAGGTGAGGATCCTGGGGGAACCCGCCTCAGGGAGGTGATGGGGTGTGGACGCCTTTGAGATTCACGGTGGCCGGCCGTTGCACGGGGAAACCCCGGTGTATGGCGCCAAGAATGCGGTGTTGCCAATCCTGGCCGCCACCGTGATGGTGGAGGACACGTGCGTGCTGGAAGGGGTCCCCGAGCTGGAGGACGTCCGCGTGATGATGGACATCCTGACGACGCTCGGCGCGCGGGTGACACGCACGGGAGACCGCGTCGAGGTGGACGCGGGGCCCATCCGCCACACCAATGTGCCGCCAGAGCTGATGCGCCGGATGCGCTCGTCGGTGTTCCTGATGGGCCCGCTGTTGAGCCGTTTTGGGGAGGTGCGGGTATCCAAGCCGGGCGGATGCGTGATCGGCCAGCGTCCGATAGACTTTCACCTGCGCGGGATGCGCGCGCTCGGAGCGGCCATCGAGGAAAAGCACGGCTTCATCCGCTGCGCCGCGAACCGCTTGTACGGGACGCAGATTGTGCTGGATTTCCCGAGCGTGGGCGCGACCGAGAACCTGATTATGGCGGCCGTGCTGGCGGACGGCGTCACGGTGATTGAGAACGCCGCACGCGAACCGGAGATTGTGGACCTCGCCCGCTTCCTGAACCGGTGCGGTGCCCGGGTCGAGGGGGCGGGCGAAGACCGGGTGGTGGTCACCGGTGTCCACCATTTGCACGGGACCGTGCACCGCGTCATCCCGGACCGCATCGTCGCCGGCACCATGATGATTGCGGCGGCGGCGACGCGCGGATGTGTCACCCTCACCGGCGTGGAGCCGCAGCATCTCGGCGCGGTCATCGGCAAGCTGCGGGAGACGGGTGCCCGCGTCGAGGTCGATCATGATATAATCACGGTGGAATGTTCGGCCCAGCCGCGTGCGGTCGATATTCGCACCGCCCCGTATCCGGGGTTTCCGACGGATCTGCAGGCACCGATGATGGCGCTGCTGACGATGGCCCAGGGCACGAGCGTGATCCGCGAGAGCGTCTTCGAAGCCCGGTTCAAGCACGTCAACGAGCTGGTCCGGATGGGAGCGGACGTCTCCGTCGACTTGCGCACTGCGGTCGTGCGCGGCGTACCCCGGCTCTCGGGCGCACTGGTGGAAGCGACAGATCTCCGGGGTGGAGCGGCGCTCATCGTCGCCGGACTGGCGGCTGAAGGTCTCACCCGCGTCGAGGGACTGCGTCACATCGACCGCGGCTATCAACAGATTGATGTGTATTTGCGAGACCTGGGAGCCGACATGGTGCGCGTGTGACCGGTGAGGATGGGTACCGCTGTCAGGACCGGACGAGCGAGGCGGTGGGCATGCCCCGCCGCCTTCTTGCACCCATCGCGCCAGTCCGCATCCGTCCACCTTCATGAGGGTCCAAGGAGGGACAAGCCTGTGCGCCAGACGGCTCAATGGACGGCGGCGGGCGCCCGGCCGCGCAAGCGGGCGGGCCGCTGGCTGGTACTCGCGTTCTTCGTGTTCGTCGCCGCGGTGGTGTTCTTGGAGTCGCCGTTGACGCGCGTGCGTTCCCTCTCGGTCACCGGAAATCGCATGACACCCGCCGCCGACGTGCTGTCCGCCAGCGGATTGGACCCCGGGATGAGCTTCTGGCAGGTGAATGGCCGGTCGGTGGAGAATGCTATCGTGCACAGGTTGCCTCTGGTGCAGTCTGTGTCGGTGCACACCGACTACCTGAGCGGCCGGGTGACGTTGGCCGTACAGGAGAAGCGCTTGGTGGCGGTATTGGCCGCCGGCGGCCGGTTTTACGACCTCCTGGACGACGGGATGGTATTTCGTGTTTCCCCCAAGACCTCGGGGTTTGCCGATCCGATTGTCACCGCGGACGGGGTCTTGGACGCGCGCCCGGGGCAGGTCCCCGCGAATCCGTATATCCCCGCCCTCTGCCGGGCGCTGTCGGCCGACAGGCTACCCGATGGCGTCTCGGAGATCCATCTTGACCGGTTTGGTGTGGCCTCCGTATACCTGGCCAACGGATTCGTCGCCCAGTGCCCCGCCGGGGACCTGGCGGATCGGCTGAGCAAGATGGAGAGTGCCGTGACCTATTTCCAGAGCCGGGGATACGCGCCCGGGCTGATTGACATGACCGGAGACCCTCCGTACCTCTACACGCCGTTTCCGACCTCGGGACAGACGGGAAAGGAGCATGCACCGTGATCGCAACACGGACGAAATTGACGTTGTCGCTGACCGTGGTGGCGGTGGTGCTCGGGTTCATGATCTCCGTGCAGTACAAGCAACAGGCGTCCGCGCGGGTCACGCCTGTGCCGATGGCACGGGACACGGACGAGCAGCGGATGGTGACGCAGCTCGACGCCCTCAAACAGGCCAACGCGCAGGCGCAAAAGGAATTGGCCGACATCACGTCGAAGTTGTCGGTCTACGAAAAGCAATCGGCCGGATCGGACGGGTCCCTGAAACAGCTCCAACAGGTGTTGCAAGACGAACGGATCCTCGCCGGGCTGACGGCCGTCACCGGGCCGGGCGTCAGCGTGACGCTGATGGACGGCGTGGCCAAGGGCGGGGACGTCAGCCAGTACCTGACGCATGACTGGGACATCCGCAGCGTGATCAACGAACTGTTCACCGCCGGGGCGGAGGCCGTCTCCATCAACGGATACCGGGTCGTGGCGACCTCCGGCGTGTTCTGCACCGGGCCCGTGGTGCGCGTCAACGATCACCGCATCGGGGCGCCGTTCGTCATCCAGGCGATTGGTGATCCGCAGACGCTCAAATCGGCGCTGACGCAGCAAGGCGGCGTGCTTGACGCGTTGCGCCAGCGCGGTGTCAACGTGTCGGATCCGCAGATCCAGCAGGTCATCAAGATGCCGCCGTTCACCGCCGGACCGACGGCGGGCGGAGACACGTCCGGGGACGGGGAGGGATGAGGGTGCAGAAGCGCGGCTTCCTCTGGTCGCTGACCGGGATCAGCACGGTGGTCGGGTTCATGCTGACAGTGCAGATCTCCTCCCGCCCGCAGGGGGCTTCTGCGCCCATCTCCAGCTACGTGGATCTCCGCACGGAGATCCAGGCGCAGATGCAGGAAAACCGCATCCTGACCGACGAGATCGCCAAACAGCGCGCCCAGTTGGTCCAGTTCGAGGCGGCGCAGGGCCGGCAGTCCGACCTGCTCAAGGCGCTGCAGCAGGACAAGCAGAACGTGGACCGGGAAGCTGGGCTGACGCCGGTGAGCGGGCCCGGGATCACCATCACCATCCAGTTTGATCCTAACCTGCCGTATTACGACAAGACGGCCGGCCTGTTTGACGAGATCGCCGATCAGGAAATCGGGCTGATTGTCAACCAACTGTTCGCGAACGGGGCGACCGCCATCGCCATCAACGGCCAGCGGCTGGTCACCACCTCGTCCATCCGCTTGGTCTCGTCCCTCGGGGGTCCGGCGTCCCTGCAGGTCAACACGGTGCCCATCGTGCCGCCGTACGTCATCAACGCGGTCGGCGATGTGGACCGGATGATGGCCGTGTTGACCTTGAACAACGTGCAGGCGGAGCTGGCGACGATGCAGGAGGACTGCATCATCACGCCGCATCGCGACCAGAAGGGCGTGACGGTTCCCGGGTACGTCGGACGCCTGCCCGGGACGTGGGCGAAGGAGGTGAGCGGCTCGTGATCTGGTTGCCCGTGCTCGGCCTCATCCTCGGGGTGGGCATCGGTTTCGCGGTCAACGTCACCATCCCGGTGGCGTATTCCAGTTATCTGTCGATTGCCATATTGGCGGCGCTCGACACGGTGTTCGGCGGCATCCGGGCGAGCATGGAGAAGACCTTTGACGGGGCGGTGTTCCTGTCGGGCTTCTTCTTCAACACCCTGGTCGCGGCGCTCCTCGCGTACATCGGCGTGCAGTTGGGCGTCGACCTGTACCTCGCGGCGGTGGTGGCATTCGGTGTGCGCCTGTTCCAGAACATCGCGGTGATCCGGCGGATCGCCTTCAACCGGATGCACACCCGGCGGACCCGTGCCCCGGAGGGCGGGCACCTTCCGCCTGCAGACTCGCGTTGATGCCCCGGGTCCGGCGCGGTTTGTATTTCCTGTGAAATCTTCGGGCGCAAAAAGAGGAATGCGGTTTTCATTGTGGAAATAACAAGGGACGACACGTCTGTGCAGGCGGACCTCAGGGAGGTGCCAAGGTTTGGCCAAAGGGGAGTACATTGTCAGCCTCGACATCGGGACGTCGAAGGTCCGCGCCATCATCGGCGAACCGGCTGGCAACGGGATCAACGTGATTGGCGTCGGCTCCGCGGCGGCGCAGGGCATCCGCCACGGGGCGATTGTGGATATAGAGCTGACGGTACAATCGATTCGTGAAGCGGTGGAACACGCCGAGCGCATGGTGGGCATTCACATCGCTTCCGCCTACGTCGGCATTTCTGGCAACCACATTCAGTTGGAAAACAGCCACGGCGTGGTGGCCGTCTCCTCACCTGACCGGGAAATCGGTGAAGAGGACATGGAGCGTGTGCTGCAGCAGGCCCGCGTCGTCGCGCTCCCGCCGGAGCGCGAGATCATCGACGTGGTGGCCAAGGAATACGTGGTCGACGGGCTGCGCGGCATCGTCGATCCGCGCGGGATGCTCGGCGTGCGGCTGGAGGTGGATGCGTACCTCATCACCGGCAGCCGTACCGCCATTCACAACGTGGTCCGGTGTGTCGAGAAGGCGGGGATCGAGGTCGCAAACCTGGTTCTCTTGCCCCTGGCGGCGTCCAGCGTCGCCCTGTCGCCGGATGAGAAAAAACTCGGCGTGGCGTTGGTGGACGTCGGTGCAGGCGCCACGTCCGTGTCGGTGTTCCAGAACTCGGTCCTGCTCGGCACCAGCATCATCCCGATTGGCGGGGACTATGTGACGCACGACATCGCCATCGGGTTGAGAACGCAGACTTCCGTGGCGGAAAAGGTCAAGCTGCGCCACGGCTGCGCCTCCCTGGAGCAGGCCTCCGAAAACGAGAAGTTCAAGGTGCCGCGCATCGGGAACAACCAGGAGACGGAATACACCCAGTATGATCTGGCGACCATCATCGAGCCGCGTATGCAGGAAATCTTCTCCCTGGTGCGAAAGGAAGTGGAGAAGATGGGCTTTGTACACGAACTCCCGAGCGGATACGTGCTGCACGGGGGCGTCATGTCGATGCAGGCTGCGGCGGATGTGGCCGCGGACGAACTGCGGGCGCCGGTGCGCGTGGCGGTTCCGGAGTTCCTCGGCGTGCGCGATCCTTCTTTCGTCAACGGGGTCGGCATCCTCAGCTACGTGCTGCGCACACACGGCCGCTCCAGTTACACCGAGCCGGTGGCGGCACCGCGATCGCCCGTCCGGACTGGCGGCGGGGTGTTTACGCGGCTGAAGGATTGGCTGCGCGATTTCATCTGACCGGCCGCGGTCAGGCGCGGCCGTGATAGGTGACTCCCTTCCCGGACGCATGGGTGAGGATGTGCGCTGCGAGTCAACGCAGAGGCGTGAGGAGGAACGGGCAATGCTGGAATTCGATGTCGATTACGAACCGCTGGCCAAGATAAAAGTGATCGGGGTGGGCGGCGGCGGGTGCAATGCCGTCAACCGGATGATTGAGTCCGGGATTGAAGGAGTCGAGTTCATCGTCGTCAACACCGATGCGCAGGCGTTGCAGCTGTCCAAGGCGCCGACCAAGCTCCAGATCGGGGAAAAGTTGACGCGCGGGTTGGGCGCCGGGGCGAATCCGGAGATCGGCAAGAAGGCGGCGGAGGAGAGCCGCGAGGTGTTGGTCAACGCGCTGCAGGGGGCGGACATGGTGTTCGTCACCGCCGGGATGGGGGGCGGAACCGGAACGGGAGCGGCCCCGGTGATCGCCGAGATCGCCAAGGAATTGGGCGCGCTGACCGTCGGCGTCGTGACCAAACCGTTCCGGTTTGAGCAGAAGCGCCGGATGCAGCAGGCGGAGGTGGGGGTCAGCAACCTGAAGGAGAAGGTGGATACCCTCATCGTCATTCCGAACGACCGCCTGCTCGAGATTGTGGATCGAAACACCCCCATGCTCGAGGCCTTCCGCGAGGCGGACAATGTCCTGCGCCAAGGGGTCTCCGGCATCTCTGACCTGATTGCCGTGCCGGGGCTCATCAACGTCGACTTCGCGGACGTCAAGGCCATCATGGCGGAACGGGGGTCCGCGCTGATGGGGATCGGCGTCGCGACCGGCGAGAACCGGGCGACGGAGGCGGCGAAGAAGGCCATCAGCAGCCCGCTGTTGGAGACGTCCATCGACGGCGCGATGGGCGTCCTGATGCACATCGCGGGCGGGGCCAACCTCAGCCTGTGGGAGGTCAACGAGGCTGCCGATATCGTGTCCACGGCAGCCGACCCGGAGGTCAACATGATCTTCGGCGCCCACATCAATCCCGAGCTGGGCGATGAAATCGTGGTCACCGTCATCGCCACCGGATTTGAGAACCAGCCGAAGCCGGCCCAACAACCGGGGAACCAGGCGGCGCAGACGGCTCCCCAGCAGCCGCCGCGCTCGCGCGTGTTGGTCTCGGACGAGATTGCGGTCACGCAGAACTACTTGGATATTCCGGCCTATCAACGGCTCAGACGGGACCGGTTCAATCGGGATCGGTGAAGCGGGACGTCCGGAACTGCCGCCCTTTTCAGGGCGGTTTTTTTATGCCCCGGCGCGCATGCGCCTGCGCGCGTTTCGCCACCCTTCCGCCTGAATCCGCAAAACTTTCTCCGATTCGTGTGCAAGTTCCGACAGGCTTCGTAATAGTCATGTACTATACTGAGGCAAACGCCGCTTCGGAGGGACGACATGCCGGTCGTCTATGTGGACGTGGTCTGGCTTGTCAACTTCGCGATGGACTTCGCCATCCTCTTGACCACCGGTTGGATTGCGAAGCGCCGCATGAAGCTGAGGCGGGTGGTGATGGGCGCCGCGGTCGGCGCATCGTACGCCTTGCTGGTGTTTGCCCCCCACATGACCACGCTCACCACGTGGTACGGCAAGGCGGCGGTGTCCCTGGCCATGGTGGCGGTTGCGTTCACCCCGCGAACCTGGTGGCAACTGGCGCGCGACGCGGTGATGTTCTACTTCGTCGCGTTCGTCTTCGCCGGAGCCGCCCTGGCGTTGCACTTCGCGGTCCCTGGCGTCACGTTGGCGAATGGGACCGTCATTCGCGGCCATCGGATGGCATTCGTCACGAGCGCCGGGACGCTGTCCCTGATGGTGGCCGTTCCGTTGGCGGTCGGAGTCCTTCGCCACAGCTTCCGAAGCATTCGTACCCTGCGGATGCAGGCGGGACACCTGTGCGAGGTGGCCTTCTGTGTCGGCGGTCAGGAGGTGCATTGTACCGCGCTCATCGACACGGGTAACCAGCTGCGCGATCCCCTCACTCGGTTGCCGGTGTGCCTCGTCGAGGCCGGGGTGTTGCGGCCGCTGCTGCCGGAACCCCTGTGGGAGGCGAGGCGCCAATCGCCCGATTGGATGACGGCGTTCTCGCGGCTGCCTCCGGAACACACGGGATGGGTGGTCCGGGTGTCGCTGATCCCGTTTCGCGGCGCAGGCGGACAGCAACAGGTGACCATCGGCCTGAAGCCGGACGGCTTGCGCGTGCGAATGCCCGACGGGAGGATGCAGGTTGGGCGCAGCTGTGTGCTCGCGGTTCACGACGAACCGCTGTCTGCGGAGGGCCGCTTTCAGGCGATTCTGCATACGGAAGTAATCACGGGAGATGACAGGGTTGATGAGGATGTGGACGCCCCCAACGTGGATCCTGAAGCTGCGCATTCGGCTGCAGGTGTGGTGGATTCGGATTCGCATTCGCCTGGCGGGTGGCGCTGAAGAAGTCTATTATGTCGGCGGGAGCGAAGCCCTGCCACCCCCCTTGACGAAGGACGAGGAAGAGGAACTCCTCAGGAAGTTGCCCACCGGAGATCCCGCGGTGCGGTCGATGCTGATTGAGCGCAATCTGCGGTTGGTGGTCTACATCGCGCGGAAGTTTGAGAACACGAGCCTGTACATTGAGGATCTGGTGTCCATCGGCACCATCGGGCTGATCAAAGCCGTCAACACGTTTGATCCGAGCAAGAAGATCAAACTGGCGACCTATGCGTCCCGCTGCATCGAAAACGAGATCCTGATGTTCCTGCGCCGGAACAACAAGCTGAAATCCGAAGTGTCCTTCGATGAACCGCTCAACGTCGACTGGGACGGGAATGAGCTGCTTCTGTCCGACGTCCTCGGCACCGACTCCGACACCATTTACAAGAACCTCGAGGAGGAGGTCGATCGCGCGCTCTTGTACGACGCCCTCGACAAGCTGTCGGAGCGGGAGCGCAAGATCATGGAGTTGCGCTTTGGCCTGGGCAAGGGCGAGGAGATGACGCAGAAGGATGTGGCCGACCTGCTCGGCATCTCGCAATCCTACATCTCCCGCTTGGAGAAGCGGATCATCAAGCGCCTGCGAAGGGAGTTTCACCGCATGATGTAGGATTGGGCGGGCGTTTCGCTCCGTTTGTGCTGCGCAAGTCACTCCGCGAAACGCCCGCCTGCAGGAGGGGAAGGAGAAGGGGCGCGGCGCTCTGCTTCTGCTGCGCAAGCCGCTGCGCGCCGCGCCAGTTCCCGTCTCGTGAGACAGCCGTTACACTCGTGCTGTGCAAACACCGCGTTCCTTGCCCCATCCCCGTGTGGGGAGATGGGTGTTGCACTCGTGCTGTGTCAGCAGCAACTTCCGTGCCCGACCCTGTGGCGGGTGGACGGGCGTGTCGCGAAGCGTCTTGCGCAGCACAAGCGGAGCGACACGCCCGTCCAACGTCCAGACGCATAAGCCCAATCCCCAAGGAGATACTGAACATGGAAATTCCGCCATCGCAAGCGTTCGTTCCGATGGCACCGTGGTTCAGTCATCCAGGGGGGGGAGCGCGAGTTGAAGCGGAACAAAGTCGAGATCTGCGGGGTCAATACCTCCCAGTTGCCTGTCCTCACCAACGCGGAAATGCGGGCACTCTTCGCCAAGCTCAAGGAGGGGGATCAGCGGGCGCGGGAACAGCTCGTCAACGGTAACCTGCGCCTGGTGCTGTCGGTCATCCAACGATTCAACAACCGTGGAGAGTACGTGGACGACCTGTTTCAGGTCGGCTGCATCGGACTCATGAAGGCGATTGACAACTTTGACCTCAACCAGAACGTGCGCTTCTCCACCTACGCGGTCCCCATGATCATCGGCGAGATCCGGCGTTACCTGCGTGACAACAACCCCATCCGGGTGAGCCGGTCCCTTCGCGACATCGCCTACAAGGCGCTGCAGGTGCGTGACCAACTGACGAATCAGAATCTCCGCGAACCGACGGTCCAGGAGATTTCGAACGCGCTCGAACTGCCCAAGGAAGAGGTCGTGTTCGCACTGGACGCCATTCAGGACCCTGTCTCTCTGTTTGAACCCATTTACCACGACGGGGGAGACCCCATCTACGTGATGGACCAAATCCACGACGAGAAGAACATGGACAAGTCGTGGGTCGAGGAAATCGCCATTCGCGAGGCGATGGGCAAGTTGAGTGAACGCGAGAAGAAGATCCTGTCCATGCGATTTTTCGAGGGGAAGACGCAGATGGAGGTGGCGGAGGAGATCGGGATCTCGCAAGCGCAGGTGTCCCGCCTGGAGAAGGCGGCGATCCACCGGATGCAGAAGCACATTCAGGCATGAACCTTGGCGGGCTTCCGGGGGCCGGGGGCGGGCCGTGTGCCCATCCATCGCCGGATGCCCCGCGGACGCGAGTTCGCAAGTTCGCCCTTCGGCGTACATATACATAAGCCAAGATGCAGCCGAAAGGCGGGGTGCACGTGCGAATCTCGGACCTGCAGGCGAAAGACGTGGTGAACGTCGGGGACGGCAAGCGGCTCGGCACCATCGGCGATCTGGAGGTCGATCCGGACAGCGGTCTCATCCACGCCATCATCATCCCCGGACAGGCCAGGTTTTTCGGGATGGTCGGGGGCGGGCCGGATTATGTCGTGCCCTGGAACCAGATCGTGAAGATCGGGTCGGATGTGATTCTCGTGGACCTGCGCCCTGCCCGGGAGGCCGGTTACTACCTGCCTCCTCAATCCGGGAAGCAGGGAACCGGCGGCTATTGAGCGAATCCTCGAGAGGCGGCTTTGCAGCGCTGCGGGGAGGGATGTGCATGTACACGCGTTGGACAGGTTCTGTCACCGATCCGGTGTTCGTGCATCCGGCGTGGCCGGCGGACCAGGTCCAGGGGTTGTTTTCGTTTCGTGTGGGCGGCGTCAGCGAGCCGCCCTTTCACTCGTTGAACGTCGGCATGCGCGTGAGCGACGATCCTGAGGCGGTGATCCGCAACCGCCAAGTCTGTGCCGAGCGTTTGGGCGGAGGCGTGGACGATCTGGTCATCGGCCAGCAGGTCCATGACGCCGAGGTGGCGGTCGTGGGTCCGGACTCGCGAGGCCGCGGCGCCCGCGATGCGGACACCGCCATCCCCGGCGTCGACGCGCTCGTCACTGACTGCCCGGGGTTGATTCTGGCGGTAATGGCCGCCGACTGCGTCCCGGTTCTCTTTTTCGATCCGGTCCGGCGCGCCGTCGGCGCCGCCCATTCCGGGTGGAAGGGCACGGTGAACCACGTCGCGCGCCGCGTGGTGGAGACCCTGCAGGAGGTGTACGGGACGAATCCGGAGGACCTCGATGTGTGGATCGGGCCGTCCATCCGGCGGTGCTGTTACGAGGTGGATGAACCGGTGGTTGAGGCCGTGCACCGGGCTTTTGCCCGGCCGCCTGTGCTGCCTCGCTTCGGACGCCCGGGCAAGTATTGGCTCAGCCTGCAGGCCTGCATTCGGAGCGACCTGTTGAGCGCCGGCGTGCGGGCGGATCGCGTCCACGACACGGGCATCTGCACCCATTGTCATCCGCGCATGCTGTTTTCCCATCGGGCGGACCGCGGGAGGACCGGCCGGCAGATGGGCGCCGTTCGGCTCCAGCAGGATTTTGCCCGCGCGGGTGGAAGATCAAGATGAGCCGGGGCGGCATGCGGCCGCGCCGAACTTTGCTATCGCCCGGAGGGTGAGTCGGACTGGAAACAACGGTACGCGTATTTCAGGAACGCCTGGACCGGGTCCGGAGGATGGTCGCCGAGGCGTGCGCGCGCAGTGGGCGTTCCCCGGAAGCGGTGCGGCTGGTGGGCGTGACGAAGACCGTCGGGCCGTCGGCCGTCCCCGCCTTGCTGGAAGCCGGCGTGCGCGAGTTCGGCGAGAATCGTTGGCAGCACGCCCGCGAGCTGTTGGAGGCGCCGGGTGCCGGTGATGCGGTCTGGCATTTCATCGGGCACCTGCAGTCCAACAAGGCGAAATATGTGGTGCGCCACTTTGACTGGATTCATTCCGTGGATTCCCTCGCACTGGCGCAGGAGATCAGCCGGCAGGCGATCCGGTACGGGCGCACGGTTCAAGTGCTCATCCAGGTGAACGTCTCGGGAGAGGAGACCAAGTCGGGCATTCCGCCCGAAGAGGCCATCCCGCTGTTGCGGGAGACCGCCAGTCTGCCTGGGTTGGCGTTGCGGGGGCTGATGACGATGGCACCCAAGACGGAGGATCCCGAACGGGTCCGACCCGTCTTTGCCCGGCTGCGGGAACTCCTGGCGGAAGCGCGCCACGAGCTGGGCGACCCGGGATTGACGGAACTGTCGATGGGCATGTCAGACGACTTTCCAATCGCCGTTGAGGAGGGCGCCACCCTGATCCGCGTCGGGCGCCTTCTCATGGGGACGTGAAGCGGGAGGGCCCCGATGGACTTGTACACCGCCTTGCTGAATCTCATTCAAGCCCTGCTGTCTCTGTACGGGTATGTGTTGATTGCCACCGCGGTGATCTCGTGGATCCCGGACCTGGCGGAGACACAGCTCGGCCAGATCCTCTCACGCCTGACGGAACCGTATCTGCGCCCGTTTCGCCGGTACATCCCGCCGTTGCCCTTCGGCGGTGTGGCGTTTGACCTTTCCTTTCTGGTGGCGGTCGTCGTGTATTTCTTCTTGGAACAAGGGGTGATGTACGTGCTTGAGTCGGTGGTGCGTACCCTGTGACCGGCGGCGAGACGAGCGGCGGGTGGTTTCGTCCGGAGGAGCGTCCGTTCATCCGCCGGATTGAAGATTGGTTGGGGCAGGTCGTCGCCCGTCAGTCCTGGAAGCGGACAGATTTTCTGACGCCGCGGGAACAATACCTGCTCGAATCCTTGGTGCGCCGCGAGGGCTTGGCGGTCGCCTTTTGGGGCGGCGGAGACGCAGAGCGGCGCCGCGCGCTGGTGATGCCGGAGGACTGGCATCCGCAGCCCGAGGACTTCGAGGTCGTGATGCTCCGGGCCGCCACGGATGACCCCGCCGGACTGACGCACGGCAGTCTGCTGGGCTCCTTGTTGGGGACCGGGATCGAACGCAGAAAGGTGGGGGACATCGCCGTCGACGGCCGGCAGGCGATGGTGGCGGTATGCGCCGACGTGGCGGATTTTCTGCTCGGCGCCTGGCGCCAGGCGGGCCGGTCGGGTCTCGCGGTGGAGCGGTGGACGGGCGAAGGCCATCTGGCCCCTCCCCGCTACAAGCCGGAGGTGGTGCACGTCGCTTCCCTGCGCGCCGACGCCGTGATTGCGCAGGCTTGCCACTGGCCGCGGCAGCGGGCGCAAGAGGCGGTCCACGGCGGGCGCGTGCAATTGAATTTCACGCCCCTGTCCGACCCCGCCGCACCGCTGGATACCGGAGACCTGTTGTCCGTGCGCGGATTTGGCCGCATTCGCGTCGGCGATGTCGAAGGGGAGACGAAGAAAGGCCGCGTGAGGCTGGAAGTGGGCGTGCTCAAGGCGGATGCTTGAGCGGCGGGTGTCGTGCCGTTGCAGGAGTTCGTACGGGGCATGTCGAACTTGTCTGAGGACGTTTTGTCGATTCTTGGGGTCGCGTGCAACCGGTTGTCGAATGACGGAGGTGTGTCGAGATGCCACTGTCCCCGTTGGACATTCACAACAAAGAGTTCAGCCGTGCATTCCGCGGTTATGACGAAGACGAGGTGGACGACTTCCTGGAGCGCATCATCCAGGACTACGAGGCGCTCATCCGCCAAAACAAGGAACTGGAAGAGCGGATCGCGCAGCTGGAGGAGAAGCTGCGGCACTTCACCAACATCGAGGAGAGCCTGAGCAAGTCCATCATCGTCGCTCAGGAGACGGCGGAGGAAGTGAAGGCCAACGCGCGCAAGGAGGCGCAGCTGATTCTGAAGGAGGCGGAGAAGAACGCCGACCGCATCGTCAGCGAAGCGCTCAACAAGTCGCGCAAGATCGCGCAAGAGGTCGAGGAGATTCAGCGCCACGCGGCGGTCTTCCGCGCCCGGTTCCGCTCGCTCATCCAGGCGCAGTTGGAGATGCTCGATTCCGGGGATTGGGATCGGTTTGAGCAGGAGACCGGCCGGGACCTCGTGATCCCCGATGTGGTGCGCGCCGAAAGTTGACGATGGCCGCCAGGGTCACCCAGAGGGAATCATCCGGGGTGACCCTGCTGCTGTCCGGACCCATGACGTGGGTCACGTCAGATCAGCTTCGAGGCGATGTACAGGACGATGCCGGCGAGCAGAGCCAGGAAGAAATACGGCGTGGAATGAATGTCAAATTGAAACCAATACTTGGCGATAAAACTGGCGGCGACCTCGATGCCGCCGATCCACATCAGGGCCAGTGACAGGGCCTGCAATCTGTATCTGCGCAAGGTCGACTCCCCAATCCATCGTGTGTTCTCCATGATACACCTGTCGCTAACTGAAAACGGTGACAGTCTTTTGAACTTGCCTGGAAAACATCGGAGCGCATTCGCCCTCAGGATTTGTCTCACCTTACAGACAGGAGGCGAGACCACATGGCGGACGCCCGATCCTCTGCCCGCAGCGGGATCGCCGAGGATGTCGAGCGCTTGGCGGACCACCTGGAGCGCGTCAATTTTGGAGCGTACGCCGATCTGCTGCAGCGTCCGTGGCGCTTGGCCTGGCTCAACTGGGTCGGCGGCGTGTTTCGGGGGCTGGGCATCGGCATCGGGTTCACCATCGTCGCGGGCGTCGCGTTGATGATCCTCGACGCGTTGACCATGCTCAATCTTCCCGTCGTCGGGAAATACATCGCGGAGTTGGTGCGCATCGTGCAGGCGGAATTGCACCAGCCGACATATTGAGACGTGGAGTGGAGAGAAGGGGGTTGGTGGGATGAAGCGCTGGGAATCACAACGCCAGTGGCTGACCAGGGAGCGGGACCAGGTGCTGAACCGTCTCCGGCACAGCGGCGAGTACGGATTGGACGACCCGATGAACGACGAGCTCGGCGAACTCTCCGGTTATGACAATCACCCGGCGGACATCGGCAGCGAGCTGTTCGAACGCGGCAAGGACTTGGCCTTGCGGGACCTGGATCACATCCGGCTCCAGGAGATTGACCGGGCGCTTCAGCGGATCGCCGAAGGCGGATATGGGGTGTGCGACCGGTGCGGGCGACCCATTTCCGAGGCGCGGTTGGAGGCCAATCCGCTGGCCACCCTGTGCTACGCCTGCAAGCAGGAGGACGAACGGTTGCATCCGATGCGGGAGCGGCCGCTGGAAGAGGCGTTCCTGCACCCGGGGTTCGGCCGCACGTCCACGGACGACACGAGCGGCGTCGCATTCGACGGGGAGGACGCATGGGAGGCGGTGGCCCGCTTCAACCAGCGGCCAAGCTACGCACAGGACTACGAAGGATACGGAAAGGTCACCCTGGACGACAACGAGGGGGTCGTGGAGCAGACCGACCGGATCTCGAATGAGGCGTATAAGTCCCAGCTCCCCTGATCATCGTCCGTGGCGGCATTGTGCTCTGTTTTCCGCGTGGCGAGCCGCTCCGCAAATCGCCGCCAACGCCGTCCGGCAAATGTGGTAGACTGGGCGGTGTCGGCGATGGCCGATCCACGAACGGCGATTGGGAAGGGGAACCGACCATTGTTGTACCCGGTGGCGTTTCTGGTGTTCGTCCTCGATCAAGGCATCAAGGCCTGGATTCAAACCCACATGACGCTGGGGCAGACCATTCCGGTCATCCCCGGCGTGTTTGACATTCACTTCATCCGCAATCCCGGTGCTGCTTGGGGGATCCTTGGCCATGCCCGCTGGCTTTTGGTGGCCGTCGCGGTGGCGGTGAGCACCACCGTGGTGGCCATCGCGCGGCGGTACCGCCTGACGATGTGGAACCGCATCGGGTTGGCGCTGGTGTTGGGCGGAGCGCTGGGCAACCTGTGGGATCGCGTCACGGCGGGTACGGTGGTGGATTACCTGTATGTCGAAGCCATCCACTTTCCGGTGTTCAATCTGGCCGACAGCGCGGTCTGCGTCGGCGTGGCGATGCTGCTGCTCGGTTCGTTCCGCCAGGGCGCTGAAGCTGCCCAATCAACGGGCGAGGACAGGTCCACGGGGGAGGACCCGGGCCGATGAGCATCCGGGAGCGCTTGTGGGTGGAGGCAGACGACGACGGCGCACGATTGGACCGGTGGCTGACCGAGTCGCTGCAGGACCTCGGCTACGACGTCTCGCGCAGCCAGGTGCAGGACTGGCTGGCGGAGGGGCGTGTGCGGGCCGATCGGACGCGCCTCAAGGCGAGCGACCGGGTTCAGGCCGGGGAAGGGTACGAGGTGGACATCCCGGACCCGGAACCGATTGTCCTCGCCGGCGAGGATATCCCGTTGAATGTGGTCCACGAGGATGACGACGTCGTGGTGATTGACAAGCCCCGCGGCCTGGTGGTGCATCCGGCGGCAGGGCATTGGCAGGGGACCTTGGTGAATGCCTTGATTGGGCGCGGGACGCGGTTGTCCTCTCTGGGCGGGGATTTCCGGCCCGGGGTGGTCCATCGGATCGACAAGGACACCTCCGGGCTCCTGGTGTTGGCCAAGAGCGACCGGGCGTACCACAGCCTGGCCGCCCAACTGCGGGCGCACTCCGTGCAGCGGGAGTATCTGGCGATTGCACACGGGCGGTTGACGCACGACCGCGGCCTGATAGACGCGCCCATCGGCAGGGACCCGAAAAACCGGCAACGGATGGCGGTCACGGAAGGCGGCAAACCGGCCATCACCCACTTCGAGGTGGTCGAGCGTTTCGAGCGGTACACGTATCTGCGCCTGCGCCTGGAGACCGGCCGCACGCACCAGATCCGTGTGCACCTGGCGTACACCGGCCATCCCCTCGCGGGCGATCCGGTGTACGGCCCGCGCCACACGCTGCCCATCGAGGGCCAGGCCCTGCATGCGCACACGCTGGGGTTCGTCCATCCGGCGACCCAAATCTGGCTCTCGTTCACCTCTCCATTGCCCGCGGATATGGCGGGGCTGTTGTCCAGATTGCGTGATCGGGTCCTGTGATGGGGACACAGGGGTTGACGGGGTCCGCCCGGACTGCTAAAGTGAATTCAAATCGAGCGTCCTTTAATCCAATCCCGTGAGGTTGGAAAGGAGCCGGAAACGAGACGGGCCGGCGGGTGCCGCGTGCGGCGCGCCGAGCCTTGACGCAACCTGGTTGCGAGCGGCTGCTTTCCACCTCGGGGTGGAGGGCAGCCGCTTTTGGTTTGGAAGGAGGGCGACCATGCACACCCGCGCACAGATCAAGGCGCAGATCATGGACGCGAACGCCATGCGCCGCTCCGTCACCCGCATGGCGCACGAAGTGCTGGAGAGAAACCGAGGATTGGACGGGGTCGTGCTCGTCGGCATCCGTACCCGCGGCGCCGTCTTGGCAGAGCGGATGGCCGACAAGATGCGGGACATTGAGGGGATGAGGCCGCCCGTGTTCGCGCTGGATCCTCGTCCGTACCGGGACGATCTCGGCGCCGGACAGGGGTCCCGCGTCCCCGTGCCGGGGCTCGACATCCACGACAAAATCGTCGTCCTCGTGGACGACGTGTTGTACACCGGGCGAACCGTCCGGGCCGCGCTGGACGCGCTGATGTGCACAGGCCGGGCGCGGTGGGTCCAGCTCGCCGCCCTGATTGACCGGGGCCACCGCGAACTGCCCATCCGCGCGGATTTCGTCGGCAAGAATGTGCCGACCTCGCGCGAGGAGTCGATTCACGTGCACCTCGACGAAGTCGACGGGGAGGACGGTGTTTGGATTGTTGACCAGAGTGAATGAACATCCCCGGCGGGCGGCGGTGCGCCATCTGGTGACGACGGACGGCATGACGCGGGAGGACGTCCTGCGCTTCATCCACCTGGCCGAACACCTGCGCGGTCTGCCACGGGAGCGGCTGCGCCAGCGGTTGCCGGGACGGGTGATTGCCACACTGTTTTACGAACCCAGTACGCGCACCCGCCTGTCCTTCGAGTCGGCCGCGTTGAAACTGGGCGCGAACGTCGTGGGTGCGGAGAACGCCATCGAGAACTCGTCGGCCAAGAAAGGGGAGGCGCTGGCGGATGTCTTCCGCATCGTGGGCGCGTACGCGGACGCCATCGTGGTCCGGCACCACGAGCCGTATACGATGGCGGAGGCGGCCCGCCTGTCTCCCGTCCCTATCATCAACGCGGGGGCGGGGTGGGGCGAGCACCCGACCCAGGCGCTGCTTGACCTGTACACCATCTCCCGCGAACTCGGCCGAATTGACGGGCTGCGGATTGCGGTGATGGGCGACCTCAAGTACGGCCGGACGGTGCACTCCCTCCTGAACCTGCTGCGCCTCTTCCCCGGGGTGCGCGTGACGCTCCTGCACCTGGCGAGCCTCGGCCTGCCGGAACCGCTGGCGCACCGGCTGCGGGCGGACGGCCTCGAGTTGACGGAAGCGTCCGATGTGGCGGCGGTGCTCCCGGAGGTGGATGTGGTGTACCAGACCCGGGTGCAGCGGGAGCGGCTGGAGCGGCCGGAGGAACTGGAGGGGGCAGGACGGTTTCGCATCGGGCCCGAGGAACTCGCGCTGCTGCCGGCGCATGCGCGGATCCTGCACCCGCTGCCGCGGGTGGACGAATTGGACGCGGCCATCGACGAGGACCCGAGGGCGGCGTACTTCCGCCAAGCGGAGAACGGACTGTACATGCGGATGGCGATTCTCGACGACCTGTTGGGAGGGGATGCGGTGTGAAACGGCGGATCGACGGAGGACGCCTGCTCGACCTGACCGACGGCAGCTTGACCGGGGTGTCCGTGTTGGTGGACGACGCCAGTGGGCGGGTGCTGGCCGTCGGGACGGACCTGCCGGAGGCCGATGAGCGGATTCTCCTGGACGGAGAGGTGCTGTTGCCCGGCCTGATTGACGTGCACGTGCACCTGCGGGAGCCGGGCTTCGAGGACAAGGAGACCATCGCCACTGGCACCCGGGCGGCGGCGGCGGGCGGCTTCACGCAGATTGCCTGCATGCCGAACACCAAGCCGCCCATCGACACCCCCGACGGCGTGGCGTACATACGGAAACGGGCCGACGAGGCCGGCCACTGCCGGGTGTGGCCCATCGCATGCATCACACAGGGTCAGCGCGGGGAGCGGTTGACCGATTTCGCGGCGCTGAAGGCGGCCGGCGCCATCGCCCTGTCGGACGACGGCCGCGGCGTGCAGCACGGGGGCCTGATGCGCGAGGCACTGGCGGAGGCCGCGAAGGCCGGGCTGCCGGTGGCCATCCATGCCGAGGACGAGACGCTCTCCGGGCAAGGGGTGTTCGACCGCGGGGCCGCCGAACGGCTGGGCGTGCCCGAATCCCCCGCCGAGGCGGAGTCGGCCATGATTGCGCGCGACCTGCTGTTGGCGGAGCGGACCGGGGCGCACCTGCACATCTGCCACGTCAGCACTGAATCGGCCGTGTCGCTGGTGCGCTGGGCGAAGGCGCGCGGCGTGAGGGTCACGGCCGAGGTCACGCCCCACCATCTGCTGTTGTCGGACGACGTCATCGAGGCGGCGGACCCGGTCTACAAAGTCAACCCGCCCTTGCGCAGCGAGCGGGATCGCCTCGCGTGCCTGGAAGGGTTCCTCGACGGCACGCTCGACATGGTGGCGACCGATCACGCGCCGCACACGGAGGAGGAAAAGCGCAAGCCGCTGCTCGACGCGCCCTTTGGGCTCGTCGGCATCGAGACGGTGTTCCCGCTCCTGTATACCTATCTGGTGGGCGCCGGACGGATGTCCCTGGCTGAGCTGGTGAAACGGCTGTCGACGCGGCCCGCCCAGGCGTTTGGCCTGACGGGCGGCGTCCTGCGGCCGGGCGGCCCGGCCGACCTGGTGGCGGTGGATCTCGAAAGCGAACGCGTCATTGACCCCCAGCAGTTCTACTCCAAAGGCCGCAACACCCCGTTTCGCGGGTGGCGCGCGGCCGGTTTCCCGACCCTGACCCTGTGCGGGGGCCGCGTGGTGCATCGAATCGAGAGGGGGGTCCCCATTGGCGGGCGTTGAGATGAGGCATACGGCGCGCTTGGTGTTGGAGAACGGGGTGGTGTTCACCGGCGTCGGGTTCGGCGCGGAGGGCGAGTCGTTCGGCGAGGTGGTGTTCAACACCGGCATGACCGGGTACCAGGAAGTGCTGACCGACCCGTCCTACTGCGGGCAGATTGTGACGATGACGTATCCGCTCATCGGCAACTACGGGGTCAACGTGGACGACGTCGAATCGCGCCGGCCCTACGTGCATGGATTTGTGGTGCGGGAGTTCAGCGAGATGGACAGCCACTTCCAGAGCGTGGGGACCCTTGAATCGTACCTGAAAAGCCACGGCATCATCGGGATTGCCGGCATCGACACGCGGCGGTTGACGAAGATCATCCGGGTACACGGCACGCTGCGCGGGGTGTTGACGACGAAGGACACACCGACGGAGGCGCTGGTGGCACAACTGCAGGCGCCCCTGCCCCGGGATCAGATCACGCGGGTGACGACGCCGACGGTGTACCGCTGCCCGGGCGAGGGCCGGCGGGTGGTGGCGATGGACTTCGGGATGAAGTCGGGCGTGGTCCGGTCGTTGCTCGCCCGCGGCTGCGATGTCATCGTGGTGCCGGCGCAGACCTCGGCGGAGGAGATCCTCGCCTGGCGGCCGCACGGGGTGATGCTCTCCAACGGCCCGGGCGATCCCGAGGACGCGCCGTATGCCGTTGAGACGGTCCGCCAGCTGCTCGGCAAGGTCCCGGTGTTCGGCATCTGCCTCGGGCTGCAATTGATGGCGCTGGCGTGCGGAGCGCGGACGGTGAAGATGCGCTTCGGCCACCGGGGGGTCAACCACCCGGTCAAGGACCTGCGCACCGGCCGCGTCGCCATCACCTCCCAGAATCACGGCTATATGGTTGACCCGGCGTCGCTGCCGGGCACCGACCTGGAGCTGACGCACGTCAACCAGAACGACGGCACGGTGGAAGGGCTCGTTCACCGCCGGTATCCGGCCTTCTGCGTGCAGTACCACCCCGAGGCCCGGCCGGGCCCGGACGATTCGGACGGATTGTTCGACGAGTTCATGCAGCTGATGGACGCGGTCCAGGAAGGAAGGTGGATCCCTCGTGCCGAAGCGGACTGACTTGCGCAAGATCATGGTCATCGGCAGTGGTCCCATCACCATCGGGCAGGCGGCGGAGTTCGACTATGCGGGCACCCAGGCCTGTCAGGCCCTCCGCGAAGAAGGGTACGAGGTGGTGCTGGTCAACTCCAACCCGGCCACCATCATGACCGACCCGGAGATGGCGGACAAGGTGTACATCGAGCCGCTGACGCCGGAGTTCGTCGCTCAGATCATCCGCAAGGAGCGGCCGGACGGCCTGTTGCCGACCCTGGGCGGCCAGACGGGCCTGAACATGGCCGTGCAACTGGCGGAGATGGGGGTGCTCGAAGCGGAGGGCGTCGAGCTGCTCGGGACGCAGCTCGATTCCATCCGGGAGGCGGAGGACCGGGAACGGTTCCGCGCCCTGATGAACCGCCTGGGCGAGCCGGTGCCGGAGAGCGCCATCGTCACCTCCATGGACGAGGCGCGTCAGTTCGCCCGCGAGATCGGCTTCCCCATCATCATCCGCCCGGCCTACACCCTGGGCGGCACGGGCGGGGGCATCGCCGGGAACTGGGAGGAGTACGAGGAGATGGTCGAACTCGGACTGACCCTGTCCCCCATTCACCAGGTGTTGGTTGAACGGAGCATCGCCGGGTACAAGGAACTGGAGTACGAGGTCATCCGCGACGGGGCGGACAACTGCATCATCGTGTGCAACATGGAGAATGTGGATCCGGTCGGTATCCACACCGGCGACAGCATCGTCGTCGCCCCGAGCCAGACGCTCTCCGACCAGGACCACCAGATGCTGCGCTCGGCGAGCCTGCGCATCATCCGCGCGCTGAGAATCGAGGGTGGATGCAACATCCAGTTCGCGCTGGATCCCCGGAGCCGGAAGTATTACGTGATTGAGGTCAATCCGCGCGTGAGCCGCTCCAGCGCGCTCGCCTCCAAGGCGACCGGGTACCCGATTGCGCGCGTGGCGACGAAGATTGCGGTGGGCTACCGGCTGGACGAAATCGTCAACCCGGTCACCCAGCAGACGTACGCCTGCTTCGAGCCGGCGCTGGACTACGTGGTGACGAAGATCCCGCGCTGGCCATTCGACAAGTTCCAGAGCGCCAACCGCAAGCTGGGGACGCAGATGAAAGCCACCGGTGAGGTCATGGCCATCGGGCGGACGTTCGAGGAGTCCCTGATGAAGGCCATCCGGTCTCTGGAGATCGGGCGCGATTCGCTGCAGATGGAAGGGGCGGACCGGCTGTCCGACGCGGAGCTCGAACGGCGCCTGGCGGAGCCGGACGACGAGCGGCTGTGGCTCTTGGCCGAGGCCGTGCGCCGTGGCGTGACGCGGGAGAGGCTGCATGAGTTGACGAAGATGGACCGGTGGTTCTTGGCCAAGATCGAGCGTCTGGTGGAGGCGGAGCGGACGCTGGAGGGGCTCGCCGGCAAGGGGACGGACGGCCTTCGGGCGGAGGCAGAGACGCTGCGGCGGGTCAAGCGGATGGGGTATCCGGACAGCGTGATCGCCCGCCTGACCGGGGTGCCGGTGGACGCGGTGCGGCAGCTGTGCCGGGAGCTCGGCATCCGGCCGGTGTACAAGATGGTGGACACGTGCGCGGGAGAGTTCGAGGCGGCAACACCGTACTATTACAGTACGTACGAAGAAGAGGACGAGGTGGCGCCGAGCGCCAAGAAGAAATTGCTCGTGCTCGGCTCGGGGCCCATCCGCATCGGGCAGGGCATCGAGTTCGACTACGGGTCGGTGCACGCGGTGTGGGCCATCCGGCGGGTCGGGTATGACGCCGTGATTGTCAACAACAACCCGGAGACGGTCTCCACCGACTTCAACACGTCCGACCGCCTGTACTTCGAACCGCTGTACATCGACGACGTGCTGAACGTGATTGAACGCGAACAGCCGGACGGGGTGATTGTCCAGTTCGGCGGCCAGACGGCCATCCACTTGGCGGAACCGCTGGCGAAAGCGGGGGTGCGGATTGTCGGGACCTCGCTCGACGACATCGACCGGGCGGAGGACCGGGAGAAGTTCGACGCGCTCCTGGCGGAACTGGGCATCCCGCGGCCCGCGGGCGTGACCGTCACCTCGGCCGAGGAAGCCCTGGCGTCGGCGAGCCGGTTGGGCTATCCGGTGCTGGTGCGTCCGTCGTACGTCCTCGGCGGGCGCGCGATGCAGATCATCTACAACGATGAGGAACTCCAGGTGTATATGCGGGACGCGGTCCGCGCCTCGCACAGCCACCCGGTCCTGATTGACCGGTACGTGCAGGGCACCGAGGTGGAGGTCGACGCGGTCAGCGACGGCCAGACGGTGATCATCCCGGGCATCATGGAGCACATCGAGCGCGCGGGGGTGCACTCGGGGGACTCCATCGCGGTGTACCCGCCCCAGTCGTTGACGGAGGCGGTGAAGATGACCCTGGTCGACTACACGGTGCGGATCGCCCGCGGCCTGTCGGTCAAGGGATTGGTCAATATCCAGTTCGTCGTGCAGGGGGATCAGGTGTACGTCCTCGAAGTCAACCCGCGCTCGTCGCGCACGGTGCCGTTCTTGTCCAAGGTGACCGGCGTCCCGATGGTGGACCTGGCGATGCACGCGGTGCTCGGCGGATCGCTGGCGGAGTTCGGATACGACACGGGGCTCGTGCCGGAGCAGCCGCTGGTATCGGTCAAAGTGCCGGTGTTCTCGTTCGCCAAGCTGCGCCGGGTGGACATCACCCTGGGGCCGGAGATGAAGTCCACGGGCGAGGTGATGAGCAGCGAACGCACGCTGGCCAAGGCCCTGTACAAAGGCCTGTTGGCGGCGGGCATGGCCATTCCCGCGCACGGGACGGTCCTCGCCACCATTTCCGACAAGGACAAGGAGGAAGCGTGGCCCATCCTCAAGGGTTTCGCGGATCTCGGCTACCGCATCGCGGCCACCGAGGGAACCGCGCGCTTCCTGCGCAAGAAGGGCCTCACGGTGCGCGTCGTCAACAAGCTGGCGCAGGGTACGCCGAATTTGGCGGACGACATCCGCGACGGGAAGATTCAGTTGGTCATCAACACCCTGACGAAGGGGCTCAAGCCCGAGCGGGATGGTTTTCGCATTCGCCGCACCGCGGTCGAGCACGGCGTGCCGTGCCTGACGTCGCTGGATACCGCAGCATCCCTGCTGGAGGTGCTCTCCACCATCCGCTTCGCCACCGTGCCGCTTCAGCCGCCGGCCACGCGGGCGGACCACGGACGAAACGCGGCGGATGCGTCTTCGCAGGTGGAGGTGGGCCGGTGAGCCAAGCGCTGCAGGCGTTGTTGTGCGAGCCCCGGTACGACGGCGTCCGGCGCGCCACCTACGTGGCGCTGGACGTGCCGACGTGGACGCAGGCGGAGGCGCTGGTGCATCGATTCGGGGCTGCGGTCGACGGATACAAGGTGGGGCTGGAGCTGTTCTTCGGCGACGGCCCCACCGCCCTGTCGGCCCTGCGGTCGATGGGCAAGCGCGTGTTTCTCGACGTGAAGCTCCATGACATTCCGAACACCGTCGCGGGGGCTCTGCGCGCTATCGCCCGTTTCGAGGTCGAGATGGTCAACGTGCACGCGTCGGGCGGTCCGGCCATGCTGACGGCTGCCCGGGAGGCGCTGGACCGGGCGGCGGAGGCATCTGGTGTGGTGCGGCCTCTGCTGGTGGCAGTGACGGTGCTCACGAGCCTCGGTGCGTCGGACCTGGACGCCTTGGGCTGGACGGGGCCACAGGCCGAACCGGGGGCCTTGGCGGAACGCTGGGCCGGCTTGGCGGTCCGTTGCGGCCTCGACGGGGTGGTGGCGTCGGCGCTCGAGGCTCGCCGCATCCGCGCGTGCGCGCCGCCGGGATTTGAGATCGTCGTGCCGGGCACTCGCCCCGCGGGGGCCCCGCGCCACGACCAGGTGCGAAGCCTCACGCCGGGGGAGGCGATGAAAGCCGGCGCCACGCGCCTGGTGCTCGGCCGGGCGGTGACGCGAGCGGACGATCCGCTGTCGGCTCTGGCGGCCGTCTGGGTCGAGATGGCCGGGGCATGAACCCGGACGAGAATCCGCACGGACGGGACCGGGCGGGGCATCGTATCACAGGCATCCCATGCAACATGGCCGCCCGCGCCGAAGTGGCACGGGCGGCCGCTATGTACGGGAGAAACCGAGGGGTCAGGCGATGGTCGGGCCGGGCACCTGGTTCCACGTCTCCTTGGTGCGTTTGACAGCGCCCCCGACCAGCACGGTGCCGTCGCTGTCGATCCGGTACTCGTAGAGGGCCAGCGGTTCCGGCGCCGGCGAGGTGTCGGACGGGACGCCGTAGATGTTGTACACGCTGTCGTGGCAGGGACAACGGAACCAGTACTGGCCATTGCCGTACTTCGGCGCGACCGACTGTCCGTTGTCTTCCGAGCCGTCCACGTGGCAGCCCAGGTGGGTGCACACGTGCGACATGATCATCAAGCGGTTCTGGTACTTGATGACGTAGACGTCGTTCGGTTTGTCCTGGGAGTTCCACGCGTCGTCAATGTGTTCCGTAAACTTCACGTGTTTCGGCAGCTTGTCGTCGAAGTCGGACACCTTCCAGGTGGTGCGTGAGAAGTTGGCGCTGCCGCTGCGGTGCAGCGGATCGAACGCGCTGACGATCATCGGCGCCGCCACCAAGGTCCCCATGAATGCGCCGGTGCCGCCGAGGACGTAGGTCAGGAACTGGCGCCGGGTGAGTCCCCGCTGCTCGTCGAGGCTCACGTGCGGCTCGGTGTCGGGTTGCAGCGGTGCACCCTGCTTGTGCTCCATAAGACTGCCTCCTTGCCTGCTCTGACGTCTCGCATGACGGATCTGGCTGCCCGCGCAAGTCTCGCAGGGCAAAAATCACGGAAGAAATCGATAAAGGCACTAGTTTCATCTTACCATGTGCGGCAGGGGCTTTCACGTGGAATTGTGGACATTTTGTGGAGATTGCGCAAACAGAACGGCGCGCCGCCGGAACCCTCCGGCCGCGCGCCGCAACGCAGATGAACAAGGTTAGACCCAGCCGCGCCAGCGCATCGCCTCGGCGAACGGTTTGATGCCGACCATGTAGGCGGCCAGGCGTGTCGAGACGTGATACCGCTCCGCGGTCCGGAGGATGTTGTGCACGGATTGCACCATCATCGCCTCCAGGCGCTGGTTGACCTCCTCCTCGGTCCAGTACCATCCCTGGCTGTTCTGTACCCACTCGAAGTAGGATACCGTCACGCCGCCGGCGTTGGCCAACACGTCGGGGACGATGAGCACGTTGCGTCCGGCGAGGATCTCATCGGCTTGCGGCGTCGTCGGACCGTTGGCCGCCTCGACGATGATGGATGCCTGGATATCGTTGGCGTTGTCCGCGGTGATCTGGTTCTCCAGGGCGGCTGGGACCAGGACATCGCACGGCTGGACGAGGAACTCCTCGTTTGGTATGACATTCGAGAAGTTGGGGGTGACCATGCCGAAGGAGTCCCGCTGTTCCAGAAGGGAGGGGATGTCGAGCCCCTCCGGATCGTACAGGCCGCCGCCCGCGTCGCTGACGCCCACCACCTTGACGCCCATCTCGTGCAGGATGGCGGCGACGTTGCTGCCGACGTTGCCGAATCCCTGGATGAGGACGCGCAGATCCTGGAGCGACCGCTTGCGCGCGGCTGCCGCCTCGCGCATGGCGATGCACACGCCGAGCGCGGTCGCCTTCTCGCGCCCCTGTGAACCGCCGAGCACCAACGGTTTCCCGGTGATGAATCCGGGTGAATCGTATTCGCGGATGCGGGAGTATTCATCGTACATCCAGGCCATGATCTGCGGGTTGGTGTACACGTCGGGCGCCGGGATGTCCTTGGTGGGACCGACAATCTGGCTGACCGCGCGGACGTACCCGCGTGCCAGGCGCTCCTGTTCATGGACCGACATCTTGCGCGGATCGCAAATGATGCCGCCCTTGGCACCTCCGTAGGGCAGGTTGAAGATGCCGCATTTGATGCTCATCCAGATGGACAGCGCCTTGACCTCATCGAGGGTGACGTTGGGGTGGAAGCGAATGCCCCCTTTGGTCGGGCCGATGGCGTCGTTGTGCTGGGCGCGGAATCCGGTGAACACCTCGACATGGCCGTCGTCCATGCGCACGGGGATGCGCACGGTCAACACGCGGATGGGTTCCTTGAGCAGCTCATACACCGTATCGGAGTAGCCGAGGCGGGTGAGTGCGGTGTGCACAGCCTCCTGGGTATTGGCCAGTACGTTCTCGTCGGCGGCGGGCATGCTGGCGCCTGCCGCCAGCCGTTTGCTGACTTTCGTGGACATGACGGGTACGCTCCTCTCCATGGACCCCGGGTTGTCCCGGGACACGGGTCGCTCGGTTTCATCATAAATCACACGGGGCAGGATGGAAAGTGTGAAACCACCGGGAAAGGGAGGGATGCGGATGTGGTTGGGGGATTGGCGGGCGGAAAGACGGCTGCGGGCGGGCTGGCAGTGGATGGCGTCCTCCCAGGTGGTGCACCTGGTGGTCGCCGCGGCCATCGTCGTGGCCGTGTTCGCCTGGACGCCCGCGGTGTTCTCGGGGGACACCGACACGGCCCGCAACTATCTGAATACCATCGTTTCCTCCCTCTCGACCATCCTGGCGCTGTGCATCTCCATCATCCTGGTGGCCATCCAGCTGACCGCGAGCAATTACACCCACCGGGTGCTCGACTTTTTCATGCGCCTGCCGTACAACGTCTCGCTGTTTTTCATCTATCTGGTCACCATCATGCACAGCTTCTTCCTGCTGACCAAGATCACCGACACCGTCAACGAACCGCTCCCGGCCGCCCTGCGGCCCGAAATGAGCGCCGACCTGGTGTTGGTGATGATCTGCTTCCTCAGTCTGTTGGGGTACATGTACGCGGTCGTGCAGCTCCTCAAGCCGGAGCGCATCATCCATCTGATTGTGCGCGAGTACGGACGCGCCTTCCAGCGGGGCGACTACCGGGCCGCGCTCGACAATGTCGAACAGATCTGCGACATCGCCAAGCGCGCCGCATCCTTCAACGACTCGCTGACGGGCATGCGCTGTATGGACGTGATGCTCCGGATCGCCGCCAGGCTGCCGCTGCCGCAGGACCGGGACGACGGTCTGTTGGAGATCCACCGCAATTTAGTGGAACAGTGGGTGGAGATGGTCGGCGTGGCGGCCAAGGAGAAGGAGACCGGGCTGCTCAACGGCGGCCTGGACGCCCTTTACGCGCAGGGCCAACTGTACGTCGAGGCGGAGGCCTGGCCGGCCGCCGAGTTGGTCATCCGGGCGTTTCGCCATCTGACGTTCACCCACCTGTTCGTGGAGGGGCAGGTGTTCTACGTGGAACGGGTCGCGCGGCGGCTCTACTTGCTCGGCCTGTGCGCGGCACGCCAGAGCCGGCGGGGGCAGACGTTCTGCGTCCGCACCTGGGAGGTGATTGCCACCATCGGGGAGTCTCTCTTCTCGTCGCAGCCTGCGGGCGCGACGTCGCTCCTGTCGGGATTCCTGCTGGTGGAAGAGCTCGAGGACACGCTCGAAGCCCTCACCGCGCAAGAGGTTCAGGTGGAGGCGCTGGGGCTGTACATGGAACTGTGGAAGGCTTTCGCGGCGACCGCAAGCGTGCGTGACGTGGCGCGCTGGGCCGTCTGGTGGGCACGGCGCCGGGACGCCGGCGGCCTGCGCGGACACGGCCAGCGCTTGGCCGTGCTCCTCGCGCATCATCTCGGACGGACCGACGTGGCCGAGACCCTGGGACATCTGTGGCGTCTGCGCCTGTCGCCGGACGAGGTCGCCGAGACGGCGCGGCGCTTTGACGCGCAGCGGACGTCCCTGTTGGACGGCTGGCCGTGGCCGACGGTACCCGAGGGTTGAGTGGTCAACCCCGCCGTTCGATGCGGCGCCCGAGAATCGCCTCGATGCGGTGCCGGTCGGGGTGGACGTAGAGGGTCTTCTGGTGATCGTACAGCACGAAGCCTGGGCGCGCCCCGTTGGGCTTCCATACGTGTTTGATCCGGGTGTAATCGACGGCCACGCTGCCCGCCTCGCGGCCGCGGCTGAAGTACGCGGCGAGCAGGGCGGCTTCATGCAGGGTATTCTCGGGCAACTCTCGGCCGCCCAACTGGATGACCACGTGCGATCCCGGCAGGTCCTTGGCGTGCAACCACACGTCCTGGGGCTGGCTTTGGCGCAAGGTGAGCCGGTCATTTTGCGCGTGGTTGCGGCCGACCCGGATGACCAACCCGTCGCTGCTCTCGTACGCGTCCGGGTGTCCGGGGGCGCCGTCCCGCGGGCGCCCGCCCGTGGCCGTCCGGGTGCGGCGCGCCTTCAGGAATCCCTGTTGCGTCAACTCCCGGCGGATGGCCGCCAATTCCTCCGGCCGTGCCCCTTCGACGTACAGCAGAATCTCCTCCAGATACCGCAGGTCCTGCCGGGCCTGCGCCAGCTCGGCCTCGACGCGGGGGATGGCGCGTTTCTTGCGGCTCGCCTGGTGGAAGTAGCGCTGGGCGTTCTCGATGGCCGTGAGCGCAGGGTCGAGCGGGATGTGAAGCGGCGCACCGTCCGCGTAGAAGTTGGGCAGCGTCACCTCGCGGGCCCCGCGGGGCACCAGGTGGGGATAGCTGAGCAAGAGTTCCCCCTGCACGCGCAAGGCGTCGTGATCGAGCGCCTCCGCCCGCTGCTGCTCCAGATTGGCGATCTTCCCGCGCAGGCGGTCCAACTGCTTCTCCACATCCCGCGCCAGCGCCTGGGCGAGCCGCGACGTCTGGCCGCGTTCGAGCACCTTGCTGTACAGGCGGTCCAGGGCCTCGTCGAGGTTCCCGACCATCTCGTGCCCGGCGCAGTGGGTGAGCCGGAAGGGGGCCTCGGCGACAGGCCATCCCAGGTCGTCCAGACCGAGCGTCGCCGGTTCCCGCCGCTCCAGGGCGGCGGTGAACACCTCGCGCAGGGCGGCCGCCACGCCGGCGGGATCGCAATCGCCCGCCCGAGCGAGCACCTCGGCCGCCGTGACCGTTCCCGCTCCAGCGACGAGGCTGGCCAGGGCGCGGGATCGGCGTTTGGTGTCGAGCGCGCACAGTTCCAGACCCGCGATGTCCGACTCGGTCACCTCGTCATACGCCTTGCGGGGGAGCGGCGGCGCGGGGTGGTACGGAAGGCCGGGCAGCACCTGGCGGACGCGGCTGAGATCGGCGTCCACGTGGACGACGCTGTCGACGATGCGCCCCAGCCGGCCCGTTTCGTCCGCTTCCACCAACATGAGGTTGCTGTGCTTGCCCATCATCTCGCAGACGAGCGCGTACTGGACGCGGTCGCCGATCTCGTTCAGCGCTTCGACGTGGATCTCCAACACCCGGTCCCAGCCCTGCTGGCGGATGGCGGTGATTCGCCCGCCTTCCAGCCGTTTGCGCAGCATCATGCAGAACATCGGCGGCTCTTCGGGGTTCGCCGGCCGGGCGTGGACGAGTTGGTGGACGCGCGCTAACGCCCGGTGGGCCGACAGGAGCACGCGGTGCACGCCGGTTCGCGTGCGCAGGGTCAGCACGATCTCCCGCTCGCCCGGTTGATGGATCTTCTCGATGCGCGCCCGTGCGAATCGTTCATTCCAGTCGGCGCACAGCACCGCCAGCGCCAGTCCGTCCATGTCCCCATCCCTCCTCGTACAGCCATGGCTCCCCTGAGTATACCATCGGTTGTGCGTGGGCGTCCGTGCTGACGCACGAACTACTCCGTTTGTGCTGCGCAAGACATTGCGTGAAACGCCCACGCAGCAGAAACGGAGAGAAGCACCTTCCCTGCTTCGCCGCCGCACGAAAGGCCGTCCCCCATGGCGAGGGTGGGGCGCATTGTTGCTGAACACCTTGTCCCGCCTTCTGCCTTTTGCGGTGGAAGCTTGGACATAGGCGAACCCGGCCGAGCATATGGATTACGAGACAAGATTGCTGAAGGGGTGGCTCCATTTGGAGAAGAACTGGCACGCGCTGGCCGCCAAGGATTGCTTGGCGATCCTCGAATCCCAGCCGAGCGGTTTGGACGAGGACCAGGTCCGCGAACGGCGCGCCAACTATGGGGCGAACCAGCTGGTGGAAGGCGCGAAGGTGTCGCTGTTGACCTTGTTTCTCAATCAGTTCCGGGACTTCATGACGATTGTCCTCCTCGCCGCGACCCTGATCTCCGGCTTGCTCGGCGAGTACACCGACGCCATCACCATCATCGCCATCATCGTCCTCAACGGGGTGCTCGGATTCGTCCAGGAAGTCAAGGCGGAGCGGTCGCTCGCCGCCCTCAAAGAACTCACGGCCCCGACCGCCAGGGTCCGGCGGGCGGGCAAGGTGGACACCGTGCCGGCCAAGGACCTGGTGCCGGGGGACATCATCCTGCTGGAGGGCGGCGACCGCGTCCCCGCGGACGGGCGCATCCTCACCGCTTCCGGGCTGGACGTGGTGGAGGCGTCCCTGACCGGGGAGTCGGTGCCCGTCAGCAAACAGGCGAACGCCTTCGTCGATCCGGTCTCGCCGCTGGGCGACCGGATCAACATGGTGTACATGGGGACTCTCGTCACCCGCGGCAAGGCGGAGGTGTTGGTCACCGAGACCGGCATGCAGACGGAGATGGGCAAAATCGCCGGCCTGATGCAGCAGTCGGAGGAGATGCTGACGCCGCTGCAGAAGCGCCTGGACGATTTGGGCAAGGTGCTGGTGTGGCTGGCCGTCGGCATCACCGTGCTGGTGGTCGTCACCGGCATCCTGCACGGCCAGAACCTTTACCGGATGTTCCTCGCCGGCGTCAGCCTCGCCGTCGCCGCCATCCCGGAAGGGCTGCCTGCGATTGTGACGATTGCGCTGGCGCTCGGGGTCCAGCGCATGATCAAACGCCATGCCATCGTCCGCAAGCTCCCGTCCGTAGAGACCCTCGGATGCGCGACGGTGGTGTGTTCCGACAAGACCGGCACGTTGACCCAGAACCGCATGACCGTGCAGCAGGTGTGGGCCGACGGACAGTGGTTCCGCGTCACCGGCTCCGGGTACAACCCCATCGGCGAGTTCGTCTACGAGGACCGGCCCATCCAGCCGATGCGCCGGCCGGCGCTCCGGTGGCTGAATGAGATCGCGGCCACCTGCAACAACGCGGTGATGAAACAGGTGGCCACCGACGAGGGCGAGGCGTGGGAATGCCACGGCGACCCGACGGAAGGCGCACTGCTCGTGATGGCGAAAAAGGCCGGGTTCGGCGACCCGGATGCGGTGTACGAGCGGATCGACGAGATCCCGTTCGACTCGGACCGCAAGCTGATGTCGGTGCTGGTGCGCCGGGGGGACGAGGTGTTCCTCTTCACCAAGGGTGCGCCCGACGTCCTGTTGGAGCGCTCCAAATTCATCCTGACGGGCGGCAAGGAGGAGCCCATCTCGTCGGGCGTCAAGCGTCAGATCGCGGCGGCCAACGAGCACATGGCGAAGGCGGCCCTGCGCAACCTGGCGCTCGGGTACCGCCGCTTCCGGAGCGTCGAGGCCGCCAAGGCGGAGCGCCATCCGGAGTCCGATCTGGTGTTCGTCGGCCTGTGCGGCATGATGGACCCCCCGCGGGAAGAGGTGTTCGAAGCCATTCGCAAATGCCACCAGGCGGGCATCCGCACGGTGATGATCACGGGGGACCACCAGGAGACGGCGACCACCATCGCGCGCCAACTGGACATTCTGCCCAAGGACGGCGTGGTCGTCACGGGCGCCGAGCTGGACGAGATGGCGGACCAGGAGTTGGCGCGCCGGGCCAACGACATCTATGTGTACGCGCGCGTGTCGCCGGAGCATAAACTGCGCATCGTGAAGGCGCTGCAGGCGCGCGGGCACATTGTCGCGATGACGGGGGACGGCGTCAACGACGCGCCGGCCATCAAACAGGCGGACATCGGCATCGCGATGGGCATGACCGGCACGGACGTGGCCAAGGAGGCCTCCGCGTTGGTCTTGGCGGACGACAACTTCGCGACCATCGTGGCCGCTGTCGAAGAGGGGCGTGGCATCTACGACAACATCAAGAAGTTCATCCGCTACGTGCTGGCCAGCAACGTGGGCGAAATGGTCACGATGTTCGTGGCGATGCTGGCCGGGCTGCCGCTGCCCCTCGTGCCCATCCAGATCCTCTGGGTCAACCTGGTGACGGACGGCCTTCCCGCTATCGCGCTCGGCGTCGATCCGGCGGAAAAAGACATCATGTCCCGGCCACCCAGGGGGGTCAACGAGGGCGTCTTTGCGCGCGGGTTGTCCGTCAAGATCTTGAGCCGCGGGATCCTCATCGGCGCGGTGACGCTGGCGGTGTTCATCTGGGCGCTGCAGACCCATCCCGACGATCTGGCCAAGGCGCAGACGATGGCCTACGCGACGCTGACGATGAGCCAGTTCATCCTCGTGTTCGATTGCCGCAGTGCGGAGGGCGGCATCTGGAAGCGCAACCTGTTCGAGAACACCTGGCTGGTGCTGGCGGTGTTGTGTTCGCTCGGCCTGTTCCTGATGACGCTGTACGTGCCGGCCCTGGTGGAGGTCTTCGGGACGGAGCCGCCGTCGCCGACGGAGTGGGGGATTGTGGTCCTGGCGGCCGCCGTGCCGACGCTGGCGCTGTCCCTGCGCCGGGCGGGCCGCAAGGCACTGAAAACCAAGATCGCGCTTGGGCGCTGAAGCCCGGCCGTCGAGCCGTCTCGGCGGGACCGGTGATGGACCGGCCCCGTCTTTTCGCGCTTTGCGGCGGATGGGCGCGATTGGGCCGGAAAAGTTGTGCCAACCCGCGGATTTCAGTAGAATATAGTCACGTTTGGAGGGCTGGCCCGATGGCACTGCGCAGCATGACCGGATTCGGACAGGCGGTGGTCGAGGGAACCGAGGTCCGGGTCAAGGTCGAAATCCGGTCGGTGAACCACCGCTTCGCCGAATTTCAAATCAAAATCGGGCGGGATCTGTTCGCCTTGGAAGAGGAAGTGCGGGCGCTGGCGGCGAAGCGAATCGGGCGAGGGCGAGTGGATGGGTTCGTCTCCGTCGAACCGCTGCGGCCCCTGCCGGCCCAGGTGTCGGTCAACTGGGATCTGCTCGACGCCCTGTGCGAGGCGGAGCGCGCCGCGTTGAGGCGGCAGGGGGTGGACAAGCCCGCGCTGGTCTCGGTGGCCCATTGGATGACCTACCCCGGCGTGGTGACGGTGGAGACGCGCACGTTCGATCCCGATGCCCTGCGGCGGGACGTCCTGGAGGCGGTGGCCTTGGCGTGCGACCGGCTCATCGAGATGCGCGTGCGCGAAGGCAGCCGGATAGCGGCCGACATGCTTGCGAAACTGGACGATTTGGCTCGTTTGACGGAGGAGATGGCGCGGCTTGCCCCTGCCGCCGCGGAGGCGGTGCTGCGGCGGCTGCGGGATCGGATGAAGTCGGTGGTGCCGCAGGCGGACGAGCAGCGGCTCTTGTCCGAAGCCGCCATCCTCGCCGACCGGGCCTGCATCGACGAAGAACTGGTGCGCCTGGAGAGCCACATCGCCGAATTTCGCAAGTCGGTCCGCGAGGGCAGCCCGGTGGGCCGCCGCCTGGATTTCATCGTCCAGGAGATGCACCGCGAGGTGAACACCATCGGATCGAAGTCGACGGATCTGCAGATTGCCAAAGCCGTTCTGGAGGCCAAGGCGCTGGTGGAGCAGCTCCGCGAACAGGCCCAGAACATCGAGTGAGGCGGCGGCGGCCGCATGGAGGAGGCGCTGCGTGTGAGTATCAAGCTGATCAACATCGGGTTTGGCAACATCGTGTCCGCCAACCGGATCATCTCCATCGTGAGCCCGGAGTCCGCGCCCATCAAGCGGATCATCCAGGAGGCCCGGGACCGGGGCATGCTCATTGACGCGACGTACGGCCGCCGGACGCGGGCGGTGATCATCATGGACAGCGATCACGTCATCCTGTCCGCCGTCCAGCCTGAGACAGTGGCGCACCGGTTGACGGCCAAAGACCAAATTCTAGACGACGAGGAATGATGGCTCATGGCTCATGCCCGGGGCTCCGGGATTCTGTTTGTCCTGAGCGGCCCATCCGGGGCCGGCAAAGGGACGGTGTGCAAGGCCCTGATGGAGACACTGCCCGACATGCGCCTGTCCGTGTCGGTGACGACGCGCCCGCCGCGGCCCGGAGAACGGCACGGGGTGAACTACTTCTTCCACACGAAGGCGGAGTTCGAGGCGATGATTGAGAACGGGGAGTTGCTCGAGTGGGCCCGCGTGTTCGATAATTACTACGGAACGCCGCGCGCCTACGTCGAAGAGAATCTCGCGGCGGGGCACGACGTGCTGTTGGAGATCGACATCCAGGGCGCCATGCAGGTGAAGCGCGCCTATCCGCAGGGGGTGTTCATCTTTCTCATTCCCCCGTCGGCCACGGAACTCGAGGCGCGCATCCTGGGGCGCGGAACGGAGACGGAAGACTCGTTCCGCCAGCGGTTCGGGGCCGCCCGCCACGAACTGCAGATGATGAAGGAATACAATTATGTGGTCGTCAACGACGTGGTCGAGGCGGCGTGCGAGCGCATCCGCGCCATCATGACGGCCGAGCACTGCAGTGTGTCGCGCAATCTGCATCTGATGTCCGAATGGTAGCGGGAGCGGTCCGGCAGCTACGCCGGACCGCTCCGAGGGCCGTCCGAGAAGCGGCAGAAAAAGGGGGGATGCCTGTGCTGTATCCATCCATCGATCACCTGATGAGTCTGACGGACAGCAAATACAGCCTGGTGGTGGCGACGTCGAAGCGGGCGCGCCAACTGCAGGAGCGGACGATGCATCAACCGGGATCGAGCACGACGAAAAGCGTGAGCCGTGCCCTGTGGGAGATCGCCGAAGGCAAGGTGCGGTTCTATCGGACCAAGGAAGGGCTGAAGTGACACCGGACGGCCGGGGGCGGGCGATGGCGGCCGTCCGGCGGCCGGTCAACGGCATCGGGCGGACGGCCTCCTGTGGACGGGTCTTCCGCGGTCGACAGCTTCCCGCATCCGCGATGGCGATGCGGGAAGTTTTTTCTGAAAAGAGGGGGGAGCACCGTGCCGGCAAACGTGCTGCTGGGCGTCAGCGGCGGAATCGCAGCGTACAAGTCCGCCGCCTTGTGCAGCCTTTTGGTCAAGCGCGGATACGACGTCCAGGTGTTGATGACGGAGAATGCCACTCGGTTTGTGCAGCCGTTGACGTTTCAGGCATTGAGCCATCGCCCGGTGGTCGTGGACACGTTCGCGGAGCCCAATCCGTCCGAGATCGCGCACATCGCGCTGGCGGATGAAGCGGACGTGTTCGTCATCGCCCCCGCGACGGCCAATCTTATCGCCAAGCTGGCCCACGGTCTCGCGGACGACATGGTGACCACGACCGCACTGGCGTGCACCGCGCCCATGGTGATTGCGCCGGCGATGAACGTGCACATGTGGGATCACCCGGCGGTGCAGCAGAACCTGCAGGTGCTGAAAGAGCGCGGCGCCGTGGTGGTCGAACCGGGCAGCGGTCAGTTGGCCTGCGGGTACACCGGCAAGGGCCGGCTGGCGGAGCCGGAGGAGATCCTCGAGGTAGTGGAACGCACGCTGCGCCGGCGGCAGGACCTGGCGGGGAAGCGCATCGTGGTGACCGCGGGTCCGACCATCGAGGAGATTGACCCGGTGCGTTACCTGAGCAACGCGTCGTCGGGCAAGATGGGCTATGCCATCGCGGAGGCAGCGGTGGCGCGGGGGGCCGAGGTGCACCTTATCTCCGGCCCGGTGCCGCTGCCGCCGGTGCCGGGGGCGCGGGTGGAGACCATCCGTTCGACGCAGGACCTGCTGGATGCGGTGATGCGGGTGATTGACCAGGCGGACGTGTTCATCAGCGCGGCCGCGCCCGCCGACTTCCGCCCGGTGCGCCGGCTGGCGCAGAAGTGGAAGAAGACCGACGGGACGCCGGTGCTGGAGCTGGAACCCACGCCGGACGTCCTGGCTGCCGCAGCGGCGCGCCGGAGGAGCGGGCAGGTGTTTGTCGGCTTTGCGGCGGAGACGCACGATGCAGTGGTCTACGGCCGGGACAAGCTGGCGAGGAAGCGGCTGGATCTGGTCGTCGTCAACGACGTCACGGAACCTGGGGCTGGGTTCGCCGTGGACACCAACCGGGTCGTCGTCCTCGACGGCCAGGGGGGAGAGGAGGCCCTGCCGCTGATGTCCAAGCGGGAAGTGGCGGAGCGCATCCTCGACCGCGTCGCCGAGCTCTTGCAGGCGCGACGGGAGGACTGAGGCGGCGGTGCAGGTCGCGAGCGTCGTGGTGGAGATCCCGGCGCGTGCCCTCGACCGCCGGTTCGACTACCGGGTTCCTCTCGAGTGGGAAGGCCGGGTGGCTCCAGGCCAGCGCGTGTACGTGACCCTCGGCCGGCGCCTGTGCCAGGCGTACGTCTGGTCGGTGGCGGACGTGGACGGACCGGCCGCGAGGGACCTGAAGCCACTCTTGGCGGTGGTGGACGACACCCCGCTGTTGACGGCGGAGTTGATGGATCTGGTGGCGTGGCTGGGGGAGCGCTACGGGGCCAGCACGCAAGCGTGCCTGCAGGCGGTGGTGCCGGCGGCCTTCCGGCTGCAACCCCAGCGGAAGTACCGGGTCCGCCCGGATTTCCGGGGACTGCCGCCGGACGACCTGCAGCCGCTGTGGCAGGCGTTGCGGCGGGAACCGCTGTCGTACCGCCAGGTACTCGCTCGCCACGGCCCGGACGCGGCGATTGCGCTGGAGCGGCTTCTCGCCCTGGGTTGCATCGAGGAAGCGGCGGCCGGGCGCGACCAGGTAGGGGCCCGCCAGATTTGGTTCGCCGTACCCACAGGTTCCCTGGAGACGATGCGGGCGGCCGCGACGGAACGGTCGCGGCGCGCACCGCGCCAGGCGCGGATCCTGGAGGCGCTTGCGGCGGCGTGGGCGGAGGCGGGTTGTCCGCCCGGCGGGGTGCCGCTGACGGCCCTGTCGTTGCGTCCGTCCGATGAACCCGTCCGAGCGCTGGCGGCGCAGGGTATGGTCCGGTTGGAGGCCCGCGAGGTGTCGCGCGTCCCCGAAGCGGCGGCCGGGCGCGACGAGCGGCCGGCGGCGCTGACGCGCTGGCAGGCGGAGGCCATCCGGCGCTTGTCGGCGCGGGTCGTGGACGAGCGCTTCTCCGTGCATGTCCTGCACGGCGTGACCGGGAGCGGGAAGACGGAAGTGTATCTGCAGGTGATGGAGGCCTGCCTGGCCGCGGGGGGCGGCGCACTCGTCCTCGTGCCGGAAATCGCGCTGACGCCCCAGATGGTGCAGCGGTTCGTCGGACGGTTCGGGCCGCAAGTGGCCGTGCTGCACTCGGGCCTGTCGCAGGGCGAGAAGCGGGACGAGTGGATGCGCGTGCGCCGGGGGGCGGCGCGCATTGTGGTCGGCGCGCGCTCGGCGGTGTTCGCGCCGGTCGAAAACCTGCGCCTCATCATCGTGGACGAGGAGCACGAACCGTCATATAAACAGGAGGAGAGCCCGCGATACGACGCGCGCGAGGTGGCGAGGTGGCGCATGGAGCGGTGCGGGGGCACGCTGGTGCTCGGGTCGGCGACGCCGTCGCTGCAGGCGATGCACGAGGTGGAGCGCGGTCGGGCGGACGTCATCCCCATGCCCCAGCGGACGAACGGCAAACCGTTGCCGCCGGTGACCGTGGTCGACATGCGGGAAGAACTGCGGGCCGGCAACCGGTCCCTGTTCAGCCGGGCCCTTCGCCAGGGATTGGAGGAGGCGGTCGGGTCGGGCCGCCAGGCCATCCTCTTCATCAACCGGCGCGGGTACGCCGCGTTCCTGCTCTGCCGCAGCTGCGGGGAGACTCTCGACTGCCCGCATTGCGACATTTCGATGACCTTGCATCGGGGGCGTGACGGGGCGTGGCTCCAGTGCCACTATTGCGGCGAGACGGCGTCCGTCCCTGCCGTGTGTCCGCAGTGCGGCGAGCCCGCGCTTCGCCCGTACGGGGTCGGGACACAACAGGTGGAGCAGGCCCTGCGGGAGCAGTGGCCTACCTGGCGGGTGATGCGCATGGACGTGGACACCACCCGCCGCAAAGGGGCGCACCAGCAGGCGATCTCCCGCTTCGCGGATGGAGATGCGGATGTGCTGGTCGGCACGCAGATGATCGCCAAGGGCCTGGACTTCCCGAACGTGTCGTTCGTCGGCGTCGTGTCGGCCGATACCATGTTGGCCGTGCCCGATTACCGAGCGGCCGAGCGCACGTTCAATCTGTTGACGCAGGTGGCGGGCCGGGCCGGACGGGCCGAGGCGGAAGGGAAGACGGTCGTGCAGACCTACCGGCCGGAGCACTACGCCATCCAGGCCGCCGCGCACCACGATTACGCCGCCTTCTATCGGCGCGAGCGGGCCTTGCGGGAGGCGTTTTCGTACCCGCCGTTCTGCGAGATCACCGTGTTTTGGGCCATCCACCCCGAGGAGCGCCTGGCCCGGTCGGCCGCCCAGCGGTTCGAACGGGAGTTGCGCCGCCGCCTCGGGGAAGACGGGGTGACGGTGCTGCCTGCGGTCGCCGCGGGCGTCGGCCGGGTGGAGGACAAATACCGGTATCAGGTTGTGGTAAAGTATTCACATTGGGTACATGTGCGCGAAGGGGTCATGGCCGCGTTCCGCACGGTCGACGAAAAGATGCACTCGGCCGGCGGAACCTGCGTCCTCGATGTCAACGCGGGACGTATCGGGTAGCGCCGCAGGAAAGAGGTCTGACCCCGGACGGGAGCGTACAGGCCTGTGAAGCGAGGAGGGATCACGGTGTCCATCCGGATGATTCGCACCGGGAACGATCCGGTGCTGCGCCAGGTGTCGAAACCGGTGCCGGAGGTCACGAAGGCGATTGAAAAACTGCTCGATGACATGGCGGAGACCATGTATCACGCGGACGGGGTGGGCTTGGCCGCCGTTCAGATTGGCATTCTCAAGCGGCTGGTGGTGATTGACGTCGGCGACGGGCTGATTGAACTCATCAATCCGGTAATCCTGGAGCGCAGCGGCAGCCAGCGGGCGTACGAGGGCTGCCTGTCCCTTCCGGGCATGCGGGCGGAAGTCACGCGGGCGGCGCGCGTGAAGGTGCGCGCGTTGAACCGCCGCGGTGAGCCGTTCGAGATCGAGGGGACGGACCTGCTGGCGCGCGCGTTGCAGCACGAGGTCGACCACCTGGACGGCATCCTGTTCATCGATCACGTTCGCCCGGAAGACATCGTGTACGAGATGGAGGGCAAGGACGCCCGATGAGCGGCAGGGTGCGGATCGTGTTCTTCGGTACACCGGAATTTGCGGTTCCCGTGCTGCGCGCGCTGGCGGGCGCTCCGTGGGCCGAGGTGGCGGGGGTGGTGACGCAGCCGGACCGGCCGGCGGGGCGCAGGCAGACGCTGACCCCGCCGCCTGTCAAGCGGGCGGCGGCGGAATTCGGGCTGCCTGTGTGGCAGCCCGAGCGGGTGCGCGCGCCGGAGGCCCTCGAGGCCATCGCCCGCCTCGAACCGGACGTCTGCGTCACCGCCGCCTATGGGCAGATCTTGCCGCAGCGGCTGCTCGACATCCCGCGGCGGGGCTGCTTGAACGTGCACGCGTCGCTGTTGCCGCGGTGGCGAGGCGCGGCACCCATCCACCGGGCCATCCTCGCCGGGGATGAGCGGACCGGCGTCACGCTGATGGAGATGATCGCCGCCCTCGACGCGGGGCCGATTGTCGGGGCGCGGGAGATTCCGATTGATCCGGACGACGACGCGGGCACCCTGCACGACAAACTGGCGGCGCTGGGTGCCGCGCTGGTCTTGGAGTTGTTGCCGGATTACGCCGACGGGCGGATCACCCCCCGGCCGCAACCCGAGGACGGCGTGACGTACGCAAATCGGATCACGCGGGCGGACGAGTGGATCGATTGGCGGCGTCCGGTGCGGGAGGTCCACAACCAGGTTCGCGGGCTGCGGCCCTGGCCCGGGGCGTCCGCGCAAGCGGACGGCGGCCCGTTGAAGGTCTGGCGGACGGCGCCCGCCACGGAGATTGAAGCCCCGGCGGAGCCGGGGGTGGTGCGCATGTTCCCCGGGACAGGGGTCGCGGTTCGCTGTGCGGACGGCTGGCTCCGGATGGACGAAGTCCAGCCGGCGGGCCGGCGGCACATGCCCGCTGCGGATTGGTGGCGGGGACTGCGCCGTGATGAGGTGCGCATGGACTTGACGGAGCCGGAGCCCGGCGGGCGAGCGGGCGGATGACGGCGCGGGCGCGCTCGGTCGCATTGCGGGTCTTGCTCGACATCGAGACGGACGGAAAGTACGCGAATCTCGCCTTGCAGCAGGCGTTCCGGAATGCGGCGCTCGACGACCGGGACAAAGCGTTGTGCACCGAGTTGGTCTACGGCACGGTTCAGCGGCGCCGGTCCCTGGACGCGCTGTTGGCGCCGTACTGCGCCCGTCCGCTCGATGATTTGGACCGCCGCGTGTTGACGATATTGAGGATGACGGTGTATCAACTGGCGTACCTCACGCGGGTGCCGGCGTACGCCGCCCTCAACGACGCCGTGAATCTGTGCAAGCGCACGGCGCCGCGGGCGGCGGGGTTCGTCAACGGGGTGCTTCGGGCCTTCACCCGCGACCAACGGTCCGCCGCCGAGCGATTGGAGGAAGCGGCGCGTGCGGCGTCCGCTTGGGCCGACGCGGTGGGGATCCGGCACTCGTACCCGTCCTGGATTGCGGATGCCTTGGCTGCGTCCCTGGGCCGGGAACGCGCGGAGGCGGTGCTCGCCGCCTGCAACGACCCGCCGCTCCTTTCCCTGCGCGTCAACCCCCGGCGGGCCACCCGGGACGAGGTGCTTCAAACGCTGCGGGAGGCGGGCATACCGGCCTCGCCCTCGCAGGTGTCCGAGTGGGGAATCCGGCTGGGGCGCGGCGTGGACGTGGAGGCTTGGCCGCCGTACCGGCAGGGGGCGGTCTCGGTCCAGGACGAGGCGTCCATGCTGATTGCGCCGCTGCTCAAACCCGCCCGCTGCGCGTCGGTGATGGACCTGTGCGCGGGGCTGGGGACGAAGACCACGCAAATTGCGGAGCACCTGCCGGATGGCGCGCGGGTGATGGCGTGCGACATCCACGCGCACAAGCTGCGCTTGCTGCAGGAATCGGCCCGGCGGCTCGGCGTCGACGGCCGGGTGGAGGTCGTCCTCTCGGATGCGCGGGCGTTGCCCGGGCGGCCGGAGCTGTTGGGCCGTTTTGACGCGGTGTTGCTCGATGCGCCCTGCAGCGGCCTCGGCGTGCTCCGCCGGCGCCCGGATATCCGGTGGCGGAGGCGCCCGGAGGACACGGCGGCGCTCGCGCGACTGCAACGCGAGCTGCTCGACGCGGCGGCGGCGTTGGTCCGGCCGGGCGGCGTAATTGTCTACGCGACGTGCACGCTCACCCGGCAAGAGAACGATGAACTCGTCGCGGCGGCGGTGGCGGACGCCGGCGGGCGGCTGGCGGTCGAGGACGTCCGGCCGGATTTGCCCGCTGCGGTGGCGGCGCGGGTGTCTCTGGGGTCCGCCGGGGCGTGGGTCACCCCGGAATGGTTTGGTACGGACGGATTTTTCATGGCCCGTCTGCGCAGGACGGAGTGAGGGGGATCAAGCGTGCGGCATCTGTACGACATGCGCATGGATGAGATGGAAGCGTGGTTTGCGGAGCTCGGGCAGCCGCGCTATCGGGCGAAACAGGTCTTTCAGTGGCTGTATCAGCGCCGCGCGACCTCCGTCCATCAGATGACCAACCTGCCCAAGGCCTTGCGGGATCGGTTGGCCGAGGACTGCGCCATCCAGGTCTCACGAGAGCTGACCCGGCAGGTGTCGCGGATCGATGGAACGGTGAAGTTCTTGCTCGGCTGGCCGGACGGGGTGACGGTGGAGACGGTCTTGATGCGCCACGACTACGGCAACAGCGTCTGTGTCTCCACACAGGTCGGCTGCAAGATGGGCTGCTCATTCTGCGCCTCGACCCTGGGCGGGATGATCCGCCAGATGACGGCGGGCGAGATGGTGGAACAGCTGATGTACAGCCAGCGGCTGCTCGACGAGGAGGGCGGGCGCGTCTCGTCCGTCGTCCTGATGGGCTCGGGCGAGCCGATGGACAACTACGACGCGGCGATGAAGTTCATCGATATCATCAACCATCCGGATGGGTTGAATATCGGCCAGCGTCACATCACCATCTCGACGGTCGGGTTGGTGCCGGGCATCATCCGCCTCGCGGACGAAGGGCGTCCCATCACCCTCGCCGTCTCCTTGCACGCGCCGACGGATGCGTTGCGGTCGTCGATGATGCCGGTCAACAAAGCGTATCCGATTGCGAAGCTCATGGAAGCTTGCCATTATTATCATAGGAAGACGGGGAAGCGGATCTCGTTCGAGTATGCCCTCATCGGCGGGAAGAACGACTCCTTGGAGGATGCCCGCCGTCTGGCGGAGCTGTTGCGCGGGCTCCCGAGCCACGTGAACCTGATCCCGGTCAATTACGTGCCGGAGCGAAACTACCAGCGCACGCCAAAGGAGCAAATTCAGGCCTTTTTGAAGGAGTTGCGGTCGCTCGGTGTCCAAGCGACCGTTCGCCGGGAGATGGGTCACGACATCGCGGCCGCTTGCGGCCAGTTGCGCGCGGAGTACGCGGATGGGCGGCCATAGGCGGCGTGGCCGCGTCGCCTTTGGGGACGCGGGCCGGATGGAGGGGTGAAGGAGCAGATGCTGTTAGCAGCGAAGACGCACGTCGGATTGGTTCGTCCCAACAACCAGGACAGCTTTGTAGTGCGCACCGATGTGGCGCCGGCCTGTCTGGTGGTCATCGCGGACGGGATGGGGGGCGCACAGGCCGGTGAGGTGGCAAGCCGCCTTGCCGCCGACACCGTTTCGGAGTACGTCGCCGAGGCGTACCGCCAGGCGGGGACCGGCGTGGAGCCGGAGAAAGTCCTGCGCGACGCCGTCCAGGCCGCGAACCACCGCATTTGGGAGGCGAGCCGGCACAGCGCCGAGTACGTCGGGATGGGCACGACGCTGGTGGCGGCGTTCATCCACGGCGGCAGCGTGTGCCTGGCGCACGTAGGGGACAGCCGTGCCTATGTCCTGCACAAAGGAGAGTTGGCGCAGGTGACGGACGACCACTCGCTGGTGGCGGAGCTCGTGCGGCGCGGCCAGTTGACGGAGGAGGAAGCCCAGCATCACCCGCAGCGCCATATCGTCACGCGGTCCCTCGGGACCGCCGAATTCACCGATCCCGACGTGTCGGTCCGCCCGTTTGACGAGGGCGATGTGTTGCTGCTGTGTACGGACGGGCTGTCGAACCTCGTGCAGCCGTCGGAGTTGAAGGAGCGGCTGGAACCGCTGCAGGATGCCAAGGTGCAGGCGGATGTGGAACAGGCCGCGGAGGAGCTGATTGGGCTGGCTCTGGCGCGCGGGGGGTCGGACAACGTCACGGTGGCGCTGTTGGTTCGCCGAGAGGAGCGTGAGACAGCGTGAGCCGCTTGCTCGGCGGACGGTACGACCTGCAGGAGGAGATCGGCGGCGGCGGGATGGCGGTGGTGTACCGCGCCATCGACACCTGGCTGGGCCGCCAGGTGGCAGTCAAGATGCTGCGGACCCAGTTTGCCGGCGACGAGGAGTTCGTGCGCCGCTTCCGGCGCGAGGCGCAGTCGGCCGCCAGTCTGTCGCATCCGAACATCGTCAACCTGTACGACATGGGCATCACGGAAGATGGCCAGCACTACATCGTCATGGAGTATGTCGACGGGCCGACGCTTAAGGAAGTGATCCGCGATCGCGGACCGCTGCCGGTGAAAGAAGCCCTCGACATCACGATGCAGATCTGCGATGCCCTGGAGCACGCCCACGACCACGGCATCATCCACCGTGACATCAAGCCGCACAACATCCTGTTGACGAAGACGGGACAGGTGAAGGTCACCGATTTCGGCATCGCCCGCGCCAGCACCACCAACACCATCACTCATCATCAGGGGGACTCGGTCCTGGGCTCCGTGCACTACTTCTCTCCGGAGCAAGCGCGTGGTGCGGCGACCGACGTGAAGAGCGACATCTATTCGCTCGGCGTCGTCATGTACGAGATGCTGACGCGCCAGCTGCCGTTTTCCGGGGATTCCCCGGTCAGCGTGGCGCTCAAACACCTGCGCGACAAGTTCACGGATCCTCGGGAAATCAACCCCGCGGTGCCGCAGAGTGTGGAGAACATCATCCTGCGCTGCCTGGTCAAGGCGCCGGAGCACCGGTACCCGAACATGCGCGCGGTCAAACGGGACCTGGAGGACGCGTTGATTCATCCCAACGTGCCAAAATTTCAGGTCCCGGATGATGCCACCGAAGCGACCATCGCGGTGCCTTTGGTGGGTCCGGGCCGAATGGCGGCGGACGGGATGGAGGCGGAAGCCACCGACAACGGGAAAAAGCGCCGGCGGTGGTGGAAGGCCCTGCTCTGGTCGGGCGTCGCCCTGGTGGTGGTCTGCATCGGTGCGCTGGCGGCCTATTACATCGTCATGGACCTCATCCAGGTCCCGAATGTCAACATGCCCGACGTGCGCGGAAAGACGGTGGCGCAGGCGGAGAGCATTCTCCACCAGGCCGGCTTCAATCAAATCGACGAACAGCAGGGCGTCAACAACAGCCCGGCGGGCACCGTGTATGACCAGGACCCGCCTGGCAACAGTGAGGTGAAACCTGGTCGCGCCGTCACCCTGTGGGTGAGCAAAGGCCCGCAGCAGGTGCAGATGCCGGATCTCTCCGGTGTGCCGGTGGACGAAGCCATCCAGCAGTTGAAAAACCTCGGCTTGTCTCCGGACAACATCACGAAGCAGACGGTGCAGAACAGTCAGTTCGGGGCGGGATTGGTCGTGTCGACCAATCCGCCAAAGGGGACGATGGTCGGCCTGGACGCCAAGGTGGTCCTGCAGGTGAGCGACGGCGCGATGACCACCGTTCCGTCGGTAGTCGGCTTGTCTTTGGACGACGCGAAAAAGGCCTTGGCCGCGGCCCAGCTCAACTACCAGGTCGTCCGGATGCAGTACCCGGTAAAGGACAACCAGGTGTTCAAGATTGTGCCGTACCAGGCGGGCGCCCAGGTGCCTGTGGGATCCACCATCACGCTGTATGTCGCGGACAACTCGGGCGAGTCCGGCGGGGGATTGAACACGCCCCCGGACAACACGACCGGAGACGGGAATCCGTCCGGGGATGGCCAGCAGGTGAAGACGTTCCAGGTCACGGTGACCGATAAGAGTCACAAGGCCCTGCATGTGCAGATTTACAAGTCGGATGCGGCGTCCGCCCGGCAGATGGTGGTGGACGAGGTGATCCGGAACGACAAGCAATGGACCGTCAACGTCGTCGTCACCCCGGACACGCCGGGACAGATCCTCGTTTATGAAGACGGGCGTCTTGAGAAGACGTACAATGTGCCGTACGGGTCCTGAAACGGGCGAGACACGGCCGGGAAGGGAGAATGGACTTGGGAGAAGGATGGGTGATCCGGTCGCTCGCGGGCTTCTTCGATGTGGCCGACGCGGGCGTCACCCGGCGCTGCCGGGCCCGCGGGGTATTTCGGAAGCGGGGCGTGCGCGTGTTGGTGGGGGACCGGGTGCGGTACCAGCCGGTCGGCGCCTCTGAAGGCGTGATCACGGAGGTCCTGCCCCGCAGAACGGAGCTGGTGCGCCCGCCGGTCGCCAACGTCGACCACGCCCTTCTCGTCTTCTCCGTCGTCACCCCGAACTTCCAGCCCCGGCTGCTCGACCGGGCGCTGGTGGCCGTATCGGTGGCCGGACTGTCCGCAACGGTCGTATTGACCAAGTGTGACCTCGCCGATCCGGAGGCGGTTGACTGCGCCGCCGCACCGTACACGGCGGCCGGGTATCCTGTCTTGCGCACGGCCGCGCCGTTGAGACAGGGCGTGGAGGCGGTGCGGGCGGCCATCACCGGCCGGGTGACGGTGTTCGTGGGTCCCTCCGGCGCCGGCAAGTCATCCCTCGGCAATGCCCTGGCGCCGGGGCTGGGGCTCAAGATGGGCGACGTCAGCGACAAGATTGGGCGGGGCCGACACACCACCCGCCACGTCGAACTGTTCGACCTCGGCGGGAACACGTATGTGGTCGATGCTCCCGGGTTCAGCCAGCTTGAGCTGGATCTGCCCGCGCGTGACCTTCGGCTGCACTTTCCTGAGTTTGCGCCGTGGGCTGCGTCGTGCGCGTACCGGGGTTGTGAACACGCGGAGGAGGCGGATTGCGCCGTCCGCGCCGCCGTCCGGCGCGGGGACGTGAACGCGGAGCGGTACCAGTCGTACCTGGAGCTTCTGCGGGACCTTCGCGAGAAGGAGGCGACGCGGTTTTGAACGTGATCATCGCGCCTTCCATCCTGTCGGCCGATTTCAGTCAACTGGGCGCCGAGGTGGCGTCCGTGCTGGAGGCTGGGGCGGATTGGATCCACATCGACGTGATGGACGGGCGATTCGTGCCCAACATTACCATGGGCCAACCGGTGGTAGCGTCGCTCGCCCGTCATGCCGGCGCCCACCTCGACGTACATTTGATGGTGGTACGGCCGGAGGCGCACATCGAGTCGTTCGCCAAGAGCGGCGCCCGGTCCATTTCGGTCCATGCCGAGGCGACGCCGCACATCCATCGGGCCCTGCAGTTGATCCGGGATACGGGGGCGGCGGCGGGACTCGCGGTCAACCCCGGGACGGGGCTGGATGTGCTGGTGCATGTGGCAGATCTGGTCGATCTCGTCCTCATCATGACCGTCAATCCCGGATTTGGCGGCCAACCGTTCTTGGCTTCGATGGTGCCGAAGATTGAGCAGGCCCGCCGGATTCTCGACGCCGCCGGCCGGACGGAGGTCCCCATCGAAGTCGACGGCGGCATCACGCCCGCCACGGCGCCGTCCGTGGTCCGCGCGGGGGCCCGCGTCCTCGTCGCGGGATCGGCGGTGTTCGGCACCCCGGACCGCCGGGCCGCCATCGCGGCGTTGCGGGCTGCGGCCGTTGACGCGGCGCCGGATCCCCGCGCTTGAGCGCCGTCGTCCAGGTGCACATCCACGACTGGGCCGAATATATATAGTTAGCGATCTGGTACGCCCATGACGGTGTTCAGCGGTGAAAACAAGGAGGGACGGCGGGGTGAAATTCTATACAATCAAATTGCCCAAGTTCGTGGGCGGCATCGTCAAGGCATTCATCGGGGTGTTCTCGAAGGACTGAACGGGCGGCGCCACGGTTCGGCGGATGTTTGGGCGGATCACGACAAGGGGCTGATCTCCCGCTGGCGGGGATCAGCCCCTACGTGTTCGACGTTTTCGAACCCCTCAAACCGCGCGCTGCACCTTGCCTGCTTTGAGGCAACGCGTGCACACCTTGATCCGTTTCACAGTGCCCCCCATGTTCACGCGCACCGATTGAAGGTTCGGCAGCCAACGGCGCTTGGTCTTGTTCTCCGCGTGGCTGACCAAGTTTCCGCTCTGAGGCTGCTTTCCGCAAATCTCACACCGTTTCGCCATATTCCGCACCTCCCCGTGGCCAACGCCTGCAATTGTAACACAAGCCGCTTCTCTCACGCAATGGTTCGCGATCACTGTCGGCGTGCAGGGCGGTGCCGGCTTGTGTGATATAGTACAATTGCATAAAGGCAGGATGCAGGAGGGGTTCCGCATGCCGAAGACCATCCACACCGAGTATGGCACCATCAGCATCGCCGAGGACGTCATCGCGACCGTGGCGGGACTCGCGGCCATGGATTGCTATGGTCTGGTGGGCATGGCGTCCCGGAAGCAGGTCAAGGACAGCCTGAGTGAACTCCTGGGCCGGGACAACCCGGGACGCGGCGTGGAGGTCCGCATCTCGGGGGAAGACGTGCAGGTGGATCTGTACATCGTGGTCAGCTATGGTGTGAATATCTACGAGGTGGCGCAAAACGTCCGCGATAAAGTCCGATACGTGTTGAACGAATCGATTGGCATCGCCGTCGACCGGGTGAACATCTTTGTCCAGGGTGTGCGCGTCGCCGCAGAACGCTAGGAGGTTTTCATGACGACTGTCCGTTCTCACCTGGACGGTGCCGCTTTCGTGCAGTTGGTTCGCGCGGGGCACGCGCGGCTCAAGGCGATGGTGGACGCCGTCAATGCTTTGAACGTCTTCCCGGTACCGGACGGGGACACCGGTACCAACATGGAATTGTCCCTCGCCGCCGGCATGGAGAGCCTCGAACGACTGACGAACCCGACGTTGGGGCAGGCGGCATCCGCGCTCGCCTCCGGCCTTTTGATGGGGGCGCGCGGCAATTCTGGGGTCATCTTGTCCCAACTGTTTCGCGGTTTCGCCAAGGCGGCGGCCGACACCGACGTGTTGGACGCGCCCGCCTTCGCCCGGGCGCTGCACGAAGGGGTCCAGATTGCCTACCGTGCGGTGGCCAAGCCGGTCGAAGGCACGATGCTCTCCGTCGCGCGCGAGGCGGCCGCGGTGGGCCTGCGCGAGGCGAAGCGGAACCCCCCTGTACCGGAATGGATGCACAAGGTCCTCCAGGCCGCCAAAGACGCCCTCGCCAAGACGCCCGACCAACTGCCGGTGCTCAAGCAGGCGGGCGTCGTCGATTCCGGCGGGCAGGGGCTGGTGTATATTCTCGAAGGGTTCGATCGTTGGCTGCGCGGGGAAGAGGAGCCCCGTGCGGCGGCCGCGCAACGCGCCGCGACGGCCACGCCGGAGGCCCCCCTCGCGCTGGATTTTGCTGCGGCGCACGTGGACGCGGAAGGGGAGTTCGGGTACTGCACCGAGGTGTTGGTGCGCACTCGGGATGCGGAACGGGCCGAGTCTGCCCTCCGCGCGACGCTCGCCGGGTACGGAAACTCGCTGCTGGTCGTATCCGCCGGGGATCTGGTGAAGGTGCACGTGCACACGCTCCATCCCGGGCGGGTGCTGGAAGACGCCTTGGCGCACGGGGAATTGGTCAAGGTGAAGGTCGACAACATGACGGAGCAGCACGCGCAGATCCGGGCGCAGGCCGGCGGCGCCTCTGCAGAGCCGGCTTCTTCCGCGCCCCCCGCCCGAATGGAGGGGCGCAAACCGACCGCGGTCGTGGCGGTCGTCGCCGGCGACGGGCTGCGCGAAGTATTCACCAGCCTCGGCGTGGATTCGCTGGTGGCCGGGGGACAGACGATGAACCCGAGCACGCAGGAGATCCTCGCTGCGGTGGAGACCGCTCCCGGTGAGCGCGTGATCGTGCTGCCGAACAACAAGAACGTGGTGTTGGCCGCCGAACAGGCGCGGGAGGTGGCGGGCGATCGCCTGATCGTCGTGCCGACGACGACGGTTCCCCAGGGCATTGCGGCCATGATGGCATTTCTGCCGGCCGCCGGGACGAACGAGAACGTCGCCCGAATGACCCAAGCCATCGCGGAGGTGCGCGCGGGATCGGTCGTCCGCGCGGCGCGCGACTCGGTGTACCAGGGCCGGGAAGTGAAGGCAAATCAGTATCTCGGCATGGTGGATCAAGACCTGGTGTGTGTGCAAGGCGACCGGGAACAGGCGTTTCTCGAAGTGGTGGCGGCCCTGTGCCAGGAGGGGGCGGAATTGGTGACCGTCTTCTACGGCGAGGGCGTCGAGGCACCCGAAGTGGAGCGGTTGGCCGAGGCGGTGGGCGAGCGCTTCGGAATCGAGATGGAGGCGCGCCCCGGGGGTCAGCCGGTGTACGATTACATTCTTTCGGTGGAGTAAGTTCGCGATGCTGGATTCACTGCCGGTGACATGGGTGGCGGGCGTCGGGCAGGCGAAGGCCAAGGCGCTGCAGGATCTGGGCATTGTGACGGTGGGCGACCTGTTGCATCACTTTCCCGTGCGGTATGAGGACCGGCGGATATTGACCTTGGAAGCACAGGCGTCGTCCGACAAAGTCACCGTCCGCGCCGTGGTGGAAGGGATGGCGACGGTGCGGTGGCAGAACCGGCGGTCGCTCCTGCGGGCGCGCCTGCTCGTGGACCAACGCCACCGCGTGACCGGGCTGTGGTTCAACCAGCCCTACCTGAAAGAAAAATTGACCGACGGGCGCGTGGTGATTGTCAGCGGGAAGTTCGATCCCGCACGGCGCACGCTTGTCGTGTCGCACACCGATTTCGGCTCGGGGGACTCCGGCCGGTACGGGCGATGGGCCCCGGTGTACCGGGCGTCGCAGGCCATCTCCTCTGCTCAGCTCCAGACCCTCATCGAACGGGCGCTGGAGCAGTACGGCAATCAAGTGGAGGAGTTGTTGCCGCAGGCCTTGACCCAGCGCTACCGGCTGTGCACCCATGCCAAGGCGCTGCGCTGGATGCACCGTCCGGACGGGGAGGAAGCGCTGAAGCAGGCGCGCCGCCGCCTGGTGTTCGAGGAGTTTCTCTGTTTCCAACTGCAGCTTCAGTGGACACGCCACCGGCGCGAAGGGAATCTGGACGGGACGGGAAGAGAGGTTCCGGAGGACGCCTTTCGCATCTTTGAAGACAGCCTGCCGCATCCCCTGACGGGGGCCCAGCGCCGCGTCTGTCTGCAAATTCTCGACCGCCTGCAGCGGCCGGCGCCGATGCGTCTGCTGGTGCAGGGGGACGTCGGGTCGGGAAAGACGTGGGTGGCGCTGTGGGCGGTCTACGCGATGGCGCGCGCGGGCGGGCAGTCGGCCCTGATGGCGCCCACGGAGATCTTGGCGGAGCAGCATTTTCGTGAGGCCGTCGCGCGGCTGGAACCCCTCGGGTTGCGGGTGGGCCTCGTGACCGGGAGCACGCCGGGCAAGGTGCGCCAGGAGCGGGTGGCGCAGTTGGCCCGCGGCGAGATGGACCTCGTGGTCGGAACGCACGCGCTGTTGACCGAAGACGTCCAGTTTCGCGACTTGGGCCTCGTGATCACGGACGAACAGCACCGCTTCGGGGTGCAGCAGCGAGCGGGCCTTCGGCAGAAGGGGGGACGGCCCGACGTGCTGTTTCTGTCCGCAACGCCCATCCCTCGCACGCTCGCTATGGCGATCTACGGAGACATTGACGTGGGTGTGCTGGACGAACTGCCCGCGGGCCGCAAACCCGTCGTCACGCGGTGGCTGCCGCTCGCCCAGGAGGACCGCGCCATCCGTCTCGTTCGGCGGGAATTGGCGGCGGGCCGGCGGGCGTACGTCGTGGCGCCCCTCGTGGAAGACTCGGAGCAGCTCGCGGATGTCGCTTCGGCGACGCAACTGGCCTCGCGCCTGTCCGAAGCCTTCGCAGGGTATTCGGTCGGATTGTTGCACGGCCGGATGTCCAGCCGGGACAAGGACGAAGTCATGCGGGCCTTCGTCGAAGGGCGGATGCAGGTGCTCATCAGCACGACCGTCATCGAAGTCGGCATCCACGTCCCCGAGGCCACCGTGATGATGGTGTACCACGCGGAGCGGTTCGGACTCGCGCAACTCCATCAGCTGCGCGGGCGGGTCGGACGCGGCCGCTGGCAGAGCTACTGCATCCTGTTGTCGGATGCCGAAGGGGAGATGGCCAGGCGGCGGCTCGAGACGCTGGTGGAGACGCAGGACGGTTTCGTGATTGCCGAACGCGACCTGGAACTGCGCGGCCCGGGCGAGTTGTTTGGCGTCCGGCAGAGCGGGTTGCCGGAGTTCATGGTGGGCGACCTCACACGGGACTTCCGCGTGATGGAGGTGGCGCGGGACGAGGCGGTACGGGCCATGGAGAGCGGGGACTTTTGGCTGTTGCCGTCGTGGCGTCCCCTGCGCGAACATCTGCAGCGGCAGATGCAGTCTGCGCCCGTCCGCGACTGACCGGGCGGAATATGGACTTTGGCTGCCCCGTCGCGCATAATCAAGGATTATGATGGCGAAGACGGGATGGAGCATGAAACGGGCACTCGCGAGATGGACCCTTGGCGCGCTGCCCAAGCGCACCCTCACGGCGTGCGTGGGGCGGGTGTCGCGATGCCGCTGGAGCCGGCATTTGATCCCGTTGTACATCCGGTACTACGGGATTGATTGCAAGGATTTGGAGCGCCCGCCGCACGCGTACGACAACCTGCTGGAGTTTTTTTGCCGCAGACTGAAGAGCGGGGCGCGCCCCGTCGCCGGGGAGGGCATCGTGTCTCCGGTGGACGGGACGGTGAGTTGCTTCGGCCGCATCCGGGAAGGCAGCCTGCTGCAGGTCAAGGGCTGCACGTATACGTTGGCGGCTTTGCTCGGCGACGCACAGGAGGCCGAATCGTTTCAGGGCGGGGATTACATCACGCTCTACCTGAGTCCCCGCGATTATCACCGCGTTCACATGCCGCTGCCAGGCGTCATCCGGGGATGGCGCTACATCCCGGGCAGCCTGTTTCCGGTCAACCCGGCCGGGGTGCGCAGCATTCCGGGGCTGTTCACCAAGAACGAGCGGCTGATCACGTACGTGCACACGGCCAGCGGGCGGTTTGTGGTCGTGAAGGTCGGGGCCACCATCGTCGGCAGCATCCGAACCGGATATGGCCCGGGATACCGCGGGCCCGTCCGGCGGCGATCGGTCCGAATGGAGAGCGGATCCGCCTCGCTCCGGTTGGACCGCGGCGAGGAAATAGGCCGGTTTGAACTGGGTTCGACGGTGATCCTGGTGTTCGAACCGGGGATGGTGGGGGCCTTTCGGGTGCACGCAGGCCAATGGGTCCGCATGGGCCAGATGATTGCCACCACGGTGTGACGACCGGGTGTATGGCGGAACGGACAGAGTGGGCATCCTGATGCCGAGGTGGTGGGCATGAGACCTGTCCGGACCGTGTTGCGGTGGTGCGGAAAAGGCCTGCGCGCCTATTGGGCGTGGATGGTCAAGGCGAGCGAAACGATGGGAGATCCGTACGGGCCGTGGTGAGCGGCCGGGGCCGCATGTCCGAACCAGGGTGTGCGGCCCCGTTTTTTGTCACCTTGCTGGATGGGCGGAAAACCTGTAGAGTAGAAGTGTTAGAATGCGCGTTTTCGCGCACTGACCAGTGATGGGGTGACGATGCATGAGGATATTGATCGCCGGGGGCGACGGGTTCTGTGGTTGGCCGACCGCACTCCATTTTTCGGAACGCGGACACGAAGTGGCGATCGCGGACAGCTTGATCCGCCGCAAATGGGACGAGGAACTGGGAACTCAATCGCTCACGCCGATTGCTTCACTAGAAGAACGGGTACGGGCTTGGAAAGAAATTTCCGGAAAAGAGATTCGGGCATACGTCGGAGACTTGACCCAGTATGATTTCGTGGAACGTGTTTTCCGGGAGTTCGAGCCGGAGGCGATTGTCCATTACGCGGAACAACGTTCGGCGCCGTATTCCATGATTGACCGCGAACACGCCGTGTTCACCCAGGTGAACAACGTGGTCGGCACGCTCAACGTCCTGTACGCCATCAAGGAGATTGCGCCGGATTGCCATCTCATCAAGCTCGGGACGATGGGCGAGTACGGGACGCCCAACATCGATATCGAGGAAGGATACATACGCATTCAGCACAAGGGGCGGGAAGACGTCCTGCCGTATCCAAAACAGCCGTTCTCGTTCTACCACCTGTCCAAGGTCCACGACAGCCACAACATCATGTTTGCCTGCAAGGCGTGGGGCATTCGCGCCACCGATCTCAACCAGGGCGTCGTCTACGGGCTGTGGACGGAGGAGACCAAACGGGATGAGCGGTTGTACAACCGGATCGACTACGACGGGGTTTTTGGGACGGCGCTGAACCGCTTCTGCATCCAGGCGGCGGTGGGATACGACCTGACGGTGTACGGCAAGGGCGGACAGACGCGCGGATTCCTCGACATCCGTGACACCCTGCAGTGCGTGGAGCTGGCCGCTCTGCACCCGGCCGACCGCGGCGAGTTCCGCGTCTTCAACCAGTTCACGGAGCAGTTCTCCGTGCTGGAGTTGGCGGAGCGGGTGCAGCGGGTGGCGCGGACGATGGGCATTGAGGCCAAGATTGCCCACCTCGAGAACCCGCGCGTCGAAAAAGAGGAGCATTATTACAATGCCGTGCACACCAAGCTGCTCGACCTCGGCCTGAAGCCCCATCTGTTGTCGGACGACCTCATTCGGGAGTTGATTGACACCGCCCGCCGCTACCAGGATCGGGTGGACTTTCAGGTGATTGCGCCGACCGCCAAGTGGCGCTGACCCTGGCGGACGCCCCGCGGCCCCGTTTTCGGACGGCCGCGGGGCTTTTTTTACCGGTAATCGGGAGCCACCGGATTCCAGGGCAGGGCGGACTCTGCGGCCAGGGCGACAGCCAACAACTTCATCTCCCCGAAGCGCGGGCCCACCAACTGCAACCCGACGGGGAGTCCGTCCGGGGCCAGGCCGCAGGGCAGGGTGATGGCCGGCAGGCCGGTCAAATTCCACGGGTTGGTGTAGCGGGTGAGGTGTGCGCGGACCAAGACCTCCTGCGCACGGATGTGCGCCTTTTGCTGCCCCACATCCGTCGCCGTGATGGGGGTGGCGGGGGTGGCGATCACGTCGACCTGCGCGAACACCTGCTGCATCTCGGTGGCGAATTGGCGGCGGAAGCGCGTCGCCGTCACCACCTGATGGCCGCGGATCTCATACCCGCTCTCCAGGCGCTTTCGCACGTCTTCCCCGTACTGCTCCGGATGTGCCTTGAGCAGGGCTTCGTGGACGTCGAGCGCCTCGCTGGAGATGATGGCGTTCTGCATCTCGGGGACCTGGTGTGCGTTCGGCAGATCCACCTCCACCAGGTCGAACCCGTGTTCCTGAAGGGTGCGCAAGGCCGCCTGAACCGTCTGGGCGACGCCGGCGTGGCACTTGTCGAAGAAAAAGGATTTCGGAACCCCGACGCGGGCGCGCGCCTTCGGCTGGACCTGGTGATACGCCCGGGGCGGGATGCGCACCGTCGTCGGGTCACGCGGATCGGGCCCTGCCAGGACGGACAGGAGGAGCGCCGCGTCCAGGACGGATCTGGCCATGGGACCGACGTGATCCAACGAATCGGCGAGCGGGAATACGCCTGCCTTACTGACCAGGCCGTAGGTGGGTTTCAGGCCGACGTGGCCGCACAGGGCGGCCGGAATGCGGACGCTGCCGCCGGTGTCCGTGCCGAGGGCGGCCATGGCCAGTCCGGCCGCGATGGCCACACCGCTTCCGCCGCTCGAGCCGCCGGGGATCTTGGCGCGGTTCCACGGGTTGCGGGCGCGTCCGTAATGCGGATTTTCATTCGTGGTGCCGTACGCGTACTCGTGCAAATTGGTTTTGCCAATCACGATGGCGCCGGCCGCCCGCAGGCGCGCGACGGCGGTGGCGGTGCGGGACGGGCGGCGTCCGGCGAAGTGCAGCCCGCCGTAGGTGGTGGGCATGTCCTCGGTGTCGATGAGATCCTTGACGGCCACGGGGACGCCTGCCAGGGGACCGACCGGCAGCCCTTGGGCCAGCCGTTCGTCGATTTGCCGGGCCTCTTCCACGGCCGTTTCAGAGACGTGGATGTACGCGTGCAGCGCGGGATCGAACTGGCGGATGCGCGCCAAGGTGTCGCGCACCGCTTCTTCCGCGGAGATGTCCCGCTTGGCGAGGTGCTGTTGGTATTCCGAAATGGTCCACAGGTGGGGGTTCATACGCAGACGCCTCCTTCTCCCATGCGGAAATTATACAATTCCGAACGCAGAAAACCCACGCCCGGGTACGCGTGGGTTCTGCCGCCGGCCCCGGCCAGAAGCCGGAATCAGCGAGTCTGGGAGAGGAGAAACCGGAGGAAGTGCTTATGGGGAACTAAGCCTTCACCCGCGGTTGCCTACAACAGCAGATGCCGTTGTTGTCTACAGGTTTTCCAGTTTACGGGGGATTATACATGCGTCCTGCACTGGCGGAAAAATTTTTTCTCGGCCGCCCATGTGATACAGTGAAGACGATCCGATGCAGGCAACGAGGCGGGGTGGATATGCGCATCATTGCGGGACAGTGGCGCGGCGTCCGGTTGGTCGCCCCTTCCGGGGAGGTGGCGCGGCCGACGACGGACCGGGTCAAGGAGTCCCTGTTCAATTTGATGGGGTGGTCGTGGGAAGGCGGGATCGCGGTCGATCTGTTCGCCGGCTCGGGTTCTTTGGGCTTGGAGGCGTTGAGCCGGGGCGCGGACCACGCCGTGTTGGTCGACACGCACCCCCGGTCGCTGGCGGCGGTACGGGAAAACGTGCATCGGTTGCGCGCCGAGGAGCGCTGCTCCGTGTGGCGGCTGGACTGGGCGCGGGCCTGGGAGCGCCTGGAGCGTCTCGGCTGGGCCGCGGGGTGGGTGTTTGTCGATCCGCCGTACCGCCTGGGCCTGTGGCCCCGTGTCCTGTCGGTCCTCGCGGACAGCCCGGTGCCCATCCGGCACGGTGTGGCGTGCGAACACCCGGGCAGCGTGAATCTGCCGGACGCGGTGGGCCGGCTGCGGCGGGTCAAGCACCGCGTGTACGGGGACATCGCCATCTCGTTGTACCAATCCCATCCGCCGTCCGGACCGGATGGGGCCGCAGCGGCGGACGCGGTGGGAAAGGGGGGTGGAGTGATTGACGCGCGCGGTGTTTCCGGGCAGTTTTGATCCGATGACGAACGGTCACCTGGAGATCCTGGGCCGGGTGGCGCCGTTGTTTGACGAGGTGCGCGTGGCGGTGTTGGTCAACCCCGACAAGCGGCCGCTGTTCTCGGTGGAGGAGCGGATGGCGCTGATGCGCGAGGTGGTCCGGCCTTGGCCGAACGTCCGGGTGGACGCATTCTCGGGCTTGCTGGTGGACTACGTACGGCGGGAGGGGGTCGACGTGATTCTGCGCGGACTGCGCAGTGCCGTGGACTTTGAGGCGGAGATGCAGATGGCGCAGATGAACCGCCATCTTTACGGGGGGGCCGTGACCCTCTTCGTCCCGTCGGCGCCGGAGTACGCTTTTGTCAGCTCGTCGCTTGTCAAACAGGTGGCGGCGGGCGGCGGCGCCTTGGAAGGGTTGGTGCCGCCGCCGGTGGCATCCGCCTTGATGGAAAAGTTCCAGACCCGCGGGCGGAAATAGGGGACGGGGGAAACAGCGCGGGGAAGCGACTCCGCCTGCGGAGGATCCCCCGTTGGACGCGGGCCTGCGCGGATGAGGTGAGGGACCTTGGCGGACACGGTGATTGGCTTGGCGCTCGGTTCCGGAGGGGCCAAGGGATTCGCGCATATCGGCGTGCTCCGGGCGCTGGAGGAACACGAGATCCCCATTCACGTGGTGACCGGCAGCAGCATGGGCAGCCTCGTCGGCGCCCTCTATGTGACGGGGATGCGGCCGCGGTTCATGGAGCGGCTGGCCGCTTCGCTGCACGTGCGTCACTGGCTCGACCTGGGGATTCCGAAGGTGGGCCTCGTCGCCGGGGAGAAGGTGCACGAGATGCTGCGGCTGTTGACGCACCACGCCACATTTGAGGAGCTGGAGCGGCCGTTCGCCTGCGTGGCCACCGACCTGCTCCACCGCCGCAAGGTCATCCTGAAGACGGGGAGCGTGGCCGACGCGGTCCGCGCAAGCATCTCCATCCCCGGTGTGTTCGTGCCCGTCGTGACCGAGGAAGGGGTGCTCGTCGATGGGGGCGTGCTCGACCGGGTGCCGGTGGCTGCGGCGCGCCAGTTGGGCGCCGATGTGGTCATTGGCGTGGACGTCGCCGCCGTGTACCGGTCGCGCGTGCCCGAGACGGTGCTGGACGTCGTCACGATGTCCATCGACGTGATGCAGGAACACGCCTTGCGGTCGTCGGACAACGTCCCTGACGTCGCCATCGAACCGGACGTGTCGGATATCGGGACTTCCCAGTTTCACCGCAGCGCGGAGGCGGTGGCCGCGGGTTACCAGGCGGCGGTGGCGTCCATCCCGAAGATCCGGGCGGCCATCGAGGCGGCCAACGCCGCTCCGTAACGTGGATTGACAGCCTGCACCGAGGGACGCTATACTGGAATCCGTTGTCGACAGGGTGATGGAGATGGAGCTGCATGTGACCGACCTCCGCCAAGCCGGACGGCCGGTGAAGTTGCACGAGGATGTGGACCTGCCGCGGATCGTGGAAGAGAATCCGCAGGTCGCCGGGATGGATCCGGTGCACTGCGAGCTGGAGGCGGAGGCGGCACAGCACACGAGCCACGTGCACGGCCGCCTGACAACGCGGGTGACCTACGACTGTTCGCGTTGCCTGGAGCCGTTCGTGCGCGGGCTGACGACCCGGTTCGACGAGTTGTTCACGGACAATCCGGATGAGGTGGACGAGGATCACCACCTGTCGGGAGACACCATCGAGCTGGATCCGTACATCGAACAGGCCATCAATCTGGAGTTGGACGTGTATCCGGTGTGTTCGGACGCGTGCAAAGGTCTGTGCCCGGTGTGCGGGGCGAACCTCAACCTGGGCGAGTGCGGATGCGACCGCAGGCCGGTGGATCCGCGGTTGGACGTGTTGAAGGACTTGTTTTCCGACGACGGGTCCAAGTAAGATGTGGGTGGTCGCCGCGACGACCACGTCGAGGAGGTGTTCGAAGTGGCCGTACAGCAACACCGGGTGTCGAAGACCCGCAAGCGCCTGCGCCGCACGCACTTCAAGCTGGAGCTGCCGGACATGGTGGCGTGCCCGCAGTGCGGAGCGTACAAGTTGCCGCATCACGCGTGCCGCAATTGCGGTTCCTACAAGGGCCGCACCGTTTTGAAGGTGAAGTGAATCACGGGGAAAGCCGGTGGAAACCGGCTTTTTTCATTGCAAGGATGGTTTTTGGCCACACCCGCACCGACGCGCGTGCTGCCCGCCGTACGCAAGGATCGTGGGCTGACCCTTGCGCGCAGCCTGCGTCCTTGCTACAGTAAAATTATCACGTGGTTTTAATATCTGGTGATAATCCTTGTGGGATCACCGGTGGGGGATGGACGCTGAAGAAGTCGGAACGCCGGGCGGCGTTGGTGCAGAAGATCCGTGAAGACCCGTTCGTGACAGACGAGCAGTTGGCGGAACACTTTCAGGTCAGCGTGGCCACCATCCGGTTGGACCGTGCAGCACTTCACATTCCAGAGGTGCGTGAGCGCATCCGCCGGATGGCCAGCCGCCAATTGGACGCGCTCCGTTCTCTGGAACGCCAGGAGGTGGTCGGCGACATCCAGGAACTGGTTTTGGGGCGGTACGCCACCTCGGTGTTCCAGGTGTCACGGGAGCATGTGTTCGCGCGCACGGGCATCATGCGGGGGCACCATCTGTTCGCTCAAGTCAACTCCTTGGCCACGGCGGTGGTCGATGCGGACGTGGTCGTGACCGCCAAGGCGGAGCTGCGCTTCCACCGGCCGGTCCGGCTGGGTGAGTGGCTGCACAGCCGCGTCGACGTGGTGGCGCAGCGCGCGGGTCTGAGCAAGTGCCAGGCGGTTACGTACGCAGGCGGCGACCGGGTATTGGAAGGCGTGATCTGGACGAAAGCGGTGCGGACCGGTGCAATTGCGCCGTGGGATGAAGGGGTGGACGTGTGAGAATCGCGATTGACGTCATGGGCGGCGACCTGGCACCGGCCGCGCCCGTCCAGGGCGTGTTGGCGATGGCATCCGAACGGCCGGACGTCTCGTTCGTCCTCGTGGGAGACGAGGTCAAGATGCGCGCCGTTGCGGACGTGCCGTGGCCTCGTCAGGTGACGGTGCTGCACACCGACAGCGTGATTGAGATGGACGAGGAACCGGCGCGCGCCGTGCGGCGGAAACCGGATTCATCGCTGGTGACCGCTGCGCGTCTGGTTCGGGACGGAGAGGCGGACGCGATGGTGTCGGCGGGCAGCACCGGTGCACTGGTGGCCGCTGGGCTGTTGGTCGTCGGCCGTCTGCGGGGCATCCACCGGCCCGCGTTGGCGCCCGTCCTCCCGACGTTTTCCGGGAACGGGGTGATGCTCGCCGACGCCGGCGCGACGATGGACGCCGACAGCCACAATCTGCTGCAGTTCGCGGTGATGGCGAGCCTGTATTCGCAGCACGTGCTCGGCATTGCAAACCCCAGGGTGGGGTTGCTCAACGTGGGCACCGAGCCGGGCAAGGGAAACGCTGTCTGCAAAGAAGTGTATGGCCGGTTGGCGGCCTCTGGGCTGAACTTCACGGGCAACGTCGAGGCGCGCGAATTGCTCAGCGGCGCGGTCGACGTGGCGGTGTGCGACGGGTTCGTCGGGAACGTCGTGTTGAAGCTGATTGAGGGGGTGGGCCTGGGCCTGTTCGGCGCGCTCCGCGAAGTGTTGACGGCGGGCATGGCGCAGAAGTTGGCCGGCGCCGTCCTCAAACCGTCCCTCGTTCGGCTGCGGAACCGGTTTGACTACGCGGAGTACGGCGGGGCCCCCTTTCTCGGCGTCGCGGGCGGATGCATCAAGGCGCACGGCAGCAGCGACGCGCGGGCGTGGCGATCCGCCCTGCGGCAGGCCGTCCGTTTTGTCGAACAGGACATGGTTCAGAAAATGGCGCAGGGCTTGGCCCACGGGGTTGAGCCGGCGCGGGAGGAGAACGACAAGTGAACCGACCATACCGAGCGGGGATTCTCGGCACGGGGTCAGCCCTGCCTGCGCGGGTGTTGACAAACCACGATTTGGAGAAAATGGTTGATACAAGTGATACGTGGATCGTGGAGCGTACGGGTATCCGGGAGCGGCGCATCGCGGAGCCTGGGGAGGCCACGTCCGATTACGGGGTACAGGCCTGCCAGCGGGCGCTGGAAGCGGCCGGGGTGGCGCCGGAGGACGTGGGCATGGTGATCTGCGCCACGGTCACCCCGGACATGATGTTTCCATCCACGGCCAGCTTGATCCAGTACCGCATCGGGGCGGTTCACGCCGGCGCTTTCGACCTGTCGGCCGCCTGCACCGGATTTCTGTACGCGCTGGCCAATGCCGTGGCGATGGTGGAGAGCGGAATGCAGCGGTATGTATTGGTGTGCGCCGCCGACCTCTTGTCCCGCATCACGGACTACGAGGACCGCAGCACGTGCGTGCTGTTCGGGGACGGGGCGGGGGCGGTGTTGGTCGGCCGCGTGCCGGAAGACCGCGGCTTCCTCGCCTTCGATCTCGGCTCCGACGGCAGCGGCGGCCGGTTCCTTTACTTGCCCGCCGGCGGTTCGCGCCAACCGGCCAGCGCGGAGTCGGTGGCGGCGCGCCAGCACTTCATCAAGATGGAGGGACGGGAGACGTTCAAGTTCGCCGTCAAGGCCATGGCCTCTTCGACCGAGCGGGTGCTGGATGCCGCGGGCTTGGCGCGGGAGGACATCGACCTGTTGGTGCCCCATCAGGCGAACATCCGCATCATCGACGCGGCCCGAAAGCGATTCGGGTTGGAGGAAGAGAAGGTGGTCGTCACCATCGACCGGTATGGCAACACCTCCGCCTCTTCCATCCCGATTGCGCTGGATGAAGCGGTGCGCAGCGGCCGCGCCCGGGCCGGGCAGCTGATTGTCATGGTTGGGTTTGGCGGCGGTTTGACGTGGGGGGCCACGGCCGTCCGGCTGTGATCTCCCGAGCCAAGGAGGGAATCGGGTGAAACTCGCGTTTGTGTTTCCGGGCCAAGGGGCCCAGTACGTAGGGATGGGCAAAGCATTGTACGACCGTTATCCGACGGCTCGCGAGGTGATGGAGACGGCCGATCGGGTGCTGGGCTTCTCCCTCAGCCGGCTGTGCTTTGAGGGACCCGAGGCGGAGCTGAAGCTGACCTATCATACGCAGCCGGCGCTGTTGACCGTCAGCACGGCGGCGCACCGGGTGTTTCGGGAGTTGACCGGGATCGATCCGGTGGTCACCGCCGGCCACAGCCTGGGCGAGTATTCGGCCTTGGTGGCGGCCGGGGTGCTTCGCTTCGAGGAAGCGGTCCGACTGGTGCACCTGCGCGGCCGCTGGATGGACGAGGCGGTCCCGGCGGGCCAAGGGGCGATGTCCGCCGTGCTCGGCATGGATGCCGCCGAGCTGGAGGCGGTCTGCCGCGAGGCATCGGCGCCGGGAGAGCCGGTGGAGGTGGCAAACTTCAACTGCCCCGGCCAGATTGTCATCTCCGGCGCCGCGGAGGCGGTGGCCCGGGCGGGCGAGTTGGCCAAGGAGCGCGGGGCGCGGCGCGTCATCCCGTTGGAGGTCAGCGGCCCCTTCCACAGCTCGCTCATGAAGCCGGCCGCGGAGCGCCTGGCGCGCGCGCTGGCGGAGGTGACCTGGCAGGAGACCACCATCCCGGTCATGGCCAACGTCGACGCCGTCGCACGCACGGACCTCGCCGCGCTTCGGCAGGCACTGGAGGTTCAGTTGTACCGGCCGGTCCGGTGGGAGGATGAGGTACGCGCCATGCTGGAGATGGGCGTGGAGGGCTTTATCGAATTCGGCCCCGGCACGGTGCTCTCCGGGCTGATCCGCAAAGTGGATCGCAGGATTCCGGCTTTTCACGTAGAAGATGAAGTCTCGTTGCGCGAGACCATCGCGGCGATTCAGGCCTGAGGGACGGGCGGAAGGCTCAAGCGGCCGGACGCCCCGGACGGGCGAGAAGGAGGAGGTGTACGGGTGCAGGAGAGGGTATCCATCGTCACCGGCGCTTCGCGCGGCATCGGGCGGGCCATCGCTGTCGAGCTGGGCCGCGGCGGAGGCCGTGTGGTCGTCAACTGCGTCGGCCGCATCGAAGAGGCGCGGGAGACCGCTCGCTTGATTGAGCAGGAGGGCGGGCGCGCCATCGTCGAACAGGCGGACGTGCGTATTGCATCCGACGCGGAGCGGTTGGTAGAATCAGCGTTGGCTGCCTTTGGCCGGCTGGACGTCGTCGTGAATAACGCCGGCATCACCCGCGACACGTTGTTGCTGCGGATGAAGGACGAGGAGTGGGACGCGGTCCTCGACACCAATCTCAAGGGCGCGTTTCACCTGATCCGCGCGGCGGCCCGGCCGATGATGAAACAGCGCTCCGGGCGCATCATCAACATCACGTCGGTCGTGGGGATTGTCGGCAACGTGGGGCAGGCCAATTACGTCTCGGCGAAGGCGGGGCTGATTGGGTTGACGAAAGCGGCGGCCCGGGAGTTGGCGCCGCGGAACATCACGGTCAACGCCGTCGCGCCGGGCTTCATCGAGACGGACATGACGGCGGAGCTCGGCGAGGAATGGGTGGCCAAAATGAAGGAACAAATCCCGCTCGGGCACGTGGGACAACCCGTGCACGTGGCCAAGGCGGTCGCCTTCTTGGCGTCGCCCGACGCGGCGTACATCACCGGGCAGGTGCTGAATGTCGACGGCGGCATGGCCATGTAGTATACTCTGGAGTGTGGGCTTGTTCGCAGGAGGGGGTGAGATCATGGCTGACACGTTTGAACGCGTGAAGAAGATCATCGTCGAGCGCCTCGGAGTCGAGGACGACAAGGTCACCCCGGACTCCACGTTCAAGGACGACCTGGGTGCCGATTCCCTGGACGTCGTCGAACTGATCATGGAATTGGAAGATGAGTTCGACATGGAGATCTCCGATGAAGACGCGGAGAAAATCCGGACCGTCGGCGATGTGGTTACATATATCGAATCGCATCAGTCGTGACACAGACAGCTTTGCAACGGAGTCCCGCGCGGTTGCCGGGGCTTTGTTATATCGCGGGGTACGGATGGGGGTGCAAGGGTGAAACGGCGAGTCGTCATCACGGGACTCGGGGTGGTCACGCCCATCGGCAGCGACGTCCCCACGTTTTGGCGCAATCTGGTGGAGGGGCGCTCGGGGGTGTCGAGGATCGACGCGTTCGACGTGTCCGACTACCCCACCAAGATCGCAGCCGTGGTTCGCGATTTCAATCCGGAACCATATATCGACAAGAAGGAGTTGCGCCGGCTCGACCGGTTTACGCAGTTTGCCATCGCCGCCGCGCGGCAGGCGGTGGAGGACGCGGGGCTCGAGATCCATGAGGAGAATGCCGAACGGGTCGGCGTGTACATCGGTTCGGGCATCGGCGGCATCCACACGCTGCTGGAGAACTACCGTACCCTCTTGGACCGGGGGCCGCGCCGGGTGAGCCCATTTGTCGTCCCGATGATGATTGCGAACATGGCGTCCGGCCAGGTCTCCATCCTGCTCGGGGCCAAGGGTCCGAACTCAGCGGCCGTGACCGCGTGCGCGACCGGGACGCACGCCATCGGTGACGCGTTTAAGATCATCGAACGCGGTGACGCGGATGTGATGATTGCGGGCGGCAGCGAGGCGGCCATCGTCGATCTGGCGCTGGCGGGCTTCAGCAACGCGAAAGCGTTGTCCACGCGCAACGACGCGCCGGAGAAAGCGAGCCGCCCGTTTGACAAGGACCGGGACGGTTTCGTCATGGGCGAAGGTTCGGGTGTCATCGTGCTGGAGGCGCTCGATCACGCCTTGGCCCGCGGGGCCCGCATACGGGCGGAGATCGTCGGGTACGGGATGTCGGGAGACGCCTATCACGTCACGGCGCCGCATCCGGAAGGAGAGGGCGCCTACCGGGCCATGGCCGCCGCCCTGCGGGACGCCGGCATTCGCCCGGAGGACGTGGATTACATCAATGCGCACGGTACCTCGACGGACCTCGGCGACGTGTTGGAGACGGTGGCCATTAAGCGGTTGTTTGGTGAACACGCCAAGCGCCTCGCCGTCAGCTCCAATAAATCCATGATTGGGCACCTGCTCGGTGCGGCGGGCGGCGTCGAGGCGGTGGCGACGGTGAAGACGATTGAAGAAGGGATCCTGCCGCCGACCATCAATCTGGAGACACCGGACCCGCAGTGTGATCTGGACTACGTGCCGAACGTGGCGCGTCCCGCGCCGGTGCGTTACGCGTTGTCGAATTCGTTCGGGTTCGGCGGGCACAACGCGGTCATCGTGCTGAGCCGTTATCAACCGGAGTGACGGTGCGTTGGCAGGGTTGCGAGCCCCCGGCTTGGGCCGGGGGCTTTTTCCAAATAGAGGTGAGGTCGCTTGGCGAGGAACAGATGGGACGATTTGCAGTCCGCGCTCGAGATCACGTTTACAAATCCCGCCCTGCTCAAGCAGGCATTCACGCACGCATCCTATCGGAACGAGCACCGCAGACCTGCACTGCAAGACAATGAACGGCTGGAATTCCTCGGCGACGCCGTGCTGGAGCTGGTCGTCAGCGACTACTTGTACCGCACCCGACCGGATCTGCCAGAGGGAGAATTGACGCGCCTGCGGGCGTCCATCGTGTGCGAATCTTCTCTCGTCCGGTTCGCGCGCGGATTGGGGTTTGAACAGTACATCCGGCTCGGCAAAGGGGAGGAGCGTTCGGGCGGCCGAAACCGTCCAGCTCTGCTCGCCGACGTATTCGAGGCGTTTATCGGGGCCCTCTACCTCGATCAAGGGCTGGCCGCGGTGCAGGCGTTCGCGCACCGTCACATGTTTCCGCACGTACATGACTATTCCTCGGCGCTCGATTGCAAGACGGCGCTGCAGGAGTGGGTGCAACAACATCTGGGCCGGGATCTCCGCTATGAGACCGTGGAAGAGCGCGGACCGGCGCACGCCCGGGAATTTGTCGTCCAAGTCTGGGTCGGCGACGAGTGCATGGGCCGCGGCAGCGGTCGCTCGAAGAAAGAGGCGGAGCAGCGCGCGGCCGGCGAGGCCCTGCAGCGCTTGGGCCGCCTGCCGGTGAGGAGGGATCCGGTTGTTCCTGAAGCGGATTGATGTCGTGGGGTTCAAGTCATTCGCAGACAAGACCGGAATCGACTTCTCCCCTGGCATCACCGCGGTGGTGGGGCCGAATGGAAGCGGCAAGAGCAACATCGCCGACGCCATCCGCTGGGTGCTCGGCGAGCAGAGCGCAAAGAATCTGCGCGGCAGCAAGATGGAGGACGTGATCTTCGCCGGCAGCGAGACGCGCCGGCCCATCAATTTTTGCGAGGTCACGTTGACGCTGGACAACACGGACCGCCATCTGCCGGTGGTGTTCGACGAGGTGACGGTGACTCGGCGGGTGTACCGCTCGGGCGAGAGCGAGTATTTCATCAACCGGCAGCCGTGCCGCTTGCGCGACATCACCGAACTGTTCATGGACTCGGGCATGGGGCGGGAGTCCTATTCCATCATCGGGCAGGGGCGCATCGAGGAGATGCTCTCCACCCGCCCTGAGGATCGCCGGGGGCCGTTCGAGGACGCTGCCGGCATCGTGAAATTCAAGTTCCGCAAACGGGAGGCGGAACGCAAGCTGGAGGAGACGGCGGCGAACATCGTGCGCGTCGACGACCTCCTCTCGGAGCTGCAGCGGCAGGCGGGTCCCCTTCAGGTGGAGGCGGAGCGGGCCCGGCGGTACCAGGCGCTCGAGGCCGAGTGGAAGGCGATTGACATCGCGCTGTTGGTCGCCGAGATCGACCAACTGAACCACCGGTGGCGGGAGGCTTCGGCCACCGTGGAGGATCTCTCCCGCCTGCGCATCCAGCAGGCGCAGGCGGTGGCCGAGCGCGAAACGGCATTCCAGGAAACGCGGCGACGATTTGAAGAGGCGGCGGCCGCCGCGGATACGCTGCAGAAGCGGCTCATGGAAGACCTTCAGGCGCGCCAGCGCAGCGAGGGAGACCTCGCCTTGGCGCGGGAGCGGTTGGCGAACGCCCAGGCGGTCATCGCCGACCGCGAGGCGCAGCGGCAACAGGTGGCGGTCGAATGGGAGGAACTGCGGCGCCAGCGGGAGCAGGTGGATGCCCGCCGGGCGGAGGTCCGGTCGCATCGCGAGGGACAGGCGGCCGCGCTGGAGGCGGCCTTGGGGGCCGTCGATCCGAAGGCGCGCCAACGCCTGGAAGACGACATCGCTCGCTTGAACGCGGACCTCATCGAGGCGCATCACCAGGCGGCGTCGCTGCGCAACGAGCTCAAACTGGCCGAAGAATCCATCGCTCAGGAAGATCGCCGGCGTGAACGCCTCGACGCGGACCTCCAACGCCTGCGCGAAGAGGCCAAGCGGTACGCCGCCGAAGAGACCCGGTGGTCGGAGGCCGCGGCGGAACAACAGGCGCAGATGCGCGCCGCGGAAGCCGAACTGGAGGAGTTGGGCCGGCAGGTGCAGGCGCTCGGGCAGGAGGACGCGGCGCTGGCGGCCCGGCTCAACGAGTTGAAGGCGCGGATGGCGTCGCTCTCCTCCCGCCACGATCTGTTGCGCGAACTCGAAGAGGGATACGACGGATACGCGCTCGGCGTCAAGACGGTGTTGCAGGCGTCCGCCAAGCAGCGGCTGCAGGGCGTGCACGGCGCTCTCGCGACGCTTGTCGAGGTGGCCAAGGAACACGAGACGGCGGTCGAGGTGGCGCTTGGCGGGGCACTGCAGAACATCGTGGTGGAGACGGAGGAGGACGCCCGGGCGGCCATCGACCTGTTGAAGCGCCGGCAGGCAGGACGCGCGACCTTTTTGCCGATCTCGGTGATCAAACCGCGCCGCCTGTCCGCGCAGGACCTGGAGCGGGTGCGCGGTACCCCGGGGTTCGTCGGCGTGGCCAGCGACCTGGTGCGCTGCCGGCCGGAGCATCGCGGGGTGGTGGAGCACCTGCTCGGCAACGTGGTGGTGGCGGAGCGGCTCGTCGACGCCAACGCGTTGGCGCGTCGGTTGGACTACCGGGTGCGCATCGTCACCCGGGAAGGAGACGTGGTCAGTCCAGGCGGCGCCATGACAGGCGGAAGCCATCACAGGCGCGGTCCGGGACTGTTGGGCCGCAGCCGGGAGCGCCGCGAGGTGGAGCGCCACCTGGAGGCATGCCGCGAGGCGGAAGCGCAGTTGGTCGCCGAACAAAGCGCCGTTCGGGGGCGCATCTCGGCGCTGGGCCGGCAGCAGCAGGCCGTATGGGAGCGCTTGGAAGAGTCCAAAACCGCCCTCGCCGCGGCGGAGGCGGCCGCCCAGGAAGCGAGGACCCGCCGGCAGTCGGTGCAGGAGCGCCTGGACAGCGTGCGTTGGGACGCGGATCAGCTGCAGCAAGGACAGGACGCGTGGCGCGCGCGGGCTGCGGAAGCCGCACAACGTCTGGTGCTCGCCGAGGCGGAGATCAGGAAGCTGGAATCCATGCTGTCGGATGCGCGTGCCCGCCTGGCGGCCTGGGACGCGGAGGCGTCGGCCCGGCAGGAGACGGTCACCGCCTTGCGGGTCGAGGTGGCCCGGCTGGAGCAGGAGGAAGAGGCGCTGTCTCACCAGGTCCGGGATCTGGATGACCGGATGCACCGATTGGCGTCCCGGCGGAGCCTGCTGGAGAAGGATATCGCGGTTCAGGCGGACGCCGCACTCCAGGCGGAGGACGCGATTGCCGAAGCGTCGGCGCGTCTGGAAGCGTTGGCCGGCCAGGTGGTGGACTTGGAAGCCCAGCTCGAAGAGATCCGGCAGTCCCGCAGTGGCCTCGAGGCGGAGGTCGCCGAAGGCGAACGCCGGCTCCGCGAGGCGCAGCGAGCCCTGGCCGAGTTGGACGAGCGCCTGCACCGGGCGGAGGTGCAGGCGGAACGGGCCGATTTGGAGCTCAACCACGCCTTGCGCAAGCTCGGCGAGTCGTATCAGATGACGTACGAGTGGGCGCGCGGGCACCATCCGCCGCCGGAAGACGTCGAGGCGGCAAAACGGGAAGCCGACCGGCTGCGGCGGGCCATGGCCGATCTCGGCACGGTGCGGACCGGGGCCATCGAGGAGTGGGAACGGCTCAGCCAGCGCCTGCAGTTTCTCACGGACGAGCGCAACGATCTGGAGCAGGCCCGGGCGAACTTGAACCGCGTGATCGCCGAAATGGACGAGGAGATGGCCCGGCGTTTCCGGCAGACGTTCGAGCAGATCCGGGCGGAATTCCAGGTGTCCTTCCGGCAGCTGTTCGACGGGGGACGGGCGGATCTCACGCTCACGGAACCGGATCAGCCCCTGACCACGGGGATTGAGGTCATCGCGCAGCCGCCGGGGAAAAAGCTTCAGAATCTCAACCTGCTCTCGGGCGGAGAGCGGGCCTTGACAGCGATGGCCCTGTTGTTCGCCATCCTCAAGGTGCGGCCGGTGCCGTTCTGCGTGCTGGACGAGGTCGAGGCTGCGCTCGATGAGGCGAACGTGAGCCGCTTTGCCCAGCAGCTGCGGCGGTTCTCGGATGAGACGCAGTTCATCGTGATCACCCACCGGCGCGGCACGATGGAGGAAGCGGACGTCCTGTACGGCGTGACGATGCAGGAATCCGGGGTGTCGTCCCTCATCGGGGTGCGGCTGGGCGACGACGAGCCGGAGTTCGAGAGCGCCTGAGACGCTCGGATGCATGGCGTGGCCCGGTTCATTTCACCGCGCGGCGGGAACACTGGCCGTCTCCCGGGCGGTGGACGAGGGGCTGGCGTGGAAGGGAGCGACGCGAATGGGATTGTTCGACAAGTTCCGGCGCGGGTTGGAGAAGAGCCGGGAGGCCGTTTGGGGGCGGCTGACGGGTGTCTTCCAGGGACGCAAGCTGGACGAGTCGCTGTATGAACAGATGGAAGAAGCGTTGATTGCGGCGGACATGGGCGTCGACACCTCGCTGTGGATGGTCGAACGCGTCCGGCAGTTGGCCCGCCAGGAAAAGCTGTCCGATCCCGCGGGTTTGCCGGTGCTGTTGCAGCGGGCGATGGAAGAGGCGTTCGCGGACAACGACGCGCGCATGCGCACCGCGGAGGCGGGGCCGACGCTCTACCTGGTGGTGGGCGTCAACGGGGTCGGAAAGACCACCACCATCGGCAAGCTGGCGGCGCGCTACGGGAAGGAGGGCCGGAAGGTGATCCTGGCGGCGGCGGACACCTTTCGGGCCGCGGCCATCGAGCAGTTGGTGGAGTGGGGCACGCGCGCAGGTTGCGACGTCGTGCGCCACAGTCAAGGCGCCGATCCGGCGGCGGTGGTGTACGACGCGATCGCGGCGGCGAAAGCCCGCCGGGCGGACGTCGTCCTCTGCGACACGGCGGGCCGCTTACACAACAAGGCTCATCTGATGGCGGAGTTGGCGAAGGTCAACAAGGTCATCGCCCGGGAACTGCCGGGTGCGCCGCACGAGGTGCTGCTGGTGGTCGACGGCACCACGGGCCAGAACGCCTTGGCGCAGGCGAAGGCGTTCAAGGAGGTGGTGTCCGTGACGGGCCTGGTCGTCACCAAGCTGGACGGCACCGCCAAGGGTGGCGTGGTGGTCCCGATTGTGCGCGAGGAGGGCATTCCGGTCAAATGGGTCGGGCTCGGCGAGGGGATTGACGATCTGGAACCGTTCGATGCCGCGTCGTTCGCGGCGGGGATCTGCCGGCCGTGACCCGAGCTGGCTGTAAAGGGGATTTCCTTGACAATGTCGGATGACGCCCGTATCATGGAGAAGGTCACGCGGGTGGGCCATCTCTACGACTGCTATGGCCAGCTGTTGACCGAACGACAGCGGCAGATGGTGGAGCTGCACTACTTCGACGACTGGTCGTTGGCGGAGATCGCCGAGCACTTCGGCGTCAGCCGGCAGGCGGTTCACGACAACCTGCGGCGTGCGGAGGAGCAGCTCGAGGCGTACGAGGCGGTGCTGTCGATGGCGGCCGGGGCGGCGGTCCTGCGCCGGATGTTGGCGGCTTGGCCCCGAGTGGCCGCCTGTCTGCCGGAGGCCGAGCGGGATCGGTTTGCAGGCTGGCTGCGCGAGTTGGCGGCCGTCCTGCGGACGCCGTGGGAAGAGGGGTGAGGCCATGCTGGAAGGCATCTCGAGCAGCCTGCAGAAGGCGCTTGGCAAACTGCGATCCAAAGGCAAGCTGACGGAGGATGACGTGCAGGCCGCGATGCGCGAGGTGCGCCTGGCGCTGCTGGCGGCGGACGTCAACGTCAAGGTGGTCAAGCAGTTTGTCGATCGCGTTCGCGAACGCGCCATCGGGCAGGAGGTGCAGAAGAGCCTCACGCCCGGTCAGCAGGTCGTCAAGATTGTCTACGAAGAGCTGACGGAGCTGATGGGCGGCAGCCAGGAACGGCTGCGCATGGCGGCCAAACCGCCGACGGTCGTGATGCTGGTCGGCCTGCAGGGCGCGGGCAAGACGACGGCGGCCGCCAAGCTGGCGCTCTCCTTTCGCCGTCATCAACACCGGCCGCTTCTGGTGGCGGCCGACGTGTACCGCCCGGCGGCCATCCACCAGTTGGAGGTGCTGGGAAAACAGATTGACGTCCCGGTCTTCCAACTGGGGAACCAGGCGGATCCGGTCGACATCGCCCGCAGCGGGCGAGAGGAGGCCATTCGGCAGGGGGCCGACGTGGTCATCATTGACACCGCGGGCCGCCTGCACATCGACCAGCCGTTGATGGACGAACTGCGGCGGATGCGGGACGCGCTGCAGCCGGACGAAGTGCTCCTCGTCGTCGACGCGATGACGGGTCAGGACGCAGTCACGGTGGCGGAATCGTTCCACCAGCACCTGGGCTTGACGGGCGTGATCCTCACCAAGCTGGATGGCGATACCCGCGGCGGTGCGGCGCTGACGGTGCGCGCGGCGACGGGATGCCCCATCAAGTTCGTGGGTCTCGGGGAGAAGATTGAACCCCTTGAACCGTTCCACCCGGACCGGCTGGCTTCCCGGATCCTCGGCATGGGGGACGTCTTGAGCCTGATTGAGCGGGCGCAGGAGGCCATCGACCTGGAAAAGGCCCAGGAGATGGAGCACAAGCTCCGGACGGCGCAGTTTACGCTCGATGACTTTCGCGAGCAGTTGCAACAGGTGCGCAAACTCGGGCCCATGGACCAGATCCTGAAGATGCTGCCCGGCGTCAACAAGATCAAGGGGATAGAGAACCTGCAGGTGGACGAGCGCCGGCTGCAGCGGATCGATGCCATCATCTCCTCCATGACGAAGGAAGAGCGCCAGGACCCGTCCATCATGAACGCAAGCCGCCGCCGCAGGGTGGCGATGGGCAGCGGCGTCACGGTGCGGGAAGTCAACCAGGTGCTCAATCAGTTCGAGCAGGCGCGGGAGATGATGAAGCGCTTTGCGGGCCTCGGGAAGCGATTCGGGCGGCGGAGCGCACTGAACGCACTGAAGTCGATGGGCGACCTGGGCGATCTCGGCGGGCTCGCGGGGGGCCAGGTGCCGGGCGCGTCCGGGGCGCCGGGAGTGGGCCGCGAACGGCGGCACCACAAGAAGAAGAAGCGGCGTTAAGCCGCGCGGGATCGCGGTGGTAGCGCGATCGAAAGAAATTGTACGGTACGGAGGGATCTTTCCATGGCAGTGAAGATTCGATTGAAGCGGATGGGCGCGAAGAAGGCGCCGTTCTACCGGGTGGTTGTGGCGGATTCGCGTTCGCCGCGCGACGGACGGTTCATCGAGCAGATCGGGACCTACAACCCGCTCACGGATCCGGCGGCCATCCAGATCAACGCCGAGCGCGCCCTGCACTGGCTTCAGACGGGGGCCCAGCCGACGGACACGGTGCGGCACCTGTTCCGGCAGGCAGGAATTCTGAAGCAATTCCACGAACTGAAGCTGAGTAAGAAGTAAGTCTGCGGGGGTGCCGAACCGCCCGCGCACAGGGGGCCGTCGGATGAAGGAATTGGTGGAGTACCTGGCCAAATCGCTGGTTTCCCAGCCGGACGCCGTGGTCGTCACGGAGGAGCAGCGCGGAGAGACGCGGGTCTACCGGGTGTCGGTTCACCCGAGTGACACGGGGAAGGTCATCGGCCGCCACGGGCGGATTGCGAAGGCCATCCGCAGCGTCGTCAGCGCGGCGGCGCATCGGGAGAATCAGCAGGTCGTGGTCGACATCGAAGCCTGAAGGCGGGGGCGTCGGGAGCGGTGCGGTGCGCCATGAGGTCTGCCGGTGAGGCTCGTTGTCTCCGGGGACCGCGGTTGGCGGGCGCATCCTCCTGAGGCCCTCAGGTTCGGCGACGCGCGGTGGAGGAGGACGGGCTGTGATCACGATTCGGCAACCGGTCGCGGTCAAGTTTATCTTGACGGAGGCCACGAAGCAGCAGATCCTGAACGAGCAGCGGCGCCAGGTCGAACGGCTCACCGCAGAACTGGAGCAGTTGGAGCAACAGGGCCGGCAGCTTTTGGAACAGGCGATGACCCAGGGTGGGGATGTGGCGCAGCAGGTCCGCCAGCGGATCGAGCAGGAGCGCAACACCCGCGTTCAGCAGCGCGAGCAGTTGATCCAGCAGATCCAGCAAATTCAGCAGATGGAGCTCGGCACGGAGATTCAAAATATGAGCGTGGAGACGACCGTCGACGTGCACGTGGGGGATGACTGGAGCAAGATCCTGCGCGGCGCGGAGATCATCATCAAGGACGGGATTGTGCACGAAATCCGCCGAGGCGGCGAACCGGTGCGCGACTGAGCGTCCAAGGTTCGCCTGAGGTGGAATGTGGCATGGGGCCGGGAGCCACGGGAGCGTGGACGCCGGCCCTGTTTGCGCGAACGGAGGGATTTCGGTGGCGGATACCTACTACACGGTGGGGGCCATCACAGGCACGCACGGGCTCCGGGGCGAGGTCAAGGTCATCTCCCGGACGGATTTTCCGCAGGTGCGGTTTCGGAAAGGGTCGCGCCTGTACATCCGGCAGCCTGGCGGAACGCCCGTGGCGGAGGTGACGGTGCGGTCCGGCAGGCGTCACAAACACTGGTGGCTGGTGGCGTTCGAAGACATGCTGTCGATCAACGATGTCGAGCGCTTCAAAGGGATGGAACTGTGTGTCCATGCGTCGCAGTTGCAGACGCTCCCCGAGGGGACGTACTACATTCATGACCTGATTGGTCTCGAGGTGGTCGCGGACGACGGCCGGTGGGTGGGACGATTGGTCGAGGTGCTGCGCCCTGGGGCGAATGACGTGTACGTGGTCCGCGGCCCCCTGCAGAAGAACGACGTGCTGTTGCCTGCGATCCCGGATTGTGTATTGGACGTCGATCTCGCGGCCAAACGCATGACGGTTCATCTGCTGCCGGGCCTGTTGGACGAAGATGAGGACGTGGACGACGTCGTCGGTGACGTGGTGGACGACGCGGCGGAGGACGTGGAAGGAGCTTCCCAAGGGGGCGTCGGGCAGAGAACGGGTGCGCCAGAGGGACAGGCCGAGGGTGGAGCCCCGCTGGATGTGGAGGAACGCTGATGCTGCGAGTGGCCGTGTTGACCCTGTTTCCGGAGATGTTCACGGGTGTGCTGGGTGCGAGTATTCTGAAGCGCGCCCTGGAGCAAGGCCAGCTCGCGGTGGAATTGGTGAATTTTCGCGACTTCGCCACGGACCGGCACCGCACCGTGGACGACTATCCGTTCGGGGGCGGGGCGGGCATGCTGCTCAAACCGGGACCGTTGTTCGATGCGGTGGAGGCGGTGCGCTCGCGTATGCCGGGGGGGTGTCCGCGCGTCCTCCTGATGTCGCCGCAGGGGCGGGTGTTGACGCAAGGCCTGGTGCAGGAGTTGGCGCGGGAACGCGAGTGGATGGTCTTGTGCGGCCATTACGAGGGGTTCGATGAACGCGTCCGGGAACACCTGGTCACCGACGAAATCTCCTTGGGCGATTTCGTTCTGACCGGGGGAGAAATTGCGGCCATGGCGCTGTTGGACGCAGTCGCGCGCCTGTTGCCGGGTGTGCTGGGCAATCAGGCGTCGGCGCATGACGAGTCGTTTTCCGCGGGATTGTTGGAGTATCCGCAGTATACTCGTCCTGCCGTCTTCCGGGATTGGGCGGTCCCGCCGACGTTGCTGTCCGGGCACCATCAAAAGATCGCAGAATGGCGCCACGTGCACGCCCTGTACCGAACCTGGGCGCGCCGGCCGGATCTGCTCCGCGGGTATCCATTGACGGACGCGGATCGGCGTTGGATTGCGCGCTGGGAGCAGGGGGATTTCAGCGGGATCGACGTCCTGGAGCCGCAGCATCGTGCTGAACGGATGTGAACATCGATGATGGTCCGCGTCCGCCCCGGTGGCCAACAGGATCCAACGGAATCCGAAACTGTGGATTGGATGAATTTACTATTTGATCTCTACGCCGATCCGTGCTATATTCGGATACGTCGCTGCTGCGACGGCATCGCCGATACGGCCACAGCGCCAGTCAGGCGCTCGGGTGCGAGCGGTTCGGATGTCGGCGGAACCATCCAATAGGATCAGCCGGTGTAAGTCTTCCAGCGGAGGCTGCCAAGTGAAGGTCCTCCAAAGACTCCCGCTTCCCTTCGGGGTTGCGGTGTGGTAAGATGGATGGCGCCGCTTGGCGGCAGGGAAAGCGACTGGTTCCTTGAAAACTGAACACGCCCTGAGAGCGAACGTACGAAGTGATTCGAAAGAGTCACAGGATAGGTTTGAGAGTTTGATCCTGGCTCAGGACGAACGCTGGCGGCGTGCCTAATACATGCAAGTCGAGCGGGTTTCAGGAGGCTTGCCTTCTGGAATCAGCGGCGGACGGGTGAGTAACACGTGGGCAATCTGCCTGTCAGACCGGAATAACGCCTGGAAACGGGTGCTAATGCCGGATAGAGCA
>NZ_FPBV01000010.1 GCF_900116805.1 Paenalicyclobacillus macrosporangiidus | reverse complement strand
TACTAGTTGGTTGCGTCACTTTCTAGTAGACACGCACGGTGGCTTCGTCGTCAATTGTGAACGACGGATTTTACACCACTACTTGAGACTTTAACTGGCGGGGTAAAGGAAGCTCAATTTCTCCCCGTGGCGGGGTGAAGGAAGCTCAATGTCTCCCCATGAACTATTGCAATTAGCGTCCGCTATGACTATGATGTTCACGTGCAAAACATGACTAATTTGATCAACATTCATCGCCGAAATGGCGCATCGCGAAAAGGAGGAAGCAAAACCTTGGTTGCACACTGGAGAGTGGGTGGAAGATTGGTTCGCGCGGGCGCAACGTGCGCCATCGTCGCCGCGTTGGTCACGGCCTGTGGCACCGCAGGCGGCAACAGCTCCAATGCGAGCAACGCCACGGGTGCAACGTCAGAAGCGGCAACACGCACCATCAAGACAGTCAAGGGAGACGTGACCATCCCGGCGCACCCTCAGCGCATCGTGACGGACTACTATGCGGGTGAATTGATTTCCGTCGGAGGTCACGTCGTCGGCGCCGCCCCGTTGGAGTTTGGCAACCCGTTTTTGAAAGACCAGTTGAAAGATGCAACCGATGTCGGCGACCCCATCAACGTCGAGAAGGCGCTGTCCCTCAAGCCGGACCTGATTGTCACCGACAGCGACAAGAACTACGACGAGTTGTCGAAGATCGCGCCAACCCTCTACATCCCGTTTGGAACCACGCACAATATCCAGGAGACGGTGCGCTTCTTTGAGAACATTGTCGGCGAGAAGGAACAGGGCGAGCAAGTTCTGGCCCAGTACGAGAAAGCGGCGGAAAACGGGCGCAACGCGCTGAAAGGCGTGATCGATCCCAAGGCCACCGCCGGTCTGTATGAACTGACGGATAAGGGCGACCTGTGGGTGTTCGGAGACAATTTCGGCCGCGGCGGACAGGCTCTCTACAACGCGCTGCAGATGAAGATGCCCCCGAAGCTTGCGGAGAGCAAGAAGGAGTACCTGCAAATCTCGCTGGAAACCCTCCCGCAGTATGCGGCCGATTACATGTTCCTCACCACCTACGACCCGCAGCACAAGGGCCAGGCGCTCAAGGACTTGCGGCAATCCCCGGTCTGGAACGGCCTGAAAGCCGTCAAGGAGGGCGATGTCTTTTACAACGATTTCAACACGTTCTATCCGTATGATCCGATTTCCATCACCAAGCAGATTGACCTGTTCGTCCGCATGCTGACCGAAAAGGCAAAGGAACAGCAGGGACAATCGTCCGGCCAGTGAGGGGAAGGTTGCGTGAACACGACATCTGTGCAAACGCGGACGGCCAGCGGAGATGAGAATCAGACCAGGGCTTGGAGGCGGTTGCCGCCCCTGGCGAAGGGGGCCGTGTGGTTCGGCGGCATGGCGGCCCTGGTGCTTGCGGCTGGGCTGTCCGTGGCCGCCGGCGCTTCGAATCTGTCGCTGCACACCGTGTGGCAAACCCTGATGGGGCACCGGCCAGGTTCCATCGAGGAGCAAATCGTCTGGGGACTTCGGATCCCGCGGACCCTCTGCGCCATCCTTACGGGGTCGAGCTTCGCGGTGGCCGGCGCCATCATGCAGGGAATGACGCGCAACCCGCTGGCGGACGCCGGACTGCTCGGCCTGAATGCGGGAGCCGGGCTGGCGCTGGCCATCTGTTTCGCCCTCGCCCCCGGGCTCTCCTACCTGAACTTGACTGGGTGTGGATTTGCCGGCGCCGCCATGGGGGCGGGACTGGTGTTCGGCATCGGTTCCCTCTCCCCCCGCGGACTGACCCCCGTCCGCCTGACGCTGGCGGGGGCGGCGGTGTCCACCCTGTTCACCGCCCTCAGCGAGGCCGTCGCCATTCATTTTCAAGTCGGCCAGGACCTGGCCTTTTGGTACGCCGGCGGCATCGCGGGGGCCAGGTGGCTTCAGGTGAAACTGCTGTTTCCGTGGGTGATTGCGGCTTTGACGGGCGCGCTGCTGATGGCGCGCTCCGTCACCCTGCTCAGCCTCGGCGACGACGTGGCCGCCGGTCTCGGGCAGCGCACGGGATGGGTGAAGATGGCCTGTGCCTTGATTGTGCTCGTGTTGGCCGGCGGGGCCGTGTCCGTGGTCGGGTCCGTCAGCTTCGTCGGGTTGATCATCCCGCACATCGCCCGCCGTCTGGTCGGCGTGGATTACCGGCAGATCATCCCGGCCTCCGCGCTGCTCGGCAGTTTGCTGATGCTGCTCGCCGACGTCGCGGCGAGAATGGTTCACCCTCCCTACGAAACGCCGGTCGGCGCGTTGATTGCGTTGATAGGGGTGCCATTCTTCATCCTGTTGATTCGCAGGGGAGGGAAGAGATTCGAATGACGGAGCATACGGTCCGGCTGTCCGTGAGGACGGACAAACCCCGAATGCGCGTGACGGGTACCCTGTGCGTTCTGGCCGCACTGCTGGTCGTGGCCTTTTTCGTCAGCATGAACACGGGATACATTCGGTTGTCCCCGTTGGACGTGATCCGAACCTTGGCCGGCGCCGGCACCGGTCAACAGGAGCTCATCCTGTATCATTTCCGGCTGCCGCGCATCATCATGTCCATCTTCATAGGAATCGGTTTCGCCATTTCAGGGTGCATTCTGCAAGGCGTCTCGCGCAACGCCCTCGCCGATCCCGGCATCCTCGGCATCAATGCAGGGGCCAGCCTGATGGTCATTTTGTTCACGTTTGCATACCCGACGAACGAGGATGTTCCCGTGTTCATGGTCCCCTTGCTGGCCTTGGCCGGCGGCGGATTGGCCGCCGGCCTGACCCATGCCCTGAGCATCAGGAGGCACGAAGGCCTGTCTCCGGTGCGCCTCGTCCTCTCGGGCATCGCGGTGGCGGCGGGGCTGGATGCGGCCATGATCATTCTGACGGTCAAGCTGAGTCCGGAGCGATACCAGTATGTGTTGGAATGGATGTCCGGGAGCATTTGGGGAACCAGCTGGCCGTTTGTCTTGGCTCTGCTTCCGTGGCTGGTGGTGCTGCTGCCGATGGTCTATCGCAAATCGAACGTGTTGAACGTACTTGGCCTCGGCGACGAGATGGCCATCGGGCTGGGGGCCAAGCTCGACAGGGAACGCAAGGCGCTCATGGTCCTCGCGGTCGGCCTGTCCTGTGCGTGCGTCGCGGTCGGGGCAAACATCAGTTTTGCCGGCCTCATCGCCCCGCACATCGCGCGGCGCCTGGTCGGTTCCAACCACCGGTACCAGCTTGCGGCCGCCGGTCTGACCGGGGCGCTGTTACTCCTGGTGGCGGATACGATTGGACGGTGCATCCTGCAGCCCTCCGAAGTGCCCACGGGCATCGTGGTCGCCGTGATGGGGGCGCCGTATTTTCTGTATCTGCTGGCCAAATCCGACTCCTGACCACCACCTCAGCGTGGGATGTCCATCCCATTTCCAGACGGGAGGGTGCAACATGGCAAGATTGCGCGCGGAACAGCTCCGCATCACCTACGGTGGAACCCCCGTTGTGCCGGACCTGAACCTGTCCGTTCCGGATGGAAAGATCACTGTCCTGGTGGGTCCCAACGGTTCCGGAAAATCCACCATCTTGAAGGCCATGGCCCGGATTTTGCGACCGCATTCAGGCGCGGTCATCCTCGACGGCAAGGCCATCCACGCGCTGCCGACGCAAGAGGTCGCCAAACAGCTGGCCATTCTGCCTCAACAAGCGACCGCACCGGAAGGAATGACCGTCTCGGAGTTGGTGGCGTATGGCCGGTTTCCACATCAGCGAAGGCTGGGGTTGACCGCATCCGACAGAGAAGCCATCGAGTGGGCCATGCGCATCACGGGCATGGAGGAGCTGCGGGATCGCCCTGTCCATCGGCTGTCCGGGGGGCAACGTCAGCGGGCCTGGATCGCGATGATCCTCGCGCAGCAGACGGACATCCTGTTCCTGGACGAGCCCACCACCTTCCTCGATGTCACGCATCAACTGGAAGTGCTCCAACTCCTGGAGAAATTGAACCGGGAACAGGGACGAACCATTGTGATGGTGTTGCATGACCTGAACCTGGCCTCGCGATACGCGCATCACTTGGTCGTCATTCAGTCGGGAGAAGTGGTCTGCGAAGGATCGCCCCATGAGGTGATCACGCGGCAAACCCTTCGGGATGTGTTCGGTGTCGAGGCGGACATCGTCTTCGACCGGAGGACCGGGACACCGCTCTGCCTTCCCTACGGTTTGGCCGGCGCACAGGACGCCGCGGCCGCATCCCGGTGAGCGCCGCAGGAGGTGAGCGAGATGTCCGCTCGGCCCGCGGTGTTTTCGGAACAACTTCCGCTGCAAGTTCATACGGCTCCGTTCCCTGAAGACCACCTGGTGATGTCCGTTCCTCTCACCGAACTGCTGACGCCGGATGGCGCGGCGCGGTTCCTCTCCGTCTACGCCCAGGGGATCCGCGCCGACCGCCTGCAACCGGCGGCCGCGTTTTTCTGCGCCTACGCGGGAGACCTGGCGGTGGCGCAGCAGTACATGCTGTCCGTCGAGAACCGCGTCATCGACGTCTCCTTGCCGAACCTCACCATCCAGATTTATCAAGACCACGAGCGCCACCGGCTGTCCTTTGGGCTCCAACGCTGGTCGGAGCGCCCGCTTCCGACGACGGGACCTGAGCGAACCCTTCAGCGCTCACGTGCGTTGTCCGATGTGTACAGCCGGACGCTCGCGCCGGTGTTCCATGCCATCTCGGCCGCGGCGCACATGCATCTCGGCCAATTGTGGGGACAGCTGCCCGCACGCCTCTTGTACTTCAAGGGGGTGATGCTGTCTCTGGCGAGGACTGAACCGGTCCGGGATCGGATTTTGGAGGACTGGAATGCGCTGCATGACCTGGACCCGGGCGTGTTCGGGTTGAGGAAAAATCCGTTTTGTGTGCGCCCTCGTCTCGTGGAAGACATCGCAGACCCGCAGAAACGGGTTCCGATAAAGTCCGCCTGTTGTCTGTACTACCAAACCCAGGGGGGTCAATACTGTTACACCTGTCCGCGATTGAAACCGGAACAGCGGGAAGCCATGCGCAGGCAATGCCGAGAAAACTTGGGCCAGCCATGACGTCGGCCCTGCCGGGCCCCTTGCTCGCGGAGATGGCGGACAGACGAAATCCGGAGTCACCCGCCCCGGTCGCGGGGCACCGCCGCGTCATCCCTTGATGACGCGGCGGGCGCCGATGTAACGCGGAGCCCAGTAGGAGCTGTTGATGGAGGTGATCTTGCAGCCGGCGTCCTCGGCGTTAATCATCATGCCGCCGCCGATGTAGATCCCCACATGGGTGGCCCCGGGGGCGTAGGTGCTGAAGAAGACGAGATCCCCGGGCTGGAGGTCGGCTTGGGAGACCGGGACGCCCTGCCCGAACTGGTCAGCGGCTGTGCGGCCGAGGGAGATGCCGAAGTGGCCGAACACGTACTGCGTGAAGCCGGAGCAGTCGAACCCGCCGGGGCTGGTCCCGCCCCACACGTAGGGCGTGCCGATGAACTGCTCGGCGTAGCGGATGATGGCCGACGCATCGGCGCTGGCCAGATGCTGCGTGGCCTGGGCGACGTACGACGCGTTCTGCATCTTCGCCTCCGCCTGGCGGGTCTGTGCCTGAATGGCCTCAATCTGCTGCTGCGTCAGCCGGATCTGGCTCTCCAGCATCCCTTTCTTCTGCACGTCCGCATGGACCCGCGCCATCGCGTCCGAATAGGCGCGTTTCTTCTGCTCCTGAAGCTGGCGGTTCGTCGCAATCAGCAGCTCGTACTCGTGCTGCTTCTTCTGCAGCGTCTGCACGGTCGCCGCCTTCGACTGCTGTTCGTGCTGCAACGAATCCCGCAACGCGCGCACCTGCGCCGCCAGTTGGCGCTGCTGGTCCGCGATGCGCGCCAAGGCGTCCATCCGGTCGAGCAGGTCGGAAAAACTGGTGCTGTGGAACAACACCTCGAGATACGATACCGTGCCGTCTTCATACACCGCGCGCACACTGTCCTGAAGCCGCTGTTGATCCTGGTCCAGTTCCTGCTGCGTCTTGGCGATCCGGTCCTGCAGCGCTTTCAGCTGTTGATTCAATGTCGCGATTTCCTTCGCGTTCGCGTCCGCCTGCCGCTGCACGGCCGCGATGGAGTCGCTGTACGACTGGATCGCCTGCTGCAATTGTTGCGCCTGCGCCTGATCATGCGCGGCCTGTTGGTTCACCTGCGCCGCCTCGGCTTGAAGGGCACGCATCTGGGCCTGTTTTTGCGTCAACTCATTCGCTTCCGACGCCGGCACCGCCATCGTCAGACCGAGCAGCGACGACGCGGCGACGGCCATCCACATCCTGTGTTTCACATCATCCCCTCCGTCGGTGTCGTCTGCCGTCGAAATCCTCCATCATCCGACAGCAGAGTTCGACACCAAGGGAGTGGATTCCTGCCTACGCCCCCTAGAAAAATCCCCCTGCCCCAGGCAGGGGGATGACCGCACATCTCCTTTGGCTCACTTGGCCTGCTCCGGCTTGACGTACGAAGACCACATCTTGTAGTCCGCCGGGATCTGAGTGTCCGACCACTGTTCTTTCGGGAAGAACTGGTGGTGCTCCTGGAAGTAGGCGTCCATCAACTGGCGTGCCACCGGCGCCGCCGTCTCCGCGCCGTAGCCGGCGCCCGGGACCATGACGCAGACCGCAATCTGCGGGTTGTCAAACGGCGCGTAACCGACGAACACCGAGTTGTCCATGTTCACGCCGCCCTCCGTGATCTGCGCCGTCCCCGTCTTGCCCGCCGCCGCATACGGTGCGCCCTGGAACGCCCCCGCCGCCGTTCCGACGGTGGTCGCCTCGTGCATGCCCTCCTGCACAATCTTCAAGTACTGTGCCGGGATGTTCAGCTTCGCCTGCACCACCGGCTTGATCTCCTGAGGCGGGCTTCCGTCCTGCGGGACAATCTTTGCCACCAGATGCGGTTGCAGCCGCACCCCGTTGTTGGCGATGGTGGCCACGTACTGCGCCAACTCAATCGGCGTGAACTGCTGCGTCTGCCCGATGCCCGCGAACGCCAGGTCGGCCGGGGAGCCGTAGAGCGGGTAGCTGCCGTTTTTCTTCAACGACGCCTCCGCCTTGTCCAAGTCCAGTTGCACGCGCTGCATCTGTTTGCGCGAATCCTCCACATAGAATCGGCCCTGGGCCTCGTAGGGCAGGTCAATCCCGGTCTTGGCGCCCAGCCCGAAATCCCGCTCTCCCTGAAAGAGGGTGGTGATGCCCCGGGCGAACTGGGTGTTGAGCCACTCCCGGTACGATGACGCCCCTGTGAAGCCGCCGCCGCTGGAGGCATCCGCGCCCATCCACTTGCCGAGCCACAGGCCCACCTCGTAGAAGAAGGTGTCGCAGGATACGGCGATGGCCTTGACCGGCGTCACCAGGCCGTGGTACTCGCCGTTGTCGCTGAGGCGCGCGTCCGCGCCGATGCGGGTGATGGTGTGGTCCTGAAACACCGTGTTCGGTGTCACGATGCCGTTTTTCAGCGCCGTCACCAGGTTCGCCATCTTGACGGTCGATCCGGGCGTGCGCGGGCTCTGGATCACGTTGTTCAACTGGGCCCCCGACGTCGCGAGATAGTGCAGGTGCGGATTGAGCGTCTTCGATCCGCCGATGTACCAATTGGGATCGAGGTACGGGTAGCTGACCATCGCCAGCACCCCGCCGGTCTTCACGTCGAGCACGACCGCCTCGGCGTCGTGGATGTTTTCGCTGTACTTGGACTTCTCCACAGCATCCATCAGGGCCTGCTGGGCGATGGCCTGCAGGTGGCCATCGAGCGTCAACTGCAGGTTCGCCCCTGGGACAGGCGCCGGGTCATAGTCCAGTGTCTGAATCGGATTGCCATTGCTGTTGACCTGCACAATCTGCTTGCCCTTCTTGCCCTGCAGGACGCTCTCATACTGCAACTCCAGACCGGCAACACCGACTTTCTGCGTCTGCAGATAGCCGAGTTCATCCACATAGTGCGCCTTCGTCTCCGCCGTGATGGGGCCCGTGTACCCGAGCACCTGTCCGGCCAGCACCCCGTAGGGATACGTCCGCTGCGACTCCACCATGACGTCGACGCCCGGCAGCTCCGAGCGATGCTCCTCCACCCACGCCAGCTGCTGGTCCGTCAACCCCGTCGCCAGCTCAATCTGCGACAGGTACGTCTGTTTTTGCATGGTCTCGAGCAAGTCGCTCTCCTTGACCTTCAGCACCGGCGCCAGTTTGGCGGCGATGGCCGGAAACTGCGGCTTGAGCGATCGGTCGTTGGCCAGATAGAGGGCGTACGCCGGCTTGTCGTACGCGAGCAGGTTGCCGTTCGCGTCGTAGATGCGCCCCCGCGCCGGCAGCACCGGAATGGTGTCCTCGCGGGCGGTGGCGGCCGTCTGGCGAAACTCTTCGCCGCGCGCAATCTGCAGGTACCCCAAGCGCAGGATCAGCGACAGGCAGGCCAAGAACGTCATCCCATATAGGAAGTTCGCCCGCCACGTCAGAGAGCGCTCGACGGGTTTCTCCGGATTGCCCGCTTTCGCCTTTCTCAGCCTCGATCTCGCCATCGGCCATCGACTCCTTCATCACACTCCACAGGCCATTATACCGTCTCCGTCTCCCAAACGGTCCGAAGAATTTGTGGAAACCTCGCCCCGCCGCGCGCTTGCGGCCTCCCTCCTTCATCTTGCACCCCGGCCGGGAGCCACGTATAATCTTGATTCAAATGCCCGCGAGATCCCTCGTCGCGCGTGGAGGAACGGATTCTTTCCATAATCAAATCCATCACGGAATCCATTCAGAAAGGTGACCCTCATGGATGCCAATGCCACCCAGCGCCAGTTGCTCAGCCTCCTGGTCCGTTCGGAGGCCATCCGGGTGCGAAAGACGCCCATTGACCTTCCGTTCTGGTACACGTCCGGGAAACCCGGCCCCTTTTACATCCATGTCGAACGACTCGCAGGCGATCACGTCGCCGGCACGCTCTCCCGCATCAACCAGGTCCTCGCCAGCACGGCGGAGGCCAGCGAGCGCTCCCCGCAGATTCGCGAAATCGTCCTGTCTGCGTACCGCTCCGACGCAGGCTACCAGGAGGCCATCTCCCTGCTCTCTGCGGCGTTCACCCGTATGTTCCCCGACCTCCCGGCCGCCATTTCGGGCGGTGAACGGCGCGACTGGTTCTTCTCCATTCCGCTCGCACAGACGCTGAGCATCCCTCATGTATACCTATATAAGAATGGCACCGTGTGGCCGGATCAGCCCTCCATGCTCCAACCGCGTGCAAAGCCGGTCCATGTGCTGCATGTGGCGGATATTTTGAACACCGGATCGAGTTATGTGAATCATTGGCTGCCTGCGCTGACCGCGGCGGGGATGACATGTGAGGACACATTCACGGTCGCGGTGCGCGGCCAGGAGGGAAAAAACCGGTTGGAGGAGCGCGGGGTGCGCGTGCACACCCCGCTGGTGATGGACGAGTCGGTGTTTCGCGACGCCGAGGCGGAGGGACTCATCTCATCGTTTGCCCTCGCCGACGTCCTCCAGTATTTTGAATCGCCCCAAGCGTGGACGCGGCAGTTGTTGGCCACCTGCGGCGAGCACATCCTCCAGCGCGAACCGGAACTGGATACCGTACAGCGCAGCCGCCTGCGCACCTTTGTGGAGACCGATCCGTACGGCCTCGCGGCAGAGTTCCCCGCGTTTTTCAGGCGCGCCCGAGAGGTGCTGGCTGTTCAGTCCTGATGTGCCCGCCGGTTCGTCGGGCCAGGCGCCTCTCCGAGTGGCAGGCGGCCACCGCGCTCATCCTTGGGACGCGACCCACACCTGGCCGTTCCGAGCGATCCCACCGGGGCCGACCTCACCCAGGCCCAGCCGGTCAACGTCAGGCGCCACCGTCAGTCGGGCTGGCGGTAGACGCGCGGGACGCGCCGAGAGATGGCACAGAGCAGTTCGTACGGGATGGTGCCTGCGCGATCCGCGAGATCGGCCAGAGAATGCTCGTCGTACACCGTCGCCACGTCGCCCTCCTGGATGTCCGGCACCGCCGTCGCATCCACGACCACCTGGTCCATGCACACCCGCCCCACCATCGGGCAGCGGACGCCGCGGATCTGGACATAGCCTCGGTTCGAGAGCGCGCGCAGCAGCCCGTCCGCATAGCCGATGGGCAACGTGGCCAGCAGCGCCGGCGCCCGGGTCACGTGGGTGCCGCCGTAGCTCACCGCCGTCCCGGCCGGGACGCGCTTAAGCTGGACCACCCGCGTGTACAGGCGCAGAGCTTGCCGCAGCGGCACGGTGCGCGCCACCTCGCCCGACGGATACACGCCGTACAGGCTGATGCCGAGCCGCACCATGTCCAGATGCGCGGCGGGCAACGCCAAGATGCCCGCTGAGTTGGCGGCGTGCAGGAGAAGGGCATCGGCGGGCCAGCGGGATTTGACCGCGTCAAAGAGAGGTTGAGCACGCGCCCACTGCTCCAGCGCCGGGGCCAGGTCCGCCTCGTCCGCGCGGGCAAAGTGGGTGAACGCGCCCGTCACGCGCACGGGCGTGCCGTCGAGGGCGTCGGCGACCTGGTGCACCTCCTCCACCGTGCGCACACCGATGCGGCTCATGCCGCTGTCGAGCTTGAGGTGCACCGACAGAGGCTGCGAAAGCGCCGTCTCGGCCAGGGCGAAGGCGTGCGTCAGGGAGGCAACGGTCAGCGTGATGCCAGCTTCCGCCGCGATGGGCGCGTGCCGCGCGTCGACGTGGCCGAGCACCAGGATTGGAGCGCGAAGTCCCGCCTCGCGCAACTCCATCGCCTCGCCCAGCGTGGCCACGCCGAGCCAATCCGCCCCGGCGGCCAACGCGGCTCGGGCGACCGGCACAGCGCCGTGCCCGTAGGCATCCGCCTTGACCACGGCCATGAGCTTCGGGCCGGATTCGGTGCGAGTGCCGGGCTCAGTGTGGGCACCGGGCTCAGTGTGGGCACCGGGCTCGGTGTGAGCGCCGGGCATGGTGTGGCCGCCCGCGCCGGCGATGCCAGCGGGGCGGCGAATGTGTAGGAGGACGGATCGCACGTTTTCCATAATGGCACCCAGGTCCACCTCGGCCCAGGTGTCCCGCCAACGGCCAGAAGCGGGCGTGTGCGCCGGATCGACTGGCGCACACGGTTGTGCACACGGTTGCGGTGTCCGGGATGTATTCACGACGCCAACATCTCCTGCAGATGCGTGTAGGGCAGCCCGACCGAGTCCGCCACCGCAGGATGCGTGACTCGGCCGCCGGCGAGGTTCACACCGCGGGCGATGGGGGCATGCTGCCGGGCGGCGGACTGCCAACCGTCGCGGGCAATCCGTTCCACATAGGGCAGAGTGGCGTTCGTGAGCGCCAGGGTGGCCGTGCGCGCCACCGCCCCAGGCATGTTCGCGACCGCGTAATGCACCACCCCGTGCCGGATATAGACCGGATCGTCATGCGTGGTGATATGGTCCACCGTCTCGATGGACCCGCCCTGGTCAATGGCGACGTCGACAATGACCGAACCCGGCTTCATCGAGCGTACCATCGGCTCGGTCACCAGCTTCGGCGCCTTCGCGCCCGGGATGAGGACGCAGCCAATCACCAAGTCCGCCGTCGCGACCGCCGCCGCGAGATCGTACGCATTCGACATCACGGTTTCGACGCGGCCCCCGAACAGGTCATCCAGGTAACGCAGGCGTTCGCCGTTCTTGTCGAAAATGGTCACGCGCGCGCCCAGGCCGAGCGCGATCTTGGCCGCGTTCGTCCCGACTGCGCCGCCGCCGACGATGACCACGCGGGCGGCCGGGACTCCCGGAACCCCGCCCAGTAGGATCCCCCCGCCGCCGTAATGCTTCTCCAAGAACTGAGCGCCAATCTGAGGCGCCATACGGCCGGCGATCTCGCTCATCGGCGCCAACAACGGCAGCGCGCCATGGTCCGTCTGTACCGTCTCGTAGGCGATGGCGACCACCCGCTTGTCCGCCAGCTCGCGGGCCAGGCGTGGATCCGCCGCCAGGTGCAGGTACGTGAACAACACCAGTCCCTCCCGGAAGAACCGGTACTCACTCTCCAGGGGTTCCTTAACCTTCAGCACCATATCGGCCTCATTCCATGCCTCCGCCTGGCTGACCATGCGCGCACCGGCTCGGGCGTACTCTTCATCTGAAAAGCCGCAACCCGCCCCCGCGCCATGCTCGACCAATACGCGGTGCCCGCCTTGGACCAGCGCGTGTACCCCCGCCGGCGTGATGGCCACGCGATTCTCATTGTTCTTGATCTCCTTCGGTACGCCGATTCTCACAGACCTTCTCCTCCTCGCGGTACCGTATTTCAAACACGAAGGCCGATTCCCAAATACCTCAAAACGTGGGCGGCGTCATCGCCCAAATGGAACGCGACACGGTGGTCCCGGGATTGACAAAACGATGAGGCGTGGACGAAGGAAAGCAGATGCTGTCCCCTTCGCGCAGGTGGATCTCCTGCGTGCCCAGCCGGACCACCATCTCCCCCTCGAGCACGTAACCGCACTCCTCGCCCCCGTGCGCCACCATCCCCTCGGGGTCGTGGGCCTTTCCTGGCGAGATCTCCACCAACAGAAACTCAATCTGCCCGCGCAATGTGGGACTGAGCAGGTGATACCGCACGTGCGACCCCGGAAACTGGATGATCTTGCGCTGATCCCGGCGCACGACCATGCTTTCGTCCTGAGAGTTCTCGAAGAAGTAGTGCATCGGCACGTCGAGCGCTTGGCAGATGTGCCAGAACGCGGTGAGCGTCGGCACCACCTTGCCCCGCTCCACCTGGCTGATGAGGCTTGCACTCACGCCCGACTTCTCCGCCAGCGCCTGCATGGTCAAGCCCTTCTCCTGCCGCAACCTGCGTAACTTCGTATAATCAAACTCCACCGTTCGGCGCCTCCTCCACCAGCCGCTCGGCGCCCGCGTGACTCCACGTCGGGACCGCATCCAGCAGGCGGCGTGTATATTCATGCGAGGGGGCGGAGAACAGCGTATCCGTGTCGGCCACCTCCACGAGCCGACCGCGGTACAGCACCCCAACGCGATCGCAGAAGTAGCGGACCACCCCCATGTTGTGGGAAATGAACACGTATGTCAAACCGAACTCCGCCTGCAGCGACTGCAACAGTTGAATCACCTGAGCCTGTACCGACACGTCCAGCGCCGAAGTGGGCTCATCGAGCAACACCAGCTTCGGGCGCGTCACCAAGGCACGCGCGATGGCGATTCGCTGGCGCTGGCCTCCGCTGAACTCGTGCGGAAACCGGTGCAGGGATTCCGGCCGTAGACCGACCTGCCCGAGCAGCTCCACCAGAGCCGCCTCGCTGCCGAACTGAGCCCGCCTCTCCGGGGAGACCGCACGCAGCGGCTCCGTCAGGATCTGGTGCACGCGCATGCGCGGATTGAGCGAGGAGCGCGGGTCCTGAAAAACCATCTGAATGTCGCCGTACGGGAACGGCGGACGGCGACCGGGAGATGCGATCACGCGGCCGCAGAACGAGATCTCGCCGCCGTCGGGCGCCTCCAGACCCATGACGAGATTGGCCAGCGTCGTCTTGCCGCTTCCCGACTCGCCGACCAGGCCGAAAACCTCGCCCCGCCGGACCGTAAACGAAACCTGGTCGGCGGCCACCGTCTCGACGCGTATGCCCCGTTTCCGGACGAGAAACCGCTTCTGCACCTGGTGCAGCGTCAGGATCGGTTCCGCAGCTGCCACTGCCCGTGTGTCGCGCGCCTGAACGGTCATCGATTCGGCACCTCCTGTCCGGACCACCAGCAGGCCACAGCCGTGTCCCCGCTGCCGCGCAACGGCGGACGGGTGTCACATCGCTCCATCCGGTGCACACAGCGCGGTGCAAACACGCATCCTGGCGGCAGGTGGCGCAGATCCGGCAACTCCCCTGGAATCGCCTGCAGCGGCTCCCCCCGTCTGGCGACGTCCGGGACCGCTCGCAGCAGTGCGCGCGTGTATGGGTGGTTTGGATGGCGCAGGATTTCCCGTACCGGCCCCCGCTCCACCACCTCACCGGCATACAGGACCACCATCCGTTCGCAGATCTGGGAGACCACCCCCAGGTCATGCGTGATGAACAGCACCGCCGTCCCATGCTGGCGCGCCAGTCGCAGAATCAATTTCAAGATCTCCGCCTGCACCGTCACGTCAAGGGCGGTCGTGGGTTCGTCCGCAATGAGCAGAGCGGGATTTGCGGACATGGCCAAGGCGATGACAATTCGTTGGCGCATGCCACCGCTCAATTCGAACGGGTACTGGCGCGCCACCAGATCCGGCTGGTGAATCAGGACCTCTTCCAACGCGCGCTGCACCCGTTGTCTGGCCTCGCGGCGCGAACACCCGTGGTGGTGGCGAATCACGTGCATCAGTTGATCGCCCACCGTCATCGCCGGGTTGAGCGCCGTCATCGGTTCCTGGAACACGTATCCGATGCGCCGTCCCCGGATCTCCCGCATCTCCGCCTCCGTCATGGTGCACACGTCCCGCCCGGCGAACAGGATGCGTCCGGACTCCACCACGGTCGTCTCCTCCGGCAGAAGACGTGCGACCGCCTGAGCGGTGACCGATTTGCCCGACCCTGACTCACCGACCAAGCCGACCAATTCCCCTGCCCGGATGTCGAAGCTGACGCCGCGCAGCACCCGTATCAGGCCGGCCGCTGTCCGGAAGGAGAGGGTCAGTTCCTCCACCTGCAGCACCGACTCCGTCACGACGTCCGCCCCCCTTCCTCATGTCGCCGGGGATCCAGAAGATCGCGGACGCCATCGCCCAGCAGGTTGAACGACATCACGGTGATGAAGATGGCCGCGCCCGTCAACGTCGGATACCACCACTGATCCAAAAGGTATTTCCAACCCACGCTGATCATCGCCCCCCACTCCGGGGTCGGCGGCTGCGCACCGAGTCCGAGGAAGCCGAGCGTGGCGATGAGGAGGATGGTGTCCCCGAGATCGAGCGTGATTTGGACAACAATCGGCGGCAGCAGATTCGGGATGATGTGGCGTGTGACAATCCACCCCGAGCCCAGTCCGAACGTCCTGGCCGCCTTCACGAACAACTGCCGGGAGATGGAGAGCGCCTCCGCCCGAGCCAGACGCACATATACCGGCAGTTTGACAATCGCGATGGCCAGTGCGGCGTTCAACAGGTTGGGCCCGAGAGCCGCCGCCAAGGCCATCGCCAGGACAATGGACGGAAAGGACAAGAGGATGTCCATCAACCGCATGATCCCCTGGTCGGCCCAACGCCCCCAGTACCCGCTGAATGCGCCTAGCAATGTCCCCGCCAACGCGGCCAGCAAAACGGAGCCCAGGCCGACCCCGACCGAGATGCGCGCGCCGTACAGAATGCGGCTGAAGAGATCCCGTCCCACCTCATCCGTCCCAAACCAGTGCCGGGCGCTGGGCGGACTCAGCCGCTGCGACAGGTGCACGGAGGTCGGCGAGTCGGGCGCCAGCCAGGGAGCGAGAAGCGCGAGAAGGACAATCGCCACGACACAGGCCACGGCCAGGGCGGTGAAGCGATTGGCGGTCAGTTGCTTCCACAGCATCCGTCCACCGCCGTACCTCGCGGATCGGGCGACGATGGGTGTCGACATCGTGTCACCTCCGAATCTGCGGATCGAGCGCGTAATGCAGCAGGTCGACCACCAGGTTGATGAGCACGTAGGCAGCGCCGATGACCACCGTGAACCCCATGATCGCCGGAAAATCCAGGCTCGCGATGGACTGCACGACATAATTGCCCATCCCCGGCCAGTCGAAGACGGTCTCCGTCACCACGGCCCCGCCCAGCAGAGAACCGATGGACAGCCCGATGACGGTGATGGTCGGCACCAACGCGTTGCGCAGCGCGTACCGCACGATGAGAAAGCCGCGTCCGAGCCCGTTGGCGCGGCCGGTCAGGATGAACTCTTTGCCGAGCACCTCAAGCATGCTGGATCGCACCTGACGCACGATGATGGACAGCTGGACGTACGACAAGGTGACCGCCGGCAGCACCAGATGCCACAGGCTATTGAAGAAGTCCGCCCAGTAGCCGGTCAGGGCGCTGTCCACGGTGTAGAGCCCAGTGATGGTGGGCGGCGGCGGCAGACTCGGATCCAGGCGGCCGGATGCGGGCAACCAGCCCAAGCGCGCATAAAACAGCAGGATCAACACCAGACCACTCCAGAAAACGGGGACGGACACCCCGCCGAGGGACACCACGCGGGCCGCATAGTCCCATACCGTGTTTCGCTTGACAGCCGCCAGCACGCCGAGCGGAATCCCCGTCACGATGGCCAACAGAAAGGCGTACAGGACCAACTCCAACGTGGCCGGGAAAAAGGCCGCCAAGTCGTGGATCACCGGTTGTTGGGTGCGGATGGAGACGCCGAGATCCCCGTGCAACAGCCCCCACAGGTAGGTGCCGTACTGGACCCACAAAGGCCGGTCAAGGCCGAGTTGACGCCGGATGGACCGTATCGTGTCCGCACTGGCGTGGGGCCCGGCCATCATTTGCGCCGGGTCGCCCGGGATGACGTGAGACATGAAGAATGTACACAGCGTCACCCCGAACAACACGAAAACCAGCATCAGGAGCCTCTGGCGTATGAGATACAGCATCCAACGATCACCCCGTCCGCCCGCTCCGTCCGCGGCAAACGACCCGGACGGAGCAGCCCGTCGTTACACCTGCCAGCCTCACGATTTGGACATCTCGGCCAGGTTGTAAATTTGTTCGAGCATCGGATTGTATACGAATCCATGTACGTTGGTCCGCATCGGAAGCATGTAGTTTTTTTGATAGAGATACACATACGGTGCGTCGTCAATCACGATCTTCTGTGCATCCTGGTACAGCTTCGTACGCTGGTCCTGATCGGACACCGATCCGGCCTGCCGGATCAGGGAATCCACCTGCGGGTTGCTGTAGAATGCCCGATTGCCCGCCAATCCGAAATTCTTGGAGTCAAACCAGAAGTTCATGAACATGTACGGATCGGCGTAGTCGGGACTCCAGACACCGAGCGCGAGGTCGAACTGGCCCTGGTCCAACATCTGGCGTTCGGTCGCGTACTCCACGTTCTGCAACTTCACCTCGATGCCCACCTGTTGCAGATTGCTTTGAATCGCCAATGCCTCGGACGGCCACCAGGGCATATGATCGGAATACAGGAGGGTCAGCGTCAGATGACCGACGCCTGCCTGCTGCAACAACGCCTTCGCCTTGTCCGGCTGATACGAGTACTGGAACGCACTGTCGTCATGCCCCCACAGCCCCTGCGGAATGGGCCCCCGCATCTGCGTCGCGTTCCCCGCCTGAGAAGACTGGATGATGCCCTGATAGTCAATGGCGTAACTGATGGCCTGGCGCACCCGCTTGTCCTTGAGCGCCGGATTCCCCTTGCCAACGTTCAGGTACACGTAGTCCACCAACATGCTGGGCTTGTCCACGACGGTGATGCCTGACTCGGAAGAGAGCGACTTCAACTGATCCGCCGGGATGCCCTCGGCGATGTCCACCTGCCCCTTCTCCAACTGCAGGCGTTCCGACGAAGCGTCACCGATGATCTGGAAATAGACCGTCTGCAGTTTCGGTTTGGCCCCCTGATACGCCGGGTTGAGGGTCAACTTCAGATACTGTCCCTTTTTCCACTCCGCCAGCTGGTAGGGCCCGGACCCCATCGTATGGGTCGCCAAATAGGACTGCCCCATGTCCCCGTTCACTTCATGCTCCATCACCTTCGGATCGACGATGCTGGCGTAGTTGGCGGCCAACGCCGACACAAACGCCGGAAAGGGGTACTTCAGGTCGAACTCAACGTGCGTGGGGTCAATCACCTTTACCGCCTGGAGTTCTTCGAAGTCGCCCGCCGGGCCTTTGTTGATCTTCATCAGCCGGTCGAAGGTGAATTTCACCGCGTTCGCGTCCACCGGTGTCCCGTCCGGGAACTTGTCTCCCTCACGCAACGTGAACAAGTATTTCTTGCCGTCCGAACTGACGGTGTAGGAGGTCGCCAGATCGTAGGTGACGGTGGTTTTGTCCCCGTCGTATTTGACCAGGCGCTCGTAGCACGGATACGTGATCTTCCACGCTGCATTGTCCATCGTCACCGCCGGATCCAGTGTGCCTTCGTCGGCCGGCATGGCGACCGTCAGTGTGGTCGGATCCGTAGCCGCCCCAGCCGGGGCCGTCCCACCAGCCTGGTTGGCGGACGGCGGGTTGCTTCCGCATCCCACCAGTGACAGCCCGCTGACCAGACATACGGCGGCCAACGACAGTCCGATTCTCTTACGCTTTGACCGGGTCTCGTCACAGGTCTTCATCACACGATTCCCTCCCATTTCATCATTCCGTCTTTTTGGCATACGGGCGCCCCCAACGCCCGCTTCAGCCTGTCATCACGCGTGCGGCATTGTCAAAGGCAATCTGTCGAATCTCCCCGTCGCTGAACCCCCTTTTTGCGAATGTTTCCATCAACCGGGGCACATCCTCTACTCGCCGTAAGCCGGCGCCGGGGTGCACCCGGAAGGTGTCTCCAGGCAAATAGTCGGTGAAGTCAAACCCGAGGGCGACGTGCTCCACCCCCACCAGGGAGGCGATGTGGACGGCGTGATCGACCAGGCGGTCCAAGGTCGGCATTCCCGGATCGATAAAATTCGGATAGCTGTTGAGTCCAATCACGCCGCCGCGGCGGCCGATCTCACGGATGTGCCGATCCTCCAAATTTCGCGGCACATCACACAGGGCACGGGCGTTGGAATGGCTGGCGATGACCGTGCCATCGACAGCATCCAGCACCCCGTCGATGGACGCGTCATCCAGATGGGACAAGTCCACCACCGCACCGCGCGCCGTGAGGGTCTGCACCACGCGCCGCCCAAATGCGGTCAGCCCTTGCCGCATACCCGGCCGAAACAGCCCACCCGGTCCACTCGCAATCGCGTTCGACTCCCCCCACACCAGGATGGCATGGCGCAATCCCACCGCGCACAGCAGATCCAGCGACTGGCGGAGGCGTTCATCAAGTCTTTCATCAACTACCGTGACGGCGCAGCCAGAATCTTGCAAACCCCCGTCTCCCCCGGCGCCATGATGCGCATCGGCCGCAATCGCGGTCTCCAGCGGATCCGGCCGCCCGGTTGCGACCTCCAGCAGAGGCCACTGCTCCACGAACGTCATCCCTTCCACGCCGAGGAACAGCGCGGTCTTGCCTTCGGAAAGCCCTTTATCCATGGACGTTCGATCACGCACCAATGCCACGCAGTCCGCCGATTCTCGCACATCCGCCAAGAGCGAGCCGAGAAGCTGAAGCAGGCGGCCGACGCTGTTGGCGCGGTACTCCGGCTCCACCCACAGGGCCGCAATGAGCGCCTGAACCCCGCTCTGTCGCAAGCGAGGGTGATGCCGCCTCGCAAACACCCTCCGTTCACCGCACGCTCGTCGAAACGCGATGTCGGCGGCGAGGTCCGAATGGAGATCAAACACCCGTAACCCACGATTCACGATGTCTCCCGCCATGCCCATCCTCCGGCGTTCCCCAAACACCCGGGACTCGCAATGATTTTAAAAATCTTGTTGAATGATGTTTTGATTTTATTATATTGAAATTCGCCGTTGAGTCCAGTCCAAAATTCCCAATCGGACGCATTTTCACAATCGCCGTCCACCCATCCACCGCACGAATCCCTGCCACAACCGCCGGTTCTCCTCCGGGCGCCGGATGGCCACGCGCAGATGCCGCCCGTCCAAGCCCCGGAAGCTGTCGCAGCGGCGCACGTACATGCCCTCCGCCGCCCAGACCGCCAGCAGATCCTCCACATCGGCCGGTGCCTCCAAGCGCAGCAGGAAGAAATTCGCGCCCGGCGCATGCAGGTGCACCCCCGGCACACGGCCCCACGTCCGCGCCACAAACGCCTGCTCCTCCTGCAACCACCGCCACGTCTCCTCTCGGAACGCCTCGTCCCGGTACGCCGCCGCGGCCGCCGCCTGGGCCAGGTGATTGACGCTCCACCCGTCGCGATCCCGCTGAATTCGCCACACCCACGCCGGATTCGCCACCCCGAACCCGAAGCGCAGCCCAGGGATGCTGTACATCTTCGTCGCCGAGCGGATGACCGCCACCCGTTCATGTGCCAAGGCCAGCGGAAGCAGCGTTCGATCCCGCTCGTCCCACCGAAAATCCATGAACGACTCGTCGGCCAGGACGAAGACGCCCGCTTCCGCCATCGGCACCACCACCTTCGCCAACGCCGCGCGGGTCCAGAGGCGCCCGGTGGGATTGTGTGGGTGATTGAGGATCACGAGATCACCCGGCGCAGGCTCCGGCAGCGCGGCCGCGGCAGCCCCTGCACGCGGCCATACGCCCGCATCCGGCAAGGGCAGTCGCACCACCGGTGCCCCGCGGCGACGCGCGGCCGCTTCGTATTCGCTGAAGGCCGGCTCCAAAATGAACACCCGCCGCGGCCGCAGCGCCCCCAGGAACAGGTCCAACACCTCTGCCGCCCCGTTGCCGCAGAACACCCACTCCGGCCCGGGGAGACCGAATGTCTCCGCCAGCACCTGACGCACCAGCTGCTGCTCCGGGTCCGGGTAGTGGCGGATGCCGTCCATCGCCCGCAGGATGGCCTCCCGCACCGACGCCGGCGGACCCAGCGGGTTGATGTTGGCGCTGAAGTCGACGATGTCCTCCACGCGCCGGCCGCTCTCGCGCGCGTACTCGTACACCCGGCCGCCGTGCACCGCCATCGGCGCGCCGCCAGATGTCCATCGTCCGCCGTGCGACGCGCCGCCCGTCCCCATGCCGGCCGCACCCTGCTCCATGTCAGAATCCCTCCTCATCCGTGCGACACCCACAGCCAACCGAGCCACTCCATCCCTTCGTTCAAGCCCCCGTACAAATCGCCCGTCATCCCGCCGAAGCGGCGCGCCGCCCAGGCCGTGTACACGCGCACCGCGATCACCGCAGCCGCCCAGAGCCCGGCCGCCGTCCAGAGCCCGGAACCATGCCCCCCGACGGCCCACGGCCCGCCCCAGGCCATCGCCGCCGCGCTCGCCCCCAGCGCGCACGCAGTCGCCCCGGCCACGACCCACGCCGGCACGCGGCGCGCGAACACTGCGCCCAATCCGCTCGATCCCGCCGGCCCCGCCCCCGCCATCGCCCACACCATGCCAAGACGGGCCAGCGCGGGCACCAGCACAAACGGCCCCCAGCCCGCGCTCCCGCCGGCCAAGGCGGTGATGGCCGCGATCTTCCCGGCCAGCGCGAGCATCCCCGCGACAGCCCCCGCTGCCCCGACGCGGCTGTCCTTCATCACCGCGATGGCCTCGGCCCCTCGCCGCCGGCTGGCGACCGCGTCCGCCACATCCATCAGGCCGTCCAGGTGCAGTGCGCCCGTGGCGACGGTGTACCCGGTCACCGCCACCACCGCCGCACCCAGCGGCGACACCACCTCCGCCAATCCCCGCGACACCGCCCACACGCCCCAGCCGAGGACGGCGCCGGCCAGCGGGAAAAAGAGGGCGCTGCGGCGCAGGTCCGCCGGCGATGGCTCGGTCAGCGCCTGCGATCCCGCCGTTGGAATGGGCAGGATGGTGAGGAATCGGAAGGCGAGAAGAAAGGCGCGCCCCCCAGCCCGTACCGTTCGCACAGCGCTCGCCTGTATGCTCATCCGCATGCTCACCCTCCTCCCCAGTGCACGGCACAGCCCAACGCCGCGAGCAGCACGCCCGTCACCGCACAGGCCGCGTCCAGCACCGACACGGCCCGCAGGATGTCCGCCGCTTCCAGGGGCCGCAGCGGATCGCCCATCGTCGCGCGGAAGGACGGCACCCCGCGGTACACGTTCCAACCGCCCAGTTGGACGCCGAGCCCGCCCGCCATCATCGCCTCCGGGATCCCGGCGTTGGGCGACGGGTGGTCACCGGCGTCCCGGCGCGTCAAGCGGAGAGCCCGCAGGGCGGGCAGGCCGCGCAAGCCCAGTGCCACGACGAGGATCCCCGCGGTCAACCGTGCGGGAACGAAGTTCAGCACGTCATCCAGCCGGGCGGCGCACCAGCCGAAGGCACGGAAGCGGTGATCCCGGTGCCCCAGCATGGAATCCAACGTGTTGGCGGCCCGGTACATCATCGCGCCCGGCGCCCCCAGCAGGCACGCGAAGAAGAGAGGGGAGACGACGGCGTCCACCAGGTTCTCCGCCACCGTCTCCACCGCCGCCCGCACCACCTCCGGCTCCGACAGGTATGCCGTGTCGCGGCCGACGTACCGGGCCACCTCGCACCGGGCGGCGTCCAACCCCTCCTCCCGGAGCCGCCGGTGCACCGCCCGCCCGGCATCGCGGAGGCCCTTCCAGGCCACCGTCGTCGCCGTCAGGACGATGTTGAGCGCCGCCGCCAAGGCCGGGGAGACCCAACCCGCCAGCCACAGGACGCCGAACGTGAGGCCCCCGGCCCAGGCCAGCGTCGTGACCACCACCACCGCCCCCAGGGCGCGCCGCAGACCGTCGCTTCGATCCCGCCGGTTCCAGCGTCGCTCCAACCCACCGATCCAGCGGCCCATCGCCACCACCGGGTGCGGCAGCCAGGCGGGATCGCCCGCCACGCGATCCACAACCAGCGCCGACGCCGCAATCCAGAACAGGTTCACGGCACCTCCGCCTCCGAAGCCGTCTCCACACCCGTCCTCGCCTCCGGCTCTGCCTCCGCATCTGCCGCCTCCGCATCTGCCGGAGCCACCGCCGGCACCTCCGCCTCTGCCGACACCTCCGCCGATGCCTCCAGGCGGCGCAGATCCACCGGGATCCCCGCCACCACCCACAGCACGCGGCCCGCCCGGCGGGCCACCGCCTGGTTGAGCGTGCCCAGCCAGTCCCGATAACGGCGGGTCTGCGCATCCGCTGGCACGATGCCGAGGCCCGCCTCCTGGCTGACCGCCACCACCGGTCCGGGCGCGGTCGCCAACGCATCCGACAGGCGCTTGACGCGTTCTGCCAGCGCGTCGTCGCCGCAGCCCTCCAGCCACATCCAGTTGTTCAGCAGCATCGACAGGCAGTCGAGGAGGACGATATCCCCATTCCGCCGCGCCGCAAACCACTCGGGCACCTGCAGCGGCTCCTCCACCGTGCGCCACGCCGCCGGCCGCCGATCCCGGTGGCGGCGAATCCGGTCCGCCATCTCCGCGTCCGCCGCCTGCCCCGTGGCCAGGTACACCACCGGACGCCCGAGGCAAGCTGACCACCGCGCCGCCCAGTCCTCCGCCACCTCGCTCTTGCCGCTGCGGGCCCCGCCAAGCACCAGCACCAGGTCCGCCTTGCGCAGCCCCGCGTCCGCCTCTGCCACAGCTCTCCAACCTCCGGCCCCCGTCACGGCCGGAACACCTCGCGGCTGTTGCGGTATTCCACGTCCTGCCGTCCGTCGCGGGCGTTGACGGCCCTGGCGAGCACGAACAACAGGTCGGAGAGGCGGTTGAGAAACCTCAGCGCGGGCAGGTGGACCGCCTCCGCCTGCATCAGGCGCACCGCCCGCCGCTCCGCCCGCCGCACCACCGTGCAGGCCACGTGCAAATACGCCGAAGCTACGCTGCCGCCGCGGAGCACGAAGCGGCGGACCGCCTCGGCCTCGTCTTTGTATTGATCGATCCACGGCTCCAACCGGGCCGCCGCGTCCTCCGGCGTCCGGAACGCGTGCCTGTCCGGTCGGGCCGCCGCCAGGTCCGCTCCCACGTCCCACAGGGTCTGCTGCACCTCCGTCAGCAGCGCCGCCACGTCGGCGTGCCCCGCCTGCTCCAGGTGCGCGATGGCCAGCCCGATGAACGCCCCGGCCTCGTCCACGGCGCCGTACGCCTCCACGCGCACGTCGTCCTTGAACCGCCGGACGCCGCCGATGAGGCCCGTCTTGCCCTGATCGCCGCCGCGCGTGTAGATGCGCATCACAGGTTCTCCTCTCTGAAACAGTCCGATGAATCCGCACCGGCCCGCGCCACCCGGACGCCGGTCGGCACCGTCGGCGCGCCGGGCGGAACCCCAAGACCGCCCGCCCGCGTCACCCGCGCGTCTGAGAACGTCGCCGTCTCTGCCAACACCCGGCACGCCAGGCGCACCAGGGGCCACGCCAGCAGCGCGCCACTGCCCTCGCCGAGCCGGAGCCCGAGCCTGAGCAGCGGATCCAAGTGCAGCCGTTCCAACAGCAGACGGTGCCCCGGCTCGGCCGACACGTGTGAAGCCAGCAGCACCTCCGCGGCGGCGGGATCGACCGTCACCGCCCACAGGGCCGCCGCCGTGGTGATGAACCCGTCCAGCAGCACCGGCACCCGCCGCGATGCCGCCACCAGGCAGACCCCCGCCATCGCCGCCAGCTCCAAGCCACCGAGGCGCGTCATGATGTCCCACGGATCACGGAGGTGGGGCCGGTGTAACGCCAGCGCCCTGTCCACCACCGCCCGCTTGTGCGCCAGCCGAGCGGGATCCACCCCCGTGCCGCGGCCGACCACGTCCGCCGCCGGACGCTCCAACAGATACGCCGCCAGGGCGCTCGCGGCGGTGGTGTTGCCGATGCCCATCTCGCCCAACAGCAGCACATCCGCCCCCGCCGCCAAGGCTGCCTCCGCCGTCTCCCGTCCGGCCGTCACGGCCGCCTCCGCCTCCGCGCGTGTCATCGCCGGTCCCGCGGCGAGGTTGCGGGTGCCCGGGGCCACCTTGCGCGCCACCACGCCCGGGTGCTCGACCGGGACGCGCACGCCCACGTCCACCACCGTCAGGTGCACCCCCTCTGCCCGCGCCAGGACGCTGCTCACCGCGCCACCCCTGCAGATGTTGACCACCATCTGCCCGGTCACCTCGGCCGGATAGGCCGACACGCCTTCTTCGGTCACGCCGTGATCCGCCGCGAACAACAGCAGGTGCGGCCGCTCCAGTTGCGGCACCGGCCGCTCCGTGATGCGCGCGATCCGCTCCAACAGCGTCTCCAACTGCCCCAGGCTGCCCGCCGGTTTGGTGAGGTCGTCCAGCCGATCCCGCGCCCGCAGCGCCGCCACTTCCCCCGCACGCCTGTCCCGGATGCTCCCGTTCATCTCCGCTCGCCTCCTCCGCTCTGTCTCGCTTCGGCACGCCCCGACGGCGGCCCCAGCCAACCGTGAATCACGTCCATCCGGAGGTGCCTGCGGACCACGTCCGCCAACCTGTCCAGCGCCGCCTCCCGCACCGCCGCCATGTCCGGCGCCGGGCCCGCCGGCTCCGGCAGCCCGAACCGCGCCCGCAGCCTCGCCAGCCATGCCCGCCGAAAGGCGTCGTTGTCGAAGATGCCGTGCAGGTAGGTGCCCATCACGCGCCCGTCCTCGCTGACCGCGCCATCCGCGGCAGCCAGGTCCTGCGGAGCCTGTGCCTGCCACGCTTGCACCTCCCCGGCCTGAACCTCCCGCGCCCAGTCCGCCTCCGTCGTCTTCCCGTCCGCCGCCAGGCCGTCCTCCGCGCCCAGTCGCCGCACGCGGGCGAACGGCCGGCCGCCGGCGTCCAACGCCGTGCGCCCCATGTGGATCTCGTAGCCCGTCACGGGCAGCCCCGGGAAGACGCCCAACAGCTCACCCGCCACCCGCACCGTCCGCTTCTCGGCCGCCATCGTCGTCACGACCGGCAGCCACCCGAGGCCTGCCGTGACGGGTGCGTCCGACTCGGCGCCGTGCGGGTCCTGGATGCGCCTCCCCAGCATCTGATACCCGCCGCACACCCCGATGACGTCCGCCCCCGCCGCCCGGCGCTCGGCCACGGCCCGGTCCATGCCCGTCTCCCGCAGCCAGGCCAGGTCGTGCACCGTGTGCTTGCTGCCCGGCAGGACCACCGCGTGGGCCCCCGCCAGTTCCTCCGGCCGGCGGCAAAACCAGGCGAAGACGCCCGGTTCAAGGAAAAGCGGATCGAAATCGGTGAAATTCGCGATGTGCGGCAGTTGGACGATGGCCACCCGCACGTCCCCAGGCGCCGGCGCTCGCGCCGCCCGGCCGCCTGCGGGCTCCAGCGCCACCGAATCCTCCGCCTCGATGTTCAGGTCGGGGATGTGGGGGATGACCCCAAGCACCGGCACCCCGGTGTACGCCTCCAGCAGCCGGACGCCGTCCGCGAACAGGGTGGGATCACCGCGGAATTTGTTGATCACGACGCCCTTAACCCGCGCCCGCTCCCGCGGCGTCATGAGCTGCAGGGTGCCGACCACCGCCGCGAACACCCCGCCCCTGTCGATGTCCGCCGCCAGCAGCACGTCCGCGTCTGCCTCCTCGGCCATCCGCAGGTTGGCGATGTCCCGCGGCTTCAGGTTCATCTCCACCGGGCTGCCGGCGCCCTCCATGACCAACACCTCGTACCGGTCAGCCAGGTACCGGTAGCTCTCCACCACCGCCGCCCAGACCGCCCCGAGGCGATCCTCCAGATACCGGCGCGCCGACGTGGTCTCGTACACCCGCCCCTGCAGCACCACCTGCGTCCGGTGGCCGCTCATCGGCTTGAGCAGGACGGGGTTCATGTGCTCGTTCGGGGCAATGCCGCAGGCTGCCGCCTGCACCGCCTGCGCCCGGCCAATCTCCCGGCCCGACGGCGTCGCCGCCGAGTTGAGCGACATGTTCTGCGCCTTGAACGGGGCCACTCGGTACCCGTCCTGGGCGAGGATGCGGCAGAGGGCGGTGCACAGCACGCTCTTGCCCACGTTCGACGCGGTGCCGAGCACCATCAGGCTCTTGGCCATCCGGCTCCCCCCTTCACGACGGCAGGCCCCGGGCGTCGGCCCCGTCCGCACCAACGGGGTGTCCATCCCGCCGCCGCACCCGCCACAACCGAATGAAAAAGACCACGAACACCACGGTGATGCCGGCGCCCAGCCAGCCGAAGTCGAGGCGCCCGGCGGCGTCCGCCACCGCCGCCAGGCCGGGCACGTGCGGACCCAGCACCTGCAGCCACTCGACGCTGCCGACGAGGAGAGCCGCCAGGACCGACAGGCCGGTGACGACGGCGTTGTACAAGGCGCGCGATCGCGCCAGCCCGCGCGCCCACGTGTAGGTGTGCAGCATGACCAGGCCGTCGGCGGCGTCGAGCAGGCTCATCCCCGCCGCGAAGCACAGCGGCAGCGTCAGCACCAGGGCGGCCGGCGCCCCGCCGGCCGACGCCGCGGCCGACATGGCAATCACCGCCACCTCCGTCGCCGTCTCGAAGCCGAGCCCGAAGAGCAGCCCCACCCAGAACAGGTCCCGGCTCCGCCGCACGCGCCGGAGCAACCGCCCGCAGGCGCGCGCCATCAGGCCGCCGGACGAGGCGTTCGCCGCCGTGCCGCTGTCCTCACCGGTGTCGCCGTCATGTGCCCGCCCGGGCACCCGTCGCAAGGAGCGCAGCGCCGTCCGCCAAGCCCCCCAGTTGAGGACGGCCACCGCGTACAGGTACGTGGCCGAGATGCACATGCCCACCGTGCCGAGGCCAGGGGCTTCCCAGCCGGCGGCCGGGCCCGCGTCCTCCGCCGCGCCCGCGCCCGCGCCCGCCACCGGCCCGCCGACCCGTGCATGCCCGAGCGACAGCGCGACGAGGGCCGTCAGCAGGAACACCACCGCCGAGTGGCCCAGCGAAAACCACAGGCCGGCGGCCGCCGGACGCTGCCCCTCGCCCACCAGCTTGCGGGTCGTGTTGTCGATGGCCGCGATGTGGTCCGCGTCCAGCGCGTGCCGCAGCCCGAAGGTGTAAGCCAGCAGGCAGAGCGGCACCATCGCCCGCGCTCGCGCGCCGTCGAGGGCCATCCCCGCCAAAGCCATCGCCTGCAGGAGCGCCACCGCCACGAATACCCGGCCGGATGTGCCCATCCGCACGGCCCTCGTCCATCCAACCTTCATCCGTGCCCCTCCTTCCGCGCGCGGCGCCAGGCCGCGCAGGCCGCCACGAACCGCGGCGCCATCGTCGGATTGGAACCGAAGTGCAGATGCGTGTACCCGGCCACGAGCCCCGCGCGGGCGTACCCGTCGATCCCGCCGCCCCGCGACCCCTCCGTCCGCCAAGCCGCGGGCCGGTCCGGGTCGGTCCATTCCGCAATCGAATAATGAAACTCGTGCCCCCGCGCGCGCTCCCCGGCCGGCAGCAGGAAGGTGTCCCGCAACGCCGTGACCTCCCGGTAGCCGAGCGCCGCCAGGCGATCCTGCATCCGCACCCGTGCCGGCACCATCCCCGCCATCGCGTGCGTCTTCCCGGCCCGGTCGGTGAGCGCCTCGCACAGGTACATGAACCCGCCGCACTCGGCGAACACCGGCATCCCGGCCGCCACCGCCCGCCGCAGGCTCTCCCGGACCGCCTCCTGCCGGCCGAGCTCAGCCGCGAACTCCTCCGGAAACCCGCCGCCGAGGTACACCCCGTCGGCCTCCTCCGGCACCGGCTCACCCGCCAGCGGCCGGAAAGTCACCAGGCGCGCACCGTGCCATTCCAGCAGCTCCAGGTTCTCCGGGTAGTAGAAGTTGAACGCCGCGTCCCGCGCCACCGCGATGCACGCAGCCTCCGGCCGCGGCTGGCCGCGGAACAGCACCGGGTCCGGCGCCGCCCAGTCCTCCGCCGCCTCCGCCACGGCCAGCAACCGGCCGACATCCACCGCCGCTTCCACCGCGTCCGCCAGACGATGAAAGAGCCCGTCCAGCTCCCCCCGTTCCAGGGCCGGGATGAGGCCCAGGTGCCGTTCCGGGATGGCGATCTCCGCCTGGCGCGTCAGCCCTCCCAGCACCGGCACCCCGCATGCGGATTCCACCGCCTGGCGCACCATGTCCAGGTGCCCCGGTCCGCCGACGCGGTTGGCAATCACGCCGGCGATGCGCACCCGCGGATCGAGCCGTTGAAACCCCAGCACCACCGCCGCGGCGCTGCGCGCCATGCTGCTCGCGTCGAGGACGAGCACCACCGGCGCTTCCAACAACCGGCTCACCTCGGCGGTCGATCCGGTGTCCGACCGCGGGTCCTTCCCGTCGTACAGGCCCATCACGCCCTCGATCACGGACACCTCCGCCCCCTCGCTGCCGCGGTGAAACACTTCGCGCACGGCGGCAGGCGAGAGCATCCAGGTGTCCAGGTTGCGCGACGGCCGGCCTGTGACGGCCGTGTGGTAGCTCGGATCGATATAGTCGGGCCCGACCTTGAACCCCTGCACCGCGTGTCCGCGCCGGCGCAGGGCGGCCATCAGGCCCAGCGTCACCGTCGTCTTGCCCGCGCCGCTGTGGACGCCCCCAATGATGATCCTCGGCCGCCTCATCGCGGCTCCCCCCTTTCGTCTCATGCAAAGCCGCTGGCGGCGGTGCCGGCCGCGGCCGGGTGCGGCGGGTGCGGGACCAGGCACACCGACAGGGTGACGTTGCCCCGCTTGACCTTCTCCACCAGCCACCCGTCCGCCCCCGACGACAGCCGGGCGGCAGGTTCGCTGACCCCCCATGCACCGACGTATTTGAACACCGTCTCCGACGGATGCGGCAACGGCACCCGGTTCAGCTCTTCCGCCCGGTAGGTGACGAGGGGCCAGCCGTAACGTTGGCACACCTGCATCAGGCCCGGTTCATCCGCCTTGCGGTCGATGGTCGCCAGGTTGCGGACGCTCTTCACCGACAGCCGATGGGCGTCGAGCGTCTCCAGCAGCACCGCCTCAATCTCCTCCGCCGCTGTGCCGCGGTTGCAGCCCACACCCACCACCAGGACCTTCGGCCGGTACAGCACCCCCCGCCGCAGGAGCCACGCGGCCTCCTCCGCGGCGAGGACCCGCGGAGTGATCACCAGCGCCGCGTCGAATCCCTCCTCCCGCGCCTGCTCGATCCGCGTCACCACGCGGAGGTTCGACGGCAGAGGCCTGTCTGCCGGCCACCAGCCGGGCTCCCCGGCCTCCTGCACCACCAGCACCCGCTCCTCGTTGACGACCGCCGCGCTGACCGCCGTCACCTGCTCGAAGTTCTCAATGTCCCACCCGAAGGCGCGCCCGAGGAGATCCACCGCCACCGTCTCGCCCACGTCGGACGCCGTCGTGATGACCGGTTCGGCGCCCAAAATCCGCGCCACCTCCCGCGCCAAGTCGTTCGCGCCGCCCAGGTGGCCGGAGAGGACGCTGATGGCGTGCCGGGCGCGGTCGTCCACGACCACCACCCCGGGGTCCGTGCGTTTGTCCCGCAACAACGGCGCCACCATCCGCACCATGGCGCCGAGGGAGACAATCCCGATGATTCCCTGGTACCGCCCCCACAGCGGAGGCACCTGATCCACCACCGAACCGGTGAACGTGTGGATGCCGAGGGCCGCCTCGTCGCCGCGGGCGAACTTCTCCGGGTGGTACACGTCCACCCCGGGCAGGCCCGCCTGCAACCGCCGGGCGATCTCCACCCCGTGCTTGGTGATGGCGACCACGGCGTAGGGCCGCTCAGCGGCCCGCGGCCGCGCCGGGTCTCTCGCCTCCGTCACCGCGGCCGCCCCCCTTCCGGTGTCCCAGTGCCGCGCCGGTAGCGGTGCGTGAACGCCGGGTCGTACAGCTTCGACCGGTGCCGGTCCGGGGTCTCGGCCAAGGCCGGATCGAGCGCCCAACCGGCGAGGATCATGGCGTGGCTGGAGATGTGCGCCGCCCCCATGTCCCGCACCAGGTCGGCGAGGGTGGTGCGGAGGATTTTCTGGTCGGGCCAGGTGACCCGCTGCACCACCGCCACCGGCGTCTCCGGCGCCCAGCCGGCGGCGAGCAGCTCGTCCACCGCCCGCTTGGCCAGGGTGGCGCTCAGGAACAGAGCGATGGTGCAGTGGTGCGCCGCCAGGTCGCGCAACCGCTCCCGTTCGGGCATCGGGGTGCGCCCTTCGACCCGGGTCAGGATCACCGTCTGCGTCAGCTCCGGCACCGTCAGTTCGGCGCCCAGCACTGCGGCCGCCGCGAATACGGCGCTGACCCCGGGCACCACCTCGTACGGCACCCCCGCCGCCCGGAGCCGGGCCATCTGTTCCAGGATGGCCCCGAAGACCGACGGATCGCCCGTGTGCACCCGGGCCACGCTGCGGCCCGCGCGGACATGGGTGACCATCACGTCCACCAACTCGTCCAGGTCCATCCCCGCGCTGCCATACAATTTCGCCTCCGGGTTGGCAAGGGCCACCAGCCGCTCCTGCACGAGGCTGTCCGTCCACACGATGACGTCCGCCTGCCGCAGGATGCGCAGGCCCTTGACGGTGATGAGCTCCGGATCACCCGGGCCGGCGCCGACGAAATACACCTGGCTCGGCACAGCGTCTGTCCGCATCACCGTTTCACCACCATCAGCGTCAGGTAGTTGAGGGGGACGCCGCGCAGCGCCCGCACGTCCTCCCAGATCTCCTCCTCGCCGGAGGTGGCCCTGGAGATGACCCGGGCGCGCTGAAGGAGCCCCATCTCGTCCAACAAGTCAATCAGCGGGTCCATCACCTTCGCGACCTTGAGGAAGACGACGCAGTCGTGCCCCTCGATGGCCGCCCGCATCTTCGCCATGTCCCGCGTCGCCGGAACAATCGCCACCACCTCGTCCCCGTCGGCCAGCGGCAGGCCCAGCCGCGCCGCCCCGCCGTTGACGGACGAGACGCCGGGGACCGCCACCACCCGCACGTCGGGCGCGTGATGATGCAACACCCGCGCCATGTGGATGAAGGTGCTGTACAGGAGCGGATCGCCCTCGGTGACGAACGCCACGTCACGACCCGCCCGCAGGTGCTCCAGCAGCAACGCCGCCGTGTGGTCCCACTCGCGGCGGAGGACCTCCGGGTCCCGCGTCATTGGGAAGACGAGGCCGAGCATCGTTTTCTCCTCCGGATTCACGTAGGCTTCGACGATGTCCAGGGCGTAGCTGCGGCTGCCCATCCGCTTTTTCGGATAGGCGATGACGGGCGATTCGCGCAGCAGCCGGAACCCTTTCATCGTGAGCAGTTCCGGGTCGCCGGGCCCCGCCCCGATGCCGTACAGCGTGCCGAGGCGCTCAACCGTTTCCGCCATTCGAATCCCCTCCTTCCATCCGCACCGCGGTGATCAGAAACACCGGGTTCATGCCTTCCAGCCGCGTCAATTGGAGGATTGGGCGGCTGCGGGCGGTCTGCACCAGCGTGATGGATACCGACAGCCCGAGCCGGGCGAGCGTCGCCTGGGCGGTGGCCAGGGTTTCCAACGTCGCGGCGGAGACGACGATGCGCCCCCCGGGACGCAGCCGGTCCGCGCACACCTGGAGCAGATGCTCGAGCTCGCCGCCGCTGCCGCCGATGAACACCGCGTCCGGATCGGCGAACCCGTCCAGTCCCTCCGGCGCCTTGCCGTGCACGGCGACGAAATCGGTGCGGAAGCGGCGCTGGTTCTCGCGCAGGTTCTCCAGGTCCTCGACGTTCTTCTCGATGGCGTACACCTCCACATCCGGCGTCTGCAGAATCGCCTCGATGGAGACCGACCCGGTGCACGCCCCGATGTCCCACAGCACCGCCCCCGGCCGGAGCGCGAGCTCCGCCAGGCAGAGGACGCGGACCTCGCGCTTTGTGATGAGGCCGCGGTCGGGCTTGCGCTGGGCGAACGCCTCGTCCGGGATGCCGAGCGGCCAGCGCCCGGCGCCGGCAGGATGGGCCAGCCGCCCTGCGAGGACACCGGTTCCCGCCACTCCCGTTTGCGCGGTGCTCGGCCGATCCCGCAGGAGCAGCACCACATTCAGCGGATCGAACGCCCGATCCGCCATCTCCTCCAGCGTGTACCAGCCCGTTCGCTCCTGTGGCCCGCCCAGGCGCTCGCCGACGAATGCCCGGTACTCCGCCATCCCGAACGACAAGAGGTACTTGGCGATGGCCGCCGGGGTATTCACGTCGTCCGTCAGCAGCGCAACCTTGTCGTGCCGGTCCACCCGCTGCGCCAGCCCGCGCATCGGCCGCCCGTGCACGCTCAGGATGGCGGCGTCCTGCCAGCCCACCCCGGCGCGCGCGAAGGCGAGCTGCACCGAGCTGACCGCGGGCACCACCGTCACCGCGTCCGGCCCGAGGACCTTCGCCAGGTACGACCCGATCCCGTAAAAGAGCGGATCCCCCGACGCCAGCACGGCCACGCGCCGGCCCTCGGCCGAGCGGATCCGGTCCGCCAGGTCCCGCAGCCCGCCTTGCACCCGCCACCGCTCTCTGGAAAAGTCCGGAAAGAAGGCCAGCTGCCGATCCCCGCCCGCGAGCACGTCGGCGGTTTCCACCACCTGGCGGACGCCCTCCGGCAGGCCGGCGGCACCGTCGTCCCCGATGCCAATCACCCACACCCGTCTATCCATCCACACACGCACCTCCCAACACCTGTCCGTCCAGCGTCACCAACCGCGTCATTACCCGCACCCCGCCGCCGACGTGCTGCAGCACCTGTTCGCAGCAGGCCCGCGCCAGGCGCTCAAAGAACGCCGGACACCCGGCCGCCAGCACCAGGTCCCCCACCTGGTTGGCGGTGTTGGCCTGGCGGATGTCCTGGCACACCGCCGCCGGCACCCCGGCCTCCCCGGCCAGGCGGGCGAGAAAGTCAAAATCCACCGGCGCGCTCTTGGCGTGGACCATCATCACGCCCTGAGCCACCTTGGAGAACTTGCCCATCATACCCACGAACCGTATCTCCGCCATCCCCGTGCGCTTGGCGTGCTTGGCGGAGAAGCCGACGAAATCCCCCATCTCGATGAACGCCTCCGCGGGCAGCTCCGGGAACATCCGCATCCCGTACTTCTCGCTGCGGCCCCCGGTGGTCATCACCACCGTGCGGAGTCCCTGCTCCCGCGCCACCTGCAGCGCCAGCGCGATGCTCGCCTTGTACGCGGCGGTGGAGAAAGGCACGACAATGCCGCGCGTGCCGAGGATGGAGATGCCGCCGAGGATGCCGAGGCGGCCGTTCATCGTCTTCTTGGCAATCTCCTCGCCCCCCGGCACCGAGACGACGACGCGCACCCCGCGTTGGATGCCGTGCGCCTGCAGGACCTCCTCGCACGCTTCGCGGATCATCCGGCGCGGCACCGGGTTGATGGCCGCCTCCCCGACGGGGATGGGCAGCCCCGGCTTGGTCACGCGCCCCACGCCTTCCCCGCCGTCAATCTCCACGCCCGGCTCCGCCCGCCACGAGACGGTGGCGACGATGGTCGCGCCGTGGGTGGCATCGGGATCGTCCCCGCCGTCCTTGACGGTGGCCGCCGTCGCCTCCGCCACCCCGAATGCCACGTCCTTCAGGGCGAACGTCACCTGCTGACCGGCGGGGATCCAGATGGTCACCTCGTCCACCGGCCGCTGGTGGATGAGCGCGAGCAGCGCCCCCTTGGCGCACGCCGTGGCGCAGGCACCGGTGGTGTACCCGTGGCGCAGCCGCCCCTCCGGCACCTCCGGCAGTTCGCCCACGCCGGATCACCCCTTGGGCCGCGCGTCGCGATCCCGGGACGCGCCCGGCCCCGGCCCCAGCCCCGGCTCGCCGGCCGCCCGCTCGGCCAGGAGCGCAATGGCGTTGACCGCCGCCACCGCCACCGGGCTGCCGCCCTTGCGGCCGTGGTTGGTGATGAACGGCACGTCCAACTGCATCAGCTCCGCCTTCGACTCGGCGGCGGACACGAAGCCGACCGGTACCCCGATGATGAGCCCGGGCTCCGCCTCGCCGGCGCGCACCAGGCGGATCAGTTCCAGCAGGGCGGTCGGGGCGTTGCCGATGGCGAAGATGGCCCCCGGCGCCTCGCGCACCGCCTTGCGCACCGCCTGGATGGCCCGCGTCACGCCTTCGCGGCGGGCCGCCTCGGCGACGTCCGGATCGGAGATGTACACGCGCACATCGCACCCGAACCGGGCCAGCCGCGGCTTGCTGATGCCCGCCTGCACCATCTGCACGTCGCACACGATGGGCCGCCCGGCGTGAATCGCCTGGATGCCCGCCTCGATTGCGTCCGGGTGGAACACCAGGCTACGGCCCAGCTCGAAATCGGCCGACGCGTGGATCACCCGCTGCACCACCGGGAACTGCTCGGCCGTGAACGGGTGCGGCCCCAGCTCCTCCGCGATGATCTCGAAACTCCGCTGCTCAATCGCCTCCGGCCGCACGATGGCCGGCCGGCCGAGGGCGGACAGCCCCGCTCCCGACACGGGAGTCCGCCCCTCTCCGTGCTCGCCGCGCGCTTGCGCCGGGTCCTGCTTCATGCCGTCCACAGCCGCCTCACCTCCCGCACCATCTCCTCGGCCGTGCTGAACCGCACCCCGTAGTCGAGCCGCGGCCGCCCGATGACCACCACCTCGATGCCCATGTCGACGGCCGCCCGCACCTTCTCGTCCACCGCCCCCGCATCGCCGCTCTCCTTGGTGATCATCAGGGTCGTTTCAAAGTGCCGGAACAGGGCCTGGTTCAGCTCGTAGGAAAAGGGGCCCAGCATGGCCACGATGTCCCGGTGCGCGATGCCAAGTTGTTCACACTGTTCCATGTTGTCGATCCGCGGCAACAGCCGCACCACCATCCGAATCCCGGGCTGGCCGTACAGCCGCCGGGCGAACAGCGCCAACGTCTTGCCGCCCGTCGCGAGGAACACGCTCCCCTTCTTCGCAAACGCCAGGTCAGCCGCCGCCTCGTAGTTGTCCACCACCGTGATGCCGGGATGGCCCTCGAAAGATTTCTCCGCCCGCTCGTAGCGCACGTACGGGATCCCCGCCGCCGCGGCGGCCGCCATCGCAGTGCGGTGCGCCTCCTCGGCGAACGGGTGGCTGGCGTCCACCAGGATGCGCGCCCCCGTCTGGCGCAGGGCGGCCTGCATGCCGGCTGCATCCAGCCGGCCCACCCGGGCCTGCAGCCCTGCGGCGCGCAGGTTCTCCGCGGCGCTCTCGGTGACGACGCTGCACAGGAGGGGAAAGCCTTCTTGCTGCAGCGTGATGGCCAGGGCGCGCGCATCGCTGGTGCCGGCGAGAAAGAAGATCACCGCCCGCACCCCCCGTGCAGCGCCCACGGCTCGTTCTCCGGCCGCAGCCGCTCGCCCGGGCGCAGCCGCTGCTGGGCGGTGTCCAGGTCGTACTTGCGCTGGTAGCCGCGCGGCGTGATCATCAGACCGTCGTGGTAGAACGTGGTGGAGTTGCCGATGATGACGGTGGTGAGCATGCCGATGTCGTGATCGAGCATGTCCTGCAGGGTCGTGCGCACCACCGCCTGACGCGGCCGGTAAGCGCTCTTGACGAGCCCGACGGGCGTTTCGGGGTGGCGGTGCCGGAGCAGGATGCGCTGCGTCTCGACAATCTGTTGCGTGCGCCGCCCGCTGCGCGGGTTGTACAAGGCAATCACGAAGTCCGCCTGGGCGGCCGCCTCGATGCGGCGGGCGATGACCTCCCAAGGCGTGAGATGGTCGCTCAGGCTGATGGTGCACGCGTCGTGCATGATGGGCGCGCCGAGCAGCGCGGCGCAGGAGTGGATGGCGGAGATGCCGGGGATGACCTCGACCTCCGGGTCGTCCCCCTCCCGCCAGCCGCGCTCAATGAGCACCTCGTACACGAGGCCGGCCATGCCGTACACCCCGGCGTCGCCGCTGGAGACGACGGCCACGGTCCGCCCGGTCTGCGCCAGGTCGGCCGCCGCCTGCGCACGGCTGACCTCCTCGGTCATGCCGGTGCGGATGACCTCCTTGCCTTCGATGAGGTCCCGCACCAGGTCAACGTACGTGTTGTATCCGATGATGGCATCGCTCTCCTCGATGGCCTGCCGGGCCCGCGCGGTCATGTGATCCGCGCTGCCCGGCCCGAATCCGACGACCAGAATCCTCCCCATGGGGTTCCTCCTCTCTCACGGACGGTTCGCGGCGGCGGCCTGCGTGGCCGCGGCGGCCATGGGTTCGCCCGGCGCAGGGGCCGCTGCCAAGGGAGCCGCGGGGCCGCCCGGTGCGGCCGCTTCCGGAGCAAACCACGCCAACGTCTCCGCCAGGCGCGCCACCTCGCCCACGACAATCACGGCGGGCGCCCGGAGGCCCGCGCGATGGACCACGTCCGCAATTTCACGAAGCGGGGCGACGACCGTCTGTTGCTGCGCCGTCGTCCCGGACGCAATCACCGCCACCGGCGTCTCCGCCCCCCGCCCGTGCGCCAACAGCCGCTCGGCGATGGGGCCGAGGTGGCCGAGCCCCATCAGGATGACCAGCGTCTGCCCCGATGCGGCCAACACGTCCCACGCCACGCCGGCGGAGTGCAGGGCCTCGTGGCCGGTGACGACGTGAAAGCCGCTCGCCACCCCGCGGTACGTCAGCGGGATCCCCGCGTACGCGGGCACCGCCACGGCGGAGCTGACGCCGGGGACCACCTCGAAGGGGATGCCGTGCCGCCGCAGGACCGCCGCCTCCTCGCCGCCGCGGCCGAAGACGAACGGATCGCCCCCCTTCAGGCGGACCACGGTCCGCCCCGCCTGCGCGTGCGCGATCATCAGCCGGTGGATCTCCGCCTGCCGCCCGCCGCCGTCCGGGGCGGCCGGCGCGCGGTTCGGGCCCGCGCCAGGGACGCCGGGCAGGGCGCCTGGGACGGGGGCCGGAGCGCCGCCTTCGACCTCCTTGCCGACGTAGATCCGTTGGGCGCCCGGGCGCGCGAACGCCAGGACCTCGGGCGCCACGAGCCGGTCGTACAGGACCACGTCGGCCGCCTCCAGGCACGCGCGGCCTTTGAGCGTGAGCAGCCCCGGATCCCCCGGCCCGGCGCCGACCAGATACACCTTGCCGCTCATACGCCGCCTCCGTGGGCGTGGACGGCGTGCCTGCGGTACGTGCAGAAACCGCAGTTCATGTGCGCGGCGCCGGCGGCCGCTTCTTCGACGCGGTCGATCACGATGTCCACCAACCCCGGGTGCTCCCCCAGCGGCCCGGCCATCCGCATCGGCACGCCGAGATGCTGGGCCTGCAGGTCCTCCAACAGGCGCGCCATGCGCTTGAGCAACACGCCGGTGAAGAGGAAGTACGGGACCACCACGACCCGGGCTGCCCCCAGTTGGACGGCCCGCCGCACCCCTTCCGGCAGACGCGGCCCGGTGATGCCGCTGAAGCACACCTCCACCGTCGCGACGCCCGTGCGCTCCCACAGCATCCGCGCCATCTTGTACAGGTCGCCGTTGGCGTCCGGATCGCTGCTGCCGCGGCCCATCAGCACAATCGCGGTGGACTCGGCGCCGGTCTGCGCCGCTTCGGCGCGGGCGGCGGCGGTGGCGCCGAAGGTGGAGGCACCGGGTCCGGACGGGGTGGCCGGGGACCCCGTCCCCCGGGCAGCGGCCTGGTACTGGTCCACCAACAAGTCGAGCACCCGTTCGTGCATGCCGACGTTTCGCCCGTAGTCGATGGACAGGCCGGGGTGGCGCAGACGCGCGTGATCGAGCAATTCGGGAATTTCCAATTTTACGTGAGACGCCGCGAGCAGGATGAGCGGCAGCGCAATCACCCGGCTCGCCCCCGCTTCGGCACACGCGGCGACGCCGGTTGGCACGTCCGGTTCGGCCAGCTCGAGAAAACAGGTCTCCAGGCGCCGCTTGGGATACGCGGCCTGGACGCGCCTTGCGAACGCGAGGAACGCGCGGTTGCCCTCGTCGTCGCGGCTGCCGTGGCCGATCAACAACACCCTCTCCGACACGATGCACACCTCCCGGTTTGGCCAGCAAAAAAGGCACCCCTCGGAATCCGAAAGGTGCCTGACGATTGCACAGCACGACGACGCAATCGCGCGCAACACCTCCCTATCGACCGTAGGTTCAGCGGTGTTCTCAGAAAAGGCAGGTCTCCTGGCTCAGGTTCAACGCCCACGACGCCCTTCCCAAGTCGTCGACTCAGTGGATACGCGCCGCGGCTCCCCTTCACAGTGGCGGGACCGCACCGGATTTGCACCGGTTTCCCTTTTAAGCCCACCCGTGGGTGGGCACCTTTTCCGGGACATATGAACTTGTTCGACTGGTGCAACACCAGTGTATGGCTATGATAGCCTTTCTCGTACGAAAGATGCAAGGGTAGGTTGACAGGTGAGCCGTTCGGAGTCTGGGGGCAGGTCAGGGCATGGGGCGGTGGAGGTGGTGGGGGACCGCGGGGTGCCGGGGCCCGGCGGCCGACTGCGCCGGGGTTCCATCGTCCACCACGAGCCACCGCACCTACGCCCCCCTCTGCGCCTCCGCGGAACCCGTGCTGCCCGGGAGCCCGCGCCAACCGCCGCCTTCGCCCCACGTCACGGTCCCGCCGGCCTCACGCCTCTCGCTGCGTCACGTCGCGCAGGAACTGGCGCGTGCGATCCGACTGCGGCCGCTCGAAAAACTGCTCCGGCGGGCCCTCCTCGACGATGCGCCCGTCCGCCATGAAGATCACCCGGTCCGCCACGCGGCGCGCGAACGCCATCTCGTGGGTGACCAAGACCATCGTCATGCCCTCCTGAGCCAACTGCTGAATCACCTGCAGGACCTCGCCGACCAGCTCCGGATCGAGCGCCGACGTCGGCTCGTCCAGCAGCAGCACCGCCGGCTGCATCGCCAGGGCGCGCGCGATGGCCACCCGCTGCTGCTGGCCGCCGGAGAGCTTCGACGGATAGGCGTCCGCCTTGTCGCTCAGGCCGATTTTCGCCAACAATTCGCGGGCCAGCGCCGTCGCCGACGCCTTGTCCATGCCCTTCACGTGGACCGGCGCCTCGATGATGTTCTCCAAGGCCGTCAGGTGCGGGAACAGGTTGAACCGCTGGAACACCATCCCCAACCGCTCGCGCTGCTTCGCCAGCTCCCGCTTCCTGCGGCTGAGCGGCTCCCCCAGCACCTCCACCGTCCCCGAGGTCGGCGTCTCCAAGCCGTTGAAGCAGCGGAGCAGGGTCGACTTGCCCGATCCGCTCGGCCCGATGATGGCCACCACCTCACCCTGGCGGACCTCGACGTCGATGCCCTTGAGCACTTCGTTGGATCCGAACGACTTCTGGATTCCGCGCGCCCGCAGCACGATGGCATCCACCGGGTCCGCCGTTGCCACCCGGGCCGCCGTCCCGCCAGCGCGGATGCCGCCTCCCAGCGCGCCTCCGTCCCTGTCCAGCATCAGCTGCGCGCCTCCAATCGCCGTTCGATGCGGCTCGAGATGAACACAATCACCGTCGTCATCAACAGATAGAACAGCGCCACCATCACGTACGTCTGCATCGGCATGAGCGTCGACGAGCTGACCTGCTGTCCGACCCGCATCAGCTCTGTAAGCGCCATCACGGAGACCAACGACGAATCCTTCAGGAGCGCCACGAACTCGTTGACGATGGGCGGCAGCAGGCGCCGGTACGCCTGCGGGAAGATGATTCGGCGCATCGCCAGGCCATAGGTCATGCCGAGGGACTCCGCCGCCTCCATCTGGCCCGGGTCAATCGACAGGATGCCGGCGCGCACGATCTCCGCGATGTACGCCCCCGAGTTGATGCCGAGCGCTATCACTCCGGACACGAACGCCGTCAGTTGGACGCCCACCTGCGGCAACCCCGCGTAGATGATGAAGATCTGGACGAGCAGCGGCGTGCCGCGGATGGCCCACGTGTACAGCCGGCCGATGGCCCGCAGCACCCCGATGGTGGAGATGTTCATCAACGCCGCGATCACGCCGAGCACCAAACCGAGCAACAGCCCGCACAGCGTGACCTCGACGGTGATGAGCGCCCCTTTCGCGAAAAAGGGCAGGTACCGTACCACAAACGTCGCAAGATCCATGCAGCCGCCCCTCTGCCGTTACTCTTTCCCGAACCAATAGGTGTAGATCTTGTCGTACGTGCCGTCCGCCTTGATCTGGTCGAGGGCGTCCTTCAGGTCCTTCTCCAACTGGGTCTCGTCCTTGCGGATGCCGATGCCCACCGGCTCGGATTCAAACGGCTGCCCCGCCATCTGATACTTGTCCGGTTGGAGGTTGATGTAGTAGCGCGCGACCACCTCGTCCACGACCGCCGCATCCAAGCGATCATTGGCCAGGTCCTGGAACGCGTCCGGGAACGAGTTGTACTCCTTGATGTTCACGCCGCCCGTTTTTTTCAGGGCGTCCTCGCTGGTCGTCGAGATCTCCACGCCGACGTTCTTGCCCTTGAGGTCGTTGATGGATTGAATGTTGCCCTGATTGCCCTTTTTGACCACGATGGCTTGTCCGAAGTTCATGTAGTCGATGAAGTCAATCGTCTTCCGGCGATCCGGGGTGTCGTTCATGGAGGAGATGATGACATCGTACTTCTTGCTGAGGAGGCCCGTCTGGATGCCGTCCCAGGCGGTCGGTTTCCAGATGACCTGTTTGTGGAGGACCTGTCCCAGGGCGTCACCGAGATCGATATCAAACCCGACCAGCTTCGTCGGATCCGTCGGGTCCATGTACTCCATCGGCGGATACGTGTTGTCCACCCCGACGACAATCTTGCCGTCACCCGGTTGCGCGTTCGAATCGACGGTCGCGTTGATCCCGATGGCGGTCGTCTTCTCCTGGTTGTTGCTCCCCGCCCCCGTGCTGGTGCCGCCCGCGTTGTTCGCCGGCGCCGTGCTCGTCCCGCACCCGGCCACTGCCATCAGCGCGAGTGCACACAAAGAGACCCCCCAACCTGTAGTTCGCTTCATTTGTGTCAACCTCTCTTCTCGTTTTGAAATGGTCGTTTGCAGCCTCGTCTGAGATTTAACGAGTATCGCCAAAATTCCTGCAACACCGACGCTGATTTCACTATAAATAGACGCCGGTTGACACGTCAATCCAGAGAATTCTGGCAATGAACGTGCCCAGGCCTCAGCGAATATCCTGGATCTCAGGCATAGGGTGACGCGAGCGGGCGTTCCCCCGTCATCCACCGGATCACAGGGCGAAGACGAAAGGAGCGGTTGCGCCGTGAATTTTCGGCAAGTGTCGCTGATTCTGGGGTTTTCGGTGTCATCGAGCCTCGACAATTTCGGCGTGGGCATCTCCTACGGGGTCAACCAGATCCGAATCCGCGCAGCCGCAAACCTGCTCATCGCCGCGATCGCCTTCACCTTCAGCTGGACCGGTGTCGCCTTCGGCACGTACCTGACTCGTGTCATGCCCGGCAACCTGTCCACCATCGTCGGCGCCCTGGTGGTCCTGCTCATCGGATTGCGCATCGTGCTGTTGGCCATGTCCCCGCGCCGCAAGCACGGCAGCGGACGACGCGAAGACGCGGACGAGGTGCCCCCAGCCCTTCGCCCACCGACGCAACACGCGGAAACCGTGCTATCCGCGCGCGGCGGGATCTCCCGTTACTTGGCGCACCCAGAGCAAGCCGACCAGGACCGTTCCGGAGAGATCAGCCTGTGGGAAGCCGCCGGTTTGGGGATCGCGTTGTCGGCCAACGCGCTTACCAACGGCCTCGGGGCCGGCATGATGCACGTGCCCGCCCTGGCGATCTCCATCCTGGCCGCCGTCTTCAGCTACCTGGCCATCTGGTCCGGCGTCCAGCTGGGAGAACAGCTCGCCGCCGTGCGCATCGGCCGCTGGAGCATCGGGGAGTTCAGCACTATCCTCAGCGGGCTCATTCTTCTGGCGATTGCAGCGCATATATTATTTTCCATTGCATGAGGCGAAACTGGACGCTGGGACGCCTGCGCATACATGACGCAGCCCGCCTGGCGCTCCCCTCCGCATGCACCGAGGGGGCTCGGCGGGCCAACGCTTCAGATATACCCTGGACCGGGTCACGCCGTCGTCAACCCATTCACAAACTGCTGCTCATACGCCTGCAGCGAAATCCCGTAGACCTGCGAGAAGCTCCCCGAGACGCCGCTGCTCGGAATCCCCTGCAGGAACGCCGTCCACTTCGCCAGGCCGTACTTCGCCACGAGCGACTGCACCGCACGATAGTCTTCCCACTCCACGTTGTACGAGGCCTGCAGAATGTCCGACTCCGACGCGGTCAACGGCAGCAGCGCACCGCTGGCGGCCGCCTGCTGCAGCTGCGCGTCCGACGCGGAAGCCAAGCGCTCGACTTCCTGCGGGCTCACCTGTTGCTCCGCCATCATCCCTGCCAACCAGGCGGTTCCCTCGTTCACCCAGGTCGGCAGGCTGTCCCCGATGCCCGCCTCGTTGAGCGCCGCGTGCGTCAATTCGTGCGTCAGCACGTTGGCCAAATCCGCCTCATTCTGCACGTTGTACAGCGGGATCCAAACCGTATTATCCACCGTCAGTCCACCCGTCTCCTGCACGATGCTGTCGATCTCGCCGGCCGGCACCCCCGCCTTCTCCAGCGCGCGGCCATACGTCTGCGGGGACGAGAACAGCACCACCTGCGTCTTCTTCAAGGACGCCCCCGTCACCTGGTGGACCACGCCCGTCGACAGCGATTGGACCAGTTGGGCGCTCTCACGCACCGCGGACGCCGGTACGCGGGCGTCTCCGGCCACAATCTCCACCTGCCCTGCCTGAGCCGTCCGAGCGGTCTGGCCTGCGCCGCCCTGGCCTGTGACAGTCGGCAAGTGGCGCAGATGGCGCTGCCGCACCTCCGCCTGGTCCATGACGGACTGCATCTGCCGCATGTGCTGCGAGATGGAACGCAGGGCCTGATTCACCTGCGCAGGATCGGCTTGTCCGGACTGCACCAGCGAGATCAGGTTTTGCCAATCTTGCAGAAGCTGCTGCTCCATTTGTTGAATCTGTTGCACCGGCACCGGCAGGTTCGGCCCCACCGAGCCCCCCGTTGTGCCTGACCACGCCGATACCGCCAACATGCCAAGCAACCATGCCTTCACCGTCGGCCACCTCCTGACAAAACGCCGTCACGCGTTGGTGTTGGATGTACCGGTCGCTCCATTCGATCCGCCCGTCGCGCCCGCCCCGGGTTGGCCTCCCGAGGCGCCGCCGGACGTTGCGTTGCCTCCGGCCCCACCCCGCCCGCCAAACGGACGGCCTTGCGGCAGCCCCTTCCGCTCCACCAGGGCAGGCAGACTCTGATCATAGCGCGTGATCATCTGCTGTTCACGGTCTGCGGACAAGCGGCCGGCCTTCACCTGCTCATCCAATTGCGCTTTGTAGGCCGCCTCCAGTTTGGAAATCAACGACTGCTCCGACAATCCCTTTTTCTGAGCGATGGCCAGGATGGATTGGCCGTCGCGCAGATCGTTCATCAGCTCGGTGTTGGAGATGCCGAGCACTTGACTCACGGCCGCAAAAGGCGACCCCCCCGCAAAGCCGCCTCGGTTGGGTCCCTGTCCGTTGCCCCAGGTCCGGTTTCCCGCGCCTTGGGCAGCCACCTGCCCATTGGTATTTCCCGCACCGGATGCCGCGCCCTGTGCCGCCCCTTGGCCTGCGCCGCAACCCGCCAAACCAACCGCCGCCAGGACCGCCACCCCAGCGATCGCCACTTTCCTCCACGCCGCCATGCGCCACACCTCCCGCACCACATTCGAAGACCTGGTCACTCAATTCGGATCTTGGAGAGGAAAGATTGAAATGACCTTGAAAACGATAGATCTGCAAATTTTCCGTGTCCCCTGCTGGAGCCCCTCCGCATCCGCATGATACGATGGGAGCGACTGACGATCCCGTCCGCGGCAAAACCACGGTCACGGCACTCAGACTGGCACGGATCCCCAAGGAGGCCATGGATGACCCTCGAACTTCGGAACGTTTCCAAGTCGTTCGGTGACAAAACGGTGGTGCGCGACCTGTCGTTCGTCGTGCCGACCGGCCAAGTCTTCAGCCTGCTCGGCTTGAACGGCGCCGGCAAGACCACCACCATCCGCATGATCCTCGACATTCTCCGGCCCGACAGCGGCGAGATCCTGTGGCAGGGCAGGCCGCTGCAGGCCCACCGCCTCGGCACCCTCGGCTACCTGCCCGAAGAGCGCGGCCTGTATCCCCAGATGAAGGTGCTGCCGCAGTTGGTGCTGTTCGGCCGCCTGCAGGGCCTCTCCAGCGAGCAAGCCCGGCAGGCCGCCTTGCAATGGCTGGAGCGGTTCGGCATCCCGCAGCACAGGGACGCGTTGGTGGGGCAGTTGTCCAAAGGGAACCAGCAGAAGATCCAATTCATCGCCGCCATCCTCCACAATCCCGACCTGGTCATCCTGGACGAGCCCTTCAGCGGTCTCGATCCGGTCAATACCGAACTGTTCAAGAGCGTGTTCCGGGAACTGGTCGAAGCTGGAAAGACCATCATCTTCTCCAGCCACCGGCTCGATCACGTCGAGGCCCTCAGCGACGCGGTCGGGATCATCCACCGGTCCGAGCTGGTGCTCTCCGGCCGGGTGCAGGAGATCTTGGACGCCCAGCCGCCTCACACGGTGCGCATCGGGGCCGATCCCGACGCCGTCCGCCGCCTTCTGCCCCCCGGCGCCGACGTGCGCGTCGAGCGCGGGTGGGTCAGCGTCCCCGTCCGGCACTGCGCTCCGGATGAACTCCTGAGAAACCTGGTACAACACGGGGTCCGGGTCACGCACTACGAATGGATCCGCCCGTCGCTCCAGGACATCTTTCTCGAAAAGGTGGGGGAACGCCCATGAACGGCTTGTGGATCATGGTGGAACGGGAGTTCATGGCCCGGGTGACGCGCAAGGCGTACTGGTTCATGACGTTGTTCGGCCTCGCGGTGATGGTCGCGCTGACCTTCATGCCCACCATCATGCAGTGGATCCAGCACTCCACGCAGAAACGCATCGCCGTCGCGGACCCCAACCGGTTGTTGGCGGCGAGCACGGTACCGCCTCAGAGCGACGCGTCCGATTTCACGCTGGACATTCTCCCCGTGGATGTGGCCCGGCGGATCACCGGTTCCGACGAAGCGCTCACCAGCTACTTCCACGACAGCAAGGTCTCGGCCGTGGTGGTGGTGCGAGGAGCACAGACGGCCGATGCAACGTTCGTGATCGAAGAGAATGACACCTTGGAGCCTAGCACACTGCAGCAGGTGGAGGGGTGGGCGCGGCAACAGGTGATGTCCGCCCGCGTCCAACAGTTGGGGCCCGCAGCGCAGACCGCCCTCTCCCGGCCGGTGCCGGTGGACGTCCACGCGCGGAATCCGAATTCCTTCTCATTCGAGCAACGGCTCCAGTCGACCATGCTCGTCTACGCCATGGTGATCCTGTTGTTCACAACGGTGATCGCCTATGGCGCGTGGGTAGTCCAGGGCGTCATCGAGGAGAAATCGAACCGCATCATCGAGATGATGCTGATTGCCCTCAAGCCGTGGCAGATTCTGTTCGGGAAGGTCATCGGGATCGCCCTGGTGGCACTGGTGCAGTACGCCTTGTGGACGGCCGGGGTGCTCGTGGCCCGGGCAATCCGGGGTTCCGCCGCAGCCATCCCGGTGGAACACGTCTCCCCTGCCACGTTGGCCCTGTTCCCGCTGTTCTTCCTGCTCGGCTACCTGATGTACGCGACTTTATTCAGCATCGGGGGATCGCTGGTGCACCGCGCGGAGGAGCAACAGTTGGCGGTGACGCCCGTCACACTGCTGTTGGTGGTGGTCTTTTACGCCAGCCTGTTGGCGGTGTTCAAACCGGACAGCACCTGGGCCACCATCATCTCCTTCATCCCGCCGTGCATGCCCATCGCCATGTTCGCGCGGGTGGCCCTGACCCATGTGCCCGTCTGGCAGTTGATCCTCTCCATCGCCGGCGGCCTCGTGGTGATCTGGCTGCTGGTGTGGGCCGGCGCCGTGGTCTACCGGCGCTTCGCCCTGCACACGTCGGGTGCATCCGGGTGGAAGCTGCTGTTGCGCGGCGGACACGGAGGTTGACCTCTGCGGCATCTCGTGAGAAAGCGCGTTGACGAAGGAACCCCCGGTGCCATGCGGGCAACGGGGGTTCTTGACACGGCTTCTGCCGGGCCTCACAACTTACAACCAGGTGGGGGCGAACCGGTCATTCGGAATCAACGGATACCACCCCGGTCGCTTCGGATCGCGATCGTAAGGATAGCCGCCCAACCGTTGGTACAACTCCGCGTACTCAGCAAGTTTGTCACGGTCCAGTTCAACGCCGAGGCCCGGTTTGTCCGGCACGCGGATACGGCCGTTTTCGTACCTCATCTTGCCGCCGACGATGATGTCGTCCTGGAGATGATGGTAATGGGCGTCCGCGGCGAACGCGAGGTTCGGCAACACGGCCCCCAGGTGCAGCATGGTCGCCAGTTGAATGCCGAGCTCGCCGGACGAGTGGACGGACACCCCCAACTGGAACGTTTCGCAGACCCCGGCCGCCTTGATGCACGGGCGAATGCCGCCCCAAAAGGTGGTGTCCAGCAGGATCACGTCGACCGCCGGATTCAGGACATTGGCGGCCAACTGTTCGAAGTTGACCACCACCGTGTTGGTGGCCGTCGGGATCCGGACCATTTCCCGCACTCGTCGCAGACCGTTGAGCCCCCAGGTGGGGTCCTCGTAGTAGTCGTTCTTCAAGTGCTCAATCCGCTTGCCGAACCATATGCTGTCCTCCACACTGTAGGCGCCGTTGGGGTCGTACCGAAGGCGATCCTCCGGAAACGCCTCGGCCAACGCCAGGAAACATTCCAGCTCATACTCGGGCGCAAACACGCCGCCTTTCAGCTTGTGCGTCGTGAAACCGTGGGTTTCCTTGAGCGCGCGGGCATACGCCACCAACTGCTCGGGCGTGCGCACTTCCCCGCTTCCATCCTCGTTGGCGTACCGGAAGAACAGATAGCTTGCAAAAGGCACGCTGTCGCGGACCTTGCCCCCGAGCAACTGGTACACCGGCACGCCGAGCTTCTTCCCGATGATGTCGAGGCAGGCAAACTCGATGGCGGCGTGCAACTGCGTCCGGTTGTTGTACAGGCTCGCCGTGGGATTGCAGATGGCGAAGCGCAGGTTTTCGAGCTCGAACGGATCGTGCCCGACCAGGTACGGCTTCAACCCCCGGAAGGCCAGTTCCGCGCTCTCACCGCCGCCGCCCATCTCGCCCAGGCCAGTGATGCCCTCGTCCGTTTCGACTTCCACAATGGTCCGGACAAACCGTCCCCAGTGAGCCCCGTTGCTGTGGCGAATGATCCCTTGCAGCGGCACCGTGACCGTGGTGGCTCGGATGTCTGTGATCTTCATGCTCTGCTTTCACGCCTCCCAATCAAGAAAACCGTTGCCAGGGCACCTACGACGGCCAACCCGCCAGCCAGGAAAAAGGCGCTCGAGAAATTCCCGCTTCTCTGCACCAAGATCCCTGTGACCGTCGGAGCAATGATGCCGGAGATGTTGGACACCAGGTGTACGAATCCGCCCGCGCTGCCGATGTATTTGCTTGGCACCGTGTCCTGAATGATGGCCCAGTAGATCATCGCCGTCAGATACAGGAAGAATGCCCCAACCGCCATCAACGTGACCGCTTCCAGAGCGGTATTCACAGAGCCAATCACGCCGATACAAACCGCCGCTCCAAACAGACCGACCGCCAGCACGACCTTTCTGGAAAACATCAATTTCCCTGTCTTGCGATACAGGGCGTCGGACAAAATTCCTCCGCACATCAGACCGATGGCGCCAATCAACCACGGGATGGCCGTGGCGAAACTCATGTCATGGATGCTCAGGTGCCTGGCCTTCGTCAGATAGCTCGGAAACCAGGTGAGAAAGAAGAAATTGTTATAGTTGTATGCGAAAAATGCAACCGCAGTAAACAGGATGGTCGGCCGGCGAATGATGGACCACAGGGTAAGATTCGGCGTCGCGTCCGATGGGTTCCCGCTTTGAACCGATCCCTGATCCTGTTGAATTTCATCCAGTTCCTCTTTGGATACACGCGGATGTTGAGCCGGGTAATCCGTGGTCGTTTTCAACCACAACAGCATCAGGAGCAGGCCTACCACGGTAAGAACGACAAACGACGTTCTCCAGCCGAACCGAAGGGACAACAGGCCGACGATTGGCCCTGCTGCGGCACCGCCGAGCAACATCCCTGACGTGTAGAGTCCGATAGCGCTTGCACGTTCCCGTGCAGGAAGCCATTGATTGGCCATCTTGTTGGAAGTGGTCGCGATGGGGCCTTCTGCAAATCCGAACAAAAGGCGCAGAATGTAGAACGATATGAAGTTAAACCCGGCGGACGTGAGTCCCACAAAGGCAGACCAGCCGGCCAACGCTCCCGCCATCACCTTCCGGGGTCCGAATCGGTCTGCCAGATATCCGCCGACAAAGTTGAACAGGGCATAACCAATCGAAAAACTGCCCAGGATCAACCCCATCTGGACCGCGTCCAAATGGAATTCCTTGCTGATCATCGGTGCAGCGACGGAAAACGCTGCCCGGTCCGCGTAGTTCAACGCACCAATCAGGAAGATGAGCCCCACAATCACCCAACGGAACTTCCACTTCATTGAGGTTCCACCCGCCTTGTGATCCATCCGTGTGACTTATCAGTGGCTTGCTGTCCTTCGTTTTCCTTCCGTTGCCATGCGCTCAAATGTATCCGTTGGCTAACCAGCCGCCATCGACCCGCAGTGCAATGCCAGTGACGTAATTGGAGTCATCAGACGCCAGGAATACAGCGGGCCCGACGAGGTCATCCACCTCGCCCAAACGCCGGGCCGGGATGCGTGCCACCATGCGATCGGGTTTGTGGACACCCTTCGCAATCAGATCCTGAACAATCTCCGTACGGATGAATCCAGGGCTGATGGCGTTGACCTGAATGTTGTACTTCGCCCATTCCACGGCCAAATTCTGCGTCAATTGGAGCACGCCGCCTTTGCTTGCCGCATACGCGGCCCGCTCCGGAATCGCCGCGTGCGCCACAATGGACGTGATGTTGATGATCTTGCCTCCACGGCCTCCTTCCATCATGACGCGGCCGACCTGTTGGCAAAAGAGAAACGTGCCATCCAAGTTGGTGCGCAGACAACGATGCCAATCTTCCAACTTCAGCGATTCCGACGGTGATACCATCGTGATCCCCGCCGCATTGACGAGAATGTCTATCCTGCGGTGCCGCTCCACCGTTTCCCGAACCACTCGCTCGACGTCTTCCGGGTTGCCTACGTCCGAAACGACGGTCAGGGGCCTGCGTCCGGTCGTCTGTTCGATCCATTCGGCCTGACGCTCCAGTTGCTCACGCGTTCGGCTCACCAACACCAGATCCGCCCCCTCGCGCGCAAACCCACGCGCAATCGCGGCGCCGATCCCTCTTCCTCCTCCTGTGACCAACGCGACTCTGTCCCGCAATCTCATAAACCTTCCCCCCAATTTTCAAGAGGTCACACCCGTAAACGAAACCGTTTTCCAACGCTGTCTGCGAATCGCCCCCCCTTCGGGGACATGAACCCAGCCACACTCAAAAGAGCGCCGCCGCAGTTTGTGTACTAGTATACAAGTTCGAGCGCGCTTTGCAAGAGTGTGGACGGGCTCCGTTCGCATCGTCCATCCCGGTTATCCGTTCATGTCACAGACGCGTAAAATACCGGCTGTATTTCGTTACAATCGAGGGGATATTATACTGCAACTGGCGGAAATGATGTTTGAGCAAAGAAGCGGTTTCTTCTGCGTTCCCCGCCCGAAGCGCCGCAAAGATATCCCTGTGCTGTTGCACGACCGTCTCCATGTTCAAGGCTTCTTTCAGTTCCAGATAGCGCATGCGCTTCAGATGGCCGCGAAGTTGTGTCACGATGGACACCAAGGTGGCGTTGCTGGTCAATTCCAAAATGGACTGATGGAAGGCTTCATCGAGGTCAAGGAAAGCGATATAGTCTCCAGTTTCACTGGCACCGGCTTGTTTCCTCAGAATCTCGTCAATCTCCCGCCCCGCCTCGCGAAAGGTTTCAAGTTCCTCGTCCCAGGCTTGCGCCACCCAGGTGAAGCCGTGGACCTCCAGAATCTCCCGCAGCGACCGCGCTTCTTCCACTTTCTTCTCCGAGATGTAAGCCACACGTGCCCCCCGCTGCGGCAGGATCTCGATGAACTCCTCCCGCTGCAAGGCGAGCAGCGCTTCTCGCACCGGTGTTCGGCTCATTCCGAGCGCACTCGCGAGTTCGTTTTCGTACACCATCTGCCCGGGTTGAAGCCGCAACGAGATGATGTCATCCCGGATTTTTCGGTACGCCGTTTCGCCCAGCGTCTCCCGATTTTGCGTCGGTGGGTAGAGCGCCATGGTTCCTCCTTGGATACGGGTGTGTACCCCATTGTAGCGAACCCCGTGGCCATCCGTCCACGCGGGAGGCCCGCAATGAAACTGCGCCGGCGGCAGCGGTGCACACCCTGGCCCCGGCGCCCCACCTGCAGTGCCTCCCTTGCAGAGGACAATCACAGGTTGGCCGTCTCCATCGGACCATCCGCGGATGTCACCGCAGGGATGCCCTGGGGTTTGCCGAGCACACCTTCCCAACGCGCGACAACCGCCGATGAAAAGACGTGTCCCATCACATTCACCGCTGTGCGAGCCATATCGATGATGCGGTCCACCCCGAGAATGAGTGCCACGCCCTCGGCGGGTAGCCCAACCGCGGTGGCCGTGGCCAACAGGATGACCATCGAGGACGAGGGGACTGCGGCGACCCCCTTGCTGGTGACGATGAAGAATAAAATCATCGTGATCTGTTGGATGAAGGTCATGTGAATTCCAAAAAGTTGCGCGATGAACGGCGCAGCGATGGTCAGGTACAGCGTGGTCCCGTCTGAATTCAGCGGCAAGCCCGCGGGAATGACAAATGACGTGATGGACTTCGGAACCCCAAACCGCTCGAGGCGGTCCATCAACTGGGGGACCACGGTCTCCGTACTCCCTGTGGAAGCACCAATCAGCATCAGGTCCCACACCATCTTATAGACGTCCGTGATGCGAATTCGCAGGCAGAGCGCCACGATGGGAAACACAACGAAGACCAACAGGGCCAGCGCCAGGTAAGCGGTTCCAATCAGGCGCAGCAGAGGGATGACCAGCTTCACGCCATAGGTCCCAATGGTCGCCGCCATCAGGGCAAACACGCCGATGGGCGCCACTGTCATGACCATGTTCACCAACCGGAACGACGCCTGAGAGACGATGTCCATGAACTGAACGAACGGCTTGGCCCTCTCCCCCAGTCCAACCAGTGCGATGCCGAACATCACGCAGAAAAAGATGGTGGCCAGCATGTCACTTCTCGCCATGGCGTCCAAGAAGTTGGTCGGGATGATGTTCAAGAGCAACGTGGTCCCATCCATCACGGTGGCCGTATTGGACTGCAGTTTCGAGATGTCCCCTTTCGGAAGCTGACTCAGGTCAATCCCTGTTCCCGGATGAACCACGTTGGCAACGATGAGGCCAAGGAACAGGATGAGCGTGGTGAAGAACTCGAACCACACAATCGTCTTGAGCCCGATGCGGCCCATTCTCCGAATGTCTCCAATGCCGGCCACGCCCACCAGTAACGTGGACACGATCACCGGCAACACCACCATTTTGATCAGTCGGATGAACGCGTCCCCGACCGGTTTGATGGCGATGCCGGCGTGTGGAAACAGATAGCCAAACAAGCCGCCCAGCACGGTCGCCAACAAGATGTAGAGCGCCATACGAACTCTCATGTCCTCCACCTCCCACAAAACAGTCAAAATGAATCGTTATTTGCAAGCATTATTGCATATGTTATTAACTCCTGCAATAATATTTTCATCCGCATGACGGAACCCCTGTGGAGGTGCAGAGGATGGACCTTACCGTGCTTCAGAGCAGATTTGAGCGTCGGCATCCCCGTTCGAAGTCTTTCTACGAAAAGGCCTTATTGTCCACCCCCGGCGGTGTGCATGGAAACCTTCGTCACTATCCGCCGTTTCCGCTCACCTTCGAGAAGGCACAGGGCGCATACCTGACGGACGCAGACGGCCACGTCTACGTCGACTATTTCCTGTCGTATGGCGCCCTCATCCTGGGACATGGGGATCCGGCGGTTCGGATGGCCGTCCAAGAAGTCTGGGAGCAGCAGGGCACCAGCAGCTTTGGAGCGCCGCATCCCTTGGAACTCGAGATGGTGGATACGTTGAAAAGCCTCCTTCCCAGCTTGGAATCGGTCCGCTTCACGAACTCGGGTTTGGAAGCGACGTTGCTCAGTGTGCGGCTCGCCCTGGCGTACACCGGAAGAACGCACTTGGCAAAATTCGAAGGCCATTACCACGGCAGCCATGATCACGTCCTGATCAGCATCCACCCCGCCGAAGCCCCGCATGAGGCCCGCCGTCCGGCCCCGAAAGCAGCGTCCTTTGGACTGCCCGACTACTTCACCGACCATACCATCGTCCTCCCATACCATGACTGGGATGCCTGTGAAGACATTCTCAATCAGCACAAAACCGAGATCGGCGCCGTGATCATGGAACCCATGATGGCCGGATTTGTCCCGGCGGACCCTGGGATGGTCAAGCGTTTGCGGGAATGGACCTCACAGCACGGGGTGCTCCTGATTTTTGACGAGGTCAAGACGGGGTTTCGGGTCTCTTTGGGCGGGGCTCAGGAATATTACGGAGTCAAACCAGACTTGACCACCTTGGGAAAGGTGGTCGGCGGAGGATTCCCAATCGGCGTGGTGGGAGGCAGACGAGACATTCTCGATCTGTGTTCCCCACTGCGCTCTGGTCAGCCGCTCTTTCACAGCGGCACATTCAACGGCAACCCCGTGTCCTTGGCGGCGGGGCTCGCCACGCTGCGTCAGTTGAGGCAACCAGGGTTCTTTGATAACATGGTCAAAAGCGCAATGAAGTTGAGAGACGCCATTGAATCCTTGTCCCAGGCATACAACGCCGGCTGGAGCACCCTCGGCGTCGGGACGATTTTCAACTTGGTGGACACGGCCACTGACCCGCAGGGAACGGCGAAGACGGCACGGCGGCTCGCATTGGACTATCTCTTGATGGAACAGGGCGTGTTTTCAAAACCGCTGAACCGGTTTTCCATGGCCTCTGTGCACGGTCCCCAGGAGATAGATCAGACGATTTCGGCATTCGAGCGGGCCTTCGCCGAGCTCACGGGCAGACACCTCAGGTCGTGACACAGAAGGGGAGGACCATGGGGGAAAGCCGCAGCATCCTCGACCGGATCGCCGAACTGTACCCGACGATGAGCCCCTCGCAACGCCTCATTGCAGACGTAATCCTGCGCGATCCCGAATCCAGCGCATTCTGCAATGTCGCCGACCTGGCGAGACAAGCCGGGGTAAGCGAGTCGACGGTGACCCGGTTCGCGACGTTTCTGGGATGCAAGGGCTTCCCCGGCCTTTCCCGCTCCTTGCAAGAGATTGTCCGGCGCCGCCTGACCACGGGGCAACGGTTTCAGCTGACGACCAGCCTGGGCCAGGCGGAGCAGGAGATCGTTCAGCACTTCCGGCAGGACGTGCAAAACATCGCGCTGATGATGGAGCGAATGGACCCGAAGGCATTTGTCCGCGCCCGGGACCGGTTGGTCGAATCCCCGCGCATTGGCGTGGTCTGTTCCCGAAGCACCGTCTCATTGGGCCAATTTTTTCAGTTCTATCTCCACCTGCTGGGGAAAGACGTGATCCTCTTCACCGGCGATCCCCGGACCATCGACTTGCTCCAACGCTTTGGTCCGGGTGATGTGATGGTCGGGATTGGGTTCTCCCGCTACGCCCGTTGGACCGTGGAACACCTGCGCTACGTGCGGAAAAAGGATTCCTGGATCATGGTCATCACCGACTATCCTTCGTCGCCGCTTGTCCCGTTGGCCGATGAGGCGTTCTTCACCCCCACCGGCATCCCATCCCACTTGGACTCCCTCGTGGCTCCGCTGTCCTTCCTGACGGGACTGTTGCGGGCCGTATCCAGCCGCATGTCCCAGAAGGCTGCGGAGATCCTGCAAGAGATGGAAGACCTGTGGGCCCAGTTTGGGATTTATGAACCGCCCTCGTCCGTCTAACGCCCGTCTCGCCGCACGCGGGGGACTGGGGAACCGTGGTATGGAAGCTCAAGTTGAGATGATGCCTGCTCACATGCCTCCTGGGACGTCCTTTCTCTTCCCACCACTCCGGCTCGGCTCGCGGCCAGCCATGCACCACTCGTGCCGCCAGCCATGCCGCTCATGGATCCGCCCATGATCACGTTGAAAAGCGTCATGAACTCCATCGCCGTGGGCACCCGGTGCAGGTGCAGCACCCAAACCGCCGCTGGCAACAGGGCGCCCAATACCGAACCGGCCATCCCTCCCACCATGCCGCCCATCAAGGACCACATGGCATGGTGCTGCCGGCGAATGTCCGCCTCCAGAGAAGATGCGCAAGGAGAATCCACATCCCTCCGGTGATCTGCGTTCATTCTGAATCCCAGGTAGGCGCCGGCCATCGAACCCAGACCGGACAACACGAAAGCGGCGAGGCCCGAAGTCCCAGTCCACAAATCGATGGCAGCGCCCGCGAAGGCACCGAATCCGCCCCCGAGCGCGCTGACCCCTCCGGCCATCCGGTGGCGTTCGTCCATGGGTTGCTCTCCTTTCATCCACTCCTTGGCGGACCGATGATGGACCGTCGGACGGACGTGGGTGACGACAACTTCCTCCGTTGATCCCATTCAAGCCGAGAGCCCGGATGGCGATCAATCTCCAATCCGGTATGAAAGAACACCATTCCGGGTGCCGTTCCCCTTTCCGTCATTCACCAAAATTCATGATATAACTGCATTAGATGGAGCCGGAGCGAAACGCGAATCGGCACAGCCCATGTTCCGATTCATCCGTCGTGTCACGCAAAGGAGAGGATGGATGTGTCACGCATTGATGAGGCCCGCGAAGTATTCGCACGAATCGAACAAGCATGGACAGACAGTGAACGTGCCGTGCTGTTGACCATCACCCAGGTGAAAGGGTCCGCCTACCGTCTCCCGGGCGCCAAAATGATGATGACAGAGACCGGAAAGATGCTGGGCACCCTCAGCGGCGGTTGCCTGGAATCCGATTTGTACGGATGGGCGGAAAAGACATTTGCGGAGGGAAAACCTCGCCTCGTCCAGTACGACCTCAGCGAAAACGAAATGTGGTCGCTTGGAATCGGGTGCAAAGGCACGATGGAGGTGGCCATCTTTCCGATTGAGCCCGACGACCCCTTTTGGCGCACGGTTCGGGAACAGGTCCAAAAGGACCAGGCCGTCTCCTTGGCGATAGAGCTGCCGTTTGGCGCCCGTGCGGTGTTAGTCGGGACCGAGCCGGCGTCGGGTGACGCGGACCGTCTGCCGCAGGCTGTGCTCGAGCGATTGACGAGCGCCGTCTGGAGCCGAACCCGCGCAGAAGTGGTCGAAGTGGACGGGCGCCGTTTCTTCGTCGACACGATGCGGCCCAACGAGCGGCTGATCATTTGCGGCGCGGGACACGACACCGTCCCTGTCGCAGCACTGGCTGCCAAGTGCGGGTTCCGCGTCACCGTGCTGGACCCGCGCAAGGAGTTCAACGGACCCATTCGGTTCCCGTCGGCGGAACATCTCGTCGTCGAACCGGCCGAAGCCGATCCCTCCCAGCTCACGGCCAGTTGGTGGCTGATCATGAACCACCTGCAGGCTCGCGACGAGGCCGCGCTGCGCCTCGCCCTGCAGGCGCAGCCGAAGTTTATCGGCGTTCTGGGTCCGCTGGCGCGCACGCGGGAGATGCTGGAGAACATTCATGCGGATCTCGCAGACGGCCCCATCCACGCACCGGTCGGGCTCGACATCGGCGCGGAAACCATTGACGAGGTGGCGGTTTCCATCGTGTCCGAGCTGGTGGCGGCGCGAGCAGCCCGTTCGGGCGGTCCGCTGCACGGGCGGGAAAAGATCCACTCCTGACCGGTTATGGCCCTGCGGCCTGCAAGGCCCCGGTCGAAGCCGCGGGAACGGCCCCCGTCGCAGCGGCGTGTACATCCCCGTTCGAGGGAGCATGCAGAGCCCCGCTCGAAACCGCCTTCCGCCAGGATGCCACGTCGTGGACGTCGACGAACGCGTCCACATAGGGCAGGGCCGCCGACATGCCCGACGCCGTCGGCTGGTAGTCCGGTTCCGCCAGCAAGGGGTTGATCCAGACCACCCTGCCCACTCGGGCCGCCAGGTCGCGCATCGCGGAATGCAGTTGGAGCGGAGGCTCTGCATCGAATCCGTCGGAGGCGATGATGACACAGGTGTGCCGGTTCAACAGGCCGCCGTGTCGGTCCATCAGCTCCTTCAGCGCTGTGCCAATGCGGGTCCCTCCCTTCAATCCGGGCAAATGGTCGTAGGGGATGCCGTTCACCGCATGACGGGAGACCAAAGCCGTCACGCGCAACAGCCGCGTCGAAAACAAGAAGATCTGGGTGCGCACACGAACCCGCGTGAACGACCAGGCCAAGGCCGTGAAAAAGGGGGCATACGGTTTCATGGAACCGGAAATGTCTAGGATCAGAAGGACCCTGGGCTTGTCGGGACGGCGTGTGCGCCACTGAAGCGTCATCGGTTCGCCGGCACGGCGCATAGCGAGGCGGATGGTGCGGCGCATGTCGATCCGCTCGTTCCCCCGCATCCACGCCCTCCGGCTTGGCGGCGCGACGAGGGCGCGGACCGCCGAGCGCGTGACCTGCAGCACATCCTGCAGCACTTGTCCATCCGCCCGCAACGCGTACCGCTCGCCATCTTCCGGATGCCGCCCCGCAAGGGTTCCCTGCACCGTCTGCATCCACGGAGCATGTTCACGGCGGACGATGTCGGATCCGCCCCCTTCCTCCGGTTGCAGACGGTGCCTTTGTTCCAGACGGGGTTCCTTGTGGAGGAAGTACCGTTCGAACAGTCTGGGAAACATGTGCCACTGCGCGGGGGTGCGGGAGTAAATGGATCGAAATGCGCAGCACACTTGATCCATCCGTTCGATGTCCAACTGCGTCATGGCGGCCATGGCCGTGAGCGTCTCGGAAATCCCTGTCTGAAATCCATAGGTGCGCAGCCAAGCGCCGAAATGCGTGACCTGGTTCACGACGCCCGCCGTGAGATACCCGAATTCCTCAGCAGTCAGGCGTTCCATATCAGGTTCAATCCTCTCTCCTGCACCAGGGCTGCGTCCTCCTGCGTCTTCAACAGGCATCCGACCGTCAGGCGGGTGACCGTCTCGTCCAACTCCTGCGCACCCAGTTCGCACAGCGCCCGCGCGAAATCGATGGATTCCGCCAATCCCGGAGGTTTGAGCAGCGACAACTTGCGCAAGCGGCGCACGCTGCGCGCAATCTGCCGGGCGAGATGGGGCGCCATCTGCGGAACGTGCAGCGAGATGATGGCGGCCTCCTGTTCCGGCGACGGGTAGTCCACCCAGAAGTACAGGCAGCGGCGCCGCAGCGCATCGGACAGATCCCGCGTCCGGTTGGACGTCAGCACCACCGACGGCGGTTCCTCTGCCCGAAACGTTCCCAATTCGGGAATGGTGATTTGGAAATCCGAGAGGATCTCCAACAGCATGGCTTCAAACTCTTCATCCGCCCGGTCGACCTCGTCCACCAGCAGCACCGGCGCGGGCCGCTCCCGGAGGGCGCGCAGAAGCGGACGTTCGATGAGAAACCGCTCGCTGTAGAGCGCCGTCTGGTCCACATCCCCATGGGTGAACGCCGTGCGCGCCATCAGGAGTTGCTTGGGATAGTCCCAGTCGTACAAGGCCTGGCTCGCGTCCAGTCCCTCATAGCACTGCAACCGAATGAGGTTCACCGACCGGACTTCGGCCAAGGCCTTGGCCAACGCCGTCTTCCCCACCCCCGCGGGACCTTCCAACAACAGCGGACGGCGCAGCCGCTGGGACAAATACAGGACGGTAGCCAGCCCTTCCTCCGCGACATAGTGAACGCTGCGCAACGCCTCCTGCAGCTGGCGCACCTGACCGTTCATCTGAGCCTCCCCCGCCCTGGTCAAACATCCTTCACCGCGGTTGTCCCTTCCTCGGCTTCCGCCGCTGCAGCTTCATCCGCCGCGGATTCATCCCCTTCTGCGGCGGGCGCCTCCTCCGCCACATCCTCGTCCGCTGCCGAGAGCAGAGCCGCCTTCAGATTGGCGAATACTTTTTCCGTGATTTTGCGGGCCTCCCCGTCAATCAAGCGCCCGCCCAGGCTGGCGATGGGGCCGCTGATGACCGTGTCGCATCGCCACTTCAGGACGGTTCCGCCGCTGGTGTCGCTCAACTCCATGGCCGCCTTCATGTCGACCCCGCTGCCCATGCCGCCTCCCCGGATGGACAGCGACGCGGTGCGCCCCGGTTCCTCCACCGTCAGTTCACTGGTCAGATCGAACTTGCCCCGCACCGGCCCGATGCCGACCTTCACCAGGGTGCGAAAACGGTTCTCACTTTCGACGTTCAGTTCAATCAAGTCCGGGATGCACGGGCCCATCCGATGGGGGTCGGTCACGAACGCCCACACCTGGCTCCGAGGTTTCTCAATCGTGAATTCACCTTGATACGTACGCATGCTCTCGTCTCCTTTGCTGTGGCGTTCTCGAAATCCTGATGCGTGATCCTTATGCGTGGCTGAGATACCGCTCCGGGTCGCGCGCGAACATCTGCCGGCAGCCCGCGCAGCAAAATCCGTATTCCGTCCCGTTCCACTCCAGGCGGTACGGGGTCTTCGACAAATCCACCGTCATGCCGCAGACCGGATCCACCACCTGTTGGGGCGCCTCACGGTTGCGTTCATCGGACGCCGGGTCATGCACAGCACCCGCATGCGGGGGCGTGGATGCGTCCGCATGCTCGCCGGCCTCGGCGCCTGGAACGGGTTTCCCGTCCCAACCCTCGCCTGCGCCACGGCGCCGGCGTTCCACCAGTTGCGCCAGAATGCTCAGGGCGATCTCCTGCGGCCCCTGGGCCCCAATGTCCAATCCCGCCGGCGCCGTCACGAATTCCAGCAGGCGGCTGGAAGCGCCTGCTTCTGCCAACTCCGCGCGAATCGCCTGCCAGCGCCTGGGGCTGGTCACCAAGCCCAGGTAGCGCAGGGGGATGGAGGCCGCCGCCAAGACCGCATCGGCGTCGTACAGGCCCATGGTGGCGACGACAGCGTACACGGTCTGGCCCGGACGAACCCCCATCTGGCGGCGCAATTTTTCCACCGGTTCCGCCGCAGACCCGGAATCCACGGACGCCTCCAGGGAGATGCGGTGGGGAACGAATGCGAATCTGGGTGCCAACTCAGCCAACGCGTGCGCAATTGGCGAGTTCCCCACAATCAGCAACACAGGGTCCACGTGCCTGGGTTCCAGGAACAGCTCGACCGTCCCTTCCGACGCGCACGTCATCGGCAGGATGGTCACGCCTTCCATCCCCTGGGCCGGCGGATGCGCCGTCACGAGCAACAGCGAGCTTTCCCCCGTGACGAGGCACTTCTTCGCCTGGTCCACCACCAACTTCCGGGTGCAGTGTCCGCCGACAAACCCCATCAGCTCGCCGTTGGCCGTGACCAGGGCCTTGTCGCCCACCGTCGCCGAACTCGGGCGGACCCGGCGGACCACCGTCACCCAGACGTACGGCTCCTTCCGTTCATCCAACTGCCTCGCCGTTTCGATGAGATCCCCCATCATGCGAACCCGGCGGTCATCCGACTGCCGGGTCTTCCCTCCCTCATCCGGGTTTTTGACTCATTCCGTCACGCCATGCGCCCTCAGAATGCTCCAAACCTTCCACGGGTAGATGGGCATGTCGATGTGTTCCACCCCGAGTGGCGACAGGGCATCCACCACGGCATTCACGAACGCCGCGGGCGAACCGACGTTCGGCGACTCTCCGACGCCTTTCGCGCCAATTGGATGATGGGGCGACGGCGTCACCGTGCGATCCGTTTCCCAGTGCGGGGTGTCCAGCGACGTGGGCACTAAATAATCCATCCAGTTGGGCGCCAGACAATTGCCGTCCGCGTCGTAGGGAATGTCCTGCATGAACGCAATCGCGAAGCCTTCCGTGAGCCCGCCATGCACCTGGCCATCCACAATCATCGGGTTGATCACGGTGCCACAGTCGTCCACCGCAAGGAATCTCCGCACCTTCACCGCGCCCGTCCCCTTGTCGATGTCGACCACGGCGATGTAGGCGCCGTTCGGGAAGGTGAGATTGGGCGGGTCGTAATAGTAGGAAGCCTCCAGCCCGGGCTCCAAGCCTTCAGGGACATTCGTGTAAGCGGCGAACGCCACGTCTTTCATCGTCACCGAACGGCCAGGCAATCCCTGAACCGAAAAGGCGGTGCCATCCCATACGACATCATCCTCTCCGACCTCCAACAGGTGCGCGGCGATCTTGCGCGCCTTCTGCCGGATCCGGCGCGCGCACAACGCGGCCGCTCCGCCCGCGGTCGGCGTGGACCGGCTGGCGTAAGTGCCCAACCCGTAGGGCGCCGTATCGGTATCCCCTTCCTCAATCAGCACGTCGTCTACGCTGAGGCCAAGCTCTTCGGCGATGATCTGGGCGAAGGTGGTCTCGTGCCCCTGGCCTTGATGGCGCACGCCCAATCGCGCGATGACCTTACCCGTGGGATGGACGCGAATCTGTGCGCTGTCGAACATCTTGAGACCGAGGATGTCGAACGTGTGACCCGGCCCCGCGCCGACAACCTCCGTGAACGTGGAGATGCCGATGCCCATGAACTCCCCGCGGGCACGCCGTTCCGCCTGCTCCTTGCGTAATTCCTCGTAGTCAATCCGTTCGAGCGCCAGCCGCAGCGTCTTCTCGTAGTCGCCGCTGTCGTACACCCACCCCGTGGGGGACCGGTACGGGAACTGCTCCTTGCGAATGAAGTTGCGCAACCGCAGTTCGGCCGGATCCATCTTCAGGCGCTGGGCCAGCACGTCCATCACGCGTTCAATCAAATACGCCGCCTCGGTCACGCGGAAGGAGCAACGGTAGGCCACCCCGCCAGGCGGTTTGTTGGTGTGAACGCCGTCCACTTCCACGAACGCGGCTTTGAAATCGTAGGAACCGCTGACAATACTGAACAGCCCGGCCGGGAATTTGGACGGGTCGGCCGCCCCGTCAAACGCACCGTGGTCGGCGACCGTCTTCACCCGCAGCGCCAACACCTTGCCGTCCTCGCGCGCCGCGATCTCGGCCGTCATATGATAGTCGCGGGCGAAATGCGTACTGGCAATGTTCTCCGTGCGCGTCTCAATCCATTTCACAGGTACGCCCAGTTTCAGCGAGGCGACGATGGCGCACACGTATCCGGGGTACACGGGTACCTTGTTTCCGAATCCGCCGCCGACATCGGGGGAAATCACGTGAATTTGGTGCTCCGGCAAACCGCTGACCAGAGCGAGCACGGTGCGGTGAGCATGCGGGGCCTGGGAGGTGACGTAGAAGGTCAGCTTGCTTCTGGCGGTATCGTAGTCCGCCACACACCCGCACGGTTCCAACGGAGACGGATGGACGCGCGGAAAGCGAACATCCTGCTTGACGACCACCGGCGCCTCGCGAAAGATCGCTTCGGTCTCTTCCCGGTCTCCCGCTTCCCAATGGAAGATCAGGTTGGATTTTTTCTCCTTGTCATCGCGCAAGATCGGGGCTTCTGGCGTCAGGGCGTAGAACGGATCGACCACAACCGGAAGCGGCTCGTAGTCCACCTCAATCAGCTGCGCCGCGTCCTCCGCCTGCGCCCGGGTCTCGGCGACCACGGCGGCGACCTCCTGATACTGGAACAAGACTTTGTCCGTGGCCAGCACCATCTGCCGGTCGCCCGCCAGGGTGGGCATCCAAGCCAGATTCATCTTGGCCAGGTCTTCCCCCGTGAGAACCAGCTTCACCCCCGGCGCGGCGAGTGCCGCCGAAGCGTCGATGCGGCGAATGCGGGCGTGCGCATACGGACTGCGCACGACGCAGAGATGGAGCATGTTCGGCAACATGATGTCATCCACATACCGGCCTTTGCCGCGAATCAGGCGCGGGTCTTCCTTGCGGCCCACCGGTTTCCCCAAAGGCCGCAACTCAGTTTGACGAAGCGCCATGTGCCTCTACCTCCTGCAACGCTTCTTGACCTTCACCCGACAACTGCCGGGCCGCGAGTTGGACAGCCTTGACAATGTTGACGTAGCCGGTGCAACGGCAGACGTTCCCCGACAGCGCTTCCCGAATCTCCGCCTCGGTGGGCGCCGGATTGTCCTGCAGCAGGGCATACGAGGCCATCAGCATCCCCGGCGTGCAGTAGCCGCATTGCAGGGCGTGGGCTTCCCAGAACGCGCTCTGCACCGGATGCAGTTGACCGTTCTGCTCCAACCCCTCGACGGTCATCACCTCGCGCCCATTCGCCTGCACGGCCAGCACCGTGCACGATTTGACCGGCTCGCCGTCCAGCAGCACCGTACACGCACCGCAGCTGGTCGTGTCGCAGCCGATGTGCGTGCCCGTGAGGTTGAGGGTTTCCCGCAGATAATACGCCAGCAACGTGCGTGGCTCGACGTCCGATTCATAGAGGCGCCCGTTCACCTTCACCGCAATCTTCATGCTATCGACGCTCTCCCTTCCAGTTCTTCCGCGATTTCGCGCAGCGCGCGCAGGGCGAACACGCGCAGCAGGTCGCGCTTGTAGTCGCTGGACCCGCGCAGGTCGTCGGCCGGTTCCGCGTCTTCCGGAACGAGCCTGGACGCTTCGGCGATGGTGTCGCTCGTCAGAGGACGGCCCACCAGCGCTGCCTCGGCCTTGGCGGCGCGCAGCGGAACAGGGCCACAGGCACAGATGCCGATGCCCGCCTCGGCCACGCGGCCGTCTCCGTCCGTCACGATGTGGACCGCCAGACCGGCGATGGCGAAGTCGCCCGCCTTGCGCTCCAGCTTCATGTACCGGGCGGCCACCGGACCGGACGGGGCCGGAACGTGCACCGCGGTGACCAGTTCACCTTCTTGGAGCGACGTCACGAACGTGTCCACGAAGAAGTCATCGATAGGGATCCGCCGGGAGCCCTCGGGACCGGCCGCCTCCACCTCGGCGTGCAGCGCAATCATGGCTGTGCCCCAATCGGACCCGGGATCGGCGTGCGCCAGGGACCCCCCGATGGTTCCGCGGTTGCGCACCAACGGATCCGCAATCCAGCGGGCGGTTCGGGAGAGCAGCGGATAGCGCCCGTACAGCGCGGCCGCACGTTCCAGGTCCGCATGGCGGGTCAGGGCACCGATGCGAAGCCCCTCCTCCGTCTCGCGCCAGCCTTTCAGTTCCCCGATGCCGCCCAGATCAATCAGGACGGCCGGGGCGGCAATGCGCAGTTTCATCATCGGCAACAGACTTTGGCCTCCGGCCAACACCTTGGCGTCATAGGCGTGCTCGGTCATCAAGCGGATCGCCTCGTCCAGGGATGCCGGTGCCTCGTACCTGAACGCGTTTGGAAACACCGTAAAACCTCCTCCATGATTGGTGTGCGATGGACGTACGCCGCGAGCCTTGCTGTGCCGGCACCCGCCACCCTCAGGAAAGCGTTTCCATTTACAAACCTGAACAACTCCGGCAGATCACAAAGATCCTGGGGGTACGCTTTGTTCAGAAATATTGTAGAATGAACAGTAGCTGCAGGAGTACACCCGATCGGGTGTTTCTCAATACCCGCTGGTCTCGCGACAACATCCGAAGGGACGGGGACAGCGAATGGGTGAACGGGTCAATCCGGCAGAGGTCATGCGCATGTTGTCTGAATCCTTAAACCGCCTGGGAGCTGTGATGGATGAGGGACTGGAACCCCTGCTGCAGGCGGTGGTCGACTACGCGCGCAAGCTGGCGCATGCGGTGTTCGCGGGCATCATCTTGCTCGATTCGTCCGATCCCACGGTCATCCGGTATTTCAAGGTGTCCGGATGGCGCGCGCAGTTCTCCGAGTTGCCGAAGGGGCACGGCATGTACTTTCTGCCCGTGAAAACAGGCGGAACGCTGCGCGTCGAGTCGATTTCCAGACACCCTCTGTCCATCGGTTCCCCTCCGGGCCATCCACCGGTCGAATCGCTGCTGACCATCCCGCTTCAGAGCCACGGCAAGACCGTCGGTTGTCTGTTTCTGGGGAATCCGCCGAACAAAGGCGCGTTCACGCCGAACGACGAAGCCATTGTAAGCGGATTCGCGGCACTTTGCACCATTGCCATCGAGTGGTGCGAGCAGAGGGAAAATGAACAGTTCCGCGTCGCCGCAGAAGAACGGAAACGGGTTGCGGACGAACTGCACGATTCGCTGTCACAGACGCTGTTTGCCGTGGCCCGTGAGATCGAACACCTCGAGCGGATGCTGCCGACGGCGGAGGACAAGCGGGAGGTGCAGATGCGGATCGCGCGCCTGCGCGATTTGACCACCCAGTGCCAGGCGGAACTGCGCGCCATCCTGTTTCGCTTCATGAACGATGAAACCGGCGCGGACAGCGGCACCTTGACGCTGCTGGTCCAGGAATTCGAGCGCATCACCGGGCTGCCCACGGACCTGGTCACGGAGGGCGACTTCTCACGGTTGAGCCCGCTTGTCCGGCAGACGGTGTTGAAAATTATCGAGGAGTCCTTGACGAATGTGTATCGCCATGCCAACAGCCCGGCGGCAACGGTGCATGTGCGGGTGGAACGGGACCAGGCCATCGTGGCCGTACAGGACGCCGGCATCGGGATATCGGAGGAGGCGCTGCGCTTCCTGACCCATCCCGCCGGCCACTTCGGATTGCATTCGATGGCCCGGTCGGTTCAGCGTTTGAATGGACGCCTGGAGATTTTTCAAAACGACGACGGAGGGACCACGGTGCGCTGTACCATCCCACTCACGAACGAACCGGATCAGAAACTGGACTGGCGCCGAACCCGGCCGCGTCCCGGTGTCTCCGGCCGGGTATCCGGTGACGGCACGACGGGCGGCGCGGTGGGGGGCACCGTATCATGACCCATCGGATTGTCGTGGTGGACGATCACGAACTCGTGCGGATCGGCCTGCAGACGTTCCTGAATGAACACGGCCTGATCTTGGCCGGGCAGGCCGCGACGGGTGCGGAAGGACTCGCCCTGATTCAGTCGCTCTGTCCCGATCTCGCGTTGATTGACGTGCGCCTGCCGGACATGAGCGGGATTGAATTGTGCAAGGCGGTGCGGGAGACGACCCCGTCGACCCGCGTCGCCATCCTCACTTCGACGGTGGACAAACATGTCGTCCACACCTGCCTCCAGACAGGGATTCAAGGCTACCTGTCCAAAAACATGCCCGGGGAGGAGCTGCTGCAATCCATCCGCCATCTGTTGGATGGCCAATCGGTGCTCGATCCGGCCGTCACCGAGCACGCCCTGCAGTGGATCCAGGCAGGCAGCGACAGCGTACCCGCCAAGGATGTGCTCGGCCTGCGGGACATCGAGATCCTGCGGCTCATGGCGCAGGGGATGACGAACCATGAGATTGGCCGTCAGATGCATCTGTCCGAAAACACCGTCAAAGCCATCGTCAACGAGATCTACCAACGGCTCGGCGTCCGCAACCGCGTGGAAGCCGTGATGGAGGCGCACCAGCGGGGATTGCTCTGAGCCAAGACGCTTCCATCCCGATCTACGGACAGGCCCCGGGGCGCGGTTACCGTGATGAGCGGTACGCTGCCACGCCCAGTGTGCCCAGGTGTTGCGCCGATGGTCATCGCGGGCGCTTGACACCACCGCGGCGTTTCATACCAAACCCGTGCATGTAGATCTCGGGTGCGTTGATTCGCCCGTCGAATCGCCGTTCCAAGATACCGAGTTGAATCAACGTCTCCATCACCTCGCCTGGGACGGTCGATGGTGGCGGGCTATCACCTTTCCACTTCACCGATTCAAGCGCAGTGATGAACCGCTCTTCTGCGACCGGTACCTCAATCCCCTGGAACGCAGGCTTGAGTTCTGATATCCAGGGATATTCTTCGACGAGCTCGTTGATCCGTTCCAGAGAGGTTTGCATGAGAGCTCCCTGTATGTTCGTCGGTCTCAGCAGACGTTCATCCGGCAACGTCGTGGGATCGAAGCGTTCCAGTTCCAGATCGGCGGCAAAGGCAAACAATTTGATGAACGAACGGGGCGTGATTTTTCCTCCAGCATCCATCAGGTGATTCGGAATCCATCGGAATGTGATGCCCTTTCTCGCGTTTGCCCCCATGAACTCGCCGATCATCCGGTCAATGAAGCGCTTATGCCTGGACTCGTCCGCCGTCGGTACGTAACCAAATGTTGGGTCCTCCTCCTCGATGAGTCCTTCCACACGCTGCACGTAGTCCGTCATGGGCGTGCCGGAGTTGGCCAGTCGTTTCACGAGGAGCCGGTACAACCAGTTTGGCGACCAATCGAGGCGCACCTGATGGCCACTGAATTTGGAGGCATCCGGAAACTGCAGACGGTCAACACCGAACAAATCGGAACGGAGGAAGATCTTTGGCCGAATACGGTGCCAACGGCGCCAGCGGTCGAGCCAGAGGGCCAGCAGCTCCCGAATGGGAATGGACAACTCACGATAACTTGGGACAAGGCGGTCGAGCTCATCGTATGTGACGAACAGCCAACTGTCTGTCGTCAGGAGCGCTTTGTCCAACTGATCCAGCACGTCATTGGTTGTCTCGAGATTTTGCCGGATGAGAGGAAACCAGCGGCTTAGCTTGGACAATCCATGCTCCATGAGCGCGATGCATTCATTTGGCAATCGCTCCCTCACGAACCGTTGCACCTCGGGTGGGCAGTCCTGCAGGATTCGCCCCAAGACCAAGCCGATCCAGAATGCCCGCCACGCGATGGCATCCTGACTGGTCATGTAATCGGACACAGTTTCAGGCGTTGGAAACGAGCTGTCCTGTTGGACTTTTCCGAAGCCGCGAATCCAATACGTGTGCTGCCAGTTCAAGGATACCAAGCTATTGGTTGCGTCGACCAAAGCCCCGGCTCCTTCGGGGAGGTTCAATACCTGGAACAACGCGGACTTGCCGACGCCTCTTCCGCCGAGGATGAGGAGGGTATCCGGATCCAACGCATATCGGTAATCTCCGATGACCAGAAAATTACGAAGAAACCCCTTTGGTTCCCTGGCATCAAACTCCGCCGTTCCCGGTCCAAGAAACTTCATTTGCTCAAGCAGCTTCCGCTTATCCCACATGATCCTTCCCCCCTCCTCCGGCAGGGAAATCTCTTCCGAACAACAGCGCAAGACGTCTTGCCAGGTCATCATAAGGTTCACCCGTCAAGACACGCACGAGCGCTTCTGTCCGGCGTCGTTCATCGTCCGAGACATGCGAAAGGTGAATGTCTCCCCGCAGGATCTCATGCCACGGTATGACCACCGGGTGAAAGGGTGCATCGGGATCGTTCTCGTTCGGTACAGAGATATCCCCTTGATCGGCATAGTAATGTTTCTGAAACACGTCGTAGGCGGTTTCCCGAAACAGGCGTTGCTCAACGCTCGCGTTCGGGTGCGTAGGGCCGGGTGCCATCGCGTGCACCAACACCACGGGAACCGGTTCGCGCACACCGTGCCCGGACAAGGTATCGATCACGGATGTGAGGCCAGCCCAAGTCTGGCGAGAATGATTCCCCAACATGACGACGGCGTGGGACATCCTGGTTACGGCAAGTCCCCCCAGGTCATGAAATCCCGCTCTGGAGTCTAAGAAAATGAAGTCCAGCGACCTATATGTATCGGAAATCTCGATGAGAAGTCTCTTCAGCGTTTGTTGGATCTGCGTTGATGTTTGGTGCTGAAAGTCAAGCCTCGCCAATTTCTCTAGGTAATTCTGGTTTACACTGCCGGCGGGGAGCAAGCGGATCGGGTTTCCACCCGCCACCAAGACAGGATCAGCCACGGTCAACACGTTTTCTCTCACGGTGTAGTCGTCCTGATGAAGGGGTTTCTCAATCAAGTAGTCAACGACCCCTGTTTGTGAACCCGTGTCCTTGAAAAACAGTGTGGCAAGACCGGGCGCTTCCAAATCCAAGTCGATCATCGCCACATGGAAACCCAAGCGTGCCAGAACCAGGCTAACCCCCGCCAGACTGGTCGTGCGCCCGAGCCCGCCCTTAAACGAGTAGAAAGTGACCACTGCAGGCCTCTTGCGTGCATCGACGTCGCACACAGGCCAAGGAAGCGTGGATTCGCTGTCGACCCGCTCGTTCCAGTATTCCTTCGCCACGCGACGTTCCAACACATAAAATTCCGGCTGGCTCCCACCCGAGGCTTCATGGTCTTCATGGCGAAGCGCCCACTGCAACGGAATCCGCTCGGAGTGAATCACGTCTTCCAAAGAAGCGAATACATCGTCACGGGGATCGGAAACCCACAGATCCCCTGAGAAATACACGTCCAATCTGGACATCAGGATCTCACGAACCGTCTCCAGGAGCGTGTCGCCCAATGACGACCGGTTCGTGCATTCCAAGTACACCGTGATGCGACCCTGCAGGTCTCGAATGATGGTGATGGCGTCACAGGACTGCATCAAAGGTTCACAGGACGAGAGCGCCTCCCACGTCCGTTTCAGGACGTCATCAAAGCGCACGTCACTCAAGTTCCTCCCTCCTCAACTTCCCATCCAGTACCAGTCGGATGATGGTCTCCCGATAGATTTCTTTCGCGAGTTTCACGACGGCATCGGCGCATTGCTGTGTCCAAACCCCATTCTTCCAATACCTTCGAACGGGATGGGCATGTGCCAGAGGCGTGTGCGTCAGCGCGACGCTAGGAACGTAAGATTGTGCTTGAGGGCAGACTCTGATGGCCCGTTGCAAGCCCACACCTTCCAATTTGGAGAGATTGTGACCATACGATCGCGCATGTAAGTAAGTCGTGAAAACCTCAATCACCGATTTCAGGCAACACTCTGCAACGTACCCCGCCAGATAGACGGCATTATCAAACCGCCCGTTCTGCAGGAGGAGGCCGGCGTCCCGCAGGTGACGACTTGCGGCCTGTCCATAACGATCTTGCATCCCTATCAACCTGCTTCCATCTATTCATCATTGTGTCCGTTCCAAAAGCGCTTATGCGAACGCTGCCCCCAGATTTGCCGTTACCCGTCGATCCGATTTCAGTAAAGTCATTGTAGCATGCAGAGGATACGCGGACCATTGTGCCTCAACAGCCAGCCATGGAACCGTCGCCCCCGCATTCAATCGCGATTCGTCCGGGCGGCCTCGTCCCCCGGCCGAACCGCCCCCGCCAACAATTGCGCGTACGCCTGGGAACCGGCCGGATTGAGGTGCACGCCGTCCGCGTAGAACCACTGGGTCTTGCCCGCGCTGGCGCTGCACCAGTCCACCAGGGTGAGACCGGGATGGTCCGCGGCCACCGCAGCCAGTGTCCGGTTCACCACGTCCTGCCAGGGCCGCGGCACCCGCACATTCACCAACACCACCCGGCGTGAGCCCAGTTGCGCCAACAGGTCATCCATCTGTTGCTCGGTGAACGGCCCGTTGTTGCCGAGCTCGATGATCACCGTATCTCCCAACCGTCGCTGCTGCTGCAAACGACCGATGACCTGTGCCGCCTCGGTGAACTGCCTTCCCACCTGGGCATCGACGACAATCCCCGGAAGCAGTTTCTCCAGGTACGGCTTGGCGTCCTCGAGCACCGAGTCGCCGATGGCGGTGATGCCCGCCCCCAGCGGACCGGGATTCACCGGATGCGCCGTCTCCGTCCGTCCCGGCGCATTCGATCCGCCGGCCTGGCCGGACCCGTTCCCCGCCGTGCCTCCGGACGTCCCCCCGTCCTGGCTGGCGGAGGGCCCGGAAGCGGTGGTCCCGGCCCCGGTCTTTTGCGGCGGCGAGCCCGCGCCGTTCATCTGTCCGTTCCATCCCGCCGTCTCCCCGTCCCCCGGTGCCTGTCCGCCACCTTGTGCCTGCCCGTCCCCCTGGGCCCCCGTGCCGGCGTGCCCCGTCTTCCCGGATGACGGCGCCGCGTCCCCGGTCGTCTGGGAGGCTGCGGAGGCGCCACTTACCGGACGCGCCAAATGGGCCCTCATCTCTCCGCCACCGGTCCATTGCAGCAGGCTCGCGCCGGCATTCGGGCTGAACCACATCGCGGCCGCAATTGCTAAGACGGCGGCCGACGCGGCCCACATGGCGGCCACCGCACTGCGGCGGTGTCGATGCGTTCGGCGATTTCGGTGCGTACGCCCCCGCCGGGATGTCCCCTGCCCGTGGCGGCGCGGGGCGTCCAATGCCCCTGAAGCCGGCGCGGAGCCCGGTGCCTTGCCCATCCGGAGGATGGGCTGCTCCACATACCGCCACGACAGGGCCGCAAGGCCGACGCTGGCCAAGACCTGCAGCAACATCCGCACCCAGTCGATGTCCCCCGCGGTGTTCAGCGGGGTGGACAACGCCAGCACCGGGTAATGCCACAGGTAGATGCCGTAGCTGCGCATCCCCAGCCAGCGCAGCGGTCCCCAGCCCAGCGCCCTCCCCAAGCGGCTGTCCGGGTGCGCGGCGGCCGCCACCACCGCCGCCGTGGCCAGCGACAGCAGCACCATGCCGCCCCGGTACAGAAAGGCCCCGTACTCGTCGGTGGTGAAAAACATCACCAAAATGACAGCCAACCCAGCGACGCCCATCCCATCCGCGGCGAAGCGGCTCCGCCTCGTCCGCCATCGCGGCAACTGCTCGCTGGGCCACACCAGCGCGAGGGCGGCCCCCAGCAGCAGCGCGAAGGCGCGCGTGTCCGTGCCGTAGTAGATGCGGCTCGGATCCGTGCCGGGTTGAAAGAGCAGAGCCATCGAGAGGGCGGACACCGCCGCCCCGATCAACGTCCAGCCCAGCAGTGTTCCGCGGCGCAGCCGGCGCAGGCCCACACCCAAGAGCAGCGGCCACACCAGGTAGAACTGCTCCTCGACGGCCAAGGACCACAGGTGGCCGAAGGGGCTCGGTGGACCGAAGCGATCGAAGTACGAAACCTGGTGAAACACATACCACCAGTTGCTCACGTACAGGAACGCCGCCCCGATGTCCCCCCGCAGTTTCTCGAGCCGTCCCGGATCCGACGCGGCCAACCAGGCGCAGACCCCCCCGATCATCAGCCACAGCGCCGGAATCAACCGGCGGAACCGGCGCATCCAGAAGCCGCGCAGATCCAGGCGGCCCGTGCGGCGCCACTCGGCGACCAGGAGGTCGGTGATGAGATACCCCGACAACACGAAGAAGACCCCCACACCCAACAAACCGCCCGGCGCCCAGGCGGCGTGAAGGTGGTAGACCACCACCGCCACGACCGCCAGAGCCCGCAGACCATCCAGACCAGGCATGTAACGACCGCCGCTGCGCATGGGTTTCGGCATGATGAACGTCCTTTCTCACTGCATTGGTGTGTTGGTGACAAAGAGGATGACGCCCAGTCTGACGATCGCGGGTGCAAAAGTGTGACAAAAATCGACGCCCGGAGAAGGAGAGAAGATAGGGATGGGAGTAGACCGGCCCGAGGCTTTCCAGAGCACCCGTGGAGGGATGGACGGGGCGGTGAGGGCGAGCCGGTGGTGGCGCCGCACTGGACGGGTCCCGCACTGCATTGAATAGAGGAAATTTCTCCCCAGCCTGAGAATTCTCTTCACGGAGCACATCGTGATCGCAGGCAAGGTGGTCCCCATGGGTGAGCGGCGAAATCGGCCCAAACGTCCGGCGGTTTCCTCTCCTTCAATGGATAGGCGGCAGCACATTCGTGTCCCGGTGCATGTCGAGGGCGCGTACTGCGTCCATCCCCATGCCTGCCCCACGCCTGCGCACGACGGTACCCAGCCGCCGCAACCCCACCTGCCCCTGGTGGACCCGGCCACGGTGGATCCGACCGGGCAATCCCCACAGGCCAACCAGGCCCCGTCCGCATCCGCCTGGTTCCCCTGCCTGATCACCGACATCTCCCCCGGCGGTGCCCGCATCATCACCGAAGGCGCGCCCCGGACCCGGAATCCCGGGAACATTGCTAAAGCCATGTCTCGGCAGCTGCCCCCGCAAGGAATCGCCGATGTCCCCTGCCCGGCCGGCGTTGAGTCACGCACCCCGCCTGACACCGGCACCCTCCTCACCGTGCGCTTCCGGTTGGGTACGACCCACCAGCTCACCGCCCAGGTGATATGGGTTCAAGTCGTCGATGCCCGGCGCATCCTCGGTGTGCAGTGGGTACAGCCCAATGAGGCGGACGAGGAGCGATTGATGCTGGAGGTCCTGCGCATTGCCGTGAACCGCCGCCGGATGAGGCGGTGACCCAGCGGCAGACCGTGTCCCATCCCCGGCCGCCAAAGCCCGCACCCCATGGACCGACCGGCCGGTCTTCCGCTTGACGCGCTTACCAAGCCTCTGTTAGTTTATAGAAAATACCGATAATTCAAATCCCGGTCGAGGGCCTCCCACCACACGCCGCTGCCGTGCCGCAGGTGGGCACGGACACACCGCACAACAGCGTCCCCCGCTCACGACCGCCCTGCTCCGGACCGGGAACCCAAACGAGGAGGGCGCGCCATGGCACGCGATTTCGCCAGCACCAGCGCACGCGGGATCGACTCCGGGAGCCTGCCGTATCGCTTGTTCCAGAAGGCGAAGCGGCTGGGGGTGTGGGATCCCCGCGGGATCGACTTCTCCCAAGACGTGGAGGATTGGCGGTCCCTGACCGCCGAGCAGCGGGAGGAGACCCTGCGCCATCTCGCACAGTTCCAGGCGGGCGAGGAGGCGGTCACGCTTGATCTCCTCCCGCTCATCCTGACCATCGCCCGCGAAGGACGCTTGGAGGAGGAGATGTTCCTCACTACCTTCCTCTTCGAAGAAGCGAAGCACACCGAGTTCTTCCGCCTGTTCCTCGACGCCGTCGGCGAGACGGACGATCTCACCGTCTACCACACGCCCAACTACCGCCGCATCTTCTATGAGATTCTGCCGGATGCCATGCAGCGCCTGATTCACGATCCTTCCCCCGCCGCCCAAGCCCGCGCCGCCACCGTGTACAACATGTACGTCGAAGGCGTGCTCGCCGAGACCGGGTATTTCTCCTTTCGGACCGGCCTCGGGCGCATCGGGAAGATGCCCGGGCTCCTGCAGGGCGTCGAGTCCATCGCCCGCGACGAGTCGCGCCACATCGGTTACGGAACCTACCTCCTGCATCGGCTCATCAGCCAGGATCCGGCGCTGTTCGATCTCGTCCGTGCCACCATGGACGAACTCAGCCAGTATCCCCTCAACGAGGGGCTGCCGCCGCGCGACGTGAACGCGTTTGGCGTGCCAATCCCGCTGATCCACGACTACGCTGCCTCCCGCATCCACAACCGGCTCCAGGTGTTGGCGCGGGCGCTGACACGATCGCCGGAGGAGGCGGTGGCGGTGACCGAGGCCGAACTGGGGATCGAGGAGACCTGAACAGGGAGTGAACGTCGAAGTCCCTGCAGCGATGAGACCGTGCAATCCGCTGAATTTCGGGGTGTACAGCGTTGGAGACCTGATGTATAATCGGCTCAGATTATCCTTCTGAAAATACGAACGTTCGGGTCACTCGTGTTTAGGTCAAAATGAGATGTTCATGTTGCAAACTTGGACACATATGAAGCCTTTACCCGATTTGATTCCGTTTTGAAAAAATTCCTTTTCCAAAAAGAGTGTTTTTCGCAGGAACGGGCTGGCCGGGTCATGGCCAGTCCGTTTATAATTTTCGTTGGTTTTGGCTTCTGGCACGTGTTTGAAGGAGGCACGGGTCTTTGGACGAACTTACAAACCACGACGTCACCACGGTACCGCTGGAGCTTTTCGATTTTGCATTTTGCAGGCGCCTCAATAAGAAGGCTCCAGAACTAAACAAAGAATTCAAGGAGTACATCGAAGACCTGCAGCAACTCGCGATTAAAGAAAACTGGGGAACCCCACAGGGCCATCAAAAGTACCCCGTCTTACACAATTACATTTGGCACACCTACATGCGAATCGCGGAGGAATACAATGATGCGGTAACCCCGGAAGAACGCGCAAAGAAAATCCCGATGAGGGATGGTTTCGCGTGCTTCAATACCGGTCTCTTCACGGAAGAGTTTGAACGCATCTTCGCTCTGTTCGAACAAAATCGCGTCCCTGACCGGCAGCCGTGGTACTTCCTGGGTTTTGTCCCCGAAAGCGACCGGCAATTATCCAGGTTTTCCCCTCTTCCGGAGCGCGCCAATTACTTCGAGGACCCTGGGAGCTTGATATTCGATTATCGCCTGGAGATCCGCCCCAACAAGAGACATATTTTAGTGGACAACAAGGACCGGCTGCCTCAGGAGTACCAGGCGCCCGACAAATACGCGTGGCTTGTGCAACACTTCGAAGGGGCGGTCAACAATGCACAGCGGCGTCTCTCGGAGAACTTCAAACTCGCCGTCCCGCAATATTACCGAGGCCGCATTCAACTGCTCGTCCCCCTCTATCTGACCGGAAACCGCCAGCCGGATCTCGCGTTGGCGATTGAACGCGACGGCGACGTCTATCAGGCGCGCACCTGTTTGACCATTGACATGGCCTACAACAATGCCCGGTTGATTGTCAAACCTCAGAGCGACTGGCTGCAGCCCGCATGACGCGCTCTTCGCGCCGCCCTCGCCTGCCGGGCTCGGAGTATGGGCCGCACCACACAGATGCTCGTACGCCCCGTTTCCGAGGCGCCCCGGCGAACCCCCCGGAAGGCCGCGGCAGGCGTTGGATTCGAACCAGTTCAACAGGATGCCATATACGGACAAGCGAGGAGACGCCGATGGAAGCACACGACAATCTCGAGGAGTATCAGGACCCTGTCACCTACGACTCCGAGTATGGCAACGTAGGGTTGGAGTTGCCCTTCTTTGAAGGATTGGCCCGTGAAACGGGGGGGCCCGTTCTGGAGCTCGCCTATAGGGTCCGGACAGCCCTCTCATGGTGTGCGTCTGCAAGAAGCGCATCTGACGGATACACGGCGGAGTCAACCATCCCGCGCGGAGGTTCGTCGCAGCTCCTCGCTGAATCAGGGCCCCGGGACACCCGCAAGAATGGAGTTGGGGTTTCGAGGCGATTTCCATAGGGTGAGATGGATATGGCGACAAATCGTCCGCTACGGACCGTAGACTCCGGGAGATGTGACGGAGCGCAAAATGGCGGTATACTGTATATGCGTGGTGGCGGAATAGGTAGACGCTAAACGTGAGAGGGCAAAGACTGGGCCGGCCAGTACGAGGTGAATAAACACCCAGTAGGGGCCGTGGAATTCGGCTTAAAGAACCTACGGATGCCAGTGAGCACGCGGCGCTGTCCACGCCCAAAATAAGGCGGCAATGGGCGCGGTAAGGGATAACGCAGGTGGAAGTCCTGCTAGAACCGAGATCCAAGCGAGACAGCCCTCATGTGAGGTGCAAATCCTCACCCACGCACCACAGCACCCTTCATGCAACCTTGGCGGCAACCACTGCCACGAGGATCGAGGGGTCACAGAACCGTTCTTGGGCGCCTCGTCAACCTCCGATCCCATACGTCTGGCACCTGTTTGCGCGGGTGCCATTTTCATTTGTTGCCTCGGCCAACACATGCGTGATGCGCTGCCGTTATTGCGACGGTTGAGGCAAACGAAGCGTGGCGCGAGACGGAGCCGGGCGTGATAAAAAGGCGGCAACAGCAGATCGCTGTTGCCGTGAACGTGAAACATGGGTTCGGAAGGGTAGTCGGGTGCGACGGAGTGAGTGTAGCAAGGTTTTATCGAAATCTCCTTGAAGAGAGGACTCAGGCGTTTCGATTGTCCAGGCAGTTCTTGTTCAAGCTGCATATGGTGAACACAGAAGGTGATGATCCCATGAAAAAGAGGCGCAAGGTCATCAAAATCATCCTCTTTCCCGGCCAAAAGGTGTTGGTCGAGGCCCGGAAGAAGAAACGTCGGCGCTTGAGCCTATAAGCGCAGCCTGCTAGACCATTCGTCCCTTATGGCACCGCCATCCGCACAGGTTGGCGGTCTTTTTGTGTGACCTTCACTGCAGACCCTCACTGGGCCGTGGTCTCTCGTTGGCGCGAAAGCCACGGTTTCAGGGCATACAGCACCAGCAGCACCACTACGCTTACCAAGCTAAGGACGAGTTGGGACCGGTCTGCCGGATTGAAGGCCATCGACACGATGACCGCGAGCATGCCCAAAATGCACACGTAGGTGAGGTACGGATATGCCCACATCCGGACCTGCAGTTGCTCCGGTGCCTCCCGCTCCAGCTGCCGGCGCATCCGAAGTTCCGATACCGCAATCAACAGATAGATGAACAGCCCAACCGCACCGGACGAGTTGAGCAGAAACATGAAAACGTGTTGCGGTGAGACGTAGTCCATGATGACAGACAGGTAACCGACCACGGTGCAGGTCAGGATGGCCAGCACCGGAACACCGCGGCGATTGAGTTTCAGCAGGCGGCGCGGCGCGTTGCCCTGGCGCGCCAACGCAAACAGCATCCGCGACGCCGTGTACAGCCCTGAATTCAGGCACGACAGGACGGCCGTCACCACCACCAGATTCATGATGGTCGCCGCCCCCGGAATGCCGAGTACCTTCAGGGCACTGACAAAGGGACTGACCATCGCTTTCGAATCGTTCCACGGAAGAATGGTCACGACGAGAAAGATCGACAACACGTAAAACACAAGCACTCGCCAGACCACCGAGTTGGTGGCTCTCGCCACCGCCCGGCTGGGTTCGGCGGACTCCGCCGCCGCGATCGTCACAATCTCAGACCCAAAGAAAGAGAAGATCAGCGTCGTTACACTCGCAAACAACGCCAGTATGCCGAATGGCGACCAGCCCCCGTGGGCCGTGAGGTTTGAGAAATTCAGCGTGGCGCGCGGCCACAGTCCGAGCACATACAGCGAGCCCAGGAGGATAAAGGCGACGATGGCCCCGACCTTGATGGACGCGAACCAGTACTCGAATTCACCGTACATGCGAACAGAGAACACATTGGTGAGCGTCAGCAACACCAGCAAGATCAGGGACAGCAGCCACAGCGGGACCTGTGGGAGCAACCAGTTGTGCAGCGTCAGTGCCCCTGCGGTTGCCTCCACCGCCACGACGATCACCCAAAAATACCAATACAGCCAACCGATCAAAAAACCGGCCCAATTCCCGACCGCAATCCGGCCATACTCCGCGAACGATCCCACGGACGGGTGGGCCACCGCCATTTCTCCCAGCATGCGCATGATCAGGATGACCAACACACCAGCGATCGCGTACGACAAAACCGCCGCCGGCCCCGCCGACTGGATGACCGCCCCACTGCCGACGAACAACCCCGCGCCAATGACGCCGCCCAGCGAGATCATGGTCATATGGCGCATTCGCAAGCCTCTGTGCAGGAATTCTTCCTGCGTCCTCTGCTTCTGCATCCAGGTTCCCCCCGGTGTTCAAGGTGGAAAGCGGCCGAATACGGACAAACGGCCCGTTCGTCGATCCACGCGTAGTATTGGCATTGTGCATGGATGTGAATACGCTTTCTCCGCCTTCATCGTAATCATTCTTTTTGTTTTATTAAATGTAAAATGAAATACTTTATAGATAAATCATTCCACATATGCAGCCGCAGCGGGAGATATTCTGCGAACGGTTTCGAGGAATATCGATGGTTTTGTTATCATTCCATCAACAGTCTTTCGGAGGAGGATCGCTCATGATATTTGAAGTCACCTATCAGGTTCGAGTGCCGGATTTTGAGAGAGGATTGATCTGGTACAAAAACCTCTTCCAAAGAGAACCTGATTTTGTCCCCCATGAGGGATTTGCCGAATGGGAAATCATCCCCGGATGTTGGTTGCAGGTCGGCGAAGGGACACCTGCCGAGCGAAGTGGACCTTTCCGGTTGGGGGTCACGGATATTGAATCAGAACGAAACCGGGTTGTGAATGAATTAGGCGTTGAACCCTTTGAGGTGTATTCACGGGAGGAAGTTCCCGTAAAGTGGGGGACTTTTTCTGACCCGTGGGGAAACCTTCTTGGATTCTTTGAGTACATCAATAAAGCCGAAGAAGCCAAGAGTATGGCAAGGGTGTTTCGAAGGTAATGGTTGCATGTGGGTATCGTCCACAAAGGAGCGCCCACGCACCAGGCACCTCCCCATCGAGAGGTGCCTGGTGTGTACGCCAGCCACCTGCCATCACCCCGACACCACCAGGATGTTGGCGTACGGACACGTGTCCGCGGTGCGCACCACCCCCTTGCCCGACCTGGACAAAGACTTCAACTCCAGATGGGACACGGTCTCCAACAGGATCCCCGGCAGCAGGGCCTCGATCTCTCGCACGCGGCCCGGGCTGACCTCGCGCATCTCCTGCGTGATCACCACACGGTCGATGATGAATTCCCCGGCGATGGCGCAAAGCACGTCGAGCACCGTCGGAATCCCGCTCACCAACGCCAGATCCACGCGGGTCTGTTCCTGCGGGACAGGAAACCCTTGATCGCATACGGTGATGTAATCCGTGTGCCCCATACTGGTCAACAGATGCATCAGCGCCGGATTCAGAATGCCGCTCTTCTTCATTGTCTGTCGTCGTCTCCCAGTCGCCGCCGTTGCTCCAGCGTGACTCGCTCTGTGAAAGAAGGCTGCGGACGTTTGAAATAGAAGTGGGGAATTTCACGGAGAACGATCACGCTGACCAATTCCCACCCCTCATCTCCCAGCCGGTCCAGCAGCGCCGGGTCCGTCTCGCAGCGGTACTGCCACCTATGCATCAGGCTCTCCACTCCGCTCCGTCTGTCACTCCAGGCCGTAAAACCGAACCGCGTTCCCGCCGAACACCTGCTCAAGCGCCGCCGAACCCAAGACCGGTGCCAGCAATTCGTGCAGGGCGTCGTGCACCTGTTCATAACTGGCTGCCTGCAGGCAGACCGGCCAGTCGCTGCCGAACATCACGCGGTCCGGCCCGAACGTGTTCACCACGTGTTCGACGTACGGCCGAAGGTCGTCGATTGTCCACAATCGCCAGTCCGCCTCGGTGACCATGCCGGACAACTTGCACATCACGTTGGGAAACCGGGCCACCTCGTCCATCCAAGACCGCCAGGGTTCCATTTCGCCAGTGCGGATGGGCGGCTTCGCGAGGTGGTCCACCACGGCGCGCAGGTTCGGCCACCTCCTGAGCGCCTCCATCACGTACGGCAGATGCCTCGGGAACACCAGGATGTCCAACGGAACGCCCGCCTCGCACAGGTGGCCGATGTTTTTCATCACCCGATCACGGAGGATCCAATCGTCCTCCGGCAAGTCCTGCAACATGGGCCGCAGCCCGACCCATTTCGGATGACTTACCCATTGGGACAGTTGTTGCGGGAAGTCCGCACGGTCGAGGTCCAACCATCCCACCACCCCGGCGATGGTCGGTTCGTGCTGCGCCAAATTCAGCAAGAACTCGGTCTCCTCGACCGTGGGAGCCGCCTGAACCACCACCGTTCGCTCAATTCCTCGAGCGCGCAGGTGCGGCTGGAGATGCTCTGGCAGGTAATCACGGTAGAGGACGGTGGCGTCGGGCGTCAGCCAACCGTAATCCCCACGCTCCACCTTCCAGTAATGCTGATGCGCGTCCACCTTCATACCGCACCGCCTGCCTCACCGAAACGCGTATGGTGATCCAGAAACTCATGGGCCGTCTCGTCCGCCCCCCACTCCGCCTTGGGGCCCACGCCATAACCGATGGTCGCCCCGCCCTCCACCTGGATGGCTTGGCCCGTGATGAACGACGACTCGTCGCTGGCCAAGAAGACCGCCACGCTGGCAATCTCCTCCGGCAGGGCCGTCCGGCCCAGGAGATGAGACTTGTCTTGGCTCTCCCGCACACGCACCGGATTGGGATGTTGCGCGAACCAGCGCTCCAACAACGGGGTCAAGACGCCAGCGGGACAGATGGCATTGACGCGTATCCCCTCGGGCGCAAGGTCCACCGCGGCGGAGCGCGTCATCGCAATCACAGCGCCTTTGGTGGCACTGTAGACGACGTTGCGCTTCTGGCCCGCGAGCCCGGTCATGGAGCCCATGTTGATGATCTTGCCGCGCGTCTTCCGCAGATGGGGCAAGGCATATTTCATGAAGAGAAACACGCCCCGCGCGTTGATGTTCATCAGCCGGTCCCACTCTTCCACCTGAACGTCTTCCATCGCCTTGGGAAGAATGACGCCCGCATTGTTGAACAGGATGTCCAACCGGCCGAACCGCTGCACCGCGGTGTGGATGGCCCGTTCGACGTCCGCCTCCTGAGCCACGTCCGCTTGGACCGGGATCGCCTGGCCACCCAGTTCGAGGATTCGATCCGCCGTCTCCCGCGCGGCCGATGCATCGATGTCGACCACCGCCACCGAAGCGCCCTCGTCGGCGAACATCCTGGCAGTGGCCCTCCCAATTCCACTCCCGCCACCGGTGACAATGGCAACCTGATCCTTCAATCTGTCCAACGTGATCGCCTCCACTGGTCTGCGTGTCTCAGCAGGCTGAAAAACCTCTCATCGCGACCCGATCCCCGTCGAAAGCGCTCAGGCACAGGCGCTGGAAGGAGTCATTTCTTGCCGAGCGGATACAGCAACTTTTGAATCTCCGGGTCGTTCATGTTGTCTTTGGTCACCACGGTGGCACCGGTGTCGACGCGCGGATCCACCTTCTTCCCCTCCAGGTCCGCGACGGCCTCCTGCACGCCGTCATACCCAATCTTGTAAGGATTCTGCACAATCAGGGCCTGGATGGTTCCTTCCTGCAGGGCTTGAATTTCCTTGGGCGCCGCGTCGAAACCGATGATCTGGACCTTCCCCTGCAGCCCCCGCTCTTTCACGGCCTGCGCCGCCCCCAGCGCTCCCGGCTCGTTCGCGGCGAAGATGCCCGCGAGATTGGGGTGACTGGTCAGAATGTCTTCGGTCACCGACAACGCTTTGTTGTAATCGCTCTGGGAATACTGCGTGGCCACCAAATGAAGACCCGGGTACTTGCCGAGTTCATCCTTGAACCCTTGTTCACGCTGGTTGGACGTCGAGGCACCGGGGACGAACGGGATCAACGCGACATCCCCCTTGCCGCCGAGCAGTTTGTTCATCTCGTCGGCCGCCTCTGCGGCCGCGTGCACGTTGTCGGTCGCGACGAACGAATCCGACACCTGGGGATCCGTCCCCGAGTCAATCGTGATCACCTTGATGCCGCTCTTCTGGGCCTGTTGCAGCACGGGCACGAGCGCCTTGGCGTCGGTGGCGGCCACCACCAGCGCATCGACGTGCTGGTTGATGAAGTCCTCAATCATGCTGATCTGGCCATTGATGTCCGTCTCCGCCGAAGTGCCCTTCCACACGATGCTGACGTTGCCCAGGTCCTTCGCGGCGGCTTCAGCACCCGCGTGTACCGTCTCCCAGTAGTCGAACCCAACCGCCTTGGGAATGACGGCAATCCGATACGTCTTGCCCCCCGACACGGCCGTGGCGTTGGTGCCGGAGTTGGTGGCGGACGTCGAGTTGGAGGGCGATCCCGAGGTCGTTCCGCACCCCGTCATCACCCCTATCACGGCGAAAGCCGCCATCGCAATGCCCATTCTCTTCATGCAACCGTCCCCCCATGTTCTGGATTAGAAAGGTCACGATCTCCCCTATCGGTTGAGTACACGGCGCCGGTAGCCATCCCAGGCCACCGCCACCCAGATGATGATGCCGATGATGACGTCCTGCCAGAACGCGGAGATGTTCAGCAGGTCGGCCCCGTTGCGGATCAGTTCCATCAGCGCTGCGCCGATGATGGCCCCCAGCACGGTGCCCTCCCCGCCAAACAGGCTGGTTCCGCCAATCACGCACGCCGCAATCACGTCGAGCTCGTAGCCAAGCCCCGCGGTCGGCTGTCCGGTGACGATGCGGGATGCTTGAATCACCCCCCCAAGGCCCGCAAGCAACCCTTGTATGGTGTAGATGCACACGAGGTATTTGGCAATCCGGATGCCCGACAGTCTTGCCGTTTCCGGGTTGCTGCCAATGGCGAACGCATACTGACCGAGGAGCGTGCGGTTCAAGACAAACGCCCCGAACACGGTGACCGCCGCCAGGAAGTAGACGGGCACGGGGATGCCGAGCACGTGGCCGCCCCCCAGCCAATTGAAGCCTTCCGGCACGTTGAAGATGGCGACGCCGCCGGTCAAAATCAACGCCAACCCGCGGGCGACGCTCATCATGCCGAGCGTCGCGATGAACGGGGGCAATTTGGTGGTGGTGATGAGCACACCGTTGAGGCAGCCGACGACTGCCCCCGCGAGGATCCCGGCGAACACGGCCGGCCAGACGGGCCAATGCAGTTGCACCATCAGCAGGGTGCTCAACACCCCGGCCAGGCCCACGACGGATCCGACCGACAGATCGATGCCGGCGGTCAGCATCACAAACGTCTCGCCCACGGCGATGATGCCGATGATGCTCATCTGCAACAGGACGGTCAGCAGGTTTCGCACCGTCAGGAAGTACGGGGATAGAATCGACAGCACGATGCCAATCACGATGAGAAACAGGAACGGCGCCAGCCGTTCGGCGGCTCTGCGGATCGTCCGTGAATACGGTTTCACCCGAACCGGTTGTGTGACTGCTTGCGGTTCCAAGACATCATCATCTCCCTGTCGTCTGAGTGGCTCTATATTGAGAGGCGTGGTAGATGAGTTTCTCGGGCGTGGCTTCCTCGCGAGACAGCTCGGCGGTGACGCGCCCTTCGCACAAGACGATGAACCGGTCGCTCATGGCCAGGAGCTCCGGCAGATAGGAGGACGTCATGATGACGGTCTTTCCGGCCGCCGTCAGTTGATTGATGAGCTCGTAGACTTCCACCTTCGTCTGCACGTCGATGCCTCGGGTGGGCTCGTCGAGCAGGTACACCTCAGCGCCCGTGGCGAGCCACTTGGCCAGCATGATCTTCTGTTGATTCCCTCCGCTGAGGATGTTGACGCGGTCCGTCAAGCGGTGGACCTTGATGGACAGTTCGTCCACGTACTGCCGGGTGATCTGCTCGGCCTTCCCCAGGTTCGGCACACCGAAACGAGCGATCCGGTGCAAGACGGGGAGCGTGAGATTGGTGGTGACATCCAACCCGACGGCCAGACCGTTGCCTTTCCGGTCTTCCGTCAGATAGGCGATGCCCGCCGAGATGGCGTCGCCGCAATGGCGAATCGACACCCGGTTCCCGTTGACGTACACCTGCCCGCCGTCCATCGGATCGGCACCGAAGATGGCGCGCATAAGTTCGGTTCTCCCAGCCCCCATCAACCCGGCCAGGCCGAGCACCTCGCCGCGGTACGCCGTGAAGCTGATGTCGTCCAACACGCCGTGCCGCGTCAAATGCTCCACCCGCAACCCCTCCGCCCCCCGGGTGGTCTTGGCCTTGGGAAAGACGTCGTGCACTTGCCGCCCCACCATCAACTGAATCAACCGGTCCATATCGACGTCTTTCACCGGCACGGTCGCCACGGTTTCACCATCGCGCATCACCGTCGCCCGATCCGCCATCTCCAAGACCTCTTCCAGGCGGTGCGTGATGAAGATCACCGCGACCCCGCGCGCCTTGAGGTCGTTCAGCGCCTGAAACAGCCGCTTGACCTCCGCGTCGGTCAAGGCCGTCGTGGACTCGTCCATGATCAGGACGCGGGCGCCCGCCGACAACGCTTTCACGATGGCGACCATTTGTTGCTTGGCGATTCCCAGTTGACCGACCCGTTCATCGGGCCCGATGTCCGGCGCCAGATCCCGTAAGAACGCCGCTGTCCGCTGTCGCATCTCCCGTTTGTTGGGCAGCCAACCGAGACGGCCGCTCGGAACCTCCCGGCCCAGGAATACGTTTTCAGCCACCGTCAGATGAGGCGCCAATTGGAGTTCCTGATGAATCATGCTGATCCCGTGCGCGATGGCGCCGTGCGGGGTGTTGTATTCAACCCGTTCGCCATCGATCTCAATCGTCCCCGCCGTCTTTGGATAATCCCCGGCGAGCACTTTCATCAAGGACGATTTGCCGGCCCCGTTCTCTCCCAGCAGGGCATGGATTTCGCCCGCCTGCACCTCCAGATTCGCATGGCGCAGGATGGACACGCCACCGAACTGGACCGTGATCCCGGACATCTTCACCAGAGGTCTCATCCGCGTCCCTCCACACCAAATTTGGGCGGTCACGACGACGAACGTTGAATCGATCATGTTACCGATAACATTTGTGATTTCAGATATAACACGACCCTCATGGACATTCAAGCGTTGATTGAACATTTCGTTGTATGTTTCAGATGCTCGCGGATAGAAAACTCACGGTGTCATGTGCAATGCGGACTTCCGGATGGTACGAGCGTGCAGCGTACCCGAAATCATCCCAAGGCCCCACCGGCATGAATTTATGTTATCATTAACATATCCAGTTTGAAGTCTCGTGTTTCCCGAGTGGAGGTTCGTGTCGTGGCAAACATCTCCGATGTCGCCAGGCTCGCTGGCGTCTCCCCCATGACCGTGTCGAGGGTCATCAATCACAGCGGCCATGTGAAGGAAGAGACACGCCTGCGCGTCCTGCGCGCGATGAAAGAACTGAATTATGTCCCGAATGACCTTGCCCGAAGTCTGGTGCGCAGGCGCACGGACACCCTCGCCTTGATTGTCCCGGACATCACCAACCCGTTTTTCACCACGGTGGCGCGCGGGACGGAGGACACCGCGCGCAAGAACGATTTCCGCGTCGTGTTGTGCAACAGCGACGAGGATCCGGCCAAGGAGCTGGAGTACATTCGGATGTGCGTCTCCATCCGCGTCGACGGCGTGATCATCGCGGCGGCCGGAGACGGATCACGCAAGAACCTGGAGCTGCTCGACTCGTTCGAGATCCCGTACGTGCTCGTCGACCGCAAGGTGGACGGCGTACAGGCCGACGTCGTCACAGGAGACAGCCGCATGGGCGCGTTTCAACTGGTGAAACACCTCATCGACCTCGGGCACCGGGACATCGCGATGATCACGGGATTTCTCACGACATCGACGGCGCGCGAACGGCGAGACGGTTATCGCCGCGCACTGGAGGAACACGGCATCCCGTTTCGGGAGGCATGGGTGAAGGAGACGTCGTACATGCGCAACATGGACTTCACCCTGGTCGAGCAGTTGCTCGACTGTACACCGCGCCCGACGGCCATCTTCGCGGCCAACAACTTTCTCGCGGTGCAGGTGATCCGGGGGCTGCGCCACCGCGGACTACGGGTCCCCGAAGACATGGCCGTGGTGTGCTTTGACGATGTGGATCCATACTCCCTGGTGGAACCGTTTCTCACGGTGGCCAGTCAGCCCGCGTACAATTTCGGAACCATCGCCACGCAACTGTTGATTGAGCGGATTGAACACGGCGAAGGACCTGCGCCGTCCCCGCGCAGCATCGTGCTGCAGCCGGAGGTCATCATCCGGAAGTCGTCCGGGCACTGAACGCCTCCAACGCCTGAACCACATCGCGGGATAACCTGTCCAAGGCGTCCATCCGGTCGCGGACGTCGGCCTCCGGATGGCTCGCCCAGATCCCGAGGATCTCCGCCGCCACTTCATGAAGCTGATCATGCAGCGCTTTCGCCGTCCGCCATGCGGAAGGGTCGGCAGAACATCCGCTTTCTCTCCTGCGTTCGAGCCACTGGCCGAGCTGGCAGCGGCGAGGGTCGGCCAGTCTGCTCGGATCCACCGCATGGTATCCCATCCGGGCATTGTGCAACCACCACTTCAACAACAGGGGCTCGAGCTGCGCAAGACGGATCCGTTCGTCGTCGTCCAGGGTGTGCAGGTTTCCGAGAAGACCTTCCCGCAGGTCGTTTGACCTGACGCTCGTTTCGTAGATTTGCGCCCCCAAGGCGTCGACCTTCTCCCGGATCGCCATGGTGTTTTCGAGGACATTGGCGGTGCGGCGGGCGATGTCCTCCGTCGCCGCAGCCTGTTGCTGGGTGTTGGCCGCCACGCTGGCCGTGAAGTCGTTCATCCTGTGCATATGCTCGATGACGGACTGCAGGGCGCCACTGGCCGTCTGCGCCGTCTCGACGTGCTGACGAATCTCTTGCGCGGTCTTCGCAATCCCCTCCGCCATTTCCCGGAACGCCGTTTGTACGTGCTTGACGACCTTCTCCATCTCCGCCACCTGTTCCTTTGTCTGCGTGGCGAGTGAGCGAACTTCGGATGCGACCACCCGAAATCCGCGCCCGTGTTCGCCCGCGTGCGCGGCTTCGATGGCAGCGTTCAGCGACAGCAGGTGCGTTTGATCCGCCACCCGGCGGATGACGTCGGACATGCCGGAGATTCTTGAGGCCGCTTCTTCGAGCGCGCCGAACTTCGTCTGCAGATACCCAAAAGAATCGTTCAGCCGTAAAATGCCTTCCATGGCGGTCTGCGCCATATGACCGCCCTCGTTTGCCTCCTCGAGCACGCGATGCGCGTACTCGGCCAATTGGATCGAAGACTGAGCCATATCCTGTACGGAGGCACTCAACTGCTGCGTGGCGGCGGCGATGCTCTCGGCCTCCTCCGACACCGTGAAGGCGCACGCCTTCGCCGGTGCGATGGCATCCATGGCGATGACGGCCTCCAACACCTCGGATACCTTCTCCGTTTCCCGGAATTGAGTCGCCTCCTCGTACGCCTCCAAGATGAGCTGCATGTCCAGGAGCGCCATCCGAATGCTCGCCAGCAGGAGATCCGCCAGCTTCCGCGGATTGCGACGATAGGTCTGAACGGCCACGGGGATCAGAAATTCAAACAGGCGCACGTACGATCCCGCATACCATTCCGAAGTCACACGAATCCGGCTGTGCCGCTTGCCGATTTTCTTTCTCCATTCGTAAAACTCCGCCGTCGTCAGGTCGGTGAGAAACAGATCGCGAAAATATCTCACGAACGTCTTCTCCAGCCGATCCCGCCGGCTGTGCCCATCGATGATCTGTTGCAGGTGCGGATAGAGCTCCAGCACGTCGTAATGGCGCTTGGCAATCTGTTCAAGATACGGGGCGATCATGGCAGCAATTTCGTGCCTCAGCCCCAAATCCCTGAGAAAAATTTGGAGATACATCAGCTTCTCCGCCATCTCGTCCCGGACCGGCACATCAGTCGGGCTAATGGGCTCCGGCATCCTCGTCTCCATGGACACGAATTCATCCCTCCTTCAGAAGCCCCATCTCTGAGCCTTCGTGAAGATGCGGCAAGAAATCCCATGCGGCGTCCAGGACATCGATGATCTGCGGATCGAATTGCGTGCCGCGATGCTCCAGCATGTAACGCCGCACTCGTTCCTTGGGCCAGGGCTGCTTGTAAGGCCGTCGGCTCAACAGCGCGTCCAAGACGTCCGCCACGGCGACCATCCGCCCCGGCAGCGGAATGGCCGTCTCCCGCAGACCCCGCGGATAACCGCTTCCGTCCCACCATTCGTGGTGAGTGCCGGCGATCACGCGCGCACAGTCAATCAGAGCCCGCGACCGTCCGTCGAACAGGCGCATGTTTTCCAACACCGTCTGCAGGATGTTTTCGCCGATCAACGCGTGCGCCTTCACGTATCCGTACTCCTCCAACCCCAGAGAATGGGGCTTCAGCAACACCTCGCGCGCAATCGCGACTTTTCCGATGTCATGCGTGATGCTCGCGACCGCAATCGTCTCCACCTGGTCCATCGTGAGCAGGTTGTTATCCGCCATCCACTTGCCGAGCCAACGCACGTAGGTGCTCACGCGCGTGACGTGAGCCAACAAGTCGGGGTCCCCCCACTCCGCCACCTTCGCCAGGGTTTGGAGAAAGATGGCCTCGATGGAATACGACCTGCCCGTGATCTGTTCCCACTCCTGTAAGATGCGCGAAAGGGGAACCTGGAGTTCGACATGAACGTCCTCTCCCGGCTGGACCACCCCGGAGTCGACCGGGCACTTGAAGATGGCGCTCACCGCCGGGATCGCGCCTTCCCGGTGGATTCCCTCGTTGACCGTGACGCCGAACCACACGCCAATCCGTTCCGCACTCGTGCGGATATCGTTCAAGCTGGCGGGTTTCATGGCAGCGGAACGGATGTCGTCCACCCTCTTCTCCACGCATTCGTGCAAGTTCGTGCCATACAGGTCCCTGAACGCGCTGTTCACGGCTTTGATCCGCCCCTCCCGGTTCACCACGAGGACGGGAAGGCGGTTTTGGTCGGCGAAGGTCGAAAGTCTCGCCGCGACGTCGACGGTGCCTTCCTCGGCCTTGTGAACAATGGACCAATACCCGACGACCACGCCCCCGACGCGCACCGCGGACATCCGCGTGTCGGCCCACCACACGGTCCCATCCGGATGTTGATTGCACAGCTTTCCTTCCCAGCGCCCGTGCTGTTCCAGGGACGCCCAGATGTCAGGGTAACGCCTGCGGTTGAAGTCTCCACGCGCGGCCAGCATGCTCGGCTTTTTACCAATCAGCTGTTCACGGGTGTATCCACTCAACGCTTCGAAGGCGGGGTTGACATCCACGATGTTGTAATGGACATCCGTTGCGATGCACGCCACCGCGGTGTGGCGGGTCAATTGATCGAAGGCCCGCGCGAAGCGGTACACGCTGGCGTTCGACCAAACCTGCCGGACCGCGGTGTCCGCGTCCACCCACCCAATCCTGTCCTTGCCCGTCTGTTTGGCACTCAGTAAACACCGGTCGGCGTCGATGATGAGCTGATGGCTCATCCTCCCCCATGCCACGCCCATGCTGCAGAGGATGGTCAGTTCGGTTCCTCCGGGCAGTTGAACGGGGATTTGCGTCACGGCGTTGTACATCCGCTCAATGCGCGGCCTCCACGCGGAAGACCACGGTTGCGAAATCAGAATGAGAAATTCGTCCCCTCCCCACCGGATGCACGCCGATCCCTCCGGTGCAGCGCTCTGCAGCCGCCGCGCCACCTCCCGGAGGACCGCGTCCCCCGCGTCGTGGCCGAAGGAGTCGTTGATGAATTTGAAGTCATCCAGATCCACGAGGACCGCCACGCCCTCCGACCCCGTTTGCCTGCGAAGCCATTCCTCGCCGCCTCTGCGGTTCAGCAGGTTGGTGAGCGGATCGCGTTCCCGTTCCCTTTGAATCGTTCGGCGAACGCGCGCATCATGGACGTAGAACAGAAACACCATCGAGATCACGAGGATCTCCACGACTGAGTGCAGCCGGGCGATGTCGGGGTGCAGGACCCACGCGGTGAACGCGACGAGTGCCACCAAGCCGAATGCGAGGATGGGATGAAACCGGATCCGAATGCGGACCAGATGCCACATCAAGGACAGAAGGGCGACCAGGCTGCAGGCCCATTCGAGCCAGCGATCCCGCACGCCTGGCAACGCCAACATCAGCAGGACCTGCGAACACAGGATGAAGAACAGGTTGATGATTCTTGTCCGGGAAAGCCGGCCGAAAGACATCATCAGCAAGACGTAGAGCGGGAATACGGCAAAGTCCACGCCGTCCATGAGGAATATCCAGATGACCAGTCCAATGGCGGGCACCCACTCGTAGGCTGCGCAGAGCACCTTGCGCCAGATTCCTTCCACCGATTGTCCCCGCATCTGCAAGAATTCCAGGATGCTGATGGTGCCCAGAGCGAGCCAGCCCGCATGTGCAATGACGCTGATGAGCCCCATGACGTACCCCCTCCCACACGCCTCAAAATTACGACTGTCTAAAATGAAAGAGGAGGCACGCATGGAGCAATTTTCCGTAGTTCATTCGGACGATGGGGGATTGACCCCAATGTGCACGGCCGGAAGCCATGCCCGCAACCATAAGGAACAATTTGATGTTTTCGTGCCGGGAGGGGGACATCAGAATTGCAGTTTTGACGTTATGTCGGACGCGAGCGGTGAAATTAAGTGGATGGATTGACTTATCTGCACCGTCGACCGCCCGGGAACCACCCGGGAACCATGCGTAAATGCAAAACGGTCACAATCCGCACCCCGCCCGAGTCAGGTAAATGCAAATCCGTCGCTACGGAGCTGCGATCGCGATCGCATAAAACAAAATCCGTTCATTATTGACGTCGGCGACAACTGGGACCGGCGACTCGAATTCCGCCACACCTGCCGCAGTGCCCCTGTCCCATTTGCCGTACAACCATACCAGCAGCAACGGCATGCGGCTGACCATCAACAGCATTGCACATGATGCGAGCGGGACCGTAGTCAACGTTACGCTCAGCAACAACGGCAAGGTTGCAGGAGATGCCTCGATGCTGTCCACCTTTATCCTGGCGGACAACCAGTTCGTCGGGCTGGTGGCGCAGGACCCGCAGTTCACCGGTCAGATTGGTCCCGGGACCTCGGTGACGGGCAACGTCACCCTTGAGGCCCTGCCCTCGGACGTCAAGCAGTTCACGTTGTACTTCCAACTGACGGAGGGCTACTCGACGGACCGGCAGAACGTCACCTTTGATGCGACGCAGTAAAATCCATCTGCCGGGATGCCGCCCTGCCACTGGGAGTCGGCGTCCTTCATACCACATGCATGTCATACAGTTTCTGTCATCCGCAACGGACCCATCACGAGCATGAGGCTCCCTGCAGAAGGGAGCCTCATATCCCGTTTCCCCTTTGTTGAAGGGAGTGATGAGGTACCACAAACATCAGTTCCATTACCAAAACGCACCGACACCGCCCTCCGCCCTCAACGGGCCAGTTCCAACGCATGCCGGGCCTGCGCCGGTTCCTGTGTCCGTCCCGCATCCTCACCCACCTCGTGGTTTCGCGTCGCGATGGGGATGCACAGCGGCGTCCCGGCGACCGGATCCGGAATCACCACGCACTCCACGTCGAAGATCGCCCGGATGGTTTCCGGCGTCATCACTTTCTCCGGCTTCCCCTGCGTGTACACGGTTCCCTGGTGAACCGCGACCATGACATCCGAATAGCGCGCAGCCAGGTTCAAGTCGTGCAGGACCATGACGATGGTCTTGTGATGCCGTCGATTGAGCTCCCGCAGGATATCCAGGATGTCCAACTGGTGCGACAGGTCCAGGTAGGTGGTGGGCTCATCCAGCAGCAACAAGTCCGTCTCCTGCGCAAGCGTCATGGCAATCCAGGCGCGCTGCCGCTGGCCCCCCGACAGCGTGTCGACCGGTTGATCCGCGAGGTCCGTCAACTTCATGGCCGCCAAGGCTTCCTGCACAGCCTGCTCGTCCCGGTCGCTCCATCCGCCGAGCCACCGCCCGTGCGGATAGCGCCCCAGCCGGACGAGTTGACGGACGGTGACTTCGGGCGGCGCGTACGGGGTCTGTGGCAGGAGTGCCAATTGCTTGGCCACTTCCCGCGTCGATCGCTTGAAGATGTCACGCCCGTCGAGCAGGACGGTGCCGGCCGTTGGCTTCAACAAACGAGCCAGCGTCCGCAACAGGGTGGATTTCCCGCAGCCGTTGGCACCGATAAAGGTAGTGATCTGGCCCGGCGCGATGGTCAGATTCAGTTCCTGAATGACGATCTTCGATCCGTACCCCACCTGGATGTTTTCAGCGAGCAGCATGCTCACCACTCCTTCCTTCAATGCGCTTGCCCCTCAGCAACAGGAAGATGAAGAACGGCGCGCCGACGGCGGACGTGAAGATGCCGACCGGCACATCCAGCGGACTGAACGCGGTGCGCCCGACGGTGTCCGCCACCATCACGATGATGCCCCCCAGCAGGGCCGAGGTGACAAACCACTTTCCAAATTCCGTGCCGACCAGCATCCGGGCGATGTGTGGCGCCAGCAGGCCGACGAAGCCGATGGCGCCGCCGAGCGCCAACGCACCCCCGGTGAGGCCGACGCAAAGCGCAAATCCAATCACCCGGTACGGGGTCAATCGCGCGCCCAGGGCGGCGCTGACATCATCGGAGAATTGCAGGATGTGAATGTGCTGTGCGAACAACCAGCTCGCCAGACCGAAGCCCAGCACCCAGGGCAGACCGGCGGCCACGTCCGGCCAGTCGCTGCCGTAGACCGATCCGACCAACCAGACATACGCCCGGCTCTGCACCTCCGGCGCGCTGGCCACCAGCAGAAAGGTGGTCAGGGCGGCCGCCATGGCGCCGATGGCAATGCCGACCAAGACGAGCCGTGTGGGGCTCAGCCCTTTCCGCCAGGCCAATCCGTAGATCAGGATGGCGGCCACCAGCGCGCCGAGCAAGGCGGCTGGAGGATGCCAATGCACGCTGACGTTCGGAAACAGCAGCAACAGTCCGACGATGGCGGCGGACGATCCGCCCGAGATCCCGAGCAGGTCCGGGGAAGCAAGCGGGTTGCGGATGATGGCCTGCAGAATGGCACCGGCGCCGCCGAGCGCGCATCCGGCGAGCAACGCCGCCAGGATGCGCGGCGCGCGCAGATTCAGCATGAGTTGATTGTAAGGGGTTGTCGATCCGAACAGTGTTTGCGTCAGCTCCAGCGGATCGAGGAACGTTTCACCGACGCTCAGGCTCACGATGAAAAGGAGGATCATCATCAAAACCAACACCGCAGTGACGACGGTGAACCGATGCCATCGGTAAGCTGGCCGGATGTGGGTGCGAGCGGACGGGGGGTTCCCGTGCTTCACGACCGGATGCCTCCTCTGCGCGCGACGTGGATCAGGAACGGGGCGCCAATCAGGGCCGTCAAGACGCCAATCGGCAGCTCACTGGGTTGCAGCACGGTGCGCGCGGCCACATCCGCCCACACCAACACCAGAGCGCCCAAGCAGGCACTGTAGCTCAGCAGCCAGGGCATGGACGAACCGACCAGCCAGCGCCCGAGGTGCGGCGTCATCAACCCCAGGAACCCGACGGGCCCCGCCAGGGCAACACATCCGCCCGCCAACAGGATGACGGCCAGCCCGGCGGCCAACCTCATCCACAACACCCGCTGGCCGAGTCCCTCCGCCACGTCATCCTCGAATTCCATGAGGGCGAGTGCGCGCACCATTCCAACGGCAATCAGCGCACCGGCGGCGAGGAAGGGAAGCGTGACAAGGAGCGCGTGCATGGATCGCCCCGCGAGGGAACCCGAGATCCAAAACAAAACCTGACTCAACATCGGCTGGTCGAGGACGAGCAGGGCGTGCGTCAACGACGACAGCAGCATCGTCAGGGCGGCGCCGGCCAAGGTGATGGTGGTCGGTGAAGCGCGTCCGGGGGCGGAGACGGCCATCAGGTACACGCACGCACCCGCCGCGAGGCTCCCGAGCAGCCCCATCCACGTGAGGGCGCTGACGGAGGTCATGCCGAACAGCGAGATGCCGAGCACGACGGCGAACGATGCGCCGGCGTTGAGGCCGAAGATCCCGACGTCGGCCAGCCGATTGCGCGTCATGGTCTGCAGCAGCACGCCCGACAGGCCGAGGCAAGCGCCGACGATCACGCCGATGAGCGCTCTCGGAATCCGCACCTCCTGGAGGACGGTGCCGAGCTGGCTTCCGGAAGGGTGCAGGGCGGCCGCGAGGATCGCAGAAATGGAAGAATTGCCGAGCCCCTCACAGACACTGAACAACGCGCTGAATAGTACACCTATGAAAAGCAACAGGAGAATCCAAACCTTTCCCCACAAGCGGTTGGTCAACACGCCCTCGTTCACCGTCCTGACTGAGTTCATCCGAAGCTGCGCGCTTGCGCGATTCACCCGACATCGGCCAAGCAGGAAAGCTTGAGTGACAAACAGGAAAGCTTGAATGAAATCAAACCCATTCGCGAATTAGTATTGACAAACGAAGCGAGTTAAGTATATTGAAACATGACTTTACAAGTCAACTTTAGATGAAAGAGGCGCTGCGCGCAAGTCGTTTCTACATCCGTGTACTTACAGAGGTACGCGCAGAAGCCAATTCGGAAGGAGGAGTCTTTCATGCTGTCGGGTTCGCTCGCAAGACGGCGACACCTGTTCGGAATGTTGTTGGCCCTGTTCGCCACCTTGATGGTAGTGGTCACTGGGTGCGGCCAAACGACAAACCAAACCGCCGCCCAGGGCACGGCCAATTCGTCGGAAGGCAACGCCGACCAGGTGGTGTACACGGTGCAGCACGCGATGGGCAGCACCACCATCCATGGCATTCCCAAGCGGATCGTGGTGTTGACCAACGAGGGCACGGAGGCCGTATTGGCGCTCGGGATCAAACCGGTGGGCGCAGTCAAGTCGTGGGAAGGGAACCCCTGGTACCCGCATATCGCCAATGAAATGCAGGGCGTCGAGGTTGTCGGCGATGAGAACCAGCCGAACATCGAAAAGATTGCCGCGCTGAAGCCGGACCTGATTCTCGGCAACAAGATGAGGCAGGAGAAGGTGTACAGCCAGCTCTCGAAGATCGCGCCGACCGTGTTTTCGGAGGACTTGCGCGGCGACTGGAAACAAAACTTCCAACTCTATGCGAAGGCGTTACATAAGGAGCAGGAAGGCGCGCAGAAGATCGCGGAGTTCAATCAGCACGTGGCACAGGTGCGCGACAAACTGGGCGACAAGCTGTCCACCCAGGTGTCCCTGGTCCGCTTCATGCCCGGCACCGCCCGAATCTACTACGACGACACGTTTGCCGGAACCATCCTGAATGAAGTCGGCCTGAAGCGGCCGAAGGCGCAGCAGAAGCACGGCTTCGCGGACAACGTGACGAAGGAACGGATTCCGGACATGGACGGAGACGTCATCTTCTACTACATCTATGACACCGGCGACGGAAAGGGCAAAGCCGTGGCGGACGACTGGACGCAGGACCCGCTCTGGAAGCAATTGTCCGCTGTCAAGAAGAACCATGTGTTCACTGTGGACGACAGTGTGTGGAACACGTCCGGCGGCATCCTCTCCGCGAACTTGATGCTGGACCAACTGGTGGACTATCTCAACAAGCTGTAATGGGATGCCGAACCTCTAAGACACATGGTGAACGACCAGCGAACTGGATAGCTACCTTTCCCATATGTTTTCCATAAAGCGGATTGCAAAGATTTTGGCGTGCTTGCGCCAAAATCTTTGTGGTTTTTAGCGGAAAGTTCGCCATGAAAATCAGAACACAATGCCTAATGACCGTAACATCCTGAATGTGTTCACAACAGGAACCCCAAATTGGTTACATACATCAGGAACTTTCACTTTCCGTGAATTCGGCTCCGGACGTTCCAATGTCACCACCGTCAAATGATGTACCGATGCGTACGCAACCAACCATGGATCCGCCCCTTCATAAAACGCCATCTTGTTCTCCTCTTTGTATCGAGAAACAGAGGCTACCCAATTGACGACGTCTCTGTATCGTTCCAGCACCGAAATCTCATCCGTGGACAGAAACCAATCCCTATGCTGTTGCGCCCAACTTGAAAGCCAGTCATTGCCGCGGCGAAGTTCCCTCAATACTCTATCAATGCTGCACACTCGACTTTCATTCGGAAGGACATCCCAAAATCTCGGTAGCAGATCGTGCGCATAGTAATTTTGATAAGCAGTAATCAACACGTTGGCATCTACCACATATTCCCTCGTGTGTGTAGTCATCGTCCAACGCCCTCTACCCATTCCACGTATTTGTCAAATGTCTTACCAAAAAGTCCTGTCAAGCGGTAAGCCTCCGTGTACGATACCTCTCCCTCCAGAAGTGCTGTAATGAGCGCTCGCGCAAAGCGATCCCCAACACGCAGATGGGTGGTGAAATAGAAATTTCCACCGTTCTCTTTATCCTCTTTACGTTCTTGAGCCCCAAGAACACTTTTCTGATACTCCCTGTAGAAACCAAAGTACCGCTCCTTTGTCATAAGCCCAAGATCCAGCGCGCGGCGAGCGACAACCAATTGACTCACCTTGTACTGGCGAGCCAATCGGGCGATTTCCTCAGAATCCTCTGCCCGCTTATCCCATTGAGACAACAGGCGATTCTTGGGAACCAGGAATTCGGCAGCCACCTCGTTGCATTTTATTTCGAGCTCGTCCTGCGCAGGCATCATTTCCGGCAAGTCGAAAATGGCCCCTTTGCCAAACAACACATGTGCGAACTCGTGGGCAAGCGTAAACATCTGCGCGGCTTTGCCATCCTGCCCATTCACAAAGATCAGAGGTGCAAAGGAATCAATGAGCACAAATCCGCGAAATTCGGAGAGATCCAGTTCGCGATGCGTGTTGTTCCCAACCACGCTATTGACAACCACCAAGACGCCGGTATCTTCAATACGATGGCGGAGCCGGCGTAACGCCTCTTCCCATGTACGGAAAGACTTAGCCCATTGATCATCCATCCTTAAGACTTCACGCATGTGTTGAACGATGGACTGCGTTTCCTCTTCGACGGAATGATAGCCCACAAAATCAAGCGGCGATGCGTCAATACGTTGCAAGTACTCCTGCATCCAGTTCTGTCGGAGTTTCATTTGCCGAATCGTATCCAACAATTCCGCACTGGGACGTCGTGGCGCATCGCCTTCCACAGTTCGGAAAAATGGAACGGGCAACGTTTCCTCCGGAGGCTGATGCAGAAACAAACTCCCCAAGGGGACGTGCGTAGACTTGGCGAACTCCTCTAGTTGTTTGAGGGTCGGAAACGCCGAACCACTGATCCACTGCGAAATTTTCGGAAACTTTTTGCTTAGGGTCGCTTCACTTTCACCTGCGCGCCCCATTGCCCAACGCAGGATGTCTGGATTTACTGCCACTTTCGTCATCCGCCTCACCTCCCAGACACCCATTTCGCGCCACACAATGCGCAACCGTATTTGTTTATAATTTACACCGTAGACCTTTGAATGTCCTCTTAGCATGCCTACACGTCCAGATCAAACCAAAATGAAACGCGTCGCTCACTCGGTCATGGGGGACAGACCACGGAGTTCCGCGGATGTTGCGGCCTCAGTTGACCTTCTTCCGAATCTCCTCCGCCTCTTCCTCAGACAGTCCCGTTAGCTCAACGACGTCGGACACGGATGCACCTTTGCGGAACATCCGCTCGGCGACTTCCCGCTTGCCTTCTTTCCGTCCTTGCTGTAATCCCTGCTGCCGCCCCTTCGCCATAAACTCTTCTTGCAATTCCCTCAACAGCTCTGTCATCTCCAACGCCCTCCTCAGCCGTTCCGTTTGTTCCGGCGCCAGTATCCGCGCGCTGAAACCAAGAATCAGCGCCGCCAAATAATTCTGCTCGTAGACACGCAGAGCGGCGCCAATCACACACACTGCGCCTTGTCACCGTCCTCGTCGACCCACCCTGGCCCCACAATCGTTTCAATCCTGGACATAACGCCGCGTGGCAAGCCGGTTCTGGGCATCGGGGTCGTGGCTTGGCAAATAGATCGTGGGCCGGGTGCGACAGTGCTGGGCAATCCGGCGGAGCGTATCCGCCGCGAGTTCGTCGCTGGGCGCCACGCCGTCTATCTTCCCTTCCTTCATCAATGCTTCGTTGTACGAAGTGTCCCCCGCGATGAAGACGTCATGGTCATCCTGCCGCACGATGACGGACAGGTGACCGTAGGTATGCCCGGGTGTCGGAACGAGAATCACGTCTTGCGCACGGGTCAAGACGTGGCTTTTGGAAAACGGACCGAACGATCCGTCTGAGAAATCCACCAACCGCGGAGCAAACCAATCCGGCCACCGGTGAGGCAGGTACCCTCGCAACAGGCCCCCGGTCCCTCTCGCCGACTGATACTCGGAACGCGACACGAGGATCTCCGCTTTCGGGAAGTGATGCAGGCCGCCGGCGTGGTCCGTGTGCAGATGCGTGAGAATCACCCACCGAACGTCATCCGGCGAAAGACCGAGTCCCTTGAGTTGCGGGCCAATCTCTTCCTCCGGTTTGACGTCCATCCGCACACCCAGTCGAAAATAAGGATGCCACCTTGGAAAGTAATCAGGCTCTGCCGTTTTCGCCGTGTCGCCCGTATCGATCACGATGAGCCCCTCGGGGTGTTCCATCACCCACGCCCAAATCGGCAATCGTTCCGTCCACTGCCGGTCCAACAACGTGTGGACCCGCCGCATGGTGCCTCGTCCGAATCCCTCGCGTTGCCGGGAACGGATCCAAACCCCGCCGGTTTGGATGGCATGAATCCGTATCATGTTGACATTCTCCCTGACGTGTAGTCGCTTGAATTCACCGATTCCCATCATAGACTTGCCGGCGAGCATTCGCGAGTGCACTCGAGAACGGCAACTGCGTCAGAAACAGGCCAATGACGTTCCCTACTCTGGCATTCCTAGGAGTGAGCCGGCACCTCCGGTTTCACCGCATACAGTTTCCAACCATCGAAGCGTTTCTCCAACGTCACCCAATCGGCACCTTCTGCATACAGATGGGGATACTGCCGGTTCACCGCGTCGAATTTGAACACGGTGTCGGGATTCGGCACCAGGATGTACTGCACGTGATGGGCCTGCGGGTGACGCAACGCGTCGAGAAAGTCGTAGTCGCTGGTGATGATGAGGTGTTGCGGATACCGGCAATGGACGATCACGTTGAACGCAGAAAACGAATCCATCAGCACGGTGGCGTCGGGCAGGCGTGTATTGATGTACGTGGCGATTTCCGAAGTCACCTGCAGACGGCTGATGTTCCACTTTTGATAGATGGTATCGTATTCCTCCGGGGCAATCGTTGGATTTCTCATCGCCATCCCCACGCTGATCGCCGAGGCAATGAGAGCAACCGGCATGAGCAGGTTCACATCCCGGCGGCGCCTCCGATGGCCGGAGGCGGCGTCGAGCCCCAGTTCATACACCCACCAGGCCGCGGCCACCGGCAGCGGATAGTAGAAAAACCGCAGCCATCCGTAAGAGGCACCGTGGAGAAGCAGGGAGAACTGCAGCGCCGGGATGGACAGCGACAACAGAAGGAAGATCAGCGTGTCCCAACGAACCAACCGCCCTCTGCGCGCGCGATGAAGGAGCACCACCCCCATCGGGAGGCTGAACAGCCACACCCGTTGCGCCATGAACTGCACGACCCGCCACGGATGACCGACCATCTGCGCAAACACCGAGTTGGAGGTCAGAACACTGGACTGCGCAAGGTTGGAATACTGGGAGTGATAAAAATACAGGGGGTCTCCCATGATGATGGCGTTCATCGCGATCCACACGAGTCCAGCGTACAAGCTCGGCAACAACAGGACGGTCAGTGACGCGACGACATACTTCCGGCGCTCCTGGCGCAAAAGCCGCAGATACCGCCGCCTGGGCATGTCCGTGATTCTGTGCACGCGCGGCGTCCGCGATCGGAGACCGTCGATGCACACCGCCGCCGCCAACGCGGCTCCAAACGCAACGGCCTCGTACCGCGTCAAGAACGCCAGTGCCAATCCCACTCCGGCCATCATCAAGTTCGATCCGGTGTGCTCCCTCTTCCACTGCAGATACGAAAGCAGTGTCCACACGAGGAAGAAGCTGAACACCATCTCACTCATCCCGTTCGCGCCGTACAAAAACACGAACGGATGAGCGGCCAACAGCAGGCAAAGCAAAAGACTCCAAGCCACCGGCACGCCGTGCTTGCGCAGCGCCTTCAAGAGGAGCGCTGCCTGCCCGGCCGCCGCCAGACTGGACAGCACGACGCCCGCCAGCGATGTCTGAACAATGGCCGGAAACACGGGCCAGAGCAGCACCATCGTCAGTTCGAGCAGGCTCGGCAAGGGGTTCCACACAAAACCGATGGCCCCCAGGTGCGGCATGCGGCTGTACAGCACGTAAAACGCGTTCGCCACGCGGCTGAGGGCATCGTTTTGAATGTCGTCTTTCACGACACACAGGTAGTAGCCGAAGGCCAACTCCACGGCCCACACGGCAACGAACACCCATGCCACGAGCCGGTTACTGCGCGGAGACACTGATTCCTCCAATCACATTCCGCTCGCTTTCCTTGGCGTGAACAGAAGGTTCCTTCACCAAGCCGTGGACGGTTTTATCCCAGTAGAACGGCCGCCGGATCAACTGCCAGATGGCCCGGTAGGCGGCCAAGGACATCATCCCCCAGTACAGGGGTGACCATACGGCGGAGACCACCAGCCCGTAGGAGAGACGGAAGCGTTTCTGGCGGTGGTCACGTTCGACTTCCTGGTACATGCCCACCACATGGCTGTACACGAAGAAGAAGTTGCCCAAGATCAACAGGATCGCCGCCATGTAATAGATCACACCCGGGAACAGGGCGGGAATCCAATCCGCCCGGGCCACATACCACAGTCCCATCAGCCCCCAGAAGAAGGGATTCATGATGGCCAACAGGGGCGTGCCCAACACCACGGCTTGGAATCCCCAAAAGCCGCGATGCCCCAGCTCCTTGTAGAGCCGGACCGGGTGGCGCATATGGACCAGCCAGGTTTGCAGGTATCCCTTGATCCAGCGGGATCGCTGGCGAATCCAGTTTTTGAACCGGCTGTTGGCCTCTTCCCACGTGGTGGAGTCCACCACCGCGGTCTGATATCCGTGCTTGTACAGACGGATCCCCAAATCGGCGTCCTCCGTCACATTGTACGGGTCCCAAGCCCCCACCCGGCGCAGAACGTTCGCTTTGAAATGGTTCGACGTTCCGCCGAGGGGAAGCGGAATGTTCATCGTCATGACACCCGGAAGCAGCAACCCGAACCAGGTGCTGTACTCCTGCGTGAACCACCGGGTCAGTAGGTTCTGCGATCCGTTGTAATAGTTCAGCTTGGCCTGCACGCACGCGTACGACTCAGGCAGCTTGCGAAAGGCCACAACCGCCTTTTTTAACTGATCCGGCTCCGGACGGTCCTCCGCGTCGTAAATCACCACGTACTCCCCGCGTGCCCGAATTAACCCATAGTTGCATGCCTTGGGTTTCGTCTTGGGTTGCATGTTGGGGACCACGACAAACGTGTAGTTGTACGGAAGTTTCATGGCGCGCGCCGCTTGCAACGTCTCCTGGTCGTCTTCCTCCAGCAGCAGCCGAACGTCCAGCTTGTGCTTGGGATAGTCCAGCGCCTCGATGTGTTCCACCAATGTCGGCAGCACGCTGGCTTCCTTGTACAGCGGAACGAGAATCGTATACACAGGCAACTCCCGTTCATTCAGTTGCTCCAGTTCCGTTGCTGAAATCTCGATCTTCGCGCCGCGCGCCACTCCGTTGTACAGAATGCGCGCCTTGAACACGGCCATGCCGACATAGACGAACTGACAAAAGACGTTCACCCACATCGCCGCCTGCTGTGGGGCGCGGATGAAGGCGTACGCCAGCATGCACAGCACCGCCAGAATGAAGAACAGTTGCCGGCGACTCAGCACCCGGGACGCTGAGTTCTCCGGTTGTTCCACAGCCAGTCGATCGACGCTCTCAAAGACCATCTCATCGCTGTACACGATTTTCCACAGTTGTTCCAACTCATACGGAGTGGCCAAAACCTGACGAACCGGTTTGGCGATGTAAGAACGCACTGTGTTCATGCCTTCTGGAGACAAGAGTTCCGCCACGGCCAGGGTGCATACGTGCTCATCCTCGTCCAGCACCACGGCGTTGAGGGCGCGTGCGACCTTCTCCGGCAGCTTTCTCGCAGTCCTCAGCTCAAACCGCTCGTCCACCCGGCCCTCTTTCAGTTGCTCCGCCAACGCGTTGTAAATGGCCCGCGGAGAAGCCAGGTTGCTTGAAATGAGGATGTCGCCCAAACGGCCGCCGCTCCGCCGCTGGATTGCAAGAGCGTACTCCAACTGCTCGCGCGTGAGAACGCCGGATGATACCAATCGTTCACCGAGCGGCGTTCGGCCCACACCTTGTGCGATCGCTCGCTTTAACTTGTACGGTTGGAGGTACCCGAGCTGCCGCAGCACGTGCTTCAAATTGCCGCCAAACTTCTCTTGATAAGCGTAGGCTCGAGAGAGTTCTTGGTGCGTGATGAGGCCCTGTTCGAGGAGGACGTCGGAAAGCGACAGGTTGGCTTGGATGTCTGGTAATTTCATGCCGAAGGATCCCTTCTCGCAGGGTTGTGTCTATGTCCTCGTCTCACTGGGCTAGACTGGAAACCACTTTTCAGACACATGAGCGGAATAAAGGAACGTGAACGCCAAGATTCAGCGCGTCCCAAAGGGAACGCTCATGGTATGTTTTAATCACGGAACGAGACGAAAAGCAACCATCCAATCCATTCCATCCCCTCATTCAACGCGCCGTATGTGTCCCCGGTCGTTCCTCCAAAACGCCGGACCATCCACCCGGTGAAGAGGAGAACCGTGACGAGGGAATAGAACAAAACCCACACACATTCACGAATGGGCAACACGAGCAGGCAGACCCCTGTGCCGATGCAGGTTGACACAGCAACTGTCCACCAAGGAACCTTCTGTGCGAAAAGGGCGCCGAGCCCATGATTCCGAGCCGAAGGGGCGATTGCCATCATCCATACCATTCCAAGCCTCGACATCATGGGGACCACCACGAAGGGCACCCACCGGTGAGGTGACAAACTTGAAATCGCCGCGAGCTTGCCCATCATGGTGAGAACACCAGCCATTACGCCGATTGCCCCCACGCGACTGTCTTTCATAATCTCGAGCGCCGCTTCGCGCGGGCGTCGGCTTCCGATTGCATCCGCAACGTCCATGAGACCATCGAGATGCAGCGCGCCGGTGGCAAGGGTGTAGATCGACAGAGAAACCACGCTTGCAGGAAACCGAGACATGTGCGGAGACAGTGCTGCTTGGACCATCCACAGTAAAAGGCCTAAGAAGATCCCAATCACGGGAAAGAAAACGACACATTGTCGAATGTGTTGCTCTGTCACCCTGGGGATGGATGGTACCGGAACGATTGTCGTCAATTGCAGGGCGAGCAGAAACCACCGGATTGGTGCCATCCCTGAAGTCCTCCCCCCGCCACAAACGCACCCAAGAGAATTCAGCTGGTCACATGAAGAATACAGGGGCAATCCCCGGTACCATTCTCGTCAAGCAAATCCGGCTGAAGGTCACAAGAAATCCACTGAAGCGTTTGGTCGCCAAAGAATCATGGCCATTGTGCCTCGAATTTCTTGAGATCGATTGGAATGCCCGCCACCATCCAAATGACGACTTCGGCCTGTTTTGCAATGGCCTGATTCAGGAGTCCCAGCCAGTCCCGGTATTGTCTTGACAAAGGATCCGCAGGAACGATGCCTTGTCCTGCCTCGTTGCTCACCACCACGATGTGACTGGTGGATTGCGCGATGGCCGTAACCAACTCCTCCATCCTTGCTACGAACTGGCTTTCTGAACACCGTTCCAGCCACATCCAGTTGTTCAACAAGAGAGTGAGGCAGTCCACAATGATGACCTTGGGTTCTGTCTGCCTCGCGATCCAATTGGCTACGTCGAGCGGTTCTTCCACCGTCAACCAGTCATCCGGCCGCCGTATGCGATGACGGAGAATCCGGTCCTCCATTTCTCTGTCGCTCGCCTGTGCGGTGGCCACATACGTGACAGGAAGGCCATGGATTTCTGACAGGCGAGAAGCCCACCGTTCTGCAAAGGTGCTCTTTCCACTGCGCGCGCCCCCCAAGACAAACGTGCATCCTCCACGTGTCTCTCCTTCGACCTTTCCACCATCTTGCGCACGTCGTTCCTGGAACTTCAGCACTTCCATCTGGGATGGATGTATGCCGGCGGAATCGGATAGATGTTCCGTCATGTGCAGACCTCCGTCGAGCGAGTTAACCACGAAAAACCTCCGTGCTGTGACTGTATTCGATGTCCTTACGCCCACCGCGGGCATTGACGGCGCGGGCAAGTAAAAAAAGGAGATCAGACAGCCGATTGAGAAAGCTGAGCGCGGGCATGTGGATTTCTTCCAATTGCATCAGACGTACGACACGACGTTCGGCGCGACGGACGACCGTGCAAGCGACGTGAAGGTATGAAGCCCCAAGACTGCCCCCACGCAACACAAATTTCTTGACAGCTTCCGCCTCTTCCTTATATTTGTCAATCCAAGGCTCCAACACCGCGGCCGCATCCTCAGGAGTCCGAAAGATATACTTGTCCGTCTTCACAGCCGCCAGGTCTGCACCCACGTCCCACAGCGTTTGCTGTACCTCCGTGAGCAGGGACGCGATGTCCATGTGACCGTCCTGTTCCAGTTGACTGATGGCCAGACCAAGAAAGGCTCCTGCCTCATCGACGGCTCCATACGCTTCCACCCGGGCATCGTCCTTGAATCGGCGAATTCCCCCAATGAGCCCGGTCTTGCCGTGATCTCCCCCGCGTGTATAAATGCGCATTCACGTTCTCCTCCTTCCCCATCTACCTTCAAACACGATGTCGGACAAAGGTACGCGCTTGCCCCATCCGACGCGTTCCAAAACTGGAATGTCGGGAAAGTGCGGTGTATATCCCAGACTGAGCAGGGCAACGGGATCAACATGGTCTGGAATCCCCAGAATCCTGCGTATGTCAGCCTTTTGGTAGATGCTTACCCACCCCATTGCGACGCCTTCCACGCGCGCGGCCAGCCACATATTTTCAATGGCGCACGCGGTGGACATCAGATCCGTCTCCGGTATGGTATTGCGCCCGAGTACATGGGGTCCGCCTCGAGTGGGATCGTTGGTGACGCAGATGGTCACAGGCGCTTGAAGCAAGCCCTCGACTTTCAGACGCAGGTAGTGCGCTTGCCGGATGCCGCTGTAGTTCTCCGCGGCCCGTACCCGCTCCCGTTCCACAATCTGTTGGATGGCCGCAAGCGTATCCCGATCCCGGATGATGATGAAGTTCCACGGTTGCATGTAACCGACGGATGGGGCATGATGGGCGGCCAACAGAATGCGGGTCAGCACGTCCTCCGGTATCGGGTCTGGCAAGAACACGCGAATGTCACGCCTGGCCAGGATGGCTTTGTACACGGCGGCTCGTTCCGCTTCGGAAAAGTCCACAGCGACAGGAGTCGACACGGCATCCTGCGGAGTTTGGTGAGCGGACAACGTTTCGTTTTCCGGATCGCGGTGGGGGTTTGTCACGCGAGCGTCCTCAAATGTTGCGGTTTCCGCCATAACCCGGCAACAAAGACGGATTAAGGGATATGCCATCAAGGCACCGCTGCCTTCCCCAAGGCGCATTCCCATGTCCAGTATCGGTGTCAATCCGAGCGCCCGCAACGTCAAGGGATGCCCGGGTTCTGCCGACACATGTGAAGCGAGCAACACATCGACGACCGTCGGTTCCACTTTGGCAGCCCAGAGTGCAGCCGTAGATGTGATGAATCCGTCGAGAAGCACAGGCACGCCATGCCGGGAGGCCGCCACGCAGGCTCCGGCGAGCGCCCCGATTTCAAATCCCCCCAGCCGAGCGAGCACATCCCAGGCATTTTGAATGTACGGTTGATGGAGTGCAAGCGCGTGTTTGACAACGCTGGCTTTACGTTCCAATGCCGCATCGTTGATGCCGGTTCCGCGCCCTAGAACGTCTTCGATGGGACACGACAGGAGATGAGCGCACATCGCGCTTGAAGCCGTGGTATTGCCAATGCCCATCTCACCAAGAATGAGAATGTCATGGCCTTGGTGGATGAGTTGCTCCGCGATGTCCTTGCCTATCGCCACCGCTTGCTCTGCCTGGTCCCGCGTCATCGCCGGTTCGACAGCCAGATTCCGGGTACCGGGACCGACCTTGTGCACCAGAGCCGCGGGGTGACGCACACGCTCCCGTACGCCGACGTCCACCACCGTGATGGGGATGCCTTGTTCCCGGGCCAACACACTGCTCACCGCACCGCCCATGCAAATATTTACGACCATTTCCTCGGTCACTTCCGGCCCGTAGGCAGAAACGCCTTCGTCGGTCACACCGTGATCGGCCGCAAACAACAACAGAGCGGGCCGCTCCAGCCTGGGGACAACCTTTCCGGTGATGCCCGCAAGCCGCTCCAACAGCGGTTCCAGTTGCCCCATGCTGCCGCGCGGCTTTGTCAGGTCTTGCAGGCGAACACGCGCCCGCGCGACCGCCCAATCCGCCACGCACTCCCGCTGTACAAGCTGATGGTTCATGACGCACCTCCTCGATGGCGTCCGCCACTGCCTGAAAGAGTTACCTGAAAGAGTGGATCCATACCCCCCGCTCCACATGGGAAACGGGTCCGAAAGGCTGTTTGAGAATCTCTAGGGATTTGTCCTCTATAAGATACCCCAGTACAGGCCTGGCGCACATCTGCTTGAGGGCCATCTGAATCCGTTCATGGCGGTGATTGACACATTCCTATCCATCAAATACGATGTACTCGAATCAAATAGCTCTTCAGGTGCTCTGCTGTGCAGAGAGAATAGGGAAACCGGTGAGAGTCCGGTACGGTCCCGCCACTGTAATCAGCATTATTTGCATTAACGTCACTGCGTTCGCGTGGGAAGGCGTTAATGATTCCGTGCTGTAAGTCAGGAGACCTGCCTGAAGAGATGGAGCGGAACCTTCGAGGAGAGGTTGCGTTGGAGGATTGGTAAAATCCGCACACGACCAACTCTGCCTCTAGGCAGAGATTTCTTTTTTGAAGGGGATGCCCGACGGAAGACTAGGAGGCATGTCAATGAAAAAGGTTGCAGTCGCCTTCCATACAGCCGCCCTCGTTCTCGCGTTGTTGGGCGTCGCGGGCTGTGGAACCAGCCATCCTACCTCACTCTCGAATCATACCAGTTCTGCAAATTCTTCCACGCCGACCGCGTTTCCGGTGACCTTGAAAGACGATGCCGGTCACACGGTAACCGTTGCCAAGCGCCCGGAGCGGATTGCTTCCACGACAGAAGGTACCGACGAGATCCTGTCTGGATTGGTTCCGAAGAAAAACATTGTTCTCGTCACCACATACTCGAATGATCCGTCCTACTCCAATATCACGTCATTTGTAAAGGGAATCCCTACCATTCAAGGTGCCGATGCTGAACAGATCATCGCCGCACATCCTGACTTGGTCCTCATGGCTTCATACACCAACCAGAATGTCGTCAGCCAGATTGAGCAGGCGCACATCCCTGCGTACGAATTCAATAATTTCAACTCCATTGGCGACATAGAACGAAATATCGAGGTTGTCGGCACACTTGTCGGAAACGAAAGCGGTGCCGATAAGATGGTCCGCGATATGGAAACGCAAATTCAAGCCATCCAGAACAAGGTCAAGGGCCAGAAGAAAGTTCGTGTACTGAACTACAGTTCTTATGGATATGTGGCAGGCTCGTCGACGACCGTCAACGACGTCATTGTCGACGCGGGAGGCGTCAACGCGGCAGCGAACCTGAAGGGATGGCAGAAAGTCAGCGATGAGGAAGTCGTCAAGCTGAGTCCGGATGTCATCATCGTGGCAAGCGATGACCATGGATTCATTCAGAGAATCTTGGCGAATCCGGCACTCAAGACCGTCCCGGCGGTGAAAAATCATCGGGTCTACAGCATCAATTCGGCCCATCTGACCAGTGTATCGCAATACGTCGTTCTTGGGGTGCAGGATGTGGCCAAGGCACTGTACCCGAACGTTGATTTCGCACCATGACTTCGAAGCGGACTGGATGGGTATTTCTCTTCTTGAGTATAACGCTCTGTATCTCCGCCGCGCTGGAACTGTCGCTCGGTCCGATGACCATCCCCATCACGAGCATCCCATCGGCTGTCTGGAGCTACTTGCACGGGGCGCGCGGCACGGACGAAGTCGTCGTGGGCGCGATTCGGTTGCCACGCCTCCTGGTGGCGATGCTGGTGGGGGCAGGGCTGGCCAGCACAGGTGCCGTGCTGCAGGGCATTTTCCGGAATCCCATGGCAGATCCATCTATTATCGGGGTGTCAAGCGGCGGTTCGCTCGGCGCGGTCCTCACCATTCAATTCGGTTTGGCGCAAGCATCCCAGTGGTATACGCCACTGGGCGCGTTTGCGAGCGGACTGGTCGTCGTCTTCGTGGTCTATCGTCTCTCGACCACTTGGGGCAGGACATCCATCTATTCTCTGCTTCTATCCGGAGTCGCCGTCAACTCCTTTTGCAGCGCGATTGTCACCCTTGTGCTGTCCCTGGCCCCGTTGCAAACCATGCAACAGATGATGTTTTGGTTGATGGGGGGGCTGGACGGGAGCACGTGGAGTGAATGTTTGATTCTGGCCGGCCTCGTAACGGCGGGCTTTCTCATTTATCTGTCCCAGGCGCATGCACTCGATTTGATTTCCATCGGAGAGGAACACGCTGAGGGAGTAGGCGTGTCTCTTCAGTTTACCAAACAGGTCACACTCGCCACGTCCGCCTTTGTGGTGGGCGCTTGTGTCAGCGCGACCGGTGTGATTGGATTTGTCGGTCTCATCGTACCGCATCTGCTGCGGTTGTGGATGGGGCCCCGTCATCGCAATCTCATCCCGGCATCGGCACTGGGTGGAGCGGTGCTGATGCTGTTGTCCGATCTTGTGGCCAGGATGGCCCTGCTCCCAGTTGAGTTGAATATCGGGATCGTCACATCCTGTTTGGGGGCTCCATTCTTTCTGTTCTTGTTGCGACGGCAGGAATTGCGTTCCCACCGGGGGTGATACGGATGGATAAGAGCTTCCCAGAGCTTCGCCTGGAGCAGGTTTCGTTTCGCGGAGTTTTGCGCGATGTCAGTTTGGGATGGGCACCCGGTCACCTCATCGGGTTGATTGGACCGAACGGAGCGGGCAAGTCGACCTTATTGCGGATAGCCGCAGGGATTGCGCATCCGACCTCGGGCGCCGTCTACCTGAGAGACAAGTTGCTGAGGGATATCCCGCCCCGTCATCGTGCCAAGGAGATGGCCTACTTGCCGCAACACGTCCCCGAGAACGTGATGTTCACCGTCGAACAGTACGTGGAAATGGGGCGCTTTGCCTACCGGACAGCATGGGGCAGTTTGGACCGGGAGAGCAGGGAGGCGGTGCGTCAGGCTCTCAACACGTTAAATTTGTCTCGTTACCGCGATGTGCGCCTGGAACGCCTGTCTGGCGGTGAGCGGCAACGAGCGGGCATTGCCCGCTGCATCGCCCAGGGAAGTCGGATCATCCTGTTAGATGAGCCGATATCCAACTTGGATTTGTACTACCAGGTGGATATTCTCAAGCGCCTGCAACTCCTGGCGCATCAGGGTTATCTCATTGTCGTCGCGATACACAATCTGGAGCTGGCTGCCCGCTACTGCGACACATTGGTGCTCCTTCACAACGGGCAGGTGTATGCCCACGGCTCCCCCCCGGAGGTGCTGACGGAGCAAGCCCTGTTGGATGTATTTCGCGTTCCGGTGAAGATATACACGGATCCGCACGCAGGCTATTTGCGCGTCAGCCACCTCTCGTGAAGCGGGGGTGGGGGGCCCTGTGAAGACGAATTCGCTGCCCCCTTCGAGTTCTCCTCGGCATAACCCCCAGTTGGACAGCCCCTGCACATCCGCATCCGTTTTACATACCGGCCGAAGATGTGGTGTGAGCCGACACCCCTCTCCGCACAAACCATTTCTTGACCCTCTGAATCGCATTCTCCGTGGTCACGTACATCACTGGCACCAGCACCAAGGTCACCAATGTGGAGAACATCAGGCCGAACGCAATCACAGTCGCCATGGACGCGAGTGACTCCGCACCCGTCCCGTAGCCGAGCACCAGCGGGAACATGGCGAGCACCGTCGTCAAGGTGGACATCAAAATGGGACGCAGGCGAATCGGTCCCGCCTCCAGGAGTGCCTCGCGTAACGTGCGGCCCTTCGCGCGCAACTGATTGGTGTAGTCCACCAGCACAATCGCGTTGTTCGCGATGAGGCCCATCACCATCACCACGCCGATGATGGAGTTGATGTTCAGGGACCGGTGTGTCAACAACAGGCCAAGCGCGGCCCCGATGAAGGTCGGCGGCAGTGAAAACATGATGACGAACGGAGTCAGGAACGACTCAAACAGGCTCGCCATCACCATGTACAGGAGCACCACCGAAGCCAGCAGCGCCAAGCCCAAGCTGATGAAGGCGCTGTTCATGAATTGCCCCTGCTGTCCAAAACCGACGGAGTAACCTTCCGGAATGCGCATCGTGCTGAACTGCTGGCTCAACATGCGTTGCACCTGACCGGGCGACGTGCCGTACACATCCGCCTGCACCGTCACGGACTGAACGCCGTTGATGTCGGTAATCCGCGGAGGTTCCTGCGACACCGTCAAGGTCCCCACCTGTTGCAGCGGAACCGCTTGCCCCTGGCTGTTCGTAATCAAGATCTGCGACAGGTTCCCGATATTCCTGGAGAAGTCCTCCGGGAGCTTGACGACGATGTCATACTCCTTGCCATTCTGGTAGAACGTGGATGTATTGACGCCCTGAAACGACTGGCGCAGCGCCGTCTCCACTTGCTGGGCCGTCAGATGGTACCGCGCCAACGCGGCCGGGTTGAGGTTCAATTGATAGTCTGGCGTGCCCTGCTCCAGGGAGTTTTGCACGTATTGCAGGCCCGGCGTGCGCTTCATGATGCTGGCGACCTGATCACTGAGGATCTTCAAGGTGTTCGGATCCGGCCCCTCGATGGTAACCGTTACACCGCCGGACACTGGCCCCGCACCCGGCGAGACCGGCGACACGGTCACCTGAATTCCGGGCATGTTGGCCACGTACTTTTGGAAGTCGTGCGCCACCTGCAGAGCCGTCTGCTGCATGTCCGGGCGGAGCGTGACAGTGATGCTGGCCGTGTTCGTGGACCCGCTCGCCAGCCCTGCTCCTCCGCCCACCTGTTCAAAAATGGACTGCACGCCCGGCATTTTCTGTTTCGCCAGATCCGCAATTTGGTTAGCGACCTGGGTGGCCCTGTCCAGGCTGGTGCCGTTGGGCAAGTTGATGCTGATGCCCAATTGGTTGGTATTGACTCTCGGCACCAGTTCGAAACCGATGACCGGGACCATCATGTAGCTCGCCAACAGCATGACGACCGTGGCGGCGATGACCGTGAATCTGTGATTCAGTCCCCAGTTCAGGACGCGTCGGTATGCGCGCGTCAAGTCGTACATGCCGCGGGCAAACCAGTCAAACGGATTCCAGGCTCGGAACGGTGCCGTCTTGCCAGGAATGGTGTCCTCCTGTTGGAACCGCGGCCCCTTCAGCAGCCGGGACGCCAGCACCGGCGTGAAGGTGATGGCCACCACCAGCGCCGCGACGTGTGAAAAGCTGACCGTCAGCGCAATCGGCCGGAAGAACTGCCCCGCGATCCCGGGGGTGAAGATGGCGGGCGCGAACACGCACACCTGGGCCATCGCCGCCACCAATACCGCCAGGCCGACCTCCGCGGTGCCCGTGCGCGCCGCTTCCATCGGATCGAGCCCTCTCTGGCGGGCGCGAAAGATGCTTTCCAGCACGACAATGGAGAAGTCGACCAATGAACCGAGGCCCACGGCGAGGCTTCCCAGCGTCACTGAATTGATGGTGATGCCCCCCGCCCACATCGGGATGAAGGTGGCCAACACCGCAATCGGAATGGCCACGGCAATCACCGTCGTCGTCCGGATGCTGCGCAGAATCAAGAGCATCACGAGGACGCCGAGGATGAAGCCGAGGATGGTGTGATCTACGACGGTGTGGATGGTGTCGCGGATGGTCTGGGCGGAGTCGCTCAGGACCGTGAGCTTCTCGGTCTTCGGCAGTTGGTGCGAAAGCCTGGCGACGGTCTGGAGCACCTCGTCGGACACCTTGACCGTGTTGGCGTCGCTCGCCTGCACCACGCTCAGGCTGACAGACGGCTTCCCGTCGAGGGTCGAAATCATGGAGACGTCGGCGTAACCGTCCTGCACCTGGGCCACGTCGCCGACGGTGATTGTCCCCTGACCGGTCTGAATGGGAATGTCCATGATTTCGGACGGCGATGAGACCTGACCCGCGATGTGCAGCGGAATCAGCAGGGAGCCTTTGCTCACCTGGCCCGCGTCGGTGGAGAGGTTGTTCGCCGTCAGCGCCTGCACCACCTGACTGATGGACAGGTGGTAAAAGTTGAGGCGGTCGGGATTGACAAGCACGTTGATCTGCCGGTCCAAGCCGCCGGCGACGTTGACGGCGCCGACGCCGTTCAGGTGCTGCAGCGCCGGGAGCACGATGTTGTTGGCGGAGTCCGTGAGGGCGCTGAGCGGCTCGTCGCCGGACAGCGAGATGGTCAAGATGGGACGGTTGCTCGGGTCAAACTGCTGGACCACGGGCGCAGAAGCATCCGAAGGGAGCTGGTTCTGCACCCGGTTAACCAGGGTTCTCATCTGGTCCACCTGCTGCCGGATGTCCACCCCGTAGTTGAAGAGGACGACGACCTGGCTGGAGCCTTGGGTGGAGGTGGAGTCAATCTCCGATACGCCGGACAGGCTCTGCAACTGTTGCACAATCGGTTGTGTGACCTGCTTGTCCACCTCCTGCGGGGACGCCCCCGCCCAGGCCGTGGTCACCGCCGCCACCGGCAGGTCCAGGGTGGGATACAGTTCCAGCGGCAACTGCAACAACGAAAAGATACCAATCATGAGGGTCGCGACCATCACCATGGTCGTGGTTACGGGGCGCCGAATGGACAGATTGGTGATTTTCATAAGAACTCTCCTTACTCCCCTGTTTTGGCGCTACCCGTTTGTTTGGTGCTGTCCGTGTCCGGGACAATGGTGACCTTGTCTCCGTCGGACAACAGATTTTGTCCTTTCACGACCAGTTGATCGCCCGTCTGCAAACCGCTGGTGATCTCGTATTGACTGCTAGTCATGGCCCCCACTTGGACAATCCGGCTGTGGGCCACCCCGTTTTGCACGACGAAGACTTCCTGGGCGCCGCTCTGCAAACTCAGGACGCTGTCGGCGGGAACCAGGATGGCAGTCTGCGAACCGGTTGTCTCCTGGCGGGCCTCGACCTGCATGCCAGGCAGCAATTTGGCGCCCCCTCCGTCCAATTCAATGTCCACCGGGTACTGGTTGGTGGCGCTGTCGAGCTGCGGATGGATGGCGAACACTTTACCTTCCACCGTCTGATTCAAGGTCGGCACGTAGACGCTCATCTTGGTGCCCACCTTCAGTTTGCCGATGTCAAACTCGGGCACCTGGACGGTGGCCATCGCCGGGTCCATGGAGGCAATCGTGATCATCTGAGTTTGCGGTCCCACGTTCTGGCCCACCTGCGCATTCACGGCCTGTACATAGCCGCTGATGGGCGTCGTAACCTGCCCGTCTTTCACCTGCATTTCCAGCGTCGCCTGGGCGGTTTGCAGATTGGCCGTGCTCGTCTTGAGCTGCGCCAGTGCGTTGTCCAGCGCCTGTTTGGCCTGCGTGCGATCATCGTAGATGGCCTGCGCCAGCTTCAAGGAGCTCTGCGCGGCTTGGTACTGCGCCTGGGCCTGAGCGAGGGACGTCTCGGCCTGCTGCACGGTGAGCTGGGTCTGTTGCGCCAAATTGGTGGACGCATCCGGTGTGGCGTCTGCCAGGCTCTTCTGGGCGTTGGCCAGGTTCGACTGGGCCGAACTCAGGGCGGTCTGCGCCTGTGACACAGCGGCAAGTCCCTGGTTGTACTGTTGCTGCGCCTGCTGCAACTGGGTGTAACCCGTATTCAGCGCGTTGTAGATAGATTGGTAGGCCTGCACCTGGTTGGCGTACGGATTGTTGCCGCCGAACGCGCCATGTTGCCAACTGTTGTAAGACGCGAGCGCCTTTTCGTAATTTTCATACGCTTGTTGCACCTGTTCCTGGGTGATGTCCCCGTACAGCCGCTTGGCGGTGTCCAGGTTCTGCTGGAGGATCTGCAGGTTGCTGTTGGCCAGATCGAGCTGTTTTTTGGCCGAGTCGACCGCCTGCTGGTCCGCGGCAACCACCGCCTGCAGCGCGGACAGGTCCTGGGGAGTCCCGCCTCCTTTGAGCGCCGCCTGCGCCTGTAACTGGGCCTTCTGCAAGTTCTGTTCCGCCGCCTGCACAGCAAGCTTTTGCTGTTCCACCGCGTTTTGCGCCGCTTGCAGTTGCTGCTGCGCGCTGGTACGGTCGTTGTACATGGCGAGGGCGTCCGCGTACTGCTGCTTGGCATTGGACAACGCGACCTGGGCCTGAGTGACCGCATTTTGTTGCGGAACCAGCGTAGATTTATCCAGAGTTGCGACCACCTGGCCAGCCTTCACGACATCTCCGGGGCGCACATTGACGGCGCTCAACAGCCCGGAGGCGGCGGGCGACAGGACGGTCTGGATGTACGGCGTCACCTGTCCGAGGTATGTATCCCCAATCGTCATCGGCGAGGGTTTCACCGTCATGACGCTCACGGGAGCGGGCGGGAGCGGCGGAAGGTTCGGCTTCTGAGACGACCCGCAACCCGGCAGAAAGATGATTGGCGCTGCCGCCAGGACGGCAGCGATGGCCGCAGCTTTGTGATGTTTTGTTTTGAACATATCAACCTTGCCCCTTCAAGAAGGTGGTGAACACTGTCGTTTTTAGGCAGATTCCGACATCCCTGATTCGGCTACAGGGTAGCTCCCGAGCGCTCAAGCGGAGTCTATGTTTGAATCAAACGGGAAAGAAGATTGAAGGGAACGGAGATCCCAACTATCCCAATTCTACACGACAAATCACAAGTGCTTCAGTAAGTTTTCACGCCTACTTGTCACAAATTCAGGATATAAAGATAGCACCATGATACCCAGGTGTCCATAAGAATCTTGGATAGCCCCGGAACCATTGGTCTCACGTACCGGCCGAACATCGTCTAATGACCTTGGATGGTTGATCAGCAAATGGGACCCTGACGAAAGCAGGGGCCCATTTGGGGGGCTCTATTCGAGAATGGGTGGATGACGGCGTTCAGCTCAACTTCTTCAAGTTGTCCTGAAATGATTTGTAGAGCGGATCACTCTTTGAAACCTTGCTGAGCCCCTGTTGGAAAGCAGCCTTCGCAGCCGACTTGTCCCCGAGGTCAAGTTCGCAAAGACCGAGATTCAACCAGCCAAACCCATAAGAGGGATCAACCTGTGTCGCCTTTTGATAGTACTGCAAGGCTTCCTTGGGCTGCTTCAGGCCCCGATAATACACGTTGCCCAGGTTGTTATACGGGATAACGTTCTTGGGATCATCGGATATCGCCTTTTTGTAGTAACGGATGGCCTTTTGCATGTCTCCGTTTACGTACGCGCTGATGCCTGCCTGGATCTGGGCATGCGCGTCGGATGGATGGGCATCCGCAGCCTTTTCATATTTGGCAAGGTTATCTTGGCCCCCATAGGCTTCCCCTCCGACGATGAGCCCGCCGTGTCCGTTCGATGACACCGAAGGGGCCTTACCGGCAACGTTCGCGCTGGTTGTCTGATTCGTTATGTTAGCCGGCACGGTTGTATTGGACTCCCCACAACCTGTGGCCATGATGGCGAGCGCGACGACGGAGGATATCCACGTGGTTTTCTTCAAAACACATCATCCCTTTCGTGGAAGCCTTCGCACCCACTATACCTGCTAGACTGAGACGGTGCAAAGTCAATTCCGTGTTTGTTCACCAGGTGCTGGAGTTCTGGGCCATTCACAAAAGCTCCTAGCCTCCTGCGGGCTCGTGAAGTACATGCCGCCGGCGAGGGTACAAAACTTGGCTTAGAAAAGTAAACGTTTTTTCTGCAAATTGTTCGTGATATAATCGAATTCGCGTATCACCCACCGCACCCAGCCAAACGGCTTCGGCCCATGTTTTCCGGCTTCTCCAGCTCATTCGCCGCGCTGAGGGCCACCCATGCTGGTTCGGTTTAAGGGAGGACTTATAGACTAGAGGAGGTCAGATGAATGAGCCCCAAAGGGCGGAAAATTATCTTGTCCATTCTCGCCGTTGTAATAGTGGTCGGTGGGAGCATCGGCGCCTGGCTCTACCGTCAATCTCAACTCTATCTGTCCACTGACGATGCGTACGTAGACGGGCAACAAATCGTTGTCGCCGCACCAGCGTCCGGTCAATTGCAAGGATGGACCGGACAGGTTGGAAACACATTCCAACAAGGTAGCACCGTCGGCCAAGTGGTGACCCGCACGGGAGATGCGTCTTCATCCGTGCCTGTCCCGATCCCGGCAAATGCAACCATCGTACAGAATGACGCAGTCAACGGGGAATTCGTCGCCGTGGGGACGCCGCTGGCGTACGCGTACAACATGAACGACCTGTGGGTGACCGCCAACATCAAAGAAAAACTGGTACATACGGTCGCCGTGGGCGATCCGGTGGACATCACGGTGGACGCGTACCCGCACCTGGTGCTGCACGGCAAAGTGGTACGCATCGGCTTGGCGACGGCCAACACATTCGCTCTGCTGCCCACGGAGAGCACCAACGCCAACTTCACAAAGGTTCAGCAGGTCGTGCCCGTCAAAATCGCCCTCTATGGATATCAGGGTCTCGGCCTCGTGCCCGGGCTGAGCGTGGAAGTCCGCATCCACAAGCATGCGTGAACGGTCGCACCGTAATTCATGAAATCGGAGGGATATACGATGGCGGAAGCAGGATTGAACATGGAGTCCACCGGCGGAAAGCGAACCCTGTCTCGTAAGGGCTGGGTGGCCGCAGGAATCGCCGTGGTGGTGGTACTCGGCGCAGGGACCGCCGTCACGTTGCGCGCGGTGCAAGCAGCCCCCGTCATTCCGCCGGCAGACATCTACACGGTCGCCTCCGGTCAACAGGTGACAACCATTCAGACCACCGGGACGGTGGAGTCCAAGTCGGAGTCGCAACTGGCGTTCCAAAACGTCGGCGGCATCGTGAAGAAATTAAACGTGGACGTCGGCGATCACGTCAAAGCTGGTCAGGTGCTGGCCGTCCTCGACGATTCGGCGATTCAGGCGCAGATGGAAGCGGCGAAGGCCAACGTCGCAGTGGCGCAAGGGAACCTGGCGCAGGCCCAGGCGCATCTGCAGATTGTTCAGGATGGGCCAACCCCCCAGACCGTGCAAGTGGCCCAAGCGCAGGTCAAGGCAGCTGAAACGGTGCTGTCCAACGCGCAAAAGGCGTACCAGGATGCGTTGAATCAGTACAATGACCGGACGGCCCAGAAACAACAACTGGTCGCCGCTCAGAACTCGGTCAACCAGGCGAAAACCGCCCTGGAAACGGCCCAACAGAACCAGCAGTCCGCCATCGAGTCGGCCCAGAAGGCGCTTGAAGCAGCTCAAAACAAGCTCGCCATCGACCAACAAAATTTGCAAACCGACCAAGCCCTGTACGGCAACATCACGCTTGAACAAGTCCAGCGCGAATACCAGGAGTATCAGACCGCATTGTCTCACTTCCAGTCCTGGCAGCACGGAGCATTCGGCGGAGCGAATCCGTATCAGCAAGAACTTCAGACTGCAGAGCAGGTGTATCAGAGTGACAGCACCGGGTACTACAAGCTGCAGGCGGACCAGAACGCCGTGAAGGCGGACCAGGCCGCCGTGGCCCAGGCGCAGCAGGCGCTGACCCAGGCGCAGTCGAGCGTATCGAATCTCCAGGCGCAGTACCAGGCGGCCCTCAACGCCCTGCAGACGGCGCAGGAAGCGTATGACGACCGGACGCAGCAGCAAGCGGCCGTCGACCAAGCCGCCAACGCGGTCCAGCAGGCGCAAGCCCAGTTACAGACGGCTAAGGCACAACTCGAACAGGTGCTGCACCCGCAAAGCCCTGGGGATATTCACTCTGCCCAGGCGGGCGTGAGCACCGCGCAGGCCGGCGTGCAGGCTGCCCAGGCGCAGCTCCAACAACTGCAGGTGCAGGATGGATTCACTCAACTCAAAGCGCCAGTGGACGGCGTCATCACGGCGAAAAACGTCTCTATAGGAGACGTCGTGCAGCCCGGACAGCCCGTGTTCACCATGGATGTGAACGAACTGCACGTGTTCGTCGCCGTCTCGGAGGCGCAGTTGCGCTACGTGGAAGTGGGCGATCCGATTGAGATGACCATCTCCGCCCTGCCGGGACAAACATTCAAGGGAGCCGTGTTCGAGATCGATCCGAAGCCCATCGATGGGGCCTCGGGCATGACCGAGTACCGCGTCAAAGCGTCCCTCGACCGCTCTGCCAACGGCAAGCTGAAACCGGGGATGAACGGTACGGTCACCATTCATACCAATCTCAAGCATCAAGGCACGATGATCCCTGCGATGTCACTTCAGAATGTGGATGGTTACTATGGCGTGTATGAAGTGGCGCGCAAAGGCGTCAAACGGATTGACCGCGGAACGGACGCCGCCGCCGCCGGTGTGCCGCCGGTGCCAGAGAATGAGCTGAATAAAATTGATGCGCAGTTGCCTGACGGCGTGTACTTTCAACCTGTTCGCATTGGCTACCAGGGGAATGCGCAGGTTCAGGTCACGGCCGGTCTGCGTCCTGGCGACCAGGTACTTCTCGGCGCAGCCCGGTTCACCGTCGGCCAGGACGGCACCCGGCCGCCGGAGGCAGACGACTGATGCCAAGTCACCCAGACCGCACAGGCGGTGGTTCCCCGGAGCTGCGTGCGAAAGGACGGGGTCCGACGTTGGATCGGAACTTGCGGATTGAACTGATGATGTCGTACAGGCGGTTGCAACTGCAGTTTAAGGCGCTCATCAAGTCGATTTCTGAGATACACGGCTGCGCGGACATTCATCTGCTTCTGCTGTCCATGTTGATTTGCCACCAGGAGATCAGCTTGAGGCAGTTGGCGGAGCTGGCGGGTGTGTCCGAAAGCATGGCCAGCATTGCCGTGGACGAACTGGTCACCCGTGGCTGGGTCAATCGCGTTCGGTCTTCAGAAGACCGTCGCCGACTGGTCCTTCGGCTGCGAACGGAGGGTGCACAATTCCTGCACCATGTCATGGGAGAAGGGTCTCAGTTTGACGAGATCATATCGCAGGTGTTTGATTTGACGGAACCGGAAGCCCAATTTCTCATGCAACTGAATGAACGCATGCTCGGTAACCTGCAGCGTGAACTTGGTTTGTTTCAGTCAATAAGTGGGCTTCAAGGATAGATCTCTTCGCACCACGGACCGAGTCGCTCTGTCCGTGGTGCCACATCACTTCCGTTCGCAGACAACGGATGATCGGAAGAAAGGTGAAACGTATGACGTCAATCGCCCTTGCGGCGAAAAGAGGGGACGTGACCGTCCACCGCGGCACAATTGTCGCGGTGATGGTTTTGGGGGCTTTCGTCGCCCTGCTGAATCAGACCTTGTTGAATGTGGCAATTCCACACTTGATGAATGCCTTTGGGATCGACGCCGACACCGTGCAGTGGCTATCGACCGCATATATGTTAACGAACGGTATTGTGGTCCCCATCTCGGCGTTTCTGATTGCCACGCTGACGACGCGCACACTGTTCCTCGGCGCCATGCTCACCTTCACCGTTGGATCGGTGATCTGCAGCATCTCTCCCACGTTTTCCGTGATGCTGTTCGGGCGTGTGGTGCAGGCCATTGGCGCAGGATTGATGATGCCGTTGATGATGACGGTCATTATGGCCATCTATCCTCCCGAGACGCGGGGAAAGATGATGGGGGTTATCGGTATTTCGATGTTTTTCGCCCCTGCGGTCGGTCCCACACTGTCTGGATGGATGATTGAGAACTGGTCATGGCGCCTGTTGTTTTATGTCACCATTCCGATTGGAATCGTCGATCTCATTTTGGCGTTTCTGTTTCTCACCAACGTCGGGGAACCGAGACGAATGCGATTCGACACGGTGGGGTTCATCACGTCTACGGTGGGCTTCGGAACGCTGTTATACGGGTTCAGTGAGGCGGGCAGCAAACACTGGACCGACCCGGTCGTCGAGTTGTCCATTGCCTGCGGCGTGCTTTTTCTCATCCTGTTCGTCATTCAGGAACTCACTTACGATGCACCTATGCTGAATCTCCGGGTGTTTACGGAGCCCCAGTTCACCATCACTTCCGTCGTAAGCTCCGTTCTCAATATGGCCATCTTCGGCGGGGCCCTGCTGATACCGATTTACATGCAAAACATCCGCGGCTACACGGCCCTGCAATCCGGCCTGTTGATGCTGCCAGGTTCGATTGTGATGGCCATCATGTCCCCGATCTCAGGCATCCTGATGGACAAATACGGGGTCCGGGTGCTTGCGTTAATCGGTCTGTCTATCACCACCGTGACGACGTGGATGTATACCAAGCTGGGCGTGGACACCCCGTACAGCTACGTGATGCTTCTGTACACCGTCCGCATGTTTGGCATGTCGTTTATCGCGATGACCATCATGACATCCGGCCTAAACGCACTGCCACGGCACTTGGTGAGTCACGGCACCGCCGCCTCCAACACCGTCCGGATGGTCGCTTCGTCGCTGGGCACGGCCCTTTTGGTGTCCATTATGTCCACTCAGACCACGGCGCACTTTGACGCCTACGCCAACATGATGAACGTCGGAAATCAGTCGCTCTCCGTCGGGTTCAATTCGGTGGCGGCCGGGATGGCGCATCAGATGCGCGCCCCGCTAGGCGTGGGCACAGAAGTGGCACGTGCCCTCTGGAATCGAATCGTCACCATGAACGCCACCATTGAAGGGATTAACGACGCATTCCGAGTGGCCACCTTGCTTGCCCTCGTTGCATTGGTTCTCTCCGCATTGCTGCGCGGGCGGCCGAACAAGGCGGGGCAGTGAGCCCGGCAACTGAACGGTGAAGGCGGGCCTTCATGGGCCCGCCAGCAGGTAAGTGTCTCCCACCACTTTCCGTACACTCAAATCGTACCCCGCAGCCCCCAGCCCGCGTTATTGGACGGCTGAGGGGTACTCGCTTGGACACGTCCAACGTTGGCGATCCGTCCGGCATGAAGTACGCGATAGCCAGTTCCCGGATGGATATGCCCTCGATTATGGCATTCCATCTATCTCAAACAGCTTTCGAAAGGCGGATACAACGGTTGGATCGAACACCGTTCCACTTTGTCCAACGATTTCTTTTACTATCTCAGAGTGTCTCATTTCGTCCATTACAACTCGGGAGACATATTTGTCTACAACAGCCAGCACTCTTGCAAGGTAATGAATTTCACCCTGTTTCTTTCCCATTGGAAAGCCTGTTCCGTCGTAATTCTCGTGATGGTCAGCAACGATATCCAAGATGCGCTCAGGTAAATTGAACGTCCTGAGCATGAGTACGCTCAAATTTGGGTGCTGTTTGTATTGTTCGAATGCCTGCGGAGAACGGTGGGGATTCAAAACCACCTCGCTCTCTAAAGCGGTGAGACCATAATCTGAGAATCGTGCAGCCAACACCAGGTCGTTTTGGTCTTGTTCCGATAATCTCAACGCAGTCGCAAGAAGCTTTGTATAGTGAACCCGCATATCGAGCAGATTTGAAATGTTTTTGTGAATAATCTCTTGTGAGTTTACCACATCAAGGCAGTTCAGAAACGTAGATATTTCGGAAAACGAGAGCGCACTGCCGTCAATGAGATTGGATGGTGGAGAGTTCTGTAACAAATCGGTCATCTCGGAGTCGAGATCTTGCCATTTCCGCCACATTCCAATTTGTCCATAAAATACTTGGGCCTTCTCAGCAAGGCGAATGGCCAATTGGGTTTTGTTCGACTGCTTCGCGATTTGAGCTAAAAAACGGCACAAAATAGCGAGGTCTTCTTTATCATAACTGATGAGAGATGACCAAACGATCCTCAATGCACGTTGAGCACATGCAAGACCTTTGTCAAGCTCACCTTGAAGCAAATAAACAAACCCAAGTTCCGGAAAAACACCGATCCACCTATCGCCCGAAAGTTGCATCGCAATTTCCAAATATCTTTCAGCCTTGTCATAGTTCCCTAATTCTCGGTAAGCCAGCCCCAGATTCCCATAGAGGCGGGCGTCATAGTGGTGGGTATTTGCCGCCGAATACGCATCCAGGCTTCTTCGAGCACAATCAATCGCTTGTTCATAAAAGCCATTGAGGCCATGAATCGCAGACAAATTCAATAACAAGTGCCCCTGTTGCAGGGGTGAAAGTTCTTCCACAAACTCATATACAAGGGACAAATAGCGATAGCTGGTGTCAAACTCAGACATCCGCCTGTATACGTAGGCTAGATTGACATTATATTTTGCCCAGCCGTCTCTATCCAGTGCATGTGATATGGCTTTGGTAAACTGGCTTACCGCTTCCCGATAATCCGTCAAAAAGCTGTACGCTTTCCCCAATTCGTTGTACAACTCACCCATCCAAACGGGCTCTGGTGAACTGGCCTCCCTCTCCAGTTCATGTAAGTGATCCAATGCTGCATGAAACAGACCTTGAGAGATCAGCTTTTTTCCCCATTCCAGCCTCTCAGTCCAACCCATCATGTCACCCATGGTACACAGGAACGCGAATTGTGAACGTACTCCCCTTGCCCTCGACAGAGTCAATCTCTAACGAACCACCAAGATATGCCGCGTGTTCCTTCATCCCAATTATGCCATAATGGCCAGGCGGAATATTTGTTGGATCGAACCCTATCCCGTCATCTGTATAGCGCATAATAAAAGTGCAGAACACCGCAACGTAAAAATGCAGACTCGGTGCGGTGCCTGCGGATAGTGAATAGGCACTTGCAACACCACTCTTCCAACTCTACCCTAGGGTTTGGCAAAGAACACCTGGGGGGATGAGAGAGGATGTTGAAAGTGCCACAGCAGCAGTATATCAAGTTTCTCTACGAGAATGGGGACTGTTCGATTTCCGAAATTGCCAAGTCTCTGGGAATCAACTGGCGTACCGCCAAGAAGTACGCTATCAAGGACGACTGGAATGAGCCCTTGAGGAAGCGCCGGAAACGGTACCCCATTCTCGGTCCGTACCTTGACATCATCGATACATGGCTGACGGAGGAGCAGGCGTTGCCCCGCAAGCAGCGGTACACAGCCAAGCGAATCTTTGACCGGCTGTGTGAGGAGCACGGGTTCGAGGGCAGCCGTCGGACCGTCGAGAGGTACGTGGCCCAACGTCGCAAGGAGCTCAAATTCGAGCGTGCCGAATCCTACGAGCGGCTGGAGCACCCGGGTGGCGAGGCGCAGGTGGACTTTGGGACGGCCTACGTGGGACAAGCTGGGCAGTTTGTGGAGCGGAAAGTGCTGGTGATGTCGTTTCCGTTCAGCAATGCCGCCTTCGCCTTCCCGGTCCGTGCAGAGAACACGGAGTGCTTCCTGGAGGCGATGAAACGCATCTTCGAGCGGATAGGAGGTGTACCGAGGAAGATCTGGTTCGACAATCTGTCGGCGGCGGTCGTCTCGATTGACAGGGATGGGGGACGGACGTTTACCGACCAGTTCCTGCGATTCGCAGCTCACTACCGGTTCACCCCGGAGTTCTGCAACCCATACAGCGGTCATGAAAAGGGGCATGTGGAGAACAAGGTCGGATACGGCCGGCGCAACTGGCTCGTCCCGCCACCCGTATGCGACACGGATGCTGGGCTCGAGACATACCTGGCCCAAATGGCAGAAGCGGACATGGATCGTCCTCATTATGCCAAGAAGGAGCGCATTGCTGACCTCTGGGAGGCAGAACGCAAGAAGCTCTTGACCTTGCCGACCGTTCCATTTGAGGTCTTCCGTCTCGAACCGGCCCGCTTGAACAAATACCGGGAACTCCGGTTCGAGACGACCACGTATCCGCTGCCGCAGTGTCGTGCGCTGGAGACTGTGTTGCTCAAAGTGAAGTGGGACGAGATCGAGGTTCTGTCTAGCGACGGGGAGTATCGACTCCTGGCGACGCTGCCTCGGCCGTATACGGAGAAAGCAATTCCGATTGAGTGGCCGGCCGTGTTCGACGGCTACCGGAGAAAGCCAAGGGCGGTGATGTACTCGGACCTGGCGAAATTCATGCCCGCTTCCGTGCGCACGTTCGTACAGGTGGAGGATGTCGAGCTGAGGAAGTCTCGCATTGCCCTGATTCGTCGACTGCTGGATACGCACCAGATGTCCGAGATTGGTGCTGCACTCGATACGCTGGCGGGCCATTTCAGCCCGGAGGCTGTCCTCGAGCACACCCTATACGCCATGAAACACCCCGAGTTTCGGCCTGAACCGTTGGTGGAGTCACACACCCCGGTGGAGATTAACGGGCACATGCCCGACTTGCGACAGTATGACGCCATTCTGGGAGTGAGCAGGTCATGAAACAGGCATTGGCGGACGCATGCAAGAGTTTGCATCTAGGGTACGTGATGCAGGCGTATGAGAACATTCCTTTCAACGACCGGACCGAGTATCTCCTGGGGGTACTCGACGCAGAACTGCGAGGCCGGGAGTTATCCCGCATCCGCAGGCTGCTGAAAAAGGCCCGGTTTCCACAAGCGAAGACACTGGAGGGATATGACTTTCGGGCCGTGACGTTCCCGCCGCACTGCAGTAAGGAACTGCTCACAGACCTGGCGTTTCTAGAGAGAAAAGAGAACGTCCTTATGCTGGGGAAGGTGGGAACCGGCAAGACCCACTTAGCGATTGCCCTGGGGATGGAGGCTTGTCGGCGAGGCCATGAGGTCAGGTTCTTCCGGGTACATGATTTGGTGGCCACGCTGCAGGAGAAATACCAAGCCGGCACGCTGCGCCGCTTTCTGAGGGAGCTACAAAAGGCAGAGCTGCTCATTCTGGACGAAATGGGCTTGGTAGTGTCCCGTCAAGTGGTGTAATTTCACCGTTTGTGTCTAATTTGTGACGTCGCTGGCTTTGCCCCGTTGGGGGGATTATATCGACCGTCGTCGCTCCGTCAAGGGGCGCTGCGCTCGTCCTGTCGGACGCCCTTGACGTCGCCCCTGCCGGTCGAATTTGAGCACTTAGGGGACAAAGCCAAGGTTTGCGTGTGGCATACACGCCCACCTCCTCGTTGCTATTTCTGCAGCACTGCCTCTGCGGCCAGTAGCGTTTGGTCTGGCTTCAGTCTCGCCATAGACTCCAGGCTGAAGTAGCGTCGAGATACCATCCACTCCTCATGCTGCTCCTGCAATATGGCCCCCATTAGG
>NZ_FPBV01000021.1 GCF_900116805.1 Paenalicyclobacillus macrosporangiidus | reverse complement strand
GGTGTTTTTCAAAAGTCAAGTGGTTTTCGGTGATTTCACGAATATGTCATATAATGTTCACAATCCAAGTTCATACAGCAACTGCATAGCGCCTGTTCTATGAGAATCGTAGGACAATCTTTGAATTATGTCAAGAGAACCAATTCGGATACCTCAGCCACCGACCACTCGATTTGGCTCACCTGGTGCCTGGGTTCTCCCCGCGGCCGCTGCAGCGGCACCAGGTACACGTGCGTCACAACGTCATGAACACCTATGTTCCTTTGCCTCCCCTTCCCCGTTCAAGAACTTTAGGCTCTCACGCCTCGATAGATACAATCTTTTTTGGTTTATACGGAACCTCTCGATAATACCCACCCATTCCCATCCTGCAGTACAATAAACGCATCCACGAGGAGGTGGTTGCCGGATGGATGAAGACAGCCAGTGCCGCACGCGAAGTCTCCCGGCCAGCCTGCGCGGTTGGCTGTTCAGCGCGTCCGTGCTGGCGTCCATTCTCGCCACCGTCGCCCCGGTGCAGCCATTGCGACAAGCCCTGCCACTTCTGGCTCTGCTCAGCTTGGTGGCCGGGTTTCCTGCCGCCGCTCGGATCTCACAGATCCTGACGGTCCTCTTTCTCGCCGCCGGCATCGCGGCCGCCCGCGCCTCGGACACGTCCACGGCCACGCTCGTGAACGGCTTCGGCAGCATGCTCGGCCTGTTGACCCTGTTCTCGGTGGTGCCCGTCTTGGCCGTGCCCATTCAGCTCGGCCGCTACGATGCCCGTGTGGCGCGGCTTCTGAGCCAGCGATCCGTGCGCCCGCGCCCCCTCTACGCCACCATCGGGGGCCTGTCGTATCTGATGGCCAGCCTGATGAACATCGCCGCGGTGCCGATGATGTATCACACGGTGATGGGCCTGCTTCGCCGGTACGTGCCCGAACCACGCCGTTTCGCCCTGGAGAGCATCGTCACCTGCTACGCGCTCCCTTTGTCCTGGAGCCCCGTCGCCGCGGTCGTCGCCTTCGTCGTACATCTGACCGGTGTCTCCTGGTTGACCGTCCTCCCGGTGATGCTCCTCACCAGCCTGGCCGGCGTGGCCGTGAGCACGTGGCTATCCCCTGTCCCTCGCTCCGCCCAGGGGATCGGCGCACGGGTCAGACCCGATGGGACCACCTCGGCCTGGGGCAGTCCCGCGAAGGCTACCGCGGCCGACCACACAAGTGCCGCCGGCAACCGGCCCGTCCCCGCATCCCTGCCCGCATCCGCTGCCGAATCGGCACCCGAATCGGCGCCCAAGGGTGAGGGTTCGTCTGGCAGCGCGATCGAGCCCGACCGGCCCATCTGGCACATCGCACTGGCCGTGCTGCTGTTCATCCTCACCATGCTCTGGCTCGAGCGGTGGACCGGCTGGGGCATGCTGCAGGTCATCGGCGTCGTGCCCATCCCGTTCGCGCTGCTGTGGAGCCTTCTCATCCGGCGCGGGCGAGCGTTTCTGCGTGCCCTCGTTCAACAGCACCGCCAAGTGGCCAACCTGCAGAACCTGTTCACCGTCTTTACGGCTGCGGGTTTCTTTGTGCAGTCCGTGTCGCACTCCCCCTATATCAACGACATCGATCAACTGCTCATTCACACTGCCCTCGCGATCGGCCCAGCCCTCTTCGTCGCGATCCTCCCGCTCATCCCCGTCGCCCTCTCCATGGTCGGGTTCCATCCAATTGTCACCATCACGCTGCTCAGTTCAGCCCTGCATCCCCAGGTGCTGCACATGTCCCCCATCTGGCTGTCGGTCGCCCTCCTCGGCGGCGGCGCGATCACGTTTGTCGTCAGTCCCTTCACGGCCACGCTCAACGTCGCCGCCGCGGCCAGCGGCGAACGCCCGTCCGTCATTATGCGCTGGAACCTGCGATTCTGCGCCGTGTACCTGGCCATGGTGATGGCGATCGCCGCGCTGGGGCAGACTGTGGCGGGGTGAGAAGGCAGGGGAGGGCGGACGAGAGAGAAGGAGAAGGAACAGTAGGAGGGAAAGATAGGGAGGAGGGGAGGACGTAGCGGGGCGGAAGGGCCATGGGGATCGGTCGCCGTAGGGTCAGGGAGGAGGGAGGAAGCGAGGTTACAGGGCCGCGGCTGGAGGCCGCGGGTTACGGCGGAGCAGATTGCCGCAGGCTGGAATAGGATTTGGCTTCAATGGGGCCGCGGCTTGACGCCGCGGATCAACAGCCAGGGCAGCTTCTGCGCTGGATGGAAAAGAACCGCTTCAATGGGGCCGCGGCTTGACGCCGCGGATCAACGCACCAGGCGGAGCGCCATCGGATAGGCTGGCCAGCTTCAATGGGGCCGCGGCTTGACGCCGCGGATCAACTTCCAAAAGACCTTGATCATGGTCTTGTTCTGCTGGCTTCAATGGGGCCGCGGCTTGACGCCGCGGATCAACACTCGCCACAAACTTCGCGGACGCGGCACGTACGCACGCTTCAATGGAGCCGCGGCTTGACGCCGCGGATCAACGGTGGTGGAGCAGCCGGATGGCTCATGGCAATGGGTGGCTTCAATGGAGCCGCGGCTTGACGCCGCGGATCAACGAAGAACTTCGCCGAGTACAGAGAGCCCACTCAATGGCTTCAATGGAGCCGCGGCTTGACGCCGCGGATCAACACTGGGCAAATCTACGTCACCTCCTCAGCCGTGACGCTTCAATGGAGCCGCGGCTTGACGCCGCGGATCAACTCCCCGTGAGGCAGATCGGTCGGATCCGGGATCGTGCTTCAATGGAGCCGCGGCTTGACGCCGCGGATCAACCGGGGGTGTACAAGGCGTGCCACGTGGAATACCACGATCCCAGCACGCTTCAATGGAGCCGCGGCTTGACGCCGCGGATCAACGATCAGCAGCTTCAGGCCATGCAGACGGCCATGCAGCTTCAATGGAGCCGCGGCTTGACGCCGCGGATCAACCTGGCCGTACACCGTCTCTGCACAAGCGCCAGGTTGGCTTCAATGGAGCCGCGGCTTGACGCCGCGGATCAACTTTTCGTCCGGTTCGAATCTGCCAAGGACCAGGGCCGAGGGGCTTCAATGGAGCCGCGGCTTGACGCCGCGGATCAACACCAGTCGCCAGCCCTCCGCCGTACGCACCCCCACGCTTCAATGGAGCCGCGGCTTGACGCCGCGGATCAACTCAATCGGCGGTTGAATTGACGCCACGTGACGGAGAGCTTCAATGGAGCCGCGGCTTGACGCCGCGGATCAACTTGGGGCACGCTTAACGGTTGAGCGTGCGGCTCCATGCTTCAATGGAGCCGCGGCTTGACGCCGCGGATCAACTAGTTTCCGACGAGTTAATAACATACCTATTTGAAGCTTCAATGGAGCCGCGGCTTGACGCCGCGGATCAACTTGATCCAGGTGCTTGGAGGTTAGTTAGCACATGCTTCAATGGAGCCGCGGCTTGACGCCGCGGATCAACTCAGCGCCTTGAACCGCTTCGCCTGATGGTTCTTGCTTCAATGGAGCCGCGGCTTGACGCCGCGGATCAACGGGTTCAGCGGATCGAGCGCGGGTGAGTGATCATGCTTCAATGGAGCCGCGGCTTGACGCCGCGGATCAACCCTTCCCTTTTCAGGCCAGTCCCCAGGCGGAATTTGGGCGCACTTGCGCGAACCTCTCCGGGATCGATACGAACAGCCTTCAAGCCATCCAAATTCTACCCCCAAATATCGAACAAGTCCAGGCGTCACGCGGGTTTCACACATTGCGCGAACTCCCCGGCGTTGCGGCTTCGCTCCGGGTTCGCGCACAGCCGCACTGGTTTTCCAGAGCGAACAGCACCCGACAATCGACCCCAAGGCCATCCACGGTACACCCCCGCCCGCCATAAAGTCACCTAATCGAAGCCCGCACACCCCATTGGGACCTCACTTCCAATCGCCCTCCCAAAGCTTAAGATCCCTTTCCACTTTAAGCTGGCACCGTCCCCATGGGATAACACTCCATCCCACCTGATCGTCTCGCCGGCAAACTGAATCATTACAGTGTTGACGTTAAGCGGTCGGCGGTCCGGATCCCCGCAGCGCGATAACGTAAATCTGTGCATTATTCTCTTCGATCGATCCCGCGGTCAAATCAAACCACCATCTTATCTGCCACGCCGGCCTGCAAGTGACGCACATTCACCACCTGAATGCGGCTGGCAGTACGGAGTTCCCCCATACAGAACACCATGAAGCCTCCAATCCCGCTGCCAGCACGGCCACACCCGCACACGGCCACAGCCGCAACACCGCCCCCCGCGCACCATCGCCACACCCCCCCGCGCACCACCGCCACACCACCGCCGCCTCCGCACCCGGCACCCCAACGCAGATCACCGCGCATGAACGCACCCCGGCGCGTCGGCCCTCCGCGATCGCGCCAGCCCCAGAAACACCGCCAGCGCCCCCACGTCGCACAGGGCAATGACCCCGCCCATGAGCAGGGCCGTCGACGTGCCGCCCAGGCCCGTGAGCGGTGCCGCGAGCGATCCCAGGATCATCTGGCACGTGCCGATCATCGCCGAGGCGCTCCCCGCCGACTCCCCCTTGCTCTGCAGGGCCAGGGACGTGCTCGTCGTGCCCACCATGCCCACGCTGGCCACCGAGAAAAACAACGGCGGCAGCACCAGGTACAGCGGCGCATGTGCCGCCACCGCCAGAAGGAGCAGCACACCGCCTGCCGACGCCATCGACAGCCCGCCCAGCAGCACCCGGCGTTCCCCGAAGCGGGACGCCTGACGGGCCGCGAACTGACTGGCCAGGATGATCCCGACGCTGTTGACCGCGAACGCGGCGCTGAACCCTTGCGGCGACACCCCGTACAGCTTCTGCAGCACGAACGGCGATCCCCCGATGTACGCGAACATCCCCGCATACACCAGGCTCTGCGCCAAGACGAAGCCCATAAAGGTGCGATCGCCCGCGAGCCGCCCCATTACGCCCACCGTCTTCCGCAGCCCGCCGGTCAAGCGGCGCTGCGGCGGCAGGCTCTCCGGCAGTCCCAGCGCCACCGCCAGCCACATCAACGCGCCGAGGACCGCCAGCACCACGAACACCCCGCGCCAGGACGTCACGCGCAGCAGCTGGCCCCCGACGATGGGCGCCAGGACCGGCGCCGCTCCGTTGACCAGCATCAACATGGCGAAGAATTGTGTCAGGTGGTGTCCCGCGTAGTGATCGCGCGCGATCGCGCGGGCAATCACAATCCCGGTCGCCCCCGAGAACCCCTGGACAAAGCGCAACGCGAGCAGCCCCCAGATGGACGGCGTCACCGCGCACAGGGCGGACGCCAGCACGTACACGCCAAGGCCCATCAGCAGAGGCCGCCGCCTGCCGCGCGCGTCGCTGACGGGCCCGCCCAACAGCTGACCCAGAGCCATCCCCAGAAGGCATGCCGTCAACGTCAACTGCACCAAGGACTGCTGCGTCCGAAAGTCGTTCACCAAGGCCGGCAGCGCCGGCAGGTACATATCCATCGACAGCGGTGCCACGGCCGTCAGCAATCCCAGCACCACCGCCATCCACACGCGCCGCGCCCCGCCCGGCGCGGCCATGGGCACCGTCTCCGTCATTCCCGCTCACCTCTCTCCAGCCATCGGGCGGCATTGCACGGACGGCACTGCACGCACGGCGCTGAGCCGCACCCCCTACAGGCCGCCCTTTCGTGCGGGTTGCCGTCCCCGGGAGGCCGCCGTTCCGTGCAGGCCGCCGTCCCATCGAAAGCAAACCGGCCGCGAAGCCCTTGAAGGGGCATTTCACTGGCCGGAGCCGCTGGAGAAAAGTGTAGCACACTCACCGCTCCACCGGAGCCCTATACGTCCTCCGGCTGGATGGTCTCCATCATCGCGAAGAAACGGCCGTAGCCTTCAAACTCTCTGGATGCGTAGACCGTCGCCGTGAACCAGACGCCGCGGCTCTGGAAAATGACCGCCTCGACCACGTCCTTCTGGTTATACGCCACATAGTGAATGGCTTTGGAGAGAAACGGGATCGATCCATCATCCCGCACCACTTGCGGCGCCGCGACCGTCTTCAACTGCGCCTCCACCTGCTGGCGGAGCGTATCCACACTGGTTCCCGCAGGGTAGCGCTGCACGCGCATGAACACGTGTGCATTCGGCTGGAACAGCACCACATCTCGCCCCGGCTCCTCCGCGCTGGCCGTGCAATCCGGCAGCACGTACATCGAGAACCGCTGGTTATCGCTGCGGTACAACCGGGCCGTCGCCGACTCCGGCATCCCCTCCGCCGTCCAGCGGAGCACCTGGGTCGACGGGCGCGATCCCGCCGCTCCCGTTCCCGGCCCGGTCACCCCCGCGGCTGCTCCCGCCGTCCCATTTCCTGCCCCCGTCCCGGTGCCGTTCCCCTGCGCGGCGTTCCCGGCCCCTTGTGCCGTCCCCCCGGCCTGTGCGGTGCCGCGTCCCGCGTCCGCGGTCCGGTCCGAGGCCGGCTGCCCCGTCACCGGCTGCCCCATAGCCGACTGCCCTGCCCCCGGCTCCCCCGCATTCGACGGCCCTGCGGCCGGTTGTGGCCCGCACGCGGCGAGCGCCACGACGCTCAACAGACTCACCCATCCAAACCATCGCTTCATATCGAGTACCTCCTTCTGCTCCACCTCTGTAGACGAAGCCCCCGAAGGCACTGTGACGAAACCCGGGCCCGGAGCCCTGAAAGACGAATCCCCGGGGCCGTATCCTCCCCGGGGATTCGTCTTTCTGCCATCGCATCTGCGCCGCCAGTTATCCATCCGTGTCGTCGAACGACGCATCGACCACCGGCGACGGCCGCTGTTCGCGCCGCTTGGCAATCTGCATCGCCTGTACCAGCACGTCCATATCGTGCTGCATCTCCTCGAACTGCTTCATCAAATAGGATCGATCCCGCTGCATCTTCTCCAACTGCTGATCCCGCTGGGCGATGCGCTGCAGCAACTCCTCCCGCTCCTGCCGCAGCCGGTCCAGCTCTCCGTTCTCGTCGAGGATCTCGATGTTCTGCAGATACCGGATGAGTTCCCGCTTGGTCACCTGCGGGCGATCCCCCGCCATGGCGCTGGCCTGCTCCTGCCGCCCGGATGTGGGGATGGCCGCGCGATCAACCGTTGCACGCCCCAAGACATCCTCGGCTGTCCCCTGTGTCTGGACGTCCGCGACCGCCCCCGGCCACTTCGGCACCTCCGCGTCGGGGCCGGATACGCCCCGCGCCAGCGCGCTGCCGGCCGCAACGCCCCCGGAAGCCCCGGATTCCGGCCGCCCGCCCAGGCTTTCCGGCGTCTGCCCCGGGCGCGCCCCGTCGGCGGATCGAGCCGAAGACAGCGGCCGGATCACGTCGCGGATGCGCAGCCGCGCGGCCTCCGCCGTCCTGCGCAGCCACTCCGCCCCGGCACCCGCCCCCCGGCGCAGCCCGCCGCGTCCCGCCGCCGGCCCGGGGGGCACCTCCTCGATGTCGTCGAAGCCAAACGTGTGCTCTCGCAAGAAATCGAGGAGGTTCATCAGACACGCCTCGTGGAACTCGCCCTCGAGGTCCAGGGCGGCACACGCGTCGCAGACCTCGCCCCGCAGCCGATCCAGGAAGGCGTCGCTGAAACGCACCGTGCGCGGCAGCGCGTACACGCCGTACTGGCCGGCCGATTTCACAAACTGCAACTTTCCCTGGTCCGCCAGGCGTTCGGCGGCCAGCTCCGCCGCTTCCAGATGAATCGGCAGGCCACCGCTGATGGCGTTGGAGAGATCGAACACGCTCGCCTCCGACCAGTGGCGCTCCTTGAGGGCCCGTTGGTACTCCTTGAGCACCACCTGCTCCGCCTCCTCGTCCGAGTCCGGCCAGCGTTGCAGGACGAAGGTGGACGGATCGCGCCCGTTTTGCACCAGCTGGTGCGCCTCTTCCACGCCCATCTCGCGTTTGCCGACGAGATCGTATAACAGCACCCCATACTGTTCCGCGGTCTCCAGGGCCTCAAAGCCTCGCAACGTCCTCACAGGCATCCCTCCTCGACTCCGCCGATCCGCCGACGGGGTATCCAGATACGATTTCGCCATTCCGCTCGGCTTTCTGTCCGTGCACGTCGGGCATCCACCACACCATCATCAGGACGGCGAGCAGGAACCCCCAGATCAGGGAGAAGCCCGCCTGGATGCCCCAGCGCGACGCGACGGCGCCAATCATCGCGTTGGTCGACATACTCCCGATGGCACCGGCGGTGAACATGAGCCCAATCACCCGGCCGGCCTGCGCCGAAAAGGTATGGCTCGCGAGCGCCGTGAGCGTCGGGAACAGGATGGAGAACCCGAACCCGGCCAGGATCACCCCGCACAGCACCACCCCGGCCACGGTGCCGGTCCCGGGCAGCCAGGACGTGCCCAGTGCCAGCAGCGACACCCCCAGCGCCCCCAGCAGGGCGCGCCGCGGCGCCACCCGGTGCAACCACAGGGGCGCGGCGAGACGCCCGGCCGTAAACGTCAAGAAGAACCCCGACAGACACAACGAGGCCAAGCTGAGGGAGACACCGCGCGCCTCCACCAGATACGTCGTGAGCCACGTGCCAAGGCCCACCTCGGCCATCACGTACACACCGATGGCCAGCATGAACCCCCACAGGACGCTGTCCCGCCAAGGCGTCCGGGTGGCCGCCGCCGGGACGGAGCCGGTGGCGGCAGGCGAGGCGGTAGCGGCGGATGTGCGACGACCTCCGGCGCCGGAGGGGGCGGGATCGCCCGCGGCGGATGGTGTGCGGTCTCTCGCTGATTCGCCAGTTGGCCCCGATTCGGCCACTGACGTCGCGCCGGTCATCCCCATTTCACCCGCCGGCGTCGTCCCGCCGGCCATCCCCGTCCGGCCACGCGCCACCGCCAGCACCAGGATCGCCAGCACCGCGCACCCCAACACGCCGTACACCGTGCGCCAGGCGTGCGTGGCCTGCAGGATCCAACCCGCGGCGAGCGGCAGCCCGCACGCGCCAATTCCATAAAACCCATGGAGCCAGTTGAAGTAGCGGGATTGGCCCGTGGCCGACGGGGTGATGGCCGGGATCACGGCGTTCGTCCCGATCTCCAGCGCCCCGGTCCCGACACCGACAATGGCGAATCCGGCCGCGGCCGACCAAAAGCCGTGCGCCAGGCCAATTACGCCGGTACCGACCACCACCACCGTCGCCCCCAGGACCACCAGGCCGCGCACCCACATCCGCTGAACGGCGTATCCGCTGAGCAGCGTGCCCGCCAGATACCCGAGCGATCCCAGCGAGAACACGCTCCCCAGCTGTTCGTACCCGAGCCGCCAATCGGCCTGCATCAGAGGAGCCGCGGCCCCGCGCAGCATGTCGTAGCTGCCGATGACCACCATCGCGAACAGGCCCAAGGGCAGCCAAAACCGCTTCATCCGCCACGCCTCCTTCTGACACCATGCGGCGCATGTACCCAAATTGTACAATTTGCGGGTTCCGGTGAAATTCCCTGCTCATCCACGGCCTGCCGTTCGCTGTCATTCACAAGGCCTGTGCGTCGGAGGTGATAAATTCAATCTCGACGCCATCTTTTCATGGCACCAGAACGATACACAACATCTTGATGTTAACTCAACTCGAGCCGTTCGGATACGATGGCACATGAACTCGTCAACCCGTGTGTTATCATTTTCTTTATAACGAAGGGACACGGCGACAAGGGACCGGGAGGGATGACGGGGTGGGCTCCCATCACTGTTTTGTCTGCGGAGACAAGAATCCAAAGGGCCTGCACGTGCATTTTGAGCAGGAAGAGGGAGGCGCGGTCCACGCCACGTATCAATGCGATCCCACGCACCAAGGCTGGCCCGGCATCCAACACGGCGGAATCACCAGCGCCTTGCTCGACGAGGCGTGCGCCTACGTCACGTACTTCCAGGGCCTGACCTGCATGACAGGGCAACTCACCGTCCAGTTCCACGCCCCGATCCACGTGGGGGAGACGTTGGAGATTCGCGCCCGCCCTGTGCGCGTCACCCGCCGGTTGATGGACATCGAAGCGGAGATCGTCAGCCGCAGTGGCGAGCGCAAGGCTTCCGCCCAGGCCAAGATGGTGGTCCTGACCGCCCGCCAGCAGGCACAAGCGGGCCTGTCAAATCCCTGAGCGCCGTGCAACGGTGCGCCCCCAACTGGTGCGCCCCCACCGGGTTCAAGTGGGGGCCGCGCGGAGTTTCAGTCTTCCACGTTCGGAACCTGGGATTCAGACATGGGCAGCATCGGTCGCTGGAAGCGGAACCAGGGGCCTTTCGCCGTGAACACCAACGGGATGTAGATCAATCCGCCCACGGCGGAGACCGTCAGCCACGCCCCCCAGCCTCCCAGGGCGACCACCACGGGCAGGCAGAGCGCCACGGCGATGCCGGCCACGCGAATGACGAAGCCGAACAGTCCCCAGGCGGCCGACTGCAGCGAGGGCTTGATGTCCTCCGCGTTCTCCGAGAACAGCGCGCACCACGGCCCGTAGGCGACGCCGAACAGCCCGCCCAACAGTGACGTGTACAGGATCATCTGACCTTCCGGAATGGTCTGCCCGACCAGCGACACGAAGTAGAACATGTAGAGGACGGACAGCACCGCGCCGACAAAGCTGACGATCTTCCGCAGGCGCAACCGGTCCGAAATCCACCCGGCGATGAGCAGCGTGGCCAGGTTCAGCAGCCAGAAGTACTTGGCGATGGCGGCCGCCTGCGACGTGTCGTAATGGAACGCCTGCACAAGAAACGTCGTCCCGAACGACTGTATGGTCAGATATGTCAACAGGAACAGCGAGATCCCCATGGTCAACGTCCAGACATGCGGTACCCGCAGGATCTCCCTCATCCTCGGCTCCTCCAGCTGGTCGCGGCGCACCTGCCGGTTCACCGCGTCGACTTCTTCCACGCTGTCGATAACCTTGGCCCGCAGCTGCGGAGACAGGTCATGAATGCTGAACAGGATGAGGATGCAGGCGGCGAGCGCCACACTGCCTTCGATGACGAATTGGGACTGCCAGGTGTGGAAGATGGGCAAGGTCGCGCCGGCCACCGCGTTGGCGAAAAAGTTCGATCCCACCGGCCCAAAGGTCCAGAATCCGAACGCCAAGGCCCGCCCCGTTCGGGGAGAGAAGTCCCTTACCAGGCCCGCCGTCGTCGCGATGGCGACGCCTTCGATGAAGGCCAGGATAATCCGTACAATCAGCAGTGCGGTCACCGAGTGGATCAACACCATCCCGTAGACGCAGGCGGCGGTCAAGAACAGGCTGGGCACGAGGAATCGAACGCGCCCGTACCGGTCCGCCAACGGCCCGAAGATCATCGCGGAGACGGCCGAGGCCACGACGGAGATGGACGCGATCTCTCCGTACTGGCCCAGGGTCATGTGCAGGTCGCGCATCAACAGCGGCAGCACGGGGGAAATCTGCGCCTCGTAGCTCGCCACAAAATTCGCCAGAATGGCGATGAACAAAAACCAAACTCTTCGACCCCCAACGGGGTATTCGGTCAGCTCCCTTTCATAGAAGAGCCTTCTTCCGGTCATCCCGGAGACCTCCTCTCCCTATTTCCAGGTGATGAGCGCGTCCAACGCCTCGACCTGCGACCCCCGAACGTACAACGGATTGATCTCCAGCGCCTGCAGACCCTCCCCAGCTTCCAGCGCCACCCGGGTGATCTGGTGGATCACCGCGGTGACCCGGTCTAGGTCCGCAGGCAGCGTACCGCGTGCTCCCTGCAGGAGGGCGGCCCCGCGCAGCTCCACCAGCATCTCGCGGATGTCCTCCTTGCCGACCGGCAGCACCCGCAGCGCCGTGTCCTGGAGGACCTCGACGAACACGCCGCCTAGCCCGACCGCCAACACCGGCCCCCACAGCGGATCGCGCACGATACCGACCAACAACTCCACCCCGCCCGATCGCATCGGAGTCACCAACACCCCGTCCACCCGACTCTCCGGCGAATTATCACGAACATTCCTAATTATCGATACATATGCATCCCTCACCTGCTCGTCGGAGCGGATGTCCAACCGCACGCCGCCCACGTCGCTCTTGTGCGCGATATCCGCGGACTGGATTTTCAACGCCACCGGATACCCTAGACTTCGGGCGGCCGACACCGCCTCCTCCACCTGGGTGGCCAGGCGCCCAGGGATCACGGGTACACCGCGATCGCGCAGGAACTCCCGTGCGCGGTGCTCCGGCCACGGTCCCGCCGCGCCCTTCTCGATACCCGCCGCACCCGACGCACCCGTGCCGACATTCGACGCACCCAACGCACCCGTGCAGGCGCCGTACGCGGCAGCCCCGCAGCCCTGGCTCACCTCCTCATCCACATGAATCCTCTTTCGCATGTGCCGCGCCCGTTGTTCATGCCACCAGAGCGCCCGGCCCAACGCGGTCATGCCATGCTCCATGCCCCCGATGAAGTGCAGTCCCGCCGGCTGAAGCACCGACCGGCCGAATTCGTTGATGTCGATGGAGGTGTTGCTCATCAGCACAACGGGCTTCTCGGCGTTGTCCACAATGGACTTCAGACGTGCGAACTGTTGATGGACCAGCACGGGATTTTCGGGCGCAATCCGCGGCGGGTCCGTCAGACACAGGATAAAGTCGAAGTTCGGATCCTCTGCGACGATTTCCAGCGCCCGCTGCAGCAGGGTCTGATCGACGACCACGTAACCGGTGACATCGAGCGGATTGTGCGGTGTCGAGAACGCAGGCAAGATGTCCTTCAGCCGCGCCACAGTGTCAACCGAGAAATCGGGCAACTCCATGCCCTCGTCCTCCGCGCGATCGGAGAGGATGTCGCACGCACCCCCCGAGGGTGTCACAACCCCCACGCGCCGGCCAGGCAAGGGAGGACAATAACCCAACAGTCCTGCGGTGGTGATCAGGTCTTCCAAACAATGCACCCGGATCACACCCAGTTGGCGCAGCGCCGCGTCGTTGACTCGATCGTCGCCGACCAATGCGCCCGTGTGCGCCAGGGCGGTCTGGGCGCTTCGGGCGCTTCTGCCGATCTTCAGCACGACCATGGGCTTGCCGCGATCCAGGGCCTTGCGCGCGACACGCGAGAATTCCTCCGGGGACCGGATGGTCTCCAGGAACATGGCGATCACGCGGGTCGAGTCGTCCTCAATCAGGTAATCGACCACGTCCGTGGCGTTGATCATGGTCTCATTCCCCATCGACACCAGCAGACTGACCCCGATGTTGCGTGCGACTGCCAACGCCATGACCGAGCTCGCCAGGGCGCCGCTCTGCAGCACGATGCCGACGGGCCCGGCGGACAGAGCAGGCGGGATGGGCAGGCCGTACGGAGTCAGGCCGGCGGCGAGGTTGACAAAGCCGTTGCCGTTGGGCCCCAGCAAAATCTGCCCGTTCGCGGCCGCGAACTGCAGGACCTTCTCTTCCAGCCGCGCGCCCTCTTCCCCCGTCTCGCGAAAGCCCGCGGTCAAAAGCACCAGATTCCGAATGCCTTTTTGGCTCGCCTCCTCCATCACCTGCAGCACCACGTGAGAAGGGACCATCACGTACGCCAGGTCCACCGGCTCGGGGACCTCGAGCAGGGAGCGAAAGGCACGCTGACCGTGTACGACCTCCCAATGGGGATTCACGCAGTAAATAGGCCCCGGAAATTTCCATTCTTTCAGATTATTAAACGTGAAGATAGACCATCGGGAGTTGTCCGTGGCACCCACCAACGCGATGCTCCGAGGATGAAACAGGCGCCGCAAATCTTCCGGGGTCACCCTCACAGGACTCAACGCCGATCACCTCTCCTCTAGGGAATGGAGCGGACTCGGACCTCCGTCCACGTACAGGGTCGTTCCGTTGATGAAACAGGCGAGGCGACGTACGTCAAACATCGTTTCATCCCTCTTTCAACACTTCGAAGAACGGGAGGATGAGTTCATCGTCCACACGCGTAAAGACCACCCGAACCGGCTTTTCGATAGCCACCTCTTCCCGCGGCCCAACGATTCGGCTCATCATCCGAACGCCTTCCTCCAATTCGACGATAGCCACGACGTAGGGGGCCTCTTCCGCAAACGGGCCCTGCGCCCGGTGCACCACTGTGTAGGAGTAGATGCGGCCGCGTCCGGTCGCCAGCACCCAGCGCACGCGGTCGGAGAAACAATGAGGGCAAATGGATCGCGGATAGAAGATGTGGCGCCCGCAGTCTTCGCAACGCTGGATCCGGAGCTCGCCCTGGTGCAACCCTTCCCAGAAGGGCCGCGAGTCCCCATCCACCTCAGGTTTCGGCCATGGATTCGGCACGTCAATCCCTCCCCAAGATCACGGTCGCCGTGGAGGACAGCACGCCCCCCGTTCCGTGAACGAGCGCCAGCCGCGCACCGGGGACCTGGCGCGGGCCGCACTCTCCGCGCAGCTGGCGCACCGCCTCGATGAGCAGGAAGATCCCGTACATCCCCGGATGGCAGTAGGACAATCCGCCCCCGTTGGTGTTCATCGGAAAGTCCCCTCCGGGCGCCGTGCGCTGACCGCTGACGAAGGCACCCCCTTCCCCCGGCTTGCAGAAGCCGAGGGCCTCCAGGGTCAGCAGCACCGTGATGGTGAAGGAATCGTAGATCTCGACCACGTCGAGCTCATCGTGTGTGACGCCGGCCATCTCGAACGCGCGCCGCCCGCTCTCCCTCGCCCCGGTCACCGTCAGGTCGGGCATGTTCACAATTGTGTTGTGCGTGTGCGTCTCCCCATGCCCGAGCACCCACACCGGGCGCTTGGCCGCCAGCGGCGCCTTGCGTGCCGACGCGATCACGACGGCGCCGCCCCCGTCCGTCACCAGGCAGCAGTCGAGCAGGTGCAACGGCTCCGCGATCCACCGGGACCTGAGCACATCCTCGATGGTGATGGGTTCCCGCATCATGGCCTTCTCGTTCAACATGGCCCATTTTCGCGTGGCGACGGCGATCTCCGCCAACTGCTCGGAGGTGGTGCCGTACTGGTGCATGTGACGCATGGCGGCCAGTGCGTACGCACCGACGGGGGTGGGCAAGCCGTAGGGCAACTCGAACTGTGCCGTCAACTGAGGGGAAGCCGGCGGGCGCCGGCGGCTTCGGTCCGAACGCTGCGTGCTCCCGTACGTCACGAGCGCGACGTCAAACAAACCGGCCCGGAGCCCCGCCACGGCGTGGCCCACGTGGGCTTCGAACGAAGACCCGCCGATGTTGGTGCCATCCGTGAATCGGGGCCGGATCCCCAGGTATTCCGCCAGCATCATGGGCGGGGACCACGCCCAATTCCCGGCCGTGAACACGGCGTCCACGTCGTCCTTCGTCAATCCCGCGTCCTCGAGGGCCGCTTTCGCGGCTTGTGCCTGCAATTGCAACACCGTCTTTCCGGGTGTCTCACCCAGGTCGGATTCAGCGACTCCCACGATGGCGGCGACCCGTTCCGATTTCACGTCCGTCACCTCTTCTCAGTCCATCAGTTCGCCGATTTTCACATAGCCCTTCAGCAGATTGCGGGCGATGATGAACCGCTGAATCTCGTCCGTGCCCTCGAAGATGCGCCACACCCGCATCTCCCGGTACCAGCGCTCAATCGGCAACTCCTTGGTGTACCCCATGCCGCCGTGGATCTGAAGCACGCGATCGCAGACGCGGTTGGCCATGTTCGCGCCGTACAGTTTCGCCATCGAGGCGGCGTGCCGGTTGTCCTGCCCGCGCTCTGCCAACCACGCCGCGCGCAGCACCAGCCACCGCGTGGCCTCGATTTCCACCGCCGAGTCGGCGATCATCCACTGGATGGCCTGCCGCTCCGCGATCGGTTTGCCGAAGGTGACGCGCATCTTGGCGTGATCGATAGCCATCTGCAGGAGGCGTTCGGCGGCCCCGATCCCGCGGGCCGGAATGACCCATCTCCCCTGCCCAATCCATTTCATCGCGAGGTCAAACCCCCCGCCCACCTCGCCGAGGACGTTCTCTTCGGGAACCCGCACATTCTCGAAGATCAACGAGGCCGGCGACCACTCGCCCATCGTGTGGATGGGCTCCGACCTCCAGCCCATCTCCCGGTCGACCAAAAAGCAGGTGACGCCGCCCCGCGCCCCCTTCTCCTTGTCCGTGACGGCGAACACCATGGCAAAGTCCGCCTCGTTGCCGTTGGTGATGAAGATCTTCTCTCCGTTGAGCACCCAGTATTTGCCGTCCTTCACGGCCGACATCCGGATGTTGGCCGCATCTGATCCCGCGCCTGGCTCCGTCAGGGCGAAGCAGGAACGGCGTTCCCCGTTGATCACCGGGATCAGGTATCGCTTCTTCTGTTCCTCATTGCACGCATAGAGAATGTTGTCCGCCGACCCGCCGAACTGGAATGGAACGAACGTCCGCCCCACCTCCATCTGGATCAACGCGGTCATCACCGGCCCGAGGTTCGCACCGCCGTATTCCTCGGGCGTGTTGATGCCCCAGAATCCCAACCGTTTTGCCTTCAGCTGCAACTCTCGAATCTCGCTTCGCGACAACCCGGGTCTGCCTTCGCGTTCATTCCGCAGCACCTGCGGTTCGTACGGCATGACCTCCTTCTCGATGAATTCGCGGATCGTCCGCTGTACCATCTTTTGTTCTTCCGTCAAGGTAAAGTCCACAAGCATTCCCTCCAAATCAAAAATATTTTGACAACAGCTGTGTCGTGGCGCCTTTTCCCACGTGTGCTGCGCGGCAGAACATTTAGCGGCTGCCTCCGTTGACGTAGATCACCTGGCCGGAGACATAACTGGCGTCATCGCTGACCAAGAAGGCGATTACATTCGCCACATCCTCCGGCTGCCCGACGCGCCGCAGGGGGACCCGCTCCGCCGCCCGCTTCTGGTTCTCCTCGAAATCCATCCCGATGCGCTGGGCGGTCTGCCTCGTCATCTCGGTCACGATGAATCCAGGGGCGACGGCATTGACGTTGATCCCAAACGGCCCCAGCTCGATGGCGAGCGTCTTCGTGAATCCCTGCAGGCCTGCCTTCGCGGCAGAATAGTTCGCCTGTCCCCGGTTGCTACTGTCGTCGGTCATCCCTGGGGCTCCTCCGCCTCTGGTTGCGGTGTCCCCATCGGCCCTGGCGTCAGAATCCGGTGGATGAAGTCGTACTGTTGCGCGATGTACTCGTCGATGGTCATGCCCTTCAACCGGTAGGAGCGCATGACCCACATGTGGCCCAGCATGATGATGTTGTAGGCGAGCAGCGGGACGCGGACCGGCGCGAAGACACCTTTCTCGATGCCTTCCTGCAGGATGGATTCGATGCACCGCAGGGTCCGGGACTCCTGTTTTTGCAGCGTCTCCCGGAAACCTTCAAACAGGTTCATGTCGCGAAGCCCGACATGGAGGGCGTCGCGGTTGTCGTGGATGAAGCGGTAGTAGCGGCTGATGAAGCAAAACAGTTTTTCGAACGGGGGGCAGTTCCGCGGCGCACACGTTGTAGACGTTCCGCTCCAATTGGCTGACCGTCTCACGGTAGAGCAAATAGATGATATCCTCTTTCTTTTTCACGTACCGGTATATGGAGCCCACGCTCATGCCGGCCTCCTGCGCGATCTCCGGGATGGTGGTGCGGTCATACCCTTTCTTGCGAAAGAGCCTGGCCGCCGCGCGGCACAGGATCGCCCTGCGCTCCGCCAACAGTTGCAGGTTTTTGATACCGCTTTCAATCTGTTTGTGCATCGCAGCGCTCCTCGGAGAGGTTCTGACCCCTCCTCGCCACTCTTCACCCAAGCCCATGTATACGTTGCGTAGTGAATGTTCATTCCGTTTTGATTGTACCCTGAGGTGGTGCGGGTTTCAACGGAATTATCAATGTATTGGGAATATATCTTATATACTCTGCACCTAAGTCTCGCCGCGCCGGCCCATGTTCGAATATTCCCTGTACAGTGGCTCATCCGGTAGAATGAGAGGCAGACCCCATCGCACGCGGGCGGATGGAGCCCGCACAGGAGGCGATTCACGTGACACGACCGATTCCCACGCCGCAGGAGCGGCGCCAAGCCCTGGAGGCGCAATATCCGGTCTGGCCGAGGCATACGTTCGCAAGCCACTTTCACGTACAATGTCAACGCTACGCTGAGCGGCCGTTCCTCATTACGCCCGACGCAAAGTTCACCTACGCGCAGGTGTGGCAGGAGGCCTGGCGGATCGCCAAGTCCCTCCTCTCGCTCGGCGTGCGCCGCCGCCAACACGTGGCCGTCCTGATGGCCAACGACCCGGAGTTTGTCTTCACCGCCATCGCCATCTCGCTGGTCGGCGCGGTGTGCATCCCCATCAACACCATGCTGCGCGAGGACGAGCTGGCCTATATCCTCGAGCAGTCCGACACCAACTGGCTGCTGATGCACCAGACCGCGTCGGGCATCCGCCACGCCGACGCCGTCGCCCGCATCCTCGCCCATCGCCCCATCGGGCCGGACAAGATGATGAAGGGCGTCGTCTGCATTCCGAATTTCGCGGGGGCCGGCGGATCGAACGAGGCATCCCCGCTTCCGGACGGATTCGAGCCCTGGGCCGACTTCCTTGCCCGCGCCGACAGGGTGAGCGACGACGAGGTCACCGCCCGCTGGCGCGCCTCCGAGTATCCCGATGAAGTGGCGTATATCATCTATACCTCCGGATCGACCGGGCTGCCCAAAGGGGTCATGCTGACCCACGACATGTTCCTGCGGTGCGCCTACTCCACCTGCCTCAGCCGCGCCATCGAGGACGGCCGGCGGATCTTCACGGCGCTGCCCATGTACCACGTGTTCGCGTTCGAAGAGGGCCTGCTCGCCGCCTCGTTCGTCGGCGGGTGCGTCATCACCTGCCGCGACTTCTCGCCCCTCCTCAGCCTGCAGCTGATGGAGCGGTACGAGGCCAACGACTTTCTCTGCGTGCCGTCCATGTTGGTGGCCATCGTCAACCACCCGGAGGTGAGGAACTTCCACCTGCCTCACCTGTTCGCCCTGATGTGCGCCGCCGCCCCCGCACCGGTGCCCGTCTGGGAGCGGGCCGTGGAGGTGCTCGGCGTGACGGAGATCTGCACCGCGTACGGCGGGACGGAGGTCACCGCCTCCACGGTCCACACGGAGGTGGGCGATCCCATCGAGATCGTCGTCACCCGCGTCGGACGCATCAAGCCGGCGGGCGTCACCGGACTGCCCGAGTTTGGCGGGGCGAATGTGGAGTACAAGGTGATCGATCCGCACACCCTCGAGGACCTCCCGCCCGGCTCCGTCGGCGAACTGTGCGCCCGCGGCAACACCGTCACGCGCGGCTACTACAACAATCCCGAGGAGACGGCGCTGGCCATCGACAAGGACGGCTGGTTCCGCACGGGCGATCTCGGCCGCATCCACCCGGACGGCTATTTCGAGTTCCTCGGGCGCAGCAAGGACGTCTACAAGGTCTCCGGGGAGAACGTCGCACCGAAAGAGGTGGAGGATGTCATCACCAAGCACCCGAAGGTGGCCCAGGCGTACGTCGTCGGCGTCCCCGACAAACTGACCACCGAGACGGGCGCCGCCTTCATCGAACTGAAGCCGGGGGAGACGTGCACGCGCCGCGAGATCATCCACTGGTGCCTGGAGCGGCTCGCGAAGTTCAAGGTGCCGCGCCACGTCTGGTTCATGCAGCCGGACGAGTGGCCGATGACCGGCACCCGCAAGATCCAGAAGTTCAAGTTGAAAGAGATGGCCATCGAGCGGTTGTCCAACAAGGACATGGTGGAAGAGGAACTGGACGCCTGACGACGAATCCTCTCCCGTATGCGCCCCATCGTCCCGGGCACTGCGCGGCCCGTGCGGCGCGGGTGCCCAGCACGCGCCACCGGCCGGCCCGGCGCCGCACGGTGCCCCGGCGGGCGGCGCGGACTCGGGAGAGGAGACACCGATTATGCACCTGCCCAAATCATTCCTATATGTCTACGTCACCATCACCGGCGCTGCCGTGATGGCGTTGGAGCTGGCCGCATCCCGCTTCGTCGCGCCCTACTTTGGGACCTCCATGATGGTCTGGGCGAACATCATCGGCCTCATCCTGTTGTGCATGTCCATCGGCTATTGGATGGGGGGCCGAGTGGCGGACCGGCGGCCACATCCGCGCCTCCTCATGTCGATCACGCTGGCCGCCGGCCTCTGGTCCGCCCTCCTTCCGGCCTTCGGCCAGGCCATCTTCGCCCGCCTGTCAGGCGGGATCCTGGGGACGCCGGTCAGCGTGATCGTCGTCTCGTTCGCCGCCATCCTGCTCGTGTTCGCACCGCCGGTCCTGCTCCTGGCGATGGTGAGCCCGTTCGCCATCCGGCTGGTCCAGGCGGACCCGAGCGAGGTCGGGAAAGCGGCCGGAAACCTGTACGCCTTCTCCACCGCCGGAAGCCTCCTCGGCACCTTCGGTACCGCATTCGGCACCATCCCGTTCCTCGGCACCCGCGCCACCCTGTGGCTGTGGGCGGCGCTGTTGATCCTCGTCAGCGCGGTCGGCCTCGGCCGGACCGCCTGGCGCTGGGTCGGCGCCAGCGGCACCGCCGTGCCCGCGATCGTCGCCCTGGCTCTGCCCTCCGCCGCCCCGTCCCACACGGGCGGCCAGGTCCTGTACGCGAAGGACACCCTGTATCAGCACGTGCAGGTGGAGCAGGACCGCGACGGCGCCATCGCCCTGGTCTACAACGAGGGCGGCGGGATCCAGTCCCTCCGTCGCCCGGGCGACGCCCTCCATGAGGGAGACTACTACGATGACTACCTGGTGCTGCCGGATTTGGTGAGCGCCGGGGCGGAGGTAGGGTCTGCCGGGCCGGCAGGGGCTACGGTTTCGGGGGCTGCGCCGGCCGCGAACCCTTCGGCCTCTGCCGCGGACCCCGGGCCGTCGGTGCTGGTCCTCGGATCGGCGGGGGGAACCATTCCGCATCTGATGAACGTGTACGATCGGGGTCGATTCCCTGACCTCCACATCACGGGCGTGGAAATTGACGGCGACGTCATCCCGCTGGACTACCGGTACTTCGGGCTCAGCCCGGACGATGCCGACATCGTCCATCAGGACGCGCGGGCCTATGTCCGGCAGGCGGCCGCCGCCGGGAAGCGGTACGACGTCGCCATTGTCGACGCCTACTCCCAGCAGATCTACATTCCCTTCCACCTGAGCACGCGCGAGTTTTTCGAGGAGGTGCGCTCCGTCCTCACCCCGCGCGGACTGGTGGCGCTCAACGTGAACGCGGTGTCGCCCGGCTCGCCGCTGCTCCTGTCCATGGAGCGCACCGTCCGGGCCGTGTTTCCGCACGTGTACGTTATGAAGGCGCGGGGCGCGTACAATTACGTCGTGATCGGGAGCAACGCTGCGCTTCGGCCATCCTCCCTGCAGGCGATTCCAGAGAACAGCCGGCTGGCCGCGGTGCGGAAGGAGTGGGAAAACGGATTGCAGGATATCACGGAGGCGGCCAACACCCGAGGCATGCTGCTCACGGATGATCGGGCACCCGTGGAGATGCTAACGGATTCGATGATCTGGCAGGTGGCGCGAGGAGAGATGTAGAGAGAGCGCGATGGAAGACGGGAAGCGCCTCCGCAATGAGGAATATACTGTAAAAGTTGTGCGAGAAGTCGTACTAAAACCCAGGCTTAAGATGTCTCGGCCAATCTGAAGCGCTGGTTTAAGCCAGCTTTCCGTACAAACTCGGCCTCTTGATTCGGCCAAGGGCTCGATTTTTTACGATTTCTCGGCTTAACCGGCCCGTTACCATCATGCGAGGCCCCGAAAACTCGCTGCGTGAGGTGCAAAATCGGATTAGCGCCCCCGCCCCGGGGCCGGAAATCACACTTCGACTCTGTCTTTTGTCCTGCCCGGCGGCCTGGTTCTGCAGGTAATCCATTTTGACAACCGCAAACTGACTTCTTGACCGTCTTCGGGGTAGCGAGCCAAGCGCGGTCGCATGCGCATCGCTCGAGGGGCGTCACACTCGCAGCGCCCCCGCCCCCTTCCTCCATGTTACAATCCCCCATGGAGGTGCCGCCCGTGTTCACCCTCATCAAGATCATTGAAGCCTTCATCCTGCCCCCGGGGCTGTTCGTCGTGCTCCTGCTCGCGCTCGCCCTGGCCCTGCACCGCCGACGGCAGCGCCCCCTCTCCGTGGCCACGGTCGCCATCGCCGCCATGGTCTACGCCCTGTCGACGCAGTCCGTCGCGAATGCGTTGATCGATCCGCTCGAATCCGCCTACCCCCAGCCCGCCCCGTCCCAATTGCACGGCGACGCCATCGTCATGCTCGGCGGCGGAGTGGTCCTGGACGCGCCCGACGGCGACGGCCGCGGCAACCTGCTCGGGGACTCCGCCAACCGCCTCCTCACCACCGCCCGGCTGTACCGTCAGCTCCATGCGCCCATCATCATCTCCGCCGGTCCCCTGTACACCGCCGGTGGCCAACCTCTGGCCGAAGCCGACGTCGCCAAACGCCAACTCGTCGAACTCGGTGTCCCTGCAAGCGAGATTTATACCGACCCGCGCAGCCGCAACACCCAGGAGAACGCCGCCTTCACAAAACCCATCCTCACGGCGCACCACCTGCAGCGGCCCATCCTGGTCACCTCCGCCTACCACATGCGGCGTGCCGTCATGGACTTTCAGCGCCAAGGCATCTCCGTCCTGCCGTACCCCACCGGCTACCTGGCGAAGCACGTCTCCGACGCCTACGATCTCCAGTGGCTTCCGTCGGCGTCCGCCTTGTCCCTCAGCGCCACCGCGTGGAAGGAGTACATCGGGATCGCCGCGACGGCCCTCGGCGTCAAGGGTTGACGCCCCCCGGACGCAATACCCCTTGCGATCCCGCCGCCCATCGGGTACATTGTTCTCAAATGCAAATCTTCTGTCGATGACGAGGAAGAGTACGCCGAAGGCCCGTTCCCAGAGAGTCGGCGGCCGGTGCGAGCCGATGAACACCTCGCGCGGAAAATCCCCTCGGAGACGGGCGCTGAACGGCCACGCCAGACCGTGATCGGCTGCGAGATCACGCGTCTTCTCTGTGGCCCAGTAAGCCGCCCCGGCCGTCCGCCGTTAACCGGACAGGCGCACGCGTGGATCCGCGCTGACCTGCGTGGACTCGCATGACATCGCGATGACCCGCGTTGCGCCGCAGAGCGCCGAAGCGTCGCGCCTCAAGGCACTGCGCGGCTCAGGGCATATGGCGCCCAGGGTCGGCACCCAGCCGCCCGGGACCGCGCCATCCGCCGGGCATGCGGCCCGCACAAGCCAAAGCCCAGCGCGATCGCCTCGGAACAAGGGTGGTACCACGGGAGTCTCCCGCCCCTTCGGGCGGGAGGCTTTTTCATGTTGAACCCCCGGTCCCCCTTCCAGAGACAGACACCCGGACACGACACCCGTACAAAAAGAGGAGTGGTTTCGTTGGGGATTTGACCCGAAAAGAGCAATGGCCCGTATCTTATGAAGACATCGTCGCCGCCCGTGACGTCCTGCGAGGCGTCGCCCACCGCACGCCGTTGACGCACAGCCGCACGCTCAGCCGCCTGACCGGCGGACACATCTGCCTGAAACTAGAAAACCTGCAGCGCACCGGCGCGTTCAAACTCCGCGGAGCCTTCCACAAGGTCGCCACGCTCACGGACGCCGAGCGGCAGCGCGGCATCGTCACCGCCTCCGCCGGCAACCACGCCCAGGGCGTCGCCCTCGCCGCCGCCCACTTTGGCGTGCCCTGCACCGTGGTCATGCCCGAGCACGCCCCCGCCACAAAGATCACCGCCACCCGGGGCTACGGCGCCGAGGTCCGGCTCGTCGGCCAAAACTACGACGAGTCGTACCAGTACGCCCGGCAGCTCGCCGCCGAAGGGCGGACGTTCGTTCACGCCTTTGACGATCCCGCCGTCATCGCGGGCCAGGGCACCATCGGCCTCGAGATCCTCGAGGACGATCCCGCCATCGACACCCTCATCGTCCCCGTCGGCGGAGGCGGGCTGATGGCCGGCATCGCGATCGCGGTGAAATCCCGCCACCCCCAGGTGCGCCTGGTGGGCGTGCAGCCGGCGGGATCGAATGCGGCCGTCCAGGCGTTCCACACGGGGGTCCCCGTCCACCTCGACGCGCCGCAGTCGCTCGCCGACGGGCTCATGGTCAAAGCCCCCGGCGAGCTCCCGATGGCCATCATTCAGCAACTGGCCGACGACATGGTCACCGTGACGGACGACGCCATCCGCGACGCCATCCTGTTCCTGCTCGAGCGCACCAAGCTGCTGGTGGAAGGCGCGGGGGCGGCGGGCGTGGCGGCTCTCCTCGGCGGCCAGGTGCCGGCCGCCGGGCGACGCGTCGCCGTCATCCTGAGCGGCGGGAATCTCGATCTCGCCCGCCTCCACACCCTCGCACACAGCTCTGCAAGCTAGGGCGGCCGTCACACGCCGCCCCCTTTTGCACGCCCGCCCCCTTCGACACGGGCTCCCCTTTTGCATGCCCGCCCTGTACGCCACGGGCACCCGTCCCTTTCGACACGGCTGCCCGCCCGCCGTTTCCACCTTCTGCCATTGTCCAGATCGACCCCCGACATCCCAAGCCGGCGACCGAATCTATGAGTTAAAGGAAGGAGAGTGCACCATGCACGTCTGCATCGACCTGGGAACGTCGAATGTCCGAGCGGGTTGGATGGACCACAGGGGGAATGCGGAGGGAGCGTTCGTGGACGAGCCCGCCGTGGTCGCCATCCCCGACGCGGGCCCGACCGTGATCGGCAAGGAGGCCGAGGCGATGATCGGGCGCCACCCGGACGCCATCCGGCTGGTGCGCCCTGTGGACGGCGGGGTGGTCCGCGACTTCGATGCCGCCGTCGCCGTCATCCGTCACGTCGTTCGGCAGCTGGGAGCGGACGGCATCGGCCGGCGCCTGAGCGTCACCCTCGCCGTACCGTCCAGCCAGAGCCAGGTGGACCGGAAGGCGATGGAAGAGGCGGCGCGCGCCGCAGGCGCACGCGAGGTTCGGTTTGTGGAATCGTCCATTGCGGCGGCCATCGGTGCGCGCTTGCCCATCGATCGGCCCACCGGTTGCCTGGTTGTGCTGATGGGCGGGGGATTGACCGAGGCGTCCCTGCTGTCGATGGGCGGCATTGTCGACAGCCGGACCGTGCGCAGCGGTGGACAAGCCATCGACAGCGAGATCGTCGATCTGTTGCGCAGGCAATACTCATTTCTCATCGGCCTTCCCTCGGCGGAACAACTCAAGCGCGCGGCCAGCCAGGCCACCCCTGAGGCGGCCTTCGAGGTGCGGGGACGCAACTTGGAGACCGGCCTGCCGGGCACTTTGCGGGTCCCCCGCGCCCTGGTGGAGCAGGTGATTGACGCGTACACCGAGCGGATCGTCCAACTCATCCGGGAGGCCATCGAGGCCTGTCCGCCCGAGCTCGTCGGCGACATCCTGGATCACGGCGTGGTCCTCACCGGCGGCGGCGCCCACATGGATCGCGTCGTCTCCCAGTTGGCGACCCAAATCGAGGTGCCCGTCACCGCGGCGGACGAGCCCGACACCTGCGTGGTGCGGGGTCTGATGCACACCCGCCATCCGAAGGCTCGCCAAGGCTGGAAATCGAATCTCACCCTGAACGTGCCGCGGATGTCGCTGGCGCCCATCCGTCAACTGCTGCGCAAAAGCGGGACGGAGGAGTAGGCGCCTACCCGTTCTCCCGGTACCGGCACACCGCCGTGTGGATACACTCGCGAAACCGGCCGTAGCGGTTTCGCCTCTCCTGCATCTTGCCGCCGCAGTTGGGACAGCGTTTCGATCTCGATGTCCAAAAATGCGTCCTGTTGTACTCATCGACGAACGCCTGCGCCACCTGCGCGGCGACGGAAGCCGGCACCATGTTCTTGCACGCGGGGTATTTGCTGCAGCTCCACACTACCCCATTTTTCGTCTTCCGGATGCTCATCGGCGCCCCGCAGAAGGCGCACGCGAACTCTTCATTTTTCTTATCGATCACGATGCGTTCATTGAGTGGGCGGATCTCCCGGGGATCGATGTGGTAACGCGCGAACACGTCGATCGCGATTGGGCTGTGGTGCGCCAGCAACGCCTCCACCCATCGGCGTGGCTCGGCGCCGCCCTCCCCGTTTGCCGCGCGCGAGCGCTCAACATCTTCTGCAGGTCTGCTTCCATCTGCTTTCGCTTGGGATGATAGACAGGCAACTGATTGAGCAACTGCTGCAAGCTGTCGATGGTGTTGGCATCCGCTTGTGGAACGGGGATGATCATGTCCGGCGCGAGCTCCCTCTGGTATGATTTTCTACCCTCCTATTTATCCGTTCTTCATCGAATTGGCAAGTATATCTGGATTCAGTCGATTGGGGGGGGGAGTGTGCCCGACGGCACCGCGGTGAAGGCGGTTATGAACCAAATGTGCCGTATCAAACGGGGCCATCAGAGAATAGCAACCGATCCGGCGTTATCCGAACCGCTCCGCCGGCTCGTAGCAACAGTTTTATATTTACGGTGCCCCGCCCATACCATCGCCGGGCCCATTAAATAAAGTCGTTTACCTTATCCGATGCAGCGGCCCCCAGATAACATCCATGTTGATGGTATCGTCTCGCTCACACGCCCCGCTTACATCAAATTTGCTTTTAACCGCCTCGCGCCCAGGTCACCGGGCCATCTCTCCCGCAGGCCGCCGCGCACCCAAGACACCCCGCCCCTGGGGCCCCGCGACGCCACCACCCCGCCCCTGGGACCCACCGTCCCCCGCTCACTCCCCGCACCGCAAGGCCCAGCCCCCATCACCTGCCATCGCGCCTTACTCGAACCCCTCCAGTCCGATCTTCCCGATGGTCCGTCCGGAGCGCAGCCGGGCGAAGGCCTCCTCCAACGTCCGCGCGCAGATGGGGGACAACCGCTCGCGCAACGTCGTCCGCACCTGCCCCGCGTTCACCAATGCGGCCAATCGCGTCAGGATGTCGTGCTGACGCTGCATGTCGGGCGTCTGGAACGTCGAGCGGGTGAACATCAACTCCGTGAACCAGGCCACGCTCTTATTGAACAGTGGCCGGAATGCGACCGTCCCCATCGGGGGCAGAATGGTGCACAGCTTCCCCTGGGGTGCCAGGACGTCAATCATCGCGTCCCAGTTCGGATCCACTGCGTTGAGGCAGAACACGTACGGTACCTCGCGAATCCCCAACGCTTCCAACTGCGTTCGAAAGGGTTGGCTGTGGTCGATCACACCGTCCGCCCCCAACTCCCGCACCCACGCGGAGGACTCCGGCCGGGAGGCGGTCCCAATCACCGTGAGCCCCGCCAACTTGGCGAGCTGGACCGCCATCGATCCCACTCCGCCCGCCGCACCGACCACCAAGATGGGCACCCCCGCCGCACGCCGGATCCCGTCGGTGACCGGTTCGGGCAGGCCCATGCGATCGAACAATCCCTCCCACGCGGTGAGCCCGGTCAACGGCAGGACCGCCGCCTCCACAAAGCTGAGGGAGGCCGGTTTTCTCCCCACGATCCGCTCGTCCACCACATGGTACTCGCTGAACCCGCCCGGGCGCGTGATGTCCCCCGCGTAGTACACCTCGTCCCCCGGACGGAACAGTTGGCATTCCGGGCCCGTTTCCTCCACGACACCCGCCACGTCGAAGCCGAGCACCCGCGTACCGGATTCGATCCGCTGCTTCGTATCCACCGGATTGACCGCCACCGCCTGTACCTTCACCAACAGGTCCCGCCCCGCAGGCTCCGGCTTCGGCAACTCCGCATCCGACAACCGGCCCGTCGGTTCCAGGACAATCGCGCGCATCGTCGCCATCTTGATCCACCTCCGTCACTCGTCTTTTCCCCATTCTGGCACAGCGCGCCAAGGAGAGGCAACGGCGGCCCCAGGCCCCCTGGACACGCAATCCCTTCCTCCCCGCTCCTGTTCCGGATTGGATGGCGCGGCGCTCCATCCGAGCCGCGCTTCATCCGATTCAGCGTTTTCTCTTCCCGATCTCGATAATTTTTTATATCATCGCACTATGACCACTCTGCAGACACGATGTCCATCCAATGGACACCCACGTCCCAAACGGAGGAGGCCCCCATGAACCCTCGTCCGTCTGAGCACAACCAACTCTTACAGAAAATCGCCCGCATTCTGGATTACGTGACTCGAATGGAGGGCACGCGATCCATGCGGCAGATGGCCCAGGAGTTGAACATCGCCCGGCCGACGCTGTACCGCCTGCTCGACGCGATGGTGGCCGAGGGTCTATTGCTCCGGGTGGAGGGCAGGTACCACCCAGGGCCGCGCGTGCTCCACTGGGCGGCGGACGCGCTGAACCGGCCTGAGGTGGGGCGACTGGCGCGGCCGGCACTGCAACGCTTGGCGGACGAGACCGGGCTCACCGCGTCGGTGCACGTGCGGATGGGGCACTGTCGGGTGTGCGTGGAGCGCGTGGAGGGGGCGGGCATCGTGCGACCGCACGTACGCATTGGCGAGTCCCTGCCCTTACACGTGGGCGCATCCGGAAAAATCCTGTTGGCCTGGCTGCCTCAGGACGCCCGTCAGGAGCTGGTGGCGCTCTCCTGCGCCGCCTATCCCGAGTACCCTCTGAACACGCCGGAGGCCGCCTTCGACATCATCCGGCAACAGGGGTGGGCCCTGAGCCTCGGCGAGCGGGACGAAGCTCTGGCTTCCCTCAGCGCGCCGGTGTTCGGTCCGCGCAAAGACGTGGTCGCTGCGCTCTCCATCTCCGGCGTTCGGCAGCGGTTCCGCGACGACCAAGTGGCGCAGTGGCGGACGCGGGTCATGGAGGCGGCCTCCGCCGTCTCCGCCATGCTGGGCGGGCACGCCGTCGCAGCGGGGGGCCATCCCGGCCCCGGTGCTCATTCCGCGACGCCGGAAGAGACGGCCCCCACTGGACCGCCTCCGCATGACGAGGGTCATCGCCCCGACTCAGAAGAATGAACAACAGCGCAGAAAGGGGTCCTGTCCATGGAGGAATTGGCCATCACGCGCGTGAAGCGGCCGCTGGAAGGCATTCGGGTGATCGAACTCGGATCGGTCGTCGCGGGGCCATTCGCCGCGCGGGTTCTGGCGGACTTTGGGGCCGAGGTCATCAAGATCGAGCCCAAGACGGGCGATCCGCTGCGGACCTGGGGACGCCTGTCCCCAGCCGGGTGGTCCTGGTGGTGGTACGCCCAGGCGCGGAACAAGCGGCTGATGGTCGTCGATCTCCACCAGCCCGACGGCCAAGCCATCGTGCAGGCGCTGATGGCGCGGTCGGACGCCGTGATCGAAAACTTCCGCCCCGGGACCCTGGATCGCTGGCACCTGGGGTACGAAGACGTCAAGCGCCTCAACCCAGGCATCGTCTACGCCAGCATTTCCGGGTTCGGGCAGAGCGGTCCCTACCGGGATCGGCCCGGGTTCGGCAACATCGCCGAGTCCATGAGCGGGATGCGCTACGTCACCGGCTACCCGGACCGGCCGCCCGTGCGGGTGGGATTCGCGATTGGGGATGAGATCGCCGCGTTGTACACCGTGATCGGCATCCTCATGAGCCTGCTGCGGCGGGAGCGGGCGCGGGACGGCCAGGGCGATCGCGTCGACGTCGCGCTAACCGAGGCGGTGTTCAGCCTCACGGAAGCGGCGCTCACCGAGTACCTGCACGAGGGCGTCGTGCAGGAGCGCACCGGCAACCAGTTAACGCGATCCGCCCCGAGCAACATCTACCCGACGCGGGACGGCCGTTGGGTGGCCATCGGCGCCAACACGGACCACATCTTCCCGCGGCTATTGAAAGCCATGAACCGGGTCGATCTCGCCGGCGATCCCCGCTTTTTCGATAACCAGGCGCGCGTGCAGAACGTGGCCGAGCTGGACGCCATCATTTCCGCGTGGACGACGCAGTACGATGCAGTGGATCTGCTCGCGATCCTCAACCAGCATGACGTCCCCGCAGGGCCGGTGATGAGCGTGGCGGACATCGCCGTCGATCCACAGTACCAGGCGCGCGACATGATCCTCCGCGTCCCGGCGGACACGGGCGAGGAGATCGGCATGCCGGGCGTAGTGCCGAAACTCGAGCGTCACCCGGGCCGGGTGGATCACGCGGGCGGACGCCTCGGCCGTGACACGGACACCATCCTGCAGGAGGTGCTGGGGTGGACGGAAGAGCAGATTCAGGAAGCCCGGCGAAAGGGGGTGATTGCATGAGCAAGTGGCCGAAGCGGGTGACCGTGATCGACGTGACGCCACGGGACGGCCTGCAGGACGCCAAAGGGACGCTTCGCACCGAAGAGAAGATCCGCCTCGTGGGGGAGCTGTACCGGGCGGGCGTGCCAGAGGTGGAGGTGACGTCCTTCGTCTCGCCCCGGTGGGTGCCACGGCTGGCGGACGCGGAGGCAGTGGCGCAGGCGGTGCGTCATCACCCGGGCAACATTGGCCTCATCCCGAACCGGAAGGGGTATGATCGCGCAGTTCAAGCGGGCATCCGAGCCGTGACCTTCGTCGTCTCCGCCAGCCCGCGCCATCAGGAGGACAACCTGCGCATGCCGCTGGAGCGCTCGCTGGAGGAGCTGCGACAGATCGCCGAGGCCGCAGGGTCTGCACGACGCGGGGCGGACGGTGCCGGGACGGACGGTACGCGGACGGACGGTGCGGGCACTGGTTCGCCGGCGCCTCGGTTGCAAACCGGGCCGGTCCCCGGACTGGACCCCGGGGCGGGCAGGCCAGTGCTGCGCGGCGCCATCTCTTGCGCCTTTGGATCGCCCTACCCGGAGGAGGACATCCGGCCGGAGACGGTGGCCTGGGTCGCCGAAGCGCTTGCGGCGTGCGGCGTCGCAGAGATCGGACTCGCCGACACGGTCGGAGTCGGGACGCCGGAGCGGGTGGCCAGCGTGATCGACGCGGTGAGAAGCGCACTTCCCCGGATGCCGCTGGTGCTGCATCTGCACGACCGCTGGGGCCTCGCCCTGGCCAACGTCACCGTGGCGCTGGAGCGGGGCGTGACCCGGTTCGAGACGGCCCTCGGCGGCCTGGGCGGCTGCCCCTTCGCACCCAACGCACCCGGCAACCTCGACACCGAGACGTTCGTCGGATGGATGAATCGGATGGGCATCGAAACCGGGATCGATCTGGCGGCGCTGGCGGAGACCCGAACCTGGCTGCTGCAGACCCTGCGGGCATCCGCCGAGGCGGATGTGCGGTCCGCTCCCTGATGGCCATCCATCCGACAGGAGTTGCTCGATCCGCCGGGCGTCGCACGACCTGCCGGCCCCCCGCCCCGCAGACGTTGTCAAAAACTTGTGGAGAATGGAGGAAGTCCCTGTGGCAGACGTCGCCATCGCGGCACGGATGAACCAGCTGCCCATCGGCAGCATGCATCGAAAGATCACGGCCATCATCGGCATCAGCCTGTTCTTCGATCTCTTCGACGTCTTTCTCGCCGGCGTCCTGGGCACGGTCCTGACCAAAGAGTTCCACATCAGCGGCGCGGCACAGCCGCTCCTGTTGGGCTCGGCGTTTCTCGGCATGTTCCTCGGCGCCATCGCGTTGAACGGCCTGGCCGACCGCATTGGCCGCCGGCGCGCCATCCTGTTCGTGTTGGTGGTGTATTCGCTGTTCACATTCCTCGGCGCGTTCAGCTCCAACGTCGCGTTCCTGATTGTCATGCGCTTCTTGGCAGGCCTTGGCATCGGCGGCCTGCCGCCGCTGGCTGACACGTACTTGAGTGAAATGATCCCGGCGGCCCACCGCGGCCGAATGACGGCCTGGGCGTATACCCTCGGGTTTTGCGCCATGCCGATTGAGGGCTTCCTCGCCCGCTGGCTGGTGCCCACCCATTACGGCATGGCCGGCTGGCGGTGGCTGTTCATCGTGGGATCGCTCGGCGCCATCGTCGTGTGGCTGCTGCAACACCATCTCCCGGAGTCTCCCCGCTGGCTGGAGTCCATGGGACGCGTCGAAGAAGCCCGTGCCATCGTCTCGAAGCTGGAGGCATCCGCCGGCCAGACCGTCGCGGCGCAGCCGGTTCGCGACACCTGGGTGGAGCCGCAAAAGGTGCCGCTATCCACGCTCTTCAGCGCCGACTTCGCGAAGCGCACGGTGATGCTCTGGATCTTCCAGATCCTGCAGACCTTCGGCTATTACGGATTCGGCACGCTGGTGCCCCTGGTCCTGGCGAGCAAAGGGATCACGGTCACCAGCTCGCTCACCTATCTGACGCTTTCGTTCCTCGGGTATCCCTTCGGATCGCTGCTGTCGCTGCCGGTCATCGAGCGGATCCAGCGCAAGTGGCTCATCGTGCTGTCCGCCCTGTGCATGGCGGTCTTCGGCATCCTCTTCGGCATGTCCACGGCTCCGGGGCTCATCACCGCCTTCGGGTTCCTGTACACGCTGTCGAGCAACATCTTCTCGAACGCGTTCCACGTATTCCAGGCGGAGATCTATCCGACGGCCATCCGTGCAACGGCCGCAGGATCGGCGTACAGCCTCAGCCGGCTGATGAGCGGACTCATGCCTTTCCTCCTGCTGCCTGTGCTGAAGGCCCACGGCGCAACCGCCATGTTCGCCGTGGTCGCCTGTGCGATGGTGCTGATCATGATCGACGTGGGCGCCCTGGGGCCGCGCACCTCGGGCCGCGCACTCGAGGAGATGAACGAATCGGTGATCGTCCACGCGGGCTCGCCGCTGAACGGATGAGATGTGCGCGGGCTCGTCGAGCGCGCGGCGGGCGCTTTGGGCGCCATGAGCGCGACAAGCACGACGAGCACGGCGTCGGCTGCGGGCACCGCGCAACCATATTCAGTGAGGAAGGGCCACTTCGGTGGCCCCTTTTTCTGTGGATTGCGTGGGTTGTGAACGGAATTGTGTTTATTGGATGGGCCCCTATAAGGCATAGCAACAGATTCGCCTTTATGAGGACACCACCGGGGTGGAATAGAAACGGTTTTGGAGCTATTTGGTCTCCCTGAGGCACCTGAACGTTTCGGCTGGCCCGATGAAGTAAAATGTGGAATCTTATCTGATCGGCCCCGGTTGAGATAACGTCAAAATGTTGAGTATCATCTGGCCCTCACCACCGATTAATAACCATATTGTTCATATCGTTGTTACCGAGCATGTACGGACATTCCCTATTTCCACTCTATGTCCTTGACTTAGTGGGATTCTCCTCTTCCTCATGGCACGGAAAGGCGAGCCCAAGTAGCCTTGAGAGGGAGGTGGGACGCCATCCGATGATACGCCTTTCCCGTAACGCGACCGATATCATCTGCAAACACCTGACCGCCGCCCTGCCCGGGGAGACCCTGTCGGTTCTCGGTCTTCAGGACGTGCATGTCGTCCGAGCGCTGCCCACCGAGATCGATCAAGTCATCGTTTCCGAACGACGCACCGACTTCGTCCTCGAACTGCAGGACGGCACCCTGCTTCACTTGGAATACCAGAAGAAGCCGGAAAGGAACCTGATGCGGTTCCTCACATACGACATCGCGTTGGCCAAACAATTCCGCACCAAAGTACGCACGGTGGTGTTGTATACTGGAAACGTGAAGGATGCGCCGGATACCCTGGATATGGGAGGTGCTTGGTACCGGGTGCACAACGTGTTCCTCAACCGATTCGATGGTGACGCGGTCCTCCACACGGTCGGCCAGCACCTGGACGCAGGAGAATGGGAACCCGCGGATCGAATCCGATTGGCGTTCGCCCTGCACATGCGGTTCAAAGAACGCACCCGGGACCAGGCTTTCGAAAGCGTGCTCGAGCTCATTCTGCGCATCCCCGATGACCTTGAGAAAAACCTCGTGGTCGCCTGCATTCTGGGTCTGACGGGGCGATGGTTGACACCCCACCAGGAACGGCGGTTGAAGGAGGCGATGGAGATGACGGAACTGCTCGAACATATCCTCATGGAAGCTGCAAAGGAGGCAATGGAGAAGGGGCACCGGCAAGGTTTTGAAGAAGGCCGGCGACAGGGGCTCGAGCGAGGACTTCAACAGGGAATCCAACAGGGGATCCAACAAGGGCTGCAAATGGGCGAGCACCAAAAAGCGATTCAGATTGCAGAGAAGATGTACCGCCGCGGAGCTTCTGTATCCGATGTGGTGGAGCTGACGGGCTTGACCGAACAAGAAGCGGATGCCATCCTGCGCAAGGTCAGCCTGTCCTGAGTATGGCCCCACGACGGCAGACGATTCTGGCCGCGTTGGACATGGCATCGATACGATTCGGGGCGGCAGTAAGCCGCATTTTCGGACAAACTAGCCCACTCTTGCCCGCCCCACCCTCATCTCAGAGCCACTTTAAGCCAGCTTCCCTGATAAGAATGTCACGTTTGTCTCTTCGATCGCGGTTTTTTTGTAAGAAAATTTCGGTAAACAACCCGTTTTCGCAGTGCCGCCGCCCTGTAATGCGCGATTTAAGCCGCATCATCGGATAAGCACCAGGGAGCGCCCATTGGAAGAGGGAGTTCGCATCACACAGGGCGCCGCATGGCGCTATGGCGCTATCGTGGAGTCAACCCCAGAGTCTGTGATGGGATGGTGTGCCTGGAACGCCTCGGGGATCCGTGAGATGTTCTGGAGCATGAATCCAGAGAAGTGGGTGAGATGTGGAGTCCATGGAGCGGGATCGAGTGCGACAACTGCCCATCATCCAATATGAAGGGCTGACACCGGCTGAAAACGCCGAAGTCAGCCAGCAAGGGCTGTTGTTGAGCACCGTCGAGTCATTGAAAACCTGGGCCCGCGGCAACAGCTTGTGGCCGCTGACCATGGGGTTGGCCTGCCCCAGATCGGTGGACAGCACACACCGCTCTGGTCCCACCGCCCGGATACTCTCGAACAGCGACTGCCAAGACGCCTTGCCGGTGTGGAATGTGGTGTAGCAATGCTCAATGTAGGCACCCATCTGGCTGAGTTGGACCTGCTCGGACACCGTCAGATCCTCGGCCGGAAACAGGGCATGGGTGACGACCATACGTTTCACACCCACTTCCCGCGCCTCGGCAACCAGTGCAAAGATTTCGTGGCGGCTCAGGTGCCCAGTCGCCAGGACCATGTCATACTCCGCGATGATCTCGAGGCACAATCTCACCTCTTTCTTGATGGAGCCATCCGCATTCAATACGGTGATGGGATCCGGAGCAAAGCCCCGCGCGACCAACTCTCGCTGGATGGCGGCCCAAAACGGGAGTTTGCGACCGGGTGCGGGATCGCGGGCAGACTTTTCATTGTCCGCATCCACCGTCGGCATCCAGACCACCCGATTCCCCGACCTCCCGGCCACGTCGAGGACCAGCGGACTCAATCCGCCCACCGTGTGATTCAGCGTGATCGACCCAAACACGGAGATGCCGGGAACCGCTTTGGTAACCACCTTGGCTCGCTCCACCGTCGGAAAGTAGTGGGATTTGAGCACGAAGCCCTTCAGTCCATGCGTCAGGCATTCCTTGGCCAGGTCCAAGTCGTCGATGCGCCGCTGGACGATGTCTGGAGCGACATGGACATGGAGGTCGTAGGCACCCTGAATCGCCTTCCATGCCTGCTCCGATACGTATAAATCTTCGACCGGTTCTTGTTCGAGAGCGCTCAATACAAGCCCTCCTTTGGCATCTTGCGCAATGTGGTAATCACACTCTCCATATGGGCCTTCATCGCTGCGTGCGCGGCCTCTGGGTCGCGTTTCACCACAGCTTCGACAATGGCCACGTGTTCTGCGAAAGACACGTCGGTCCGTCCAGGCATCAGCGACGCCCGGAACTGATATCGGACGGTCTGCGCCCGCAGGTTTGAAATCACGCGCGTGGCGGTCTCGTGTCTCGCAACCTGATACAGATGCTGATGCAACGCGCGGTTCGTCTGGGAGTACGCCAGGAAGTCCTGTCTCTGATGCGCGGCCCGCATCTCCTCCAGAATCTCTTTCAGCTTCGCGGCCTCCTCCTCATCGATCCGCTCCGCGGCCTTCTGCGCAATCAGTCCCTCGAGAACCGCCCGAACTTCCGTGATCTCTATTGCTTCATCGAGGGAAATGGCGCGCACCCGAGCCCCCCTGTTGGGCTCTCGGACCACCAGGTACTCGTTTTCCAGATCCGCCAGCGCGGCGCGGACAGCCGCACGCCCCACACCGTACTCCGCCGCCAAGTCCGACTCAACCAACCTTTGATTGGGTACATACCTGCCGTCCATGATGGCAGACCGAATGAGGTCGGCCACCTGGCGGTGCATGCTGCCCTCGCCTTCCTTCTTGCTCAGATGAACCCTCCTCCTTCATTGTCTGAAACTACGATACGATATGCCAGACAAGATTGTCAACAATTTTTATATCGATTTTGTATTGTATTTATCACGAAATTATGTGTTCAATTGTGTCTCTCCCCCTTCCTCGAAGACAGACGACAGCCTTTCCCCCTGTCATACCTCCCATCCTGCTCCCATAGAGTGAACCGTGGACGGCCATTGCGCGTTCCCGACAAGCGACTCACACGAGGAGGCGACGGAAGCATGGGGGCTAAGCCGGTGGCGGCGGGCGTCCGCCCGAAACTCACCCCGCAACAACGAAACGCCTTCATCAGCGCATTCGGAGGCTGGACCCTCGACGGGTACAACGCTGGGTTGTTCGGTGTCGTGCTTGCGCCCGCGATGAGCGCGCTGTTGCCACAGTCCGGCATCGAGGTCAATCCCGGCACGGTCGGCCTGTTCGGCGAGCTGATGGTGGCCGTGTTTCTCGCCGGCTGGGGGTGCTCGTTCATCTGGGGCCCCATCGCCGACAGGACCGGACGGGTCCGGGCACTCATGTTGAGCATCATCGTGTTCTCGGTGTTCACGTTTCTCGCGGGACTGTCTCAAAATGTGTGGGAGCTTGCGGTCTTCCGCTTCCTCGCCGCCGTGGGGATCGGCGGAGAATGGTCGATGGCGGGAACATTTGTCGCCGAATCCGTTCCCGAGGAGCGGCGGCCATTCTTCGGCGGATTCCTGCACGCGGGCACCTATGTTGGATTCCTCATCGCCGCGGTGGTCAATTACTTCGTCGGCGTCACCCTGGGCTGGCGGTGGATGTTCTTCATTGGAATTCTTCCGGCGCTGTTCGTGTTTTACGTTCGCGCCAAGAGCGTGGAGTCCAAACGGTGGGAGAAGGTCTCCGGCAACACCGCGCGCGTGTCGTTCTGGAGCTTCTTCGCGAAGGTCTTGCAACCTCCCTATCGGACCCGCACGTGGGGAAATCTGCTGTTGTTGGTGATCTGCCTGATGGGTTTCTGGGCGGGATCGCAGTACCTTCCGACCGCCATTTTGACGCTGGCCAAGCCCGCCGGGATCGCCGGGACAGGTGCGGCCCACCTGGCCGCGTTGGGCGCCGTCGTACTGGACGTGTTCACCATCCTCGGCTGCTTCCTCGCGCCTTACCTCGCGAACCGGCTGGGACGCCGCCGAACCCTCGTCATCTTCTTTGTCCTGATGATGATCGGCATCCTCGGCGGGTTCCTGTGGGCCTTTTACGATCACGGTCTTGGCGCATTCTTCGCCTTCATCCCGATTCTGGGCCTGGGCGGCGCGGACTTTGCGCTCTTCACCATCTGGCTGCCGGAACAGTATCCGACGGAGGTTCGCGCCAGCGCCTTCGCCTTCGCGACCACGTTCTCCCGGTTCGTTGCGGCCATCGGCACGTTTGTGATCGGCTGGGCCATCAACGCCACGCACACCATCGGCATACCATTGGCGTGGACGGCAGCTCCGTTCCTCATCGGCATCTTTCTGACGCTCATGGTGCCGGAGACGAAGGGACATCGCCTGCCCGACTGACGTGCGCCAACCCGCGGTTCTGGAATTGTGCTGCTGCGAAGCAGCGACCTTGCCTTGTTCCGCGCGGGCGCGGACAACGCGGAGTTTTCCACGGTTCGATCCGATTCCACGTCCAACGCCCGCCACAACGTGTGGGTTCGGCGCGACCGCTCGACGCCGAAGTCTTGCCGAAATCGCACTACGGCGCGTGCACCACGCTGTCTGGGTTTTGCACGTATTGGTTGTAGCCTTCTTCGGCCAACTCCAGTCCCACGGCCTGATTCTGGGACCATATGCTCGAAAAGTACTGAATTGGCACCGGGGCTTCTCCGACGGCTGGCCCGACCTCAATCGTAAAGCCGGGTCTGCCCACCTTTTGCGTCCACCAGTCGGTCAGGCCTCCACCTTGTTCGTTGGCCGGCGGCGTCTGGACGGGGTATCCGGTCAAGCGCGACATTCGGAGCGCCAAATCGTGAAAATGCGACAGGTTGTCCGGGCGGATCTGATAGCCCCAGTAGATGACGCCGCCGGACGCGTGGTAGGCAACCTCTTCTTGCGGGTTGATCTGATTGATCAGATTGAGAACCGCTTTGACTTCGTTGATTTGATACGGCGCCGTGCCTTTGTAAAATTCGTACCACGGGTGGGTCACGATGCTCGGAAGGGTGTACCACCCTCCGTCGTACTGGCGGTTCGGATCGATCCCCTGCGCGTTGTTTTTCCACCGCGCAAAGTTGGTCGATCCGTTGTTCATCGCGACCAGCGACGCCCGGACGTCAGCGGGAAACACGCTGTCCCCGAATTGCGCCAGCGTCACGCCGTCCGGATTGACCATCGGTATGAACCAGATGGTCGTCTCATCCAAAATCTGCTTCACGTTGTAGCCGCCGATCCACTGATTGTTGCGGTAGGCGTACGCGTAGCGATCCAACATGTACATGTTCAATGCTGTCGTGATCCACTCCCGCGCGTGGTGGGACCCGCTGATGAGCACTGTGGCCTTTCCCTTGCCCAGGCCGACGGCGTAAATGTCCCTTCCGTATGCGGTCTGGCCGACCACTTTCACCTGAATCAAATCCGGGTACATGTCCTTCAGAGATTGGATATCACTTTGCATGATTGTGTACGAATAGGTCTGATTCGGATTGACCACCGGATGCGCCGGCGGCAATTTTGCGATGAGAAACACCTGGCCATTCCACGTTGGATAATCGCCCAGCCGCTTCAAGCCGGTCATCACGTACCAGATGGGAACATACGTTTTGCCTTGGAACGCGACGACGGGAAACCGAATCTCGGACTGGTCGGGGAGGTGGACCGTCATCGGCGTCGCGGGATCGAACGCCACGGTTGCGTCACCCGGCGCAGCGCTCTGGTTCCAGTACCAGTCGTTTCCGCTCCGCACGTTGGGGACGCCAAACGCCGCAAGCGCCTTTGTGACGGCGTCGAGATCCATATATTCGGTCCCATCGTAGAAGCTCGCCACCTGCGCATCGCGATACCCGTTGTCCGTGGTGATGCTTCGCGTGGTCAACGCGATCCCCGGCAATGGCGGAATGGGGTGACTGGCCGTCATCGCCCAGGTAGTTCCATCCCATGCCGAGTGGATGCCCAGGCGGTTCAGCGCCTGCTGCAGGTACCAGATGGGCATGTACGTCGTTTCGACACCGCTGCTTGGATCTTTCTCGATGAGCGCAGGCGCGTGCTCCACGACAAATCCGTTGACAATGATGGCCTTTCCGGATGAAGAGGTGTTTGGGTTCGTATAGTCCGCCGCTTCATTCACGGTGAGGTTCCAGTTGGAACCGTCCCACGTGCTGGCGATCCCGAGGCGGTTCAACGCCTGCATCAAATACCAGATGGGCAGGTAGGTGGTGTTGTTGTAAACAAAGCCCTTCGGCGCGGAGATCAATTGACCGTTCAACGTAATTTTTTTGGTTTCGAAGGAGAGGGAACTTGCGCCGACATCTTGCGGATTCCCCCATGTGCACAGGGCCGTCGTTGCAAGCGCGGACAACCACACCGCCGAACGCACGCTGTTTCGTTTCAAGACCCAAGCAAGCCTCCTTCATTCCAACAAAAAACGGGGAGGGTTTAGCGCTTCACCCTTCCCGTTTTCACGGTTTTCTGCTCTTCCGTTGGTGACGGTACACGGACTGCCGACACCTTGGCGCCGGCTCTGCGGCCGTTGTCCTCGCGGCGACTGTCGTGTCGTCAGGATAGTCATTCGCCGCCGGTGTGGAGGATTCCTGCACTGCCGGCGTGGCAATTGTTTCCGGATGTCACGGCAGCCCCGGTTTGCCCCGCGCCAGCCCCGTGCAGGCAGTGCGCGAAGCCCCGCCGTCCTCCCTCATCACCGACAGCGGCCCTTCCCCCCAGAACAGCCCAAGCCCCGACAGAATGTAATCCGCATTTTCGTACAATCTCGGCCGTTTTGGCCCGTCTCACGCCCATCTGAGGGCCACTTTAAGCGGCGTTTCCTGACAAAAACGCGGCTTCCGTCCCCTCAACCGCGTTGGTTTCTACGACAATCACGATTCATCGCCCTTTTCCGCCGGGCCTGCCGCCCTCAACCCCGAAGTTTAAGCGGCATCATCGGATAATCATCCGCGGGTGCGCATTCTCACCAGCGGGCGCGTACCGGTCTGAGGCGTCGATGACCAGGAACGCCTCCGGCAAGCCCCTGGGCGGACATCCGCTGCCCTGTACGCCAGCACGTGAACATCAGCCCCAAAACCCGCCATCGGAGTGGAGGATCTGTCCCGTGATCCACTGAGCGTCGTCACTCGCCAGGAAAGCGATGAGACGCGCCGCATCCTCCGGTTGGCCGATTCTGCCCATGGGGAACCTCGGCAACAGGCGGGCCCTCACATCGTCCGACATCCATCCCGAATCCGTGGGACCGGGATCGACCGCATTCACCGTGATGCCGAGAGGCGCCACCTCCGCAGCCAGGGAAACCGTGAACGCCGAAATGGCGCCCTTTGTGGCCGCATAGGCCAACTCACCCCGCATGGGACCTTTGTCCTGTCCGGATATCATGTTGATGATTCGCCCCCCGCTGCCCCCGCGATACCGGCGTGCGAACTCGGCAGAGAGCAGGCAGGTTCCCCGGACATTCACCGCGTAATGGGCATCCAGGATCTCGGCGTTCAATTTCTGAAATCCATCCGAAGTGGAGTGGGCCGCGTTGTTGACAAGAATGGACGGTGAGCCGAGCATCGTGATGGTCGCGTCCAGAATCCGTGAGGGCGCATCCGATTCGGCCAAATTGACTTCCAGATGAGCCGCTCGCACGCCCATCGCGCTCAGCTCACGAACGAATTCCTCCGGCCAATCCTCGTCCGCCCCCCACGCCATTTCGCGATCGTAGCTCTTCCAATGCGTGAACAAGACGTCGGCCCCATCCCGAGCCAACGCCCGGCAGATGGCGGTCCCGATGCCTCTGCGCCGACTTGCGCCGGTCACAACGGCAATCCGGCCCGACAGTCGCTTCGTCTGCTGCATGGGTATCCTCCTCGTGATGGGATCCAGTGACGTCCTGGTATGGCTGGTCCGCTCGACTTCACGGCGAGGACCCAGCCCGTGCCGCAGGAATACAATGCCGGTGGAGACACACAGCGCCGGTGTTCTCCGTCTCGATCGCCTTTCGACAATCACGCTTAACCCACCGTTTCAGCTGGGCCTGCCGCCCTCAACCCCGAGGTTTAAGCGGCATCATCGGATAATCATCAGCGGGGGCACATGATCACCGGCGGGGACACACCGGCCGGAGGCATAGACCCACGCCGAGGAACCGCCGCCGGCCCCGACCTTCCCACGGGCCCAGCCTCCCCTCACGTCCCCTCTCTCTACCACGCACACGCCACCCGCGCACCCGTCCGGCTGCTCTCCTGCGCCCACTCCAGCACCTGGATCACATCCCGCGCTTCGCGGGCGTCCACCGGCGGCGGGCCCCCGCGCAACAGCGCGTCCGCCAGGCCCTCGTAAAAGCGCTCGTAGCACCCGCGCTCCGTCTCGGCCTCCCGTCGCTCCACCGCGCCATCCTCGCGTACCACCGACAGCCGCCCGTACATCTCCGGTTGATCCCGCCCCCACTCCGCCGCCCCAGGCCGCACACCGGCCTTCAGCTGGTCCTCCTGCGGATCGATCCCGTACTTGCAAAAACTCCCCCGCTCCCCGTGCACCAGAAACCGCGGCCCCGGGTCGGGCACCACGTACCCGGAATGCAGCACCACCCGTAACCGCTCGTATCCAAGCACGATGTGGAAGTAGTCCTCCGCCCCGCCGCGCTGCGCGCCCACGTCCGCCCACACGCACTGCGGGCGGCCAAACAGGTGAAGCGCCTGATCCACCAAATGCGGCCCGAGGTTGTACAGCGTGCCGCCAGTCCCCGCGCGCTCCTGCCACCGGTCGGCCACCTGCGGCCGGTACCGGTCGTAGTGGGCCTCGTACGTGTACACCTCCCCGATCTCCCCTGACGTCAACAGCCGCTTCACCGTCAGAAAATCCCCGTCCCATCGCCGGTTCTGAAACACCGTCAACAGCCGCCCCCGCGCCTCCGCCAGGCGGATGAGCTCGTCCGCCTCCTCCGTCCGCATCGTGAACGGCTTCTCCACCACCACGTGCTTGCCCGCCTCCAGCGCCCGCCGTGCCGTCTCGAAGTGGAGCGGATGCGGGTTGGCCACCACGACCACATCCACGTCATCCCGTTCGATCACGCCGTCCGCCCGCTGGTCCACCACTGCTTCGGGATACCGTGCACGCACCTCCCCCACCCGGCTCGTCGCCACCGCAACCAACCGCAGCTCCGGGATCGAGGCGATGAGCGGCGCGTGAAACACCGATCCCGCCAAGCCGAAACCAATCAGGCCCACTCCGACAGATTGCATGTGATCGCCTCCGTCCAATTCCATCCGACTCCGCCCGATCCAATCCGAGGGCGTCCGCGCTTTCACGCACAAGCGCCACTCTTATGTACGATCGCAAAATTGCATCGCTAGAGCCAGTATACTGCACACTCGGGCTTCCCATGGCGTCTATCCTGCGCAAACCAACCCGACGGTGCCCGTACCCATCGCACGCAGTTGATGACACCAAGGCCCCCTGTAATCTATCGTAGATTTCACAAAACAACCTGTAGATTCACTGACAAGTCTTCCCCGACCTCCATCAGGTGAGGTACGATGTATCTATCAAGCCACTGAGGTGATACAGATGGACGAACAAAGATTGGCCGAATTGGTCGGGGCCGTTGTCCGCCAAGAAGTGTCTCCGCTGCGGGAAGAAGTCGCCACGCTTAGCGAAAGGGTGACCGTGCTCAGTCAGGAAGTGACAGCTCTGCGGGGGGATGTGGCCGCACTCGACCATCGTGTGACCGCGCTCGAGAACCGCATGGAAGCGCTCGAGAATCGGATGGAAACGCTCGAGAACCGCATGGAAGCGCTCGAGAATCGCGTTGAAACGCTGGAGAGTCGTATGGCCTGTCTGGAGGATCGCGTCACCACACTTGAGCATGAGATGACTGTCCTACGCAAGGATGTGATCGCCATCCAAACCCGCCTCAACGACATGGATGAAACCCTGCACGCCACGTATGAGCAGGTCGGCAGGCTGTCCGTCGCCATGACCGAGCTCCGGATGGAGGTGAACCAGCTGCGCAGCGGAGACCTGTACCTCGCAGGTCGTCTCGGTGTACACGACATGGAGATTGAACTCCTCAAAGCGCGACACTGACTGGTGCGCACTCGTCGACCCACCCCGTCCTCAATCCACAGGATAGGAAGTGCAGCCATGCCTCCAACCGGTCGACCATGCTGTGCGTCGACAGAGCCGCCCCGTCCCGCTCGAGACGGTACATCTCCCTGTCGAATCCTAAATCTTCCTCCCGTGTGCCCTCGTCATTCGCACTGAGGCTCGCCTCCCTCTAGCGGTGAGTACATCAACGGCGTTCCAACCGCGTAGGCGGTTGAAAGAGTATACTGAAGAGGGTGCACGAATCGTTCGTGTACTCGGACGAGCAACACGAGAAGACCCATACCCCGGGCATTGTGCCTCCTGTCTGCTGAACTTCACATGCTGAGGAGCGAATGACGTTGTCAGACTTTTACGCCTATCTGGAAGCGCATCGGGCCCAAATCCTGCAGGACATTCGCACGTTGGTGCAAGCTGAATCTCCCACCCATCGCAAGGATCTGGTGGACGAGTGCGGGCGGGTGCTGGCGGGACTGTTTCGTGATCGACTTAGGCTTGCGCCGGAAGTGCTGGCTCAGGACAAGTTCGGAAACCACCTGCGGTTTACATATGGCGAAGGAGCGTCGCAGGTACTCATCATCGGGCATTTCGACACCGTTTGGGATCCGGGCCGCCTGGCGCTGCGGGAGGAAGGAGATCGGCTCTTCGGTCCCGGCGTGCTCGACATGAAGGCGGGTTTGGTACAAGCCCTCTGGGCCGTCAGGGCGCTGCAGGCAGCGGGCGCGTCCGTGCCGCACAAGGTCGTGTTCCTGTGCAACAGCGATGAGGAGGTGGGCAGCCGATCCTCCCGTCCCCTGATTGAAGCGGAAGCTCGCAAGAGCAAGGCGGTGTTCGTGGTGGAGCCCGCGCAGGCGGAGACCGGCGCGCTGAAAACCGGACGCAAAGGCGTCTCCATGTACCGCGTGCACGTTCACGGCCGGGCGGCACACGCAGGCAATCACCACGAGGCGGGCGTGAGCGCCATCCGCGAACTGGCGCGGATTGTCCAGTACTTGGAAGGGTTGACGGATTACGATCTCGGCACCACCGTGAACGTCGGCGTCATCCGCGGGGGCACGCGCAGCAATGTGGTGCCGGAGTCCGCCGAGGCGGAGATCGACGTGCGTACCGTGACGGTGGCGGAGGCCGAGCGGATCGACGCCGTGATGAAAGGTCTCGGTCCGAGCCGGGAGGGACTCCGCGTCGAAGTGGAAGGGGGCATCAACCGGCCGCCCATGGAGCGCACCGGGCAGACCGCGCGCCTGTTCGCACTGGCCCAGGAAATCGGAAGCCAGCTCGGCATGTCGCTCAGCGAGGCTCTGGTCGGCGGCGGCAGTGACGGCAACTTCACGGCTGCCATCGGCGTCCCCACGCTGGACGGGCTCGGCGCCGTCGGCGACGGCCCGCACGCCGAGCACGAGCACATCCTGATTCCGCACGTCGTCCCGCGAGCGGCCCTGCTGGCCCACCTGCTGACACGCGTGTAAGCGGTACGGCGAATGGCTCCGGCGGCGCCCACGGAATCGGTCGCCGTCCGGCGCCAGCCGCCCCTCATCCCGTGGGAATTTCACCCCCGTCTCATTAGCCCTTCGTCCAGCGCATGTCTCGCCTCTTCCAACGCGGGCAGCGAAGCCGCCCGATGCACCGCTACGCGCATTGCTTCAGCGATCGGCTTCAGCAACAACCGCGTCTCCTCACGCTTGACGACAAACGCCTTCGGGTACACCTTCAACGTTTCCATCGTCTCAAGCAGTTTGTCGGCACACTCCTGTGCGTACCCATCCGGATGCGCCACATGGATCTGCAGGATCATCCCCGAGTCTCTGTCCACGCACAACAGCAGCTTCGGGAACATCGGGCGCTCGCCTTCCGCCACCACGAACGGTGCGTAAGCCACGTCCACCTCCCAGGATCCCATCTTCCGCGCCTGACGCATGATCCCGCGCACAGCGACCTCACTCAGGTCAACGGGAGGTAGCTCAGGCCCATCCTCAGCGAGCTCCGGAAGGCTTGTCCAAGCGTCTTCCCAAGATCCGTCCGGGGACTGCCTGCGCGTGAACACCGTACCCGGGTCGCGCGGATTGAGCAGGTCGCGGTCATCCCGTACCCGCTTGGCCACATCTGCCGCCTGCTCCAGAGCCACCGTGAGAAATCGAGCCTCCTCGCTCGTCAGATACCAAGGAACGTATCCCGGTACGTAACTGCGAAACAGCGGCCATGCGGTCTTTCCGCGAAAATGCAACCCAAGTTGCTTGATCACCTCTCGATCCCGCTTCTCCACATCCTGACTGCTCTCAAACGACGCAATCAACGCGTGTTGTCCGTAGAGGGTCTCCTCCCCACTGTTCTCGTTCCGCATCGCCTGCAGCGACCGCCATCCGGCTTCGCCGCGATAGACCCCAAGCCCGAAATATTCCCCAAGAGCGCCCATGACCACACAGTATCCCGTCACGCCCGTCTCAGGGTTGACGACCGCAAAGAGATCGTCATTGTACATCCATTCCCACGGAGCCAATTTTCGAAATGCTATAGCCGCCTCGTACAACGCCTTCCACTCAGACAACGTCGGTGAGTCTGTCACAACTAGCCCCTCCGTTTTCCAAATCCTATCCGCGTCCCTTGGCCTGCATGTGTCTTCGACGTATATGGCCGGGCGCATCTGCATGATACGCTAATCGCAGAACGGACAACCTCTGAAAGCAGGGTGACCAGATGGAGCCATCCTACCACATCGCTCGGAGCACCGGTAAAAATGATGGTCTCGTCGCGATTCAATTTGAAGATGGCTCGCGGGCTGCCGTCATGGAGTCCTACTGCGCGAACCCGGCCTGTTCCTATACGACCTTGCACCTGGCGTTCACCGAGATCGACGAGAATCTACACTTGCAGGGAAAGATCTGTTCTTTCTACCTTGATACGCGGACCTGGCAAGCCAGGCACGTGTCCGTCGAATCAGCAGACGACGTGCGCGCTCGTGCTTGTGTGGAGGAGTTCTTCGGCGTGCTGGACGACCACCTCAAGCAGAGGGCGACCGCGTAAGAGAGGCTAAGGAGTACGGCCGAAAACAATGGCTTGCTCGCATGAACGAACGTCTCTGCGCGGGGTACGAAGAGATTTTCCACGATCCCGATGCCCGCCTGTCCACCTTTGCGTGGGACGACCGGCGGTGTCTGGTGGACGATCAATACTGCATCAATCCCCTTTGCACCTGCAACGAGGTGATCTTGAGCTTTGTCGACATCACGGATCCCCCCATAAGCCAGACGCTTCATTTCGCCGTCCGCGTACCCTTGGACGGGGGAAGTTACGTCGTCGAGGACAGCCTCGGCTTTGAGCCGAACGAAATCAAGTCAATACACAACGGAGCGGGAAAAAGTTCAAGAAGTGCTGCGGTGCGACCCACGCGTGATCAGCTGGAACAGAGGCGATGCACACGAAGGACAATCAAACCGCAACGTACCCGTCATCGCTCGCATCCGCCTGCAGGTATTCGGTACAATATGCAAAAAGCCCCTTCATGGAAGGGTGAGCATCTTGTCCACCCCCAGGTTTCCCGGCAATCCCCCCTATACGTATGCCGACTATGTGCAATGGGACGAGACGGAACGGTGGGAGCTGATTGACGGGGTACCATTCATGATGGCGAGCCCCACCCCAGAGCATCAGGAGATCCTGCTTCGCCTGGCGTCCGCGTTTCACACCCATCTAAGTGGCGGCCCATGTACTCCCTACGTCGCACCGCTCGATCTCACCTTCGAAGAAGACGAGCGGACAACGACCGTTGTCCAGCCCGACCTCTTTGTGATGTGTGGGACGTACGGCCGGTCAAAACGCATCGTGGGTATTCCCGTGCTCGTGATTGAAATCTTGTCACCGTCCACCGCCTCCATCGACTTCGTCCGGAAGATGAATTTGTATCAAAGAGTCGGTGTGGAAGAGTACTGGATTGTCGATCCGCAGCTCAGCGCCATCTACGTCTACTGCCATGACGGTACACGGCTCGCATTCAGCGGTGAGTACGGTATTCACAGCACACTCAGCCCGGTGAGGTTTCCTGATTTGAGCATCGAAGTGAGGACGTTGTTTGATGACAATAGGACGTAAATCGTCTCGAGCTTCCGATGGGCCGGGCCACGGAAATACGCAGTCCGACATACACCACAACTCCTAACCGAATGCGGTTGTCAATGAGGAATTTGACCGGCCGCACCCCATCCCCCAAGATGCTACGCCAACCCCGCCCGGTGGATCTCGTCTTTCAACGCCCGGTACCGGTGGTACTGCTCGAGGAGGTTTTCCATGTACGCCGTCCAGTCGCGACGCCAGCCCGCCTTCATGTACACCTCGCGCAGCAACCGCATCCACCGGATTGCGTCTTGGTAGGCGCTGCGGGACTTCCGGCCGATGCACTCGTCCACGAAGCGTTGGTAGACGGAGATGCAACGCGCCGGATGAGACGCCGTGGCGTTGTGTAGAAACGCCAGCAGGTCATCGTCGCGGGCGTAGGCGCTGATGTGGGCGTTCTCCAAGACCCGCCACGCTTCTTCTTCATCTCCGATCTCCCAAAGCATCCGACAGGCCAACCCGATCCTCCATGCCCGACGGACGGCGTCGGCCCACAGGCGGGTTTTCTCACGGCGGAGGTCATCCGTGCCGATGTCCTTCAGACAAGCTTGGAACCGCGCCCACGTGGGTGATGCGAGCAGCGCGTTCTCGCGCGACGCCGCGGCGCGATGCCCCAGTCCTGCGGCTTCATAAATCCTGGCCAGCCACTCGTGCGCATCGGCCCCTGGGCGTGGGTCAAGTCGCAGTGCCCACTCTCCGTAGCGGACCGCTTTTTCGTGTTGATCGATCGCGGAGAACGCCTCGGCCAAACGGCGCACCGTGCTGCTGCGCACGTCGGACCACCGGCCGTCCACCGTCGCCTCCGCTTCGTCCATCTCGCCGTTCCGGATGCAGAGCGTACACCACCACTCGATCAAATCACGCCCGCTGTCGTTCCAGGGCCGTGGTGCAGACGAAAGGCCTTCGGCCGGTGCGCAGAGCTCCCCGCTGGACAGAAAATCCGGCCTCTTTTGCTGCATCCGCGCCTTGAACTGCCGGAGGTGAGCGCCGTCCAGGGTACAGGACGACAGGACATCCGTCCAGTCCACGAGGTCAAGCATATCGGCGCACTGCCCCGCGATCCAATCCGTGAAGCGGATAACCTGACGGCGCACCCCAGTCTCGGGCTGCACCACGGGCTGGCCCTGGCGCCGCATGGAGGCTGTCTCGACGGCCCCCCGTGCATCCGCCCCGGCCTCTGCCTGAACCTGCCGCCGCACCAACGCCGCCACCCGTTCCAGGGCCGCGAGGCTTCGGTCGTGTGCCCCGTCCAATTCGAACTGCGCTTCCTCTGGAAACCGCGATATCCACTGTGACACCAACACCGCCGTCACCCCGAGCCCGATCAGCGCCGGAATCAACGCGTCCCGCGCCAGCTCCTCCAACTCGTCGCACCAGTGCTGGACATGCCGAACCGCTTCCCTGCAGTCCCAGCGGTCGTCGCCGTCGTCCAGATCGCCCCAGCGGTCGTAACCACGGTCAATCCCTGGCTCCCACTCCTCCACCTCACACAGGCCTTCCGCCTGTTCCAGGATCTGCTTCACCTGGGTTGTGAAGTACACCGCCGCCTCCTCGACCTTCATCGTCCGGGTGAGGGTGCGGGCGGATTGGGTGCTTTCCCAACGGTCCAACGAAATCTTCATGTGCCGCGCCCAATCGGGTCGATCCCGCAGGGACAACGCCACCACGTCCCTCAGCTGTTGCTCGTTCAGGGCGGACAGCGCCTCAATCACGTCCTCAGGATTCACCCCTTCGTACGCGCCCGCCGCCTGAACGCTCGCCGGGTCGTCCTCCGCCGCTGCGAACACGACGGCCACCATGTGTTTGCAAAAGCCGTCAAAGGGGCAGTCGCACGTGCTCCGCTCAAAATTCGCGATGTCCACACGAGTGTTGTACGCACCGGAATGACCGTGAACCGTGGCCTCTATCGTATCCCCCTGCATCTCGATGTGCAGGACCCGCCCCTCTTCATAGTACGCCCAACCCCGATGGAGCACACGGGGTCCGACCCACATTTCCATGTCGCGCCGCAGCGCTCTGAGCCGTTCGCCGCCCGCTCCTCGAGTCATCAAGTAGATGACCTCCTCTCGTCATGTGGCTCGCCGACGGGCTCTGCCCCGACAGGCTCCCGCCTCTCACAACGACCACCCGGTCCGCTCCTGGAACCTCTCCTTGGTTTCCGAGCGCATCCTTCGCCTCCCCGTCGCCGTACACGAGCAGCACCCGCTGTGGGCGCAAGTCCGCCACCGTTTGCACCAGCTTGCGCCTGTCCGCGTGCACCGACAGACCGAAGAAGCCCACCTCAAGTCGTTTTCCATCTGATTTTAGCAAAAGCCCGTGGGTACGGGGTGAAGCGGGGACTCCCCCAAGCGGGTGGACGAGGGTCACATGACCGCGAAATTCTGACTAACCTCCCACCGGGGGGGCGGTTCGAGGTGGTCAGAACTCTGACTTTACCCGGATTTCCGTACAAACTCGCCACCTTCGGGGCGCGAACTGGTCCGGATAGTACGACATTCTGGCCTGCACCCAGGGGCACGGCGGGGTCAGCTGGGGCAAAACGAGCGAGATAGTACGAAAATGCGGCACCCGACCTGTGATAGGCGGGCCTGTCCTGCGACCGGCCGGCGATGGCGAATCGTCTCCTCCGCCTTCTCTCCTTTCACTCGCTACAGCCAACAGGTTGGCGTGAACGCACGACTCAACCCATATCAATGTTGGACCCTACGGGTGGCGTCTCCGGCGCATCCACCAGCGGCGGCCAAGCAACGCGAGTGCCGCCAATGCCACCCATGGGAGTAGCCATGCCACAATGGTCACCAGAGCGTACGCGGACTTCTTAAGAACGCGGAATGATTGGAGAAACGCTTCTGTCACGGGGGTATCCCCCGACGCCGCACCGGCAAACGACGGAGGGGTCAATGTGAGGTTCACCGTGGCCAGTTGCACGGAACGGTTGAGATCATGCAGTTGTGCGTTCAACTGCGCGATCTGGCTGTTCACCTGCACCAGCGCTTGTTGAATGTCGATCATGTCCTTCATGGTTTGCGCCTTGTTAAAGAGGCGGGTGTATGCGTCGGCTTCGCTTTTCAATTCCTCCAGCTGTTGCTGAAGTCCGTTGTACTGTTGTGTAACGTCCTGCCCGGTCTGGGAAAAGTTCGTCACCGTCCCCAGCCCCTTTGCGGCGTTCAGGAACTGGGTGAAGTCCTTTTCAGGGACGCGTACGGTCATCCATACGGTAAGTTGACCGTTGTCCGTGGATTCTCGCGAAGACTCGACAAATCCGCCATAGCTGTCGACCATCCGGGATACTTTGTCCGCGGCTTGCCTGACATCGGATGTGGATATATTGACGGTCGCCTGCTCAATCACCATTCTTTGCGTCGTTGTCGTTGCAGCCGCCGTTTTGCTGGCCGCGTTCGCCCCTGCGGCTGCTTGTATCGCCCCATCGGCAGGCCCGTGCGTACCGGCTTGGCCCGAATTCGGCATCGCAGCCTCGGCAGAACCTGAGGCGGCAGCCGCGGCAGCGGAAGACACGGCAGCGGACGACGCCGATCCCCGCCTCCCCACTTGGAATGCATTCGTGTTGAACACCACCGCCGATACGGCGGCCAGCACCGCGATGGCCGCGACAATCACCCAGGGACGGGATACAAACACGCCCGTTCGTTGCCAAATCGATTGAACCCAGCAGGTTCTTTCTGCTTTGAGCATGAAAAGCCCCCCTCGTCTCGATGCACGTACGTTGAATATACATATAAGACGTAAAAGTGGGGTTTTTCATTTCAATTTCCTTCAAGGAGGCGCGCAAGGAGGCGCAACGGGTTGCCGCCGCGGGCGTTGGCAGGACGGAGGTAATCGCGCAACGCCTATCGGTAGTCTGGGTGGCCAGATCGTCCCCGCTGGGCGCGGGTCGCGTAACCCAGAAATTCTGAATCATCCCCGTGTTCGCGGGTGGTTCGAGTTACTCAGGACTCCGACTTTAGCCGGATTTCCGTACAAACTCGCCACGTTCGGGGCGCCAACTGGTCCGGATAGTACGAAATTCCGGCCTACACCCAGGGGCACGGCGGGGTTAGCCGGGGCCAAACGGGCGAGATAGTCAGAAAATGCGGCATCTGGAGCGCAGGGGATTAGGTGCACCAAGGATTCGGTGTGCCAAACGGGCGAGACAGTAAGAACATGCGGCACCCGACCCCGTCGCAGGCGAGACGCTCCAGCGTCCCTGCCGGCGATTCTCTCCTCGCCGCTCTCCTCGCCGCTCCCCTACACCCTGTACCGCTCCAGCACCTCCAAATTCACTCGTACCCCCAGCCCCGGCGTGTCGGGGACCGTGATCCAACCATCCTTCTGCTCAATCGGGTTCTCAATCAACTGCGTCCGGAACGGGTGCGACGACGTGTCGTACTCGAAGATCGGCTCCGGCGCCGTCAGCGCGTGGTTGGCAATCGGCAACGCGGCAATCAAGTGCAGCGAAGCCATCTGCCCGATGGACGATCCCCACACGTGCGGATTCACCTGCACGCCGTACGCCTGCGCCAGCGCCGCGATGTGCCGGCAGGCCGTGAAGCCGCCCGCGTGACAGACGTCCGGTTGAACCACGTCCACCGCGCGGCCGCCCACGAGATTGCGGAAACCGTACACCGTGTACTCCGCCTCTCCACCCGCAATCGGGATGTTCAGCTTCGCGCGCACCTCACGGTACCCGTCCACGTGCTCCGGCGCAACCGGTTCTTCAAACCAGCGGATCGACAGGTCTTCGACGCCCAGTCCTAACCTCACCGCGTCGATCACGCCGTACGCATGATTCCCATCCATCATCAACGTGACCTCGTCCCCCACCGCCTGGCGGATGCTTCGCATCAACGTGATGTCGTCCTGGACGCCGAAGCCCACCTTCACCTTCATCGCCTGAAATCCGTTCGCCCGATGCCGCTCGGCCTCCGCCACCAGCCTGGCGTGCTCCGATTTGCTGCCGATGTCCACCCGGTAAAACCCAGTGGCGTACGCCTGGACCCGGTCGCGAAACTTCCCGCCCAGCAGCTTGTACACCGGAACCCCCAGGCTTTGGGCCGTGATGTCCCACAAGGCGATGTCGATCGCGCTGATCGCCCCCACCACAGCCCCCTTCGGCCCGTAGTCGCGCACATGGTTGTACATCCGGTGCCACAGCACCTCCACATTCGTCGGGTCCTCCCCGATGACCAGTGGCCCGAGTGTCGATCGCACAGTCGCCGCTGCAATCACCGGCGACTGCAGGCCCATGCACAAGGCCTCGCCCCAACCGACCAGCCCCTCATCGGTCAGCACCTGGACGATGGTCGCCCCCCGGTGGGTCACCCACCCCTGCGAAAACGCGAACGGTTGCTCCAATTCTGACTGAATCGGATAGACTTTCACGTCGGTGATTTTCAAGTGAATCGCCTCCTGACGCGATTGGCAGTGAATGGGACAATCCAGATTACGAATCGCCATTGCCAAATCCACTCTACCACCCAAAACAGGATTTCTCCTCACCATGTAGAAACTTCCTTGAGGAATATAATTGCTCTACCAATCCGAGGCTTCCGCCGACGGACTCCTGGCCCTTTCACCGCCAGTTCGTCGGCACGGCTCGCACAGAGAGGTGCATCCCGACAGTATGTTTCACCTCACCCTCCGTGTCGCTTGGCACGACAGCCGCTGGAACGGCACCGTGTGTAAACATCCGGCAGCCAATACGCACTGCACGCTCCTCGAACGGATTCGCGAGGGTAAAAAAGATGCGGAAGAAGAGCAGGTCGCAGGCCGGCCGTGGGACGCCTTGCAGAGGGAACAGTTACCGCCATGCGCGGCAGAGGGTGCCGGATTTATGAGCCCACGCGAATGGATCCGCGTCATGGAACACCCCTATCGCCACTCGAGGGAGGCTTCCGCAACGCACGGACATCTCCGCCCAACACCATTGCTGCTCCCGCCCTACGCCACGTTGGCCGTGCCCTTCTGGTGGATGTTGAAATCCAACCAATCGACCATCGACGGCCAGTCGCCGATCCCGCTGCCTCCCGACGAGGAAGCGCCTTTCCGAACCGCTTGGGTCTTTGGCCGGGAACGGCAGATGGCACTCAATGACCTCTTTTACGGGCGTCTGACCCCTCTGAAGTCGCTCGTCCTGATTTACGCGAAGGACGGACACCCCCTCGGTGATGAAGTCTCACGCCTCGTCGTCGGCGTGGGGCGCATCGAATCCGTCAGCAATCGCCTCATGTACGACACACCATATCCCGAGCGGTCTTATCCCCTGTGGGAGCGCGTCATCCGTCACTCCATCCGCCCGGAGGGCGTGGATGGGTTTGTTCTCCCCTATCACGACTACCTCGAACCGACGGGCGATCCCGCGGAAGACCAACACCGCCAGGATCTGCTCCGAGAGATCGCGGTGAGTGTCGACGCCGCCTATCACCGAGCGTTTTCGTACGGGGCGGAGTTGGCCGACGCGGACGCAGCCCTCCACGTGCTCGTGAAGTGCCTGGACGCGATCCGACGCATCCGGCGGCACAGCATCGCTCCCGGGCCATGGTCCCAGCGCGAAGAATGGGTGAACGAGCGGATCGCAGAACTGTGGCAGGAGCGTGGAGCATTCCCCGGGCTGGGATCGGCGTTGGAGGCGCTCGGCCTTCGGCTTGGCACAGCGTTGTCGCTGGAACTCATGGCGACCGGCCAGCTTCAACCTGGCGACAACCCCTGGGACCTGGTGGATGCCATCCTGCGCGGACAGGCGGCCCCACCGCGCAAGGAGTACGAGCCGGACATCGCCGCGGTACGGTCGACGTGGGCATCACTGCCCGAGGAGCGCCGTCGCCTGCTGGAATTGCTCTCCCGGTTTGCCCTCACTCCAGAACAGGCCAAGCGGTGGTTTGATGGGCACCGGCGGGATCGATTTCTTGGTCACCACGTTGCCGACGCCGAGCTGTTGGCGAATCCGTATCGGATCGCGGAGCTGGATGCGGACAGCCCCGATTCGCCGGCAGTGTCGGTCGGCGTGATTGATCGCGGTCTCCTCCCCGACAACTCCATCGCGCTTCGCCATCCTGTGCCGAGCCCGTCGGCCATCACCTCTCCGGTCGACGCTCGCCGCGTCCGCGCCGGGCTGGTCCGCGTCCTGCGCGAGGCTGCGGAACAAGGCGACACCCTGCTCGCCACTGGCGAGGCGCTTACCCGACTGCCTCGGATGGACTGGGCACAGCCCTGCGAGGTCGGCTCGGATTACCTCAACGCGCACCTGGACGAATGGCAAAGCGTCATCACCACGGTAGACGCTCCGTCTCGTGACGGCGCGCCGCCGAGACAGGCACTCCAACTGAAGGAATATGAGGCGCACGAAGCCTATCTGCGCAAGGTCCTGATCGCCCGGGCAAAGGCCGAACTGCCGTCCCTCGGCGTCGACTGGAGAGCCGCCATTCGCGAGACGCTCAAGCGCCGGGGTGTTGACGTCGATCACCTATCCGCCCGCCAGCTGGAGGCACTTGAGGAGCAGGCGGAAGCCCTCGAGCGCATCACGACGCGGAAGCTCGCCGTCCTCTCCGGCATGGCAGGCACCGGCAAGACCACCGTCCTCGGCGCCCTGCTCTCGTCGGACGCCATCCGTCAAGGTGGAGTTCTCCTTCTCTCCCCGACCGGCAAAGCCCGTGTCAAGCTCCAGCAGGCCTCCGGACGCGAGGCCCAGACCATCGCGCAGTTCCTGCTCAGTCTCGGCCGTTACGACGTCGAGCGCCAGAGGCCACTGTTCACCGGCAAGGAACAGTACCGGCGGGAGAAGACCGTCGTGATCGACGAGTGTTCCATGCTTACCCTGGACGATCTCGTCGCGGTCTTCAAAGCCCTCGATCTCGCGCACGTCCATCGCGTCCTCCTCGTCGGCGATCCCAACCAGCTTCCGCCCATCGGTGCCGGACGTCCGTTTGCGGATCTCATTGCTTACTTCGATCACATGGCCACTTCCACCCATGAAGAGCAACACCTGGCCAAGGCGTTGGCACGCCTGACGGTGGAAGTACGCGCGAATGCAGGGGCCGCGTCAGACACCCTGCGGCTGGCGGCCTGGTACACCCGCGGCCCCCAACCAGCCGACGCGGACGAGATCTTTCGCCGGCTGTCCTCCCACGCGACGGGTGACGGCCTGAACGACCTCCAGGTGATATTTTGGACCACGCCGGAGGAACTCGAGACGCGCCTCCTCGACGCCATGTGCGAACACCTCGGACTTCGCGGGCCGGACGACGTGGAGACGTTCAACCGCGTGCTTGGCCTACAACCCACCGGGTACATCCCATACGACAAGCCCGACAGCGTCGAGTCGTTCCAGATTCTCTCCCCAGTTCGGATGCAGCCGCACGGCGTTTATGCGCTCAATCGATGGATCCAAGCCCGCTTCCGAGCGCGGGAATTGTACCAGGCCCGGAGGTACCGCAAAGACCACGTCCTGCTCGGGGATGAGGAGATCGTCGTCCACGACAAAGTCCTCCAGACTCGCAACACACGACGCGACGGCTGGGACACGCAAAACCGGCGCATCGTGAACGGCATCTATTTGGCCAACGGCGAAATCGGCATTGCCGTCAAAGAGAACAGACAGTGGCTGAACATCCTCTTCGCTGGCCGGCCGAACGTGACCATCGGGTACCGTTCGCGCGACTTCAACGAAGACGCCCCGCCGCTCGAGTTGGCATACGCACTGACCGTCCACAAAGCACAGGGCAGCGAGTTTGACATCGTGTTCGTGATTTTGCCTAAATCAACCCGCCTGTTGTCCACCGAGCTTTTGTACACCGCCCTGACCCGCGCCCGGCGGCGTTTGGTCCTTTTCATCGAAGGCGAGGACGCCGCCCTGCTGTACGATCTCGCCCGTCCCGAACGCTCCGAAACCGCCCGCCGCAACACCAATCTGTTCACACCTGGCGTGCGCGAGCCAGACACGGCGGTCCCGTACGCGGAGCATCTCATCCACCGCACAGAGCGCGGTCACCTGGTGCGGAGCAAGTCCGAGCTCGTCATCGCGAACATGCTGCACCACATGGACCTCCCGTACGAATACGAGCGTCCGTTCAAGGGGCTCACGACCGGGGGCGTGGTCCTACCGGATTTCACCTTCGCCGATCCCGCCGGCGGCCTCATCCTCTGGGAACACCTCGGCTTGCTCGCCAACCCCGACTACCGCCAGGCCTGGGAGAAAAAACTCGACTGGTATCGCCAAAACGGATTCGAACTCGGCCACAACCTGTTCACAACGGAAGACGATGCAAACGGCGGCCTCGACTCCACCCTCGTCCGCCAGGTGGCGGAACAAATCGCGGCCCGGCTTTGACCGGGCCAAAATCTCTCACACGTTTCCCCGATCCCATCTCCATCCTCATCCAAACTGAATCGGCATCCGGGCTTTTATCCCTCCAGCACCCGACGAGGATATGCACTTGGAGGTATCGGGGTAGAGAGGACACCGTGGCTCCCACGCACCCGGAAAAATTCCCGTGGTTCTCGTGAAACCGTGATGGAACCCGGATCCGTCAGGACACACCGGAATTGGTCCCAGTCCAGCACGCAGAATTCGTCGAGGCCCCAGACAAACAGCATGGGATATCTCGTGACGAATCTCGTCAGGCGGGACCATTCACTGGAGTGTCGGTGAAAAGCTGAAAGAAGCGCTCCATGTGATGGAGGATTTTGGGGCGTGATGGTCTGCGTATTGGATTCAGTTACTCAATCGCCCAAAACTTTACTAGATTTCTCCGCTGTCTCTCAAAATGCCTATGTAGTCCTCGAGCGTCAACGGACAATCAATGAGTTCATACAACTGCTCTATGGTTAATCGAAGCTGGCGGGCCATGTTTCTAAGCAGTAAACCGTCATACTCCTTCATACCGTGGCTCGTTTTCGTGAATACCGAGGTTTTCTTGCCGTCCACATAAAGGACAAAATAGTGGTGATCACGATTCGACTTTCGAAATCCTTTTCGCTGCAAACTGGCCTCGATTTCCCTGGTCTTCCGCGGTTGCAAGGACGGGTCACACTCCGCTCTGTATGAAATCTACGAGCGCATGCAACTTGCGTTTGAGTCGGATTCCGCCAGGCGTCAACTCATCATCTTGAGCACATGCATACTCGTGCCACAGCACATCGAAGTCATTGGAAAACTCTTCTCTCAGGGCGGGTGGATCGTTCCCGACGCATGAGATGTGCAGCTCTGGGCAGACGAGTTCCCACGTTTCGTCCAAGTCGTGAAACGCGAGTTCCGCCCGAAGCGGTTCCTTCAAGTGTAAGCGTCAAACTCCTCACACCTTGCGTTTCTCCAACCGTCGTGCGACAGTCATGCACAGCAACAATCAGCCCCGCCAGGAAACCCAGCGGGGCGATTTCTCATGCTATCCTTTTTTCCTACGCCTCCGGATTCGTTCCGGCAGGCGATCCGACCACGGGAGCAGCTCATCCATCGCTGCCCGGTCATCCGTTCGGATGTTGGGCAGCCACTCAAACAGATATTCCAGGTACAGATACGGGTCCAGGCCGTTCTCCTTGGCTGTCTCCACTAGGCTGTAGGCGATGGCGCTCGCCCTCGCACCTTGTGGGGTGTTGGCAAACAGGAAGTTCTTGCGACCAATTACAAACGGCTTGATTGACCGCTCGCTCCGGTTGTTATCCAACTCCAGATGGCCGTCCTCCAGGAACACCACCAGCTTCGGCCACTGGTTCAGGCAATACGAAACCGCCTTGCCCAAAGCACTCTTGGGCACCACCTGTCCGCTCTGCTCCTCAAGCCATGCCAAAAACTCGTCAAGCACCGGTCGGCTCAGCCTCTGCCGTTGGGCACGACGTTCCTCTGGTGTCTCGTCTTTCAAACCGCGCTCAATCTTGAACAGCCTGTTGCAGTACTCAAGCCCAATCCGGGCCGCTGTCGGTT
>NZ_FPBV01000032.1 GCF_900116805.1 Paenalicyclobacillus macrosporangiidus | reverse complement strand
GGGAGGAGGAGCGGTCAAGGGGAACCGTAGGTTCAGCGACAGCGGCCCTTGACGGGCCGACGACCGATGGCAATTTATAGACGAGGGCAAAGGCCCGATGAAAAACTGAGACAGAGCTCAATATCGGGAGTATGTGTTCAATCTGCAGGGGTTAATCCGCGCTCCTGCACGTTGGATGGTTCGTTCGTTGGTTGGCTCTGTGCTCTCACCCTCTGGGTGGGGGCTTTTTTCGTATCCACTGAAATGATTCGACCGCTTCGTGCGTCAAATCATGCAAAACTTGGCTGGAGGAGCGAGATGATCGATCAATGGTTTGACCTCTACGCCGACGAGGTGTACTCGTTCCTTGCGTACATGGTCAGGGACCGCGAACTGGCAAGAGACCTGACGCAGGAAACGTTCGTACACGCGATGATGGGGATTCACCGATTCAGAGCGGAGTCCAGCCCAAAGACCTGGTTACTCACCATCGCTCGGAATGTCGCCATATCCCACTTGCGGAAACGGCGTGTGGAGGTCGCAGCGGGCGACCTTGTGTTCGACCGGTTAGCGTCGACAATGGGATCTCCAGAGGTCACGGTGGAGCAACGAGACACACAGACCTTGTTGATCGACGCCCTGTACCAGCTAAGGCCGGGATACCGGGACGTCATCATATGCAGGGAGATCATGGGGATGTCAAGCAAAGAGACCGCCCGGGTTCTCGGGTGGAGTACAAACAAGGTGCGGGTCACGTTGCACCGGGCGCTGAAAGCTGCGAAACAGCAGCTGCTCGAAAGGGGATGGGGTCATGAATTGGCGTGATACTGATGGGATTGCGGGTGAGTTCCGGTCCATGCCGAAGTTCGAACTCAGCGCCGAGGACAAGGCGAAAATGCTGACGCAGCTGAAAAGCATCGAAGCGGCCGTCAAGGTGCGCAGGCCACGGCGTTGGCTGATGAGTGCGCTTGCGGCGGGATCGGCTATCGTCGTTGCCGGTTCCTTATTCTTTGCCCTTGAGATGAAAGGCGCTTCGAACAAGAATTCGCCTGCGACAACGACGAGCGTAACCGCCCAGCCCAAGCACCTGGAGGCCGCTACGTCCACGTTGCAGGAGGTCACGGACAAGTTTGGGCCAAAGGCAGAGGAGCTGCACCAGCTTCTGACTCACACAGTCGGACTTCTTGACGCTTGGGCTTATGGAAAGTCCGAAATACCTGGACAGGGAGACTATTCGTTTGCGGATCCAAATCCGACTCACCACAATGGGCAAGCCGGAGTGGAGCCGTACTTACAAGCCGACTACGATAAGTTCCGGCAGCTGTTCAAGACTGAGTTGGCCGAAATGCCTAAGAAGCCATCGGTTCCGGGGTCGTCTATCGGGTTCCTACAAACGGATCGAGAAGACTGGCAAATACTCTATTCAATTGATCAAGCGTACCAAATGGCCCTGTATTATTACTCAGCGTCCGTATACCAACACTCTGGTTACCTCGAAGCCACGCCCGGAAACAACACGCCCGCCGCCTTGGCGGCCAACACCCTGCGCGAGTGGAATGATCTGCTGTTCGGCGGCCGGATTCAGCTTTCAGATGTACCAAAAGTGAAGCACTAACTATTTGCCCATGAAAAAACCCCGCTTTCGCGAGGTCGATGATTCCTGCTGCTGTTGGACGCTTTCAGTAAATCAATGGCTCAAGTTTTTGCAGCACGTCTTCCAGGACTTCTGCGGGGCATTCGCAAATGAACTCTGACTGCCGCGCTGCCCAATCCACGCTCTTGATGTGGTCGGCGAGCACCACGCCATAAACCGGAAGGCCGCTGGGCAAGCTAACCTCGAACGGATAGCCCTTCACCTTCGATGTGATCGGGCAGGCGATACACAACCCGACCGCATTGTTATACGCTCCGTGCGATAACACCAGGGCGGGCCTCCGTCCGCCTTGCTCGTGGCCTGCATCGGGACGGAAGGTGAGCCATGTGATTGTCGCTCCGGTCCGGGCAGTACGGCGCGTTCATCACCATTCTTCACGCCCCACCGCCGCGCCCCAATCTGTCTCACCATGGATGTTGTCGGGCGTTACTTTCGCCAGCAAATCCTCCAGCGTATACTTCTTGCGGCGAATCACGATTTCGTCATCCCGCACCAGGACGTCGACCGTGGTGCCCTCGCGGAGCTTCGTGCGCTCAGCGAACGCCTGCGGTATCCGGACGCCCAGGCTGTTTCCCCATTTGGTCACTCGGACCTGTAGTGTCATCACTCCCCGTGAGGTTCTGTATATACATAATATATACCATTACTCGCGTGGCGATAAGGGGTTGCGGTATTTTTTTCTTCGCCATTTCCGCCAATTTGCGGTCAAGAAATTGGTTCGATCGTGCGTTCGTTCGATGATGGGTTCGTTCGTTGGTTCGTTCAGCAGATTGTCGCATTGGGAGAAATTGTGTTTGAACATGATGGACACACATATCGAGCCCCCATAGAACCTCTTACCGTCTGGCACATGACATTACCATTTGACATGTCTACATTTCCTCGCTCGGAGTGGACACTCGTGTTGGCGGACGGCAAAACGGTCCCCCTCTTCAAGTGAGGTCACCGTGACAACTGCGTGGATTGGCTATTCATCGTGGTTTGCGTCAGGAGCAGACGGCAAACGCCTGCAAAAATGTGCTATCTCTTTGAAAAAATCTGCAATATGAGATATTTGACGTTGTGCCGCTGGCTCCACCTTCGCCAGCGGCGGTGACAGCCCCACATTGCTGTCCTGCCTGCAACCATCCTATTCGGCACAGTTCCAAAAAAGATTGAAACCAATCCCCTACACAGAAGGGCAATTGCATATTCGGTTGTTTTCATGTACGTGACGACGTGTGGACTCAGGTCAGCAACGCTCTTAACTCTGCGGTCATTTGATCGACCAACTCCGGTCTTCCATGAAACTGAGCCGGGGTATTCTGAAAAAGCTGGATGCGCCAATTCCCCTCGTGATGGACAACCACGACAGTGTGATGTGTATTGACGTTGGGATTGATGTCCGATTGTCCAGGAGGCACCATCCCTGCAATCGCTCGTAAGATGGCGATATCGGGCCTCAGAAAACGAACACTTTTCACTTTGCTTACAAACCGAGCGGTGGGGTGATGGTCAAAGATGGGCTTAAGGTGCGAATAGATTTCCTCACGCCCAATCGCCAGACTCCCATCAAAGCCAATCATCTCACCCTCCTCAGTGAACAGATTGGCCATGCCACGGGCGTCGCGGTGGTTCCATTCATCTAACAGCCGCTGATAGACGGCTTGGATTTCATTCGATGCAGCAGTACGCATACCCATTCCCCTCACGTTTTCGAATCATGCCGGTTATCTTCCATGGTTCTGCGAAGCTCTCCTGTCCTGAACTGACATCAGTGTACCACATGCCGATCCCGCCGGATGAGGTGGACCGGCTGGGAGGCCAACGCCGGTTTCGCTGCCGGGAATGCCCTGCCGGCCATCGTGCGCACCGGTGTGCGGTCTTCGCGGCGCTTTTCTTGGCAAATCGTTTACGGTGTGCTCACGGAGACTTAACACTCCTCTGCTACGTTTTCAGGTGAATCCATGCGCGGGCAAGCTGCGGAAAGCCCCGTCACAGGGTGCCGAATAGTGCGAGGGAGTGCGTGAAATGACGGAGACTCGCCTCCAAGTGCGGGAAGACAGCCAAAACGGCGTCGTGCGGTGGTTTCAAGACATCAGCGTCCAACACAAGCTGATGATTCCGCTCACGTGGATTGTCTTGGTTTCGCTTCTGGTGGTCGGTGTGCTCGGTGTGAATACGGCCCATCGCGTGATTGTGTCTTTCAGCCAGAGCAAGCTCACGACCGATTCCAGGGTCAGCTTCACCCTGCTCGACAACCAGTTCAATGGCAACTGGCAAGTGGTCGACGGGAAGTTGTGGAAGGGTGCTATTCTGTTCAACGACAACGCCGCCGTGATGAACGAGATGAATGCCGAGCTCGGCGACCAGGTGGCCCTGTATCTGGGAGACGTGAGAGTTGCCACGTCACTGAAAGACGCGAGCGGCCAATCTGCTGTGGGCGTGAAAGCGCCGCCCGCCGTTGCGGACGCGGTGCTCAAGCAGGGCAAAGTGTACACCGGCCAGGAAACGCTTGGCGGCGAACCGTATGAAACGGCGTATCTGCCGATTCGGGACGGACAAATGCGGATTGTGGGGATGTGGTTCATCGGCATCCCGTTGCGGGAGTTCGTCGCTGCGGAAAATACCCTTCGTGTCGAGACGGCGCTGGTGGGCTTGTCGGTACTGTTGCTGATGTTCGCCCTGGGATGGTTGCTCGCTCGCCGCTTCAAACGGGCCTTGGGCAGTCTGGTCTCTCTTGCCAAAGATGTCGGCGGCGGGAATCTCACCCGACTGGCGGAAGTGGACAGCGGGGACGAGGTAGGCCAGTTGGCCGAAGGTTTCAACGACATGATTCTGGCTTTGAGGTCGCTGATTTCGGAGGCGGGGAGGGCATCGGCCCTGGTGGCGGCTGCGGCTGGGGACCTGAGCGCCATCGCGGAGGAAGGCAGTCGGGGTGCCGAAGAGGTGAGTTCGACCATTGAGGAAGTGGCCGCCGGCGCGAAGCAGCAGGTGAAAGCGGTGGAGAACGGCACGGGACGGGTGGCGGAAATCTCCCATCGCATGCAACACATTGCTGAGAGTGCCCGGACGGTCGCGGCGGTGGCGGAACAGGCGCACGAGGTGACCGAAGAAGGGAACCTGTCCATCCGGCAAGCGGTGAGTCAGATGCATTCCATTCAACAATCCGTCGGGGAACTGGAGAAATTCGTGCTTGTCCTGAGAGAGGATTCGAAGCGAATCGGGGACATTGTGGAGGCCATGGACGCCATCGCGTCTCAGACCAAGCTCCTCGCTTTGAACGCGGCGATTGAAGCGGCCCGGGCGGGCGAACAGGGACTCGGGTTCACGGTGGTGGCAGCCGAAGTCAGGAAATTGGCGGAGCAATCGTCTGCCTCCGCGAAGCGCGTTGCGGATCTCGTCGTCTCCATACAGACCGGAATCAAACAGGTCCTACAGTACACGCAACACTGTCAGGCCGAAGTGGCCGCTGGCATGAACACCGTGAACACGACAGGGCAATCGTTTGAGCAAATTCGGGAGGCTGTGTCGACCGTTTCGTCGCAAATGCAAGACGTCACGTCCGCCGTGGAGAAATCACGCATCAGACGGAACAGTTGAACGCAGCGATGGAAGGGGTGCTCCAGGTCACCACGATGATCGCCTCCGCCATGGAGACCATCACGGCATCGAGCGAAGAGCAGTCAAGCGCGATGGAAGAGATCGCGTCCTCGACGGTGGCGCTCCATCAGATGGCGGAACAATTGCAAACTGTGGTCCAGCGGTTTGTGACGTCCCGGGGTTAACGCCACACCGGTGTTCGCTTTGCACCGGCCTGTACGACGGACGGTTTCGTACCTATCCCGTGGACTCGCAGGCGGGCCTTCCGGCGACGGACAGCATTTCATCCCGCCTTGGAGTGAGAAAGATCCAGTTCGGGCCAGGAGGGAATACAGGTGTCGATTCCTTTGTTCAGCCACGGGCTTCCTGCAAACAGCTTGATGTACCAGGGTGTTCAATCGCTTGGCTTCGTGGATGGGAAGCCCGCTGAAGCGAGATCCTTCACGGTACTGTACATAGACGTCATTGGATTCAGCCGGTTCGAGGAGCGTCACGGTGCGGACGCTTGCGACACCTTGATTGAGTCCCTGCGCCACGCGGTTCAGGAACGGATCCCCATGCTCGGCCGACCAGGCTGTCGAGCGCTGCACGTCTGGGATGACGGCTTCGCGGTGATGGTTCAGGGCCATTGTGACCAGGAGCTTATTCATGCCGCGCACGGCTTTGTGCATGCGGTGGAGGTTTCCTTGAACGCTGTGCTGGGGTCGGCGGGCTATCCTGCCGTCCGGTTGCGTCACGGCATATCTGCGCCCAATCCACCGCGGGGCAGTGACGATATGGGTCGACAACTCTACCGTCAGATCACCGAGGCCGCGCGCGTGGCCCGCAGGCAGTCGTCGCTGCCCGAGAGCACGGTCGTCGAAGAGTTCTACCGCGTCCTCCGAACAGGGGATATCCGCCTCCGTTACCAGCCGATTGTCCATTTCGATTCGTGGCAGACCATTGGCTGGGAATGCCTCTCGCGCGGGCCAGCCCAATCCCAGCTGGAGCACCCCGAACGCCTTTTCGAGTGCGCGGATCGACTCGGCCACCTGTTTGATCTGGAACGCCTGTGCCGGGACAGGGCCATTTCGGGGGCCGAGCCCGGCATGCAACAGAAGCTGTTTCTCAACATTTGTCCGCGGACTTTGATTGATCCCGGATTCCGCCACGGGGAAACGCGGATTCTTGCCGAACGCCGCGGCCTCCGTCCGGATCAGATTGTGTTTGAGATCACCGAGCATCAGGCGGTGGACGATTATCGCCTCTTCAACCGGGTCATCGAACACTACCGGAAGCAGGGCTATCAAATCGCCATCGACGACACGGGGGCGGGCTACTCCGGTTTGGTCACGTTGATGGAGATCAAACCCGATTATGTGAAGGTGGACATGAACCTGGTGCGGTCGATGCACCTCAACCGGACGAAACGGGACATTGTAAGCGCCATCCAGAAGGTAAGCGCGGGTTTTGGCGCCATCGTGATCGCGGAAGGCATTGAGACGTCCGAAGAACTCGAAGCGGTCCGTGAATGTGGCGTGGAATACGGTCAGGGATATCTGTTGGGGATGCCGGCCGAACGTTGTCGCCCCTCGACCTTTTTCGGCCGTTTGGCGGAAAGCGAATTCGGCCGTGTGACATGAGGGATTAAGACCAAAGGCCTATGTTCTCCGTACGCGCATGTGGGTACAATCTTCAGGTGCGGTGTCTGATAGGTCCAACAGAGGGTGCATCGATTGTGAACGGAATGGAACTTCTGCGGCGGAATCACAACTATCGCAATCTCTGGCTCGCCCAGGTGGGCAGCCAATTCGGGGACTGGTTCAATCAGGTCGCGCTCGCTCAAATCACGCTGGAACTCACGGGATCGGCTTCAGCCATGGGGCTTGTTCTCCTCTGTCGTTCTCTGCCCGGGGTGATCCTGGGGCCCTTGGTTGGCCCATACGTGGACCGCTTCCCCACAAAACCCCTTTTATTTTTCACAGACCTTGTTCGCGCTGTGATTGCGCTGTCATACTGTGTGGCCGTGATGGACCACGCAACCTGGGTATTGTACGCGGGATCGTTGCTGCTCGGGGTTTCGGGCGTACTCTTTTCACCGTCGCGCAATGCCACCATTCCACTCGTGGTATCGAAAGAGGACTTGACGACGGCCAATGCATTGGAGTCTGCGGCCGCAGGCGTTCTGCAGATCGTCGGCGCCATCTGCGGCGGGTTTGTGTCTGTCACGTTCAGCCCATTGGCCTGTTTCCTGATCAACTCCGCATCGTATGTTTGGTCCGCACTGCATATCCTGCGATCTCGTTGGCATGAATCCACCAGACCGAGTCGGGAACCGTATTTTCGATTGCTCACAGACGGGTTTCACGAGGCCATGCGGAATCGAGTGGCCCGTGCCATCATCCTGATTGGCATCAGCTGGGGACTTGCCGGCGGAGGTTACTACATCCTGATCCCTGTCCTGGGTGAGCAAACCTTCCACATGGGGGGATTCGGCATTGGTGTATTGTACACGATGGATGGTGCCGGCGTCCTGTTGGGGTCCCTGTTCGTTCATTATTTTGTCCGGGGCAATCATCGAAATGCCGTCGTCTGGTACGGTGTGGCCTATACCACACAGGCGCTGTTTTTTGGAATCCTGACGCAGGCGACCAATGTTGTTTTGGGATGTCTGTCCCTTTTGCTCATGCGCATGAGTTCCGGTGTGATTATTCCACTGGACGCGTATCTGCTCCAGACGGGCACGGATCCGACCAAGAGAGGCCGCGTTTTCTCTCTTCATGTTTCCACTTATGGAGGTGTTATGCAACTGTCCTATGTTGCCACGGGATTTGCGCTTCAGCACTTTGGCATCCATCTCATGGGCATGGTCATCGCCGCCATGTCCCTGATTTGCGGAGTATGCTGGTTGCTGCAATTTGGGAGATCATCCCTTGCGTTCCCTGGCACGCGCGCTGTGCAATGAACGCGATGGCGATCCGTCCATGGGGATTGAAGGATTTTCGAATCTGTGACCCGGATGGTTACTATCTGCGGATCACCTCGAAAGCGTGACGCCTCGCCTCGCTGTCCTGCCAAGGACCATTCTCAAATCGGTGACGGATGTTGCATCCCACCGTCACGGCCAGATCGGACCATTCATGCAGGCAACCCATGCCATGTGCGAATCGGCCACACAGGGCGTCCATCCATGGCTCGTACAGGGGCGCTGATCATGAAGGTCGTTCGACCTGGCCGTGAAGAAAGGGCATGGACACAGAACGGAAGTTCAGTTCGTTTCCGCAGACACCTCATTGGCGCGCGTCAGGTACGGCTCTTCCCGGCGAGGTTTAAACCGATCCAGACGGGCGGCGTAAAAGGAGCCGATCACAAACACCGCGGCAAAAAGTTGTGCGATGATGGTCTCCCAGTTATTGAAAATTGAGAACCAGGTGCCCATCCAGTCCGGAATATTCACCGGGATGGTGTGCGTCGGAATCCAGTTTGCGGCCTGCATTTCATTGACCTGCTCCCCAACCATAATCTCCAGCACGACACCCAGCATAATGCCCGTGAAGACGAGCATTTTCTTATAGGGCAACTTTCGGTGCGCGACAAATGTGAAGTAACCCGTGATCGCAATCAGCACCAGTGCGAGCGCTGTACCCAGCATGACGTTCTTCGTTCCCACCTGCAACCGAATGCTCTGGAGGAAGATGTCCACTTCAAAACCTTCCCGATACACCGACGCGATGCCCAACAGGACAAGTCCCTTGTACGCAACGGATTTGACGATTTCAACTTTGTCACTGCCCGCAGATTCGATGGAGTCGATGAGTTCTTTTTTCTTGCGGTTGTGAAACGATATCCATCCTGTCCAGTAGACGCGATGGAAGAACCAATTCATCACAATGAGGAGGACCACGATGGCAAGAAGGCCGGTCGCTGCCTGGATGTTGGCTTCCGAAGTGGTATTCGCGACCAGATTGAGAATGCCGACGAGGATAAACCAAGTCACCAATGTGGCGCCCAGACCCACGCCTGCTCCTGCTGCGATGGGCTTCCAATACACCTGTTGTGTGCGAACCAGTCCGGCAACGACGGCCGAAAGGACGAGAATGCATTCAAGACCTTCACGATACACCAACACGGCGGTGTCAATCGTAGCGGCGGTCGGCGATATGCCTTGAGCGGTCGGATCCGGAGTGCCAGCGGCCGTGACGGCCTGCCAAACCAGCACGGCGACAAGCAATGCCCCTGCAACGCACAATAGGGCGGTTCTCGCAACGGAACGCAGCATGAACATCACCCCTCACGGAGTTGATAGTTGACTCACGGAATCAACTTTTCGCTGCCCATTATAGAACTAGTCACTGCTACCTTCAACAGTTAGTCGAGGCTAATTTTCATGCCGCGTATCCGTTTGGAGTTACGAGAACGCCAGGCATCCTGCGGTCGACGGTGTGGCGACCGCGACGATGGCGTGATGACCAAGGTCATCACTCGGCGAGTTGTGTCCACTTGTTGCCGAATTCAGGGCGCTGGTATTCGTCCAAGAGCCGGATCAGGGTTCGGGCATCTTCCGCTGAAACCAGCAGCTCTTTATGTTTCTCTTGAACAAATCCTTGTTGAACGGCGTGATCGATCAGGTTCAGGAGCGGTGTATAATACCCCTCGATATTCAGAAGTCCTATGGGTTTCTGGTGAATTCCAAGTTGTGCCCAACTGACGACCTCGAACAGTTCTTCGAACGTGCCGTACCCGCCCGGAAGCGCAATGTACGCGTCGGAGAGATCCCCCATGGTGGCCTTTCTCTCGTGCATATCTTTCACTTCTATCAACCGTGACAGCCCTGTGTGCACTAGTTCGCCCCGAAATAATCCCGTGGGCATCACGCCGATGACCGTCCCGCCATGTGCCAGGACCGTGTTGGCCACCTCGCCCATCAATCCGACTCTGGATCCGCCGTAGACGAGTTCCAGTCCATTTTTGGCGATTTCCTCTCCGAGTTGCTGTGCCTGGACCTTGTACTTTGGGTGAGCCCCGAGATTGGAGCCCGCGAAGACGCAAATTCTTTTCACCACGTATGACCTCCACAGGTGTGCTATAACTGAGTATAAGTCGGCGGAGAAGCTCGAAGGAAGGGAAGCCATGGATAAAAATGATTTCCAAGAATGGATTCACGATTTTTATGAGACCCGAGGTTGGGCGCAATACGGGCCATTGATACGAGTGAGTTTTTTGATGCGGCCTTCGACAAATTTCGTATTGACAGGAGGCGTGGCAAGTTATATGATGAACCCATGCCGAAATTGAATTAATCATAGTTGAATAATTGAATAATATACATTTGGTCCGTCAATAAAAGGATCAGCTCTCTTATCAAGAGAGGCGGAGGGACTGGCCCTGTGAAGCCTCGGCAGCGGACTTGTGTACATTCCTGTACACGAGGACTGTGCCAATTCCTGCAAGCTCGGGTGCTCGAGCTTGGGAGATAAGAAGAGTCTGTCGGGCATGGTGTATCTTCGTGCGCGAACCTCTTCTTATCACAAGAAGAGGTTTTTATTATTATTCCTTCCGAACTTCGTAACTTCGTACAGCGACGGGAGACGACCATCACCAATCGGGCGTGGGCGACAGTCCGTGGGAATGGGGGGCTGTATTGTGATCACATTTGAGAACGTTACAAAAACTTACCATAACGGGAAGCAGATCGTGCATGCTTTGAATGGAATCGATCTGACCATTGAGCGAGGTGAAATTTTCGGCGTCGTGGGCTTTAGCGGAGCTGGGAAAAGTTCTCTCTTGCGGTGCGTCAACCTGTTGGAGAGGCCGACGACGGGCCGGGTGCTGGTGGAGGGTCAGGACATTACCCAGTTCTCCAAGGCAGAGCTGAGACAACACCGGAGAAGGGTAGGAATGGTGTTTCAGCATTTCAACTTGCTGAACTCCAAGACGGTATTCGCCAACGTGGCGGAACCCTTGGTCATCGCCAAAGTTCCAAATGCCGAAATTCGGAAACGTGTCATGGAGCTGCTGGAATTTGTCGGGCTGGCGGACAAGGCGAACCACTACCCGGACCAATTGTCCGGTGGTCAGAAGCAGCGTGTCGGCATCGCCAGGGCGTTGGCGACCCGGCCATCGATTCTGCTGTGCGATGAGGCGACGTCTGCTTTGGATCCGCAAACGACGAGCGCCATTCTGTCCCTGCTCAAAACCATTAACAGGGAGTATCGAATCACCATCCTGTTGGTCACGCATGAGATGTCGGTCATTCGTGAGATCTGTGACAAGGTGGCGGTGATGGAACGCGGCAAAGTCATTGAGTCAGGGTCGGTGTTCGACGTGTTTTCGAATCCTCAGTCGGACATCACCAAAAATTTCGTGAACTCGGTCATGCACACCAAGATCCCCGAGTCCGTGCAAAGACTCCTGTCGGAACCGGAGGGGGGAAACCGCCGCGTGTACCAACTCGTGTTTGTCGGGGCGTCGGCCACGCAACCCGTTTTGTTTCAAGCGGCCAAGAAATTCAATCTGGACATCAACATCTTGTTCGGCAATATCACCGAGTTGCAAGGCGTCCCGTTTGGCCATCTGTTGGTGGAATTTCGCGGTCCCGAGAGGGAAATCAACCGTGCACTGACCTATGTTCGCGAAGCACAGGTCGACATCCAGGAGGCAGTGGGATATGGGCATTGAATGGACGGATTTTGTCACCGCTCTTGAACAAACGTTGACTATGGTGGGATTCTCTCTGTGTTTTTCGGCCATCATCGGATTGCCTCTGGGCATGGCGTTGGTGGTGACCCGCAAGGGGCATATCCTGGAAAACGCGCTGGTGTTCAATGTGTTGAGCACGATCGTGAACATCATTCGATCGGTGCCCTTTATCATTCTGGTCATTGCCATCATTCCATTCACGAGGCTGATTGTCGGGACCTCCATCGGGACTTCGGCCGCCATCGTGCCGATGGTGCTGTCGGCCGCCCCCTACATCTCGCGGTTGGTGGAAAATGCCGTTCTGGAGGTGGATACAGGCGTGATTGAGGCCGCACAGGCGATGGGGGCGACGGAGTGGCAGATTATCGTCAGGTTTCTGCTCCCGGAGGCGCTCCCGGCGCTCGTGCTCGGTCTCACCATCGCCACGATTGGACTCGTGGGTGAGTCGGCCATGGCGGGCACTGTGGGAGGTGGTGGGATCGGAGACTTAGCAATTACGTATGGATACGAGCAGTACGACTATCATGTGATGTTCGTCACCGTCGTCATCCTGATCCTTCTTGTGCAGTTCATTCAGACGCTTGGGAACCTGATTTCGAGAAGAATCAGGAGAAGATAGTCCCAGACATCAGAAGGAGTTGACATTCATGGTGAAATCATTGAAGCGAGTGTGGTTGTCCATCGTTACTTTGCTGACCGCATCTGTGGTGTCTCTCGCCGGGTGCGGGGCGAATCCCGGTTCTGCAGCGAACAACGAGAGTGTCAACAGCACATCAAGCGCCTCATCCAAACAAGTGACGCTCAAGGTGGGCATCATGGGATCGGATGTCCCCTTGTGGAAGTTCATCGATGAACAGGCGAAACAAGAGGGCATTCACCTGGATATCGTCACTTTTAATGACTACGTTTTGCCAAACATGGCATTGGCACAGGGAGAACTGGACCTGAACGCGTTCCAAACGATCTCGTATTTGAACACATTCAAGAAACAGCACAATCTCGACCTGTCTCCCATCGCGACCACCTACCTGTCGCCGATGGCCGTGTATTCGAAGAAATACAAGACGTTGAAGGACATCCCGGACGGGGCGAAGATTGCGGTTCCCAACGACGTCACCAACGAAGCGCGCGCGCTGTTGTTGCTTCAGGAGGGTGGCCTGATCAAACTGTCGTCCAATTTTGGTTTGACGGGCACAGTCAAGCAGATTACGGAGAACCCGAAGCACCTGCAGATTGTCCCGATGGTCGCGCAAAACACCGCGCGTGTCCTGCCTGACGTCGACGCTTCTGTCATCAACGGCAATTACGCCATTGAGGCCGGACTCAATCCAATGAAGGACTCGATTTATCACGAAGGGGCCACAGCGAAAGCGTATTTGAATGTGCTCGCCGTTCGGACCCAGGATGTGAACCGGCCGGAACTGCAGAAACTCGCAAAAATCTATCAGTCCGACAAGGTGAAGCAGTTCATCGACCAGACGTGGCCCGGTGCGCGCATCCCGGTGTTTGTGCCGGTCAGCGAGATCGCGAACATCGGCGCATAAGAAAACCGTTCAGCGTCCGGTTCACGAGTGCATCCCCATGTTGTACGGGGCTGGTTTGTGGAGCGACCGGCCCACGTGCAAACGCAAATGAACGACACCCTCGCGAGCCCCTCCGCGATGCATGCGGTGGGGCTTTTTTTTTTTTTTTGATCCAGTCGGTCGTCGGACTGGTCGATGATTCCGCTGTGGTCGTTCATGCCCGAATGGTGACGCGCGTACCAATGGGGACCAGACTCGCCAACTGGAGCACATCCTCGTTGTACATTCGGATGCAACCTTTCGAGACGAGTTTTCCAATGGACCCCGGATTGTTGGTTCCGTGAATTCCGTAGCCCCGCTTGGACAAACCCATCCAATACGCGCCGTATGGCCCGCCCGGATTCGGCGCCTTGTTGATGATCCAGTACTCGCCCTCCGGCGTGCGTGTCAGCATTTTCCCGATGCCCACCAGAAATCCACGCACCACCTTGTCGTCCTCGAGCAGATACAGATGCCGATCCGACAAATCAACAATCATCCGCCGCCTTGGCATGAGATTCACCCCTGTCACAGCGTATGCGCGAGGCGTGCCTGCCGGGTGCGAAATCAGGCGGTGGGATTTTCATGCGTTCTGCCCAATGACGTCCAATGAATATAGGCAAGCGTCGAGTGCGTTGGCATCGAACCTAAGCTTTGGAGGGCCCCTGTTCCAACACGTGAATGATTTGGCTTTCGTTCATCCCCTCGCGAAAGGTATACACCCCCGGCTTGATATGTCGATCCACGCCGGACTTCTTCAAGGCCATATCAAACGCCGTGGCATCATTCACCAGGTGTTGCGATTGCAAGAACCTGGACAACTCAGACAGCGCCATACCTCTCGACAGGGTGAATGTAATCGTGCGCGGCGCAGACGCTTCGGCCTGCGAAGATGAGGATGCCTCGTGCGTCGTATTCCTGGTGCCCGCCGTTTCTGCCGAATGCATGGACACGACCTGTTGGGGAGCGGGTGCGACGGGCTGTGTGCCCGGATGGTGGACGGAGTAGCCCAGGACAGCCGCAATGAGCACGCTCCCCACGTAGGCCGTGCGGCGAAACCAGACAGAACGAACAAGCGGACGCGGGGAAATGGAAACCACGGACTGGACAGCCCATTGGCCACCGCGACACGTCAGCCGGATGTCCACAAGGTAGCCGGCGCATTCCGCACGCACGTAGAACACCAGGATTTCATCATTCCAAACTTCCGTGGCAATGATCTCGCCTCGCAGAATGGCCTTCCACATTTTGCTGAGCGAACGTTCGTCATCGGGAAATCGACTTCCGATCGACTTGAGGTGCGGGGTGATTTCGCGCATGAATACCTGGTGTGTAAACTCGGGCAAGCCGATGTCTGCGATGGCACGGCTGAACGACTTATAAACAACCGATTCAATTAACGGGTGCGAACTGTACGATGTTTCCTGCATAACCCTTCACCTTTTCTTTCTATGTAAACAGGAAATATATAAGGAATGGACATCCAGACCAATCCACGAGGCATGCTCCTGTGCGAACACGCGGGCATTGCTCATAAACTTCGTCTTCCCGTCCGGGATTGTGGGGGTACAGAGGGTGCCGGGCACTCGTTCCGTCTCTCCGCGCTGGTGATGACCATCTTCTCTCGAAAGGAATGACGCGCGGCTCGCACAGAGTCGTGCGGTGCCGCGCGTCGGGCTGTTGGGCATATCCGTACGGATGCTGGTGATGCGTAAGAAAGATCGCGATCCGATTTCGTTGAACACGGGATCACGCTTCACAACTGGCCACGTGGATCTGCTCCAGGACAGACTCAGCCATCCGTTCTGCCTCAATCAGGCAGAGTTGGTGAATGACTGCGAGATCGTGCGGAGACAGGAATTGAATGACCTTCTCGCACCCGTGCGTGCACGGAATGGTGAGCGGGGTGTCGCAAGACGCCACCGGGATCACGCGCGTGAAGTAGTGTTCGTACCACTGAAGGCGGATCAACCAGACCACCCTTCCCTCGCTGGAGTCCTTTACTCTTACAGTATGGACATGGTGCGCAAAAAACTACCCTGAATCGCCCACCTTCGTCACGACGCGCGTTTACGATGCGAAGGAATGGGGCCCGATGCTGGGTGAACGTTTATGCTGGGTGGACGCATAGAGTGTGAAAAAACGTGGAGGGCGAAGCATGGAATCGTGGCATTGGGGTTCAGTCGCACCCCACACGTACGGGCACGACTTCAAAGACAGGAACATGTTTATTTCTCAATTGCAGAAGGCCATCAACGACGAGGCGAGCGCGATCGCGTTTTATGAAGTTCTGGAAGGCATGGCGCCCGCTCGTTATCGTGATTTTGTCACCCATGCCAGGGAAGACGAGATGGTTCACCTCCGCATGTTCCACAGATTGTACCGTCGGCTCACGGGACACGAACCGTCGGTGCAAGTACGGGCCACACGGTTTTCTTCATACAAAGAAGGATTGGAACTCGCGTTTCGCAGTGAATTGGAGGCAGCGGAGATGTACCGAGACATGTACTTGAGCACTCGGGTGCCAAAGGTTCGGGACATTCTCTTCAGAGCCATGACGGATGAAATGGAGCACGCTCAACGATTCAATTTTTTGTATGGCGTGTCGTGAACCGAGCTTTTACCGGGTTGTGGTTGAACGTCGGCGCTGCCCGGAGCGATTGCCCGCGTCGGGGACGTAGGATACAATGAGGTTGGCCTAGGCTTCCACAAGCCGGGGTGGCGGAATCGGCAGACGCAGCGGACTTAAAATCCGCTGGGCGAAAGCCCGTACGGGTTCGAGTCCCGTTCCCGGCACCAACGAAAAACCCAGCAGCGGCGCGGTTTCTCGGGCTTCCCGATATCCGCGCCGTTTTTCGTACGCAGCCCGACTTCTAACATTTTTCTAACCTTCGTGTTACGAAATAATTTGTCACGCAAAAACCCGGCGTCGTCGCCGGGGGTTGGAGGGGGTATTTCTTCGTCGCGCTCCCGCGGTTCCTGGTATCGATCAGCGCATCGAATTCGTCGGCTGCGCACTGTTGCAGACCGGGCAGCGGGTGAGAGTAGGTGTCCAGCGTGAGGGTGATCGTGCTGTGCCCTGGGAGCGTGTCCGAGTAATCGACCGAAGGGCACGCTCCTAGAACTCCGGGAGCTAATCAAGATTGTTCCCCTTGCCGTATTCTGTCGATCCGGCCGTGTTGTTGATCTCCCAGGTGCCGTCTGCGTGTAAGTCGGATAGCGAATCCACCTCACCATTCTGCGCCATCGTGCGTGCTTCGTCTATTGACACCACATGGCCGTCGTTCGTTAACAGGTGCGTGATGTTGCCGAATCCGTCCTTGCGGACGCGGACAAATTTCGTTCCCATGTGCATCATCCTTCAGGAAGATGGCGTGAACATCATCCCGATATCCTTCGCGGAACCTGATACTCGTATGCACTCGTGAGCGGAAGGTGAACCCGCCTCCTGCATTTACCTCCCAAATATGGCAATTACAATCCTGCATAAAAGTCGCGGGCAGGTCATGCTGGCCCGCGGCCGCACCCTGGTAGCACCCGGAAGGGAAGCGAGTGCCGGGCACACTCAACGACCCCATTCCCCGCCGGCTGGCGCGAGCCGTCGCTGAACTGGAGCGGCGCATGAACCCTTGCCCGGACCTGAAGCGGCAGGTCGTGGAGGCGCGGGGCCGCGAGGCGGTCATCGTGTGGCAGGACGGACTGGTGGACGAGCAGCGCCTTCAGGTGGGGATCACCGCCCTGTCCGGGAGCCTTCCGCCGGCCCGAAGGGGGACGAGGGTTCCGCAAAGGGAAACGCCGGGGGTGGACGCGCGGTCACTGGCTTCTTGGCAGGACGTGATCCGGGCGCTGTGCGACGGGTACGCCGTGTGCTTTTTCGACGGGCGGTCGCAGGCGTACGCGTGGGATGTGGCGAAGCGGCCGCGACGTGGCGTCGAGAAGGCCGAAAACGAGCCGACCATGCAGGGGTCCCAGGAGGCGTTCCTCGAGAACCTGGGGAACAACCTGGCCTTGCTGCGGAAGCGGTTGCGGACGGCCTCGGCTCAAGGTGGAGATGTTCGCGGTCGGCGAACAGGCACCGGTGCGGGTGGCTTCGGGTCTGCTGCAGGGGCGCGTCGGGCTGATGGTACCCGTCTGCCGCGCCTGGTCGGGCAGTCGATGAGCATCGTCGGGACCTTGATCATCGGGGACGCGGCGGTCCGCGCGGGCCTGGTCTCGCCGGGGATGGTGATTGTCGTGGCGGCCACCGGTGTGGCCTCCTTCACCCTCCCTGCCCTGGGGTGGTCCAGGTGACCCGCCTGCTGCAGTTTCCCCTCGTCGTGGTGGCAGGGGCGCTTGGCCTGTACGGCGTGGTGCTGTTGGGATTGGTGTTCGTCGGCTACATGGCATCGCTCCGCAGCTTCGGGGTTCCGTACCTGTCGCCCGTGGCTCCTTTCATCTGGCCCGATATGAAGGACGCGGTCATTCGCGCGCTGTGGTGGGCGATGAACCGCCGGCCCAAGCAGTTTGGTCCAATCGATCCGAAGCGGGACAAGGGCCGCCGGCTGAGCTGGCGGGTGCCCCGGTGATGGGCCGCGGGCGCCGGTGGCCCTGGGTATGGCTCTGCGCCCCTTTGTGGTTGTCGCAAGTGGAAGACATGATGGTGGTCACCGGGATCGCCATCGACTCGGCGGAGCAGGGCCAATTGTCCGTCACGCTGGACATCGTCAACCCGGAGCAACGCCCCTCCCAGGAGGAGCAGGGGGCGGTCCACGTGCTGGGTGGCACCTGAGCCCGCTGACGAAGTCGGAGTCGGGCCGAACCGGGCATTAATGGCATGTTGGTGTGTGGGGGCCAAAGCCACCAGTCGAGAGGGATGGAAGGGACCGTGACAGTCATTCAGCTCAGGGCGTACATAGTTTGGACGTAATTGATCAAAATAACAATTAAGTGGAACAAACAGGCTCGGGGAGTATACGATGATTTTCGACAAGCTTCGGCGTACGAAGAGAAAAGACCTGTGGAATGATCCCGGCAGGATAGCCAGCCTCGTCAACTCTTCGCTGTCTGAGCCGGACGAACCGTTCCCCGCCTCTGTAGAACCATTGCGGAGTTGGGTCAAGGCGGAGTGGAAAAACTGCGACGATTTGCAGCTCCGTGACATCGACGTGCACGGTACGCGCGTGCTTTTGGTCTGGCTGCGCGGATTGGTGGACCTTGCGCGGATCGAACAGGGCGTTCTCGAGCCCCTTGCGGCTTTGCAAAAACGGCGGCCGGACATCCGGCAGATGGAGTCCGTCCTGCACACGGTGCACGTCCGTTGGATCAAGACACGGCAAGAATTGAACACAGCTGTGTCGGACGGCCAGGTGGTGCTCTGCGCAGACGGTTCCAAATTGGCCCTCGTCCTTGATATCAGCAAGCCCCCGGTCCGGGCCATCGAAAAGGCTGAAAACGAGCCCACCCTGCAAGGCCCTCAGGAGGCGTTTGTCGAGCATTTGGAGCTCAACATTGCGCTCCTCCGCAAGCGGATTCGCAGTCCGCGTCTTAAGGTCGAATCGATGCGCATCGGCGTGTATTCCAAGACCACCGTGTCCATCGTATATATCGAAGGCATCGCCAAACCAACTCTGGTGGAAGAAGCGCGTCAACGGCTGCGCAAGATTTCCATCGATGGAGTGAATGACATCAACGAGTTGCGCGAACTGATCGGTGACGCTCCGTACACCCTGTTTCCGACAACCGAAGAGACCGAACGTCCGGACCGGGTGACGGGCAGTCTGTTGCAGGGGCGCATTGCCATCATGCTCGACGGAGCGCCAGCCTGTATGATGGTGCCGGCGCAGTTCATCTATTTTCTGGCATCCGCCGAAGATTACTACATGAATTACACACTGACGCTGTTCATTCGCATTTTGCGCCACATGGCATACTGGTCTTCCCTCTTGTTGCCGTCCCTGTACGTGGCGCTGTTGTCTTACAACCAAGACCTGATACCGACACCGCTGCTCGTCAGCATGGTGGCCCAACACCGCGGCATTCCGTTTCCGACCATCTTGGAAGCGCTCGTGATGATGTACGCCTTCGAAGCCCTGCGTGAAGCGGGCTCGCGTCTGCCAAGGGCGGTTGGGCAATCGGTCAGCATTGTGGGTACGCTGATTGTCGGCGATGCCG
>NZ_FPBV01000006.1 GCF_900116805.1 Paenalicyclobacillus macrosporangiidus | reverse complement strand
ACTAGTTGGTTGCGTCACTTTCTAGTAGACACGCACGGTGGCTTCGTCGTCAATTGTGAACGACGGATTTTACACCACTACTTGAGACTTTAACACCCATACTGGTTACGGTGGCTGAATCCACGCATTTGTGGATTCGGCCCTAACTCATGGACTGTTGGTCCTAATCCCCTCGTTAGAGTGAAGAGCCCATTGCTAAAGAGGGAATAGTTCCCTCGGCAAGACGAGCGTCAATGTCCAGGCCGTCCCCAGAATGCACTAAAACGGACAATTTGCGTCGTCATTCAATCTTATGTCACCTGTAGGCCCGAAATCGGACATTTTAGCTCGTCACCATGACCAGCCAAAGTGGAGCAACCGCTTGACTCGGACATTGCCTTCGTCAGAATCAGGACATCAGACACCGTCAACCTTCGGACAAAATAGCGTAGTAGTAACACCATGTTATCGGGGCTCGGGTGGATCGAATTGAAGATGAAAGAATTGTTTTATTCATGCCGTCGATCCCGTCCGTATGGCTGGATACGTACGAAACCATGGCGATTGGTCCCCTGGGCTGACGACATAGACGCGAATGTGTCGTTATTCCCCCGCCCAGTCCGGCAATGAAACACAATTTGTTTTAACCGCCCTGACTGCGGACGGAGACACCCCGTCGGACCATCGCGCAAGGGCGGGTGATGTACAAAAAGCCGGCCCCCAAGCCGGCGATGCGCGATGTGGATCCGATTCGATGCCTTTACGGCTGCTCACCCGCCGATCTCACGCGTACGTCTCCTCGGCGTCCTCCGACAGCAACCCAATCTCCTGAACCACCTCGATGAATGGTTCCACCAACTCCGGATCGAACTGCCGTCCCGCACAAGACCTCAGCTCGACGAAGGCCTCCTCCATGGAACGCTTGCGTTGATACGGACGGCTGGTCGTCATTGCATCGAAGCTGTCGGCGATGGTGAGGATGCGTGCCTCGAGCGGAATGTCATATCCTTTCAGGCCGTCCGGATACCCGGTGCCGTCAAACCGTTCGTGGTGATGGCGGATGATTGGAAGACACGGAGCCAAGCTGCGGATGGGCTTCGCGATGTTGACCCCGATTTCGACGTGGCTCTTCATGATCTGCCACTCTTCGCGGGTGAGCGGCCCCCGCTTGGTCAGCACCTCGATGGGAATCTCGACCTTCCCGATGTCGTGCAGGAAAGCGCCAAACCGCAGGTAACGGATCTGGTGCTCCGGCAGACCAATGCGGCGCGCGAGCGCAGTGGCATAGATGACGTCGCGCTCAGTGTGCGCGTAGGTGTATCGATCCTTCGAGTTGAGAATCGCAAGAAACACCTTGATGGTCCGGATGATCTCCTCGTCCTCTTCCTGCACGGCGAGATCGTTTTTCATCTCGTCGAGCACGGAGGTGTACAAGGACACCTTGTTTCGGCCGGTGAACTTGCCTTTGTACAAGGCGTCGTCCACCATCACCATGAGTTCCTTTTTGTCCTTGGCCTGCTGCGGATAATGGGCTACGCCGATGCTCACGGTCACACGCTTGCCGGGCAGCCGTTCGGCGCCCGGAAAACTGGTCTCTTCGACCGCGCGGCGCAGCAACTCCGCTTTCAATTGGGCCTGCGGCAGGTCGTAATCCGGCAGCACAATGGCGAACTCCTCGCCGCTGTACCGGGCGATTTCCTCACCCGGCAGCCGCCGCTCGCGCAACACGTCCGCCACCTTCTTCAGGGCTTCGTCTCCCCGTACGTGGCCCCAGACCTCGTTGTAGCGTTTGAAGTGGTCAATATCCATCATGAGGAACGCGAACGGACGCTTTTCCTCAATCAGTCGGTCCACGCACGATTGAATGTACCGGTGGTTGTGCAGCCCGGTCAGCTCATCCTTGATGGCCAACTCTTTGAAGTGGTTGGCCATCTTGAAGTAGTCGCGGTAGGTGTACGACACCAGCAGGATGAGCCCCGTGAACAACAGGGCGCCTGCCAGGCCGGAGTGCTGCAGTACGACCGCCAACAGGATACCGATCATCACGGTGACGGCATAGACGATGAAAAACCGGGTGCCCATGCTTTGAAAAAAAAGGCGAATGCCCGCCAAACCTTTTCTCAGTCCGAAGTACACACTGAGCAACACTACATTGACGACAAAGTACGTTAAGCTGAACCCAATGATAGCCAGCAGTTGATTTGGGGTGAATAAACTCGATCCACTCAGTAATACATATGTACGCTGCGCCACAAGGGCACAGAGAGTCCATACCGTACCGTTCACAAGTTGGGTATGCCAATGACGTTTATATCTGATGCTCGAGATTAACGCGTATAGCAGGCCTGCCCATGCGGTGACACCGATTGGATAAACGAGGCAGAACCCAATGAGATACACAGATTCTAGATTTATGCGTTCGTCATTCGTTACCAATATATAAAACCGTTCTACCAATAAAAGGAAACCCGTCAAGCTGTACAGAACAACCCAATCAGGAATGGTAACTTCCGGCTGAGTTACCTTATCCCACGTGGCAACGGCCACCCACAGTACAACCGCATACAGAATCCCCATGCTACTGAGTAGTGTTCGGTTGCCCGTCGCCACTCGAACGAACCCTTCTTTCCGAACGCATCGCGTGTTGAATAAATATAACGATGCCAATAGCTATCAGAATATCGCCAATGCTAATCAAGCTCCCAGGCGGTACATCAAAGTAAAAGATATCACCGAGAAAATTCAGGTGTGTATGCGTGGACATAGCCACGCTCTTACCGTAGGTCCCTTCTTCCAAAAGAGGAACCAATGCGGCATTCATTTTTTGCACTGCCGGAATATAAGCGGGCATTCGCAAACCATTGCAGACCATCACGGCTAAGTTCGCTATCGTTCCGGCCATCGCCCAAATAACTCCTGGTGCCCGTATGTTGATCCCACAAAAGATGATCAACAATATGTAACTGAACACCAGAAAAAGCTCATACCAAACTCCCCACAGATGGTGAATAGACACGACTTGACTCAGATACGCTAACGGAAGAATCCACACTAACCGTAGGGAAACGTAGGGTATCGACCACAGGCTGCCTCTGCGAAACCACCCGATGAGCATACCCGAGAAGATGGTAAGTACCTGGAATGCCAAAATCCCACCTCATTCGACAACGATTAATGCGAAAAATGGGCCGAGTCTTGCCCGGCCCCTCGCACGTTACCAGCTTCCCGGGTTGCCACCAACACCAGCCTGCGCCGCAATGGAAAACAACACAATTGCCCCAAAAATGAGTCCAGCCTTAATCTTCTGCATCGGTGGTTCCTCCTCAGAATTGGAATCATCCATTCTGAGTGCTGTGACGTGTGCTGGGTTGAATGAGTCGCCTGCCTCACTCATGATCCCCGCAGGACCTCAAAAGCAGACCGCTGCTATAATGCTAGTGAGGACAAGCCGTTGCTGCGATGATTGCTGCAGGAGTCACACCCCGATGCCAAAATTATATCCCTGCTTCTAGGAAGAATGCTAGATTGCTCACATAGGACTTTTGTCCCGATTCTCCACCAATCTTCCCCATGTCCGAGCCTAACCCGCACATACCAAACGCTCTCCTACCCGCAGAGCAGGCGGATGTCGCGCGCCACGTCGCAGAGCATCCCGCTGACGCGCAGGTCGTAGATGCAGCCGACCAGGCCGCCCTCGGCGCAGACCCGCGCCAACTGTTGGACGAACTCACCTTCTTCTTCGATCCGCACGTATTCCAACCCGTCGTGCTGCATCGCCATGCGCTGGACGATGTGCGGTGTGTCGTCCGTGGAACCCATGTCGAAGACCAAGATCCGCCACTCCCGTTGACCCAGTGCGGTGCTGAGGAAGATGGATCGCAGGACGCCTTCAATGTGTGCCTCGGAGTTCTGTACCATCAACACGACCGCAACCGGATGCAGATTTTGCCGGATCCGGCGTCTCAGGCGACGGCTCACCTGCCGCACCACCGTCAAGGCGCCGTAGACGGCCAGTGCCCAGAAGAAAAGAGCCGCGACCACCGCCCTCACCCCCTGCTGCAATATATGCGCCGCAGGGGAGGACGCCACCGGACGGGAGGCGGCGCGCGGACCAAGCCTCAGAGCCACAGCGAAAGCCGCAGCGGAAGGCACAGCGAGAGCCACAACGGGAACCACCGCCGCAATCGCCGCCACGGCGCCAGCCCTTACAAGATCACGGTGTCACGATGGCAACCAGTGTTTTTTCATCGCCAGCACGACCGCTTGCGTCCGATCCTGAACGTGGAGCTTGTTGAAGATGCTCGAGATGTGGTTTTTCACCGTCTTCGTCGTGATGTTCAGCGCCGTCGCAATCTCCTCGTTGGTCTTGCCGTTGGCCAGTTCGCGCAGGATGTCCATCTCCCGCTCCGTCAACAATCCGCGCCACGATTCGCTCATCTCGGCGCGTTCCTGGAACTGGGCGATGACGGTGTGCGTCACCTGCGGATGGACCACCGCACGGCCGGCCGCGACCTCGCGGATGGCGCGGACCACTTCCGACACCGAGCCGTCCTTGACCAGGTACCCGGAGGCGCCCGATTTGAGCGTCTCCAAGACGTATCCCTCGTCGTCGTGCATCGTCAGGATGATGATGCGCACCTCCGGATAGCGGACCTGGAGCTGCTTGGTCGTCTCCACCCCGTTCAAAAACGGCATGTTGATGTCGAGCAGCAACACGTCCGGCCGGACCTCTTCGAGCCCGAGCAACACGTCCGCTCCGTGGCGCCACACCCCGACAATCTGCAGGTCCGGCTCGTACTCGAGGACCTCGCGCAAAGTCTCGCGGAAATTCTCGTTGTCGTCTGCGATGGCCACCCGGATGGGTTCCGTCATACCGTGTCCCCCCTTGAGATGGGCAACTGGATGGTGACCTGAGTGCCCGTCCGTTCTCCGGCGCCGATGTCCATCGATCCGCCGATCACGCTGAGCCGCTGCCGGCATAAGGTCAACCCCAGCTTCCCCTGCTCCAGCCACCCCAGCCAGTCTGCCTCCTGCAGTCCCACCCCGTCATCCACGACCTTCACCCGCAGGCTATCGGGCCCAAAGGTCAGCACGATGGACACCGCACTCGCCCGCGCGTGCCGGGCGACGTTCTCCAGGCACTGCTGGACCGCGCGGAATACGGTGACTTTCTCCGTCTGGGTGAGCGGCACCTCCAGGCCCACCAACTGGACTTGGGATTTGACGTGGGTCTGGTTCGACCACTGCTCCGCGTACCGTTTCAAGGTCGGAACCAAACCCAGGTCGTCGAGCAAGGGAGGGCGGAGGTCGAACACCAGCTGGCGCAGCTCGGCGATCACGTGATTCAACCGCGACCAAACCTCTCCTGCCACCGATTGCGGGACCCGGCCAGGCGGCGCGGCCTGCATCCGCATGGCCACGCTGGCCAGCGCCTGCATCGGGCCGTCGTGCAGCCGCTGCGCCAGCATCCGCCGCTCCTCCTCCAGCATCTGCAACACCTGCAGGCCGAGCAAGGACTGAACCTGCGCCGCCTCGAGCACACCGGCCACGTCCCCGAACTCGGCCGTCAGGTACTCGGTGGTGTGGCGGAACTTGTGGAGCAGCACCTCGGCCTGCCGCGCCGTGGCGTGCAATCCCTTCAGCCGCCGCGCGATGTCGTCGCGCCAATAGCGCAATTGGGCCTCGCGCTCGCGCCAGCGGGCCAACTCCGCCTGCAGCACCTGCGCCTCTTCGTAGGCTTGTTGCATCTCCTGCTCCGAGTACCGTTGAAACTCGCGGTTGACCAGCATCAGCCGCTGGCGGGCCAGGCGCGCGTCCTGCTCCAGGCGCTCGACCTGCTCGATGGCTTCCGCGCACTCGCTTTGAACGCGGGCGAGCTCTTCCTCCAAGCGCTTCACCTCGTCCAGGGTGCTCCGGGCGATGGCTTCGACCTGATCCCGGCCCTCCGAGATCGCCGCCAGCGTTTTGTCAATCGCTGCTCTCAATGCAGATATCCGCGATTCCAAAGGAAGCACGACGCCCCTTCACGGCAGGATAGGAGTGTTTTAGAAACCATTCGATTTCTTGAAGCCCATTTCCTGCCGTTCTGATTCTGCGCAGGCCATCCGGATTTTCGTAAAAAAGAGGCGCCCGTCCAATCGGCGAGCGCCATTCCATGGGGTAAGGGTGATGGTACAACCTTCGATCCGCAGGTGCCCCGTTGTGGGGGTCCTGCGCAGAAATTTTCTCGTTCTCAGCCGCGGGCGTACGCGGCAGCCGCCTGGCGCAACGCTTCGGCCTTGTCCGTACGCTCCCACGGGAGATCGAGATCGCTGCGGCCAAAGTGCCCGTATGCCGCCGTCTGGCGGTAGATGGGGCGACGAAGTTCCAGGTCGCGGATGATGGCGGCCGGGCGGAGATCGAAGTGCTGCCGGATGAGCGAGACGATGTCATCCTCGCCGATCACGCCGGTTCCGTACGTGTCGACCGAGATGGACACCGGCTGTGCCACGCCGATGGCGTACGCCAGCTGGACCTCGCACTTGCGCGCGAGCCCCGCCGCGACGACGTTCTTCGCCACATGACGGGCGGCGTAGGCGGCGCTGCGATCGACCTTCGTGGGGTCCTTCCCAGAGAAGGCCCCGCCACCGTGCCGGGCGTAGCCGCCATAGGTGTCGACGATGATCTTGCGGCCCGTCAGGCCCGCGTCGCCCTGTGGCCCGCCGATGACGAAGCGGCCCGTCGGATTGATAAAGTAGCGCGTCCGTTCGTCGAGCAACTCCGGCGGGACCACCGCGCGGATGACGTGCTCGTGCATGTCGGCGGTGATGGTCTTGATATCGGTGTGCTCGTCGTGCTGAGTGGAGATGACGATGGTGTCGACGCGCACCGGTCGATCGCCGTCGTACTCGATGGTCACCTGGGTCTTGCCGTCCGGGCGCAGATACGGCAGCGTGCCGTCCTTGCGCACGACAGACAGCCGGCGCGCCAGCTGGTGGGCCAGCGAGATGGGCAGCGGCATCAGCTCCGGCGTCTCATCGCAGGCGAAGCCGAACATCAATCCCTGATCGCCGGCGCCGATGGCCTCCACATCCAACGCTTCTCCAGCGCGCGCCTCCAGCGCCTGGTTGACGCCCTGGGCGATATCGGGCGACTGTTCGTCGATGGAGGTGATGACCGCGCACGTCTCTGCGTCAAAACCGTACTTGGCACGCGTGTAGCCGATCTCGGCGACTGTTCGCCGGACCACTTTCGGTATGTCGACGTAACAGGTGGTCGTGATCTCCCCGGCCACCAGAACCAGTCCGGTGGTCACGGCCGTCTCACACGCCACCCGCGCGTACGGGTCTTGGGCCAGGATTTCGTCGAGGACCGCGTCGGAGATCTGATCACAAATCTTGTCGGGATGCCCTTCCGTCACCGATTCGGAAGTGAACAAGCGCTTGCCCACGGGATGTCCCCTCCTTCTCTCCCGGGTGCAGCCGTGGACCTGTCCTACGGCCAAAAAAATCAAGGAATATGGTATTATAATCGCCCGGGCACGTCAATGAACGATTCCTGGGCGGCCTTGCAGGGACGGCTGTGCAGGCCAGGCGCGGGATGGAATCTGGATGGAAGCAAAGAAGCGGGACCTTCGTCCCGCTCCCTTGAGGCGAACACATCGTGTGCGGTTGTCCGGGATCGCTCCAAATCTGCTTCAGACGGCTTGGTTCAGACGGTGCCGCCTGCCAGCGCCTGTTCCGCCAAGGCCACCAACCGGCGCGTGATCTGTCCGCCGCAGCGCCCCGCGTCCCGGCTCGTGACCTGCCCCCAGTAGTCCTCCCCGCTGCCCGGCTGCACCGACAATCCAATCTCCGCCGCGATCTCGTACTTCATGTCGTGCAGCGCCTGATACGCGGCAGCGACCAACTTCTTGTTGTTGCTCGGCATCTGCCGCACCTCCCCCAGATGTGGCCGGCCAGCTCCTCGAGGGAGCCATTCCGGTACCTCTAGTCTGCACCGCTCGCCGCGAATAACCCGGTTGAATTTCTGGAGAACCGGTCAATCGGTGGTGCACGGTTCGACTCAGCGGCCGCGCAGGACGCGCCAGGCGAACCGGGGCAGCGCCAGCTGACGCCGCCAACGGGAGGGCTGGCGCAACAGCCGGTACAACCATTCCATGTTCAACCTCCGGAACACCGCGGGCGCCCGCTTGACGACGCCGCCCCACACGTCGATGCTGCCCCCGACGCCGATGGCCACGCACGGCGGAAGACCGCCCAACGATTCGAAGATCAGCCGCTCCTGCCTGGGTTGGCCGAGCCCCACCAGCCACAGATTCGGGCCGAACGATTCGATCTCGCTGAGGATACCGGGCCACTCCCTGGCCTCGAAGTATCCGTTGCGGCCGGCGAACGTCAGTTCCGGATAACGTTGGCGGAAACGGGTGAGGCAAGCCTGCAGGGCCTCTTCGCGGGCGCCGAGCACGTACACCCGCAGCGACAGGCGGCGCGCCTGCGCCGTGTCGAGCAACTCGGCCACCAGCTCCACGCCGGTCACCCGCTCGGGGACCCGGTGGCCCTGCCTGCGGGCCGCCCATACCACGCCGATGCCGTCCGGTGTGACGAGATCGGCCGCGCGGGCAATTTGTTTCAATTCTCCATCCCGTTCGGTCATCATCACAAACTCAGGCCCGGCGGTGATCACCATCCGCCGGCTGCCCTCATCCATCCACTGCAGAATGCGCTCCACCGCCTCCCGCCGGGTCAGGCAGTCGAAGCGCACGCCGAGCACGTGGGCCACGGTGTCGTGCTCGGGCAGGGTGCTCCATCCCTTCACACACATCCCTCATCCATCTGTCGCAAACCGAACCCCGCCGGGCTGGTCTGCGACCGGTTTGTGCATCATAAACATTGTAACGTACCCGAAGAAAACAAGTTTCGGCGGCGTCCGACCGAGATTGACACCGGTCGGCGGATTTCGATTAGATTCGGCAGCCATCGCGCGGCAGTGTCGAAAATCTTGAATTGCAGACATGGCTCGACATGATTACAATTTCAAAGCGTGTGGTCGTCCGTCGACTGTATATACAGCGTTCGGACGCGAGGGAAAGTCAGGAAGGAGGGCCCCCCGTGGACGAGGCTTCGGCCCGGGAGATTGAACGACTCCGAGCGACCATGCACAGGGTGTTTGAGGAGTGCGGCGGAGATCTGCGACACCCTGTCGTCCTGCAGGCCAGCCAAGCACTGGACAGAGCACTCAACAAATACTGGAAGTCGATCCTCAGTCAAGCCACTTCAACAGCGACCATCGTCACCCGTTTCACCTTTTCACCCCACAATACGACGACCAGGCAAGGTTCGACGGGATACGCCTTCGCGGCACAGTGACGCACGGATGCGTGCGCTTCATCTTGAATGCCAGGCGGCCCGCCGTCAGGTTCAACCCGGCACCGGGACAGACAGCAGGGGCATCAGGGGAAGTTCTGCGTTTTCACGCAGGCCGGTGAGCCGCACGCCGAAGAGAGCGGGGTCCTGCAAATACACCGACTTCCCGTTCTGGTACGTCACCCAGGCATTGACGAAGGAGTACATCCCGTAGTGGTAGTCGATGGCAAACCCGCTGTTTTCCACCGGCTGCCCGTTGTAGGTCAGGTCGGTGGTGGGATCGAGATCGATATAAAGCGTCACCTTGTCCGGAGGATTGGGATCGGTGGCGGGCTCCGTCGCCTTTGGACCCTGCAGTTGGCCGGACGGGGTGACGACAAACCTGTTGACGCCCCCAGCCAGCTCGAATCCCGTCCAGGTCTGCGTCCCGTGCTGCAGGATGCGGGCGTATCCGCGGAACTGGCCCGGCACTTCCAGCGTCACCTGGACCCCGGCGTCCGCCTGGTCCGCGGCGGACTGCAGCAGCCGCGTGAACTGATCATTGAACACCGGCTCGGCCACGCCAAACGTCTTGGCGAAAGCGTCCCCATCATCCATTCCGGTGTTGATCCGGTTCAAGTAATCGGCCCACGCCTTCCAGCCGTGCTGCTGCACGAGCCAGGACACGGCAAGCCAATCCTGCAACTCCAGATCATAGGCCGCGTCTCCCGCCAGCACCTTGTCCTCATCGTCCGTCAGCGGCAGCAGTTGGCCCTTCTTCACCGCGTCGAGCACGCTTTCGGCCATCTGCTTGGCGTACCCGTCGTATGCGATCCCGCTGGCCACCGCCTGCTGAAAATGCATCCCCAGGGTGACCGCCAATCCTTCGTTGACCCAACTCGGCAACTCGGGTCCGACGCCGGCGTTCAGGTACACGTGCGTCAACTCGTGCGCCAGGGTGTTGGCCAGGTCGGCATCGGTCTTGTTTTGGTACAGCGGGATCACGACGTTGTCCCCCTGGGTGAACCCGCCGGTATCGCGGCTGAAACGCTGCGCCTGCTCGGGAGACACGCCGAGCGTTTTCAGGGCCTCCTTGTAATCGGCCGCGGACTGGGCAACATACAGGTGAATCGGCCGCCTGAGCCGGATCTGCAACGCGTTCGAGATGGTGTCGGTCATCCGGTGGCTGACCACCAGCTGCCGAACCCGCGCGACATCCGCCTCGGACACGTCGTCCCCGGCCGGCCGGATGTCGAGCGTGGGTTCGTTGGCCGCGGTGTTGTCCGAGCCGGGCGTGACCGGTTTCGATCCCGCGGGCGCCGTATGCCCGGGGGTCTCCGTCGTCCGGTTTGCGTTGGCCTCCGGGTGCGGGCTAGACTGATTGCGCACCGGCGGCGCGGGAGAGACGTGGGTGAACGGCGTCATCCAGGAGCGTACCCGCTCTGGATTGTGCTGATACTCGAGGGTGACGGCGGACACGGCCGTCAGGGCCAGCGCGAACACCGTCACGGTGATATGGAATACCCGGTCCGACCGCTTCGCCATCTGCGTTCACCTCGCCTTCCCGGAGATGATGGTTGGACACGGCGGTGCGCTTCATCCCTACAATACCAGTTTCGACAGCCGCCGGCGCTGTTGAAACATTTGGCATCCACATTTCACGGTCGTTGTATTGACTTTTTTGAAACACCACGTTATGATTGGTGTGGGTATTCCCAAATCTAACGAGTAACGCAAGTGCTTGGCCAGAGTACGGATGGTATTCGGTTGTGCCAGTGCATGAACGGTACTTCAGTAGGGGGCAGTATTGTGCAAGGTACAGTAAAGTGGTTCAATGCGGAGAAGGGCTACGGCTTCATTCAGGTGGAAGGCGGCAACGATGTGTTCGTGCACTACACGGCCATCAACGGCGAAGGCTTCCGTACTCTTGAAGAAGGCCAGCGCGTCGAGTTCGACATCGTCGAAGGACAGCGCGGCCCGCAGGCGGCCAACGTCACCAAGCTGTCGTTCTAAAGTCTGAGATCGCAAGACGCCCTGCGAATGCAGGGCGTTTTTGTTTTGCCGCTGTTCCTTTCCGTCGGCGTCCTTCGCCGCGCCATGTGCCGCCGAACGTCACGCCTCCGCCAGCACCCGGTCCACGGCGCGCTGCATGCGGGCGAGCGTCTCCCGGCAAGCCGCTTCCGAATCGCCCCGGGCGCCGAGATAAAACTTGATCTTCGGCTCTGTCCCCGACGGGCGCACGGCCAGCCACGATCCGCCGGCAAACCCGTACCGCAGCACGTCCGCACGCGGCAGGTCGATGGCCTCCTCCCTGCCGTCCGTGTAGCGCCGCCGCAGCACCTCGTAGTCCTCCGTCCAAAGCAACTGCTCCCCGTCCACCGCGAGGCCGTCCTTCCGCTCGCGCAAGCGCGCCATCAGGCCCCGGATGCGTTCCAGGCCGTCCAGGCCCGGCAGGGTCTTGCTGACCAACTTCTCCTCGTGGTACCCCGCCCGCCGGTACAACTCCTCGAGGGCGTCCACCAAGGTCTTGCCGCGGCGCTTGTGATGCGCCGCCATCTCCGCCACCAACAGGCAGATCTGGACCGCATCCTTGTCGCGCACGAAATCCGCCGCCAAATAGCCGTAGCTCTCCTCGTACCCGAACAGGAATGTCCGCTCGCCCGTTCGCTCATAGTGGCCAATCCGGTTCCCGATGTACTTGAACCCCGTCAACGTGTCTTCCACCGCGACCCCGTACTGGCGCGCGATGGCCGCACCCAGCTCCGACGTCACGATGGTCTTGAAGACAATCCCGTCGGCCGGCAAGGTCCCCGCCGCCTTCCGCTGCCCCAGCACGAAGTCCACCAGGAGGCCCCCCGTCTGGTTGCCCGTCAGCAGCCGGTACTCGCCGTCCGGCAGCCGGACCGCGACGCCCACGCGATCCGCGTCCGGGTCCGTCGCCATGGCGATGTCCGCTCCCACTTGGCGCGCCGTCTCCAGCGCCCGCTCGAGCGCCGCCGGCTCCTCCGGGTTCGGGCTGGCGGTCGTCGGAAACTCGCCGTCCGGCTGCATCTGCGCCGCCACCAGGTGCAGGTCGGTATAGCCCACCCGGCGCAGGACCGCCTCCACCGGCTTCCCGCCCGTGCCGTGCAGCGGGCTGTACACCACGCGCAGCGCCTTCCGATCCGCGTCCTCCACGCCCGCCACGCGAATGGCGTCGACGACCGTCTTCACGTAGGCCTCGTCCATCTCGTCGCCCACCCACGCAAGGCGGCCGGTCCGCTCCGCCTCCGCCGGGTCGGCGAGGGGAATGGAGAACCAGTCCTGCACCGCTTCGATCTCACGCGTGATGGCGTCCGCCACGTCGGGCAGGATCTGGCCCCCGTCCTCGCCGTACACCTTGTATCCGTTGTATTCAGGCGGGTTGTGGCTCGCCGTGATCATGATCCCGCCGGCCGCCTTCAGGCGCCGCACCGCGAACGACAACTCCGGCGTCGGGCACAGATGGCGGAACACATACGCCTTCAGCCCAGCCGCCGCCAGCACGCGCCCCGCTTCCAGCGCGAACTCGGCCGACATGCGCCGGCAATCGTAACCGATGACCACACCGCGCGACGCCGCGTCCGGGATGGCCGCCTGAAGATACCGCGCCAGCCCCAGCGTCGCCCGCCGGACGGTGTACACGTTCATCCGCGATGTGCCCGCGCCCAGGATTCCGCGCAGGCCGCCCGTGCCAAACCGGAGATCGTAACCGAACCGCTCCGCAATCTCCTCCGGTTTGTCAGCCAACCACGCCAATTCCCGCTCGATGTCGGACGGATGCCCCGCATGAGCCCGCCAAGTCTGATACCGTGTCTGTGCGTCCAACGCCACTGCCCTCCCTTCAAGTTCCGATTAAAAGTGTATCGTCTGAAGGGAGCCGCGTCCAGTTCACGTCAATGCAGCGGCGTCAGCCCCACCACCTGCAGGCCGCCCGAGACAGCGGTGGCCGGATAGGCGTGGGCCGGTTGCCCGGCGGAATCGTACAGCACCGCTTGCACCACATAGGGGATGCCGAACTGGTCGTCCAGCGCGATGCCCTGCCAGGGCAGGCTTCCACTCGTCTTCAACTGCACGAACCACACCCCGTCGGGCCCGCCGACGCCGGACGCGGCCGCCACCCGCAGCCCGGCGGCCGCCTGAACCGTCCCGTCTGCGCGGCAGGTGATGTCGTACGTGTGCCCTGGTGCAAGGCCCGACACCTGAAAGGCGCGCCCGGCCGGCGACGTGATGTACACCGTGTCCGGGCCGCCCGCGAGGACCGCGAGCCGCATCGTGAAGCCCGCGTCGGACTGGGCCGCCTGCTGGGCGAGACTCGCCTGCACCTGGTTCGCGAAGGCGTCGAAGGACATCCCGAAGGTGTGTGAGAAGGCGTCGGGATCGTGATCAATCGCGCGGACATACCGCATCACCGCCGGCAGGCCGAAGCGGGTGATCAACTGGTGCATTGCCCAGTAGTCCTGCAGCTCGACGTTGTAGGCGGTATCCAGCGGGTCGGCCTGGCCGAGCGGCCGGAGATCCCCCGCCCGCTGGTGCGTCAAGGTGTCCATCCAATTGGACCACGGGATGGCGCTGGTCAGCACCGGGTCCTGGCTGCCGTCCAGTTCGGCGTCCACGCCCATCTCCCAGGCGAGCCCCTCGTTGGCCCAACTGGGGATGGCGCTGGACACGGTGGCCACCAGGGCGTGCGTCAGCTCGTGCACCATCACGTTCAGGCCGTCCGTCTGATGGAGGGCCGGCAGCAACACGCTGATCTGGTTGAGCCCCTCCTCGGCCGCCACCGAGTTCTCGGCCAGCGAAGCCGCTTCCCCGGCCGAGTACCCCTCCTGGAGAAAGTGCTGCTTGTACGCGTCCGCGGAACTGTACAGGGTGACCTGAATGCGGCTCTGTTCTGCCAATCCCGTGGCGGAAGCGACCTCCGGATACACGTGCTCGAAGAGGTCGGCGACCGACTGGAGGTCCATGGCCGACACGCCTTTATCCCAGGCGATCACGTCGGCATGCGCCACCGCCAGCCGGGACCCCTGGGGCAGGGCGGGCAGGTGCACGTCCAACGCCTGCTGCCCTGGCGATCCCGCCGGGACGGTGAACGGCTGCAACAGGTACACCGCCTCGCCCTGCCCGATGGCCGCGAAGACCTCGTACTGGCCGGGAGGCACCGGGATGGAAAACGACCCGTCCGCCTGGACATCCGTGTAATAGTGGGCGTGCGTCTGCACGTCACGGAGCGAGATCTGCTGGACGGAATAGGACGCTCCGTCAAACACGAGCCGCCCGCGGAGGGTCACCAGCGGCCCCGTCTGGCCGCTCGCCACGCCGGACGGGTTGGCGGATGTCCCCGGGCCGCCCGCTGTTCCATCCTGCGCGCCGGGATCCGCGCCGCCCGCTGCGCCCTCGCCCGGGCCGGCGGCGCTGTCGTCCACCTGCACCTCGACCGGCACCCCCGCCGCCGTCAGCGCCGAGGCGGGCACATACCAATGCCCCTGCCACGCCACGGCCGCCCCGGAGAGCGGATCCGCGCCGTCGACGGTGATGGACGCCTGCGGGATCACCCGCGGGAGGTCGTCGATGGCCAGCTGTTTTCCGTCCCACGTGCTGTGGATGCCGTACGCCTGGAGGAACTGTTGGAAATACCAGACGCCGAAGAAGCTGGTGCCGCCGCTGTACACTACGGGCACGCGCCGCCACAACTGCGACCCGACGTAGACCTCGCCGTTCGCTTGAAATCCGCTGACGGCGACCGCCCGACTCACGGCCGGGTGCACCGTCGCCGTCCGGGCGACGGGACGGGCTACGCCCGATGACACCGGCGAAGGCGCGGCGGCGCGGGGCAGCGTGATCGACACCGCTTGTCCCGAGACCGATACCGTGCCGCCCGCCTGCCGCGCGATGGCGCTGACATCGACGTACGCCTGCCCTTGAACCCACAGCGCGCCAACCCCGGGCGCGGGCGAACCGGACACGGTCACGGTGGCCGCGACGGGCTTCGGGAAGCCCGCCAACGTCAACCGGGTGCCGTTCCAGCCGGAGTCGATGCCGTACGCCCGGAGCAGTTGCTGAAGGTACCAGATCCCGAAATAGGTGGTCCCTCCGTACACGAGGTACGGCACGGTGCGCCAGGCGGATCCCGCCACCAGCACAGGGCCGTCGTGCACCGTCGCCGCGGCCTTCTGGACGGCCGGACGGACTGTCCATCCCGGCGTGGCCGAAGCATCTGCGGTCTGCACGGACGCGGAGGAAATCGGCGGAAGGGAATGAAGCGGGGCCATCGCGGCCTCCGTGGCCAGGGGCACCTGCGACGAGGAGGACCAGGCGGGCGGTGCGGGCAGGGGTTGCGCCAGCCCAGTTCCCGAAGGCAGCATGGCCAATGCGGCCGTGACGGCCGCAGCCACGCGCCGGATGGATGATTTGCACTGTCGTCTGGACGTCATGGCACGCCTCCGTACGTGTATTCCTGAAGCGGATTGCTATCGGAATTCCACAGAGAGGCGCGAGAATCCTGTCACGACTTGCATGGCGAAACGTTCCATCCGGTAACGGTCTGGTACGGCGGACAGAGTCCGAATGTTGTCCCCATGGAATCCAACCGCTGTAATAAAACCGCAGGATGGAGCGTCTTGCGTTTGAAGGAGGGCGGAGCCGTTGGCGGGACTGGAGGATGTCCGGGGTTTCCTGGAGGGGGATGCCGATGCGTTCCGGCGCATCGTCGAACGGGAGAGCCCTGCGCTGTATCGGTTGGCGGTGTGGCTCACGCACGATCCCGCGGCCGCCCAGGATCTGGTCCAGGAGGTGTTCGTCCGCGCCTGGCGCCATCGCCGTCAGCTGCGGACCCCGGAGCGTCTCACACCGTGGCTCCACGCCATCCTCCGGCGGGCGCACCTGGACTGGCGCCGGCGCGGGTGGCGCCGCGAGGTGCCCATCGCCGACGCACCGGAGCACCTCGAGCGCTTGACCTTGCGCCACGGGCGAGTCGCCCCGCCCGCGGAGGACCAGGTGGCACGGGACGCCGACGGGGCGGCGCTGTGCGAGGCGCTGGACTGTCTGTCCCCCTTGGACCAGGCAATCCTCGCCCTGCGCTACGGGGACGACCTCGCCGTCCATGAGATCGCCCGCCGGTTGAACCTGCGGCCCGGAGCGGTCGCGACGCGCATCCACCGGTCCCTGGCGAAGCTGCGCCGGCACCTCGCGGAAGACGCCGGAACGGGCGGCGCGACGGAACGCGCACAAAGACGGAACAGGTGAAGGGAGGCGGCGCCATGTCATCGCGCACGTCTGTGGAAGATCGGTTGCGGCAGCACTACCGGTCCGAGGCCGGACAGGCCGGGTATGCGGCGCCGGCGGATCTGTGGGCGGGGATCGCGGAGCGCTTGGGCCTGGAGGATTCCCGTGTCCCCACCCCATCGCTGAGGGGGAGCGCGAACGGAGCGAGCGGGCGCGGCGCCGCGCAGCGCCTGCCGCGCGCCCGCCGCTGGGCGATGCGGGGCGTGGCCGGATTGGCGGGCGCCGCCGTCGTGATGGCCGGAGTGAACCACTTCGCCCCGCGCTGGGTCATCGCGGCGGCCGCCTCGCTGCACGGGCAGTCCCCGGCGGCCGAGGGGGAGGTGCTGCGCGGAGACCCGGGTCTGTGGCCACTGTTCCAGCAGGGCGCGTTCCAACCGGTGCAGCTCTCGGCGACGCACGGCGGCGTCACCTTGACGATGCTCGACGTCTACGCGGACGCCAACCGCACCGTCGTCGTCTATCGCATCGACGGCCCGGCGGCACCACAGGGAACCGTCGAGACCGAGCCCTGGCAGGTGCGCACCGACAACGCCAGCGCGTCCGCCGATGCGGCGCTGTCGGGACGACAGCCTCCCGTCCCCCAGCGGTACCGCGTGACCCTGCGCGATCCGTTCGGGTGGCCGCACGACGCCACCGAGATCGACGGGCTGGGGAACCTGGGGTACATCGTCTTCCCGCCCCTCCCAGGCTGGCTCCGAACGTTGGGTGTGCACCTGACCCTGCACGTCGAGGCCGTCGGCGACACCCTGGCCAAAGGCGATCCGTTCGGTCCCCGCACCTTCCGCACGGTGACGGGCCCGTGGGACATCCCGTTTGTCGCCCTGCCCGCCCAAGCCCCGGTGCTCGCGCTTAACCCCGCCGTGCGCGCGGCGGACGGCGGCACCACCCTCACCCTCACCTCGGTGCGGACGACGGCCAGCGGCACCTGGATGGATCTCTCGGCCGACGGTCTCCCGCCGGACACCTCGGGGCACTTCGCCCGGTACCGGGTGGAAGGGCCGAACGGAGACACGGTGCGCCCCACGGCGGTGGCCCGATCCGGCGACCGCATCGCGGCCCAGTTCCCGCCCCTCACCCGGGCGGGCGTCTACACGCTGGTGGTGGAATCGGACGGCCGGGTTTGGCGGCTGCCGTGGCGCCAACCAGACTGGTCCGGCCAACAGCCCCACTGGGGACCGGCGCCCACGACTCAGACGGGTCCGCTGGCCGAAGGCGCGCCGGACGCCGACATCTACACCGGCACCAGCCTGGTCACCGCCGCGCGCCTCTCGGGCCTGCCCGTGCATGGCGTCCCGGCCGGATGGCGCCTCGTTCAGGTGTCCGTCACGCCGGATTTTCGCCCGCCGCTGTCGGGCGACCGGAGCACCACGCCGTACGCGGTGCAGCTGACGCTGACCAACGCCGCGGGGGTGACGTTGACGGTGACGGAGACGCGCACGCTGTGGTCGCTCATTCCGGCGTCGGAGAGCCTGGCGGTGTACCGGGCATCGATGGCGCGCGCATCGGGATCGAACGTGGACGGACCGAGGATAGGGCAATACGAGGGCATGGCGACGCACCTGTGGGTGGTGCGGACGATGGATCCTGCGCACACGGCGACCCTGCGAGTGCCCGTCCTGTACCTGTATCCGTCCTGGGGCAGCATCGAGGTGGCGCCGGTGCCGGGGAAGACGCAGGGGCTGGACGAAGCCGCGCTCGAGCGGTTGGTGACCGAGGTGGCGCAGGCTTGGTGGGCGGCTCCGGTGATCCCCCGTTGACAGCGGGGGCGGCCCGCCGCTTGGGCCGCCCCACTCGCCGTCCTCGCGCCGCGGCCCTGCGCGTGGCCGCGGCGCGCTGCGGGGAACCGCGGAGCACCGCCAACCGCCGCAAGGCGTTTACGCGCCAGCTTTCGCGATCCCGTTGAAGAACCCGAGCACCTGCGCGAACGCATCCCGGCTGGCCTCCGGATGGTACGCGCTGCGGGTGTCGTTGAAGAACGCGTGCTGCGCGCCTTCGTAGACCGTGTACTGGAAGTCCTTGCCCGCCGCGCGCATCGCCTCGGCCAGGCCGGGGACCTGGTCGGTGATGCGGTGATCGAGCCCACCGTAGAAGCCGCGCACCGGGCAGCGGACGCCGGAGACCAAGGCGGGATCGGGCGCGTGGCCGTAGAAGATGACGGCGCCTTTCAACGCCTCGTCCTGGCAGGCCAACCGTGCGGACAGGGCGCCGCCCAGGCAGAAGCCGATGGACATCACCGGCTGCCCCTGGCTGTGCTCGCAGCCAGTGCGCAGATACGCCGCCGTCTCCAGCAGTTGCGGCATGTATTTGTCCACCTGCAGCCCGCCGAAGAGGGTTGTGAAGGTCTCCTGGATCCGCTTTCCTTCCTCGCCGGGCAGTCTCGCCAACGCCGCTTCCCTCGCCTGAGCGTCATGCCACGCCGACGGCGGCAGGCTGTCCAGGAACGACTTGACCGCCTCGATGCGGTCGGAGGCCAACACCGCCGGCCGCTCGCCGTTACGCGAGTACAGGTCGGGCGCGAACGCCGTATACCCGGCCTTGGCGAAGCGCTCCACCACGTCCTGGATGTGGGCGTCCACCCCCCAGATCTCCTGGATGACCATCACGGCCGGCAACGGTCCCCCGGCCCGCCTGGGCTTGGCGAGGTAGCCGCTGTACTCGTTCTGATCTCCGTACCGGACCCACTGCGTGATCAAACTCACCGCGCATCCCTCCCTGGGGACATTTCGGATATCCAAACAAAATTGTATCGAAGGAAGCGGATTGTGCGCAATCCGGAAGCGGATGGGGTAACATGGGCTCAAAAGGAGAGGGGAGGATGGACATGGCGCATGATCAAGCGCGGGCGGCGGTGATCACGGTCAGCGACTCGGTCAGCCGCGGCCTCCGCACGGACATCGGCGGACAGCGCGCTGAAGAGGCCCTGGCGCGCATGGGCTTCGCCGTCGCGGTGCGCGTGGCGGTGCCCGATGAGCGGGAAGAGATTGCGGCGCTCCTGTGCCGGCTGGCGGACGAGGAGGGCATCCGCCTGATTGTGACCACGGGCGGCACCGGCCTCGGTCCGCGCGACGTCACCCCGGAGGCGACCCTGGACGTGGTGGACCGGATCGTGCCCGGTATCGCCGAGGCGATGCGGGCGGAGAGCCTGAAAAAGACCCCATTCGGGATGATCTCCCGCCAGGTGGCGGGGACACGAGGGCAGACCCTGATCCTGAACCTGCCCGGCAACCCGAAGGCGGTGGATGAGTGTCTTGCGGTGGTCGCCCCCGTCCTGCGGCACACGCTGGACCTGCTCGCCGGCCGCACCCAGCACCAGGAGTAGAGAGGGCACCGGGTCAGTCCCGGACGACGGCGTACGCGCGGCCCATCTCCTCCGACCGCCGCGCGGCCGCCTGCAGGGCGGCGTCCACCACGTCGGCGAGGCGGCCTGCCTCCATCACCGCGACGCCGGCCTGGGTGGTGCCGCCCGGAGAGGTGACGCGCCGGCGCAGTTCATCCGGCGCGAGCCCCCACTCACGCAGGGTGCGCGCCGTCCCCACCACCGTCTGCAGCAACAGGGCCCGGGCCAGCTCCGGATCGAACCCGAGACGGATGGCCGCCGCCTCCATCGCCTCGAGGAAATAGCAGACAAATCCGGGGCCGCTGCCGGAAAAGGCGGTGGCGGCGTTCATCAGGCGCTCCGGGATCTCCACCACCTCGCCGAGCTGTCCGAGCAGAAACAGGATATCCTTTCGATCCCGCTCGGCGAGCCCCGCCTCCGGAAACGAGACGGCGGTCGCCCCCTCCAGCACGCCGACGGGGATGTTCGGCATGGTACGAACCACCGGGGAGCGGTGCTCGATGATCTCGGCCATCCAGTCCATCGTGACGCCGGCGGCAAACGACACCAACGGCTGCCCGTGGAGGTACGGCCGGACCTGCGCCAGCGCCTCGGCGGTGTCCGCGGGTTTCACGGCGAGAAAGACCATCCTGGCGCCCGCGGCGGCCTCCGTCCCGGCGACCCGCACGCCGTACTTCTCGCGCAATCCCGCCGCCCGTCCGCCGAGGGTCCGCCCGGTCACCACGACCCGCTCGGGCGCGATGGCCCGCTTCTCAATCACACCCTTCACAAACGCTTCGGCCATCGCTCCAGCGCCAATCACGAATACCTCTCCGGCGAACGTCTCCATGCGCTCTCCTCCACTCCGCTCAGAATCCTCGACCGCCGGTGCAAACGCGCTCCGGCCGGTTTCCGCCTGCCTCTGACCGTATACCGGCATTGTACGTTCCCCCGCCCCGGCTGGCAATCCCGGAGGCGGCATGCGAAAAGGGCCCAGCGTCCGCGTGGCGGCCGCTGAGCCCTCTGTTGGCGTCTGCTTCGTTGCGTGTTCGCGTCGGCCCGCGTCAGTGCACGTACCGCTCGACCCGCTGGTACACCTCTTCCGGCGTCAATCCCTCGCACGACACGATGGGGCAGTTGATCTGCACATCCTGCATGCCCATGACATTCTCATCCGCCCCGGTCACGCAGCAGCATGCCCAGTTCGTCGCGTCCGAAACGGCGTTGGTGAGCTCCACCACCTGTAAGCCCTGCGCCTGCAGATACCGTTTGACCGGTTCCAAACCGCGTTCCACGGCGACCGTCTTCACGCTGGCTTCCCCCTCGCTTGCGTCTTGCGGCCGGAGCAAACGGCTCCCTGCCGAATCCACGTCTGGGTTTCAACTTCTCCGCAAGACGCACGGATTATGCACCCGCGTTTCAGACCAGGCCAGCGCCGCGTCTGCCCGGAGGTCAGATTCGCCACGCCGCCATCAAGCGTGATCGAGCGGCACCACCCGGGAGCCGCCGCGGCCCGTCAGCCGCGCAGGCGGATACTGCTTGCCCAACGGGACCGCGACCAAGGTGGTGATCCCCGCCTTGATGGCGTCGCCCAGGAGGAACGGGAAGCACCCGCCCACCAGCGCCTTGGCGAGCGTCATCTTCCCCACGACCGCCAGCCACGGCACGCCGATGAGGTACACGAACAGGCTGCCGAACGCCTCCACCACGATGAACGTCCACACGTACCGCATGAGACCTTGCGCGCGAACCTTCTGCAGGAACCAGCCAATCAGCAGTGCGCTGAACGGCCACGACACGATGTAGCCGCCCGTGGCACCCAGGATCACCGGCAGGCCGCCGTTCCCACCCATGAGCGGCAGGCCGAGGGCGGTCAGCACCACCACCAGCAGGATGCTGAGAAATCCGTACCCGGGGCCGAGGAAGGCGCCCGCCATCATCACCGCCAAGGTCTGCAGGGTGATGGGAACCGGGGTGAAACCGAGATCAATCCGCGTGTAGCTGAACACGGCCAACAGCGCCGCAAACAGCGCGCTGAAGACCACGCCGCGTACTGTCACCATTGAAACCTCCTCCGCGCATTTGTTAACTTGTATGTACCATGACGTTAACATATCACGCATCCGAACCTGCCATCAATCCGAAATCTGTGGATAGACCGCTGAGAGAGGCACCGGCTGCCGAAAATCCCGAACCCAGGCCGCAGGCCGGCGAGAGATCCGATCTCTGCGCGCCACTCTTGGCACTCCACGACGTTTCCGTCGCTCTCGCCGGTGAGACGGGTCAAATCACGTTCGCCCTGCGCGGGGTGCACCTCGCCGTCCACCCGGGCGAATGGCTGCTCGTCATGGGCCGAAACGGCAGCGGCAAGAGCACGCTCGGCCGGGTGATGGCCGGCCTGTGCGGCGTGTCGCGCGGGCAGGTCGTCCGCCGGCCCGGTGCCAGCGTGCGCCTGGTGTTTCAGAACCCGGACGCCCAGCTCGTCGGCCAGACCGTCGCCGAGGATGTCGCCTTTGGGTTGCAGGTGCAGGGGCTGACACCGGACGAGATGGAACGCCGCAGCCAAGCCGCGCTGCGGACCGTGGGGTTGGAAAAGCTGCGGGATCAATCCGTCGCCCACCTGTCCGGCGGGCAAAAGCAGTTGCTCTGCACGGCCAGCGCCCTGGCGTTGGAACCCGCCGTCCTGGTGTTCGACGAGGCGACCGCCATGCTGGACGCGGGCGCGCGGCAGGCGCTCCGGGCGGTGGCCCGGCGCCTGTGCGCCGCGGGTGCGGCGGTGGTGTGGATCACGCAGATCATCGAGGAGCTGGCGTGGGCGGACCGCATGGTCCTGCTCGACGAAGGCCGCGTGGTCTTTGAAGGCACACCGCGCCAGTTCGTCACGCCGGAGGCGGGCGAGGATCCGCCCTGCCAGCGGTTCGGCTTCCCGCTGCCGTGGGCGAGCGCCATCGCAATGGACCTGCGCAACCGAGGCGTCCCCCTGCCGCGGGTGGCGTTGACGGAAGCTGAACTGGCCACAGACCTGCAGGCGTTGTGCGGGAGGGAGGGTGAGGCCGGTGGCGCTCGAGGCGCGGGCCATCACGGTCAAGGCCGCATCGGGCCGGACGCTGTTGAATACGGTCACCTGTCGGGCTGAGACGGGCCATCTCGTCGTCATCGCGGGCCCCGTCGGCGCAGGCAAATCGACGCTGCTGCACGCCCTCGCCGGCCTCGTCCAGCCTGCGGAGGGCGAGGTCCGTTGCGACGGCGAGCCCCTCTGGCACGGCCGGCGGCCCGACACCAGGGTGCTCCTGCGGATCGGCGTGGTGTTTCAATCGCCGGAGCAACAGCTCTTCGCGCGCGACGTGGCGGCGGAGTTCGGGTACTCCCTGCGCCCGTACCGCCTGTCCGCGGCCGAGTCGGCACAGCGGACGCGAGCCGCCCTGGCCCGGGTGGGCCTCAGCGACAACTTCCTCTCCCGCGCACCGCTGTCGCTCAGCGGCGGCCAGCGCCGACGGGTGGCCGTCGCCACGTCGTTTGCACCCGATCCCGATTGGCTCCTGTTCGACGAACCGACGGCCGGAATGGATCCGGCGGCGGTACAACGCTTTCTCGACACCCTCAAATCCTTGCACGAGGCGCGCCGATCCCGCGGCCGCGGCGGCCTGATCATCGCCACCCACGACCTGGAGGCGTTTCTGCCGCTGGCGGACCGGGTGTGGGTGGTCACAGAGGGCCGCCTCACGGCCGACGTCCATCCCGCCCGTCTGTGGACGGACCCCCGTCCGTTGCTCGACGCCGGCCTGGCCCCCCCACCCGGATTCGCGCTGAGGCGTACCCTGGCTTCTTGCGGCGTGCATCTTCCCGCTGGCCCGCTCTCCGCGGAGGAGGCGGCGGCCGCCATCGCCCGACAATGGCCCGGGATGAGGACGCAGACGACGCCAACGGGGCCGGAGTCGCCGGCGACCTCTTCCCCGACAAACCATCCGGCGGCACCCGCGGGGGCGGCGTCCTCAGAGGAACCACCGGTAACCGCAGCGGGAGAGCGATGGAACCATTCTGCACAGCCCGCGCCGGAACGGCTGCAGACGGTCCGGCCGCGCGTTCGGCATGCCGACGGCGCCGGGTCCGCCGGCGTGCTGAACGGCCTCGACGCCCGCGCCAAGTGGGCCGGCTATGCCCTGCTGACAGCGGGGGTGATGGGGCAGAGCCGGCCCGCCGGCCTTGCCGCGGCCACCGGGATCGCGGCGCTCCTCAGCGCGGTGGCCAACGTTCCGCTGCGCACCCTGTGGCAGTGGATGCGCCCCATCCTGGGATTGACGCTGTTCTCCGCGGCACTGTCCGGGATCCGCTTTGGGCAGGCGGGGCCACTTGGCCTCGGCTTCGACCCCGCCGGGGCGGCCCGCACCCTGGCTGCCCTCTACCGGGTGGTGCTGATGGTGTGGTTGAGCGGGCTGCTTTCCTGGACCACCACCGCCCTCGAACTGCGCCAGGCCTTGGAACAGGTCATAGGCCGACTGCCCGGGATGCGGCGCCCGGCGGCCGTCCTGTCGTTGGCGGCTTCGCTGATCCTGCGGTTCATCCCCGTGATTGGGGACCAGCTGGATCGGTTCTCGCGCATCGCCCGCGCCCGCGCGAAGTCGCCCGCCCCGCCCGGCCGCATCCGGCCGCGGGACCTGCCCGCCGTGACCGTCCCCCTGCTGGCGGCGCTGTTTCAGATCGCGGAAGACCTGTCGCTGGCGATGGAGGCGCGAGGATACAGCCATCTGCAGCCCCTCGCCCCGGCGGAGCGCTGCACCGTGCGGTGGTCACGGCGGGATTGGGCCGCCGTCGCCATCGCCCTTGCCATCACCGCCGGCCTGGTCCTCATCCGTTGAGCCACCTGTCGGCCGGAGAAGCGGCGCAGGCGGGTTCGCGAGGACCGTGATGCCATCCCCTGACCATCGCCTGACACCCTGCCGGGAACACGGGGCTGGGCCCGAAAATCGCCGGCGGGGCCGGTTATCCGGCCCCGCGGTCCAAGATGGCCGGCCGTCCGCCAGCGCGGACGGCCCGCTAAAATACGTTTACATCTTATTCTCCACCCACGCATCCCCGTTGCGATCCATTTTCATCTAAACGCTCATGCGATCCCGGGCCATAGAAAACGTTTGGGTGTAAACCAGGGCCATGTCAGCCCCGGCGGGAGCGCATAAGTCACATCCTGATGTGATCCCCGCTCGCCCAACTCGCGTTACGTTTGAAAGGGTTGCTACCCCCCCATCGGCGCGGCCGCTAAAACCAAATCGTTCACTAAACCACTTCTCATCTGAGCACTCGCCCCAAACCGGGCACGCCACACACCGACCACACTGCACGACGACCGCACCGAACATCCGTCACGCCTGCCCCGCGCTCCCGTACAACGCGTCGAATTCCGCCGCCTCGTCGAAGTCCGCCTGAGTCAATCCGCCCGCGTGCCAGCTGGTCAGGCGCAGGGTTACCACCTTGTAGTCCAACGAAATGAACGGATGGTGATTGCGCCGCTCCGCCACCTCCGCCACCCGGTTCACGAATCCGACCGCCTCCATGAAGGACGGAAACCGGTACCGCCGCCAAATCGTCTTCTCCTCCAGCCGCCACTCCGGCACCTTCGCCAGGGCCGCCTGGATCTCGTCATCCGTCAACCGCTCCGCCATTCGCCATTCCTCCCCATCGTTTCGCGGATTCAATCACCGCGCGTCGCGCACGTCCGCGTGCATGCACCCGCACGCCGCACGTCCGAACGAGCCCCCGCCGCAACGCGCCCAACTCACGCCGACACCCGCAACACAATCTTCCCGACGTTCCGGTTCGCCTCCATGTACCGGTGGGCATCCGCCACATCCCGCCAGTCGAAGACCGTGTCCACCACCGGCACCAACCGCCCGTCCGCGAATCGGGGCTGCGCCCACCCCCAGAACTCCTGCGACAGGCGGATTTTTTCGGCCGCCGGGCGCGACCGCAGGGCTGTACCAATGACCTGCAGGCGACGGCCCAGCAGGACGCCGAGATCCACCCCATCCACTTTGGCGCCGCCCATCGTGCCGACCACGATGAGCCGCCCGTCCACCGCCAGCGACCGGATGTTGGCCGCAAAATACGGCGCGCCAATGAAATCCAGCACGATGTCCGCGCCGCGCCCCTCCGTCTGCTGGCGAACCCAATCGTCGAAAAGCCCGTCGTGGTAATTCCAGCCTGCCCGCGCGCCGAGTTCCAGACACCGTTCCAATTTTTCCTTCGATCCCGCCGTTGTCAACGCCACCGCGCCGGTCTCCCGAATGAGTTGGATGGCGGCGGTCCCGACCCCGCTCCCGCCCGCGTGCACCAGAACCACATCCCCGGCCTGCATCCGGCCCAGCCAAAACAGGTTGAGATACGCCGTCAGGAACACCTCCGGGATGGCGGCCCCTTGCTCAAAGGACATCCCGTCCGGCAGCCGCATGGCCATCCCCGCCGGGATGACCGCCAACTCCGCGTATCCGCCACCCGGCAGCAGGGCGCACACCCGGTCCCCCGGCTGCCACCCTGGGCAGTCGGGACCCGTCGCAATCACCTCGCCCGCCATCTCGAGTCCCAGCACCTCCGACGCGCCGGGCGGCGGCGGATACAGGCCGCGCCGCTGCAGCAGGTCCGCCCGGTTCAAAGCCGTCGCCCGCACCCGCACCAACAGTTCGCCGCTGCCCGGATGCGGGTCGGGCACATCGCTCAGATACAACACTTCGGGGCCTCCGAAGCCCTTCATGCACACCGCCTTCATGTCCTGTCCACTCCCTTCAGACGGCGGACGTCCGCCTTCTGACGAAAGATTGCGCCTCGTGCCCCCATCCCGTCAACCTGGATCCTCCCCCGTTCCGCACGCGGATCATTGTGATCTGAATATTTTCATAGACAAGACGAATCCGATTTAAATAAAATAGAGTGTATGATGAAACAGACAAAATAGATTTTTCGAAAAGGGGTGTCATGGTTGCACAACAGACGGCCCGCACGCATGCTTGCGACGCTCACCCTGGCCGGGTTGTTCGCGCTCGCAGGCTGCGGCACCAGCGGCTCGGGCGCGTCCGGCGGCTCCGGGAACACCGGCGGCGGGAGCGCAGGCTCCGGTGACAACACGTTGACGCTCGGTGTCATCACCTCCATCACGGGAGCAGACTCCGAGTTCGGCAAGGCGCAAAAGGAAGGATACGAGGTGGCCCTCGACGAGATCAACGCCGCGGGCGGCATCCTCGGCAAGCAGGTGAAGCTGGTCTACCTGGACGACAAGTCGAGCGCCCAGGAGGCGGCCAAGGACGTGGATCAACTGGTCAGCCAGTACCACGCCCAGATCATCCTCGGACCGTACAGCTCCGGTTCCGCACTCGCGGTGGTCAAGAAAGCGGATACGTACAAGATTCCGGACATCGTGCCCACCGCGACCGCCGCGAACGTGACGCAGACCGGCTCCAAGTACGTGTTCCGCCTGTGCGCCACCAGCGACGACTACGCCAAGGCCATCTGCGAACTGCTCAAGCAACAGGGCGACGCGAAGACCATGGCCATCGTTCACGAGGACCAGAATTTCGGCACCAGCGCCGACAAGGCCATGGTCAACTACGCCAAGCAGTACGGGTTTGAAGTCGTCGACGACGAGTCGTACTCCACGAAGGACCTGGACTACAAGGCGATGCTCCAGCGCGTCAAACAGAAGCATCCGGATGTCATCTACTTCGCCTCGTACTCCAAAGACGCGGTCGCCTTGATGAAACAGGCCCAGGAGATTGACCTCAACGCCAAGTACTTCACGGCCGCGGGCACCGGCTTCTCCGTCGGGACCTTCCCGCAGGACGCGGGCCCTGCCGCCGAGTACACGCTGGCCGCCGGCCAGTGGGATCCGTCCGCCAAGTGGCCGGGGGCAAAGGAATTCTATGACAAGGTGCACGCGAAATTCGGTGACTATCCGTCCTACCACGACATGGAGGCCTATGCCGCCCTGTACGTCGCCAAAGAGGCCATTGAACAGGCGGGCGCGTACGATGGCCAGAAGATCCGCGACGCGCTGGCCAGCCTTCAGATGGAAACCGCGTTCGGCCCCGTCCATTTCGACAGCACCGGCCAGAACGCGCACCCCGTCATCGTCACCCAGATCCAGAACGGCAAGTTCGTCACGGTGTTCCCGTCCGACGCGGCCACCGGTAAGCTCCTGCCCACGCCGCCGTGGAGTCAGCGCAAGTAACCGGATGACACAGGGGCGTCCTCCGGCGCCCCTGTTTTCCTGAAACGAGGGAGGTCACCCATGTTTCTGCAGACCATCGTCAACGGCCTGTTGCTCGGGGCGTTGTACGCCATCGTCGGCATGGGGCTGTCCATCGTGTTCGGCACGATGCGCATCGTCAACTTCGCCCACGGCCAGTTCGTCATGGCGGGCATGTACATCACGTATACCTTGTTCACCGCCTTCGGGCTCGATCCGTACGTGTCCGCCCTCGTCAGTTTCGTGCTGTGCTTCCTGCTCGGGATGGCCGTCTACCGGGTCGCCATCCACCGCATCATTCGCGGCCCGGAGATGAACCACATCCTGCTGACCGCCGGCATCGGTCTGATGCTGACCAACCTGGCGCAGATGGTGTACAACACCAACCAACTGACCATCAACCTGTCCTACAGCCACCGCGATCTGGTGTTCGGCGGGCTGCGCATCAACATCGCGTACCTGATCTCCTTCCTCATCGCCGCGGTGGTCGCCGCGCTCTTGTTCTGGTTCATCATGAAGACGGAGACCGGGCGCGCCATCCGCGCCATTTCGCAAAACGCCGCCGCCGCGGCCCTGTCGGGAATCCACGTCACGCGCGTCACCATGCTCGCCTTCGGCCTCGGCATCGCGGTCGCCGGCGTCGCCGGGACGCTGCTACTGCCCATCCACTATGTCGATCCGTCGGTCGGCGACGCCTTCAGCCTGCTGGCGTTCATCATCGTCGTCCTGGGCGGCATGGGCAGCATCCTCGGTTCGGCCATCGGCGGCCTGCTCATCGGCGTGATTGCGCAATTGGCGTCCTACTACCTCGGACAGAGTTATTCGGACGTGCTGACCTACGTCGTGTTTCTGCTCGTCCTGCTGTTCAAACCGTCCGGGCTGCTCGGGAGGTCCCGCGTATGAAGCGCCTGCGGGCTTGGATCCTGCCCATCCTGGTGCTGATTCTGTTCGCCCTCATCCCGTTCACGGCCAGCTTCTACTATCAGCAGATCTTCTTCTACATCTTCCTGTTCGCAGGCGTGGGCTTCGCCTGGAACCTGGTCGGCGGCTACGCCGGGCAACTATCCCTGGGGCACGCGGCGTTTTTCGGCATCGGCGCCTACGCATACGCGCTTCTGGCCCCGCACATCGGGACGGGGCCGGCGGTCCTGGCGGCGGCGGTGCTCTCGACCGTCAGCGCTGCGCCCATCGGCCTCATCTGCTTTCGTCTGCGCGGCCCCTACTTCGCGCTGGCGACCATCGCCGTCGCGCAACTGCTGTTGGTCCTCGCGACCAACCAGTTCAAGGGCCTCACCCAGGGCGCCGCGGGGCTCCTGGTGCAGGGGATGGTGCCCGATCCTTCCTTGTACTATTGGGTCGCGCTCGGGTTCATGGTGGTGGCGTTTGCGGTCACGGCCCTCTTGGCCACCTCCAAGACCGGCTACTACCTGATGGCCATCCGCGAGGACGAGGACACGGCCCAGACCGTGACCATCAACACCCCGCTGTACAAGCTGTACGCGCTGTTGGTGTCGGCCCTTTTGACCGGCGTCGGCGGCAGCATCTTCGCGGCCAATCTCGGCACCATCCAGCCGAACGACGTGTTCAGCGCCGCCATCTCCAACCAGGTGGTGTTCCTCGCCATCCTCGGCGGCGCCGGCACCCTGTACGGCCCGCTGGTGGGGGCGTTCATCCTCGAATTTGCGTCCGACTGGCTCAAGAATTCGGTGGCCAACGTCACCTGGCTCGGCGATGCGAACGCGTTCGCGTTCTTCCTGTACGGCCTGCTGATTGTCCTGGTCGTGATGTACATGCCGGCCGGCATCGTCGGCACGGTGGCAAAGTGGCGGAAAGGGAGGGCGGCGCATGTCCACGCACAACGAACCACTGCTGGCGTTTGATCACGTCAAGAAACACTTCGGCGGCCTGTTTGTGACCAACGATGTGAGCTTCTCCGTGCAGCAGGGCGAGGTGCTGTTCATCATCGGCCCGAATGGGGCCGGAAAGACCACCATCTTCAATCTGATCACCGGGTTCGTGACGCCAGACGAGGGCGACATCCGGTTCGAGGGCGAGTCCATCAAAGGGTTGAAGCCGTATCAGATCGCCCGGCGGGGCATCGGCCGGACGTTCCAGATCGTCCAGCCGCTCGCCAACATGAGCGTGCTCGACAACGTGATGCTCGGCGCCTTCGCCCACACATCCTCTAAACACGAGGCGCGGCGCCAGGCAGACGAGATCCTCGACCTGACCGGGCTCGGCAAGTGGCGCGACCGGATGGCCGGGTCGCTGCCGCTCGCCGGGCGGAAACGGCTGGAGATTGCCCGCGCCCTGGCGACGCGCCCGAAGCTCATCCTGCTCGACGAGGTGTGCGCGGGGCTGACGCCGACGGAGGCGGTGGAGACCATCCAGTTGCTCAAGCAACTGCGGGACCGGGGGGTGTCGGCCATCGGCGGGATCGAACACGTCATGCGCGTGGTGATGGAGATCTCCGACCGGGTCATCGTGATCCACCACGGGCAGAAGATCGCCGAGGGCACGCCGCAGGAAGTCACGTCCCACCCGGACGTCATCGAGGCGTACCTGGGCGCGAGACTGGAGGTGTGACCCGGTGCTCGAGATCCGCGACATTCACGTGTACTACGGCGACATGCAGGCGCTGCGGGGCATCTCGATGGAAGTGCGCCAGGGCGAGGTGGTCGCCCTCGTCGGCGCCAACGGGGCCGGAAAGACGACCACCCTGCGCACCGTGTCGGGTCTGCTGCGCCCGAAGCAGGGCGAGGTGTGGTTCGAGGGCAAACCCATCCACGAGCTGCCGCCCCATCAGATTGCCGATCTCGGCATCAGCCACGTCCCCGAAGGGCGCGGGCTGTTCCCGATGATGACCGTGGAGGAAAATCTGCTGCTCGGCGCCCACCTGCCGCGGGTGCGCGCCCAGCGGCGGCAGATGCTTACGCAAGAGATCTATCCCTTGTTCCCGCGCCTGAAGGAGCGGGCCGGCCAGTTGGCGGGCACCCTGTCGGGCGGCGAACAGCAGATGGTGGCCATCGCCCGCGGGCTGATGAGCCGGCCCAAGCTGCTCATCCTCGACGAACCTTCGCTGGGGTTGGCGCCGGTCATCGTGCAGGAGATGTTCAACATCATCCGGCGCGTCCGCGAGGAGCAGGGCGTGACGGTGATGATTGTCGAGCAGAACGTGATGCAGACGCTGCAGTTGGCCGACCGGGCGTACGTGGTGGAGAACGGCGAAGTGGTCCTCTCGGGCGACAGCCGGACGTTGCTCGACGACGAACACATGAAACGCGCCTATCTCGGCATGTAGATGGGCCTGATGCGTAAACGCACGGACCTGCGTAAACGCGCGGGCCGCAGGGGGTTGGAGACCCGCCCGCGGCCCGCCGCCTTGTCTCATTGCAGTCCCACCGCTCGCACCAGGTACAGCGAAACCAAGAAGAACAACACGCCCGCCACGACAATGTACGGGGCCATCCGCTCGCCGGAATTGCGGACGCCCGGAATCAGCCCGGTCGTCGAGATGAACAAGAACGATCCGGTCGCCACAGCCATCACCACGTGCACGGCGGCCGCGTCCGCCTGCCCGAGCCACAGGGTCAAGGCCGCCCCGGCCAGCGTGGAGACAGCCAACAGCGCGGAGGAGGTGAACGCCCGCCAGCGCGTCTCGCCCGCCGCCAGCGCGACGGTCGCCATGCTGAACCCCTCCGGCAGTTTGTGCAGCGTGATCGCCAGGAACATCAACACCCCGGCACTGCGGCTGACCTGAAACGCGCCGGCGATCACGATGCCGTCCATCAGGGTGTGCACCAGCATCCCCGCCAGTACCGCCAGCCCGGCCCGCTGGGACAGCATCTCCGCGTGCAGATGGCCGTGTCCGTCAGAAGCGCCCTCGCGGGCCGGCACCAGCACCTGGTTCGGTGCCGGAGCGCGCCCGGCGGAGCGGTCGAGCAGCAGCATGCCGAGATATCCCGCGAGAATCCACAGCGGCGCCGCCCCGGGCAGTTCCTCCATGGCGTCGGGCAGCCGGTCGAGGACCGTCGCGCCGAGCAAAAACCCGCACCCCAGCGCGGTCACCAAGACCGTCTGACGCGGGCTGAGTTTGCGCAACACCGTCAACATCCCGCCGATGACGTCCGCCAAAGCCGCGATGGCACACAACACCATCGGCAATCCCCACGTCCCCACAGATCCTCCTCCAGACACAGGCGACCCAACGCAGACGCACGCCTGTTATAGAAAATCATTTTCTATAACAATCTATCAGGTCGTCCATCCGGTGTCAACGCCTGGATCTCTCCTGCCGATTCCACCGGCCGCGTCTGGTAGGATAGACAACGGAATCCGGTTTTTCCTGACGCCGATGGGAGGGATGGTGCTTGTTGAATGGGTTGCGCGGCTGGCCGCGGGGCGTGCCGTTGTTGTTCCTCAATTCCATGTTGATGTCCCTCGGCTTCTACGCGCTGATCCCGTACCTGTCTGTCTACCTCACGCAAACCCTGCATTGGCCCGCATGGCTGGCCGGCACCCTGCTGATGGTGCGCCAGCTCAGCCAGCAGGGCCTGACGTTGTTCACCGGGCTGGTGGCCGACCGCATCGGCTACCGGCGAGTCATCACGGCCGGATTTCTGCTGCGCGGCGCAGGCTTCGCCCTCTTCGGCGCCAGCGGCGCGCCCGCTTGGATGTTCACCGCCGCCGTGGTATCCGGCCTCGGCGGGGCGCTGTTCGAACCGACCAGCGCCGCTGCGCTGACCGCGCTCACGCCCGAACCAGACCGCCGAAGGACGTACGCCGTCAGCAAGGTCGTGGGCAACCTGGGGATGGTCCTGTCGGCCTTGGTGGGCGCGCTGTTGATCACCTTGGATTTCCGGCTCCTGTCCTGGACGTGTGGCGCCGTCTTCGCGTCGATGGGCATCCTCACCCACCTGAGGCTGCCCGACATCCGCGTCCAACTGTCGCCGATTCCCCTCCGCCGCATGGCCGGCAGCGTGCTCCGGGACACCCCGTTCCTCCAACTGGTGCTCGCCAACGCCGGGTACTTTTTCATGTACATGCAGTTGTATCTGACCATACCGGTCCGCGTCACAGAGCTCACCCACCGCACCCAGTCCGTGTCGTTGGTGTTCCTGACCTTGGCCATCCTCGTCGCGGTCTGTCAGTACCCGGTCAACGCCCTGGTGTCTCGCTTTCACCCCGCCCCCTCCATGATGGCGGGCTTGGCGTCGATGGCGCTGGGACTCGTCGGCATCGGCGAAGCCGGGCACCTCACGGGATTCCTGCTCGGGTTTTTCCTGTTCGCCGTCGGCGTCATGGTCACCGAGCCGGCGAATTACGATCTCACCGCACGCCTGGCCAAACCGGGCATGACCGCCACCTATTTCGGGTTCGGGTATGTGGCGCTGGCGCTGGGCGGCGGGACTGGGCAAGGGATTGGCGGGTGGCTGCTCGACGCGGGCGCCCGGATGGGGATGCCGGGGCTGTTGTGGTGGGTCGCGGCGGCGGTCGGTGCGGGATCGGCCGTGCTGTTGCGGCGTCACGCGTCCGCGCGCGATTGAATGCGCAGGAAGCACGGGTGACCCGTGGATGGCCGCGCACCGCCCGGCCGGGTGTGAGAACGGCGATCCGAGGGATTGTCAAGCCAACCCGCCCCACGATACGATAAAAGGGAAACGACCGGCGCGAAACCCAGCGCCGATGGCCCGCAGTGCGGGCATCTCCAATGGAGGGAATGACGAATGAAACGACTGTTCGCATGGTGGATTGCGCTCTTGTTCGCCTGCACGCCAGGCGCTGCGTTGGCGGCATCGACAGACGCCGCGGTACCGGCGCAGTCCCCGGCGGCTGTCCAGATAACCGAATCCGGCCATCCGCACGCGACGAGCGCGGTGGCGCCACAACCGGTGGCCCTGCAGACCACCGCGTACCGTTCCGGCTTCAAGTCGCCCTCTCCCGGCGTGGGGACGACGCGGACCTACGGATCGACATTCGGATCGGGCGGCATCGGAACGAGCGGCGTGTACACGGCGCCGCGGCCGAGCATCGGGTCGCACCTGTTCTCCTTCGGCGCCGGCTGGCTCCTGGGGAGCATGTTCCACCCGTTCGGCTACTACGGCATGGGCGTCTATCACCCGTTCTCGCTGTTCGGGCTGATCCTCGACATCATCCTGTTGGTGGTGCTGTGGAAAGTCGTGCGCTGGTTGTTCTTCCGGCGCTGAGTCCGCGGACACCGGCGTGCGCGAACCCACGGGGATAAAACGGAGAATATCAGGGGGCGGCCCCGCTGGCCTGCGGTGGCCGCCCCGTCTTTACTGGGCCACGTACCCGCCGTCGATGACGACCGCCTGCCCGGTGATGCTCCGGCCCCGGTCGGACGCCAGGAACACCGCATAATCCGCCACTTCCTCCGGCTGCAGAAGCCGCTTCTGTGGCACCAGCGGGAAGATGACCTCCTCCAAGACCTTCTCCAGGGGAACGCCCCGGTTGGCGGCCAGATCCTGCAGTTGATTGCGCACCAACGGCGTATCCACGTATCCCGGGCACAGCGCGTTGACCGTGATCCCGTGCTCCGCCCCCTCCAGCGCCGCCACCTTCGTCAGGCCGATGACCCCGTGCTTGGCCGAGTTGTAGGCCGCCTTGCCCGCGAAGCCAATCAGGCCGTTGATGGACGCAATGTTGATGACACGTCCGAAGCCCTGCCGTTTCATGTATGGAAACGCATACTTGATGGACAGAAACGGCCCGACGAGCATCAGTTGAATCATCTGCGTGAATTTTTCTGTCGGGAACTCCTCGATGCTGGCCACGTGCTGCATGCCCGCGTTGTTGACGACGATGTCCAGGCGGCCTGTTCCATCCGCCGCGTGCGCGATGAGCGCCTGGACGTCCGCTTCACGGCCCGCGTCAGCCTGGAAAGCCTCGACGTCGAGCCCCCGTTCCCGCAGACCGGACGCCGCCGACTCCGCCGCATCCTTGCGTAGATCGGACAACACCACCCGCGCCCCGTGTTCCGCGAACCGGGTTGCGATGGCCAGCCCGATGCCGCTCGCCGCCCCGGTGACCACGGCGACCTTGCCCGCCAGTTCCTGCGCCACGCCCTATCCCTCCTCAAGCCCGAAGGCCCTTGTCTCACGCCTCTACTATACACCGGAATTTGCGGTGCCCACCATCGCCCCGCGCGTCACAGCTGGATGGAGGAGGCGGCGAGGAGGCGCACGAAGTCGGCCGCCGGGACGGGCCGGCTAAAGAAAAATCCCTGGACTTCGTCGCATCGGCGATCGCGCAGGAGCGCGAGCTGGCACTCGGTCTCCACCCCTTCCCCGACGACGCACAGGTTCAGGCGATGCCCCAGGTCGATGATGGTCTCCATCACCGACCAGCCCCCCACACCGCTCTCCTGGATGAAGCTCCGATCCAATTTCAGCGCGTCGACCGGGATCTGGTGGAGGAAGCTGAGCGACGAATAGCCGACGCCGAAGTCGTCGATGGACACGGTGATCCCCATGTCCCGCAACCTGCCAAGCTTCTTGCGGGCGCTTTCCACGTCCTCGACGACCGCGGTCTCCGTCAGCTCAATCTCCAAGAGGCGCGGATCCACTTGGTGGGCTTCCAACGCTTCGGTAATGTGCGCGACGAAGTTCTCCCGCTGAAATTGCCTGGCGGACACGTTGACCGCAATCCGGACCACCGGCTGACCGTTGTCGAGCCATTCCCGGATCTGCCGGCACACCTCTTCCACCACCCACCTGCCGATGGGGACAATCCAGCCCGTCCGCTCGGCGATGGGGATGAACGCTCCGGGCATCACCCGTCCGCGCTGCGGGTGGCGCCACCGCAACAGCGCCTCCGCGCTGGTGATGACCCCGGTCTCCGCATGGACGCGCGGCTGGAATTCGAGGAAGAATTCCCGCTCGGCCAACGCCCGCTCAAAGTCGTACACGAGCAGGCTGTGATCCACGAATGAGCGGCTCCCCGGCATGTACAGGCGAAAGGTGTTCCGCCCGCCCTCCTTGGCCTCGAGCAGGGCGGCGGCCGCGTGCTGCAGCAACCGCTGCGCGTCCGGACCGCACTCCATCGTCGAGGCTATCCCGATGCTCGCCGTCATCCGAACCTCCCTGCCCGCCACCCGGATGGGCGCCTCGACGGCGGCCAACACCCGCTCCAGCCACGCCGCCTCCTCGGCCTCGCCGCAATCCCACAGACACAGGGCGAACTCGTCCCCGCCCATGTGGGTCCCCACGCCCTGTTCCCCGATGCAGCGGGACAGACGTTCCGCCACCGTCCCGATGACCTGGTCCCCCGCCTCCCAGCCGAGGGTGTAATTGACTGCGCGAAACTGGTCGAGGTCCAGACAAAGGGTCACCGCGTGCCGGCCGCGTTGAACCGCCTCCGACACCCGGTCTGCCATCCCTTCCAAGAAGGCCTCGCGCGGTACCCAGTTGCCCGCATCTGCAGGGTTCCAGGCCGCCCCGTCGTGTACGGGACGCCGATTCATCGCTGCGGCCTCCCCGCCACATGCCACTGGGTCAGGGGCCGGAAATCATTGTCCAACCGGATGCGAATCACGGACATCCTCCTTCCGCCGGCTCACCGGGGAACCGAGCCTGGTGCTGGGTACCGAGAATACCTGGAGGGACGCGGCGAGGAGCGTGTGGCGGCCATCGGGGAGAACGGATGGAATACGGGGGAGCGTGCGTGCTGCGTCCGGCCGCTTGGCCGCATTCGCCACCAGTATAGTGCAGTCCCGGCGGACGGTCAGCAACGCGAAGGAGAGTTCCTGCACCCACGGGAGCAACGTGCCGTACACCGAGGCAAGGGATCCGGCCCGCAGACGGGCCCTCATCCCCTCGCCCGCCACAACCACGAGACGAACGCCGCCATCCTTCATCCCCCCGCACATGAAAAAATCCTTGTCCGTCGACAAGGATCGCCCAGGTGGTGCGTTGTACACAGGCATCCCGCCTGCGGCAACCCGGCGATCATAGACGGCGCGCGTCCGTAGACCCGTGGCTTTGCGTCTCAACGTTTCCGTTGATTTGCCCTGATGCGGTATGCGGTTGTGGCGCTCGAGGCCGCGTCGATCATCGTCGATTATTGTCGATTTGATAGACCGAACCCATCCGCCATCTTTCCTATTTTCTATCGTCGTCCTGTCCCCGGTTTCCTAGGAAAGCCGGTCGTGACGGGCCAGGAGCAACTGCCTCCGGTCACGGATCCCCAATTTCCGAAAGATGCTGCTCATGTGGTTTTTCACGGTGTGCGCGCTGATGTGCAGCTTCCGGGCGATCTCGCGGTTCGTGTAGCCCTGCCCTGCCAGCGACAGGACCTCCCGTTCCCGTTCCGTCAAGGCGACGCGCGGCGGTACCCCCGCCGCCTCCAGACTGACGGCCACCTCCGCTGCCACCGGCGGGACGGCCCCGGTCCTGGCCCCGTCATGCACCGGTCTGCCGGACTCCGCCTCCGTGGCGTCGCCCGGTACGTACGAGAGACCCGATTCCTGGACTTGCCCCGGTGCCGCGTTCCGAAGGGGAGCGGCGTATAGCGTCAGACCGCTGACGCGGCAGGCCCACACGCGCGATTGCCGGACCAAGTCCTCCAAGGCCCGGGCCACCGCCGTTCCCTCACGGCCGAGGCGGGACGCGATGCCGTCCGCCGTATCGAACAAGGACGGGTTTCTCTGGAACAAATGGAGGCATGCCGTCGCGGACCGCAGGTCCGAGCGAGCCTGCCGGCACACGTTCTTGGGTGGTTGTCGCGCCTGCACCTTCATCCCCCCGCATGGAAAACCTCCCGGCCGGCCACAGCCGGGCCTACAGCAAACGGACGGTGAGATCTTCGCCCATCTGCACAATATACGGGGCCGACGTACGCCCGCTGGCCGACTTGACGACCTGCAGATACTGATAGTCGACCGTCGACCACATGCGGGCCACGCTGTCGGCCAAGCCCGTGATCCGCTCCGCCACCCCGCCGCCCAGCGTTCCGGAATCCCCTACCAAAACCGTGGTCACCCCGAGCGAGCGCAGGACACGCACGACGGTGGGAAGACGGTCGGCGAAATGGCCAACGCTCCACAGGCCGACGGCGGCATTCGTGTCTATCCAGATGAACCAACGCCTCCCGCGGCGCGTTTCACGCACGAGGAGACGGAACATCCGCAGCATCACCGACCATTCCGATGCATCGCCCGCCGCACGGAGCGGGTCACGCACGACCGCGCTCCCCGCCACGCGCCGACGGCCGCCGGGCGGTCCGGTGACATACAAGCGTCCCTGCGGCCACCAGGCCACCAGCTCGGCGGATTCAGCCAACAGGTCCGGAAGCCCTGCCCAATCGGTCAGCGTGATGAGAAAACCGTCATCGCCGTCCGCAATCCGGCGGCGGATCATCCAGGGCAGCAACGGCCGGTACTGCACGCGTCCGTCCACGTCGAGGAACAGGACGCTCCCGTGCGGGAGAGCCCACGCCAGCAGCTGGTCCGCATCCATGCCCCCCTCCGGTGCACCGCGCACAGGGTGGATGGGAACCGGTCTGTCGCCGTCGCGCCCCGACGGGCGGACATCGTCCTGCAGGACCGGCGGCATACCCATGCCGGCCGGCGGCACGACCATAACCCCGCCGGGGGTGAAGCGCATCACACACGTGCGCACCTCGGCGGGCATTCCCCGCATCTTCACGACCGACAGGGTTCGCTCGCAGAAATTCTCCCCTTGAGGACGTGTGCCGAGGCGAAGGAGACCGTCGGCGAGATAATGTTCAGGGCCGGGATCATCCGCTTCGCCGTCCCGGATCAACAACGTCGTCAACCGGTAACGGCGGAGGATGCCGCGCAAGCCGCGCAAAACGTCTCGCTCTCCCGGCCTTGTCGCCACCCGTTCCAGCAGCGCACTCACACTGTCGATGACCATCCGCCGGCAATCCGGCGTGCTGACCAGCGCCTCGAACCACCCTTCATCCGTCCGGGCCACAGCCATAAACGCCTCAGGTGTGGTGCAGACCACACGGAGTACGCCGCTGTCCTCGAACGCTCTCAGGTCCCACCCGAAGGTGGCCGCCTCTGTATAGAGCTGTTCGGGCAGGATGTCGAACGTGATGTAGACGCCCGCTTCACCGCGCAATGCGCCCGCGTACAGATACTGCATCCCCAACACGGTCTTGCCGGTCCCGGGCCGGCCTTCGACCACGACCGCGGAACCGGCTGGGATACCGCCGTGCAGTATCTGATCCAGTCCTGGAATCCCGGTTTCCACCAGGTCCTTCACATGCATCACCGACGTTCCTGTGAGCCGGCCGTCCTCTGCCACGCGCTTCCCGAGGCATTCTCTTTTTCCGGGCCGGCCAGCCGAGTTGTCCCGTCATCCCCACGATGTCCCCGCCCCCCCGCCTGTTCTGTCGCCACGTCACCCGGCCAAGGGATGGTATGTCCTGGTTTGACTGTACTCGATAAATGTCGAAAAAATCATCCTCAGAATTCTATGATTTCTTCTTGACACCGAATGATTTCCAAGCTAGGATGATGACAAAGGCAAACCAGTCCGAAAGGCTGGGACGCAAAGCCACGGGCCTACAGCGGTATCCCGGGAACCGCCATGGCAGCCGGGTTGTCGGATTCCTACCCGTCAGAAAGGAGCATGTCCCAATGAAACGAATCTTCCTCTCTGCAGTGGCCGCCTTGTCGCTTCTCACCACCAGTGCGCCGTTGGCTCTCGCCGCGACCAACACGTCCACCACGACATCACAAACATCTGGTTCCACATCTGGTTCCGGCACGTTCACACCGGATAGCACCCTGCCCATCGTCGTTGAATGAGTTCGCACCATCCGCCTTTGTGCTGTACACTAATGTCAAGCACAAAGAGAGAAGGCCGCCTGTCGGCCACAGAGGTATGGTGTGAACATGAAACATGGGGAGCTGCCGGTCTACGACCGCACGGATCAAGCCATTCGCCTGATTGAAGAAGAACGCCGACGCATCGCGCGTGATCTTCACGACGGCCCGGCGCAGGACATCACGAATGTGAGCATGCGCTTGGAGATCATCCAGCGCATGCTCAAAACCACGCCAGAACTCGCGGAAGCCGAACTGGCCCGGCTAAACAGCCGTGTCATCGGGATTGTCAACAGCATCCGCCGGTTGATTTACGACCTTCGTCCGGTGGCCATCGACGAAGTCGGGTTGGTGAAGGCCGTCACCGAACTCTGCTGCCGTCTGCAGGACGATTGGCACCTGACCATCGACCTGACGGTGGCGCCCGATGTGCACGACAACTTTGCCCCGGCGAAACAGGTCGCCATCTACCGGCTGGTGCAAGAGGTCTTCCAAAACATCCATAAACACGCCGCGGCATCTCGTGTGCAGGTGAGCTTGACGCGTTGCGGCCCTGAGTTGTTCATTCGGATTCAGGACGACGGCAAAGGATTTGATCCCACGTCCATCCCGGCCGGCCGGTATGGCATCGCCGGCATGCGAGAGCGAGCCGCCTACCTCGGCGGGCGGCTCGTCATCCAATCCGCCCCCGGGCAGGGAAGCCAGTTCACATTTGGCATCCCGGTGTACGGAGAGGGATGAGGAGGGCCGTGTCCACCCCAACCGATTGGGAGGTGCGCCTGCACCGCGGCGTGTCTCTCATTCGCCGCTACTTGCTCCACGCGGCGCTCGACGAGTTGCGCCCCGATGAAGCACCTGATTGCCCTGATCCGAGCGTCCGCGCCGAGGTGTATCACCATATCGGACGCGCGTATTTAGGGTTGGGTCGCTATCAAGAAAGCGTGCGCTGGTTCTCCAATGCTGCTGCTGCGGAGGTTCCCCCGGCGTGCGCCGTCCGGTATAACACCAACCTGGCGGTGGCCTACCGCTACATCGATCCGGACCGAGCCCACCGCCTCATCACCGACGTGTTGTCCCAATACGACGCGTACCTCACGCCCGATCTGCGTGGGGTATTATACAACAATCTGAGCGACGTCCAGTGGATCAACGGCTTTTACTCGGAGGGATACGAGAGTGCGCTTCGGAGCTTGGAGGCGTTCACCGATGCCGGCCTGAAGGACGGCCACGATGAACTGTACCTCAATCTCGGCGTCTTTTGTATCGAGTTGGGCCGCTACGAAGAGGCGAAGACGTTTCTCTTGCGCGCGGTCACGTCGGAGAGCGAGCTCGCTCTGCACGCGTACACCGAGTTGAGCCGGCTGTACTTGCTGCAAAACGACGTCGCGTCAGGCCTGCACTGGGCTTGCGCGGCCCTGCCGCAGGTGTGGTCGTCGGTGATGCACAACGCCAAGCGCGAGATCTCCCGCTTCTGCCGGCTTCTCGCCCTGCTCGCGGAACGAGCCGGCGAGCGCGCGTTGGCGATGCGGTTGATGGAAAAATCGCAGCTCATGTTCGGCCGCATGGAGATGTGGCGAGAGTGGATGCAGGTGCAGGCGGAACTGGATCACCTGCGCCAACGGCCGATGCCTCCGCGCGGGAGCGGGCAAATTCTGCCCGGGCTGGGCCGGGAGGACGTCTCCCGCTTTCTCACCTGGCTCGAGGTGCTGAATGCACAGGAGGTGCTGCAACCCGGATTCTCGGCCCTGTTGGATACGAGGGTCCAGTACGCCCGCGAGATCGCCGAGGCCCTCGGCCTCCCTGACGAGGATCGCCAGACGTTGACGTATGCCTGCCGGTTTGCCGACTACGGACTCACGGCGGTCGAGCCGGAGGTGCTGGCAGATCCCTTGCGATCCCCGGAAGCGTGGCGGGACTACCAGCAGCATCCCGTGCTGTCCGTCCGAATGCTCTTCCCGTTGGGCATTCCGAGCGAGGTCCTGAGCGTCATTTCCGATCACCACGAACACGTCGACGGTTCCGGGTACCCCGCGGGCAAACGGGGAGACGAGATCCACCCGTTGGCCAGGGTCTTCGCGGTGGCGGATCACTACGCCACCGGCGTGACCCTGCGCGACCTCCCCCACAGCCAGGTGATGGCGGAACTGGCCGAACGATCCGGCACCTGGTACGACGCCGCCATCGTGGCCGCGCTCGAGTCACGCTTTCACGCTTGACGGCGCCTGCATTTGGCCATCCCCCGGAACCGGCCCCGGGAGGGTGAAGACCTCCCCGTGGCGCCGAATCGCCACCCGGTCCTGCCGGGGACCGGCGGCCGCCAACAGCCGATGCAACGGTTCCTCCACCGGCTCGCGCGAGAGCACGAACGTATCCCAGTGTATCGGGATGAGCCACCGCCCGCCCGCTTCCTCAAACATCTGCCAGGCCTGCTCCGGCGTGCAGTGATTGTACACATACGGATTGTATGCGCCGATGGGCATGCAGACGATGTCCACCGGTCCCGCCTCCGCCAGATCCTGAAAGGCGGGCGTGTACGCGGTGTCTCCGGCAAACAACAACCGGACGCCGTCTTTCTCCAGCAGGTAGCCGTTCCAGCCGTAGTCGCGGTTCCACGGGAACCGGGCCCCCCAGTGCCGCACCGGCAGCGCGGTGACGACCAGCCCCGCCGCCAGTTCCGCGGACTCCGGAGGCGACAGTTCGACGACCCGTCCAAACCGCATCCGGCGCAGGAGCCGTCCGGTCCCGGACGCCGTCACGACGGTCACATCCGGACGCGCGAGTCGGCGCAGAGAAGGAATATCGAAATGATCCATATGCGCGTGGGACAACAGGATGACGTCCACCCGTCCAGCGACCTCTTCCAGGCGCAGGGCGGGTGCCGTGTGACGGCGCACACCGATCACCACCTCGCCCGGCAGGCACGCACCGGCCCGTTCGGAGAATACGGGGTCCGTCAGAATACCGAGCCCGTTCCATCGGATGTACAGGGTGGAGTGCCCGACCCAACACACCTGCACCCGGTCGTCCCGCCAAGCATCCACCCGCGGGTGCAGGGCCGGTGACCTGTAGGGCGGATGCGGCAGCCCGCGCCGAAATCGGCGGACCTGCCAACCCAACAGGCCAACCAGACACAAGAGCGTGAGTCCCAGACCTCCGAGCAGCCACTTCAACATGACGGTCACCTTTCCACAACGCTTTGCCGAAAAACCGTCCCGAGGGCTATTGTATCCCAACCGCCCGCGCGGCACATGGACGCCGCGGGCCGGATGGTGCATAATGGGCGCAGATTGTCGGGAGGGATCCGAATGCATCAGGACCAGCGCGCCGTCGTCGTGTTCAGCGGCGGCCAGGACAGCACCACGTGCCTCGTATGGGCCATGCGCCGCTTCGGCCACGTGGAAGCGGTGACCTTCCACTACAACCAGCGGCACGAACTGGAGATTGAGTGCGCCAAGCACATCGCATCAGAACTGGGTGTCCCCCATCACATCCTCGACCTCGGCCTGCTCAGCCAACTGGCGCCGAACGCCCTGACCCGGCGCGACATCGAGATCGAACACAAGGAAGGCGAACTACCCTCGACCTTCGTGGACGGGCGCAACCTCCTGTTTCTGTCTTTCGCCGCCATCCTCGCCAAGCAACGGGGAGCCCGCCATCTGGTCACCGGTGTGTGCCAGACCGATTTCAGCGGCTACCCCGATTGCCGGGACGTGTTCATCAAATCGCTGAACGTCACGCTCAACCTGGCGATGGACTATGAGTTCGTCATTCACACCCCGCTGATGTGGCTGACCAAGCGGGACACGTGGGCCTTGGCGGACGAGCTCGGCTGTTTCGATCTCGTTCGCGACAAAACCCTCACCTGCTACAACGGCGTCATCGGCGCCGGCTGCGGCACATGCCCGGCGTGCATCCTGCGCAACCGGGGGCTCGAAGCGTACCTCCAGGAGCGGGAGCAGCGAGGGCATGCATAACGGGGTGGGGTGACCGGCCGGTCGCACCATAAGAAACGCCGGCCGCCTCCGCGGCCGGCCCCCGCGCCTGCTGTGGCGCGCTATCGGTGGATGAGCCCCTTGTCGACCAGAAAGTCGTGTGCCACGTCTGCCGGGTTCTTCTTCAGCACGTCGACCTCGTAGTTCATCTGCATCTGGTCGTCTGTCGTGATAGCGCCCCACAGCGGCGCCAACACCTGATCGAGGTGCGCCGCCTGGAAGGTATTGGCGTCGGCGATGATCACAGCATGATAGGGCGGGAAGAAATGCTTGTCATCCACCAGCGGCACCTCATGCAACTTCTTGAGGCGCCCGTCGGTCGAGTACACGATGGCGGCGTCGACCGCCCCCTGCTGCAGCGCCGGGTACATCACGTCGTAGCTCATCGACTTGGCCGACTTGAACTGTATCCCGTACGCCTGCTCAAATCCGGGCAGGCCGTCCCCTTGGCGCGCCTGGAAGGTCGAATCGGTCGCCAGCACCCAATCTTTCGCGTACGGTACGGCGTCGGAGACCGTCTTCAGGTGGTCTTTCTCCGCCGTCTGTTCGGTCACCGCCAGCGCGTACGTGTCCTCATAGCCCAGCGGCGGCGACACCCACGCGTGGAATTGCTTCATCTCCTGATCCTTCACGTATTGGGTGACCTTGTCCGGATGGCCGGCATATTCCCCCGTATAGGACTGTTTGAGCGGACCAGTGAACTCCGTCCCGTCGTATCCGAGATACATCTGGATGTCGCCCTGCTGCAGCATGGAGTGCATCAGCCCGGAGGCGCCCGATGTCTTCTTGATGGTCACCCGGATGGACGTCTTCGCCTCAATCAGATCTTTGATGATGTAATCGTCAATCAACGGCTCGGAAAAGTCCTGCGCCGCGATGGTGATCTCGGTCACCTGCCCGGGTTTCGCCTCGCCCCCGGGCTGTGCGGAGGCCCCGCACCCCGCAACCGTCACCGCGGCGATGGCGAACATCCCTGAGGTGGCCAGTACCCGCGTTTGACGTGTCAAATCCTCACCCCCAAACGAATTCTTGGCCCGCGGTGCACGCGCTGCGCGCAACCCGCGCCGCGCATGCCATCCACGCGGTGCACGTCATCCAATCCCACCCCTCCCGCCACACGCGCGGTGTCCGTTTGCGTCTCCCATCACCCCCTCAGGCCCTTCGGCGTGAGCCAACGCTCGAGGCGCCCCATGACGAACTCCGCGACGAACGCCATGATCACCGCCGGAATGGTCCCGGCCAGGACGATGGCGTTATCCGCCATGCCGAGCCCCTGCAGAATCAGAGATCCGAGCCCGCCGGCGCCGATGAGCGCCGCCAACGTGGCGAAACCGATGGACGCCACCAGCGATGAGCGGATGCCCGCGATGATCACCTTCAACGCCAGCGGCAGCTCCACGAGCCACAGCAGTTGCCACTTCGTCGCGCCCATGCCGATGGCCGCGTCCTTCACCTCCGGCGCCACCCCGGCGATGCCGACGTAGGTGTTGCGCACAATCGGCATCAGGGCGTAGACGAACAGGGCCACCGCCGCAGGGAGCAACCCGATGCCGAGCCCGATGGTGATCATCAGCACCAACAGGGCCATACTGGGGATGGTCTGAAAGGCGTTGCTGATGCCAATCACCCACGGATACAGCCGCGGGACGCGTGTCGCCACGATGGTCAACGGCACCGCCACCAGAATGGCGGCGCACATCGGAATGGCCACGATGTACAACTGCTGCAGCGTCAGCATCCACACCTCGTACCCGTGCGTCGAAAAGTACTGCCACAGGTCCTGCCACACGGAAATCCCCTCCTTCCATGAACATGGGTCCCCCTCACCGCGCCTCCGCCAAGGGCTCCGCCCCCGTCACGCGGAGGGCGTCGTCCAACACCCCGGCGAGCGCGCTTCGCGTCACCAGTCCTGCCAGGGTCCCGTCCTCGGCCACCACCGGAACGGCGTCCACGCGGTACCACAACATCTGGCGCATCGCGTTCAGCGCAGGATCGTCCGGGTGCACCGCGGTCTGAGCCCAGCGCGCCACATCGCCCACGCGCATCGGGAGGCCCTGTTCCAGCGCGCGCGTGACGTCCTCCAGCCGGGCGACGCCGGCAAACCGGCCGCCGCTGTCGACCACCATCACGCTGTTCACCCGCCGCTGGCGCATCCGCTCCAGCGCCTGCGCGAGTCCCGCGTGCACCTCCATCGTCACCGGGTTGTCAATCATCACATCCGCCACGGCCACTTCGCTGGCCTGCCGAAGCATCCGGTGCCGCCCGATGAACTCGGCGACAAACGCGTCCGCCGGCGCGCGCAGCATCTGCTCGGGTTCCGCCGCCTGCACGATGCGCCCGTCGCGCATCAGCACAATGCGATCCGCGATGCGCAGCGCTTCGTCCATGTCGTGCGTGACGAACAGGATGGTCTTGTGCACCGTCTTCTGCAGCCGCTTCAGTTCATCTTGGAGCTGTTCCCGGATGAGGGGGTCGAGAGCGCCGAACGGTTCGTCCATGAGGATGATGTCGGGGTCGTGGGCCAGCGCCCGGAGCACACCGATGCGCTGCTGCTGTCCGCCGCTGAGTTCGCGAGGGTACCGGTCGAGGTACAGTCCGGGATCGAGCCCGACCAAGTGCATCAGCTCTTCGGCCCGCCTTCGTCGCTGTTTGGGCGCCACCCCTTGCAGCCGCAGGACGAAGGCGATGTTCTCCGCGATGGTCAGATGAGGCATGAGACCGACCTGCTGGATGACGTAGCCCAGGCGCCGTCGCAGTTCCACCGGATGGTACGCCCGGTTGTCCCGGCCGTCCACCAGGATGGTGCCTGACGACGGTTCCACCAACCGGTTCACCATCCGCAGCGTGGTCGACTTGCCGCAACCGGATGGGCCGATGAGCGCCACCAGTTCGCCGTGGGAGATGTCGAGCGACAACTGGTCGACCGCCGTGGTGCCATCCGGATATCGCTTGCACACGTCCTGAAACGATAACATGGGAGCCCTCCCTCCTTTCGGATGCCAAAAAACCCCGTAGGCACGCCTACGGGGATGTGCAGATTTGCACGTTGAACGCATCCGCTTGATACAAGCCAAGCAGTCTCCTAAATGCTTACGAAGTTAGCTGTCGGGTTCGGGCTTAGGAGATTGCCCGTCCGCACCGTGCGGCGCGGATTCACCCCATGAGTCGGTTCCCCCGTTTCCCTCTCGGGAATTCAGCATGTTCTGCTATGGTATTTTATGTTTTGTTATAACAGATGGTGACGGCGGCGTCAATCTTTTATGTCGACTTCCCAACGAATCGCCTCATCCGGCCGCCGGATGGACGGCGGCGCAGATCAGGCCGAAGTACGTCGGCACCTCGTACGACCACACCTCGACCCGCCTGGATCCCTTCGGCATTGCGCCGGCCAGGATCAACGCCTGCCAGACGCCGTCCGGTTTGGCGTCATCGACAAACTGCGGATCGAGCCCTGCCAACGCCTCCAGGTCGTCCGCCTGAAGCCATTCCAACACCTGCGCGTCCAACTGTGCGGCCGCCGGATGGAAACCGTACGGCCCGTCCTCGCGGTGGGCGTGGGCCCAGTCGCAACTGGCGATCAACCCCACGCGCTTGCCGGAGGCCGCCACGGCCCTGGCCAGCGCCTCTCCGAAGCGGATTTGATCTGCAAACGAACGTTGACGTGTCGGCGTGATCGCCACGATGGGCACCTCGGGCATGAACCACAGCGGGACGATGGCGCCCCAATCGAGCGGCAGGCAGGACAGCGGCCCTTCCGCAGTGGCGTAATTGACCGCCGCGGCGGGCAAACCGAGGCCGCGGGCGGACTGGACGATGGCGCGCGCCAAGGTGCGGTCGACCCGCCGTTCCATCGTGACCCTCTCGCCGTGATCCTCCACCTCCCCCGCCATGCGCTCGCTGTCCGAGACGGCGAACAACCCGTCCAGGCGAATGCCGTGCGGGGTCAGCACCACCAATGTCTCTGGGGCGGCCTCCTGCATCCGCTGCCCGAGCCTCTCCAGGCTCCGCCGCGTCCGCTCCATGAGCCGAGGATCCGGTTTCGACAAACGTTCGATGATCTCGGAGCCGTGCGGCGTGATGCACGCGAAGACAAACGGATTCACTGCAATTCCTCCTCGGTGGGCGGGATTGCCCCTGTCAAATCGTCCGCGGTGTAGATCCGTCCGTAGGCGGGCAGGATCCGCGGGACGGTGGGCAACCCGATGCGGCCCGGGTTCATCGAGTGGATCGGCATCAGCACGCGCGGCTGGATGGTCTCCACGATGGACAGGATGTCGTCCCGCGCCCCGTGCCCGGTGGACCCGACCAACGCCAGCCTCAGTCCGAACACCTCGAGCCAGTGCAGCATGTTGTTCCACGCCGGATCATACGGCCCGAGCGGGCTGCCGTTGGAATGGATGAACACGCCGCCCGGCTTCGCATCGATGTCGATCCAGTCGATGAACCGCTCGTATCCCAGCTCGACCGCAAACGCGTGCTCTCGCCCGCGGAGCTCCGCGGGACGCACCACCTCGAAGCCATGCGCAGTCACGAAGGCCCGCGCCGCTTCCGTCCACGACTCCTCGCCGCCGCCGTAGATCGCGATGTCCGACAGATCGCCGCCGAACGCGGCGTACAGATACGCGCTCGGCGCGGACAACAGCAACCGCCGGCCGCTCGCGCGCGCCGCCTCGTGAAACGCTTCCGCGCGCTGCGGGTGGCGCGGATAGAAGGTGAAGTACACGCCTGCCTCCGCAGCTTGCATGACCTCCGCCGCATGCCGGGCGAGTTCGGCCTCATACAGCGTCTGGCTGTTGTCCTCGGTGTCCGCCCGCGTACCCTCGATGAACAGCACATCCGGCCTGAACGCGCGCGCCGCTCTGGCAAAATCCCGGGTCCGCTCCGGATGGGCGCCGTGCAGGCGCAGGTCTCCCGAATACACAAAGCGAAGCTCCGGCGTCTCGATGAAAAATCCACATGCGCCCGGTGTATCGTGATCGACCGCCACCGGCGTGATCCGCATGGGCCCAAACGAAACCGTCTCTCCGCAGGGGACGGGCTGATAGGCGAGGTTCCGCCGGGGCCCGTCGAGCACCTCGTCCAACGCCCGTAGCAGCCGATGGGTGTCCTCGGTGAGCAGGACAGGGATGTCCTCGCGCAGGTAGGGCAGCAGTCCAGTGTGATCCAGATGGGAGTGGCTGATGGCCACCATCGTCCGTACGCCGGCCGGAGCGTCGGTGCCGTCTCCCTCAAACAGCCCCGGAATGCATGGCGCCAGGCCCATCCGCTGCAGGTCCCGGATGCCCCGGGCAGCCAGCACAGAATCGAACACCGGGACGGCCGGACTAAAGACGCGGCCCATGTCGAACAACAGGCGGTGTCCGTCCACCGCAATCCGAATGACCGTGCCGCCGATGGTTCCGATACCCTGGAAGAACTGCCAGGTCACACGGCTCAATCGCGTCACTCCTCATCTCTGCGGAAACAACGAAATACGGGTAGCATTTTATTATACCACCGTATCATATTAAATTGTTGTAAATTCGGCCATCCGAACGAGATTTTCTCTTGCCTGCCCCCGCGCCGGTGCACTAGGATAAAGTCGGTGGACAGACAGGGGGGAATTGGATGAGTTTCCGGCTGCGACGGAGTGTCACAGCGTACCTGATGCTGCTTCCGACGCTTGTACTGATCGGCGTGTTTGTCGTCTACCCCATTGTGGACTCGTTTATCATCAGTTTCTATAAGTGGGACATGCTGTCCGCCAACAAACCGTTCGTCGGGCTGCAGAACTACGTCTACATCTTCGAAGACCCGCTGTTCCACACCGCCCTCAAGAACACAGTGCTGTACGTGGTGTTCTTCGTGCCCATCGTGTTGGCCCTGGGTTTGCTGACCGCAGTGCTGCTGAACGCAAAGATTCGGCTGTTGCCGCTCTTCCGCACCGCCTTTTTCATCCCATACGTGACCTCTCTCGCAGCAACTGGAATCGTGTGGCAGTGGATCTTCAACGACCAATTCGGACTCCTCAATTACTTTCTGGAGCGCGCCGGCCTGCATCCGCAAGACTGGTTGAACGACCCCCGTTGGACGTTGTTCAATATCATCACCATCGGCGTTTGGCAGAATCTTGGCTACGTCGCCGTCATCTTCCTCGCGGGATTGCAGAACATCAGTCGGGAGTACTACGAGGCAGCCGACGTGGACGGCGCGACGCCGTGGCAGAAGTTCGCCCGCATCACGCTGCCACTCTTGTCACCGACGACCTATTTCCTGCTCATCCTCACGACCATCGAGGCCTTCAAGGTGTTCCTGCAGATCTACGTGCTGTACGGTGAGACTGCGGGACCGAACAACAGCGGCATGACGCTCCTGTACTACATGTTCACCAAAGGATTCGGCGACTACCGGATGGGATACGCCTGCGCCTCGGCCTATGTACTGTTTCTCATCGTCTTCGTGTTCACCCTGGCGCAGATGGCGCTCTCTCGCCGCGTCCACTATGAGGCATAGGGGGTGGGAGAGATGAAGAAGGTCTGGGTGTACCTGGTGTTGATCCTGTTGTCCCTGTTCGTCCTGGGCCCCTTCCTGTGGATGCTTTCCACCTCCGTCAAACCGGATGCAGAGGTCCTCAGCGCCATCCCGCACCTGTTCCCGGAGCACTGGGCGTTCGACAACTACGCCAAAGCCTGGGCCTCCGCGCCCTTCGCCCGCTATTTCTGGAACAGCTTTTTCGTCTCGGCGTTGGAGACGGTATTTGACCTGACGTTCGGTGCCATGGCCGCGTACGCCTTCGCCCGGATGGAGTTCTTCGGCAAGAACGTCCTCTTCGTCGCTCTGCTGGCGACGATGATGGTCCCCGGCGAAGTCCTGCTCATCCCGAACTACATCACCATCAGCACCCTGAACTGGCTGAACACCTACCCGGGTCTGATTGTCCCTTGGCTGGTGAGCGTGTTCACCATCTTCCTCATGCGTCAGTTCTTCCTTGGACTGCCCCGGGAGGTGTTCGAAGCCGCGGAACTGGACGGATGCGGCCCGCTTCGCACCCTGTTCGGCATCATCATGCCGATCTCCAAACCCATCTGGATCACCTCGGCGCTGATCAAATTCGTCGGAGCTTGGAACGCCTTCTTGTGGGTGCTGATCATCGCCAATTCGTCCGACTACTACACCTTGCCCGTCGGGCTCATCAACTTCTCGTCCGACGTGGGCACGGTGTACAACCAGTTGATGGCTGCCGCCACTTTCAGTGTGCTGCCGCTCATTGTCCTGTTTTTGTTCGGACAGCGATACTTCATTGAGGGCATCGCGCGCTCAGGCATCAAATGAGCGCGTTTTGCCGATAGAATGCCCTTCCCCGTGACGGGGAACCTGAGGGCAAAAAGGAGTTGTGACCGATGAAAAAGCGTTGGTTGGCCACCGGTGCAGCGGTGGTGCTCAGCACCACACTGGTCGCAGGCTGCGGCGGCCAGGCGCCCGGAAATGCGGCGAACACCTCCGGCAACGCGACGGCCGGTACGGCACCCGCCGGCCAGGTGACCATCACCTTCTACGAGGCGATGCCGGGCGCGCTGGGGGACGAGTTGAAAAAACTGACCGACCAGTTCCAGCAACAGAACCCGAATATCAAGGTGGAGCTGGTGTACAACGGCAGCTACACGACTCAGAAACAAAAGCTGACGGCCGCCATCGCGGCCCATAAGCCGCCGACCCTCGCCCAGGTGCAGGAGACGTGGGAGACCGAGTATTACAACAACGGCCTGCTTCAACCCGTCCAAGATCTGCTCCCCAAGGAGACCGTCGACGACCTCATTCAAATCTGGAAGGACGACAATTCGTACGACGGCAAGCTGGTCTCCGTCCCGTTCAATAAATCGGCCTACGTCCTGTTCTATAACCCGGATGACTTCGCGAAGGCCGGCATCACCAAACCGCCCGCCACCTGGGACGAGCTGGAACAGGACGCCATCCAGATCACCAAGGCGACCGGCATCCCGGGCTTGGCCTTCCAGGGCAACTATTACACCTTTGAGATGCTCTTGCGCCAGGCGGGCGGCAAGGTGTTGACAGACGACCAGAAGCAGGCGGCGTTCGGAGACGACGCGGGGAAGAAGGCGCTGTCGTTCATGCGCAAGCTGGTCATCGACGACAAGGCCGCGACGGCCATTGGCGGCAACGCCTATCTGTCGGATGGGTTCAACACCCACAAATACGCGATGGACCTCGACTCCACCGCCTCCATGTCGTTCATCAAGAATGTCAAATTCAAAGTGGCGCCTCTGCCGGGAGACGTGCAGAAGGCGGTGCCCACCGCCGGGACGAACATCGTCCTGTTCAAGGACGCCACGCCGGAACAGCAGCAGGCGGCCGCCAAGTACCTCGACTTCTTGATCTCGAAGGACAACACCATCGAGTGGGCCAAGGCAACCGGTTACCTGCCGGTACGCAAGAGCGCCCTCGACGACCCAGCGTGGAAAGCCGTCGTCAGCCAGAACCCGAACCTCGGGGTGGCACCCGGTGAATTGGAGAATGCCTACTTCTCGCCCCGGCTCGCCGAGCTGTACTCCGGCCAGAACGACGTTACGACACAGATCGGCAACATGCTGGCCGGCAAGCAGAGTGTGGACGATACCCTGAAGAAGAGCGTGGACGCCATCACCCAGGCGTTGGCGGGCAAATGACGGGGGTCGGGGTGCCGGCGGCCGGCTTGGAGCGCCTGGCCGGCTGCCGGCTGTTCATTTTCGATCTCGATGGCACCGTCTACGAGGAGACGGATCACTTCCGCTTCTACGAGGAGCAGATCGCGCGCGCGCTGACCCCGGAACGGGCGCAGGCCTTTGCCGCCGACGTCGAAGCGGCGTTGTCAGGCCGGCATACGCTGACCTACGGATCGAGCTACGATGCAGAGCAGGACCTGATCTTCAAGGGAGAGCGGGCCTATACCTGGACCGGTGAGCCGGTGTCCGCCTCCCCCTCCGCCCACCTCGCGCACATGGACGATCCGTGGGGTATCTACATGGCCGCCGGCCTCCACCACGGTGCCAAGCCTGATCAGGTTGAGGCGGCGTTTCTCGCCACGCGCGCCCACATGGAATCGCCCGAGTTTCAGATGCGGCCGCTTCCCGGGCTGCGCGCGGCCATCGACGGACTGCGCGCGCTGGGGCGCCGCTTTGCCCTCGCCACGAACAGCCCGGAGCCGGACAGCCGCAAGATCCTCGCCAAGCTCGACCTGACGGGCGCGTTTGACGTGGAGGTGTTCAACGCCCGCAAGCAGCATCTCGCTCGCGAGCACTTCACGCGGTTCCAAGAACAATTTCAAGTGCCGTTCGAACAGATGGTCAGCATCGGGGATCACTATCGCAACGAGATCGCGCCCGCCGCCGCACTCGGGATGGCGACCGTATACATTGACCGCTACCTGAGACAACCCAGACCGGATGTCACGGTGCAGGTGGCGCGCCCTGCGGACGTGGCCAAGGTTCTGCGGCATGTCACCGATCTCTGCAGCCCGGGGCGACGCTGAACCACACGCGGGTCACCCCTCGGGGGGCCCGCCCCCGTCCCCGGGGTCCCGCGGTGTCCCCGGGTTATGGGACGCAGCATGCGCGTTCTCCTTCGCCTCCGGCTGCCCGGCCTCCTGCGCAGCCGGCCGCTCCGACAGCGCACGTTTCAGGCGCCACCCCACCCATCCGACAATCAAGATGTACAAGGCGACGAGGACGCCGGTGACCCAGACATGCTTGTGCAAGTGGTGTCCCGCCAAGGTAAACGTCATGATGGCCGGCAATTTGCCCAGGGCCGTCGCCAGCGTGAACGCGGACATGGAGATCCCGGTCACTGCACTGGCGAAGTTGATCAGCGCGGAGGGAAAGATGGGCACCAGGCGCGTGAGCAGCACCGCTGCGAACCCGTTTCGGTCGAGGAAGCGGACGAGCGCTTCCCACCCCTTGTAACGCGAAAACAGGCGCTGGACGTGTTTCTGAAAAAACAGGCGCTCGAGCCAGAACTTGCTCACCGCGGCCAGCGTCGCCGCTGCCCAAGCGACGAGCAGCGCCGGCCAATAAGGAAGCACCGCACCCATTGCGGCGGCGATGACGGGGATGGGCAGCAGCGGAACGTACGAGACGACCACAATCAGCGCGAAGCCCACCACGGCAGCCATGGCGCCGCCCTGATGGATGACGTGCATCCAATGCGCGAACATGCCACCCCTCCTCGATGCCCCCGCGAAGACGTCCGGCGCGTTCGGCGGGCCAGCCTTCCCAAAACGTGCATTTCTGGGGCAACGGCGCGAACTCCTGCAGGGCGGAACCATCCGCTGTGATATTTCAGAATCCCGCGCCCACGCCCCCTTTTCAAACACGCCATCCCGTCTCTATAATGACGCTGCAGGTGCCGCGGTTCACCCCACGACACGGAACATCGCCTGTGAGAGAGAGGAATCATCCCATGAAAGCCAGACATTTTCTGCTGGCCGCGGCAGCGCTGTTCGGCGGCATTTGCACGCTGGGACTGTGGCTGGATCAACGCGCCATCCTGACGGAGACCCGAACGGGCGCCGTCGCCGGTACAACGCCGGTGCCTGAAAACTCTTCGAATCCCGGCGCTCCAGGCGCCGGGACCGTGGCCGGCACTAGCAGTTCGGCGGGTGTGCACCGAACGCCGCACGATCCGATGAACGATGCGGGCCCCAACAAGGTCCACCTGGGCTATCGGCCTGGCAGCGCAGGCTACGACGCCCTTCCGCCGGGGGTGTACTACCAGAACCGGGTCGTGGTCGTCACGTTCCATGACATCTCGCCGTCGTTCCGGTCCCGCTACACCATCACGCCGGCGCAGTTCGAAGCCGACCTCGACGCGATGGAACACGCGCATCTGAACGTCATCACCAACCGCCAGTTCATAGGATTCCTGCAGCATCGGGCGCACATTCCGGACAACGCGGTGCTGCTCACCTTTGACGACGGGTATTCAGACATGTACCAATACGCCCTGCCCATTCTGCGGGCGCACCACATGGAAGGGACATTTTTCGTCATCGTCGGCAAGGCCGACCAACCCGCGGATCACGCGGGAAACCTCGGATACATGACGTGGGCTCAGCTCGAAGCGATGCACCGGGCGGGCATGGAGATCCAGAGCCACACGTACAACAGCCACTACCTGGTCAACGTGAACGGGCACCTGGTGGCGGCGTTCAACACGCCCATCCCCGTGAATGGCCATATGGAGACACGCCGGGAGTACTTGACGCGCATTCAGGGGGACTTCCTGAAAGCCCGTGAGGAACTCGAGCAGCATCTCGGCGCGCCGTGCACGCAACTCGCCTGGCCGTACGGATGGGGGACCCTGACGGCGACGCACACCGCGCTGTCCGCCGGTTATCGTTACCTGTACACGACCACCCCCGGCCCTGTCACGCCCTGGACCGCACCGGACGCCATCCCGCGCATCGACATCGGCTACGACACCACCACGCCCGCGGAGGCGGTGAAGGACATCCTCGACACAGCCCGGGGATGAACCCGCTCACCGGTTCAGACCATCAGGCGCTGCAGGGTGTGCAGCCGCTCAACCGGGCGCCCGAAGCCCTCGGAGGCCTGCCGCTGCAAGGTGTTCAAATCCCCGTAGTGAGGATAGTGGGTGATGGCAAGCCGCTTCGCACCCGCCAGCTTCGCCACCTCGCCCGCCTGTCGGGCGGTGACGTGGCCGGCTTGCCGCGCCTCTTCCTCCTGGCCGTCGTACATGCTCGCCTCGCACACGAACAGGTCTGCCCCTTGCGCCACCTGCTCCAGCACAGGGGAGAGCGCCGAATCGGCGGAGAAGGCGAACACCTTTCCATCCCCCTCGAGGCGCACCGCCAGGCACTCGACGGGGTGCTCCGTGCGGGCGAATGACGCCTGCAGACCCGCGATCTCCAGCCGGGACGACGCGTCCAACCGCTGCAGGTTCGCCAGCGGTTCGTTCTGGAACGCTCGCTCCAACTCCGCCGGTCCGTGCGGCATGTAGATGTCCAGCGGGCGGGTCCGCTCTCCGCGCAGCCGCGCCAAGAGCAGCGCGTACTGCAGGACGCCGAGGTCGGCAACGTGATCGAAATGGTGATGCGTGACAATCACGGCGTCCAACGCGTGCACCGATGTGATTTTGAACAACTGGGCGAGCACGCCCGAGCCGCAATCCAGGAGGACCTGCCGCCCTTCATCCGTCTGCAACAGGAATCCGGTCGTCGCCTCGCCAGGGCCAGGGTACGTTCCCCAAAATCCGAGCACGTGAAGCTCCATCCTGTTCCCACCTTCCGCACCTCGTGTCGTATCTGAAGCACCGCCGCGTTCCGCCCGGACGCCACCCGTCCCATTCGTCCCCCGTTCCATGCCGGTTCCAGGGTGCCAACGCTTGGGACGCCCCCTCCATGCACACCTACCGCCGGGCGCCATATATGTAACTATACCCATCCTCCCGGACGGATGGCCAAGACCACACGAGGAGGGGTGTGCATGGCGTACCCGGCCATGTCCAGCATATACGCGCCGGTGTTGCACTACGTGGAGCGCAGCATTCACGCGGAGCAAATTTTCTGTTCCATCGTCACCGAGATGAAATTCATGCCGGCGTTCAAAGACGATCCGCACCTGACCGAGGTGCATAGGCAAAATTATGAGAAGTTCTACCGAAAGGTGAAACACCCATGGTGAGTAACTATCTACATTGTACACCTCGACGAATGAAAAACCCTCGCCACCCGGCGAGGGTCTGCTTATTCGGGTCACACCTAATCCCATGCCCTGTACAGAAACCACCTCACCACGTATCGGTCGGGATCAACTGCAGTGATCCTGGTGCCTGCGCCGGGTACAGGCTCCTTGACACGCTCCACGTCGTAGACCGACAAATTGATCGGAGTAAACAGCATAGGTCTCACCTATGTCGATCGTGGCAGTGCTGCGGGGATTTGGCCATAGGGGGATGATGGAAACACGAAGAAACCCACTCTTGCGAGTGGGCTTCAAGTGTTAAACGGCATGCAGATGTGAGTGGCGAGCATCGAGTAGAGCCTGCAGGCGTTCCGACATCTTCAGTAATTCGAGATTCGCGGCAGCCCGGATTTGCGGATTGCTGTGCTCGCGAAGTTCTGCCAGAGCCATGAACCGTTGGTACTCTTCTTCGGTGAATACCTGCTTTGCGAGACGCATGACGATCACCTCAGAAGACAACTTCGCCATGGATGGCCCTCCTCCCCGTCCCTGAATGGTGAATACTTATGATTGCTGATGGCCAATGATTCTACATATCGTGCGAAAACCCTTCGACCGAATTTATGAAATTTATAAGGCTCCTGTGGACCCGTCATTCTCAAGTGGAATGACATTCAAATTTTCCTGAGTAGCGGCCGGCTGAGCAGCACCATCGAGATGGTGATACTTTTTCGCAATAGCCTCCCATTGGTTTGTCACTGCTCCGGCCAGGTAACCATAGTAATCGCCCGCCCCTTCTGATCCGCCCTCCATGCGTTGAACCAGAAAAGAGTTCCCGCTGAGGCTTGAAATGAGAGCAATTACAGCCTGATGCGCCGTGCTTAGATCTGACGCCAACGTGACGACACCAACAAACGCCGCAACGGCGCCAACCAGATAGTGTTTGTACCGGAATGGATTTTCTTTGATGAGTCGTCTCTTATCTTCTGCGCTCAGGCCGTGGAACTGTGGATGATTGCCGATCCGTATGACGTCCAACGCATTGCGGCATTCAGCGCCGATGATGCCGCAAATAACCGACATCGCGATTTGCGTTAGCAGGTTCCAGTCCTCGGACGACAACAACTCTCCCTCCCAGTCCGTTGGCCTATATCAAGTCTATCACAATGTTGTCTATAAACAAAAAAGTCCCCCACCCGCGAACGGATGGGGGCCCGTCTGTCATACGCCCTGCTGTGCTTTTATCTGTACATACAGTTCCAGGGCCCGCCTCAGTGCCGGCTCATACCCGCCGAACCGCTCCCGGATCGGGGTAAGCGACGGGCCACCGTTGACTTCCCGCCACTGGAGATACGATTCCAAGCCCAGTTGTTGGCGCACGAAACGAAGCAGGTATGAAACAATCTCGCCGTCCGTGTACTCCGTTTGCGGGCCTGGCTCGTACCGCACCAGCCCGAGTGCCTGCTTCGCTTCGCCCACGCCCCCGAAGCGCATCCGGATCGTCTCGATGTGCGGGTACGTGGGGTGCTGTTCGCGCCACTCCAAGTAGTCATTTTCGCTGAATTGGAGTCCGTAGTCTTGCGCACAGGCCGCCAGAGCCGCGCGCAGATCGTCATCTGACCATCCTGGTGATGATGGATCTATCACGGGTAACCCGGCACGTTCTTTCGCTCTATTCCAGGTCCCACCGAGCTGGCGCGTGATTTTGGTACGCGGTGGCCTGTCTGGGTGCTGCCGCTGCCATGCGTCGTAGTCCCGCTTCGTCAGGAGCGGGCTGGTCTCCGCGGCTTCCCGAAGGGCCCTGATGCACTCTTCTTCTGTCGGGCCCTTGTCGCGCGGCGCGAATCCCATCTCATCCCGCAGCTTGCTCCATGGCTTACGGGTGTGGTAGTAGAGTGACATCTGCCTAAGCAGCCGGCCCTGCGCCGCATACGCATCCCATTCCGCCTGGGACGGCCAGCGCCCGAGGGATGCGGCATAGGAGCGCAGCGCGGCCAGCGACTGCTCCAGCCGCGCATTCTCACGCTTCGTGCCCATCTTCGTCTCCCGCCTTTCGCCTGGTCGGCCGGCTCTGTTCTCGGTCGATCACCCACTGTTTGCCCATCTGCCTCGCTCTGATGGCCCCGCTGGCGCAGAGTCGCTTCACCCAGGCGGGAGAAAGCCCCCACAGTTCGGAGGCTTCCTCCACGCTCATCACTTGCGTCAGCGGGTTTGGGCGAAAAAAGCGCCATCCCGATCCAGTTGAAAGTCCCAGTCAGGTCCCAGGGCCCGATACCCGGAGTCCGTGGGTTCGCCTGCCCAGTCCTCATCCCTGCCCGGGCGAGGCGGAAACAGGTCGGCGACGTCACCGCCGAACAGCGAGGTGATGATCTCTCTGTACCGCTCTGGCACCGCACCGAGGGCATCACGGTCCAGCCAGTCTTCGAGGACGCGCTGGGAAGCCACATCCACCACCAGCAGACCGTACTGCCCGTGATAGCTGTACACTCCGTCCCGTCCGTCGTAGAGGGCGGCGATCCCGGCCTGGTGATGCCGGACCGCCTCCTCATATGTGTCGCAGCACTCTACCCTGTCTGGGGCGAGTTCGGCGTCATCCCACGCGGCCCACCGACCGTCCGGGAGCCGCGTGATCCACCAGTCGACGTCGCCCTGCGCGTAGAAGTGTTGGGAAGCCTCCATCAGCGCCTCGTTGGTCGGAAACCCCAGGTGTGCGGCGAACTGTGACAGATCCATTGTTGTAACGCCCTCCTTCAGGCAATTTTCGCGGCGACATCCGCGACTGCGATCTCATATTGCCGACCCGCCCGAACCTCGACGAAGCGCCGGCCGACGTACGGCTCGTTCACCTCGTAGATCCCGTCCTCCTCCAATGCGAACGTGGTGTACCCCGTCTTCCCGCTGCTGCTCCAGTCGCGGGCCAGCGGAGCGAGAAACTCACGCTCGAAGTGGTACTTCGGATGCCGTCCGACGATCCGAGCGACCCACTCCCGGCCGCCGCTGGGCTGGTGACGGACGGTGAGCAGCACGCGCTTCGGCGCCTTCGCTTCAGCCCATGCCTGGCGGAGCGCCAGCGCCATCCGCGCCTTGTAGTCACCCTCCATCTGCCGCGCGAGTTCGTGCGCCCGCTTCATCACGTTCCGCACATCCACCTTCATCATCGTTCCCTCGCCTCCTGTTGTAGCGGTATCGCTACTTTCTGATTACAGTATACGAGTAGCGTTATCGCTAGTCAAGAGGGTAAGAGAAAAATTTTCTCGTTTTTGAGGAATAAAAAAATGGCCCCCACCCCGAAGGGTGAGGGCCGTGTGGTGAAGCGAGATCTGTCAGGCGGTCTGTTGAGCCTGGGGCTGAGTCTGCTGCGCCTGAGCCTGCTGCTGGGCCTGGGTGAACGCCGTCGCAGCCGCAAACAGCGGCGACGCCGCGGCCTCATCGGCCTCACGCTGCACCGCCTCCAGGGCCGCCGAGATCTCGTCCGGAGTCACGCCGGGAACACGGGCGGCTACCCAGAACGTGAGGGCCTTGCGCTGATCCTCGGAGACCGCCCCCAGGGCGACCCCAAACGCATGCAGCCCGACGGACGCCGCGTGGTACAGCTCCGACTGCCGGGCGCGCTCGGTGATCTGGGCGATCTCGTCTTTCAGACGCTGCTCGGCCTCCGTTACGGCAGGCACCAGCTGCCCGACGCCCTCGGCGACCTGCTCGGCGTCGCGGAGCAGGCGCGGACCTTCATGGACGATCTCCCGGACCACCGTGCCGATCCAACCCCGCTTATGCGCCACGATCACACCGCCGATTGCCACAGCGGCAGTCACCAGATCATTGGCAGCGTTGAGCCAAGAAAAGTCCATCATCCATCATCCTTTCCTCATTGAGTCGAGAATGCCCATTCAACCTTTGTCGCTTTGACGCCCGGCAACGCCGTCCACGGCAGGTATGTGTCGCCTCCATAGATCACCCCCTGCACGTCCTTTCCATCTATGGACATGACACCGTTGCCCTTGTAGTTGTACTTGGCCCCTGTGGCCTGCAGCGCCGTCCACAGCACGTAGGTTGATCCGCCCACCACGATGGCGCGGAACACCTTGCCATTGACCAGCACGTCATACGTCGCCTCCGGGGTGGTGATCGTGTGCTCCTGCAGCGGGTTCCCTGGCCACCACCCGGGATCGCGGAACACGTCATCGATGTCGACATGCACTCCAGCCGCCGTCGTGTCGACTTGTGACTGGTGCATACAGGAACGGGGCGAGATCTGACCGTAGGACCAGGCACAGGTCTGCCAGTAGTAGTCCGCCGCGACGTTGGAGAGCGTCCGGAAGCTACCGTACACGCCGAGCTTGTACGGGCCAAGGTTCCTCCGGACGCCATCCAAGTACAGCCGAATCTGTGGCATGTCGCGGTCGGCGGTATCGAAGTCCACGGCAAAATAGATTGGCGTGCCGGCCGGCTGCCCGAGCGCCTTGGCTTCGGTTACGGCCTGGGCGCCGTCCTGCAAGCCCTGGGAATACGTGAAATATGCCAGCTTGTCCCCAGCGCCCTCCCAGATGCTGATGATGGCCAAACCCGCGCCACGGATGGCCGATACCTCCCCGGGCGTGAGCGCCTTGCTCCACCCGTGCGTCAGGTGGCCCAGGTACCGCCCGACAGCGACGTATCCCGCGGCTTTCAGGGCCTTCGCAGAGGCTGCGGTCAACGGCGAGTAGCAATCCACGGCTTTTGCGATGATAGTCACGGTATCACCTCCTTACCATTTCACCGGCGGGATCTTGCTCGAGACCAATCCCAGCAGAAAGGCCACCACGGCGATCCCGCCGGTGACCTTGTACTGCCAATTGCGAAGCTGATCGATGTCTTTTCGCTGCGCCTCACACTGGGTTTCAAGTTGAGCCACTTTCTGCTGCAGGTCGGTGAAGCGCAGGTTAACCGACTCCTGAGAGGGGTAGCGGGCGTCCAGCTTTTCAATCAGCACGGCCACATTGCCGTCGAGTTTCTCAAGTGCACGTTCCACCCGGTCTAACCCCTCCTTCAGAGACTGAAAGCCAGCCTCCAGTGTCGATAGGCGCTCCTCTACTGTCACGGTCACTGTGCCTCTCTCCTTTCGTCGAGCGGCACCTGAAAATGCCTCAGCGCCAAATAAAGATCCTCCGGACTCGGCGGCGGCCAGCGCCTCAGCTTCTTCGACCGGAATCCCGCTTTCCGCAGATAGTACGCCACCAGCGAACTGCATATCTTCCGCCGCCGCTCCCATGACTCCACCCACCGCCGCGGCAAATGAATAACGCCCCGCGTGGCGTACCGCAGGGCGTCGTCCAGGATAAGCAGGTAGTCGTATCGTTGGCCTTGCAGGCTTCGGAGGGCTCGCAACGCCTCTCGTCGTCGGCCGATGTCGACGGGAGGCCGGAATACGTCGAAGTTTCCGGTGTCCGCCAGTGCCGTGATCTCCACCCTCAGCAGGGCTTCGATCTTCGCGTGGTCGCCCAACGCAATCGCAGCGTGGTGGTACATCACGGGCTGCGGACCATCCTCCAGTGTCTCGAAGAAATCGATTCCACGCTCCAGCAGGCCGGTGCCGTCGCGGAATAGGAGCACGTCGCCCGGTTGGATGCCTGGGACCATCCCTGAATCACCTCCTGAGCATGAAAAAGCGCCTTATTGGCGCGGATCGTGTACTATCTAAGCAAGGAGTGAAGCCACAGTGAAGAGCAACGAGCAAATCATCGAACTCATCAAGCAGCGCAAGTTTGACAGCGTGCGTTACGCAGCAATCGACCGCCTTACCTTAAACCGTATCGACGCGCAAGCATGGACTTTTCTCGGGCAGGCGATGGTTGGTCTGAAGCGCGGAAGGATGGCGAAACTTTGCTTTGAACGTGCCGCCCTGCTCGACCCGTTTGCGACGTGGATTCAACAGGCTTGGCGTGATGCGGAAGCGGCTGGCGAAGGTCGGGAGGATAAGGCGGTTCTGCGCCTTCTCGAAGTCCCGCATGTGACCGTATCGGCTTGCATCCTCACCCGCGACAGCAGTCGCACCATCCGTCAATGCCTGGAAGCGTTGCAGGGTGCTGTGGATGAAATCGTCGTCGTTGACACTGGTTCGACTGACGACACGGTGCAAATCGTAGAGTCGTTTGGGATACCAGTGCACAACTTTGAGTGGTGTGATGACTTTGCTGCGGCAAGAAACTATGCACTGTCGTTCGTCACAAGCGAATGGGCTATCGCCATAGACTCAGATGAAATCTTGTATCCAGAGGATCGCGACAACATCAGAATCGCTGCGGCACTTTTTACTGGACGTTCCCTGGCACTGACTGCTCTACAAATGAATCGCATCAATGGACAAATACATCCTCTCAAAATCACGAGGATGCATCAGCTAAGTGATGGCATGCGCTGGGCCGATCCTATCCACGAATTCCTTGAAACACACGATAGTCAATACATACAGACAACCCAAGTGCGAATTCGCTTTTTTCACGATGGGTATGACCCTGATGTGGTCTCCATCCGTGATAAGTGTCAGCGGAATATCGGGATTTTGGAGCGGGCTATCCATGATAACCCGAACAATGTTAGGTTTCACTACTACTTAGCTCGTGAATATTTCCATCTTGGAGAACATGAACAGGCTTTAGGGCACGCAAAGAAGGCGGATGAACTAAGCCGTTGCGAAGTAAAATTGGCGCTTGTTCCGTCTATCCGCAAACTTCTTTATGACGTATGTCTTGCCTGCAACGACAGAGAAACCGCAGCCGATGCCATTGAGCGACTAACTGCAGATTTCCCAGACTATCCAGATGGATGGTATCTCCTCGGCGTAATCCGAATGGGTAAAGGTGACCACATTGGCAGTCGATCATGTTTTGAACGCGCCATGCAACTCGCAAGCACGTACCGAGGCACAGCCGACTTTGATCCTTCCATAAGACAGAAGGCCGAGCACATGCTTCGCCAACTCACCACGTGATAGCATCGACTTGATCAACTGTCGTAGCCGCCTGCACCTGCTGGACCAACGAGTGATAGTGGGAATCCCACTGCAAATAGAAGTTCTGAGCGTCGATGCACAATGCCTTCGCAACATTGACATCGGTAATCGTGTAGGTATTCCCGGCCAGATCCTTGACCTGGACGCCGCTGGCCGGGAATGTTCCCGCGGCGATGACGCTCAGTAGCCAATTCCATTTAATCTGGCTCTTGTCGTCAAATGGCCAGGTGATAGATGTTCCGGTGGCCGACGACGTAAATCCGGCGTTATACGTGGCGGTGAGTTGTTGGTCCAGGAATGCAATCCTGGCCTGCTGTGCCTCAGCCAGTAACTGCGCATCCGTCACTGTCTTTACGAGCTGACCATTTTGGACTGCGTAATGATTCGGGTGTTGCCATGCGTCGGTCGCCGTGGGATCAGACTGATCGATAGGGCCGAGAACCGCACAGCCTTCGGGAATGTTCGTCCATTCAGTGGCGTTACCTAGATAAGGTGCTTCATATATTTCTCCCGTTGCAGTTGTGTATAAAAACCAGTAATTCATTTGTCACCCCTCCTTAGCTACCGATTGCAACCCAATAAATAGTATTTTTACCTCCGTAGTTTTCGGTCCAAGAAAACGATGCTGTGCTAACTGAAGTCACAGCGATAGCTGAACTTGCGTTATTACCTGCATCGCTACATGCGACAACAATGGGTGTACTTGTGAAAGGTGTAGGGAACGTAATGGTTCCCGATGATGCTGACGAGTACGATGTAATTCCGCTCTGCACCTTATATCCGCCGCTGATGGCTTGCAAAAGATTCTTCCCACCAGCTTGGGGTGTTCCGGAAAAGTTGGGACTGCTGATTGGTGCGTAGTAACTTGGCGGCTGTCCACCTAGTTTCGCGGAATCTGCAGCCTGGGCCGTGGCAGGAAGGTAGTAGCTTGGCGTTTTGCCCCCGAGTTTCGCAGAGTCTGCCGCCTGAGCGGTTGCCGGAAGATAATAACTCGGCGGATTCCCTCCCAGGTTGTCCGAGTTGGTCGCATGGATCGTCCCGCCTGTGCCGGCAGACAGCGTCCCTTCTACAGTGCCCGACTGCCCTGCAGGGAGATCAAAGCCCCCGCTAAATGTCTGCTTCGCCGTGAAGGTGTTGGCCTGGTCGGTTCGCGCGGCATGCGTGTACACCGGGTCATCGTTTGTAACAGCCACTCCACTGGTCCCCGTAGTCTTTACGAGGCCCGCTGTCGTGGGTGTGGCGCCTCCCGGATTGGGCGCGTGTTGCAGGTAGTTCGCCGGTATCTGACCATCCGGACCAAGGGGCGCCACGCCGTTTGGTGCGCCTACTTCCGCCACAGTGACGTACGTACCGTCCGGTACTGTCGCCGTGACATTGGTCGCATTCCCTACCGCGATGTTGATCTGGAAATTGCGCGCGAACGGTCCATCTGCATATGGCGGGAATGTATCTCCCTGTGTGCCTGCATTGGCGTAGGCGTACAGAATTTCTCCCAGGTCGGGATCCTGCGCAAAAAGTCCGATCTCGCACGTGTACGTCGACTGGGTGAGGTTCGTGTTTTGATAGATCCCGCGCACCAAGGCCGTTCCACCGCTGCTTGTGACGGAGTTGATCGTCACCCAGTCGATGGGGGATATGAGCGCAGTGAAAGTCGTAGGATCCTGCCCGCTTTGAAGTTGGCCCGAGCCGATCTGCATGCGTGTGAAGGTCAGAGTGGCGCCTGCTTGAACCTTGCTGTAAAGTGCTTGTCCACGCTGCGTCAGGACCATGTTTCCATAGACCGCCATGCGTCACCCTCCTTTTACGAAGATGGAACGGTGAGAGTTGTAACATCCCAACCAGTAACAAGCGCCGCCGAATACACAGGTTCGGAAATCACCGTGTTTGCTACGATGCTCAGAGTCACACCCATGGGCTTCGGTATGATGAGACCAGCCGTCACCAGTTCCACCGACATATTGTCGGTGAGATTCGTGATGACGGCCTGCATGGTCATATCTTGATCGTCGATGAGTTGCAATTGTGTACCTGGGAAGGCGTTGTCCCAGATGTCGTAGATCTGTGGAATGCTGCCATCCCACTGATTGCGCGCGATCTTTGCACGCAGGACCATCCGGTAGTGCTCGTCATCGAGGATGGATGATGAGTTAGTCAGCGGCACCCCGATGTTTCTCGGCTGGCCGATAATCTGACCCAGCACATCTAATTGAGCGCCGACCGCGGTGTCGAGATCGAACGCAGACGGCATGCTGGACAGCATCGTCATCCCATCATCGACTTTTTGCAGGGCGGCCGACAACCACGCCATGAACTTAGGCTGGGAACTATGCTGCGACGTGATGAGACTCAGATACTTAGAGATCGCCATGCTGCCTCACCGCCTAGCTCGTGAAGTTGACGGTCACGTAGGAGGGATTCCCGCGGGCCACCTGGTTGTACGCGATTGGAATGTCAGCCGTACCAAGCGTTTGGCTGTGCACAGCCGCCTGTAGACTAGTGATGCTGAACGTCGGGCTGCTGAGTGCCGCGTTGACCGACAAGGCCGCTCCCCACAGGCTTGAGATGTAGACGTCTCCGCCGATGGGAAGCCCGTTGAGGAAGTCGGCCACCGCACTTTGGATGGCTGCAGTTGTGTCCGACGTGTACCCGGACAATTGCTTGACGGTGATGGCGACGTCGATGTCCACATATGTCGGTACGTCATAGCGGATGGTTGTGGCTACACCGTAGGAGTCGGTGACCTGAACGGACGTAGATCCGACCGTCGCGCATCCTGGAGTCTTTCGGGTGAAGATCGCGTTGCCAATGTCTTGTGGCGTGCCACCCTCCACCACGCAGCAAATGGAGTGCGGTGGCAACCCGTTCGCATCAGTGGCGTTCGTGTCGTTTTCGTAGACCGCGAACCTTGTCACTCCAGCTATGGCGGCGATCGCCCCTTTCAATCCATCAAGGATGGATTGGCTGGGCTGTGCGGTGCTCATCACCTGCCGCGCGCGTAATTGCGCATCCGTTTCCACCGGGGATCCAACCGTCGCAGCGACCGTATTGGTCACGGCAGACCATCCAAGAGTCGGCGTCACAATGGTGTTGATGTCGCCAGGATTCGCGACAATGGCGCCTTCTGTTTGGCACGTGGCCTGCACGGTGATCGTGCCGCTGCTCGGGATGATGACCGGCGTCGGGAGAGACCAGTTGTTCCCGTTCACGTCTCCGACAACACCGTTGGTGATGGTTGTGCCCGGAGTTCCAGTCAGCACCACCGGGCACGTGGAGTACACGGCTGGTTTGCGCTGCAGACCATTTATCCCGACGATCACATCCAGCCCACTTCCGACCGCTGTGGCAGGCCCGCGGCTGTTGTAGACCGCCTGCGCCAGCAGGTATGAGTCGTAGATGATGCTCGCGAAGGCCGAGATCCATTGATAGTCTTGCGAGTCCGGCTGCAGATAGATGTCGGCGCCAAAAATAGATTGAGCATCGGCCACCAACTGATTCACGATGTCTTGATAGGTCGGGATGTGAATTCCCGTTGCGTCAATGTACGGAGCAAAATAGGCCACCTAGAAGGTCACCCCCTCCAGTACGACATCGCCATACTTCGTCTGCACAATACATGATTGAATTGCATACTCCCGGTTGGCGTAGCTGCTTTGGAAAGACTTGATCTGCACGACGTCCTGGACTTTCAGGATCGTCTCCTGAACCAGCATGTCGATGGCGCGGACATGTTCAGGCGTGCCCGGTTGACCCAGGATGCTCTGGAACAGAGGCAGCCCCCGCGAGGTGTCTTCCCACCACTCGCCTTGGAGCAGCCGAAGCGATGTATAGATGGCCTGCGCAACGGCGGTGGTGCCAGAATAAAAGTCGTTCGCGTTCCCGCCGAATGTATAGTCCCCGGTCGGAGACAGCTTGCGATAGATCAAGTCGACCACTCCCTATCCGATGACAGTCCCGTTCACCTTAACCGTGGAGGCCACCAGATCGATCTCCCCCGGCTTGACGCTGATGTAGGTGGCGCCGTCGTCCGTCCGTATCTGCAAGGCGTCCGTCGACCAACCGCTGAGTCTGCGCGGCTGTGACGTGACCCCGACGATGGCGAAGCCATCCGATAAGTCGTGCCGTCGGGTCTCCATCTGGTTCTGAACGCCACCATTCGCCCACCAGGCATCCATGCACATATCGCCGAAGACCACCAAGCACTCGTCTCCCTTTTGGATCGGGAACGTGATCGAGAATCCGCCTGCCCTCGGGAGCACAACCGGCACGTCGACCAAAAGCGGAAGATTGACCCATGAGTGCTCGAGGGTGTTGGGATCTTGGATTCGCTCACGGATGGCAGGCTGTACCGTAACCGTCTGCTCAACAGGATCAAAGGACTGGATGATGCCAGGGATGGCGACGCGAATGGTCCGCGCCCACGCCTCCATCATCTGGCGGTAGAACTCCTCTTCGTTATTAGGGATCCGTTGACTGATCGGAATAGCCATACCCTCACCACCTCACCACGGTGAAGCCGTCGTCGTGCTGATCATGCCGGGGACGCTCGGCGTGAGCGACCCGGGGATTCCGCCGGCCTGGGAGACGGTCACGCAACCGGTGTACCAATTCGTATCGCGCGTATCCCCGCTATGCTCCACGCTGATCACCCGGTAGATCCCTTCGCTGTCAAGGGGCCGCGGGACCTGACCAATTTGATATGCCTGAGCCTGGATAAGGCTGCTGTCGATATGCACGAAGGAGTTGATGGTCAAGCGCGGGTTAAGCAGGCACCGGAACGCCACGCCCAGGTCTTGCTGGGCCGGTTCTCCAATCAATCCGGACGCCGGGGTCAGGTCGAAAATCTCGCCCTGCGGCAAGTCTGTCGCGTGGATGAAGTTGATCTCCCCATTCTCAGCGTAGAACGCCATGCTGTTGGTCTGCGCGATCTGCCGCAGATAGTCCCGGGCCAGCCCAAACACAGCTTTACCACGCGGCAGTTGCGTCGTGCTCAGCTTGTCCGATATGAAGCCAAGGGGCGTGGGAACCGTCGTCTTGCTGGCGAGATTTTCGATCAGACTCCGTGCGGACTGGCCTTTGTTCAGCGTGAAGTTGGCGAACGCCTGATTCAGTTGGCGGTGCGAATCGAGTGCATACAGCGTCAGACGGTATGTCACGTTGTCGGCCTTGTCCCGGATGGGCAGGATGATGTCGCCATCGAAGATCACGCCATACTGTGACCCGACGTATCCCGCCTCGATCGTGATGTGGTCGCCCTCCAAAATGATGAAGTTCTCCGTGGTCGGGTTGAGGTTGTAAATCACGACCGTGCTGTAGTTCGGCTGTTGGTTGATGGTCTTCACGACGTCGAAGGACACATGCAGGTCCGACACATCCAGCGCGATCCCGCTCTTGTTGCTGACGATGATCCGATACCTGCGACCATACAGGATGTCGCCAGTGCGCTGGCTGTTAGCCACTACACTGTAGTTCGTGGGCGGGAAGCTAATCTGGTTGTTGATCGCCGTCTGGTCATCCTGCATGGCAGGGTAGGTGTAATTGCTTCCGTACGAATCCGCGGTGATCGTCACGTTCTTGCCGGTAATGGCGGTGTAGGACTGATACAGCAGATGACCGTCCCCGCCGTAGTGACCTTCATCCCACGGGCTTTGCACGATGGCCTGCAGTTGTGCTATGGGGTTGCCTGTTTTTGCGGCCGTGCGAACCCCGGCATAGTTGACGTCCGTATTGATCAGCGTGGCATACGCCTGGGCCCCCGCCGCGGGAGACGGAAAGATGTCGAATCCGTAGGAGTTGACCCCAACAGCTAATTTGTCGACGGCAGAGTTTCCGGGCCGGATACCTGCCGGGTTGTTGTTCGGCCAATTGGCGCTCCCGACACCTTCCTCGGCGTTCCAGTGAGCAAGGACAACATTTTGGTCCAGGCCCGTCGCCTGAGAGACCATCTGCGCCAGTTCTGCCACGTATGCCGAGATCGTGACCGCCATCGCATATCACCTCACGCCGCCGTATCGGACCACACCAGAACGTAATCACTGCCCAAGGAGTTGAAGTCGGGATCACCCGTCAACGCGCTACTGGCTGGCACGACATATGCGCTGCCGATGCCTAGGTACTGATACTGTCGCAAAAGGTTGGCGGCTGGGTATTGCCCGGTGACCAACGGCACACCATCCAGCAACACCGTGCCCGTCTTGTCCTTCACAGTCATAAACCAATAGCCGCCGATGGAGTTGTAGGTGAACTGGAACATCAGAGTGATGTTGCGCGAGTCGACGGGAAGCGTGCAGGACAGACTCTGGTTTGTTCCGGGAGTCAGCGGGATAACTACGCTGGCCATGGTTATCACCTCACTTGCTACCAGACAGTAACTGGCCGAGCAGAGACAGGATGGATGGCGGAACCGTCTGCGGCTGCTTACTCCCTTTCGCCGAGTTATCTGTCACCGCCGGGTTTGAGCTCACCTTCACGACCTGGACAGTCGCCACGAGCAACTCCTGCATATCCACCGTGCACCGCAGACCGGTTGCGGTCGTATAGTCCTCCTGAGTGGTTAAGGACCGGATCAGCATGTTCTGATACAAGCCCAATCGCGTGTACACCTGGATCGGCACCCGCAGGGCCTGGAGCTGCTGCAGAACCTTCCAGGCTTCCACAGAGCGAGAGGAGCCCCCAGAGAACTGGCCCGGTATGAAGCTTGTCGCCGCATCTGACATTCCCACGCTCATGGACAGCGTTCGAGGTTGCATAAACGCGTAGTCAGACACCGACGAACCGATCTGCACCGGATGGCTCGTGATCGTGAGCGTACTTGTGTGTGTTGTGTTCAGGATGGCGTCGAAGAACCAGCCGCCGATGTTCGTCTTCGCGTAGACCCAACTTTTGATGTTGGGTGCGGTGAGATCCAGGATGGGCGACGTACTGGAACTACTGCCGGTGTCCTGTGTGGACGCCGCAGCGGCAGACGTACGGAACTGCCACGTTCCATCGCTTGCCTTGGTCGGATTCGGATCGATGGTCGGGATCGATGACCACTGGATGTAGGTGTTCCCGTTGTAGGTCACCTGCGGCGGCTTGACGCCGTTGATCTCGACGTCTCCATACGCAACCTTAGTAAGGTTGCATCCTGTATCGCGCGCGACCGTCCAGATCAGGTATGTTACCCAATTGACCGCGATGGCCTGATAGGGTTTGCCATTGACCGTAGCCTTGACGGCTGGATACGTCGTGGTCATCGCACCATCCCCCGCAGATTCTGCATCAGGATAGGCGTCATCTGATTCTGGATGGCGTTCACTGTCCCCTGTGGGTCCGTGGCCTGTATGTGGTTAGTCTGGTTGATCGTGACGTTGTTGTTCGTGGTCGTCGTCGTGTTGGCAGCTGGCTTGAACATGTACGGGAAGGATGGCGGACCAATCGGAGGTCCCATGGCACCAGCCACGAAGTGCGGCGAGATAATACCGGCATTGGCCAGGTTCTGACCGGTCAACATCGATTTAATATCGTTCCAGGCACCCTGCCAATTGCCGCGCAGAACATCCGACACCAAACCGACAAGACCCGCCACTTCCTCGATAGCCATGGCGATAGTCTTGACGATGATTTCGACGACCTTGATCATGAGCATACCGAAGTTCTCGAGATCGGACTTGTTCTGACTGTTGGTCAGGACGCCGAATAGGTGTCCGATGGACTTGATCAGACCATCCACTGCATCCGCAACGTCCTTCACCGAATGGCCAAGCGCCGCAAAGGTTCCATTGTCGCTTAGCGTCTTGACCATGTTTTTGAACCAGCCCGCGACGTCTTGGAAGGTCTTGCCCAGCGCCTCGAAGGCCGACCGCACGCGTTCGCCGATGGAAGAGGCGTTGCCAAACTGTTTGAGGCCGTCCGTAACCTTCATTAGCCACTGCCACAGTGGACCGAGTGCAGCTTTTCCACCATGGATGTACGTCTCGAAGTCATCCAACAATACAACCACGGCGCCCAATGCGAACATGAACTGTCCAAACGGATTGGCAGCCAACGCGATTCCAAGCGCTGCGATAGCTGCGATTACTCCTTTTGACCAGCCGGGCATGTACGACAGAATCGTCTGCAGCCAGTGGTAGACACTGCTCAAGGCCGAGACGATGTACACCCCTGCCTGCATGAAAGACGCCATGACCTCAGCCACATGCTTGGTCCAGGACGGCATGTTCTTGATGATGATCGTATTGAGGGACTGCAACGCATTCCGGACGCTGCCGATGGGGCCCGCCATGTACTTGATGAAATAGTACCCGATCCATTGGAGGGCGTAGTACGCTTCCAGACGCATCTGCTTGAACTGGAGGGAGACCGATTGAACCATCTGTATCTGCTCGGTGTAGTCGGACGGCATCTGCCTCTGCATTTGCAGTGCCAACGCGTTTAACTGTTGGTACTGCTGCATCAATGTCGGGCTGAGATACAGCGCTTGCAGATTTGTGCCCATGGCCCGCAGCGTAGCGCTGAACGCTTGCGCCTGCTGTTGGGTGGTCCACATCTGTCGAGCCAACATCTCCATCTGGATCTGTTGGTTCCCGAGGCTGTCCAGAAACTTAGCAGTTCCGGCGACGGTTGCCGTGACCAAGCCAGCCATGGCAAGAGACGCCTTTGCGAAACTGGCAACGGCCGCGGGTGCAATTTTGGCCAGCCCCTTTTCAATAGACTTCACCGCCTTGTTTGCCTGGCCGAAAGAGTTATTGTCCACTTGGAAACCGAGCGACACCAGGTATTCCTTGATGGTCTCAATCATGCGTCTCACCTCCTAACTGAAAACTCTCGCCAACATGGCATGTGCTGGTATACTATGTCGTCAAAGGAGGGGTAAGGATGAGATACTTCCTGGCTATCGTTCTGCCGCCGGTAGCAGTGCTTTTCTGTGGCAAGCCATTGTCAGCCTTGCTTAACCTGATCCTGTGGTGTTTCGGTTTGATACCCGGCATCGTTCATGCCCTATTCGTGGTCAAGAGTTTCTACGAAGAGCGAGCATTGAAGCGTGTCGAGCGCGCCGTTATCGCCTCAGCACGCGTCAGCCATAGGGACGCTGTCGGAATCTCTCAGCAGCTTCGCGAGCGCGCCACTCATTCTCGAAGCGAACACTGAGCATCTCGTGCGCGTCCAACAGGTCGTCGATGTCGAACACGTCCTCCACGAGATCCCGATGCGTCCAGAATCCCGCCATTACTGGCGCGTAGAGGAACTCGTCGACATTGACCAACCTTACTGGGGTGTAGCCAAGAGGCCGCCAACCAAGCCCTGCAACGGGCTTCCGGCGAAAAAACTCTGCAGATTGAAAATGAGCGCGTGAGCAGTCAGCGCCAGCACGGTCACCGTATCGTCCTCGAGGTTGAGAACGCCGAAGGACCCGTTGTCATTCAGGACCGGCACGAACCCGGACGGCAGGTGCTCGCTGCATACGCGCAAGCATTTCTCCTGGATGTAGTTGAAGTCGGACTCGGAGAGCGTGATCAGCTTCGCGATCATCCCGAAGACATCCAGCCCGTTCGACGCGACATCGCTGACGTCCTTGACGTTCTGCACCTGGTTCAGGTCCAACCCCTGAAACATCGGCGCCAGGATGCTCATCACCTTGATAAGAATGTACGAGCCATCACGGGCGCTGAACTTGCGGATCCGAAATTTACGGCCGTTGATTTCGACGTCCTTGTACTTTTCTCCCATGCGTTATCCCCCTCACGCCACAAACTCGTCGATGTTGGCGGCCATGATCTCCCATGTGACCTTCTGCCCATCTGCCTCATACGGGCGTTCCGGCCGGATTTTGAATGCGCAACCCGTCGCCGTAATCAGGTCGCCCATGATAGGCGAGCGGATGACAATGGACATCTGAGCCCATTGAGATGTGTCAGCCGTGTACAGATAGTTGTAGGAGTTGCGCAGCCACTGATCGAAGCCGCTGGTCTGCTGGATCTCGAATGCGATGGTGCCGTTCTTCCCGATGGTTTTGGTGACCATGACGGACCCATCAGCGGCGACGTCATGCTTGGTGTTTTCGGTGGCCATTGTGACACGGATGCTGCCAAGGCCAGCGCCGTTGGCCACATATTGACCGAGGGACGGATGAGATACCACAGCGGAGACATCAGCAAAGCTGTAGGTTGTCATTCCCAAGGTCAGTCACCCCCTCACTGGTTCACGATGACGCCGATGACCACATGCTCGACGGCGCCGGCCATCTTCAAGCAGACATAGATCGGCGGCGATTTCCGCGCGTCACGGTCGGCCTGAGACTGGTTGGCGAGCGAATCCGCCAGCACCAGGTAGCCGGACGCAAGTGTGTCTCCGGTGTTGAGTTTCCCGAGCACCGGAGCCGCTTGCCACACACCAGGCGCGATCATCCCGCGGATGCGGGCCCGTTCGCACGGCGCCGTGATGGTGTTGACCAGCATCGTTACGCCATCCTCGGTCTGCGGAATCTTCGGGCTCTGGGTCAGCGCGTTCATCACGGACGTTTGGATGTCGGCCGTGATGACATCCAGGTTCAACACCTCGTCAAACGGTGTGCCATCGGCCATCGTTCCCTGCCGAAGCAGATTGTACTGGCCGCCGTAGTTGGCGTAGATGTTGCCGTTGTAGCCGAGGATAGCGCTGGCCTGGGTGCTGGTCAGATTCTCCGGTGTGACTCCAGTCAGGTTCTTGTAAGCGAGAGTGAACGCGGAACCGGCCAAACCTGTGTTCAGACCCATCGCACGGCCAAGCAATGCGGCACCAGCATATTGGGACGTGCTGTACATGCCAAGAGTCCGGTGATACTTGTCAGACTGCAGAGTCGACATGACATTCGGCGTGGTGCCGGACGCGACGTTGGCATCTTGGGTGTCGTAGAAGAAGACGGACGCAGGTGAAGCCGTCTCAATATACTGAGCGACGGCCTCAATATCCGCGTCCTGTGCGCCACATACATAGCAGCCATACCACGTGCTATCGGCGGCGCGGCACGCCTGCACAGCCTGCAGAGGAGTTTCTGAGGCGGTCGTATCTTGACGGCCGATGACCACTGCAGACGGGGCAGGAGATTGCTCAAAATATGCCTGCGCGGCCTTGTATTCCGGTTCTGTGCCTGTCCAACCATCTGACAGCATGTCGGTAGTGCTGTTGTATTGGCGTGTCCGGGTAGCGGTTGGAATGACGGTCGAAGCGCCCACGATTAGCCCGACATTCATGGCGTTCGGGCTTGCAGCCGACGGCGAGACCTCGACCGTAATGTTTACGATGTCGGCAAGTGATAGGGTCAACAGGGTTCACCTACCCTTCAACGATTCTCACGTCCGAACCTGTGATGTACGGGACGGACGTCTGACGGATGACCAACTGATTGAAGTCTGCATACAACGTCGCGCGACTCCACCACTGGCCGTTGAACAGTTCAGGCACTCGGATCGGCATTGGTACATCAGTCACCAATCCGAGGTTGTTGGCGGCCAGTGTATCGGTGGTGGAAGGCTGAAAGAGCGCTGCGCGGATGATGTCGGCACGCTCGAAGGCGTTGGGTCCATACAGTGTCCAGGACACACGAACGCTGTCTATGTAGGAGTGCGCCATGTTCGCATTGTCCGGGTCCAGCGGACTGTATGAGCGCTCTATTTGACGAGTGATTGGGTTGTCAACATACGTCACGAGCACGAAGCAAACATCATCCGTGATATGCCACGCCGGGGCACCGTCCATTGGCCATCCAATACGAACGGCTCCCGGATCTGTTACTCCGAGAGCCTGACTGGTCCACGTCTGAAAGATGTCCTCGATCTGTTGCACGGTGAGCACGGTATCTGCCATCACACATCATCCATCCGCACGGCGATGCACTTGTAGTACCCGTAGTCCGCATACGGCCAAACCTTCGCAGCCCGGTACCTCTGACCTCGCCATAAAATCTCGTCTGATGTACCTCCGGCGTTCGTGATCATCAATGGCTGGGCGGTGTAGACACAGATGGCCCCGCGCTGGCGGTCGCCCTCCGGCACCTGTTCGACGTCCGTCTCGCTTGGCACGGTGATAACACCAGTCATCTGTATAGGGGTTTCCGTGCCGTTCCAGCGCCCAGCCACCCATGATCCGCCCTTGCGATAGACGGTGAAGGTCTGCGCCATCCGTCGGCTAGACAGCACGCGCGAAAGCTGCATCATCGTTCCCTCACCACCCAAGTGATGGCCTTGCGCATCTCGCCGGTGTCAATGAGCGGTCGGTCGCTGCCCTTGGCTTTGATGGTGGACGGCGCATTGGGCGGCCAACCATTGCGCGGGTCCGTAAACCAGTTGAATGCTGCGTCCCGGGCTGTCTTACCGGCGGCATCCAGGTATGGACCCGGGTCGTCTCCGTTCAGCGCCGCATCAGTGGCCTTCTTGAACCACTCGGCGATCTTGGGTTTGACAGTGGCAATGGACGGTTCCAAAACCGGCCGCGGCGGGATCTTCCAAAGAGGCGAACCATGCTCATGGATGAACAGGTCATACGCCTTGCTATACGGCACGCCGCGGTCCAAATCCGGCTGCATGGCCTCGCGCATGGTTTGCGAGCGTACACCATGCTCGTGGATATAGAGTAGCTGGGCATTGGTGATGGGGCCGTCCTCACGATCGCTGCCTTGCGGGATGCCGACAAGCACATCTGTCTTGGCGAGCGTATGGAGGGCCTTGGCTAGAGAGGAGGTCTTGTCCAACCTTAAGGAGACCTTTACCATCGCCTTGAGCAACCGCACCGCCTCCTATCAGTAGACGTACATGCCGCCCTTTCCCACCAGGCGCCCCATTGTGGCCAGTTGCTGGCCGTATACCGTCAGGTTCCAAGCAGCCCAACCATCGACACTGGCGATGTTCGCATCCTGCGAATACGACAGGTCTCCCACGGACTCTCCAGTCAGGACGCCTTGCGCGCGCCCGGCCTCAAGCACCGCCGCGGCGCCGCTATTCGGATCGGCCGCCGACTGGAGATACAGCGTGCAAAAGTGCGCCACATACCAGCCCATGGCTGCCTGCCACATGCTGCGCCAGCGCGCCTGCGACATCGACGCATTCGCCATGTCGATGAAGGCTTCGATCACCGTCTGCGGAACCACGTATTTGTCATCGGCGTCGGGCCCGAATTGCGGGTACATCGCCAGAAAGTCCGAGACAGCATACGGTGGATTGGTGCCTTGCCGGATGTTCGAGCCATCCCCGAACGTAAAAAAGCCGTTGACGTCCGTGAAGGTTGGATCCATCCCCACGGTCATCCACCAGCTTTACCGCGCTTGGCCGCCGCCTTTTCCGCCTGAACTTCGTCAGCCTTGGACTCGATCACACTCACTACCCCGTCATCCAAGGCCCAACGGAACATCGTGGAGTGAGCCACCCAATCCGGAACGTCGGAAAAGTCATGCGCCCGTACGGTGACGGGCGCCTCCTCTCCGGTCGGGTGATGAAACATCAGAGACTTGCGCGAGAACACTCGCATGCATGCAACCCCCTCATCAGATACCGTCCATGTATTGGATGCACTGCCGATACAGGATCTTGACCTGGCTGAACTGAGCGGCATAGGCCGTCAAGTAGGCCATCTCCGTCACCTGCGACTGCGTCATGACGCGCGACAGCGGGACGGTCAGGTCGAAATTCACGCGGTCCTCGTCATTGACATAGGCCACCATGCGGTCCTTTCCGCCAACGCCGGCGCCAGTACACCACCGAGACGGTGCGATCACAAGGTCAATGCCCTGGTTGCGTCCCAGATTGTTCTCGAGCAAGAACTGCAGGATCGAGATGTTCCCAGCTTGGCTTACCGTGCGACCGACGAGATAGCTGTATTGCGCCGGCGGAATCAAGATGTGATTCGCCATACCGGTCAGGTCGTACTCTGACGCCTGCCACGTCGCCTGGATGATGCTGTTGACGTCATCCAGGATCTCCTGCGGCGTCTTGCTCTGCCACGTGGACTGACCACTTGCGCCATTCGGCGCCGCGCTTGCCGTGACATTCGGATCGTTTACCAGACCCGTAACACCGAGGGACGGTACGCCGACGTAGACCACGTTGTCGATGGATTTGTTGTAGTTGAGCCGGATGCCTTTGTCCAGGATGTCGTCCAACGAGCGGCCAATGCCTTGCAGCTTGGACTGGTCGACGAACGGCACCTTCAGGATATTCGAGAAGGTGAAGACCTTCCACACATCCTTGGTCAGATTGGCCTGCATGATCGGGATGTCATTGCTCTCACCGCCGATGATGCCGCCGTCCTGGCCGCCCGTCGTGGCATAGTCGACAAAGTACTGGCTGCTGAACTCGACCCAGCCGCCACCCGTGCGAGCCACGATGTCACGCGGCCACGTCACGCTTTGAAGGGGCTCCAGCAGGCGAGGGTCGCGCTTTTCAAGCTCGGCATTCAGGAACGCCAGGCCACTGGCGATGGCCGCATCATTTGTCATGACACCGCCGCCCAGGCCCGGCACCGTGTAGGTCCGCTGTCCAGGAGTCACCGTCATCTGTCCATTCCTCCTTCGGTCAACCTATCGTCACGCCTTGTTGCGAGACAGGATCGTGATCTCGGCGGTGTTGTTGGCATCGATCTTGCCGGTCTTCCACTGCACGTTGGTTAACTGCACCGTATTAGTTCCGTCCGCCGCCGCCTCAAAGCCGCCGACAACGCCGTTCGGGATGGAAGCGTTGGCCGCCACACGGATGTACACGGGGCCGCCGGCCACCGGCGTTCCCACGTTGCAGGTGACCGTCACCGAGCCCCGTTCGATCACGTCGCACGGATCGCCAGGGTTGTACTGCGTCTGTCCATACGGCTGGGACAGATATGAAGTGGCCTGCTTGACCTCACGAATGGCCACACCTGCGAAATCAGCGGCCGTGTTTGTTGCGCCGAACAGGGAGTAAGTGTTGTCCGAGTTTAACACCACCGGCGCCCCAAAGGGGATCGGGTTGCTATCGGTCGACCGCACAGGGCGATTCACGATCACGGCATCAGCACTACGAGATACGTTCCCGGGATAACCCAGGTTCAGGGTCTTGCCCACAACGGAACCAGGCACTCAAATCTCCTCCTTTGCGAGAAACGATAGGTTAGGCCCGCTCCTTGTAGTGCGGGTTGTACTTCTTGGCCCATTCGCGGCCGAGTTGCGAGATGTCAGGCGTCTGCTGTGCGGTCGGCTTGTTGGTCTGCTGGTCACGCGCGCGCTGCCGGTTCGCCCGCTCGATCATGGCGTACGTGTTGGTCGACGGCTTCCCCTTGATGGCCGCGATGGCCGCGTCGGCAGCCTTCTTTTTGGCCACAGGGTCGGGGATTGCGGCGATGATCGGTTTGATAGCCTTCAGAGCGGCGATCTTGTACGCAGTGTCGACAGCCGTCAGACCAGACTGCGGGCGTTCCTCCGGAGGCGCCACCGGGCCGGCCTCATCCTCAACCATGGACGGGTCGATGGTATGGCTCTCCTCTTCCTCGGCGTTGTCCTGCGTACGAGGCGGCGTGTTTTCGGGGTCCTCCATCTGGGCGATGGCCTCATCAATGGCCTCCTCCGGAGACTTCTCGGCGTCGGAGGTCTTCGACTCGACCAGCTTGCGCAGCATCTCTGTCAGGGCATCCACCTTCTGCTCCAACGCCTCGATGCGCTTTACATCTTCGGGGGCACCGCCCTCGTCATTGGACTTCGGGGGCTCTTCCTGTGCAGACGCGCGCTCCTCGGCCATGGCATCCACAGCGTCCACAATCTCGTCCGGCTCAGCGTCCACTGCAAACTGCTTGAGTCCGATTGCCGCCAGCACGTCCGTTACGCGGGAGTGCCGGCGAGTAGGCAGCTTCAACTTCATCCTTGAATCAGCACCTTTCTGCTTGTTTTCACGCGGCGTAATGATTCGGCCGTCCCTTAGCTCGTAGCCGCTGCCGAGCCTTTGGACCATGCGACGGCCGATGACAACCAATTCCTCCGGGGTGTATCCGCCTTTTTCGCGCTCGCCAGGATGGTTGTAGTACTCAACCGCCGCCTGCACATGCTGACCGGTCAGCGGGTACTTGTAGTTCACGGGGTCGGCGTAGTCTTCGCGGTCCTCGGGGTAACCTTTGGGCGGTGAGCGGTGACCGTCTTTTTTGACGGCGATCCCGTATCGTTTGGCCGCGGCCTCGGCATCATCATCCGGGCTTTGGTCACGAATCCGCACTCGATCACCGGCCCTTCCACTTTCCACGACAGCGACATGGTTTCCGACGATGTTGCGTTGCGAGTAGGTACCATCTCCGTTTGGCACGTACTCGCACTCGTAACCGGCCGAGACCTCACGCTTGCCAGCGCGAATCTCGTTGATGAGGCGTTCGTCATACACGACCAGATCGGCAAGCAGTAGGTCATTGTCTTCACCGGTACCCCGCCGGACATTCTGCACGGCGCCTTTGGCGTACCACGAGGCGTTGTCCGGCGTCACTCCCGCCGGCGGGTGCCCGTCTGTGAGCGGCTTGCCCTCGAAGCTCGCCATGGCAGCCGGGCTGAACACCTCGGCGGGATCGCGGAACACCTTGACAATGCGGTCTCCGCTGGTTGTGTCGGCGCCGATCTCGCTGGCCAGGTACTCGTACCAACCAGCGCGGGAGATGGGCACGTTGTGCGCGACAAGAAAGCCCTCAGGCGTCATGGTTTGGTTCGGCGAAAAGCGCGAACCGTAGAACGCCTTCACCTGTCATCACCTCCTTTCAAGGCATAAAAAAGAAGCCCGGTTGGGCTTCAAACCACCTTGCTTGGTGTCCATATTCTCTCGAACTGGGCCCGCGTCATCGTTGTTACGGCGCCATTTCTGTACACCTTGCACGGCCAATCGACGTCATCCAGCGTCAGAACCGTCAACGCCGCACAACGGCAGTTCCATATGCAGCCGGCGTGGTAGTGACCCACAGACTTCTCACCGGCCAATGCCTCCGGGCTTGGCGGGTCATCCCATGCCACCAAGACCTTGTCCATCAGGCGGTGACTCTTGCGCACCCGCGCGTCCTCCGACGTGCGCCATTGATACCATCGGGCCCCGAGGCGTTCGCTCCGGGCCTGCTCCAGTGCCGTCCGCGTTTTGCTGGTCTCTGTGCGCGCGATGAGGTTCGCCTTGACTTCTGACATGTGCGGGTAAATGGACAGCAGGTGTTCAGCGATCTCCGACGCCCGGAAACCAGCCATCGACTGGTGCATGATGTGCTCCGTCATCTCACGCGCGACATCAGCAGGAACTGACCGGATATACTCGGCGTTCTCGCGCACCTGGGCCATGATGGCGCCGCCGACGGATGTCTCAAACTCCTGCATGAGGGCCCGGTACAGCACGCCGCCCTTGCTGTTGCGGTTCGCCGCTTGGCGCCATGTCCGTCCGGCGTCGCTGAAGATGTTCGTGACCATTTTCATGGCCACGGCCTCGGCGTACTGGATATACCACGGGTCGTTAGTGGCGTTGCGCAGGCGTCTAACGATCTCGAAGGGATCGTCTAAGCCACTGAGCAAATCGCCCAGCTTTTCCATCGCCAGTTTGATGGCCCGGCGATATTCCGACTCGATCCGGCGCCGCGACTCCAATAGAGGCGAACGCGCCATCCGGTATCATCTCCCCGGCGTCTGTGGTCTGGTCTTCGTCCGCTTGGATGTCCGCGTCTGTGATGTTGGTGAACATGCCCGTCGTGTCGGACATCTGGCGCAACTCCTGCAGCGCCGTCTTTTGCGAAATGATGCCCGCGTTGAAGAGGTTGACGATGGCTGCGCTCTTTTGCTGCACCAGATCGGCGATGTCTTTGTCTGTCGGGTTGCGGATGGGGTTGAAACTGTAGTCCAGGTCGTCCGGGATGGCACCAAACTCCGACATGCACATGATGGGCAGGAGCTTATCCAGAATCGGCGCCAGATACGTCTCCTGCGCCTGCTGTACGGTCTCGTAGTAGTGCTGCAGGTCGCTCTCACCGGTCGCGTCCATGCCGGCCGGAGAACGCCCGAACAAACGCGTCACAGGGATCTGACATGCACCTGCGATGTCCATCATGAAAGACTCGTAGATCTCGTTGAGGCCCGCGAACGTGTACTGGTGCGTCTCCATGCTGTCCTTAGCAGACATCACGTACACGCCCATGTTGGACATCAGCCAATTCTGCGCCTGTAGGACGTTATATAGGTCCTTCTTGGCGTTCTCGTCCGCCAATGCCAGAAGCTCACCCAAATCCTCCATCTTGAGTACGCGCAGATTGGCGAGGAACACCAGGGACGCGATGTTGAAGGAAGTGTTGTCGCGTTTCCTCAGTTCCTCGTAAACGATCTCGACTTCCGAGATGCCCCAGTATACCTCCGCAAGTTTCTCCCAGTAAGGAAGATCCCGGCCGGTGAACCGCAGCACACGGCTGTGATGGACTCGTATCACCTGACCATTTTCCAGCGTAATCTCGTAGTACTTGGGCAATCCGAACTCGACGTCGTTGATGTCTTCCTCGAGTTCTTCTGACGGGTACGCACCGGTCCAGCGGTCGACAATCATCAGATTCTTGAAGCTGCCCGGCATGATCATGTCGTAGTCCAACGGCTGGTCCAGGATGTCTTCGTGGCCTTCGATCATGATGAGCCCAGCGGCGCCTCCGTAAAGGCGGCCCCATTTCAGACCCTGCAGGATTTTTTGCTTGAGTCGTTTGGACCGCCACATACGGTTCAGTTTGTCGATTGCCTCCGGCGGCATCTGGCTCTGGATGGCGATCCAGTTCCGGCACATGTCTTCTGGGATGATGTCCACCACACGCCGAACGATCCAGTTGTTCCGGTACAGACTGTTCAGCAGTTGGTAGTTCTGCGTCAACCGCGTGAGCGGGTATTGGGTGCCCTCGATAATGTTCGGTGTACCGTAACCAAGACGGGCCAGTGGATTGCTGAAAGCATCCATGGTCACGATCTTGGTAAGCACATTGGCAAGCGTGTCCAAAGTTAACCCGCGTGGTGCCGCAGGAGTTGAATGCTGTACCTCTTTCGTGGATCTAGGAGACGTCTTTGCGCGTTTACCGCTCTTCGACATAGGCAATCCCCTCCTTTCTCCACGATGTGTTCCGCCATCACGCTGAATGCAGCCGGTACTTGTTGACCACCGTCGCGACCAGGTAGCGCATGGCGTCAACCGCATGATCGTTTTGCTTCAACGGCTTTTCCTCGCCGCGCTCGGCGGCCTTCGCGTCCCACACGTAGCCTGCTATCTCCTTGACGAGATGTGGGCACCTGTCGCGGTTCACGCGCAACTTGCGCTTCGCAATCATCGTCGCCGTCATCCGGATGCCTTCCAGAACGTCGTTCTCAGCGTCTCTCACCATCAGACCACGGCGCCGCAGCGCAATCTTGAAACTGGCTGCCGAAGGGTCGGCGATGACGAATCGTGGCCGCTCTGGGCCGGCGAAGTTGAGCAGGTCATCAGCGTACTCGGCATCCTCTTTCTGTCGGCCTTGTTCCCGGCCGCTGTGGTAGTACTCGTTGACGATCCATAGCGTGTCACCGTCGTCCAAACAGTCGAGGAACACCGTGGCGTTTTGCGTGCCATAGTCCACGGAGATGTACCGCCGTGCAACCATCTTGAGTCCCGGCGGTATGTCGGCGTCCGTGAAGGTGTTCAAGGTATCATCCCACATATCGTAGATGGCTCCCTCGGCCATAACCCACAAACCGAGGATGAACCGCTTGTACCAGAGGCCGGTATACTCACGTTTCAGGGCCTCTACGTACGCCTGGTCAAGGTTTGGGTTGTCCTCGAGCACGAAGTGCCATGACCGCAGGTCGAGATCCGTCTTGTCCAGGTATTCCACCTTCAGCCAGTGGTATGGGCTGTCGGGGTTCGTCGTGCCGAAGAACTTGGCGCCCGAAACTGATAGGCGCGACAGGAGCATCTTAAAGAAGTTCTCCGGCCACAGCGTCACCTCGTCGCCGTACGCGCCGGCGAGTGTCATTCCGCGGATCTTACCTTCAGCCCGCTCGTCATTCGCGCCGGCGACGTAAATCTTTCGGCCGCAGACGTAGACCTCGCCTTCGCCCTTGTTGTAGCGGTACAACCGCGGGCCGAGGATCTGCTCCATCACATCTAGGATGTTGCGCTTGAGCGTGCGCTCCGTTTTGCCGACCATCAGCAGGTCGCCTGACGGCCCGGTTGCGATGTAGTCCAGCCAGCGCACGATACTCGCGATGGTCTTACCAGAGCGAACGGCGCCCTCCCAGAAGTTCAGGCGGGCCGTGGAGTTACGGATCGAATCCAGTTGCTTTTGGCTGAACCTCCCCCACGTAAAACTCATGATTCGGCACTCTCCCGAATCGCGCGAGCAAGGTCAGCCAGACTGCTGTCATCAGGACCGGCGCCCTTCTCAACTTTGTGCTTGAGATCCAGCAGCTTCGCCTTGCGTTCCTGCACACGTGTGAGCGCCTCCTCAATGCGCTGGATGCGGTCGAGCGCAGCCTCACGACGTTCGTTTCGGATATCTGTATCCCCGTGTATGTCGCTGGATTGCTCGCTGTGATCCTCGAACTGCAGGACCATCTCTGGTCCTTGCTGCAGATGTTTGATCCGCTGAAGCATGCGGCGCTCCCGAATCTCAAGCAACCGGATCTCACGATCAAGCTGCGCTGTTACGTCCGTGTCTACAGCAGCAAAAAGGACACGCTCCTCGTCGTCGAGCGCGTCCAAGTAGATGGTTTCGTATTCGCCGGTCACGACCGCCTTCTTGTTGCCTGGTGGTCCACCAGGTCCTCCACGGTTGCCGACCGCGTTCTTGTTGCCGCGAGGAGCACCGGCCTTGCGCGGTTTAGGCTTGGCGTTTGTTGTACAACTTTCATCAGTTTGTTGTACAACATTCGCCCAGCCGTCTCGGTGCTTCCACACCGCAATAACCCTTTCGCTCTCACCAAGCATTTCAGCGATCTGTCGGTTAGTGATGTTTCCGCCGTGCTCAAGCCATATCTCGCGTGCTTGGTCACGGTTCGGATTGCGAGATCGAGGCACTACATTCACCCCACCTCCAGAGACTGGATTGAGTTGGTTTTGTGTAAAAAAAGAGGATTGTGGACCATGTTGCAGAACTTCCTCACCTTAGACAAGGGGGTGACCAGATATGAGCGATTTCTCATTCAAGATGCCGGAGCTTCCGGAAATCAAGGTGCCATCGTTCAAGGCGCCTGTTATTCCACCAAATCCTCAAGTCACTTCAATTAAAGAAAACCTTGCTGAACAGTTCGTCGTGCGGCTGGTTGCAATGATTAATGAGTACAACATGAGCTTGGACGCAAACAAACAAGTCGCTCTCAGTCTTGTGCAATTTGGCCAGACACTGACCTTGAGTGTTGAGAACATCGGTTACTGGAATCCGAGCTTAATAGTGTTCTACGGGACCAGTGCCGATGGGTTACCAATGCGGCTAATTCAACACGTTTCTCAAATCAACTGTCTGCTAACCGCGGTGCCGCGCGAGAATATCAACGAGCCAAAACGCCGCATTGGGTTCGCAATTGAATCTCAGTCAGCGCCAACCGAAAAGTAACACGCACCACGCCGTCACGTCCTACCGTGGCGGCTTTCTACGTCCTCACCGCCTCATATTCGGGCAAAGCAGAACAATCCGGCCGCCACCTCACGGCAGCGGCCACAATGCAGGGGTAATGGTGGGTGGACTGGGTCAGGCCCACCGTGGAGAGGGCGAGGCATACGATCCTCGCGTAGACTATCCTCTCCACGCTGGGCCCGATCACCTCGCCCGCATCGAACTCGTACCAAGGCGTCGTTCATGCGCTGGCAAAGGCTCTGTGTGGTTAGACAGCTTTATGGTGATTTCCTGCTGTCGTTTGCGCCACACGCCGTCGAAAATGAATGACCCGTGACCTGTACCGTCACAGAGGAAGCACCGTACTGCAGAAAGCCATCCAGCCACATAACCACTTCCGCGGCATTGCGGGCATATCCCGGTCCTTGCGATCGGTTCCATCGGGATCACCTCATCAAATGCCTACTTGATCCCAAACGCGCTCTTGGTCCCATGTAAGACCGTTCGGATATACGCATCCCCAGTTCCGAAGCTCATCGGAGTCCTCGTCTCGGGTGCAGACGACAACCTCGACGCGTTCACCGCAACCGGGGCAGTTCAAGCCACCGTGCGCTTCCACGAACCTCGTCTTGACATATCGGTGATCCGCCAGGAATTCCATTCCGCAGCCCCAACAGTGGTACTTGACGAGTCGGTACAGCACCTCTCTCATATCTGCGCATGCCTCCTCTGCCTCAACCGTCCACCCCGCCGCTCATACGTGTTCGCCGACTGCATCAAGCGCTCCAGCTCGCGCAACTCCCGTTCGCGCCGCGGATCCTCATCGGGCGTCACGGCCCAGCCCTGGCAGTGACGGCAGCGCATCATGCGTGTGTTGGTCGGCACCTTTTCACCGCATGCCCAGCAGGGTTTCACGCGATCACCTCTTCCTACGCACCGGAAACCCTGCCAGGCGCCGTCCGGTCCGGCGACGTGCATGGTCAGGCACCATCCTGGCAGGGTCACAGAAATGATAGGCCGCCGCGGCCCCGCAGCACCCGCCTTACCGCCGGCGGGCGCTCGACGGTAATGGAGCAGCAGCGCCCATGGTCTGCGATTTCAGCGTCGCAGATCGCGCCGGCTTTGCGCGCGCTGCAGTTCGCCAGGCGGATGATTCTTCGCGGCGGCCAATAAAAACACCGGCACCCGCGTGAGCGAGTGCCAGACGTATGCGGCCGGGGCGCTGGCCAGGCGCCCAATGACTGTTTTGTGGCCGCCCCATCCCTAGCGAGACTCGGTCTCTCGGCCTTAGCGCCTCCCGGCGCCGCTCGCGATTTCCGCCCGGCCGCAGAGGCCAGGGTTTCGGGTGATAGCGGCGGCCATGGACACTGTTTGCGGGCACAGCGTCCGAAGCCTTTGCAGGCAGCGTACTGTAAGTACGCCGCGCGCCATTTTGCACCCCACCGCACCTAGCCGAGTCGCACGGTACGTAGCGGCTCGGACGAGGCCACGTAGGAACGCAACCCTTCGGATTGGCAGGGTGTTGGCGGCCAAATGATATACCCGCGGGTTTGTTCAATAAGCAAGGCCGGATGCTCGGCACACGCCGTCCGGTCAGGCGTCCGCACTCCGATGCCGGTGGGGGCCTACTGCCGAGTCTGGCTCGGGTTCAGTCCCGGATCATAAGGCTTCAGAGTGCCGACGCCGGATCGAATAGGTGTGAGTTCGCCACTCTGTCGGAATGAAGGCGAGGATTCGAACCTCACTCGTTCGCCGGGTCTTCACGGCACCACGCATTACGTCCGACTTGAACGGACGGGACCCGACCTGTTCCTGACGCGCCAACCATGTACGCGAATTCTTCATCCCGACACAGGGACGAAGCCCTGCGTTCATCCTTACTGATTCTCCCGTTGCTCAGATTGCCATGGAGCCTCAGGCGCGCGCCGTCGTCACGCGTCTAAGGCTCCATGGTCACATCGTATCACGGTTTTCCCGCAGCGCTCCGCATAAAATCCCAATTGGAAGCGCGCCATTTCCGCACGACTTCGCAACTGAGCACCGGCCGGGCGTTATGCCCGGCCATTCCCATGTCACCGCGAACGGCTATTCGACGTACTGCGTGATCCCCCACGTCTCAGCCAACCTGAAGATGGCCTGCGCCTTCTGAGACTCGTAGTACCGTTCGCTCACGTACCATCCATCCCCATATAGCTCTCGCCACACCTGGAGATCGGTCGGCGCCGGATGCAGCGGTGATGGTTCGTGTTCCATGTATAGCTTTCGGATGATGGCCGCCTGGTACTCAGGCAGGGCATCCACAGCACGTTCGACCTCACGGCAGAACCGTCGCCGCTCGCGATCCCGCGGATCCTCGTCTATGTCCGGTGGCAGGTGCGGGATCCGCGATCCATCATACCCCGGCGCACGGATGGTACGCGGATCAGCGGCATGCTCATATCCAGGAAGCGGCCTGCGTTCGGCTGGCCGCTCTTCCAGGTCGGCCTCCAGAAGCCGCTTGCGATACCGATACAGCCGGAAATACTCCCGCACCATCTGCCGCGTGCGCGTCTTGTCTATCTTGCGCAGTCCCAGGTCCAGTTGCATCCGCATCGCCCCCGTGGTATGTTCTAGGCAACCGCACTGCCTCGGCCCCTTACCACGGGGCCTCCTTTCGCTTTACGCTGGATTTCCGACGCTCTCCCCGCGTACCTTGGCGAGAGTTTCGCGGGCAGTCCAACAGTGAGCACATCTCAACCCGTCAATATATCCATCCTTGCAATCGCGACATTCACGCACATAGGTTTCCAGCGTCTCCAGCATGAAGGCGTTTTGATTGTGCAGCTTCAAAGCTCGCTCGTACATGCGCTGGTAGTCTGAACGCAATTCCGCATTCTGCCGTTGCAAGTCGCGGATGGTGGCGATGAGATCCAGCACATCCTCCGCCGAAGCAAAGTCAATCTGATCGGGAACTTCCAAGGCAAATGATTCAAACTCGGCAATCTCTTCATCGCTCAACACGCGGTCGCTCATTCCTCATTAACTCCTTTCGTTGGTTGTAGGACTTGGCGAATCCGCCCTCTACAATTTGGGCACTCCACTTCTTCACAGATCGGGAAAGTAACAACCGTTCCTTCACCACAGCATAGTTCGCATGGGTTTAGCAGGCTTTCCAGCATCTCCCGCAGCCGCCGATTCTCCGCTTCGGCTGCGTCGAGTTGTTGGAGAATGAATCGCGCATCCTTCATGGGTAGCGCATCATCCCACGCCATACGCTTCCTGATTGATTCCAGCCGCGCCTTCGCCTTGTCGTCCATCACGCCATCATCCCCCTGTACCGCTCCCGAAGTCTTCGCAGACCCTGCATGTAGTGATACCGCACCGCATCCCGAGAAAGCCCCGAAAGTTCCGCGATCTCCGGCCAGTCGAGCAACTCCACGGCCCGCATCATTAGGACCGCTACCTGCGCAGGCTTCAGCGTCCGATCCTCCATCCAATACCGCATTGCCCGGCAGACTCGCTCCCATGAATCATCGGTTCGCGTCGGCAGCGGCCGCGTGATCCGGTCATGACGCGATATGTTTTTGCCTTCCGGCACGTCCAGGCTCACGAACCGGTTTCGCGTGTCCCGGTAGCAGTCCAGGCACCAGACACTGTACCCATCTGGCCGGCTGCGATGGCGCGAGAACTCACTGATGGGCTTTTCTTCACCGCACCGACTGCAGCGTTTGGTCTGCTCAGCCACGCGCAGTCACCCGCTTTCGCCCTGTCACGCCAGGGATGATGATGTTCGTCGGCTTCTCTGAGGGAGGCGCTAGCCTGCCCCCGTACTTGCCGATCAGGTACGCCTCCATCTCCGCCGGGTCCATCCAGTACACTTGCAGCGGCGCTGGTGCTTGAACGGCCGCTTCACGCTCTACGCTCGGCACGGGCGTCCCTGTTGCGATCCCTCTTGTCGGCGCGTCCACCGCTATCACCCTCCCCCATGACCTCAAGCTCGATCTCCACTCGTGGTTGATGCTTGTCCACTGCGAAGTCCATCACCCGCGGCAGCACCTGCCTGTCGTCCTCCCATAGCACGTCCGTGAGGCTGTCCTGCAGCTGCTTCAGCGGATTATCCTGATCCCTGCGCCGCTTGTCCGGCCAGTAGAACCACACCCGCATGATGACCTTGCTCCGTCGGCTCGGGATCTCCCATCCTGTCTCCCGCCGCCACTTCAACGCCAGCCAGCCGGCCTCAGTCCTGTATGCTCGGGCCTCAGGTGAGAGGATCCGCATCAGGCGTTTTCCTCGGCGGACCTGGACGTGTGAGTGATTCGCTGAGGGCGGTAGCGGCAGCACCAGGCGCTTCACTCCACATTCACCCCGACGGCCTTTAGTGCAGCGATGCAGATAGCCTCGGATGCGGTTGGTGCAGTGCCATCCAGGTTCAACGGTTCTTGTCCATCATGTGTAACTGCGACGTAGCCATCAGCATATGAAAGAACGTCGATGTAAAACCCCTTGGACTTCACGTGCTCAATGATTTGCCATGCGGTGCTGATGTCAGTGGTGTAGTACCCAATGCCACGACGTGAAGTCTTGCCTGGCGGAACCCCAAAGGCCGCTAGTCCATGTGGATTGGCCCAACAACCAGTCCATCCGAACACCTGCTCAGCGACCAACGCATCCCGCTCTCGCGGCGTCATCTCAGACCACCGTTTCACCGTTCCCTCGCCCTCCACTCCAGCCACTGCCGATACGCCTCATTGGCGGCTTCCTCCGCAGTGGCCATTTCTTCCGCCAGACCGAGTTCCCTATATGGGCTGTCTTGGTAGATCTCGCAGGTCCATCGGATCCCTTCCACCGTTGCGCATGCCCGGATGTCCATGCTGGTGTACAGATCGCAGACTTCCTCGGCGATTTGTTCGATGGACTTTTGCTCAGGCTCGGTCTTACAGATGCGCAGCGTCCGCATCGCTATCATTTCGTCCGAAGCAACCTCTGGCAGCCACTTTGGGCGCTTGGATTCCCCGCTCACAGCCAGTACAGCCCCCTCTTCTGCCTCCCTGTCGTATCCCAGACGAACCACGCATAGTCCGTCGCATCCGTCCCCTTCCCTGTGAAGCTCGGGCGCTTCGTCAGCACATGGATCGCGGTCGGCGGGTGCTTCTGCCACCACTCTTTGCGCTGGCGAGAGGCCAGGAAATTTAGGCGCAGCAGCATGATTACGCAGTTCGCCAGTGTCAGACTCCGCTCGATGAACTCCTGCGCCAGGGAGAAGGGCGGGTTGGTGATGACAAAATCAAACCTCCGGTCGTTAAAGTCGTATGTCAGAAAATCGCGGTCTTCCTGTATCTCGCAATAATCGTAGTAAGCGGGCGGCACGACCGGACTATTCACAAGAACGTTCAGTATTGCTCCCTGTCCCACACAAGGCTCAAGGATGTGTGGATCTGTACCCCACACAATCTCCCGCACAATCGCCTCCGTCACCCATGCAGGCGTGCTGTAGGCGTCATACGGATGGCGCTTGGTCAGGGCCCGGTTCGTCGCGCTCACATCTCCACCCCCGGCATCTCATACGGACACCGCTCCGGCTCCGTGGTCGAGTACGGCACGTCCGCCGCAACCAGCGCCCGCCGAAGGTCGCACGCCTCCGGGTCCCGAGTGCAGCCGCGGCATGTCGTGCCTATCGCGTGCTCGGCCAGTGTGTACAGCACGTCCATCCCTGCATCGCTGTCCGGCCGGGGCACGTATGCCTCGCTGGTGAGGATCACACGGGTGGTGGAGCTCTCGCGTAGGAACCGCTCCCGATCCTCCGGCGCCAGTCCGTCCAGCCATGCGCGCAAACCCTTGGCCAGGTGCGTGGCTGCGGTTCGCCACCGCCGCGCCACCTCCGGCCCGTACCGGTGCGCCTGGGGCAGCACCCGGTTGATCAGGTGCGCCCCCAGCGCGTCCAGCGTCAGGATGGACTGGCGCTCGGCTTTGGAGACGTAGCGTGGCTTGGTGCTCACGCCTTCTCCGCCTCCGTCTCTTCGTCCCAGTCCATATCTCCCTCCGCACAGTCGTCGCAGATCCATCCGTGCTCGTCATCGCCGTACCACCAGTAGCCCTCAGAACCGCAGTACATGCAGACTTCTTTAGACTGTTTCACCGCTCCATCGCCTCCTCAGCGTCTCCCAACGCCTCCAGTGCGTCGGCCAATGGCTCAAGATCCGCCCGCCCAAGCATCACAGGCCCGTGTTCTGTTCGGGTCCAACACTGATCGATGAGATCCTGTGCGGCGTTGGCGACATGTTCTAGCGCCTCCAGCCTGCTGCGATCCACCACCGCCAACCCGGACTGCTCCATGCGCTGCAGACGCATCTGTCCGATGATGGCTTCCGCCCGGGCACGGGGATCCGCAATGTCGTCATATGCGCTGGTCATTGGTCGTCACCGTCCTTCTCTAAGCGCAGTCCGATAGATAAGCACCTGCGAATCGGGATCTGCTTGCTGAAGCTCCAATCCGCGCTCGTTTGCCATGCTGCGATTGCTGTATACGTAGATCAGCGGACTCACGTCCTCGTCGTCTGACCTAGGCCACCACTGACATACAACCCACACTTCCATCCCTCACACGCTCCTCTCCGGGTACTCATCCCATGTGCGTCCGTCTAGCAGGCGGCCGGCGGCCCTTTTGCCAATCCGACACACGGCCGTGTCGGGATCGAAGTTGTACCACTGCCGCCCGCATATCCCTGGCTCGTTGCACCGAAGCTCATGGACCGGCGCCCACTCGCCCCACTGCTTGAATAGAAAAGCCACCCCGGCCGCTTGGCACTGATCCCGCAGGCTCCGCGCCCATTCCGGGTGCATGGGCCTCGCATTCGGCCCACTCTCGCCGCCAACGATGACCCAGTCAATCCGGCCAAATTCGTCGTTTCGGCTTACCCTGTGTCTTCCTGTTTGTTCGTCACTACCACGTGACCATCCAGTAAGAGAATCAAGCTGGAATCTTAGTCCGTGACCGTTTGTCCCTAGGTCTATGTCTCTCAAATTCACCGGCCCTAGCAGCGGCTCACACGACACAAACCTCACCGCCGCCTGAGTCTTCAGTAAGAACGGGATTCGCTCGTCGGCAGCCTCTTGGTTCTCGGCACTGACACCAAGCCACACATTCGGCAGAGGCCAATTCAGTTCAAGCGCCAAACACAATGGCCTGTCTCCGGGCCAATAGTGTCCGACGTAGTCTGGCAATTCCTCGTTGATCACTCTCATCATTCGCTCAGGCCGCTTTGTGAGGATCTGAAAGGTATGCGGTTCTCCTGTCCAGCATTCCTCATCGTGCTTGTGGTTCTTCCCGCATGCAGCAGTCGCGCAAGCCATCACGTTAAATACCTCGGCGATGAACTCCAGCGGTACCTGCTCGTGGAACAGATCAGACATCGAGTTCACAAACACCCGCCGGGGTTTCTTCCATTTCAACGGTTCCTCCAGCCGGTCGGGGTGAAGCCTGACATTCTCCGCCGCATACGTCGCGTTCCATGGCTTCGTGGTCCATCCGAACCGGTGTGACAGGCGCTCGGCGTAGCAGTTGGTGCAGCCGGCGCTCACCTTCGAGCAGCCCGTCACCGGATTCCACGTTGCGTCCGTCCACTCGATTGCGCTCTTGTTGCCCATCCCTACACGCTCCCTTCATCGCCTCCTGGATGACTGTCGTCATCACTACCGAGGCAGCGACGATTCCCGTGATTCGAATGCTCAGTCCCCTCACAACCCCAGCGTCATCTGCTCCGTCTCCGCTAACTCCCTCAGCGCCTGCCTCGCCTCATCCCGCCTCCGTACCGCCTCCCGGTACTCGTCTGTGTCTACCTTGCCCTGGTCGCGCAGGGTCAGGATCCGCGTTGCCCAGCGCATGAGTTCGAGGCGGAGGTGCAGGGATCGTTGGTCTGGCATGGTCACACCCCCATCGCCGCACGAATCCGACCAAGAATCCATCTGACCACTGGCGGATAGACCGCGTTCCCTAGCGCAGCAAGTCTGTGTGTCCGATGGGGAATCCCATGTACCATTCGGTCCACGCCGGGTTCAGATTCAAGCCGCTCTCCGGGCTGTTTCCCTCGTTCAGCCACAACCATCCGATGAAGTCTTCCAGATTGTGCCGATGATCTCCAATCTTCGCTCGCTTCCAGCACACTCCGTGCTTGCCCATACTCGCCCTTGGGGTAGGCCACAATGAACACCCGGTCTCGCTCGTGATAGGAACCAAAGGCGCTCGCCGGTAGGCAATCCCATTCCGCGTCATACCCGCTCTCGGCCAGGTCCCCGAGAACAGTTCCCATGCCCCGTCCAAGGAGCGCTGCCACGTTCTCCACGAGGACGTAACGGGGTCCCACCATGCGAACGGCTCGCACCATCTCCCGCCAAAGTCCAGAACGGGCCCCGGATAGGCCGGCGCGTTTCCCCGCGTTGCTGATGTCCTGGCAGGGGAATCCACCGGAGAGAACGTCAACCCTGCTGATTCCCGCCGCTCTAACACTGTCTGCTGTGACATCCCGTACATCCCTCCACTTCGGCACATTCGGCCAGTGCTTGCAAAGCACTCTGTACGGGTATTCCGCCATCTCGCACTGGCCGACCGTTACAAATCCGGCCCACTCGGCTGCAATATCGATGCCGCCGATCCCGGAGAAGAGGCTGAGGTGCGTTAGCATGGTCACTCCGCCAGATCCTCCACCGTCGTCCGCGGCGCCGGGACCATCCTGTAACTCCAGGGTCCGCCCGACAGCCGCTGGACCAGCGCCTCAGCTCTGTCACGATCCACAGCTTTACCCGGACGCCAACCATCGCGGCCCTTGATCCACACCACATACTTCCTGCCGTCCACCTTCTGACGCTCCACCGTCACCTTCGCCAAATCACATCACCCTTTCGCTATGTCTCTTGGCATCCCGCGGGAGCCGCGTTTTCGTTGGCCTCCGCCTTTTCCCCCGTTAGCAGGTCCCATAGCCTCGCCAGGTATTCTTCCTCCGCGCGGTAGCGCTCGTAGAGTTGATTCGCGCGGTCGGGATCTGCGTGGTGCCATATCCGTTTCGCCCGTTCCACCCGGCGCCGCGCCTCTTCAAGCCGCCGGATCGGGTCCGTGGTCTCCTCCATCCTCGACCACCTCCACCTGACTGAGCCTCGGGCAGTAGTAGTCGTAGCCGAGCACGCTGCCGTCGCGCTTGCTCACGCGCGGTACCTTGACCAGGGCCCGGATCCCGTACCACGCATGTACCCGGTCGCTTTCAAACTTGCGCCGCGCCTTTGGAAGGTCTGCCGGCAGGTGTCGGAAAGCACTCTCTAGCGGCTTCACCACCGCCACCACCTCGCCTTGCTTCGTCACCCACGATCCTTGCGACTGGCTTGTCCACTTCACGATGTCGCCTGGCTTGACCATCCGCATCTCCTCCTCACGCTTCGAAGTATCGCTGCACCGTGCGGCGCAGTATCCTGCTCACATGTGCCTGACTCACGCCCATCTCATCGCCGATCTCATGCTGCTTGTATCCATCCATGTACCGGCTCACCACGTGTCGCTCACGCGCCGGGAGCTTGTCCATCCAGTCCCGGATCTCCACGGTCGTCACGTCATCGCGGCTCGGCAGTATGTCATACACTTTCAGAGCGTTTCCAGAATCTTCATCAGCAGCCACCTGGTGTTCGAGCGGCACGGTCGCAATACGGTTTTGCCTCTTTGTCGTCCGAATCAGTCTCCGAATCCGCCCTTTGATGTGGATCACCGCACAGGTCGTCCATTTCGCCCGGGTCGGGTCATATCGCATCAGCCCTTCCCAAAGCCCGATCATTCCGGCGCTCACCAGCTCGTCGTAGTCGATTCCGAGAGCCGCCGCCTTGTGCTGGTACTGCAGTGCCACGTAGTGCACGAGCCGCATGTTGTCACGCACCATCTGGTCCACCTCATCCGGCGCGAACGCTGTCTCCCGCGTCAGCACCGCCTCCGCCACTGTCGTCCACCTCCTTCAGCACCACCCGTATGCTCCGGGTCTGCTTGTCCAGCCGGATGGCGGTGTATTCGTCATCCAGGTGCCGCTTGAGTTGTGCCGTTAGGCTTTCCAGCACAACCACCAGGCTCCTAACATCGCGGCCTCTCTCCGGGAACTTGACCCAACATTCGGTCATTCGGACCGCCTCCAGTTACAGCACCGACCGCTTCCGCCAGCTTTCGCCGACCATCCGCACGCCCTTACACATCTCAAGGATTCGGTCCACCAAAGCGTCCCCAACACTGACCGTGTCGTTCGGGTTTTGTGGGTCGGCGTTGTACCGCTGGCGGATCACTGGCAGGCTCAAATTAGTCGTCACGATGAGGGCCTTGTTATCCTCGTAGCGAGCGTTCACAACGTCGAACACCGTCTGCTTGACCCACGGACTGACGTTCTCCTTCCCAAGGTCGTCGATAATGAGCAGCGCACAGCGCTTCAGCCGCCTCAGTACATCCGCCTCAGTCTCCCTGGCGTGTTCATCGTATGTGCGCCTGATGTCCTGGAGTAGGCTTGTGATGGTTCCGAACACCACCCAGTGACCGCGCGCGATCAGCTCCATGGCAATCGCCGCCGCTAGGTGTGTCTTGCCGGTGCCGACCGTGCCTGTCAGAAGCAGCCCCCTGCCCTCGACGGGATCGAACCAGTCTGCGTACTGCTTGGCCACCTCGAACGCCTCGCGGTTTGAGTCCGTGACCTGGAACGCCTCGAACGTCCGATTCCGCCACCGGGCCGGCAGGCCGCTCGTGCGAAACAGTTGCTCGATGCGCTCACGCTGCCGCTCCCGTTCCTCCGCCTCTTCGCGGGCTTTGCGCTCCGCTTCGCGCCGGTCCTGGGCCACTTTGAAGCCCTCGCAATCACACACGAGAGGGCCCCACGGGTATTCCTTGCCTCGCACCTTGACGGTCGTCATGCGCCGCATCTTGCAGCCGCAGTGCGGGCACTTATCCGCCCCCGAAGAAGCGCTCTTCGATAGCATCCCAGTCAACATCCGCTCCATCGCTTCGCCAATCGACTCCACGGTTTACACCCCCCTCGCCATTCGCTCTGGGCTTGGTTTCCGTTGGCGCCCGCGCCTTGATCGCCAGCTCGAAGCGAGCATCGTCCATCTCCGCCTGCGCTACTGTCCTTATCCCGCGTTGCAGTTGGCGCCGTAGAATCCCAAGCGCATACTCAAGGTCCTTGCCCTTGACACGGGACCGCCTTAGAGCGGTGATGACCAAGCCGACTTCCATCCCCTGCTCGACATACTGCACCAAGTCGTCGATCTGCACCGGATTCGGAAGGGTACCGTATATCTGCTCGTAGGCTCGTACGATCTCGCGCGCGTGCGCGTGATCACCACCACCACTTAGGTCTGGTTTGGTTAGGTTAGGTATGGTAGCCCCGTGACTCTCGCGGCCGTCACATTCCTGTCCGTCGTCCGTCCGCGTGACGTCCGCGTGACGGGCACGTGACCTCCGTTTCCTTTCCGCATTCTTTTCACGTTGGACTATCAGGCGGCCGGCATAGTCTTGCCAGTCGTGGATGTACAGTCCGTCCTCGGTCCGGTCGAGGAATCCGGCCGTGCACAGCGCTTCGACAGCGTGGCCTGGGTCGCCGCTCCACATGAGTGCGTCTGCGATGTCGCTGTCATCGTACTTGGTCAGGTCTCCATCCTGCGCGTAGTTCATCGCCCACCACCAGAGAAGGTGCAACCTGCCTATGGTCGCCGGGAGATCCTCTCCCAGCAGGCGGGCCAGTTTTCGCGTTTTTGGATGATGAGCCAGTGTTTCGTGCGACTCTATCCAGGCCACGGTTTCACCCCCCCTATGACCTCAGTTCTCGCGTCTCAAAGATCCCCGCCAGATCGGGCTCTTGCGACATGATTAGGCGCGCGTACCGGGACGGGTAGTTGTTGTTCAGCTTCCACCCCTCCGGGTCCAGCGTGTCCAGCATCAGCTGGTACCGCATGGTCTCCCACAGCATCTTGATCCCGATCCGACGATGTCCGCGGGCCTTCATCTGTCGGGCCAACCGCACCAGCGTCTCGTAGACGTGCGGATTGTCTTGGTGGTACTGCTGAAACTTCTGGTCGAGAGTCGGGTGATCAATCGTCGTCGTGCTCATGAACACCCCTCCGTGCATATTGCTTGTCCAGGCCGCATACCGTAGTACCGTGGGATGCGGCCGCAACACTCACGCCAATCACCGCTGTGCCGGACGCCGCTTCACGTAGCGGCGGTGGATCCCGGCGCGCCAGCGCACGAACGCCCAAAAGTTTCCTGAGTTCCATGCTTCGATCCACGTGCGCATGGTCTCCCCTATCACGTCCTCTTACCTCCCCGCCGGGATCTGGAGAACCATCCCCGGCCGTATCAGCGAGTCCTTCAGCCCATTGGCCTGCATGATGTCCCACACCGCCTGCCGCGGATCCTGGTGCTTGTCCAGCCGGCTGGCGATTGACCACAGAGTGTCGCCAGGCTGCACGGTGTACAGCGTCGTCTTCGGGCCCGGCGAGACGGCTCCGGACCGAACGGACGCCATCGCGGCGCCAAGGAACATCAGCACCCACACCAGGGCCAGGAGCAGGGGGGCGGCTTTTCGCAGCCCCCTGTGTCGCCCCGCGTCAGAACGGGAGGTCGGCGTCGTCGATCTCCAGCGACTCTCCGGCGAAGGGATCGTCATCCGGCGGCCCTCCCTTCGCTGGTGGATGATAGTTGTCCAGCGCGTCGATAAGTTGGGACGCTTCCTTGCTCGTCAGCTGCTCCATCGGCTTCCCCGTCTGCTGATGGACCCAAGCGGTAAGTTCCTCTCCCTCTAGGCCCTTGGCCTTGCCCTTCCGCTGGAGGAATGTCAGTTGCCGGTCGGACGCGGGCTTGGCGCCTCCGTTGCCGCTTTGCGGAGGCTGATTCATGCGTCGTTCATCCCTGACAGAGGTATCGTGCGGCCGAACCAGCATGCCCTCCATGTCCTCGACATCCTGGGTGAACAGGGCGCTCGAGCGAGTCGCGGAGAGGACGGCGTCGATCAATGCCCGTTTCTTGGCCATCTTAAGCAGCGTGTTGTCGATGTCGTCGATCTCGTCGTTCGGGATGCGGTATTGCACATAGCGTTCGCCCTTTTTGTTCGTCCCCGTCCGCGTTCTCAATCCTTCCGTAGACATCCCAGGCGGCAACTCATTCTCAAACACCCAGCGCCAGCGGTACTTCTTCTCCCACGAGTTGGCCGATCCAACACCAACCATGATGATTCGTCCGTCCGCCCGACTGATGAGCGGCAATGAAACGCGGTAACTGATGTAGATCGGAGTCTTCGTGTCGTCTCGCGTGAACTCAATCTGTGCCTCGCCGGCTGATAGACCGTACACGTCACACAGCTTTTCCGCACCCGGCTTGAGTAGAGTGGGCTTACTGTTGGCCCCCTCGATGATCCCGTAATCCTCTCCAGGAACCATGTACTCTCTCACGAACTGCTGAAGTTGAGAGAGCCTTTGCTTGAGTACAGCGAAGTCCATCACCATCGACAGGCCCGCGTTAGGCTGCGCGGATACAATCGCCCGTTCCTGGATGGCCATCACTCCGTCACCTCCACCGAGAACTTGACACCCTGGTCGATTACCGTCACGCCAGGAACCGCCTCTCCGCCGCGCAGCACCGCATCGCGAATCGCGTCCTTGGCAAGTTCCTCGCGGACCCTAACGAAGTCCGTCCGGCCTGCACCCTTCGCCCACGCCAGCAGCATCTCTTCGTCGTACTCCACCTTGGGCGGGAGCCTGCGGGCCTTTAGTTTTCCGTACGGCGTGCTGATGGTCTTGGCCCGAGTGTCCTGCGCCAACACCTGCTTGTGGTACTCGGTGAGCAGCATCTCCAGGTACTCCATGCTGCCACGGAGCTTGTCCAACTCATGCCGGCGCCAGGACTCGATCCGCTCGATCTCGGCGTCCGCCAGGTTGTTCGTGTCGCGCTCCTGTGCCTTGAGCGCCGCCAGTTTTCGCATGCACCAGTTGGCGCTAGCCAGGTCGGTGACCCGGAACCGCTCCCGGGCCTCCGCCGGCTGCTGCTCGAGTTCCTCGATCTCCTGCATGTAGAGCGGATTCACACTCATTCGTCCTCACCTCTCTTGTGATTCTCTGGCGGGCCGCTTGATGACCCGCCAACCCCATCCGGTGGTCACAGATGTTTCGCCTCCTCCTGGACCTTCTTGGCGAGGCGCTTGAACACCGAGGCCGGCAGATGGTCCATGAGAAAGTCGCACACCCGCTGCGCATATTGCTCGGTCAGTTCCGGCTGACCGTGGTACTTCTGATGCCACACTTCCCGGTCGACGTAGAGTGTCGACAGATCTCCACGATGACCCACGTAGATCACGCCTCAATCCACCTCCAGTCGAACGCCTCTGCGTGTTTCCTCGCGCACGTCCCGCAGAGATTCACTCCTGCTCGGCTTAGGTGTATGTCCTCGTCGTAGAAAAGTTCCTCGCAATAGTCGCACTGCACCACCGTCCCCCGACACTCAGGCGCCTCGCAGACCCTCTCGCCCGTGGCCAGTTGCACCGTCGCCTGAATCGGGTGCTGCCGATGGCAGATGAAGCACTCCACCGTCGGCGGGGCCGGGGATTGGATAACCGGCGCCGTGCTCATCTCGACACCACCTTGTGGTCGTGGTAGGCGTTCAACTCTCGGAGCAGGTCTGCCGTCGCCTCATCGCCGAACTCCCGCCGGTACTGCCGTATCAGTTGGTGCAGGCTGTGGCGGTAGAGCCATTCGCGGTTCTGCCGTTCCCGGTCCGTCGCCACCGCGCGGATGCTTGCAAAATCCGTCGTGACCTCGATCACCTGCATGGTCCGTTCCTCCTTGCCAGCCCCGCTCAATTGCGGTAGACTGGCGGTGATAGTCCCTTCGAAACACCCTTACCCCGTTACCCCGTGCGATGTTCCCGCATCCACGGGGTCTTCGTTTGTCCGCCCCTTCATCGTCCACCCCCTCAACACGCACATTTCGTGCGTAATCAGCACGGCACGTTCTCAGAAACCTGATACGCTATGCGTAGAGCAACGGCCCAATACGACGGCGTGTTTGGTGCCATTCCTTGGCCGCCTGCAACAGGTCAATCAGCCAGTCGATGAATGGCGCGCCTCCGCATGCACCGATGATTGCATCAAACAGGTCGTCACTCATTGGAGCACCGTTCTCAACCCGACTGATCACTGTCCGGTGGACGTTCACGGCCGCCGCCTCCTCGTCTTGCGTGAGGTTTGCAGCGCCCCGCAACGCCCGCGCAACGACAGCCTTCATGCCTCGCTTCACTTTCATCACCTCCTTGTCCATCCTCAATCCGGCGCGGTACCGAGCCGCGCCTCCCACATCCCCCCCATCGAAGGAGAGATACACCATGCAGACCACGTTGACACCGAGTGCCCAGGCCATCTTGGAGTTCATCTGCGAAGCCTTGATAGACCTCGCTGAAGAACTCCGTGAGAACTACGATGAAGTGGAGATCCGCTTGTCGATCTCCGCGCGTTGACTGAGCATGCGTTGTTGCACCCGAGCTAGGACACGCTTCACAACAGATTGCACCTCCGGCGGAAAGTCCTTTAGCGCCGGGACATAATGCTGTTGCATATCGCTCACCTCCTGGGTGAGCCTATGCGGTTGCAGGTTGGTCACTTGCTCGGCTGTCGCCATCACCAAAGACATCACCTCCTTCGGCCAACTCTCCATCGTGTCGATGTCAGGCCCGCTTGGCCTCTTCCTCCTCGTAGAGGTCGTCCACGCTACAATCGAGTGCCTTCGCCAACTTCGTGAGCGTGTTGATGCTCGGGCTCTTGATTTTGCCGTGGTCAAGCTTCCATACGAACGATTGAGCAAGGCCAGAACGCTTAGCCAGTTCATACGTCGTGATGCCACGTTGCTGGCGCACCTCTCTAACCTTGACCACCATCAACATCACCTCCATGGCTCTATTATGTTCCTTTAGAGTCAGGATGTCAACCTCTATCAGAAATTATTGCTCCAAAAAGTACGTCCGTTATAATTCTCTTTAGAGACATAACGAACGGGGGATTCAATTGGCTCTGGATGTCGAGTCCCGGTTACGGTCTCTGCGCGAATCTCGTGGCTGGAGCCAATACAGGTTGTCCAAGGAATCCGGGGTTGCGGCATCCGCCATCAACAAGATCGAGTCTGGCGACATGCGCCCAACCGTCGACGTGCTGTCCCGTCTCTGCTCCGCCCTCGGCATCACCCTTTCGGAGTTCTTCGCGGAGGACCGGAGTGATGAATTGCCTCCAGACCTCCGCAGACTCATATCGATTGCCAAAGAACTGACTCCGCAGCAGAGAGAGCAACTGGCGAAGTTCCTTGAAACCATGAAAGGTGGTGATGATTGATGCAATTTGATGGCGCTCTGATCCGCGAACAAGGAGTGACGTTCGCAATCGTTGTCGTAAAACAGCACGTCTTGAACTCACCACACGAACGCGATCAGATGCAGCAATTCGGACTGCAAGTGTTTGGACCGATACCAATCATCCTCATGGCTCAGGACACGCGAGGCATCCCTACATACTACGGGCGGCAGGACATCGTTAACTTTTTGTCCCGCGTCAACCCTGCTGCGATTCCGTGGAAACGGTATACCGTTTGATGCGCTGCGGAACTGGACCCTCCTTGCGAAGATCCACCACCGGAGCATTCGCAAACAGGGCATCCCATTCTGCCTCGCTCAGTGCAAACTGAGAAGTTGCCATGGCATGCAGTTTCGGGTCGTCGTGTTGTGTCGGACGAAGCCTTGAAACCATTCATTCCACCAGCCTTTCATTTACCCACCCAGCGGAAACTTTTGGACAAGTTCCTGCGGGAGATGGTTAGTAAAAGCGACAACTCGGAAAGGACGTGAAACGCTTGTTCAAATCCACCAAGGAATTCGATCATGCAATGTGTCGGATTCTCACGAACATCAGAGACGGGAATACAGATTTGAACCAACTCGAAAGTTTGTTGGGCCTCGAATCAGATGACTATCAGGATGCTCTTAAAAGACTCATTGATTTGAATCTGATCACCGGAGTGATGTACACGAAAACGATCGGTGGTCTAGTATTCAACGTGCATAAGCCGAGGCTCACCTACGAAGGGTTGGCTTTCATCGAGAGCCATGAGAATCAATAGACACAGGTTGCTCTGATGCCTTTTCACGAACATAGGTAAACACCGTTTCGATCTCTCCGTGTTTGATGCCGTGCTTGCAAAGTACCTCTAAGATTTCCATTGCCGCTTGAGCGAGCACGGCATGATTTCTTACCCTTTGCCCATCCATGCTCTCACCTCCTATCCGAACGTCTTCCTCAACGGCCCAAACCGCTGTTCCTGCATGTGAATGACCTCTTCCACCATGCCCGGCTCGTCATGGATCCGCCGATGGCACCTGTGACACACCAGCATCAGATTCCGCGGGTCATGGACGTTCTCGAACGTATACCATGCCGCGACAAACCGACCGCGTGGGACAACGTGATGAATCTGGGTTCCGGACCTACCGCAGATCTGGCAGATATGCTGGTCACGTTCGCGGATGTACTCGCGCAGGTCTTTGGTGTAGGCCGTTGGTTTACGCGATTTAGTTGCCAAGGTACTGCGCCGTCTGAGCGGCGTCTTGCGCTGGAGTGGTGTGCGCTTCACGGTTGGCGTGCACCATCGTGTGAGCTAGCTGCACCCAAGTCGAACCCCGTTACGAGTGCTCCGTTCCATTCCATGTCGGTGCACGTCTCGATGGCTTCCATCAGGTCGTCTAGGACTGCGTTTTGGCGTTCATTCAGATTCGCACGCAACCAAGCCAAACTCTCGACAACCCGTCTTGCTGCGTTCTGGTATTTTTCAAGCGTTTCCGACGGGCCGTTTGTCTGCAGGTCGCTAATGCGACTCATTCAGCCTTCACCGCCTGAGCGTCCTTGATCATCCCGTGCTGGCGCAGCAGACGATGGATGAAGTCCATCCCTTTGGCCGTGACCAGGGTCTGTGCCTTGTTCTCAATGCCGTCATGGAAATGCGTGATGCTGTACTGGCGCACCCTGAAATAGCCTCGGTCGATGTACTCCTGATATGGCTCATTGTTGTGCCGGAGTACCTTCTGCTCGCGCAGGAACGCGAACAGTTTGTTTCGACCGATTCCAAGCGACTTTGCAATCGCGCTCATCGCCTGGGCGTTGGTGGCTTGCATAGCCACTTCGTACAGCGCCACCTTCGGGGCCTGCTCCTCCAACTGCTGCCGCATTTGCTCGGCCTCTTCGGCCGCCGCAGCCAGGGCCCGGAGTGCCTCGGGATAGGTGCGCGGGAGATTGAACCGTTCCACCAGGTCCCGTGTCTGGAGTTCCTTGCGCATCCGCTCGAACTCGGCGATGTAGCGTTCCTTGAACTCCATGGCGCGCGGGCCTGTGTATCCCATGACGAGGAGTGCAAAACCTTGTTCGGTCATGATGTACTTCGGCTTCTCACGGTTCCATTGGTCGATGTACGAGGTGAGCACGAAATTGTGCTCACGAAACTCATCGCTGCATCCAAGCTCACGAATGTCTTGCAGAACTCGCCGGTGCTCTTTTCCGAACACCGTTGCCACCGTCAGGCTGTCGGTCACCGGCCGATCCTGGTGGATGAACACGAGTTGATTCACGATATCACCTCCTCAGGCCGTATGTTCCTCGTTCCCTTTGGGAACACTGTCTGTAAAAAGATAGTCAACAGTCGACTGCAATGCGTCCGCGATGCGTTTCGCGACATGGATGGTCGACGTTCTTCGCCCGGCTTCAATGTTGGCCAGATACGCACGAGAGATATTGGCCTTTCTGGCCAGTTCCTCTTGCGTCAGGTTGAGTTGCTTTCTACGCTCGACCAACCGGGTATTGGGATTCATCTCAACCCTCCTTTCGTTCCTTAACGGAACTTGATTCTGAGAACATCATAGTTCCTAGTCGGAACTTTGTCAAGCAGTTTTGTTCCTTTATGCGACGTTTCTTTTCGGAACATATGCATGTACAATACATAGCGAGGCAGGTGGTTACCCTTGACGTCTTTCGCTCAACGGTTCAAATTGCTACGGGAAGGCCGAGGATGGACACAGGACGACATCGCTGCGAAACTTGGCGTGTCGCGCTCGACGATTGCCGGTTATGAGTCCGAAAATAAGGGGAGGGTGCCTCGGGAAGAAACCCTGATTAAAATAGCTGAGTTACTGGGATGTACAACGGATTATCTTCTTGGACGAACAGATGACCCGCACGCGTCTGCCGTCTCGGACGTCGTCGAAATGATGTCATCCGAGGAACGCCGTCTCCTTGAAACCATTCGCCAATTGCCTCCCGATAAACAGCAGCAAGTTACTCAGTTTGCTGATTTTCTAAAGTCTCAAGGCGATAAAGAGGACAAGCACACGGAGGAGTCTGCAGGGCTTGATCCTGATGATATGAACGCAGAAATCACAGAAATCGCCGCCCACATGGAAAGCGAGTACGGCATTGATGATCCAGGTTTTGTCGAGCACATACACAATGTGATCCGTCGCACATTGCGCAAATACGATGAGATGGTCGCAAAACAGAAGAATAATGGGTGAGATCTCCATGGATAGGCTTCTTGAAGTCATACAGCAAGAAGATATCTTTCTGGATTATGATCATCTGAATTATGGCGAACGCAAGCTGCATGGATTGTATTTCTACGATCATTACAGAGACAAGCCATTCATCCTCCTGGACATCCGATTGGATTTCAATCCAACCCTTCATCGATGCGTATTGGCCGAAGAACTCGGCCATTACTTCACTGTCCCGCGTTCGAAATTCACGAAACCATTCGCTTCTTATGGAGACCGTATCGAACTTAGTCGCGACGAACGGCGCGCGTTGAATTGGGCTGCGCGATTCCTCATTTCTGAGGAGTCACTGAAGGAAGCGTTGGCACAACGGTATCGATCAATCCATGAACTCGCTGAGCATCTAGGGGTAACAACTGAAATTGCCAGTATCCGTTTGCAGATGCGGAATATGTGACCATGACGGGGAGGACAGGCCCATGCAATTGGAGTACAGGAAGTATATGGGGAAGGCGGAGTTTGAAAAGGCGTTACATACATTGATGGGCATCATCGACGGCATCCGGGCAGACGAGCAGATTAATTCGATGGAAGTCGAGGAACTGCAGAACTGGTGCCTGCTTCAAAGTGCACATCAGTCGAAATATCCATTCAAAGAGATTGTGCCATTGGTCCGTGCCTCCATCGCGGATGGGATCATGACCGAAGAAGAGATCGAGGACATCCGCTGGCTTTGCAACATGTATTTATACGACAACCCATATTTCAACGTCATCACACATGACATCCAAGTACTCCATGGGATCTTGCATGGTATCTTAAGCGATGGCACGATCAACGTCCAAGAACTCAAATTTCTGAAAGAATGGCTCGACAAATCGTCATACTTGGAATCTGTCTTTCCATATGATGAAGTCTATTCCTTGGTGTTTCAGGTCCTTCGGGACGGCAAAGTTGATCCTCAAGAAGAACGACTTCTAAAGGCTTTCTTTGCCGAGTTCATAGACCTCCGGACGTCATACAATCTCAACCAGGGTGAAATCGAGGCGCTGAAGAGACAGATGAACATTAGCGGTCTATGCGCCCTGGCGCCAGATATTCAGGTGCAGGACCGGGTCTTCTGCTTCACCGGCGAGTCCGGCAGGATGAAGCGGGCCGACATCCAAAAGGTAGTGATCGAACATGGAGGCCGGTTCTCAAACAGCGTCACGGCTGACACAGACTATCTTGTGGTCGGAGACCAGGGCAACCCATGCTGGGCATTTTCATGCTATGGTCGCAAGGTAGAAAGAGCGATGCATCTCAGAAAACAGGGCCACAGGATCCTGATCGTCCACGAAGTGGACTTTTGGGATGCCTTGGCATAATCACATTGGAAAATCATTAAGGGGGCTCAAGGGTTATGAAACTCCGCTTGGTGTATATGTCGCTGGCAGCGCTGATGATGGTAGCTGGGTGCGGAGGATCGCAGCATCTGTCTAATTCGACGTCGTCCACCATATCTAATCAAGCATCGCCGTCGACCAGTCAATCAAATTCCACTGCCCCAACCAGTACCCAGTCTAATGCCGAAGTCACTCAGACTATACCACCGTCGCATCAGAACACATGGAACGTCAATGACATCGATGTCGCCACCAATGGAAATATTGATATAGCGATCTCGAAATTGAAGGATGTTTCCGCTAGCGATGTAAAGAAACAGGCACAAGCAGCGAAACCAGGCGACGTCATGAAGGCTCCATGGAAATACTATGGAAAGATCGTGAAGTTAAGCGGGCAAGTTGGTATCGCTCAAGAATATGCCCCTGGAAGCGATATTTCGCAGGCTTTTGGTGGTGGTGAAGTTGGAGAGCTTGTGATTGGCACGGAAGATATGACGTTCATCGACTATATGAATATCGGATCGACAGGTGACGTCAATGTTGGGGATATGGTCACGGTATATGGGTATCCTGTCGGTCAGGTCCAGGCCGATAATAAGCTCGGCGGAAAGACTGCCGAATTGGCGATAATCGGCAAACTGGTGGAGAAGCAGCAGGGGCAGCAGTAAAAAGCGACTTAAGGTGGTGCCAAATCTGTGACCGTCGCCTTGTATTGCCGTGTGTCCACTGATGAACAGGCGACACACGGTTTTTCGCTTGAAGCACAGAAAGATCGACTCATCGCATACTGCCAGAGCCAAGGCTGGCAGGACTATGAGGTGTACTCCGACGATGGGTATTCCGGAACAAACCTGGAACGCCCTGCCTTGCGGCGCCTTATACGTCACATCGAGAGCGGCCTAATCCAGAGCGTGGTCGTGTACCGCTTGGATCGCCTCAGCCGCCGGCAGAGGCATGTACTGTACCTGCTCGAAGAGGTATTTGAACGGCACGGCGTAGCCTTCAAAAGCGCCACGGAGCCCTTTGACACTTCGACGCCACTCGGCAAGGCGATGATCGGCATCCTCGCGGTGTTCGCGCAATTGGAGCGCGAAACCATCATCGAACGGACGAAAGAAGGCCACCACAAACGCGCTCGCCAAGGTCTATGGGGCGGGGGCCCGCAACCGTTCGGATACCGGTGGAACAAAGAGGCCGGACGGCTCGAAGTCGTACCATCCGAAGCGCGCATCGTGAGAGAGATGTTCCGGCGTTTTTTACAGGGAGCATCGCTGGTGGAGATCGCAGATTGGGCGGAGTCACAGTACCCCAATCGCTGGTGGGACCACAATGTGGCCAAAGCAATGTTACAGCGGCCCATCTATGCTGGTCACGTGCACTATGGCACCGCAAAAGCCAAAGGAAATCATGAGCCTATCATCGATGAGGTCACTTTCCAGAGTGCGCAAAGGGAGATGAAGCGTCGCGATGGTCTCCTTCCTGCGCGCGGCGAATATCTGCTCAGCGGCCTTCTGCGGTGCGGCGAATGTGGCGAGCCAGTGGTCCATCATCACGTGCATCGTACACGTGGAATACCAAAGGTCCACGATTATTACGTGTGCGCTCGAAAACACAAAGGATCTGGTTACCGTAAGCTAGGGGGGCCTTGTCCATCACGTCACATACCCATGGATCCACTGGATGATCAAGTGACGCAATTGGTCCGGTCTATCGCGACTTCGCCGGAGGATTTGATCTCGCAAGCAGACGAACCGGAGGCTGAATACGAAATCGCGGCCTTGGAAGCTGAATTGGCATCAGTGGAACGCAAGTTGCGAAGGTGGTATGACGCCTTTGAAGAAGAGGCGATTGACGCGCGGGAACTGCGCCGTCGCGTTGCCGATTTGGAGCGTGAACGCGGGCGCATCGAACTCGCCCTGGACGAAGCCCGAGAACGGATGCGGCGCCCAGACCCGGAACCGATACTTGATGCATTTCATGCCATCCGCGATGCGTGGGATGATATGGAACTGTCAGAGAAAAAGACGGTGTTGCGGGCGACCATCCGGCAGATCCTCGTATTTAGGGACGGGTCATTCCGCATCGAATGGAACCTATAGTGTTGCACCTTTCGGTATATCGTTGAAACCAGCTACCATCGGAATACGGCCGCGGGCAACCTGCGGCGGCTGCTCGCGGGCGCCGGTCCGTCCGACGACATGCTGGTACTGATGACCATCGAGTGCTTCGTCGAGGCCAGGGAACACGACAAGCGGGCCGAACAGGCGTTGACGTCCATCCGCGCCGGGTCCGCGGCCGACGAGCGGTGGATCCAGGCGGCGGAAAAATGGCACTTCCGCCGCCGCCACGCGCTGCGCAGGGCCAAGCGGCTGTTGAAACAAGCCGTGCCTCCGGAGACCTGGGCGAAAGGCGTGGCGTTGGCGGAATAACCCCCCGGCGCAGGGGCCGGATGCGCATGGTGACCCCTGGCGACCCCGGGAGGATGCCAGCCCCCCGGTGCGCGCCTAACGCCCGGCTTGCCCCAGGACCTCGGAGGCCGTCCGGATGAGCCGGGCGATGCTGCGCGCCGCTTGGTACACCAAGGCCTCGGCGTCCGCCATCGCCTCCTCGACGGCCATCGGCCGCGGGACCGCGGCGTGGATGCTGACGAAATGCTCCAGCAGCCGTTCACATCCCGCCCCAAGGCCGCCTGACAACAGGATGGGCCGCGCCCCCGCGTCACGCGCCAGGCGGGCGACGTAGTACGGCACCTTGCCGTGCAGCGTCTGGGCGTCGCTCTGCCCTTCGCCGGTGATCACCCAATCGCCCGGCCGGACCGCCTGGGTCAGCCCGATGGTCTCGGCCACGAGGGCCGCCCCCGAGGACAGTCGCCCGCCCATGGCCATGAGGGCGAAGCCGAGGCCGCCTGCCGCCCCCGCGCCCGGCACCTCCGCCAGACGCCTGTCCGTCGCCGCCTCGACCAACGCCGACCAGCGGCCGAGCGCCGCGTCAAGGCGGGCCACCATCTCCGGCGTGGCGCCCTTCTGCGGGCCAAACACCGCCGACGCCCCGCGCGGGCCGCACAGCGGGTTGTCGACGTCGCTCGCGACCCGAATCTCCGCTTCGGCCAGGCGCGGATCGAGCCCGCTCCAGTCGACCGCCGCCACCCGGTCCAGGCTTCCGCCCACCGGCTCGACGGGCAACCCCGCGGCGTCCAGGAAGCGCACGCCGAGCGCCGAGAGCATCCCCATGCCGCCGTCGTTCGTCGCGCTGCCGCCGAGCCCGACGATGAACCGGCGGAATCCGGCGTCCAGGGCGGCGCGCATCAGCTCCCCGAGTCCTCGCGACGACGTGTGCAGCGGATTTCTTCGATCCGCCGGCACCATCGGCAACCCGGCCACATTCGCGACCTCCAGCACCGCCGTCCGCCCGTCCCCCAGCTCGCCGAAAGCCGTGTCCACCGGCTCCAGCAGCGGACCGGACGCCCGCATCCCGTGCAACCGGCCGCCCGTGGCCGCCACCAGCGCGTCGACCGTCCCCTCCCCGCCGTCCGCCATCGGAAACACCCGCACCGCGGCGTCCGGGATCTCTGCCTGGACGGCACGCGCGATGGCCTGACCCACCGCCGCGGCCGACAGGCTGCCCTTATATGAATCGGGCGCCACCACAAACCGCATCCCGCACAACCTCCCCCAGACGGGCCCCCGGCCCGGATGTCACGGTTCGTAGATCATCTTCTTGGTCATCCCGCCGTCCACCACCAGGTTCTCGCCGGTGATGAATCCGTTGTCCGGGTCGGCGAGAAACAGGCAGGCGCGCGCGATGTCCTGCGGCCTCCCCACCCGGCCCGACGGATGCTGCGCGTGATCCACCGGGCGAAGCGCCCCGTAATCCCCCGTCTCAATCCACCCCGGACTGATGGCGTTCACCCGAATGCCATACGGCCCGAGGGACACCGCCAGAGCGTGCGTGAGCGCCACCACCCCGCCCTTGGAGGCAGCGTACGCCTCGCTGTCCGGTTCCGACATCAAAGCCCTGGTCGAGGCGATGTTGACGATGGCGCCCTGGCCGCGCATCCGGCGAGCCGCCTCGCGCGCGCACAGGAACACCCCGCGCAGGTTGATGTTCAGCACCTCGTCCCACTCGTCGACCGTGAGCTCCAGCGGCGATTTCCAACGGGAGACCCCCGCGTTGTTGATCAACGTGTCGATCCGCCCGTACGCCTCCACCGCCGCGTCCATCAGCCGCACGACGTCCTCGGGCTTCGCCACGTCCGCCGTCACCGCGGCGACCTCGGCCCCCGCCCGGCGCAGGTCCGCCGCCGCGCGCTCCAGTGCCTCCACATCCCGGTCCGCCATCACCACGCGCCCGCCGGCCGCCGCGAACGCCTCCGCGATGGCGCGTCCGATGCCGCGGGCCGCACCCGTGACCACAACCACGCGCCCTTCATGTCCCATTCTGCCGACGCCTCCTCGTCTCTGCTGTTATTATCCCGTCCCCGCAGGGCGGACACAATCCCGTGAGGCCTGCCCGCGCAAGGGAGAACTCCGCGTGCCGTGTCTGGTCAGGCGTCCATTGTCATGCTATTGTAATGGTTACTTGGATTCGAAAGCGGCTCCGTGTGCCTGCCGGATCCCCGCAGGCACGCGACCGGGCCCGGCTTACCGTCAGCGAGCAAAGGAGCGGTGGGTTTTGAACGTCATTGAATTTCGCGATATCGTCTGGCGCCGCGGTACCGACACCATCCTGCAGCACGTCGACTGGACGGTGGCGCAGGACCAGCACTGGGCCATCATCGGGTGCAACGGCTCCGGAAAGACCTCCCTGCTGCGCATGTTGTGCGGCTATATCTGGCCGACCTCCGGCACCATCACCGTGCTCGGCCACCGTTTCGGAACGGTCGACCTGCGCGAGCTGCGCAAGTCCATCGGTTTGGTGAGCTCCGCCTTCCAGGAGCAGCTACAGTCGTTCCATCCGCGGGAGACGGCCCTGGACGTGGTGCTGAGCGGGAAGTTCTCCACCATCGGAGTGTACGACGAAGTGTATGAAGACGACGTCGATCGCGCAGCCGACCTGCTCGCCCGCTTCGGCGCGGCCGACCTGGCAGACCGGACATTCAACACCCTGTCCCAAGGGGAGAAACAGCGCGTGTTGCTCGCCCGGGCGTGGATGGGCCGGCCCCGCATCCTCATCCTCGACGAACCCTGTACCGGCCTCGACGTCCTCGCCCGCGAACACCTCCTGCAGGCCATCCAGGTCCTCGGTCAGTCGGAGGATGCCCCGACCCTTCTGTACGTCACCCACCATATCGAGGAGCTTTTGCCCCTGTTCTCCCACGTGTTGCTGCTCAAACACGGGCGCGTGGTCGCCAGCGGCGAGAAACCGCGCGTCGTCACGGAACCGTTGTTGTCCGAGGCGTTTTCCATCCCGGTCGAGATCACGTGGCAGGATGACCGGCCGTGGCTCCGCGTGGCGTCGGGCGCCGGCGTGATGGGAGCCGGTGCGGCGTCCGGTTGAGATCCCCGAGGCCATCCCCCAGCCGGGCCGGAGGGAGGCGGGAGCTCACCGCTCCCGCCGGCGCGCCCGAACTTTGAGAAAGATGTACAGCCCCACGAGGACGACGGCGATGACCGCCGCCACGGCCGAGTACTGGTAGATGAGATGGTGGTACCGGGCCCACTGCATTTCGATGGAGCGGCCGAGGATGATGAAGGTGGCCGCCCAGACCAACGCCGCCGCCACCGTGTAGACGGTGAACAACAGCAGCGGCATGCGGTTCATGCCCGCGATGTACGGGACGAGGATGCGGATCCCGGCGATGAACTTGGAGAAGAGGACCACCGTGGCCTGGTACTTCTCAAACGTGGCCGTGGCCTTGTCCAAGCGCTTGGGCGTGATGCCCACGTAGCGGCCATAGCGCAGGATCACCGGCCGCCCGAGGTAACGACCAATCAGGTACGCCACCAGCGACCCGACGATGTTCCCGATGCTGGCCGCGAGCAGCAGGGGCAGCAGCGCGAACACCCCGTTGGACCACGCGATGCCGGAGATGGTCAGCGTGGTCTCGGCAGGAAACGGAATCCCGATGGGCTCCAGGAGCAAGATCAGAAACACGCCCGCGTATCCATAGTGTTGCAGCAGACTTTGGACGTCGAAGTCCATCTCCATCTCCTCTCGTCGGCAGACCCGCGCCAGGTGGCAGGGGGCTCCGCGAAGTCCCCGGCGCCGATGGCGCCCTGTGCGAGCCGTCGGGCGTGTTTGCCCGCTGCGCCATTGCGCATTCGCCCCCAGTGTATCGAAAATTGGGGCAGTGCGCCACGCGCACCGGCCTGCCGGCGCGCAGTGTTCACCGAACTGTGACGTTTTGCCCGCCGCCCGGGCGGTCCCCCTGCCGCGCCCCCTGGTGAACGGGCAGCCACACCGTGAACCGGCTCCCCTGTCCGACCTGGCTCTCCACTTCAATGCGCCCGCTGTGCGCCTCGACGATGTGCTTGGCGATGGCGAGCCCGAGCCCCGTGCCGCCGGACCTGCGATCCCGCGCCTTGTCCACGCGGTAGAACCGCTCGAAGATGCGGGAGAGGTCCGCCTCGGGGATGCCGATCCCGGTGTCCTCCACATGCACCAACGCCCAGCCGTCGGCCTCCTCCGCGCGCAGCCGGACGAAGCCGCGAGTCGGCGTGTACGCGATGGCGTTGGCCACCAGGTTGTCCAACACCTGCTGGATGCGCTCCGGCGCCACCTCCGCCCAAACCGGACGGGGCAAGTCCAATTGCAGATCCACCCCGCCCGCCTCCGCCTGGAGCCTCAGCCGCTCCGCGCTCGAACGCGCCAGCGCGGCCACGTCGGCCCGCTCGAAGCGCATCACCGTGTGCCCGGACTCAATCTTCGACAGATCCAACAGGTCGCGCACCAGGCGGTTCAGGCGCACGGCCTCGTCGTGGATGACCGTCAGGAATTCGCGCGCCACGTCGGGGTCCGCCAACGCCCCGTCGAGCAGCGTCTCCGTGAACCCTTGAATGGCCGTCATCGGGGTGCGCAGCTCGTGCGACACGTTGGCGACGAATTCGCTGCGCATGCGTTCCAGACGCCGCCAGGAGGTCACATCGTGGGCCACGATGACCACCGCCTCGACCGCCCCCTGCTCGCCCCGCAGCGGGCGCAGGGCGACGTCGGCCCTCGCCTCCTTGGCCCTGCCCCCAGCGACCTCAAGCCGGGCGCTTTCCCCTGTGGCGAGCGCGTGATCGACCGCCCGCACCACCGCCTCGTCCGCCACCACGTCCGCGTGCAGCTTTCCCGCCACCGCGTCCGCCGACGGCGCCAACAGGCGCATCGCCGCCTCGTTGGCGAGCAGTACCCGCCCGGCGCGGTCGACGACCATCACCCCGGCCGTCATGTGCTCGATCACGCTGGCCAAAGTCACCTGCTCGCGGTGCAAACGGGCCCGCTGTTCCTCGACCCGCTCCGCCAACCGGTGAATGGCGGCACCCAGTTCGGCCCACTCGCCCACACCGGCGTCGCGGATCCGGGCACCGGCCTCGCCCGCCTCGATGCGCTCCGCCACGGTCGCGAGGAGCCGGATGCGCAAGGACAGCCGGCGGGATCGCCGGTACGCGTACGCCGTCGCCAGCAGCCACAGCCCCAACATCCCCCCGCCGTACAGCGCCCACTGGTGGATGAGGTGGCGCGCCCTGGGCGTCGCGGGGAGCGTCATCCGCACCGCCCCCGCCACCCGGCCGTCCGCCGCCCGGATGGGCTCCGCTGCCACCCACGCCGAGCCGGTGCCGCCCACTTCCCGGACCCTGCCTGCCGTCTCCCGGCCGGACAGGGCGGACCGCACGTCCGCCGGCAACGCTGCCCGGCCGCCCTCAGCCCCGGAGCCCCACGCGGCCACCCGGCGTCCCGCGAGATCGTACACCGCCACCTGCACGGGCAGCCCGCCGGACAACCCCGGCCACCCGGCCAGCACCGCCGTCCACCTGGCCTGTCCCGCCTGGCCCAGGGCCAGTGCCAATCCGCGCGCGCCCGCCGTCAACGCGGCCATATCGCCGTCGCGCTGCTCGCGTTCGAAGAAGGCCAAGGCCCACAGGCTCGCGAGCAGCAGCAGGGCCGCCGCAGCGCCTGCCGCAACCGCCGTGACCCGGATGCGGACCCCGCTCATCCGGCGGCTCACCTCGGCCGCCCCGCCAACTTGTACCCCACCCCGCGAACCGTCTGGATGAAGGCCGGACGCCTCGGGTCCTCCTCCAGTTTGTCCCGCAGGTGGGACACGTGCACGTCCACGATGCGCGAGTCTCCCGTGAACGCGTACCCCCAGACGTCGTTGAGCAACTGCTCCCGCGACAGGACCTGCCCCGCATGGCGGATGAGGTGCAGGAGCAGATCGAACTCGCGCGTGGTGAGTTCCACCCGCCGTTCGCCCACGTACACCTCCCGCTCCCGTTCCAGCACGCGCAGGGGACCCACCTGGTGGACGCCCCCCTCCTCGCCGTCGCCGGGACCTCGCCCCGCGGACGCGCGGCGCAGCACCGCCTTGACGCGCGCCGTCAATTCGCGCGGTGAAAACGGCTTGGTGACGTAGTCGTCCGCCCCCATCTCGAGCCCGACGACGCGGTCTATTTCGTCGTCCCGCGCGGTCAGCATGATGATGCCGGGCCGCTCGCCGCGCGAGCGCAGCCGGCGGCACACCTCCATGCCGTCAAGCCCGGGAAGCATCCAGTCGAGCACCACCAGATCGGGATCCATCTCTTCCACCTTCGCCAGGGCGTCCCAGCCGTCGCTGGCCGTCTCAACCTCGTATCCCGCCTGACGCAGGTTGTACGCGACCAGTTGGACTATCGTCGCCTCATCATCGACCACCAACACCTTGGCGCTCATCGTCCACACCTCCGGCGCAGTCCACCCGTCCGCCGTGAACGCTCGGGCAGCCGTCGTCCTGAATGTAACACATCCAGGCGCGTCGGCAACGCTTCGCTCCCGTGGGTCTCCTGGATGCCGGGATACCGGGCAACGCCTTTACAAAAACTTAATAAAGCGTCCACATCGGCTTTACAAATCTGACGTACGCTCAATATGCACATCTGCGGCCCTGTGCAAAGATGTGGCCGCGCATCCGTACCGCCGTGACAGAGGAGGCCTTATCCTGTGCCCAAACGCAGTGAGCAGTTGTTCCGCTTTCTCGTCGACATCGCCGAGAATTTGCACGACACCGCCCGGTACTTCGCCGACGGCCTGAAGGAACTCGACCGTTTGGATGAGTTCACGCAGCGATTGAAGGACTTCGAGCACCGCGGGGACGAGTTGACCAGCGGGCTGGTCACCCTGCTCAACGCGACCTACATCACGCCCCTGGAACGGGAGGATTTCCTCGAGCTGGCCGTCTCCATGGACGACATCGTCGACGGCCTGGAGGCTTGCGCCGTGCGCTTCGGAGTCTATCAGATCACGGAAGCCACGCCGGTCATGCACGAGTTCGCGCAGAACATCCTGCAGTGCGTGGAGGAGATCCGCGGTGCGATGGACCGGCTGTTCCAGCGCCGGCTCAAGGACCTGCGCGAATACACGGTGAAGATCAACCAGCTGGAAAAGGCGGGGGACGCCGTGTTGCGCAATGCCCTGCGCGATCTGTTCGGCAAAGGCCGCTACGACGTCCTCGACGTCATCAAACTCAAGGAGATCTACGAGACGCTCGAGAACGTCACCGATCGCTGCGAGGATGTGGCCGATGTGCTCGATTCCATCACGGTGAAGAACGCGTGAAGAAGGTGGATGCATGATCACCTTGATTGTCATCATCGTCCTGTTGGCGCTGGCGTTTGATTACACGAACGGCTTTCACGACACCGCCAACGCCATCGCCACCACCGTCTCCACGCGCGCACTGTCGCCGAGGCGCGCCGTCCTGATGGCCGGGGCTCTGAATCTCATCGGCGCGTTGACCTTCACGGGGGTCGCCAAGACCATTGGCGGAAAAATTGCCGATCCGCTGCACATCGAACACGGGATGTGGATTGTGTTGGCGGCCCTCATCGCAGCCATCAGCTGGAACCTGTTCACCTGGTATTTCGGAATCCCCAGCTCGTCGTCGCACGCCCTCATCGGCGGCCTGACAGGGGCGGTCATCGGCGCGGCCGGCTGGCGGGCGGTGAACGCCGCGGGATTTACGTCCATCCTCGAGGCACTCGTCATCTCGCCCATCAGCGCGCTCCTGCTGGGATACGTCCTGATGTGGATCCTGCGGCTGTTGTTCGGCAATACCTCGCCGCACAAGGTGAACCGGGGATTTCGGTTCCTGCAGATCTTCTCGGCCGCCTTCCAGGCATTCACCCACGGCACCAATGACGCGCAGAAGACCATGGGCATCATCACGTTCGCCCTCATCGCGGGCGGATTTCAGTCCGACATGCACATCCCCCTGTGGGTGAAGGTGCTGTGCGCCATCGCCATGGGTGCCGGCACGGCCAGTGGCGGCTGGCGGATCATCAAGACGGTCGGATCGAAGATCATCAAACTGGAGCCCATCAACGGCTTCGCGTCCGATCTGACATCGGCCACGGTCATCCTGACCGCGACGCTGCTCAAGTTGCCGGTGTCCTCCACGCACGTCATCTCGTCGGCCATCATGGGAACCGGGGCGGCGAAGCGGTTCCGGCAGGTCAACTGGGGTGTCGCGTTGAACATCGTGATCGCCTGGGTGTTGACCATTCCCATCAGCGGCCTGTTGGCGGCTCTCTTGGCCAAAGCGATTCTCTGGATTGTCACGCTATGACCATGCCTCCCCCTGTCCCCTCCTGATACAATGGGGACGGGGGTGTTGTCGTGAACGTGACGGAAGCGTTTTGCCAAGTCCTGTCGACCCTGTCGGCGTCTTACGAGGTCCCTGACATCCTGCTTCCCTCGTCCGATCTCATCTTCATTCTCGAATCCCCTCACGTCCAGGAGCTGAAATTTGGCGCGCCGGTCTCGGGACCCTCGGGCGCCACCATGACCAAGCACCTGTTCGGGGAGCGATACGCCCGGTTTCCGCTTGGGCGGCTGGTGAAGAAAAACGCCGACGAAGCGAAGAACCGGCCCCGCCTCAACCGGATCGGCCTCATGAACGTGTGCAACATCCCGATGCAGGCCAGCGCCTATCCGGATCCCGACGTCCGCCGGGAACACCGGGTATGGCTCGATGCGCTCATGTACATACGCAGCAACAATCAGCGGGATACCTACCCGAATCCTCTGTACAACGAGGTGCAGGCGGTGCTCGTCGCCGGGCTGCGGAAAAAGCTCGAGCGACTGCAGGACCGGCCCTTGACCCTGGTGCCATGCGGCCGCTTCGCGCAGAAGTTCTTCCGCCTCGCCGCGGTGGACAGCCCTCATTGGCAGGTGATTGACGGCGTCCCGCACCCATCCTATAACTCGTGGGACCGGCCCCAGTACCGCGAGGTCGTGGAGCGCGTCCGGCGGGTCCTGGGCGATCCGCCGGAGGAGGCGATTTTCCACGGTTCGGGTATTCATGCCAGCGGGGGCGGCCATCCTGGAACTGAGGTGGGATGACAGGAACCGGCAAACCACGTCCACCTGGCTCGTGATTTGTCTTAGAATGACGAGTAGGAGGCGATAGCATGCGCATCGCAATCTTTTCCGAGACCTTCCTGCCGGGTACGGACGGGGTGGTCACCCGCCTGTGCAACACGCTGGATCACCTGGCGAAAGAACACCACGACATCCTCTTGTTTGCCCCCAAAGGCGCGCCGGAGTCCTACGGCCCCGCGCGGGTGGTCGGGGTGCCCTCGTTCACCTTCGCCCTCTATCCCGAGAAGAAGTTCGCGCGGCCCTGGCCACGGGTGGGCAAGATCCTGAAGGCGTTCCAGCCGGACCTCATCCACTCGGTCAATCCCGGTTTCCTCGGACCCGCGGCGATCTATTACGCACGGCGTCTGCGCGTGCCGCTGATTGCCTCCTACCACACGCACATCCCGAGCTACGCCCGTTACTACAAATTGGACTGGCTCGAGCCGTTCCTGTGGTGGCTGTTCCGGACCATGCACAATCAGGCGCAGATCAACCTGTGCACGTCGGAGGCGACGTTGGAGACGTTGAAGGCCCATGGCTTTCGCAATCTTGAATTGTGGGAACGCGGCGTGGATCTTCGCCTGTTCTCCCCATCCAAGCGGTCGGACGCCATGCGCGCCCGCCTGTTGGGCGGCGCCGACCCCAACCGGAAGGTGCTCCTCTACGTCGGGCGCCTCGCATCCGAGAAGGGGCTTGAGCGGCTGCGGCCGTGTCTCGACCGGCTGCCCGATGTCCACCTGGCCCTGGTCGGCGACGGCCCGCACCGAGCCGAGCTGGAGCGGGTCTTCGCCGGAAGCAACACCACGTTCACGGGCTACCTGTTCGGCGAGGAGTTGGCGCAGGCCTACGCGTCGGCCGACGCCTTCATCTTCCCGTCGACGACGGAAACCTTGGGGCTCGTGATGTACGAGGCGATGGCGTCCGGCCTGCCGGTGATGGCCGCCGACAGCCCGGCCACGCGCGAGGTGCTGCTGCACGGCGAGGCGGGATGGTTGTTCAACCCGCTCGACACGGCGTCCATCCTCGGCGCCATCGAGGATTGGCTCGGCGATGCGGGCAAACGGGAGCGCATCGCGCAGCGCGGTCTGGAAGTGGCGTCCAAACTGGACTGGAGCGGCCCGACGAAGCAGCTCATTCACCATTACTACCGCCTGTTCCAGGCGCAGCAACAGGAGCTGACCGCGGATGTCAGCTGATCCGCGACGGAGGTGACCGGCATGAAGGGCATGCGAGAGGAAGTGGTGGTGCTGATCGGCGGATCGGGGGGCATCGGCAAGGCGAGCGCTCTTCGGTTCGCGGCGCGCGGCGCCCGCGTCGTCCTCGTCGCCCGCGGACGGGACGCGTTGGAAGCGGCCGCCGAAGACATCCGCCGGCAGGGCGGCGAAGCCGAAGCCATCCCGGCCGACGTGTCCGATCCCGTGGCGGTTCACCGGCTCGCCGAGGAGGTGGCGGCCCGGTACGGCCGCGTCGACGTGCTGGTGTACGGCGCGGCGGTCTTTTACCTCGCGCCGGTGGAAGCGCTCGATCTCGCGCGGGCGCGCCAAGCGATGGACATCAACTACTGGGGAGCCGTGCATGCGGTGCAGGCGTTTCTGCCGCTCCTCCGGCAGGGCCGCCGCAAGTGCATCGCGTTCATCTCATCCCTGTCCGTCCCCTGCACGCCGGCGTTCTTCGCCGCCTACGCGGCGCCGAAGCACGCGCTGCACGGCCTGGCCTTGTCCCTGCGGCAGGAACTGCATCCCGAGGGCATCGTCGTTTCGCTCATCGCGCCGGGTCCCGTGGACACCGCGTTGATTGAAGGGCACCTGCATCAGGACATGTACCGCCTGCCGCTCGGTGTCCCCGTCCTGACGGCGGACGAAGCGGCCGAAGGGGTGGTGCAGGCGGTCCTGCGGCGCAAGCAAGAGTGGGTGGTTCCGCGCCGTTTCGGCGCGGCGGCGAGGTTGTCGAGGGCGTTCCCGTCGCTGCTCGACGCCTATTACCGCTGGACGGTGCGCGGTTGGAACCAGACCGTCCGCCGCGTAACGGAACAGCACCGCGCCGCACGGGGTGCGGCGCGGCAGGAAGGCGCTCAGGAGGACGTCACGACATCGGCACCTGCGGGATGACCTTCCCCTCGATGCGCTCGAAGATGTCGTCCAAGTCGGGGCCCGTGATGGTCATGCCGTGGTTCTTCAAACCGACGATGGCGCGCGACGGATCCTTGGCCCGCCGGACCTGTTCCGCCACCGCGCGCGCCAGTTCCACGGTGCCGCACGGGTAATTGATCTCTGTGGACGGGATGCCCTCAATCCACGCGTGGATGTGGACGATGGCCCCCACCTGCGGGTGTTCGGTATAGATCATCCAGTGCTCAATCGCGTCCACCGACACCCGCCGCGGCGTCACGTGCGGCGGCACGCTGAGCTGCATGGCCTTCTGCTGCGGATCGAAATCCTTCACCAACAGGATGTCCTGGCCGATGGTCCGCAAGTTGGCCTTGTTCACCCCGCTGGCGCTCATCCAGAAGCGGCGCGTGTCCTTGCGCGCGCTCAGGTTCCCGTAGCTCAGGCCCCCGATGCCGTACAGCCGCTTGACGTGGCGCATGTCCTCCGGCGAGAGGATCTCCTGAATGGGGAACGGCGCAGGCCACAGGTTCATCTCCTCAATTTTGCGCGCGGCGCGGCTGACCTGTTCGGTGATCTCGTCGCCCTCCCACAGTTCCTCGGGCAGATCGGGGTGAAAGTCGTTGTTGATGATCAGGTTGGACGTCGCCAGCGGCTCCAGGCGTTTGAACACCTGCTCAAAGTACCCCTCGTCGTCCCCCGCCTGATACGGGATCTTGTAGCACCCCTGTTCCAGCGTCACAAAGTATGTATGGAATCCGTCCGGGCCGTCGACCGTGTACATCATCAGATTGGCGAGCGAGCGCACCATCAGCGGATAGGCGGCGTGCAAGACGCTGTCCGGGTGTTTGTCCACCGTGGCGATGGACACCACGTACGTCGCCTGCGCCATCCGGCGGTACGGACGCGGCCGTTCTGGATCGATGAAATTCAATACCAATCGGATGTCCGGCTGACCCGGTTCCACAAACTGATATCCCCGCCCTTGCAACAGCCGATGGAGCCCATCCAGCAACCACCGTTGGCGGTCACCTGCCACTTCTCCAGCTACCGTGTACAGCACGTGCATCCTCCTCCAATACATCCATCCAGATGCAGGTTCTACCTCCGATTATATATGAATCGATGCAAAAACGCCTATTCCAGATCCGCGCCGGGCTTTGGCGCCCCTTCCGCATCTTCCGGCGCGGCGGAGCGGACAAACGCCTCCAACACGTCCTCGCCGACCAACATCGCCAGCACCGGCCACACGGCGTTCGGCCAACGAATTCCCTCTCTATCCCGGGATCTTTCCACTGCCCTCACCTCCTCGCCACAGGTTCCCCGATTTCTTCCTCAGGGACACGCGCCGCCGGGGTTCTATGAATATAGTTTCTTACTTTTTGTTTGAATGTGCTATACTCCGGTCAGGTGCGGAAACCTGATCTGGATCGCAACCGTCCGCCGGCTTCCGCATCCCACTGGAGGTGAAGCTGATGTCTGAACAAGCCGTCGCACAGCGGCGGATCGAACGGATCTGGACGCCCGAGGCGCGCCGGCAGAGCCCCATCCACACGGCGGCGATGCTGCTCGAGCCCGGTCATTGGGACCGGTTCGATCCATTCCTGCTCCTGGCGGAAGACTGGTTCCAGTCGGGCACCTTCGACCTGCATCCGCACCGGGGCATCGAGACGGTGACCTACGTGATTGAGGGCCATCTGCGGCATTACGACAATAAGAACGGTTCCGGCGAACTCGGACCCGGCGACGTGCAGTGGATGACCGCCGGGCGCGGGGTGATCCACCAGGAGGACCCGGCGCCGGGCGAGACGGTGCACAGCCTGCAGTTGTGGGTGAATCTCCCGAGGTCTCACAAGATGACCGCCCCCAGGTACCAGAACCTGTTGGCGAAGGACATGCCCGTCCGCCGCGTGGAAGGGGGTTGGGGCCGGGTGTTCTCCGGCCGCTCCGGCGGGATTGAGGCGCCCACGAAAAACCACGTCCCGGTGACCATGGTGGACATCCACCTCGACGCCGGGGCCCGCTTCGTCCAGGACCTTCCTGGGGCGTACAACGGCTTTCTGTACATCCTCGAGGGCCGGGGACGCTTCGGCGCCGACGCGCAGACCGGCGAACGGGGCCAGGTCCTGTGGCTGGGGCCGGCCGACGCGCCGGAGAGCGAGATCGCCATCGAGGCGATGGAACCCCTGCACGTGCTGTTGTATGCGGGCCAGCCGCTGCGCGAGCCGGTGGCGGCGTACGGGCCGTTCGTCATGAACACGCGGGCGGAGATCCTTCAGGCCATCGACGATTACCAGAACGGGCGATTCGCGGACTGAGGGATTCGCCTTGGCCGGTCGTCCACACGGCGACAAGCCCGTTTCCCATCGAATGGATTGACCTGCGGAAAGGCAGGTCGAGCGATGCGGGGGAAGGGTGAGGCGGATGGACGGATGGCCGCATCTGTTGTCGTGCCTGGCGCTCGTCAGCGTGATCGGCATTGGATCGAACATCGACAACACGGGGGTGGGAGCGGCCTACGGCAGCGCCGGGATTCGGTTCCCCCACTGGGTCAATGGCATCGTCAATGGGATCGGGTTGGCATCTTCGGTCATGGGGGCATGGGCGGGAAGCGCCTTGTCGGCCTGGGTGCCGCTGGTGTGGGTTCAAATGGCCGCCTGCCTCGTCCTGTGCGGGCTCGGGTGGTATCTGTTGTGCTCCAGCGCCCGGTTGCCGGAGGCCAACATCCGGCGGCCGTTGGCTCCCCCGGGCTGGCGGGAAGGCATCGCATTGGGCATGGCCCTCTCCGCCACCAACGTGGCCAGCGGCGCCAGTGCGTCGCTGACCACGTCCCTGCCGACCTGGGCCATCTCCGTCAGCATCGGCGCCTGGGGATACCTGTGCCTGTGGTTGGGAAACCGCCTGGCACACACCCTGGTCTCCCGGGTGCTCGGGACGTACGGCGGCATCCTGGCGGGGGTCACCCTGATGGTCATCGGCATCCGGCAGTTGGTGTGACCGCTGCGGTGATGCAAAAGCCCCGCCCGTGTCGGCGGGGCTTTCGTGTCCTCTTGGCAAGACGGTCCTACGCACACGTCAAGGCCCGCTGAATATATTCACACCCAGTCTCCGAAGTAAGAAAACGCCCCTGGGCGAAGAAGGTTCTCCAACGTCTGCTGCAGTTCCCGAAGGGTGGGGACCCGGGAAGGCAATTTTTTCAGCCAACTTTGGTCGTCGTGGATCTCGGCGCCGATGTCTTCGATGATCATGGCTCGGACGAGCGCGGGCTTTCGCGCCGCAAGCTGATATGCATTCACCCCACCCAGCGAGTGCCCCAGTAGGACCACCGGTGATCCGCCCAATTCTGCTTCGATGAAAATTTGCAGGTCCTGCACGTAGTTGTCTCGACCATAGGCCTCTTCGGCGACATGGTCACTCCAACCGTGTCCCCGCTGATCCAGCGCCACGACCCGCCACTCCGGTAAACCCCTCGCCAAGTCGGCGAACGTGGTCGCCGTACCGAAATGCCCGTGAAGAGCCACCAGGGTTCGTGTGGATGGGCCGCCAAAATCCAAATAGGACAGCTTCACGCCGTTAGCTTCGAAAAAATGCCTCTCCAAACGTAACGGTCCTCCCTGAACACGGAAGAAATCCTGCCTGCAGTGAGGCGGAAGGCGGATGGCTTCCGCTCTGTCTCCAAACACAGCGTGTTCAGAGACATTCGATAACGAATCTGTGTTCCCTGCCACGAGAACGAAATCCCCGTTCACATTTTATGAAGCAGGTTCAGACGTTACCGCTGTTGGCTCACTCCCATCTAGATTCATCCTGGGATCTCCGTTTTTGCAGGATTGAACACGCTTCTTTGATGAACTGTCTTTCCGCTGGGGTCAGACGGTATATTTGCGGTTTCTTCTCTTCGGGCAACGCATTAAAGTTCTCCCAAGACTTGATCATTCCGTCGAGGATGTCTTTATCCCATCCTTGAGAAACTCGTCTGTTTAAGTCCGCCAAATACTCGGCAAGACGCTGTGCCTCCTGATTGGATGGGTCTGCGTTCTGCGCCACAAGTCTCCTAAGTTCATCTCGAAAATAACCGTATTGTTGATGTATTTCTTCCGTAAATTCTTGCTGTGCCAGCTTCCTCAATGCCCTTTTTGGAATAACTGAAGCGTTCGCACGGACACAGACGCTCTTTTGGCAAACTCGCGCATATGATAGAGCCTTCGACCCAACCCAAAACCTCCTTTCCAGACCCACGTAACCTGTGACGCAACGTCTGACTCAAGCACTTTTATGAAACAAGTCCCTTCCACGTCATTGGATGCAATGCCCGTCACCGTCATTCTATCGGTCCCGCAATAAAAAAGGTGAATCCAGGATGTTCCCCCAGATTCACCCGTTTTACAAGGAGGATCAATTTTACAGATAAACGTATTTTGCGAAGGGAAGAAGTCCTTTTGCGAACACAGGACTTCCTCCCCGACAGCCCCTTCACTCCACCGTGACGCTCTTCGCCAAGTTGCGCGGCTTGTCAACGTCGTTCCCGCGCGCCACGGCGGCGTAATACGCCAGAAGCTGCAGCGGGATCACGGTGATGACCGGCGCGAGCACCGGCAGCGTCCTCGGCACGTACAGCACCTCGTCGACCGAGTGGCGCATCTCCTCGTCGCCCGCGAACGTCACCCCGAGCACGAAGGCGTCGCGCGCCTTGACCTCCTTGATGTTGCTCAGCGTCTTCTCGTACAAGTCGGTCTGCGTCGCCAGGGCAATGACCGGGACCCCCTCGGTGATCAGCGCCAGGGTGCCGTGCTTCAGCTCGCCGGCCGCGTACGCCTCCGCGTGAATATACGAGATCTCCTTGAGCTTCAGCGCCCCCTCCAGGGCCATCGCGTAGTCAATCCCGCGCCCGATGAAGAACGTGTCGCGGGCGTCTGCCCACTCCCGGGCGAAGCGCTCCACCTGCGGTGCGGTGTCCAACACCTGCTCCGCAGCCATGGGCAGCTCGGCCAATGCCGCCAGGATCTGTTTCGCGGTGCCATCCTCCAGCGTTCCGCGCCGTTGCCCCAGATACACCGCCAGCAGGTACAGGACCACCAACTGGGTGGTGTACGCTTTTGTCGAAGCCACCGCAATCTCCGGGCCCGCCCAGGTGATGATGACATCATCCGCCTCGCGGGCCACGGAACTGCCGACGACGTTGGTGATGGCGAGCACGTGCCGCCCTCTGGCTTTGGCATCGCGCAGCGCCGCAAGGGTGTCCAGCGTCTCGCCCGACTGGCTGATGACGATGACGAGCGTCCCTGCGGTCTCAATGGGATCGCGATACCGGTATTCCGAAGCGATTTCCACATCCACCGGGATCCTCGTGAGTTTCTCCATCACCGCCTTGCCGACCAACCCGGCGTGCCACGACGTGCCGCAGGCGACGATGTGCACCCGATCCATAGACTGCACAAAATCATCGCTCCAGCTCAGCTCGGGCAGCGTGACGCGCGACAGATCGTCGGCGATGCGGCCCGTCAGCGTGTCCCGGATGGCCCGCGGCTGCTCGTAGATCTCCTTCAGCATGAAGTGCGGATAACCGCCCCGCTCCGCGGCCACGGCGTCCCAGGTCACATGCAGGACCTTCTTGCCGGCCACCGGCTCCCCGTCAAACGTGTGGATGGACACACCGTCCGCCCGGACGACCGCCAACTCCCCGTCCTCGAGGACGTACACGTCCCGGGTGTACGACAGGATGGCCGGGATGTCGGAGGCCACGAAGTTCTCCCCGTCGCCCAGACCGACGATGATGGGGCTCGATCGGCGCACCGCCACCAGCGTGTCCGGGTGGTCCTTGGCCAGCACCACCAGGGCGTACGCGCCGCGCAGGCGCTTCGCCACGTCCAGCATGGTCTGGAACAGGTCCCCTTTGTACAGCTCCTCAATCAGGTGCGCCACGACTTCCGTATCCGTCTCGGATTTAAACTGGTGCCCGCGCGCCAACAGTTCCTCGCGCAAGCTCAGGTAGTTCTCGATGATCCCGTTGTGCACGATGGCGAACCGGCCGCTGCAGTCCTGATGCGGATGCGCGTTTTCATCGGACGGCCGGCCGTGCGTCGCCCACCGCGTGTGTCCGATGCCGATGTGGCCGCCCGCCTCGCCATCCGCCAGCTTTTCCTCCAAGTTGGACAACCGCCCGACCGACTTCACCGTCCGCAAGACGCCGCTATCGAGCGTGGCGATGCCCGCCGAGTCATACCCGCGGTACTCCAGCTTGCGCAACCCGTCGACGATCACGCTGCGCACCGCGCGCGGCCCGACATATCCCACGATTCCGCACATCGATTTTGTCTTCCTCCTCATTCGCCTGCTCGCCCTTGTCCCGCCGGTCGCCCGGCGGCTTTCGAGCTTCGCTCGCGGTGCGGCGCACACCGGGAGGCACCCGCCGAATGGTTCGCTGACCTCCTCCGCGTCAACTGTTCCCAATCCGCGGCACCCTGAGGGGCGCGCGGACCGCACAGTCCAGGCGCTTGTGTCATGCCCCGGCGTCCCAGATTCACCGGCGCACGTTCCTGCCCAACCTCGCAGTTCCTGCCCAGTTTCCTGCCCTCCCGCGTCCTGCTCTGCCGGCATCCCCCCTTTCACGCGCAAAGCCATACGTCAAGCTATTCCCCCGCCGCCGCAGAGGAACCTGCAGCGGCCCATCTGTGATGGCCCGTCGGTTTCGAAAAAGGCACCAAAGGCGCCCCCGCGGCACGCCCGGCCTGCGTGAGCGCCTCTGCGCGCATTCTCTCAGGCGCCTCCCAATTCCTCGCGAACCACGCGCACAATCTGCGCGACGCACGCCTGGAGAAGGGCGGGATCCGGCCCTTCCGCCATCACGCGCACCAGGGGTTCCGTCCCCGACTCCCGAACGAGCACCCGGCCATCGTCCCCCAGTTCCCGCTCCGCGCGCCGAATCGCTTCCTGGATGCGGTCATTGCTCCGCCACGCGGCCTTATCACGGACGCGGACATTCTCCAACAGTTGCGGGTAGCGCGTCATGACCCTGCTGAGCTCCGCCAGCGGCTGCCTGCTGGCCATCATGACGTCGACCAGTTGGAGCGCCGTCAGCACGCCGTCGCCCGTCGTCGTGTGATCGAGGAAGATGACATGGCCGGACTGCTCCCCCCCGAGCACGTATCCGCCCTCGCGCATCGCCTCCATCACATAGCGGTCCCCGACGCGCGTGGTCTGCACCCGGATGCCCAGGTTCGCCATCGCCTTCACGAATCCGAGATTGCTCATCACGGTGGCGACGACCGTATCGCCTTTCAGCCGGCCCTGCGCCTTCAACGCCCGGCCGCAGACGGCCAGGATGAAGTCGCCGTCTATCACCTGTCCGGTGTGATCGACCGCAATCACGCGGTCGGCGTCCCCGTCAAACGCCAGGCCCACGTCCGCCCCGGCGTCGAGTACCGCCCGTTGAATCACCTGCGGATGGGTCGATCCGCACCCCACATTGATGTTCACCCCGTCGGGCTGGTCGTTGAGCACGGTGACCTCCGCCCCCAGTTGGCGGAATACCCGCGGCGCGATGCGGCTCGCGGCACCGTTGGCGCAGTCGAGCACCACCTTCAGCCCATCCAGCCGATGGCGGACCGTCCCCGCCAGGAAGCGGACGTACTCGTCTTCCGCCGGTTCGTCGTACACCCGCCCGACGCCGCCACCCACCGGACGCGGCAGGCGATCCTCCGTCTCTCCGAGCCACCGTTCTATCTCATCTTCCGCTTGATCTAACAGTTTGAATCCGTCCGAGCCAAAGAACTTGATGCCATTATCTTCCACCGGATTGTGGGAAGCGGAGATCATCACGCCCGCGTCGGCCTGCAGATGGCGCGTGAGATACGCGACGCCCGGCGTGCTGATGACGCCCAGGCGCAACACGTTCACGCCCATCGACAGGACCCCGCTGACCAGCGCGGCCTCCAGCATATCGCTCGAGATCCGCGTGTCCTTGCCGATGACGACGCGGCGCCCGGATCCTTCCCTCGCCAGCACATACGCCCCAATCCGTCCCAGCCGAAAGGCCAACTCGGGGGTCAGGTCCCGGTTGGCCACCCCGCGCACCCCGTCGGTACCAAACCATTTGCCCAACAGTCCTTCGCTCCCTTCAAACCCCCATCATTGTGCCACAGGCCAAGGTTTGACGGCAACCGGGGCATGCAGGGAGGAGGTCAGGGGCGGGCGGGCTGCAATTGCACCTGGACAGCGGCCGGCGCCCAATCCGACACCCGGACCCAGTCGGGCACCTCCGCCTTTGGCGTCAGGGTATAGGTCCCTGCCGCCAGCCCGGAGGCGTCCACGTACGCGTGCAGGTTCGAATCGGCCATCTTGGCCACCACCGCCGCGGGTCCCGTCACCGTCAGGTCCACCATCGCCGGCGTCGCCGCGGACGCTCGCAGTCCAGCCGGAACGTTGGCCACGGTCACCGGGAGTCCGTGGAAGGTTCGCTGTGCGCTTTGATCCACCTCCACCGTGACGGTGACCTCGGACGGGTCTGCCGAGGTGGCTCCCGCAGGCAATGGGATGTGCACCGTCCACGTCTTCGTGCGGGTGAGCCCGCTGACATCGACCGGGACCTGCACGGCGTCCATCCCGATGGCCGCGTCCTCCCCCAACCGCAGCCGTACGTCTGCTGGATTGAAGCGGACTCCCGCCACCGCGTATCCGTCCGCCGGGCTGCCTTGGATCTCCGGCACCAGGCGCGCCGTCACCGACTTGGGCCGGATCTGCACCGTCACCGTGCCCGTCGGCGGGTTGACCTCGACGCCGGCCACCGGCGCCCCGGACGCCGTGACGGGTTTCAGTTCCACCGTGCGGGTCACCGCCGCCTTGGCGCCGTCGATGGCCACCGCGGCCTCCAGGTGGTCCACCTGCGCGACGGCCGACTGCGCCCCGGACACCTGCGCCGCCTGCAGGTCGGCCGTCGCTTGGCCCGCCTCGTATCCCGCCGCCGGCTTCCCGGTGGTCGTCACCCGAACATCGGCCACCGATACGACCTTGTGGTCCAGGTTCACCGTCACCACGGGCGGATCGATGGAATATCGGACCGGCGGCATCCCGGTCGCCGTCAAGCGCAGCTCGTGCCGGCCGGCGGACAGGCCGCGCGCGTCCGCCACCACCGAGACCCCCAGCATCTGGGCTGTCAAGCTGGACACATTGACGGCGTCGGTGACGATTTCCACCATGACGGTCGGGTTGTCAATGCTCGTCACCGTCATGTCGGGAGACACCTGGACCCGGACGGGATAGGGAAAGGATTTGACCACCGGTCCCCCGGCCCCGCCCCCCGAATTCCCGGGCGCGTTGACAGACAACCACAGAACGCACGCCATCACCAAGGCGATCACGCGGAGAAAGGCATTGCTGTTCAAAAACCGGTCCACGTCACGACTCCGCCTTTCGGTGCAGGAAGTGCAAGCGGCTGGAGCGCTTGGGAAGGAGGAGACTGGCGAGCAGCTCGTGCAGGTCCGCCTCCTGCAGTCCGCGCGTCAGGACGCCGTCCACCGCCAACGACACCTTTCCGGTTTCTTCCGAGACGACCACGGCAATCGCGTCCGTCTGCTCCGTGACGCCAATGGCCGCGCGATGCCGGGTGCCCAGCTCGCGGTTGAGATCCCGGTTGTCCGTCAGCGGCAAAAAGCACCCCGCGGAGACGATGCGGTTGCCCCGGATCACCACCGCGCCGTCGTGCAGCGGCGTGTTGGGGATGAACGTGTTGATGAGCAGCTCGGAGGATACCAGGCCTTCAATCTGCGTCCCGGTCTCGGCGTATTCGGACAGGCCCGTCTTCCGTTCAATGACCAACAACGCGCCGATCTTCGTCTTGGAGAGGACCTGCGTCGCCTTGACCACCTCGGCGATGGTCTGTTGCTGCGCGTCCGCGCGATCGGCCGTGAACGAAATCGAAAAAAACCCGCCCCGGCCGAGCTGATCCAAGGCTCGGCGGAGTTCGGGCTGAAACACAATCGGAATCGCGATGACCCCGATGGTGATGATCTTGTTCAGAAGCCAGTTGAGCGCCTCCAGGTGAAGCGCCGAACTGAGCGCCGTGGCCACCAGGATCACCACGACGCCCTTGAGCAGCGGGACCGCGCGCGTCCCCCGGATCATCAGGAGCAGCCGGTACAGCACGAACGCGACAATCAGGATGTCGATGGCGTTCAGCACATTGAATTTGGACAGCACGTTCAACCACGCATTCATCGGCGCCACCCAGCTCGACGGACTGTGACCGTGTTCCTTCCCATTGTTTCTTACAATTGGACAGGCGTCAAGGTGGACGGGCAAGGTGGACGAGCGTCAAGGCGTACGTCCGCGCCTGTCCGTCAATGCAGCGGCAAGCCCCAGCCCATGATGGCCGGGGTCAGGGCGGTCTCAATCCAGGCCGCCACCGCCAACAGCGCGAGGACACCGGGAACGCGCACGCACGCGCGCACCAGCTCCTTGCGAAGCTTTGGCCGCGGCCCCCCGCGTGTTCCGGGCAACACGGTCCGAATCCGGTCCGCCACGCCAAACACCGCGACGTATCCCAAGTACAATCCCCAACTGGCGGCCCACATCAGGCCCGCCAACTCAAAGACCCCGTGCGGGAGCATGGAATACACCAACACACGCCACGCGGAGACACCCAGGTGCGATGCCCCCACCTGGACGACGTACCCAATCAGCAGGCCGTTGAACCACAGCACCAGCACGGGGATCACGCCCGCGAATACCCCGGTGGCCAACAACAGCAGCGCGACGAGCGCGTTATTGACAAACACGGTCCACATGCCAATGCCCGATCCGTCGCCGGTACGCGCGGACTCGGCCAACTGCTCGAGTTTCTCCAACGTGGGCGCGAGCGCGTGCCCAAATTGGTCTGGAGCGGTGTAACCGCTGATGAACCCGGCCGCGAGGACGGCGGCCGCCAAAGCCCATAACCACAAAAACAGACGGTGTTTCACCGGTTGCACGGACGTTCCATCTCCTCACCGTCTTGGCAGGGGTGCCAAGTTGTATAGGGCATGTACCGGCCGCATACACTGTGCTCAGACGTCCGGGCTGGAGCCCGAAAAGGAGGGAAGCACATGCGGCAAGGAAGGCGCATGTTCGCGCTGACCGCGGTGATCGCCCTGTTCATGTGGGTGCTGTACGCCGTATCCGGGCAGACCCCGGCGTTCGCGGCGGAAAAGCCCCAAGCGGTCTACAAGGTGGACACCGACAAAAAAGTGGTCGCGTTGACGTTCGACATCTCTTGGGGCAACAAGGTCCCCGAACCGGTACTGGACGCGTTGGAGCGGGAGAAAATCACCAAGGCGACGTTTTTCCTCAGCGGGCCCTGGACCCTCCGCCATCCCGAGATCGCCAAGCGGATCCACCGGATGGGGTTCGAGATCGGAAATCACGGCCACCTGCACAAGGATTTCTCCAATTATCCGAACTCCTGGATCGTTCAACAGGTGGGTCTGTCGGAGAAAGCCATCCAACAGGTCACCGGCGTGAAGACGAAACTGATCCGCACGCCGAACGGAGACATCAATCCCCGCGTCATCCAGTGTCTGAATGACCTGGGGTACACGGTGATCCAGTGGAACACCGACTCCCTCGATTGGAAAAACCCCGGCGTCCAGGCCATTCGAGACCGGGTCCTGAAACGAGTCGTCCCGGGAGATATCATCCTCATGCACGCCAGTGACTCGTCCAAACAGATTGTCGAAGCGCTGCCCCAGATCATCGCCGGCCTGCGGGCTCAGGGATACCAGTTTGTGACGGTCTCCGAGCTGTTGGCATTGGCGGATGTCAAGTCGAGCGTCCAGTGACGGTGCGGTCAACAGGCCTCCCGACCGCCAGGCTTCGGGGGGCTTCCGCCCCGTCCATGTTCGGAATGGCGGACAGGCCTCGGCCGCCACGCTCGCCTCGGCCACCGTCTCAGGACATCCCATCGCGCCCTGTCTCCATCCGTTCCGCCATGACGGATGAACCCGAACCGTCGGGCCGGTTCAACAGTTTCCCAAAGACGAGGATCAGGTACAGGTTGCACGCCATGACGACCAAGAGCGTCTGGTTCACCAGCGAGCTGGATTGGGACCACCCGTACTGCAGCCAAATGAACGGCAGCGAGTCGAGGATGGTGAACACATAAAGGAAGAACAGGGCCGGCAGAAAACTTCCCCTGCCGGACAACCGCTGCTTGGCGAACGCGCCTGCCAAGGCCGGCACCAGCGGCCACAATCCCTGCCAGAACGAGGTCCAGAACAGCGCGGAGTCTTCCCCGGCGGAGGCCGCGTGCAGGTGATACCGCCAGTACAGCATGTCGTACAGGACGATCGCCAGCACCAACGCCTGCGCCCAACGCCAGACGCGGCGGGGCAGCGTCACGCGGGCGACGAAATTGAGGGTGAGGTAAGCCCAGAATCCCATCAGGCTGGTCGTCGCAAAAAAGGCGCCCGACACCATTCCGGCGAACCACGGGACGTGCAGCCACCAACCCGTGGCGGTGGTCAGGATGCCAGCCCCCGCGCCCAGCAGCACCGTGGTGGCGATCAGAAACATCAAGCGGTTCAGACGCATGTGCATGCCTCCCCGTCGCCTCCATCATACCCGATACCCCGCTTGGGTACAAACCGTATAACGGGCCGCCACCTCGCGCATACTTCCGGTATTCCCGTGACAGTGGGGTGAGACTTCATGACCGGATCACGCGTCCGGTGGGTCCCCTTGGCCATCGCGCTGCTGCTCGCCGCGGGTTGCGGCGGTGGCATGGGTGCGGACGTCAGCGCCGCAGGCCAACAGGACTACGGCACGACCAAACAGATGGTGGTCGACATCCTCCATTCGGCGGAGGGGAGAGGCGCCATCGCCGAAGCCCTTCGGGATCCGTCGACCAAACAGAAGCTCGCCCTGTCCGAAATGGATGTGGCGCAGGCCCTGGAAAAACAGCTGCAAAGCCAGAAGAACCAATCGTTCCTGGCGCAGCAGGTCAAGGACCCGCAGTTCGCGGCCACGCTGGCGAAGTCGATTCAACCCGAACTGATGCAAATGCAGAAGCAGTTGTTGAAGGACCCGCAGTACCAGAAGGACATGTTGGTTCTGCTCAAATCGCCCGAGTTCAGCCAGCACCTTCAGGGGTTGATGCAGACACCCGAATTTCGTGGCCAAATCATGAAGGTGATGACGGACGCCCTTCAGACGCCGTCTTTCCGGACGCAGTTTGAGGACGCCCTCAAACGTGCGGTCGCCGACTCCATCCAGCAGATGAGTGGCAAAAGCGGTCAGGGCCAGAATCAAGGCGGTACAGGCGGAAGCCAGGGCGGAGGCCAGGGAGGCAGATGAAAAACGTCCGCCTCCGTGAAGGCGGACGTGGTTGAATGTCGGATCGGGGGTTCAACGGGACGCCACGGCGGTCGCTAGCCCCGCGCGGTCAATGACCCGGCGAGCCAACTGGCGATACGCCTCTCCCTGTGGCGTGTCGTCCGCAAAGAGCGCCCGGCCGCCGTCGGACAAATCGGCGACGGGGATCTCGGCCAACAGCTCGGTCCGCAGCGCCTCGGCCACGTGCCGGCCGCCATCCCGGCCGAACAAATACGTCTTCTCTCCGCAGCACGGGCAGGCGAAGTAGGAGAGATTCTCGACCACGCCGATGATCTCATGGTTGGTCCGCAAGCCCATCACGCCGGCGCGCACCGCGACCTCCGCCGCGTTGGCCTGCGGTGTCGTCACAATCAGCTCCTTGCTCTTCGGAAGGAGTTGATGCACGTCGAGCGCGACGTCGCCAGTGCCGGGCGGGAGATCCAGCAACATCACGTCCAGGTCGCCCCAGTGGACCTCTCCGAAGAAGTTCCGGAGCATTTTGCCGAGCATTGGTCCGCGCCACACCACCGGTTGATTCTCCGGTACGAAGAAATGCATGGACATCAATTTGACGCCGTTGACTTCAATCGGCAGGATGAGGTCGTTGATGACCGTCGGTTTGCGCTCCGCAATCCCGAAGATGCTCGGGATGCTGAACCCGTAGATATCCGCGTCCACCAACCCGACCCGGAGGCCTTCCCGTGCCAGCGCACGAGCCAAATTGGCGGTCACGGTCGATTTCCCGACGCCCCCTTTGCCGGAGGCCACCGCCAGGAAGGTGACGCCGCTGTCGGGCTGAAGCAACGGCGGGAGGGTCTGGGGTTCCTTGCCTCCCCGCAGTTTCGCTGCGAACTGCGCACGTTGTTCGTCGCTCATGGTCCCGATGACCACATCGACCTCCCGCACGCCCTCCACGGCCAAGAGGCGCTCCCGCACCGAGTGCTCGATGGTCGTCCGCAGCGGACAGCCGGTGACCGTCAACAGCACTTCCACTTCGACGCGATCCCCGTCTACCTCAATCCGCTTCACCATATCCAAATCGACGATATTTCTATGCACTTCAGGGTCTTCGACGTCCCGGAGCGCGTCCAGAATCTGCTCCTTGGTGACCATGTGACCCTCGCCCCCTTTGCAGCCTGACATTCCCTCTCAGTGTACATCATGGAGTGAACCCTTGCCAAACCGAGACCATGGCTACCTAACAGGGGGCCGCTGCGCGGCCTCGGCGGTCTCGCGCAGGATGGCATACGCGACACGTCCGGAGTCCTCCCACGTGACCGTGAAGGGTTTCGCATCGGTTGCTGCGGGTCCGGCGACCCACACGGAATCTCCCGGCGCGAGATGGAAGGGCGGGTGTTGAAGTGGTTGCGCCGAGGAGGCACCGGCCGGAGGCTGGCGGCCGATGGCAAGCACCGGGAGTTTCTCCCTGCTCCAACTGTAGACATGCACATTGGACAGGGTGGACGAGGACGCGTTCGTCAGCCGATAGACAGGATGATTGTTCCAAACCCAATTCGTGCGCTGCAGCGTCAGTCGAGGCGGTGGCGTGTGCGCGTCCGCCGCGGGGCTGACCTCCTGCCCCGCGGGGGACTTGTTAAACAGGCCGTACAGTCCCCAAGCCACGATGGCGGTGCACAGCACGGCCCCGATGCCGACCAGAGCCCCTGCCGCCGGGGACGAACGCCGCCGCGGACGCGCGACAAAACGGCCGCGCCGTCGCCTCATGACGGTTGGTCCGCCGGCGTGCCGAAGTATTCCAGCAGGGCCGTGTAGATGGCCAGCGCCACCGCCTCTTGGTAGGCGCTCTGCACCAAGTGGGCGGCCTCTTCCGGATTCGACAGAAATCCAATCTCCGCGAGCACCGCAGGCCCTTCGATGCGTTTCAGGAGGTACAGTGTGCTCATGTCCTCCGCCTCCCGCCGGGTGGGCAGCAACTGTTGCCGAAAATGGTCCTGCATGATCTCGGCCAGCCGCTCCCCTTCCTCATTGCCCTCCATGTAGATGGTCTGTGCCCCGCGCCAGGCTGGAGACGGTGCGCTGTTGCAGTGGATGCTGACGAAGGCGTCCGGGTCGTGGGATTGGACAAAGCGGGTGCGGTTGCGGAGATCCGACTGGTGGCGCCTCCGCCGGGCCGTGTCTTCATCGGAAGCGAAATCGTCGTCGTTCGTCCGCGTCAAGTGCACGTCGGCCCCCGCTTCACGCAGGAATTCGGCCACCTTCAGCGCGACCGCCAGCGTCACAGTCTTCTCCAGTTGCCCGTTGACCCCCTCGGCTCCGCCGTCCGGTCCTCCGTGCCCGGCGTCGATCACGATGGTCCGCCCAACCAACCCCGGCTCCGCCGCATGCACCGTCCCCCCGCTTCCGCAGGGCAGCGCCCACATGGCGAACGCGCACATGGCGGCTGCCAAGCGGGACTTTGCACGAAGGCCCGTCCGTCTTTCCCCCAAGGGTCAACACCTCGCTCGCTCGTGTTGTCCCCATACAGTCTACGCAAGCCCCGGACGCCTCATGTGCGCAAAAAAGCGGCACGAGGTGCCATACCAGCACTCCGTGCCGCTCGTTTGTCTTGTGTTCCGTGCGATCCGCCTGCTCAGCGCTTCGAGAACTGGGGTGCACGGCGAGCCGCCTTGAGGCCGTACTTCTTGCGTTCCTTCATCCGGGCGTCGCGCGTCAGCAATCCGGCCTTCTTCAGGACCGGGCGCAGGTTCGGATCGACCTTGAGCAGCGCGCGCGCAATCCCGTGGCGGATGGCGCCGGCCTGCCCGGAAATGCCGCCCCCGTACACGTTGACGTACACGTCATACCGGCCGAGCGTATCCGTCAGGAGAAGCGGTTGCTTCACAATCAGCCGCAGCGTCTCCAACCCGAAGTAATCGTTGATGTCACGCCGGTTCACCACAATCTTGCCGTCACCAGGCAACAGGCGCACGCGAGCAACGGAATGCTTGCGGCGGCCCGTGCCAAGATACTGGAGCTGTGCCATGGCAGAGTCCCTCCTCCGTTAGTTGCTCGCAGATTCCCAAGGAATCGGCTGCTGGGCCTGATGCGGGTGATTCGGTCCGGCGTACACCTTCAATTTCGTCAACTGCTTGCGGCCCAACGAGTTGTGCGGCAGCATGCCGCGTACGGCGTTGAACAACACACGCTCCGGGTGCGTCTTCAAGAGGTCGACGGCCCGGATCTCCTTCAACCCGCCCGGGTACCCGGAGTGGCGGCGATAGATCTTCTTATGGAGCTTGTTGCCGCTGAACACCACCTTGTCGGCGTTCACGACGACCACAAAATCGCCGGTGTCCACGTGCGGAGTGAACTCCGGTTTATGCTTGCCGCGGAGAATGGACGCGATCTCGGACGCCAAACGCCCGACGCGTTTGCCGGACGCGTCAATCACGTACCACTTGCGTTCCACGGCGTTTGGCTTCGCCATATACGTCGTCCGCATGGGTGTCCCTCCTGAATATCGTCTATCCAGCCTGTCGTTGCATATTCGGTGTAACGGGGCAGTGGGTAAAAAACACTAAAATATATCTTATAACACACCCGGCTGCGTGGTCAAGGCGACGTTTCATACGCCACGTCCCACAGCGTCAGCCCCTTCGCGGGCGCCGTCCGGCCGGCGCATCTCCGATCGCGGGCCGCGAGGATCTCCGTCACGGGACGGTTCAGGCGCCCGAGCCCGATGTCGACGAGCGTTCCCACGATGATGCGGACCATGTACTGGAGAAAACCGTTTCCCGTACAGTAGATATCCAGATAGGTGCCGCGCTCTTCCAACCGCAGGTCGTAGATCACCCGCCGCTTGTCCTCCACCGGCGTGGCGGCGGCGCAGAAGCTGGTGAAATCGTGCTCCCCCACCAACTGCTGCGCCGCGTCGCGCATGCGCGCCAGGTCCAGGGCCGAAGGTTCGTGCCACGCGTAGCGATGCGTGAACACGTCCGGCACCCTCGCCCGCTGGATGGTGTAGCGGTACGTCTTGCGCTTGGCCGAGAAACGGGCGTGGAAGTCGTCCGGCGCCAGCTCCGCGTGAATCGGAATCAGGTCCCCGGGCAACATCCGGCCGAGCACGTAGGGGTACCGTTCGGGAGCGGGACCGTGATCCTGCTCCCAATGCACCACCTGAGCGCGCGCATGCACCCCGGCGTCGGTTCGTCCGGACCCCTCGACTTCCACCGGGTGTCCGAGCGCGCGGGCCAACGCGTCCTCCAAGGTCCCCTGGACCGTCCGCAGGCCCCGCTGCCGCGCGAAGCCGTGAAAATCCGTCCCGTCGTACGCAATTGTCATCCGGATCTTGGGCATCGCCGACCCCATCCCGGTGAGCGGAACGCCGCTCAGACCAGCTCGATGATCACCATCGGCGCAGCGTCTCCGCGGCGCGGACCGACCTTGATGATGCGCGTGTAGCCTCCGTTGCGGTCCTTGAACCGCGGGGCCAAATCGTCAAACAGCTTTTGAATGACGTTCTTGGTGCCCTCGTCGTCCACCATCTCTTTGCGGACAAAGGCCGCCACCTGGCGCCGTGCGTGCAGATCGCCGCGCTTCGCCAACGTGATCATCTTGTCCGCGATCTTGCGCAACTCCTTGGCTTTCGCCTCGGTGGTCTCAATGCGCTCGTACAGCAACAGATCCGTCACGAGGCTGCGGAACAACGCCTTCCGCGCCCCTGTCGGACGCCCCAACTTTCGGTACGGCACTGCATTCCCCTCCTCTGCAACACATCACCGGGCCGACCCAGGGAAGCGCACCGCCCCCCATCCGCCGGCCTGTCTATTCTTCCTGCCGGAGCGACAATCCCAACGCGGAGAGTTTCTCCACGACCTCTTCCAAGGACTTGCGGCCGAGGTTGCGGACCTTCATCATCTCTTCCTCCGTCCGCGAACACAGTTCGCCGACGGTGTTGATGCCCGCACGCTTCAGGCAGTTGTAGGACCGCACCGACAGATCGAGCTCCTCAATCGGCATGTCGAGCGTCTTGTCCGCGGCCGCGTCCTCTTTCTCCACCATGATGTCCGTCTCTTTGCCCTGATCCGTCAGGCCGACGAACAGTTGAAGGTGTTCGGCCAGGATCCGGGCTGCGATGCTCACGGCTTCCTCCGGCGCGATGCTCCCGTCGGTCCAAACCTCGAGGGTCAGTTTGTCGTAGTCGGTGACCTGGCCGACGCGGGTGTTCTCGACCTGGAAGTTCACGCGCGTGATTGGAGAGTAGATGGAGTCAATCGGAATGACGCCGATCTCCTGATCCGGGTCCTTGTTCCGATCCGCCGACACATAGCCACGGCCTCGGCCTGCCCTCAGCTCCGCGTACAGGCGCCCTCCTTCGGTCAGCGTGGCGATGTGCAGGTCCGGATTGACGATGTCGACGTCCGAATCTGCGCGGATGTCTCCCGCTTTGACCTCGCCCCGGCCCTCCGCGTCGATGACCAGCACCTTTTCTTCATCGGAATGAATCTTGAGCGAGAGCCGCTTGAGATTGAGGATGATTTCCGTGGTGTCCTCGACCACCCCGGGGATGGTCGAGAACTCGTGCAGCACGCCCTCGATTTTGACCGACCGCACCGCCGCACCCGGGATGGACGACAGCAGGATGCGCCTGAGCGAATTCCCGAGCGTCGTGCCATACCCGCGCTCCAGCGGTTCGACGACGAACCGCCCGAACGTCGGGCCGGCGTCCACGACCTCAATCCTCGGCTTCTCAATTTCGATCATCCGTAACCCTCCTCGCTACGCGGACCTGTACGGCGGTCCGGACGCCGCTCTGCGGAGGAAGCCTCCGGCCGCGGCCGAGCGGTGATGCGGCGCACACCGGGCGCCGATGGACACCAGGTCCATGCTGTGCGGCTCAACCGGCCTCAGGCTCCCCGCCTCGCGCCGGCGTTAACGCGAGTAGTGTTCAACAATCAACTGCTCCGCGACCGGCGTGTCAATCTCGTCACGCGCCGGCAAGCGGACCACGCGCCCCTGCTTGTTCGCCAGATCCAACTCCAGCCAGGCCGGAATGGTCCGCGACTCCGCACTCTCGAGCAGAACCTTGATGCGCTCCAACTGCTGGCTCTTTTCGCGGATCTGGATGACGTCGCCCGGCTTGGTCAGATAGGACGGGATGTCGACACGCCGCCCGTTGACCAGGAAGTGGCCATGGCGGACCAACTGGCGCGCCTCGGCCCGTGACGCGGCGAAGCCCAGACGGTACACCACGTTGTCCAAGCGGCTCTCCAGGATCTGCAGCAGATTTTCACCCGTCACGCCCTGGCGCCGGGCCGCTTCGTCGTAATACGCTTCAAACTGCTTCTCCAATACGCCGTAGTAGCGGCGGGCCTTCTGCTTCTCGCGCAGCTGCAAACCGTACTCGGACGTCCGTTTGCGGCCCTGGCCGTGCTGCCCGGGCGGGAAAGGCCGCCGATCAATGGCGCACTTATCGCTGAAGCAGCGCTCACCTTTGAGGTACAGTTTGACGCCTTCGCGCCGGCAAAGGCGGCAAACCGGTCCGGTATATCTTGCCATTCTAGTGTTGACACCTCCAGTTTCATCTATACCCCCGTTCCGCGTAAAACGCGGAAATCAGGGCATACTGATCCGTTCCACTCGTGCTCTGCGCAGGCATCCCCGTCAGACGCGGCGGCGCTTCGGCGGCCGGCAGCCGTTGTGCGGAATCGGCGTCACGTCGCGGATGCCACTGACCTCGAGCCCCGCCGCCTGCAGCGAACGAATGGCGGCTTCCCGGCCCGCGCCCGGCCCCTTGACCTGGACCTCGACCGTCTTCATGCCGTGTTCCATCGCCGTCCGTGCCGCCGCTTCGGCCGCCATCTGGGCCGCGAACGGCGTGCTCTTGCGGGATCCCTTGAAGCCGACGTTCCCTGCGGACGACCAGGCAATCACGTTGCCCGCCGGGTCCGTGATGCTGACGATGGTGTTGTTGAATGTAGACTTGATGTGGGCGATACCCGCCTCGACGTTTTTGCGATCCCGCCGGCGCGTCCGCGTGACCGTGCCGGCCTGGCCCTTGCGTTGTGCCTTCGCCATTCATCCATCCTCCTCGTTCAAACCTGAACCGTATCCCGATGCCGCTCGCGCAGCTTTACTTCTTCTTGCCAGCCACCGTACGGCGCGGGCCCTTGCGCGTGCGCGCGTTGGTCTTTGTGCGCTGGCCGCGCACCGGCAGGCCGCGGCGGTGGCGAATGCCCCGGTAGCAGCCGATCTCCATCAGCCGCTTGATGTTCAATGCAATCTCACGGCGGAGATCGCCTTCCACCTTGACGTTCTTGTCAATGTAATCGCGCAGACGCACGACCTCGTCCTCCGACAGGTCGCGCACCCGGGTGTCCGGGTTGATCCCGGTCGCCGCCAGGATCTTGTTCGCGGTGGTCCGGCCGATGCCAAAGATGTAGGTCAGGCCGATCTCCACCCGTTTATCACGCGGCAGGTCAACGCCAGCGATACGAGCCATGTCTTCACTCCACCTCCGAGAGGTTCATCACATCTATCGAAAACACGGTTCAGACCCAAAGGCAGCCGCTGCTGAACCGTGATCGCACACGTGTGCCGGCAGGCAGCACGCAGGGCTGGCGGAGACGGGCGCCTCCACCTCACCCCTGGCGCTGCTTGTGCTTCGGGTTTTCACAGATGATCATCACGGTCCCCTTCCGGCGGATGACCTTGCACTTCTCGCACATCGGCTTCACCGAAGGCCGCACTTTCACGGCAAACCCTCCTCGCATGCGGAGGCCGGCACGGTATGCCGATACCTCCTCATTCCGCTATCATAACGGATTGTCCCGGTGCAAGCCAGTTTCACTTACTTGTACCGGTACGTAATTCTACCACGGGTCAGGTCGTACGGTGACAATTCCACCGTCACCCGGTCGCCCGGCAGAATTTTGATGTAGTGCATCCGGATCTTGCCCGACACGTGCGCCAACACCTTATGCCCGTTGTCGAGTTCGACCCGAAACATGGCATTCGGCAACGGTTCGATGACCGTGCCTTCCACTTCAATCACGTCGTCCTTCGCCACCTGGCTGGCCCCCTTCCTTCACCGCTTCACCGGCTTCGGCGATCTGCTCCTGGTAACGGCGCAAAGCATGCCGCAGACGTGCATTGGTGACTTTACCCTGTTCCCGCAATTCTTCCACCACTTCGAGTGCGATGTACGGCGTGGTGCGCACGTGTGCCACATTCTTCTTTTTCGCCTTGTCGACCTTGCGTTTATCCCCATCAGCCACAATCACGAACCGATCCGGGACGTGACCGATGACGACGCACAGCAGACCGGCGTCACGGCCTCGTGTGACCTCCACGACACGCCCTATCTCAGGTAAAGACCTCGACATGCCCCCACCTCAATTTCAGCCGCGCAGTTCGAGCAGGATCCGCTTGATGTCGGCGTACACCTGGTCAATGGACTGCAGTCCATCCACCTGCCGCAGCAAGCCTCGCTCGCGATAGAAATCGACCAGAGGAGCCGTCTGCTCATACTGCTCCAGGCGCGTCGCCACGGCCTCTTCGGTGTCGTCCGGACGCTGGTACAGTTCTCCGCGGCACTTGTCACAGATCCCCTCCTGCCGAGGAGGCTGGAACACGACGTGATACGTGGCCCCGCACGACCGGCAGACCCGTCGACCGGTCAGGCGGGCGAGCAACACTTCCTGCGGCACGTGGATGTACAGCACACAGTGGAGCGGCCGGCCGACCTCCGACAGCATCGCGTCGAGCGCCTCCGCCTGGGGCAGGGTGCGCGGAAACCCGTCGAGCAAAAACCCGTTTTGGGTGTCCGGCTGGCTCAGGCGGTCGCGTACGACCCGCACGGTCAATGCGTCCGGAACCAGGCGTCCGCTGTCCAGGTACGACTTGACCTCCATTCCCAACGGCGTGCCTGCCGCGATGGCCTCGCGGAACATGTTTCCCGTTGAGATGTGCGGGATCTGGTAGTCCGCCGTGATCCGTTCCGCCTGCGTGCCTTTCCCTGCGCCCGGGAGACCCAAAAGCATCAACCGCATTACGCATCCCTCCACGTGCGGCGGTTACCTGATGAACCCTCTGTAGTGCCGCTGCAGCAACTGCCCTTCCATCTGCTGCAGGGTCTGCAGCGCGACCCCGACGATGATCAACAGCGACGTCCCGCCGAAGTACACCGAAGTCAGGTCAGCGCCGGACAACAGCAGGTACGGCAGCACCGAGATGATGCCGAGGAATACCGAGCCAAACACCGTGATGCGGTTGACCACGCGGATGATGTACCGCTCGGTATCCAGCCCGGGGCGTACACCCGGAATGTATCCTGCGTGCTTCTGCAGCTGCTCGGCCAACTGCTGCGGATTGATCTGCACGTGCGTGTAGAAGAACGTGAACAGGATGATCAGCACCACTTCTGCCCCGATGTAGTACAGGGAGTTAGGTGACAAGAACCGCAACACGACCTGCGCCCAGGCGTGCGTCGTGAAATACGTCGCGACGGTGTAGGGAAGCAACAGCAGCGAGCTCGCGAAGATCACCGGGATCACGCCGGCGGCGTTGACCTTCAGCGGGATGTGCGTCTGCTGTCCGCTGTACACCGTGCGGCCCACGACGCGCTTCGCGTACTGAATCGGGATCCGCCGTTCCGCCTGCTGCACGAACACAATCACCGCAAACAGCAGGACGATGCCCGCAATCAGCAGGACCACCTTGATGACGTTGAGGAACAGCTCATCCGGATGCGTGTAGAACCAATTCCGGTACACTTCCTGCCCGAGCTGCCCGATGCGCGCGATAATGCTGATGAAGATGAGCACGGAGATGCCGTTGCCGACCCCTTTCTCCGTGATCATCTCACCGAACCACATCAACAGCGTATCGCCGGCGGTCAAGGAGATCACGATTAACGCATACGACCACCAGTCGTTACTGTACAACACACCCGTACGGGAAAACTGATACGTGAACCCCGCCGCCTGAATCAGCCCGAAGGCCACCGTCAGATAGCGGGTCACCTGGGTCAGCTTGCGCCGGCCCGATTCGCCTTCCTTCTGCCATTCCTCAAACCGGGGAATCACCCCGGCTTGCAAGAGTTGTACGATGATGGATGCCGTGATGTACGGCATCACACTCATCGCAAAGATGGAAAAGCGGTAAAACGCGCCGCCGGAAAACATGTTCAACAGGTCGAACAGCGCGTTGCTGCCCTGGCCGGCCATCAGCGCCTGCACGTTGATCCCGGGCACCGGGATATACGTCCCGATGCGGTAGACGGCAATCACCATCAAGGTGAACAGGATCCGTTTGCGCAAGTGCTTCAGGCGCCATAGATTGGCAATGGTCGTGAGCACTTAGATCACCTCGGCGGTGCCGCCGGCCGCCTCGATCTTCTCCTTCGCCGAACCGGAGTACGCGTGCGCACGCACCGTCAACTTGACGTTGAGGTCGCCATTGCCGAGCACCTTCACGCCGTCCAGCAACTCCCGGACCAGCCGGCGCTCGAGCAGCAGTTCCGGCGTGACCACCGTGCCCTCCGGAAAGTCGTTGAGCTGTTCGACGTTGACAATCGCATACTCCTTGGTGAACCGGGCATTGCTGAATCCGCGCTTCGGAATGCGGCGGAACAACGGCGTCTGACCGCCTTCGAATCCGGGCCGCACACCGCCGCCCGAGCGCGCCCACTGGCCCTTCTGGCCGCGGGTGGACGTCTTTCCGTGACCTGAGCTCGTGCCACGGCCGACGCGTTTGCGTCCGCGGCGAGCGCCTTCCGGAGACTTCAGCTCGTGAATCTGCACACTCGACACCCCCTCTGAATTACTCCCCGTCGACGACCTTGACGTCGACCAAGTGCTTGATCCGGTTGACCATCCCGCGGATCACCGGGGTATCTTCATGCACCACCGTCTGATGCATCTTGCGCAAGCCGAGCGCCACCGCGGTCCTGCGCTGCTTCTCCGGGCGTCCGACGGGACTGTGCACCAGCGTGATCGCCAACTTCTGCGCCATCGTCAGCCCTCCTAACCGAGCAGTTCCTCAACGGTCTTGCCGCGCAAACGCGCCACTTCCTCCGCGCGCTTGAGCTGCTTCAGCGCGTCGATGGTCGCGTGCACCATGTTGATGGGATTGTTGGAACCGAGCGACTTGGTCGCGATGTCCTTGATGCCCGCCAGTTCGAGCACCGCGCGGACCGGGCCGCCCGCAATGACGCCGGAACCTGCCGGCGCCGGCTTCAGAAGGACCTTGCCTGCGCCGAAGTGGCCGAGCACTTCATGCGGAATCGTGGTCCGTTTCATCGGTACGTGAATCAGATGCTTCTTCGCGTCCTCGATGCCCTTGCGAATCGCGTCCGGAACCTCCGCCGCCTTGCCGAGGCCCGCCCCGACGTAGCCGTTGCCGTCGCCGACGACCACCAGCGCGGAGAAGGAGAACCGCCGCCCTCCCTGCACGACCTTCGCAACGCGGTTCACGGAGACGACTTTCTCCGACAGCTCCAGTTGGTTCGGATCAATGCGCACAGAGACACCATCCTTTCCGTTCAGAATTCAAGTCCGGCTTCGCGCGCCGCGTCTGCCAACGCCCGCACGCGCCCGTGGTACAGATAGCCGCCGCGGTCAAAGACGACCGTCTTCACGCCTTTCTCCAGCGCCCGCTTCGCCACCAGTTCGCCCACCTTGCGCGCGGCCTCCACCGTGGCCCCGTTCTCCACCTCGCCGCGCAGCTCCTTGTCGAGCGTCGAAGCGCTGACCAAGGTGTGTCCGTGCTCGTCGTCAATCACCTGCGCGTAGATGTGCTTGTTCGAACGGTACACGTTCAACCGCGGGCGCGCCGGGGTGCCCTCGATGCGCTTGCGCACGCGCAGGTGCCGGCGCTTCCGGGCCAGGTTGCGGTCTTCCTTGTTGATCATCCCGGGTCACTCCCTTCTCACGCTGCCAGATTACTTCTTGCCGGTCTTGCCGACCTTGCGCCGCACGACCTCGTCCACGTACCGGATGCCCTTGCCCTTGTACGGCTCCGGCTTGCGGATGGCGCGAACCTTGGCTGCGTAGATGCCGACCTTTTCTTTGTCGATGCCCTTGATCACCAGGCGGTTCGCCGCCGGGACCTCAATCTCAATGCCCTCGTCCGGCGTCAGCACCACCGGATGCGAAAACCCGAGGGACAGCGTCACCGTGTTACCGGACTTCGTCGCGCGGTACCCCACGCCGACGAGCTCCAAGCTCTTGCTGAATCCGTTCGTAACGCCCTCCACCATGTTCGCGATCACGCTGCGGGTCGTGCCGTGAAGGCTGCGGTGCAGCTTCTCGTCACTCGGGCGCTCCACCACGATCTGCTGCCCGTCGACAGTCACCTTCATATCCGGGTGCAGCGTCCGCGTGAGTGTGCCTTTCGGCCCTTTGACCGTCAGCACGTTGCCTTCCTGGCGGACCTCCACCCCGGCCGGGATCGGGATCGGCTTCTTACCAATGCGGGACATGCGCACACCTCCATTCGAACCCGCCTGTTACCAGACGTAGCAGATGACCTCTCCGCCCACGCCCAGCTTACGCGCTTCCTTATCCGTCATGACGCCCTTCGACGTCGATAGGATGGCGATTCCCAGACCGCCGAGCACCCGCGGGATGTTCTCGTGATCGACATACACCCGCAGGCCCGGCTTGCTGATCCGCTTCAGCCCGGTGATCACGCGCTCCTGACCCTTGCCGTACTTCAGGAACACGCGGATGATCCCCTGCTTGTCGTCGGGGATGAACTCCGCGTCCCGGATGAACCCTTCGCGCTTCAGGATCTCCGCGATGGCCCGCTTCATCTTCGACCCAGGGATCTCGACCTTGTCGTGACCCACCAGGTTGGCGTTGCGGATCCGGGTCAGCATGTCAGCAATCGGGTCTGTCATGGTCATGTGTCAGAAACCTCCTTCCGTCCGAAACCTGAATTACCAACTCGCCTTTTTCACGCCCGGCAACTGGCCCTTGTACGCCAGGTTGCGGAAGCAGATGCGGCAGATGCCGAACTTGCGCAGCACGGAATGGGGCCGCCCGCAGATGCGGCAGCGCGTATACGCGCGGGTGCTGAACTTCGGCTTCCGAGACGCCTTGACGATCAACGACTTCTTGGCCACGCTTATCCCCCCTCGTCCAACGAGTGGCTCGCTTACGCGTGCCGGAACGGCATTCCCATCAAGGTCAACAGCTCACGCGCCTCTTCGTCCGTGTCCGCCGTGGTGACGACGACCACTTCCATCCCGCGGATCTTGTCGACCTTGTCGTAGTCGATCTCCGGGAAAATCAACTGCTCGCGCAGGCCCAGGGTGTAGTTTCCGCGGCCGTCAAACGCCTTCGGCGAAACCCCGCGGAAGTCGCGCACCCGCGGCAGGGCGATGTTCATCAACTTGTCGAGGAAGTGGAACATCCGCTCCCCGCGCAGGGTCACCTTGACGCCAATCGGCATGCCCTGGCGCACCCGGAACTGCGCGATGGATTTCTTCGCCCGCGTCACCACCGGCTTCTGGCCGGTGATGGCTGTCAGGTCCGCCACCGCCGCGTCGATGGCCTTCGGATTCTGCACCGCCTCGCCGAGGCCCATGTTGACGACGACCTTCTCAATCCGAGGGACCTGCATCACGGACTTGTAATTGAACTTCTTCATCAGCTCGGGTACAACCTGATTGCGGTACCGCTCAGCCAAACGGGACACAGCCTTTCCTCCTTTCACCTGGCTACTAGTCAATCACTTCGCCAGACTTTTTCGCGTAACGGACCTTCGTCCCGTCCTCCAAGAACTTGTATCCAATCCGGGTCGGCTCCCCCGTCTTCGGATCGGCCAGCATCAAGTTGGAGACGTGAATCGGCGCCTCCTTCTCGATGATGCCGCCCTCCGGGTTGGCCGGATTTGGCTTCGTGTGCCGCTTGACAATATTGACACCCTGCACCAGTGCGCGCTGCTCCTTCGGGAACACGGCCAGCACCGTGCCGGTCTTCTTCTTGTCCTTGCCGGCGATGACAACGACCTTATCGCCTTTCTTGATGTGCAGCTTGGGCACGCTCCGACACCTCCTCGCAGTGCCGCCTCCGGATCAGAGTACCTCGGGGGCGAGCGAAATGATCTTCATGAAGTCCCGGTCGCGCAACTCGCGCGCCACGGGGCCGAAAATGCGCGTGCCGCGCGGGCTCTTGTCCTCGCGGATGATGACGGCCGCGTTCTCGTCAAACCGGATGTACGACCCGTCCGGCCGGCGCAGACCCCGCTTACTGCGCACGATCACCGCCTTCACCACATCGCCCTTTTTGACAACGCCGCCGGGTGTTGCACTTTTGACGGAAGCGACGATGATGTCTCCGATGTTGGCCGTCTTGCGGTTGGAACCGCCCAACACGCGGAAGCACATGATCTCCTTCGCGCCCGTGTTGTCGGCGACGACCAGCCTTGTTTGCGGTTGAATCACGGGAGTGGCCTCCTTTCTCTACACGTCCGATCTCCGCCAGGTCAGACCACGACCGCCTTCTCGATGATCTCGACCAGACGCCAACGCTTCTCCTTGCTCAGCGGGCGCGTCTCCATGATGCGCACGACGTCTCCGACCTTCGCCTCGTTGCGCTCGTCGTGAGCCTTGAACTTCTTCGTCCGGCGCATGGTCTTCCCGTACAGCCGGTGCTTGACGTGCTCCTCAACCGCCACGACGATGGTTTTGTCCATCTTGTCGCTGACGACCTTGCCGACGAGCACCTTGCGTTCGTTCCGTTCCACCTTCGCAACCCCCCTCTCAGCCGATTCCGAGCTCGCGCTGCTTGAGAATCGTCTTCGCGCGCGCGATGTCCTTGCGCACTTGGCGGATCCGCATCGGGTTCTCCAACTGCCCGGTCGCCAACTGGAACCGGAGGTTGAACAGCTCATCCTTCAGCTGCTCGATGCGGTTCTGGATCTCCTCGGTCGTCAGGCTGCGCAGTTCGTTAGCTTTCATCAGCCTCACCACCCACTTCATCCCGACGTACGAACTTCGTCTTGATCGGCAGCTTGTGCGCGGCCAGCCGCATCGCCTCGCGCGCGACTTCCTCCGACACGCCCGCCAACTCGAACAGGATCCGGCCCGGCTTGACCACGGCGACCCACTTCTCCGGAGAGCCCTTGCCGCTGCCCATGCGCGTCTCGGCCGGCTTCTGGGTCACAGGTTTGCTCGGGAAGATCTTGATCCACACCTTGCCGCCGCGGCGGATGTAACGCGTCATCGCGATACGCGCCGCCTCAATCTGGCGGTTCGTCACCCATGCGGGTTCCAGGGCCTGCAAACCGTATTCGCCAAAGGTGATCTCGTTGCCACCTTTGGACATCCCCTTCATCCGTCCCCGGTGCTCCTTGCGATGCTTGACCCGCTTCGGCATCAACATGGTTTATTTACCTCCTTCCTCAGCGCCCTTCCGAGACCGCTGCGGCAGCACCTCGCCGCGGTAGATCCACACCTTCACGCCGATGCGCCCGTAGGTCGTGTGCGCCTCCGCCAGGGCGTAATCCACGTCCGCTCGCAGCGTGTGCAGCGGCACCGTCCCCTCTGCATACCCTTCCGTACGCGCGATTTCCGCACCACCGAGACGCCCGGACACCTTCACGCGGATCCCCTTGGCGCCCGCACGCATCGTGCGCTGAATCGCCTGCTTCATCGCGCGGCGGAACGACACACGGCGCTCCAACTGGCTTGCGATGTTCTCTGCCACCAACTGCGCGGACAGATCGGGCTGCTTGATCTCCGAGATGGAGATGTGCACCCGCTTGCCGGTCAAAGCGCTCAACTGGTTGCGCAGCGCGTCGACCTCCTGGCCGCCCTTGCCAATCACCATGCCCGGCTTCGCGGTATTGATGATGATGTGGATGCGGTTGGCCGCCCGTTCGATGTCGACCGACGCCACCGCCGCATCCTTCAGCCGTTTGAAGATGAAATCGCGGATGCGCAGGTCCTCATGCAGCAGGTCCTGATAGTTCTTCTTGTCCGCATACCAACGGGATTCCCAATCGCGGATGATGCCGATCCGAAGACCGACCGGATTGACCTTTTGACCCATGCGGCTTCATCCCTCCTTACTTTTCCGCCACGACGACGGTGATGTGGCTCGTCCGTTTCATGATGCTGTACGCGCGCCCCTGTGCACGGGGATGGTAGCGTTTCAAGGTCGGACCCGGATCCACCCAGATCTCCTTCACGTACAGGCGATTGACGTCCATGTTGTGGTTGTTCTGGGCGTTGGCCACCGCGGATCGAAGCACCTTGTCCACCACCGGGGACGCTCCGCGCGGGGTCATCTTCAGAATCGCGAACGCCTCCTGAATCCGCTTGCCGCGGATCAGGTCCACCACCAAGCGCACCTTGCGCGGCGCGATGCGGATGTACTTGGCGCGTGCGCGTGTCTCCGTCGCTGCCATCGGAACCCCTCCTTCCTAGCTGACTCCATCAGCGAGCCCGGGACGCCTTCTCGTCTCCGGCGTGGCCCTTGAACGTCCGCGTCGGGGCGAACTCACCCAGCTTGTGACCGACCATGTCTTCCGTCACATACACCGGAACGTGCTTGCGCCCGTCGTGCACGGCGAACGTGTGACCGACGAACTGTGGGAAAATCGTCGAACGGCGGGACCAGGTCTTGATGACCCGCTTCTCGCCCGTCTTGTTCAAGGCCTCCACCTTTTTCAACAGGTAGCTGTCGCAAAACGGCCCTTTCTTCAAGGAACGGCCCATTCAGAAAACCTCCTTCCCCAATCGTGTTGCCCCCAGTGCCATGGCCCGCCGCCGCCCGGGCCCACCCGCCCGAGCGGGGCAGACACCGGTATCGCGCGTCCTCGCCCGGCGTGTCACTTCTTGCGCCGGCGGACGATGTACTTGTCGGTGGGGTGATTCCGTTTGCGCGTCTTCTTGCCCAACGTCGGCTTGCCCCACGGCGACATCGGCGACTTGCGGCCGACCGGTGCGCGACCTTCGCCACCGCCGTGCGGGTGGTCCACCGGGTTCATGACGACACCGCGAACCGTCGGGCGACGGCCGAGCCAGCGGGATCGTCCCGCCTTGCCGAGGTTGATGTTCTCGTGATCCAGGTTGCCCACCTGGCCCACGGTGGCGCGGCACTCCAGGCGCACCAACCGCATCTCTCCGGAACCGAGCCGGATGGTCGCGTAGTCGCCTTCCTTCGCCATGACCTGCGCGGCGGCGCCCGCCGCACGGGCCAGCTGGCCGCCCTTGCCCGGCTTCAGCTCGATGTTGTGGATCACCGTACCGACCGGGATGTTCGCCAAGGGCAACGCGTTGCCCGGGCGGATGTCGGCGTCCGGACCGGACATCACCACGTCGCCGACCTTCAGACCGAGCGGCGCGATGATGTAGCGCTTCTCCCCGTCCGCGTAGAACAGCAGCGCGATGCGCGCCGAGCGGTTCGGGTCGTATTCAATGGTCGCGACCTTGGCCGGCACGCCGTCTTTGTTGCGCTTGAAATCGATGATGCGGTACATCCGCTTGTGTCCGCCGCCCCGGTGGCGGACCGTGATCTTCCCCTGATGGTTGCGGCCCGCCCGCTTCGGCAGCGGTTCAAGCAGCGACTTCTCCGGTTCGTCCGTCGTGATCTCCTCGAACGTGGAGACCGACATGAACCGGCGCCCCGGGGAGGTCGGGCGGTATTTTTTGATGCTCACCGGGATAACCTCCTTTTGCTGCGATGACCGTACAGGATCAGCTGTTGAACAGCTCGATCGGCTTGGAGTCCTCCGTCAACTTCACGATGGCCTTCTTGCGTTCCGGCGTGCGGCCGACAAACCGTCCGACCCGCTTCTGCTTGCCCGGCACGCGCATGGTGTTGACCTGCTCCACCTTGACGCCGAACAGCTTCTCAATCGCCTGCCGGATCTCCGTCTTGTTGGCCCTGCGGTCCACCTCGAACACGTACTTACGTTCTTCCATGAGCTCGGTCGAACGCTCCGTGATGATGGGACGCTTGATGAGATCGCGCGGATCCATTACGCGAACACCTCCTGTACCTTGGCCACCGCATCGCGCGTGAGGACCAGGTGGTCATGCCGGAGGATTTCGTAGACGTTCACGGCGTTGGCCGGGACGTACGTCACGCCCGGAATGTTGCGCAACGAAAGCTCGGCGTTCTGCTGCTTCTCGGCATCCACAATGAGCGCCTTCTCCAGATTCAAACGGCGCAGCATCGCCGCCATCGGCTTCGTCTTGATCTCGGGGACCCGCAGCTCATCCAGCACAATCAGCTTGCCGCCGTCCACCTTCGAGGTCAGTGCACTGTACAACGCCTGACGCCGCACCTTCTTGGGTACGCGGAACCCGTAGCTGCGCGGTTTCGGGCCAAACACGACACCGCCACCCTTCCACTGCGGCGCGCGAATGCTGCCCTGCCGCGCACGGCCGGTGCCCTTCTGGCGCCACGGCTTGCGCCCGCCGCCCCGGACCTCCGACCGGCCCTTGACCTTGTGCGTGCCGCGGCGCTGGTTCGCCAGGTACGACAACACCACCTGATGCATCAGGTCCGGACGGACCGGCGCCGCGAACAGCCGTTCATCCAGCTCAATCTCGCCGACCTGCGCTCCGTCCATGTTGTAAACCGCTACTTTCGGCATCCGTCTGCCTCCTTTCCAACCGTCTCGGTCACTTCGTCCGTTTCTTCGCGGCCCGCACCGTCACAAACGAGTTGCGCGGCCCGGGAACCGATCCCTTGATGAGCAGCAGGTTCCGCTCCGTGTCCACGCGGACGACCTGCAGGTTCTGGACCGTGCACCGCTCGCCGCCCATGCGGCCCGCCATCGTCTGACCCTTGAAGACGCGGTTCGGCGCGATGGAACCCAGCGACCCCACACCGCGGTGATACTTCGAGCCGTGCGACATCGGGCCGCGCGCCTGGTTGTGGCGTTTGATGGGGCCTGCGTACCCCTTGCCCTTCGACGTGCCGATGACGTCGACGAACTCGCCAGGGGCAAACACATCCGGACCCAACTGCTGCCCGACTTCATACTCATCCACATTCACACCGCGCAGCTCGCGCACATAGCGCTTCGGCGCCGTGTTCGCCTTCTTGGCGTGACCCTGTTCGGGTTTCGTCGCCCGGTTCGGCTTTTTGTCCGCAAAGCCCAACTGAATGGCATCGTAGCCATCCGTGGACACCTGCTTCTTTTGCAATACCACGCAGGGGCCTGCTTCGATCACGGTGACCGGAATCACGGCACCGTCTTCGTCGAACACCTGGGTCATGCCCAGCTTGCGCCCCAGGATGCCTTTCATGGCCGCACCTCCTCGGAGCCGTCCTCTATCCATCGCGGGTTCAAGTCAACGTACCCACGCATGTCATTTTCGTTCGCAAAAGTCACAGCTTGATCTCGATATCCACACCGGAAGGCAGATCGAGGCGCATCAACGAATCCACGGTCTGCGGTGTCGGATTGACGATGTCAATCAGGCGCTTGTGCGTCCGCATCTCGAACTGCTCCCGCGAATCCTTGTACTTGTGCGGGGCCCGCAGGATGGTGATCACCTGCTTGTCGGTCGGCAGCGGCACAGGGCCGTGCACCTGGGCACCCGACCGTTTCGCCGTCTCCACGATCTTCTCCGCCGACTGGTCGAGAATCTTGTGGTCGAACGCCTTCAGCCGGATGCGGATTTTCTGCTTCGCCATATGTTTCCCTCCTTCTTCGCCCATTGTTTGGACATACTCCGCAGAAATTCTCCTCAGTGGTGCCCCATATGGCCGAGGGCACATGAGCAACCTTCTGCCTCATCGCTGTCAGAGACCAACAGCCGATATTGTACTAGAGACAGCGGGAAAACACAAGGCGAAAGTTCAGTAGGAGGGGGCGTTGCGCTCCGCTTCGGCACTCCGACGAGCCGCTCCGCGCAACACCCCCACCTCAAAGAAAGGCTGCCGGAAACCCGGCAGCCCCTCGAACGTTTTGTTTTCCGTTTTGCCGCAAGTCCCAACCCCGGAGATCCGGCCGGCTGCGACTTACTTCGTGATGGCGGTGACCACACCTGCGCCGACCGTACGGCCACCCTCGCGAATCGCGAAACGCGTGCCCTCTTCCAACGCGATGGGCGAGATGAGCTCGACATCCATCGTCACGTTGTCGCCAGGCATCACCATCTCCGTGCCCTCCGGCAGCTTCACGACGCCGGTGACGTCCGTCGTCCGGAAGTAGAACTGCGGGCGATAGCCGTTGAAGAACGGCGTGTGGCGGCCGCCTTCTTCCTTCGTCAAGACGTACACCTCCGCCTTGAACGCGGTGTGCGGTTTGATGGAGCCAGGCTTCACAAGCACCTGTCCGCGCTCCACATCCTTGCGATCCACGCCACGGAGCAGCGCGCCGATGTTGTCGCCGGCCACCGCCTGGTCGAGCAGCTTGCGGAACATCTCCACGCCCGTGACGACCGTCTTGCGCGTCTCGTCCGCCAAGCCGACGATCTCCACTTCGTCGCCGACCTTCAGCGTACCGCGCTCGACGCGGCCCGTTGCCACGGTACCGCGGCCGGTGATGGTGAACACGTCCTCGACCGGCATCAGGAACGGCTTGTCCGTGTCGCGCTCCGGCGTCGGGATGTAGGTGTCGATGGCGTTCATCAGCTCATCGATCTTGGACACCCACTGCGGATCGCCCTCCAGCGCCTTCAGAGCGGAGCCGCGGATGACCGGCACCTCGTCTCCCGGGAACTCATACTCGTTCAGCAGCTCGCGGACTTCCATCTCGACGAGCTCGAGCAGCTCCTCGTCGTCCACCATGTCGCACTTGTTCAGGAACACGACGATGTACGGCACGCCGACCTGGCGGGCCAGCAGGATGTGCTCCCGGGTCTGCGGCATCGGACCGTCCGCGGCGGAGACGACCAGGATGGCGCCGTCCATCTGCGCCGCGCCGGTGATCATGTTCTTCACGTAGTCGGCGTGGCCAGGGCAGTCCACGTGCGCGTAGTGACGATTGTCCGTCTCGTACTCCACGTGCGCCGTGTTGATGGTGATGCCGCGCTCGCGCTCCTCCGGCGCCTTGTCGATGTCCTCGTACTTCTGCGCCTGAGCCTTACCCTTCTGGGCCTGGATGGACGTGATGGCCGCAGTCAGGGTCGTCTTGCCGTGGTCGACGTGGCCGATGGTGCCCACGTTGACGTGCGGCTTTGTGCGCTCGAATTTTGCCTTTGCCATGCTCAATCACTCCTTGTCCTTATTCGCCTTTGTTTTTGGCGATGATCTCCTGAGCGATGTTCTTCGGCACCTCTTCATATGAATGGAACTCCATCGAGAACGTCCCGCGGCCCTGGGTGCGGGAGCGCAGACTCGTAGAGTAACCAAACATCTCAGCCAGCGGAACGTATCCGCGGATCACGCGCGCGTTCGCCCGTTGGTCCATGCCTTCGATGCGCCCGCGGCGAGAGTTGATGTCCCCCATCACGTCGCCCATGAACTCTTCGGGCACCGTGACCTCGACCTTCATGATGGGCTCCAGCAGGACGGGGCCCGCTTTCGCCGCACCCTGTTTGAGCGCCATCGAACCCGCGATCTTGAAGGCCATCTCCGACGAGTCGACCTCGTGGTACGAACCGTCGAACAACGTCGCCTTGACGTCGATCATCGGATAGCCCGCCAGCACGCCGCTGAGCATGGCTTCGCGGATGCCTTCGTCCACCGCCGGAATGTATTCCTTCGGGACGACGCCGCCCACGATTTTGTTCTCGAACTGGTACCCAGCACCCCGCTCGAGGGGCTCCAGGATAATCTTGACGTGGCCGTACTGACCGCGTCCGCCCGATTGGCGGATGAACTTGCCTTCCTGCTCCACCCGCTGCGTGATGGTCTCCTTGTACGCCACCTGAGGCTTGCCGGTGTTGCACTCGACCTTGAACTCACGCCGCAGGCGGTCGACTACGATCTCCAGGTGCAGCTCGCCCATGCCGGCGATGATGGTCTGCCCCGTCTCCTGATCCGTCCAGGTCCGGAACGTCGGGTCCTCTTCCGCCAGCTTGCTCAGCGCGAGGGCCAGCTTATCCTGGTCCGCCTTCGACTTCGGCTCGACAGAGATGTTGATCACCGGATCCGGGAACTCCATCGACTCCAGCACCACGACGTGCTTCTCGTCGCAGAGCGTATCGCCTGTGGTCGTGTCCTTCAGGCCGACCGCCGCCGCGATGTCCCCGGCGTACACCATGTCGATTTCCTCGCGGTGGTTCGCGTGCATCTGAACGATGCGGCCGATGCGCTCGCGTTTGCCCTTCGTCGAGTTCAGCACGTACGATCCGCTGGCGAGCGTTCCCGAGTAGACCCGGAAGTACGACAGCTTGCCGACAAACGGATCGGACATGATCTTGAACGCCAGCGCCGCGAACGGCTCGTCGTCCGAAGAACGGCGCTCGACCTCCTCGCCGTCGGGCGTCCACCCCTTGATGGGCGGCACGTCAATCGGCGACGGCAGGTAGTCCACCACCGCGTCGAGCATCGGCTGCACGCCCTTGTTCCGGTAGGACGACCCGCACAGCACCGGGAACAACTGCACGGTGCAGGTGCCCTTGCGGATGGCGGCCTTCAGCTCCTCGGTCGTGATCTCCTCGCCCTCGAGGTACTTCATCATGAGTTCCTCGTCGACCTCCGCCGCGGCCTCAATCAGCTCGGTGCGGTACTTCTCGACGAGTTCCTTCATGTCGGCTGGGATCTCGGTCTTCTCCGACCGCGTCCCCAGGTCGTCCGTGTAGATGATGGCCGCCATCTCGACCAGGTCGACCATGCCGACGAACGTGTCCTCCGCGCCGATCGGCAGTTGGATCGGCACCGCCTTCGCGCCCAGGCGATCGCGCATCTGCTGCACGCAGCCGAGAAAGTCCGCGCCGATGATATCCATCTTGTTCACGTAAGCGATGCGCGGCACGCCGTATTTGTCCGCCTGCCGCCACACCGTCTCGGACTGCGGCTCGACCCCGCCCTTGGCGTCAAACACGCCGACGGCGCCGTCCAGCACACGCAGCGACCGCTCCACCTCGACCGTGAAGTCCACGTGACCGGGCGTGTCAATGATGTTGATGCGGTGGCCCTTCCACTGCGCGGTGGTCGCCGCGGACGTGATGGTGATGCCTCGCTCCTGCTCCTGCACCATCCAGTCCATCGTCGCAGCGCCTTCGTGCACCTCGCCGATCTTGTGGACGCGGCCGGTGTAGAACAGAATGCGCTCGGTCGTCGTCGTCTTCCCCGCGTCGATGTGGGCGATGATGCCGATGTTGCGGGTTTTCTCAAGAGGGAATTGACGTGGCAAGAAGCGACCTCCTTTCCGTCAGCATCGCGCGCCGCTTTACCACCGGTAGTGGGCGAACGCCTTGTTGGCCTCAGCCATGCGGTGCGTGTCCTCTTTCTTCTTGACCGCGCCGCCGGTGCCGTTCGCGGCATCAATCAATTCGCTGGCGAGCTTGTGCACCATGGTCTTCTCACCGCGCAGGCGCGCGTACTGCACCAGCCAGCGCAGGCCCAGCGTGATGCGCCGGTCCGGACGGACCTCCACCGGCACCTGGTAGTTGGAACCGCCCACGCGGCGGGCCTTGACCTCCAGCACCGGCATGACGTTGCGCATCGCCTCTTCCAATACCTCCATCGGATCCTTGTTGGTCCGCTGGCGGATCTCGTCGAACGCCGCATACACAATCCGCTGTGCGACGCCCTTCTTGCCGTCGCGCATCACCTTGTTGATCAGACGGGTCACCATCTTGTTCCCGTAGATCGGGTCCGGCATCACGTCCCTGCGCGGGACGGGGCCTTTTCTCGGCACGGATGTCCGCCTCCTTTCATGCTGTTCCGTTTACAAGCCCGCGGCCTTGCCCGCCCGTTCACCGCCGGTCCAGGCAAAACGGCCGGACGCTTTCACGCTGCAACGCCGCAGCGGCAGCGATGGGTTACGACTTCTGCTTCGGACGCTTGGCGCCGTACTTGGAGCGCCCCTGCATGCGGTCCTTGACACCCGCCGTGTCCAGTGCGCCGCGGACGATATGATAACGCACACCCGGCAGGTCCTTGACACGTCCGCCGCGCACGAGCACCACGGAGTGTTCCTGCAGGTTGTGGCCGATCCCCGGGATGTACGCGGTGACCTCGACCTGGTTGGTCAAACGCACACGCGCGTACTTCCGCAGCGCAGAGTTCGGCTTCTTCGGGGTCATCGTGCCCACGCGCGTGCACACGCCGCGCTTCTGCGGAGACGGCAGCTCGAACTCCTTCTTTTCGAAGCTGTTGTATCCCTTCTGCAGCGCCGGAGACTTCGATTTCTTCTCTATCGGCTTACGGCCTTTGCGGACCAATTGGTTCATGGTCGGCATGGCTGCACCTCCTTCCGAGATTCGCTTCACGGGTGCTTCATGTCCACAGAGCCTGGCGGTTCGTGGATGGGCAAAAGAAAAAGCCAGTTGCCGATTGCCGCCCTCGCGCGGGCGACACCGGACAGACCTGAGTCACTCTTCCAGAATCGCTGCGGTGGCCGCGCCAACCTCGATGCCGCAAGCCTTGCCCAGCTGTTTCATCGTGTCCACCCACAGGACCGGTACTCCGCGCTCTTGCGCGAGCGACAGCACCGGTTGGATCACCCGTGTGTCCGCGTCCCGGGCGACGTATACCTGTTTGGCGAGGGACTGCTGAAGTGCTTTGGTCGTCTGGTTGGTGCCGATTGTCCGCTTGCGCGCAAGGCGAATGCGATCCAACGACATCGCAAAGCCCCCCCACATCTACACCCGTGCTCTAGGCACACTCAGAGATTCTATCACCCCGCTGAGCAGGCTGTCAACTTGCACCCTGATATTGCAAATCCCCCGGGAAGCCGCGCCAGCACTGGCCGGACGGGCTCCCCGGGGGAGCTGCCGGAAGCCTGCGGGGCGGTCAGGACTCGCCGGCCCCGACGGCCTCCTCGGTGCCTTCCCGGGCCGGCTCGGCCACCGGGTCGTCGTCGCTCTCGATCTCCAGATGCCGGTAGCGGGTCATCCCCGTGCCAGCCGGGATCAGTTTGCCGATGATCACGTTCTCCTTCAGGCCGAGCAGCCGGTCCACCTTGCCCTTGATGGCGGCGTCCGTCAGCACGCGCGTGGTCTCCTGGAACGACGCGGCGGAGAGGAACGAGTCCGTCTCCAGGGACGCCTTCGTGATGCCGAGCAGGGCCGGGCGGGCGACCGCAGGCTCTTTGCCTTCCCACAGCACCTTGCGGTTCGCCTCTTCGTACTCGAACAGGTCGACGTAGGTACCGGGCAAAAGGTCGGTGTCGCCCGCGTCGAGGACGCGAACCTTGCGCAGCATCTGCCGGATCATGACCTCGATGTGCTTGTCGTTGATGTCCACGCCCTGCAGGCGGTAGACGCGTTGCACCTCGCGCAGCAGGTAGTTCTGGACGCCCTGCAGCCCTTTGACCCGCAGCATCTCCTTCGGATCGACCGAGCCCTCCGTCAACTCGTCGCCCGCCTCCACGCGCTGGTCCTGGGTGACGCGGATGCGGGAGCCGTACGGGATGCTGTACACCTTCGTCTCGCCCTCGCCGGTGACCTCGATCTCGCGCTTGTCCTTGCCCTCGCGGATGGCCGAGACGACGCCGTCGATCTCGGTGATCACCGCCTGCCCCTTCGGGTTGCGCGCCTCGAACAGCTCCTGGATGCGCGGGAGACCTTGGGTGATGTCGTCGCCGGCGACGCCGCCCGTGTGGAACGTGCGCATCGTCAGCTGGGTGCCCGGCTCGCCGATGGACTGCGCGGCGATGATGCCGACCGCCTCGCCGATCTCCACCATCTTGCCGGTCGCCAGGTTCTTGCCGTAGCAGTGCACACACACCCCGTGTTGCGTCCGGCAGGTGAGCACGGAGCGAATGACGACCTCCTTGATGCCTGCCGCCACGATCCGCGCCGCGATGTCCGCGTCAATCAACTGGTTCTTCGACACCAGCTTCTCGCCGGTCTCCGGATGGTAGACGTCCTGGAAGGCCACCCGTCCTTCGATGCGGTCGTACAGGTCCTCGATGACCTCGCGCCCGTCGCGGATCTCCGTCACCCGCAGCCCCTTGTCGGTGCCGCACTCCACCTGGCGGACGATGGTGTCCTGCGCCACGTCCACCAGACGGCGGGTGAGGTAACCGGAGTCCGCCGTCCGCAGCGCCGTGTCGGCCAAGCCCTTGCGGGCGCCGTGCGTGGAGATGAAGTACTCCAACACCGACAGGCCCTCACGGAAGTTCGACTTGATGGGCAGCTGGATGATGTGCCCCGACGGGTTGGCCATCAGGCCGCGCATGCCGGCCAGCTGGGTGATCTGCGACTGGCTGCCGCGGGCGCCCGAGGTGGCCATCATGTAGATCGGGTTCAGCTCATCCATGCTCTGCATCAGCGTCTGGGACAGCTTTTCCTTCGCCTCGCTCCAGATCTGGCTGAACGAGACGTACTTCTCCTCACCCGTGATCAGGCCGCGGCGGTACTGCTGTTCAAGCTTGCGGTCCTTTTGCTCCGCCTCGGCGATGATGGGCGCCTTCTCCTTCGGCACGATGATGTCGGCCACCGAGATGGTGATGCCGGCCTGCGCCGAATAATGGAAGCCGAGCTTCTTGACCTTGTCCAGGATCTCCGACGTGGTCGTCGTGCCATACCGGCGGAAGCACTCGTGCAGGATGTTCCCCAGGTCCTTCTTGATGATGGCCTTCGGGATGGGCCGGTTCCGAACGCGTTCCGCGATGTCGACGCCCTTCTCGAAGATGAACGTCTCGTCCGGCGTACCGACCAGCAGGTTCTGCCGCGCCCCGCTGTGCAGGTACGGGAAATCCTTCGGGAAGATCTCGTTGAAGATCAGCTTCCCGGGCGTCGTCACCAGCAGGGCGTTCTGCTGCTCCGGCGTGAACGACGTCTTCCCGAGCGATCGCGCCGGCAGCGCGACGCGCGTGTGCACCGTGATCTGCCGCTCCTGGTACGCCATCATCACCTCGTCGGGATCCGCGAATAGCCGCCCTTCACCCGGCGCCCCGGCCAGCTCGATGGTCAGGTAGTACGGCCCGAGCACCATGTCCTGGGTCGGCGTGACCACGGGCTTGCCATCCTTCGGGTTGAGGATGTTGTGCGCCGCCAACATCAACAGCCGTGCTTCCGCCTGCGCTTCCGCAGACAGCGGGACGTGGACCGCCATTTGGTCGCCGTCGAAGTCCGCGTTGTACGCCGTGCACACCAGCGGGTGCAGCTTGATGGCCCGACCTTCCACCAGGATGGGCTCGAACGCCTGGATGCCGAGGCGGTGCAGTGTCGGAGCACGGTTGAGCAGCACCGGGTGCTCCTTGATGACGTCCTCGACGACGTCCCACACCTCCGGCGAGACGCGCTCAACCTTGCGCTTCGCGCTCTTGATGTTGTGCGCCAGGCCGCGCGCGACCAGTTCCTTCATGACGAACGGCTTGAACAGCTCCAGCGCCATCTCCTTCGGCAGGCCGCACTGGTACATCCGCAGCTCCGGACCGACCACGATGACGGAACGGCCGGAGTAGTCGACGCGCTTCCCAAGCAGGTTCTGGCGGAAGCGGCCCTGCTTGCCCTTGAGCATGTGCGACAGCGACTTGAGCGGGCGGTTCCCCGGCCCGGTCACCGGGCGGCCGCGACGGCCGTTGTCAATCAGGGCGTCGACCGCTTCCTGCAGCATCCGCTTCTCGTTCTGGACGATGATGTCCGGTGCGCCGAGGTCGAGCAGCCGCTTCAGGCGGTTGTTCCGGTTGATGACGCGCCGGTACAGATCATTCAGGTCGGAGGTGGCGAATCGTCCGCCGTCCAACTGCACCATCGGGCGCAGGTCCGGCGGGATGACCGGCAACGCCTCGAGGATCATCCACTCCGGCCGGTTGCCGGACGCCCGGAACGCCTCCAGGACCTCCAGCCGCTTGATGGCCCGGTTGCGCCGCTGGCCCTGGGCGGTGCGCAGTTCCTCCTTGAGTTGTTCGACTTCGCGATCGAGATCGATCTCCACCAACAGCTTCTTGATGGCTTCGGCGCCCATCCCGGCCTCGAAGGCGTAGCCGTACTTCTCGCGGTACGAACGGTACTCGCGCTCGCTGAGCAACTGCTTCTTCTCCAGCGGCGTGTCGCCCGGGTCGGTGACCACGTAGGACGCGAAGTAGATGACCTCCTCCAGCGCCCGCGGCGTCATGTCGAGCACCAGGCCCATCCGGCTCGGGATGCCCTTGAAGTACCAGATGTGCGAGACGGGGGCCGCAAGTTCGATGTGCCCCATGCGCTCACGGCGCACCTTCGAGCGCGTCACCTCGACGCCGCAGCGGTCGCACACGACGCCCTTGTACCGCACGCGCTTGTACTTGCCGCAGTGGCACTCCCAGTCCCGCTGAGGTCCGAAGATGCGCTCACAGAACAGACCATCCTTTTCCGGGCGCAGCGTCCGGTAGTTGATGGTCTCGGGCTTCTTCACCTCACCGTGGGACCAGGACCGGATCTTTTCGGGCGATGCCAGACCGATCTTCATGAACTCGAAGTTGTTGACATCCAACAAGGAGTATTCCTCCTTCGCTTCACGGGCCTGTACAGGGGAACCGTCCAGCGGACCGTTCCCCGGGGACCAGGCCCTGTCGTGGTGCACGTGCTGAAGCCCGCTCCGTCACTCGCCGATGCTGTGCGTCTCCAGGCTGAGGTTCAACTTCTCCCCGGCGTCCTCGTCGTCGTCGCTCTCCCGCATGACGATCTCCTGCTCGTCCTCGCTCAGGATCTTGACGTCCATCCCGAGGCTCTGGAGCTCTTTCACCAACACCTTGAACGACTCGGGCACACCCGGTTCTGGCACGTTCTCGCCCTTCACGATGGCCTCGTACGTCTTCACGCGTCCGACCACATCGTCCGATTTGACCGTGAGGATCTCCTGCAGCGTGTACGCCGCGCCGTACGCCTCCAGCGCCCAGACCTCCATCTCGCCGAAGCGTTGGCCGCCGAATTGCGCCTTGCCGCCCAGCGGCTGCTGGGTGACCAAAGAATACGGCCCCGTCGAACGGGCGTGGATCTTGTCGTCCACCAGGTGCGCCAGTTTCATCATGTACACGTACCCGACCGTGACGCGGTTGTCGAACGGCTCGCCGGTGCGCCCGTCATACAACACCTGCTTGCCGTCGGCCGGGAAGCCGGCTTCCTCGAGGGTGGCGAACACGTCCTCGGCCTTCGCGCCGTCGAATACCGGCGTCGCGATGTGGATGCCGAGGGCTTTCGCCGCCATCCCCAGGTGGGTCTCCAACACCTGGCCGATGTTCATGCGGGACGGCACGCCCAGCGGATTCAGGACAATTTCCACAGGCGTTCCGTCTTCCAAGAACGGCATGTCTTCCTCCGGAAGGATGCGTGCCACCACACCCTTGTTCCCGTGGCGCCCAGCCATCTTGTCGCCTTCCGAGATCTTGCGCTTCTGCGCGATGTAGACCCGGACCAACTGGTTGACGCCCGCCGGAAGCTCGTCGCCGTTCTCCCGCGTGAACACCTTCACGTCGACCACAATCCCGGCGCCGCCGTGCGGCACGCGAAGCGAGGTGTCGCGCACCTCCCGCGCCTTTTCGCCGAAGATGGCGTGGAGCAACCGCTCCTCCGCCGTCAGCTCCGTCACGCCCTTCGGAGTGACCTTGCCGACCAGGATGTCGCCCGCACGAATCTCGGCCCCGATGCGGATGATGCCCCGCTCGTCGAGGTTCTTCAGCGCGTCCTCGCCGACGTTCGGGATGTCGCGCGTGATCTCCTCCGGCCCCAGCTTGGTGTCGCGCGCCTCCAGCTCATACTCCTCAATGTGAATGGAGGTGTAGATGTCCTCCTTGACGACTTTCTCCGACAGCAGGATGGCGTCCTCGTAGTTGTACCCTTCCCACGTCATGAAGGCGACGAGGACGTTGCGGCCGAGCGCCAGTTCGCCCATGTCCGTGGCGGGTCCGTCGGCGATGATGTCGCCCGCCCGGACCTCCTGGCCCTCGCGCACGATGGGCCGCTGGTTGATGCATGTGTTTTGGTTGGAGCGCACAAACTTCTGCAGCCGGTACTTGTCGAGGTCCCCGTACACGGTGCGGCCGTCGATCTCCCGCTTGACCCGCACCCAGATCTCGCGCGCTGTCACCCGTTCCACGACGCCGTCCCGCCGCGCGACCACGCAGACCCCCGAGTCCTTCGCCGCCTTGTGCTCCATGCCCGTTCCGACCAACGGCGCCTCCGTCACCAACAGCGGCACCGCCTGACGCTGCATGTTCGATCCCATCAGCGCGCGGTTCGCGTCGTCGTTCTCCAAGAACGGGATCAAGGCCGTCGCCACCGATACAACCTGCTTCGGCGACACGTCCATGTAGTCGACCCGCTCGCGCGGCACCGCGATGATATCGCCCCGGTAGCGGGCGACGACCTCGGTATCCGCCAGACGGCCGTCCTCCGTCAGTTCCGCGTTGGCCTGCGCGACGATGTAGTTCTCTTCTTCATCGGCCGTGAGGTAGTCGACGTGGTCGGTGACCACCCCAGTGTCCGGGTCCACTTTCCGATAGGGCGTCTCAATAAACCCGTACTCGTTGACGCGCGCGTACGAAGACAACGAGTTGATGAGCCCGATGTTCGGACCTTCCGGCGTCTCAATCGGACACATACGACCGTAGTGAGAATAGTGCACGTCGCGCACCTCGAATCCGGCCCGCTCCCGGGTCAGACCGCCCGGCCCCAGAGCCGAGAGACGCCGCTTGTGCGTCAGCTCCGCCAGCGGATTGGTCTGGTCCATGAACTGAGAAAGCTGGCTGGAACCGAAGAACTCTTTGATGGCCGCAATCACCGGCCGGATGTTGATCAACGCCTGCGGCGTGATGGCGCTGGCGTCCTGAATCGACATCCGTTCCCGGACGACCCGCTCCATCCGCGACAGACCGATTCGGAATTGGTTTTGCAACAGCTCGCCGACGGAACGCAGGCGGCGGTTGCCCAGGTGGTCGATGTCGTCCGTGGAACCCACGCCGTGCAGCAGATTGAAGAAATAGCTGATGGCCGCGATGATGTCGGCCGGCATAATGTGTTTCACGTGCTGCGGAATGGACCCGTTGCCGATGACGTGCAGGACCTTACCGTCCTCGACCGGACTGAAGATCTTGACCATCTGCAGGGAGATGGTGTCGTCCGGAGCCAGCTCCGGTGTGCCGCGCAGGGAGATGCGCCCCACATTGCCCTCGAGTGCAGGGATGATCTTGTCGAGCAGCCGGCGGTCAATCACCTGGCCCGCCTCGGCGATGATCTCGCCGGTGTCCATGTCGACCAGGGTCTCCGCCAGGCGTTGGTTCAACAGGCGGTTTTTCAGGTGCAGCTTTTTGTTGATCTTGTACCGCCCGACGTTGGCCAGGTCATACCGTTTCGGATCGAAGAAACGGGAGGTCAGCAACGCCCTTGCGTTTTCCATTGTCGGCGGTTCGCCCGGGCGCAGGCGTTCGTAAATCTCTACCAGTGCCCTCTCAGTGGAATCTGTGGTATCCTTGTCCAAGGTGTTGCGCAGATACTCGTCCTCACCGAGCAGGTTGATGATCTCCGCGTCCGTCCCGAGCCCCAGCGCGCGCAGAAGGACCGTGATGGGCAGTTTGCGGGTGCGGTCAATCCGGACGTACACCACGTCCTTCGTGTCCGTCTCGAATTCGAGCCAGGCGCCCCGGTTGGGGATCACGGTGGCCGCATACGTGCGCTTGCCGTTTTTGTCGATCTTGCTGTTGAAATAGACGCTCGGGGAACGGACCAGCTGGCTGACGATGACGCGCTCCGCGCCGTTGATGATGAAGGTGCCGGTCTCGGTCATGAGCGGAAAATCCCCCATGAAGACCTCTTGCTCCTTCACCTCGCCGGTCTCCTTGTTGAGCAGCCTCACCTTCACGCGCAGTGGGGCGGCATAGGTGACGTCGCGCTCCTTCGACTCCTCGACATCGTACTTCGGCTCACCCAGGCTGTAGTCGATGAACTCCAGCACCAGATTGCCTGTAAAGTCGGTGATCGGGGAGATGTCCTCGAACATCTCGCGCAGCCCCTCGCGCAGGAACCACTCGTACGACTTCTGCTGAATCTCAATCAGATTCGGCAGATCCAAGACTTCCTGGATGCGGGCGTACGAACGCCGGTCGCGCCATCCGTACTTCACCACGTGTCCCTGCAAGAACGTCACCCCTCATGCGGTTTTCGCATCACACCGGGCGATGACAACAGCAAAGCCACGCCCTATGCGATCAGACAAAAAAGAAATGAGGTCGCGTGGAACCACATTTTTCACAAGGGCATGCAATATTTACCTATCTCCAAGCGGAACAGATTTTAATCATCTCCGCCTTCCCGACTTTGATCAGGGCATACGGATCCCCGTATCAGTTTGCATTGATTGAGTTTACCACGTTCAAAGATCTATGTCAACACATCCGAATTCGTTCTCTCCGCCCTCGGATGGCGGCAGCAGAACACGTGGTACCCGCTCTCCCGTTCGGCCAACGCCACGTCGCCGAACCACGCGGCCAATCGCTCGCGGGCGCTCAGCGCACCGTGCTTCTTGTGGATGACGACCCACAATGCCCCGTCGGGCCGCAGATGTTCGGCCGACTCGGCGAACAACCGGTACACGACCGCTTTGCCCGCGCGGATGGGCGGGTTGAGCAGCACGGCGTCCGCACGCAGGTCAGGAACCGCCGCGAACCCGTCGCTGACCAGCACGCGGGCCCGGTCCCCCAGACGCACATTCCGCTGCGCCAAGGCGACGGCCCTCTCGTTCACGTCCAACAGGGTCCACCGCGACTCGGGGTACACCCGCCCCAAAACCGCCGCCACCACACCGTAACCGCAACCGAGATCGACCACCACCGCCTGCGGTGGCAGCGTCACCGTCTCCAGCAAGACGCGCGTGCCGAAGTCCAGACCGCGCTTGGCGAAGACGCCGGAGTCCGTCAGGATCTCCAGCTCCACGCCGCGCACCTTGAGGTGTACAGAACGGGGACGGCTCTCCGCCTCCGGGGACGCGGTGAAATAGTGACTGTTTCCCGACACGCCGGCTCCCTCCTCGCATCACGCACCGTGTGCCTGGCGCGAACCGCAACGGTCCCCATATACAGAGAGGCACTCGCGCTGCCCCGTCTGGCAGCGCGGGTGCCTCCGGATATGCGGACGGTCTCACTTGATCTCGACCGTCGCACCCGCCTCGGTCAGTTTTGCCTTGATGGCTTCGGCCTCTTCCTTGGAGACCTTCTCCTTCACCGGCTTCGGCGCGCCATCCACCAAGTCCTTCGCTTCCTTCAGGCCAAGGCCCGTGATTTCGCGCACGACCTTGATGACGTTGATCTTCGAGGCGCCGGCGTTCGCCAAAATGACGTCGAACTCCGTCTGCTCGGCCGCTTCCTCGCCGCCGCCAGCCGCCGCGCCGCCGACGACCGCCACCGGTGCCGCGGCCGTCACGCCGAACTCTTCTTCGATGGCCTTGACCAACTCGTTCAGTTCAAGGACCGTCATCCCTTTGATGGTTTCGAGAATGCTGGTGATGGTTTCGCTCGCCACGGGATCTCCTCCTTATGCTTATCCATCTCCCCCGGCCAAGCCGGGGTACATCTCCTTCCTAAACCAAACGCTGCACCGGAGGCCCGATGCGCGCCGTCTCACTCGGCCGCCGGGGCTTCCTGCTTTTCCGCTACCTGCTTGACGGCGTATGCGAAGTTGCGCACGGGTGCCTGCAGCACGCTGAGCAACATGGACAACAGTCCTTCACGCGACGGCAGGTTCGCCAACGCCTCGACTTCCTTCGCGCTGACCACCCGGCCTTCCACGACGCCGCCCTTCAGTTCGAGGGCCTTGTGCTTCTTGGCGAAGTCGAACAACACCTTCGCCGGAGCCACCGGATCTTCAAAACCGAACGCGATGGCGGACGGTCCGGTCAGGTACTCCTCGATGCCGGCGACCTGTGCCTGCGCCGCCGCCCGGCGGGTCAACGTGTTCTTCAACACCCGGTACTCCACGCCGGCTTCCCGCAATTGCTTGCGCAGTTCGGTCACCTCGGCCACATTCAGGCCGCGGTAATCCGTGATAATGGTCGCCTTGCTGCGCGACAGCCGATCCGCGATTTCCGCGACCAGCTGCTCCTTTTCCTCGCGGACTCCCATCGGATTCCTCACACCTCCCGCCGATTGGTTCTGGATGAACCCGTTCCGGCATATGAAAACGCGCCTCCGCAGACACGAAGGCGCGACTCCGCTTCCATCAGCCGCGAACCTCGGTAGGCGGGACGAGCCCATTCTCTCCAGGAGAGCTGGAGACCTACTGTCTACGGTCCATCCGGTATTCGATTCCACGTGGTATATCGTAAGCCACGCGCCCCAGGCCGTCAAGCCCTCCGGCCGCACGCCGCGGTGCGAACATGCCGCCGGCCGGGCGGACGAAGGTCACTCCGCAGCGCGCGCGACACGCAGCGGGTTGACCCGGATGCCCGGGCCCATGGTGGACGACACCGTGACGCTGCGGAAGTACTGGCCCTTTGCGGCCGCCGGGCGCGCCTTGGCCAGCGCGTCAAAGAGGGTGTTGAAGTTGTCCACCAACTGTTCCACGGTGAACGACGCCTTGCCAATGGGCGCGTGGACGATGCCCGCCTTGTCCAGCCGGTACTCAATCTTACCGGCCTTGATCTCCTGCACGGCGCGGGCCACGTCGAACGTGACCGTGCCGGTCTTCGGGTTGGGCATCAAGCCCTTCGGACCGAGGATGCGCCCCAACCGGCCGACCGCGCCCATCATGTCGGGCGTGGCGACCGCGACATCGAAGTCGAGCCAACCCTGGGTGATCTTCTGGATGTAATCCTCATCGCCGACGTAATCGGCGCCGGCCGCTTCCGCTTCCTTGGCCTTCTCGCCCTTCGCGAACACCAGGACACGCGCCGTCTTGCCGGTCCCGTGCGGCAACACCACGGCACCGCGCACCTGCTGATCCTGCTTCCGGGGGTCCACCCCCAGGCGGAACGCCACGTCGACCGACTCGTCGAACTTGGCGGACGCCAACTGCTTGACCAGCTGGAACGCCTCCACCGGCTCATACAGCTTCGTCTTGTCGACCTGCTTCAGCGCTTCTGCGAAACGCTTCGACGTCTTTGCCAACCCCATTCACCTCCGTGTGGTGCTCGGCTGCGGCAGCGAACCGCCGTACAGCCTCCCACGTGTTCCCGCGTGACGCGTCAGTCTTCAATCACGATGCCCATGCTGCGGGCCGTGCCCTCGACCATGCGCATCGCGGCCTCCACCGACGCCGCGTTCAGGTCCGGCATCTTTTGTTCGGCGATCTCTCGAACCTTCGCCCGCTTGACCGTGGCGACCTTCTTCTTGTTGGGTTCCGGCGAACCCGACTCAATGCCGGCCGCCTTCTTCAGGAGCACCGCTGCCGGCGGGGTCTTCAGGTCGAATGTGTACGAACGGTCCTCGTACACATAGATGACAACCGGAATGACCAAACCGACTTGGTCGGCCGTCCGGGCATTAAACTCCTTGCAGAAGCCCATGATATTGCCAACCTGGGCCTGGCCGAGCGCAGGACCCACCGGGGGCGCCGGAGTTGCCTTGCCTGCAGGAATCTGCAGTTTGACGACCTTGATGATTTTCTTCGGCAACGCGTCCACCTCCTTTACCTCAAGATGTGGTATTCGGGCACACGCCCTCCCACACTGGGCGATCCACGCAGCCTCCAAGCGGACGGCCCGAGATCACACAGTACCATATATCCGGCGTTCCTGGGAACGCCACAGAAAATGGATTCGCCCGATCCGCCCACCGGCGGGACGAACCCATGTTCTGCCAATCCATCCAAGAGCGGACCTCCCGCCGCCGGGAAGGAAGTGGCGGGGCTCAACGGGCGCCGGACCTCGAGACGGCCCCGTGCCGGCTCAGGTGAGTTTCTCCACCTGGGTGAAATCCACCTCGAGGGGCGTCTCGCGCCCGAACATGGAGACCAGCACGCGCAGCTTCTGCTGGTCGGCGTGAATCTCCTCCACGCTCCCGATCATATCAGCGAACGGGCCATCCACAATGCGCACGACTTCGCCGACGGTGAAGTCGACTCTGGTCTTGATCTCCTCCGAACCCGACTGGCGCAGGATGGCGCGAACCTCAGAAGGCATCAAGGGAACCGGCTTCGAACCGCCGCCCGCCGATCCGACGAACCCCGTGACCCCCGGCGTATTCCGAACCACGTACCAGGAGTCGTCCGTCATGATCATCTCCACCAGGACATAACCCGGGAAGACCTTACGTTGGACAAGGCGTTTCTTGCCGTTCTTCACTTCCCACTCTTCTTCGGTCGGCACCATGACACGGAAGATCTTGTCCTCCATGCCCATGGTCTGCACGCGGCTCTCGAGGTTTTGCTTGACTTTGTTCTCGTAGCCAGAGTACGTGTGAATGACGTACCACTGTTTTTCGAGGTTCTCCATGTTGAGGGCGGCCGCCCCGCACCCCCCATACCAAACGCCGCAGGCGCACCGGCTCCCGGCTCACCCGCGGCTCATCGTATTCAGACCAGATTGACCAGCGCAAACAGCCTGGCCACACCGAGGTCGAAGCCCCACACCAACAAGCCCATGAGGAAGCACACCAACAACGCGGCCACTGTATAATTGACCACTTCTCTTCGCTTTGGCCAGCGCACCCGCCGCAGCTCGTGTACCGTCTCCACGAAGAACCGAACCACACCGGTCCGGCGGGGCTTGGGGTGGACGACCGCATCTTTCGGCTTCGACATCGTGAACGCCCCCGCTCTTCAAGCTCAGACCAGACTCGACGGGCGCAGACGGACACTCGCCCGCGCCGCTTCGCCCCGACGACGTCAGCGGGTCTCCCGGTGCACCGTATGAGAGTTGCAGGTCCGGCAGAACTTCTTGATTTCGAGGCGATCCGGGTCGTTCTTCTTGTTCTTCGTCGTTGTATAGTTCCGTTGTTTGCACTCGGTGCAAGCAAGCGTAATGATTACGCGCATTCCGATACACCTCCCCGGCAGGGCGCACGCCATAATAAAAAGGGCATCCCATGCCCCCTGATAGGCCTAAAATAGGGTAACACAGGGGCCGCGAGGTGTCAATACGCCCCAGCCTTCCGGAAGGCGCCGGGCACGGGGTTCAACATGCCAGTATGGACATCCGCGTGCAGGCGTATACCCCGCCGGACGGGGAATTCCGGGCGGGAAGTCCGCCACTCACCGTCAGGAACCGATGTTTCGTCCGGACAGGTATTTCTCCAACTTCCGCTTGACCCGTTGGAGGGCGTTGTCGATGGATTTCACATGGCGATCGAGATCGACCGCAATCTCCTGGTACGAACGGCCGTCCAGGTACAGCATCAGCACCTGCCGCTCCAAGTCGCTCAATAATTCGGACATTTTCACTTCAATGTCATCAAACTCCTCCTGATGGATCACCAGTTCCTCCGGATCCGTCACCCGGGCGGCCCCAATGACATCCAGGAGCGTTCGATCGGAGTCTTCGTCGTAGATGGGCTTGTCCAAAGAAACGTAGGAATTCAGCGGGATATGCTTTTGGCGAGTCGCCGTCTTGATGGCCGTGATGATCTGGCGAGTGATGCACAGTTCTGCGAACGCTTTGAACGAGGTCAACTTGTCCTCGCGATAATCGCGAATGGATTTGTATAGGCCAATCATGCCTTCTTGGACGATGTCCTCTCGATCCGCGCCGATCAAGAAATAGGAACGAGCCTTTGCGCGCACGAAATTTCGGTATTTATGGATCAGATACTCCAGCGCCTGATCGTCGCCGTTGCGCACAGCTTCCACCAGTTCTTCGTCGCTGCGCTCCTCCAGGGCGTTCACGGAAGACGTCTCTAGTTGCACCGTCAAATAAATCACCCCGAATCGGCTGTCAGGATCGAAGCCATTATACATTATGTAATCTATCACGGTCAATTCCTAGTCCTGTTGCCTGCGCCACGACTCCAGGATGCTGGCCACCTCGCGCTGCAGGTGATCCATCACCCGCGGCGGCGCCGGTTGCGTCCGCTCCTCCGTAATGGCCCGCACCGCAGCCCGCATCTCCTCCACCCGCCGCAACAGCCCGTCCGCCGAGATGCGCAGGGCGCCCCCGCCAAAGGCCACCTGCTGTTCCGCTGCATCCGACGTGGCCACCGTCACCTGGCGGTAGATGTCGCGCAGGCGGTACACCTCGCGCTCGATGTACTGGTCCGCCGTCTCCCCGTACGCCGTGTACACCACCATCACCGGGCCGACGTGATACGCGCGCTCCGGTTCTCCCGTGTGGTGCGCGTCGAACACCACAATCACGTCTTCCCCGGCGTACGCCGCGTATTCCGCCAGGGATGCGACGAGGCGTTCCCGCTGCTCGTCCACGTCCTCCACGTCGCGCAGGGAAATGTGGTTCATCCGGGCAATCACGTTGTACCCGTCCACCATCAGACACTTTCCGCCCCGGCGGGGACTACGCGCGCTGGCGGACGACTTCATACAGCATGACCCCCGCCGCCACCGACGCGTTCAAACTCTGCAAGTGCCCGAGCATCGGCAACCGGACCAGGTAGTCGCAGTGCTCCTTGACCAGCCGGCTGAGCCCCTTGCCCTCGGCGCCGATGACCAACGCCATGGCGCCCCGGTAGTCCACCTCCGTATAGAGGTGTGCCCCCGCGACGTCGGCGCCCACCAACCAGTAGCCCGCCTCCTTCAGCCGCTCCATCGCCTGCACCAGGTTGGCCACGCGCGCCACCGGCACGTATTCGACCGCGCCCGCCGCCGCCTTTGCCACGGCCTCCGTCAAAGGGACCGCCCGCCGCTTGGGGATCACCACCCCCTGCACTGCGGTGGCTTCGGCCGTGCGCAGGATGGCGCCGAAGTTCGCCGGGTCCGTCACCTCGTCCAACAACAACACCAGCGGCGGCTGCCCCGTGTCCCTGGCGATGACGTCGTCCAGTTCCACGTACGCCCTCGGCGCCACGTACGCCGCCACCCCTTGGTGTGCGTCTCCGAACATCCGCGAGAGGGACTGGCGCGGCACCGACTGCACGACAATCCCGGCCGAGCGGGCTCTGCCGAGGATCTCGGTCAGGCTTCCGCCCTCCGCCGAATCGGCGACCAGGATCTTGTTGATGGGGCGCCCCGACTTCAGGGCCTCCAGCACCGGATGCCGTCCGACGATGGCGCCCGCGCCCAACGCATCGGCCGCATCCGCCCAGTCCGGTGTCGCCGGTGTCGCCCGCCTGGCCGGTTGCTCCCGGCGCCCGGGCTGGTCACGGCGCGCCGTCCGCGCCTCCCTCGGGTTGCTTGTCCGCCTGCTCGCGCGCATGTGCATCCTCCTCCCAATCATCGATCGCGGCCAGCGCGCGATGGCACAGTTCATCCAGACGATCCCGCTGACCCGACGTGTACAGATACCCTATCAGCGTCTCAAACCCCGTGCTGTGCCGATAGTCGAGGACATCGGCGCTCTTGCGGGTGTGGCCTGGCTTGGCATTGCGGCCCCGGCGAAGGAAGCCGCGCTCCTCCTCACTGAGCAGCGGCCCCAGCACGGCGGCCAGATGGGCCTGGGAACGCGCGCGCACGTAGCGCGTCGTCGCCTGGTGCAGTTCGTGCGGGCGGCGGACCCCCTTCCGCAGCACGTGTTCCCGCACCCGCAGTTCCCACACCGCATCGCCGATAAACGCCAACGCCAACGTGGGAATGCCGCGCGGATCCAAATGCGCATGCTTGGCATCCTGCGCGCCGTTCATCGCCGGTACCATCTCGTCCCCTGCGGCGTGTCTTCAATGACAATCCCCTGCCGCTCCAGCTCGTCGCGGATGGCGTCCGCCCGGGCGAAATCCCGGCGTTTCCGCGCTTCCGCCCGCTCCGCCAACCGCTGTTCCACCTCGTCCTCGGCGATGCTCCCCGCCGCAGCGTTTGGAACTTCGGCGGCGATCCCGGTCAAGCCCAGCACCCCGAGCAGTTCCTCCAAGAGGTCTTTCCACGCCTGCACGCCCGCCACCGTGACGTCGGAGCCCGCCAGGTAGGTGTTCGCCTGCCGCACGCCCTCAAACAACGCCGCGATGGCATCCGCCGTGTTGAAGTCGTCGTCCATCGCCGCCACAAACTGATCCCGCACCGATTGGATGGCGTCGTTCGGCGCCGCTCCGTCGTGGAGTCCGGCGAATGGCGCCGGGAGCCCGGTGAGCGCCTCCAACCGGTGCTCCAGATTGCGCAGGCAGCGGTCCACCCGCTCCAACGCCTGTTCCGCCTGGTCCATGGCCTCTTCCGTGTAATTGAGCGGGTGGCGGTAGTGCGCGCTCAACAGAAAGAACCGGATGGCCCGCGCCGGACGCCGCTGCAGCAAGTCGCGCGTCAGGATGAAATTCCCCAGGGACTTCGACATCTTCTCCCCGTTGATGTTCAGGGTGCCGTTGTGCATCCAGTAACGCGCGAAGGTGTGCCCCGAACGGGCTTCGCTCTGCGCAATCTCGTTCTCGTGGTGCGGAAACACCAGGTCGCGCCCGCCGGCGTGAATGTCAATCTCTTCACCGAGGTGCTTCAGGTTCATCACCGAGCACTCGATGTGCCATCCTGGGCGCCCCGGCCCCCACGGGCTGTCCCAGAATTCCTCCCCCGGTTTCGCGGCTTTCCAGAGCGCGAAATCGGTCGGATCGTCCTTGTTCTCGTTCACCTCGATGCGAAACCCCGCCTGCATGTCTTCCAATGACTGGTGGGACAGCTTCCCGTACCCGGGGAATGAGGAGGTGTCAAACCACACGTTCCCGTCCCGCACGTAGGCGTGGCCGCCGTCTATCAGGTCCTGGATGAAACGAATGATATCCGGGATGCACTCCGTCACGCGGGGATGGACGTCGGCCCGGCGTATCCCCAGGGCGTCCGCGTCTTCGAAGTACGCCTGGATATAGAAGTCGGCCACGTCCCGGACGTGCTGCCCCGTCTCAAGAGCCCGCTGGATGATGCGGTCGTCCACGTCCGTGAAGTTCTGCACGTAGCGGACCTGATACCCCTGGTATTCCAGGTAGCGGCGGACGGTGTCGAACACGACAAACATGCGCGCGTTGCCGATGTGAAAGTAGTTGTACACCGTCGGTCCGCAGGCGTAAAACCGCACCTTCCCCGGTTCGATGGTCCGGAGCTCCTCCTTCTGCCCAGTCATCGTGTTGTACAACCGGATCGCCATGCGAGGTACCCCTTTCTGGGCATAGTCTGTCCGTCCATGAAAAAAACCGTCCCTGCGCCAGAGACGGTATTGCCGCGGTTCCACTCTGATTGGCGCTTGGATGCGCCCCCTCAGCGGGCCGTTAACGGGGCCCAGGCGCCGGATTTTACTGAGCGCGCCCGGCGGGCGGCGCCGTTCCTTCCGGAGCTGGCGGGCGCACTTCCACGGGGGCCGGCCGAAGGCGCTCCCACCCGGGCCTCGCGGCCCGGCGCCTCCTCTCTGTGGCCGGCGGTCCCGCTTACTCTTCCCGCCAATCGCCGTACCAGTTCACCTTGTGCACCAAGTGATAAGCCTCATTGTATCGACGCACTCGGCTTTGTCAATCGCAGGGCGGCCTCCAACCGCGCCAGCACCCACAATTTGGGCAGCAACGCGATGGTCTGTTGCAGATCCGGGCCATGGATGGCCCCCGTGACCGCCGCGCGCACGGGCATGAACAGATGCCGGCCCTTCACGCCCAGCGCCTGCTGAACGCGCCGGAACCGGGCGCGGCTGGCCTCCGCGCTCCAGTCCTCATCATCCTTCGCCAGTTGCAGATACATGCCGACGACGTCCGCGGCCCCCGTTTCCCCCAACACCGCGCGCGCCTCGTCGGACCAATCCACCTCCGGCGTGAAAAACCCGGCCGCCTCCTCGATGAAGTCGGCGGCACAGGCCAGGTGGTCCTGATGCAGCGCGACCACCCGCTCCAGCCACCCCGCGTCCGTCCCCTCCGGCAACGCCATACCGTGCCGGCGGAGTTGGTCCTGCACCAGCCGGGTCAGGTCAGAGACCGGGAGTTTCCGCAGGTACACCCCCGCCATCCACCGCAGCTTTTCCACGTCGAAGATGGCTCCGCTGTGGCCGACGCGATTGAGATCGAACCGCGCCACCAACTCCGACATGGGCAGAAGCTCCTCTTCCCCTCCCGGAGACCATCCGAGCAAAGCCAGGAAGTTCACCAAGGCCTCGGGCACATACCCGCGATCCCGGTAGACATGGAGCGGCTGCACGTTCGGATCGCGCTTGCTCAGTTTCTTGCGGTCGGCGTTCAGCACCTGCGGCAGGTGCGCGAACGCCGGCGGCGAGAGGTGGAGCGCCTCGTAGATCAGAAGCTGGCGGGGCGTGTTCGAAAGGTGCTCCTCGCCGCGGATCACGTGCGTGATCGCCATCGCCGCGTCATCGACGACGACCTGGAAATTGTACGTCGGCATCCCGTTGGACTTCACGACGACGAAATCCCCAAGGTCGTCACTGACAAATGAAACGGAGCCGCGGACACCGTCGTCAAACGTCAGCGTCCGACCCGCGGGCACCGCGAACCGCCAGTTGGGCCGAAGACCCGCTGCCATCCGCTCCCGGCGTTCCGCCTCGTTGAGGTGCCGACAGCGGCCGCTGTACCGCGGCACGCGCCCTTCGCGCAGCGCTTCCTGCCGCTCGGCCTCCAACTGCTCCGGCGTGCAGAAGCACGGGTACACCCATCCTTCCGCCTCCAGCCGCGCCAAGGCCTCCCGATACAGGGGCAGCCGCTCGGTGCAACGGTAGGGCCCCCGGGGACCACCCACGTCAGGCCCTTCGTCCCAGGTCAGCCCAAGCCACCGGAAGCCCTCCAACATCTCTTCCTCGGCGCCGGCGACGTTGCGCTCCAAATCGGTGTCTTCAATTCGCAGGATGAACGCCCCGCCGTGATGGCGCGCAAACAGGTAGTTGAACAAGGCGGTGCGCACACCGCCGATGTGCAGGTGTCCGGTGGGGCTTGGAGCATAACGCACGCGCACGGTCACCGAGTCACGCCTCCCTCGTATGGCTCGAGCAGGACGACCACCTGGGCGGCCATCCCTTCCTCCCGGCCGACGAATCCCATCTTCTCCATGGTGGTGGCCTTGATGCTCACCCGATCCACATCGCACTCGCACAGTTCGGCGATGCGCGCCCGCATGGCCGGGGCGTGCGGCAAGATCTTCGGGCGCTCCGCCAGGATCACCACATCCAGATTGCCGAGGCGGTACCCGCGATCCCGCACCCATCCCCACACGGTGCGCAACAGCCGGGCGCTGTCCGCCCCCGCCCAGGCGGGATCCGAATTCGGAAAGTGCTGCCCGATGTCTCCGAGGGCCAGCGCCCCGAGCAGGGCGTCCATCACGGCGTGCAGCACCACATCCGCGTCCGAATGGCCTTCCAATCCGGTGTCCGAAGGGATCTCCACCCCGCCGAGCACCAGCCTTCGCCCGGGCGCGAACCGGTGCACGTCAAATCCGAGTCCGATGCGCATCAACCATCCTGCCTCCCCCAGCGCTGCTGCGCCCAGAGCCGCGCGTACTCCCAATCCGCGGGCGTGGTGATCTTCCGGTTCTCCGCCGTGGAAGGCACGACGTGCACCCGGTAGCCGGCCTGCTCCATCACCCACGCGTCGTCGGTCGCCGCACCGGGCCTGTTCACCCGGCCATAGGCGTTCCACATCCAGTCGAGCCGGAATACCTGCGGCGTCTCCGCCAACCACAGCGTGTCCCGGGGAACCGTCGACACGACGCACCCCGCCTCCACCCGCTTCACCGTCTCCGCACACGGCCGAGCCAAGATGGCGGCGCCGGTCTGGACGGCCGTCCGCACCACGCTCTTCACGTCCTCGGAGGAGACGAACGGGCGGGCCGCGTCGTGCACGGCCACCAGAGCCGGCGACCCCGGCGAGGGCGAACCGGCGAAATCCGTCCCGCCAGACCCATCCGCGCCGTGACACGACGCATGGATTTCCCGGAGGCCGTTGTACACGGAATCAAACCGCGTCTCGCCCCCCGCCGTGACCCGCAGCGGCCACCCCATCTCGTCCGCTTCCGCCGACAGCCTGTCCACGTCCTCCCGGGGCACCACCAACCAGACCGGGGCGACCCCCGCGTCCAGGAGAGCGCGTACCGCCCGTACCCAGACAGGAGACCCGGCCAGGTCCAGGAACTGCTTCTTCCTGCCCAGCCGGGTCCCTTGTCCGCCGGCCACCACGATCCCGTAGACCATCCCCGTCTTCACTCCCAGACACACGTCACAGCGCTTTTTCCAACAGCTTCGGCTTTGCGAAGATCATCCGGCCGGCCGATGTCTGCAACACACTGGTCACCAGGACGTCCACCTTGGCCCCGATGTATTCGCGGCCGCCTTCGATGACAATCATCGTGCCGTCGTCCAGATAGGCGACGCCTTGATTGTACTCCTTCCCGTCCTTGATGACCTGCACCGTCAATTCCTCACCGGGGAGCACGATGGGTTTGAGCGCGTTGGCCAGGTCATTGATGTTGAGGACGGGGACGCCTTGCAACTCGCAGACCTTGTTCAAGTTGAAGTCGTTCGTCACGACCTTCCCCTGCAGCTGCTTGGCAAGCCGGACCAGCTTCGAGTCGACCTCCTGCAGGTCCTCGAAGTCGACCTCCATCACCTTGACTTTCACCTTTTGCTCCTTCTGGATCCGGTTGAGCACGTCGAGACCGCGCCGGCCGCGGTTGCGCTTGAGCACGTCAGAAGAGTCCGCGATGTGCTGCAGCTCCTCGAGGACAAACGACGGGATAACCAGCACGCCGTCCAGGAACCCCGTCTGAACCAGGTCCGCGATGCGCCCGTCGATGATGACGCTGGTATCCAGCAATTTCGCCTCGCCCGGGCGGTAACCGCCGCCCCTCTTGTCCTTATCCCGCTCTTTGAGCGTCAGCCGGCCCGCGAACAGCGACACCAGGTCCTCGCGCTTCGTGAACCCGATGCGCAGGCCCAGATACGCTAACAGCAGGCTGACAAAGAACTGCAACGGCAGGCCCACCACCGGGATGACGCGCAGCTCCGGCGCGAACAGATACGCCACCAGCAGCCCGAACACCATCCCGATGGTCCCGCCGACGATATCGGCCAGGGGAGCCTTCTGCAGCCGTTCCTCCGTCCACTTGATGAGCGCGGTCACGTAATTCACCAGCCACACCGTCGACAGCACGAAGATACTGCCGCCCAGCGCAGCCCCAAACCATTTCGAATTAAATGGAGCATAGGTCAGATGAAAGACGATCCTGAATAAGTCCGGAGAAAATGCGTATCCCAACACCACCCCGATGACCGCGAAGAACAACTGCACCATCTTCTTCACCATCGTCCGTCACCCCCTGTCACCAGTATGGGCAAAGATCACTCGAACCAAACTTCCCTTCTCATAGTCGTACGAGCGTATAGAAATATTTGGGGTGGTACACCCAGTGTAACACCCACCGCCGATCCCGTCAAAAAACAAGGGTTGACAGATATGCCAACCGTCCGTGTCACTTGGTCTCCTTGAACAGTTTGGCATCGCGCGGAGCTTCCTCGAACTTTCCGCCGCGGCGCCGGATCATGCGCCCGACGCCATAGAGCGCATACACGGCCAAGGGGATGAAGATGAGGCGATTGACAGCGCTGTGTTGATAGCGAAACACGGCGCAGACCAAGATGGCGAGCAGAGGGACCATGACGATGGCGGAACGCGGAAAGGCGACCTTCTTGAAATTGGGGTACCGAACCTGGCTGATCATCAGCAGGGCCAGGATCAACATCCCCAAGGGAAGGATCACGTCGGACGGGTAGAGCACGTTTTTGTACAGGGCCATCGTGGACAGGATGCCGCCGGCAGCGGTGATGGGCAGCCCGACGAAGTAATGGGTGGACTTCGTCTGCACGTTGAAGCGGGCCAGCCGCAACGCCCCGCACACCGGGAACAGCGTCGCCAGCACGAGCCCCGGCCAGCCCTCGTTCTGAAGCACCACCTCGTACATGATCAGCGCAGGGGCGACGCCGAAGGTCACGATGTCCGACAGCGAATCGAGTTCCTTGCCAAAGGCGCTCTCCGCCCGCAGCCAGCGGGCGACACGGCCGTCCATGCCGTCCAACACCATGCCGATGACCACAAGGAGCGCCGCGTCCGCGGTGAACCCTTGCAGGGCCAGCACCAGCGCCACCATCCCGAGCACCAGGTTGCCGACGGTCAACAGACTGGGCACCATTTTGATAAGCATGCTCATCCTCCTTGGGATTGCGACGCCGTACGCCCGGCAGCGGCGGCCGCTCAAATGTGGCGATCGATGAACACCTGTTCCTGAATCCGCTTCAGTCCGTCCCGGATGGCCCGCGCGCGTACCGCACCGATGCCTTCGACCTGGTCGAGTTCTTCGATGGATGCGGCCAAGATGTGCGACAGGTCTTTGAAATGTTCAACCAGGTTCTCAATCACCGGTTGCGGCAGGCGGGCAATTTTGTTCAGGATGCGGTACCCGCGCGAAGACACCGGCTCATCCCCGATGTTGTTGGTGTTCGGATAGCCCAGCAGCTTCGCCAGCGTGTGCCCGTCCAACAACTCCTCCGACGTCAGGTCGTGGATGGCGGACAACACCTGATGCGGGGTCTCGTCCGGTTCCAACAAGGCGTAGTCTTTCACCAGAAGATACGCCTCCTCGTCGACCCGCGACACCAGTTCGTCGAGCTGCATGCTGATCAACCGGCCCTCGCTGCCCAACTCCGTAATGTACCGTTTGATCTCCGATTTTATGCGCAACACCATCTCAAATCGCTGCAGGACCAGGGTTACTTCCTGAAGTGTCACCAACTCTTCGAACTCCAGCGCGCTGAGGTTGGTCAACGCCTGGTCCAGCACCGCCTTGTACTTCTCCAGCGTCTGGATGGCCTGGTTCGCCTTGTTCAAGATGACCCCGATGTCCTTCAGGGAATATTTGAAGTTTCCCTGGTACAGCGTGATCACGTTGCGGCGTTGGGAGATGCAGATCACCAGCTGGCCCGTCTGTTTCGCCACCCGCTCCGCGGTGCGGTGGCGCGTGCCCGTCTCCGTGGTGTGGATGGTGTGATCCGGATTGAGGTTGGTGTTCGCGTACAGGATCTTCTTGAGATCGTCGCTGACGATGATGGCGCCATCCATCTTGGCCAACTCATACAGGTTGGAGGCCGTCAGGTCGCATTGGATGGGAAATCCGCCGTCGATGAAGCTCAGCACCGTGTCCGAGGCGCCGACCACAATCAGGCCTCCGGTCTTGGCTCGCAGGATGTTCTCGATGCCCTCGCGCAACACGGTGCCGGGTGCCACCATCCGCAGAATTTTATTAATTGCAGCTTCCCGCTTGGAATCCTCGCGCATAGTTCACCCCTGCAGTGCGAGATGCATCGCGTCCCAGAGCGTGTGAACACCGACCACTTGAATGTTCCCCTTCTGCCGCCACCCGCGCAGGCTGTGGGCGGGGACGATGCAGCGGGAGAATCCGAGCTTGTCAGCCTCGCGCACCCGCTGTTCCAACCGCGTGACGGATCGGACTTCTCCGGTCAGGCCGACTTCGCCGACGAAGACGTCACCGGACGGCAGCGGAACGTCCTTGCTGCTGGAGACCAGCGCCATGGCCACGCCCAGGTCGATAGCGGGTTCATCGACGCGCACACCGCCCGCCAGGTTCACATAGGCGTCCGACGTCTGCAGGCGGATGCCCAGCCGCTTTTCCAAGACCGCGATGATCAGGTGGGTGCGGTTGGGGTCCGCGCCGGTGGCCATGCGCCTCGGAGCGGCGAAACTGCTCGGCGTCACCAGGGCCTGAACCTCAAGCAGGAGCGGCCGAGAGCCCTCCAATGCGGCGACGACCGCCGACCCCGGAGTCCGCTCCGAACGCTCCGACAGAAACATCTCGGACGGGTTGGTGACTTCCCGCAGACCTTCCTGTCTCATTTCGAAGATGGCCAGTTCGTTGGTCGATCCAAACCGGTTCTTCACCGCGCGCAGCACACGGTACGCATGGTGACGTTCTCCTTCAAAGTATAGTACCGCGTCAACCATGTGTTCAAGCATGCGGGGTCCTGCCAGATTCCCTTCTTTCGTGACGTGCCCGACGATAAAGGTCGCCAGATTGAAAGATTTGGCCACGCGCAGGAGGAGCCCGGTACATTCCTTCACCTGGGACACACTCCCGGGCGCGGACGTCATCCCCGGACGGTACACCGTCTGGATGGAGTCCACAATCAGCAGGTCCGGGCGCAATTCGTCCGCCGCCCGCAGTGCGGCCTCCAGGTCCGTCTCCGCCAGCACATACACGTTCTCGTGCATCGTCTCCAACCGTTCCGCGCGCAGCCGCAGTTGCCCCGCCGACTCCTCGCCGGAGACATACAGCACGCGCCGGCCCGCGACCGCCAGATGGTGCGCGATCTGCAAGAGCAGCGTGGACTTCCCGATTCCCGGATCCCCGCCGATCAAGACGAGGGACCCGGCCACGACCCCGCCGCCCAACACGCGATCGCACTCGCTCATGCCGGTGCTGAACCGCTGCTCCGACGCCGGTGGAATCTGGCTCATGCGCTGCGCCCGGGACTCGGGCGCGCCCGGGACCAAGTCGCGCAGGTGGCCCCGGCCGCGCGGCGCTTCCACCAGCGTCTCCTCCATGGTGTTCCATTCCCCGCACCCCGGGCACCGCCCGTGCCATTTCACGGCTTCATACCCGCACGATTGACAGACATACTTGGTGCTCGTCTTGGCCACCCCGCCACCTCCGCTCTCGCCTGTTCTCCATCATACCGGAAGCCGGCGGTCCTGGCATTCGCCATCGCACACGATCCCCGCGCCGGGCAGATCTGCACGACGCGCGGAAGCGGCCGAAATACAGGAAGACCCGCGGCCCGATGTCCGGTCAAACCGCGGGTCTCCTGCGCTGTGCCTCCTGGCCCCGGTCAGGCCTGGGGGACGGGGGACTCCGCCGGGCGGACCTGCTGGATCACCAACGTCTTCCCATCCGTGCCGAACTCCACCCAATCCCCTGGTTTGACCTGCTGCGTAAGCAGCGCCTCCGACAGCCGGTCCTCGATATGCCGCTGGATGGCGCGCTTGAGCGGACGGGCGCCGTACTGCGGATCGAACCCTTCCTTGGCGAGGAACTTCTTCGCCTCCTCGGTCAGGGTGAACGAGATGTTCTGCTCCGCCAGCCGCTTCTGCAGGTCGCGCACCATCAGGTCGACAATCTGCGCGATGTGTTCCTCGCTGAGCGGATGGAACACGATGATTTCGTCGATGCGGTTCAAGAACTCCGGCCGGAACGTCCGCTTCAGTTCATCCAACACCTTCGTCTTCATGTCGGTGTACTCGCTGCTGGTGTCCGGCTTGAACCCGAGCGATCCGCCGCGGCGGATGGTCTCCGCGCCGACGTTGGACGTCATGATGATGACCGTGTTGCGGAAGTCGACCGTGCGCCCCTTGCCGTCGGTGAGGCGGCCGTCGTCCAACACCTGCAGGAGGATGTTAAACACCTCCGGGTGCGCCTTCTCCACCTCATCGAGCAGCACCACCGAGTACGGCTTACGCCGCACCTTCTCCGTCAGTTGACCGCCCTCCTCGTAGCCGACGTATCCGGGAGGCGCGCCGACCAAACGGGCTGTCGAGTGGCGCTCCATGAATTCGGACATGTCGATCCGGATCATCGCGTCCTCGTCGCCGAACATCGCTTCCGCCAGCGCCCGGGCCAGTTCCGTCTTGCCGACGCCCGTCGGTCCGAGGAAGATGAACGATCCGATGGGGCGCTTCGGATCCTTGAGCCCCGCCCGCGCCCGCCGGATGGCGCGCGCCACCGCCGTCACCGCCTCGTCCTGGCCAATCACGCGGTCGTGCAGGATCTTCTCCAGGTTCATCAGCCGCTCGGACTCCTCCTGGGCGAGCTGCTTGACCGGGATGCCCGTCCACGCCGACACGATGTGGGCGATGTCCTCGGCCGTCACCTGCACGTCGTGATCGCTCTGGCGGCGCTTCCACTCGGCCTTGCGGTCCTCCAGCTCCTTCTTCAGTTTCTGCTCCTCGTCCCGCAGCGCCGCGGCCTTTTCGAATTCCTGGCTCTGCACGGCGGCGTCCTTCTCGTTCCGCACCCGCTCCAGCCGCGCTTCCAACTCCTTCAGATTCGGCGGCGCGGTGTGGGTGCGAAGGCGCACGCGGGAGGCGGCCTCGTCAATCAGGTCAATCGCCTTGTCCGGCAAGAAGCGGTCGGTGATGTACCGGTCGGACAGCCGCACGGCGGCTTCCAGCGCCTCGTCGGTGATCTTCACCCGGTGGTGTGCCTCGTACCGGTCGCGCAGACCGCGCAGGATCTGGATGGCCTCCTCCGGTGTCGGCTGGTCCACCATGATGGGTTGGAACCGGCGTTCCAGTGCCGCATCTTTCTCGATGTGCTTGCGGTACTCGTCAAGCGTCGTCGCGCCGATGCACTGCAGCTCGCCCCGTGCGAGCGCCGGCTTCAGGATGTTCGACGCGTCGATGGCCCCCTCTGCGCCGCCGGCGCCAATCAACGTGTGCAACTCGTCGATGAAGAGAATCACGTTGCCTGCGTGCCGGATCTCCTCCGTGATCTTCTTCAACCGGTCCTCGAATTCGCCGCGGTACTTCGTCCCGGCGACCACGGTCCCCATGTCGAGCACCATCACCCGCTTGTTACGCAGCGTCTCCGGGATGTCGCCGTTGACGATGCGCTGCGCCAAGCCCTCGGCGATCGCCGTCTTGCCGACACCCGGTTCGCCAATCAGCACTGGGTTGTTCTTCGTCCGGCGGGAGAGCACCTGGATCACGCGTTCGATCTCGGTGCTGCGGCCGATCACCGGATCGAGCTTGCCGTCCCGGGCCATCTGCGTGAGATCCCGCGCCAGCGCGTCCAGCGTCGGAGTCCCGGCGCCGGTGTCCTTGTCGGCGGCCGCATCCGCCGCGTCCCCGCCGAGCAGTTGCAACACCTGTTGGCGCGCCTTGTTGAGGCTCACATTCAAATTCGCCAGCACCCTGGCCGCGACGCCCTCGCCCTCCCGGATGAGGCCGAGCAGGATGTGCTCCGTGCCGACATACGAGTGGTTGAGCTTGCGGGCTTCGTCGATGGACAGCTCAATCACGCGCTTCGCGCGCGGCGTGTACGTCATGGCACTGACGGGGCTCTGGCCGGGGCCGATGATCTTCTCCACCTCGGCCTGCACCTTTTCGGCGCTGACACCCAGAGCCTGCAGGGCCTTGGCGGCAATCCCCTCCCCCTCGCGGACCAATCCGAGCAGGATGTGCTCCGTGCCGACACCGGGGTGATGGAGCCGAGTCGCTTCCTCCTGCGCGAGCGCCAACACCTTCTGCGCACGCTCCGTGAACCGAGTGTACATCAACCACGCACCTCCATATCGTCCAGTCTGAGCCTTTCGCGGATGAGGGCCGCCCGACGGACGTCCCGTTCCTCCGGGGACAGCTCTTGTCCGAAATACTTTTGCAGAAAAGCCGGTTGCGTCATGACCAAAAGCTCCTGCAGGATGCGGGAGGAGACGCCTTTGATGATGCCGAGATCGATGCCCAACCGGACATCGCTCAACCGTTGCAGGGTCTCCTTGGAATCCATCCGGCGCGCGTAGGCCAGGATGCCGAAGGATCTGCATACGCGATCCTCAAGCGCCTCTCTGTTCGCCTGCAGCAGCGCCTTGCGCGCGGCGCGTTCGTGATCGATAAGCTGCAACACCACCCCGGTCAGATTCTGGATGATCTCCTGCTCCGATTCCCCCAGCGTCACCTGGTTCGACACCTGAAACAGATTCCCGGCTGCCTCACTGCCCTCTCCGTACAGACCGCGGACGGTCAAGCCCACCTGTGACACGGCGGACAACAAGCGGTTGATCTGGCCGGAGATGACCAACCCAGGCAGGTGCATCATCACCGAAGCGCGGATTCCAGTCCCCACGTTGGTCGGGCATGCGGTCAAGTACCCCAACCGCTCGTGAAAGGCCCACGTCAACTCGGACTCGAGCGCGTCGTCGACCGTGTTGGCCAGACGCCACGCCTCGTCGACCCGCATCCCCGGGAGAATGCATTGGATGCGCAGATGGTCTTCCTCGTTCACCATGATGCTGATGACCTCATCCTGCCGCAGCGCCACCGCACCGTGCCGCGCCTCTTCGGCGAGGTCACGGCTGATGAGGTGCTTTTCCACCAACACCGCCCGGTCGAGGGGGGTCAGATTGGAGCAGCGGACCAATTCAAAATCTCCCAGTTTCCGCATCGCAGGACTGTTCAACGCCGTGGCGACACGTTCAATCACCTGGTTTGCGTGGCTGTCCGTTTCCAATTGCGGAAACGGGACGCCCTCGAGGTTGCGGGCAATGCGAACCCGGCTGGTCAGCACGATGTCGTCCTGCGGGCCGCCCTCTCGCATCCAGGGACTCGTGGCGCGCTGCAGAAATTCACCCAGTGACATGCCCAGCCCCCCTTTATTCCTCCAACTGCTGTTCCAACCTGCGGATCTCATCCCGCAGCCGGGCGGCGTGCTCAAACTGCTCGAGGCTGACCGCCTGCTGCAATTCCCGCCGCAGCCGCTGCAGCTCTTTCTTCACCTTGACTTGTCCGCCCGCACGCAACGGCACCTTTCCGGTGTGCGTCGTGTTGCTCTGGATCCGCCGGAGCATCGGCTCAAGCCTCGCTTCAAAACTGTCGTAGCAGTGCGGACAGCCGAAGCGTCCGGTCTTGGTGAATTGGCTGTACGGCAATCCGCAGTGGTCGCAGCGCAGTTGCGTCAACGGCGGACTCGAGAATCCCGGCGAGGATTCCATGTTCAACAGGCCGCTCAGCAACTGGTTGAATTGAAACGGATTCCAGCTGTTAAAGGAAAACGCCTGGGCCGCCTTGCTCAAGAGATCGCCTTTCTCCTGGGCGCACTGGTCACACAAATGGTATTCGGTCTTGTCACCGCCAATCACCTGCGTGAAGTGGACGGTGGCCGGACGCTGTTGACACCGTTGACACAGCACAGGTTTCACCCTCCTCGTCGCCCTCGGCGCCTCACCGCTGTGGCCTGGCGTCGTCCTCGGCGCGTTGCACTGCGGCGGACAGAGCCAGCAGCATTTGGGTCAGCAACCGGGCGCGCAGTTCATCGCGATAGGGCAGGTCGACATTCAGGACCTCGCGCCGGACGGCCGCACGCAGCATGGCCGCCTCCCGCTCGCTGACGACCTGCTCCCGCCGCAACCGGTCAATCACGCTCTCCGCTTCCCGTTGGCTGATGGTGCTGCCCATGGATCGGACGAGTGAGACCAACGGCGCGTGTTCGTCGAGATCGATCCGGCGGATCCGAATGTACCCGCCGCCCCCTCGCTTGGACTCGACGACATAACCGTGATCGACCGAAAAACGGGTGCTGATCACATAGTTGATCTGCGAAGGGACGCACTGGAACAGTTCGGCCAATTCACTCCGTTGCACTTCGATGACACCGGATTGGCTTTGCTGCAGAATCCTCTTGAGGTAACGTTCGATGATGTCAGAAATATTGTTCCCCAATGCACCGCTTCACCACCCGTCTCCATACGGTCTGCAGTATCCCGCACCGGATACCTGACCTTGACTGATGTTGACTTTGACCATTTCTGACCTTAATTATAGCGCACGGGCGAAAAAGTGCAAGCACCTGTCTTTCAGCCTTTCCCGCGCAGGCGGTGCACATTCACCCCACCCGGGCTCCGGGCCTTCACCGGTCGGCAGAGGATTCTGGTATACTGTCGTCAGTCTCCGGTTGGCGTGGCCGGTTACGGATGAGTGCCGGACGGTATGCCGTAGTGCTTGACGTCGCCACATTTGCAGACGATGGACGGTTTGGCACGGACGGCCAGCGATCTCGTCCGACAGAAATACCGGAACTCTCATGCAGCGGGATGCCTGAACGCACGATACACATCTGCTTCTCGGCAGGTTCGGAGAGATTTCAGGGAGAAAGGTTGTCGAAGGGTATGGCTTCCAATAAACAGGCAGAGATCGCCCGTGCGGCTGTGAAGCTGTTTGAGCAGAAGGGGTATCATGCGACCTCTGTGCAGGACATCGCGGATGAAGTGGGACTCCAGAAAGGGAGCCTGTATCACTACATTCATTCCAAGGAAGACCTCTTGCTCCAGATTGCCCATCAGGCCATCAGTGATTTTAATCATCAGTTGGAACAGGTCATTGCGTCCGACCTGTCCGCCCGGGAGAAGCTGGTGCGTGCTATCGAAAACCACATCACGGTGTCGGTGTCCAACCTGCAGACGACGACGGTCCTGCTGCGCGAAGCTTTTTCGCTCGGCGAAGACCAGCACAAGGTGATTCAGTCGCTCACGGACCGCTACCTGGAACTGTGGACCAATATCATCCGTGAAGGACAGGAGACGGGCGAATTCCGGACACAGCATCCGAAACTGGCAGCGCTGGCGCTGCTGGGGGCCTGTAACTGGGTGTACCGTTGGTACAAGACATCCGGAGAGATGACTGCGGAACAAATTGCGCAGGTGTTCTCGGACGTGTTCCTGCGCGGACTCCTGGCGGGGACGCCGGTGGACAACGCCTGACGCCGTGAGGCCGTGCCGTGAGGCGGCGGTGTGAGGGAGTCAGGTGCCATAAGACGGTTTCAGTGCGTTATCCGCTCCGTAGCCACCCCGTCTCGACTGCCCATCCCCCACACACAGCAGAAGGCCCGGTCTGCACCTTACCGTGCATTCCGGGCCTTCTCTCTCGCCTGGCGGCGTCCTGCTTTCCCAGGGGCTCCCGCCCCTAGTATCATCGGCGCTGGAGGGCTTAACGGTCGTGTTCGGGATGGGTACGCGTGTT
>NZ_FPBV01000003.1 GCF_900116805.1 Paenalicyclobacillus macrosporangiidus | reverse complement strand
GGTGTTTTTCAAAAGTCAAGTGGTTTTCGGTGATTTCACGAATATGTCATATAATGTTCACAATCCAAGTTCATACAGCAACTGCATAGCGCCTGAATGAAAACGTCATTACCAGCACCTTTCTGCACCGGGCGGCCATCCCGATTGTGCTCGATTGCGATCGCGATGCCATCCAGGCGGCCCTGCGCTGCCTGTGGGGCGTGGCGCCCGCGCGGGCGCGAATCCTCCGCATTCCGAACACCCTTCAGTTGGAGTGGCTGTACGTGTCGGAGGCGGTGTGGGAAGAACTCGAGGGCAGGCCGGACATCGAGGCGGCGGGGCCGTTCACCGAGATGGCCTTCGACGCGGACGGGAACCTGTTGCCCTTCGAGGGCGCGTGAGGAGGAGGAGGACGAGACGATGAAAGTGATCTGCATCGGCGACGCGATGATTCCAGGGGCGGACTTCACGAAGGCGGCGGAGGCGCTCGGCCCTGCGGAGCGGGTGACCGCCGACTGGGAGACGGATTGGCCACGGCTGCAGCACCGGCGGCTGGTGGTGGAGCAGCAGGGGCCGGGCGTCGAGCCGGTGCCGGAGGCGTTTCGCGCGCATCCGGACGCCGAGATGGTGCTGGGGCTGTTCTGCCCGTTCTCGGCGGAGGGCATGGATGCGCTGCCGAACCTGCGCCTGATTGGCGTGGCGCGGGCGGGGACGGAGAATGTGGATCTCGCCGCCGCCACGGCGCGCGACATCGTGGTCCTGAACGTCCTTGGGCGCAACGCGGAAGCGGTGTCCGACTTCGCGGTGGGCCTGATGCTCGCCGAGGCGCGCAACATCGGCCGCGCGCACGCCGCCATCAAGAGCGGGCAGTGGCGCAAGCAGTTCCCGAACTCCGCTTTCGTGCCGGAGCTGCGCGGAAAGACCGTCGGCATCGTCGGGTTCGGCCACATCGGCCGCCTGGTGGCCAAGAAGCTGTCCGGGTTCGGCGTCAATCTCCTGGTGTTCGATCCGTGGGTGAATCCGGCAGACGTGGAGGCATTGGGCGCCCGCCCGGTCGACAAGGCGACTCTCTTCTCCGAGGCGGATTTCATCACCCTGCACGCGCGGCTCACGCCGGAGAGCCGGCACCTGGTGGGCAGGGAGGAGATTGCGCGCATGAAGCCGACCGCCATCCTCGTCAACACGGCCCGCTCCGGCCTCGTCGACACGGATGCCCTGGTGGAGGCCCTGCAGGAGGGGCGGATCGCGGGGGCCGCGCTCGACGTGTTCGACGTGGAGCCCATCCCGGAGGGGCACCCCCTGCTTGCGCTGGACAACGTCACGCTCACCTCGCACATCGCGGGGACGACCCGGGAGGCGTTGACCCGGTCGCCCGAGCTCCTGGTGAACGAGGTGGTGAACCTGCTGGAGGGCCGTAAGGCGGCGGTGAAAAATCCGGAGGTGCTGGAGCGGCCGAAGGTGCAGGCGTGGCTGCGCGAAGCCGCGGCGGCGCTGGGGCGGGGTGCGCGCGATGGCCAGTGACGGAAGGGATCCGGCAGGCACGGGCTTCGTCCGGGGCACCGGGTTGCAGACGGCGGGCGCTGCCCAGGCACCAGCGCGGTTCGCCCCTTTCGGCCCGATGCTGCGGCAGGCGGCGGCGCGCGGGTACGCGGTGGCGGCCTTCAACGTGTACGACCTGGCGACGTTCCGTGCGGCCGTCGCAGCCGCCCGGCGCCGCAAGGCACCGGTCATCCTGGCGCTCGGCGAGCGGTACTTCCACCTGATGCGGCCGCGCACGGCGGTCGCCCTGTTGCGGTCGCTGCTGGAGGAGGAAGGGGCTGCGGAAGAAGGCCTGGCCATCGGCCTCCACCTCGATCACGCCGCCTCCCCCGAGCACTGCCTCGAGGCCATCGAGGCCGGGTTCAGCAGCGTGATGATTGACGCGTCCCACCTGCCCTTCGAGGAGAACGTGCGCGTGACGAAGGTGGTCGTCGCAGCCGCCCACGCCCGTGGAGCGGGCGTGGAGGCGGAGCTCGGCGGAATTGCGGCGGGCGAGGCGAGCCACGAGTTTTCGAGCGGCACGGAGGCGTTGACCGACCCGGAGCAGGCGGCGGCGTTCGTCGCAGCCACCGGGGTGGACGCTCTGGCCGTCTCGGTGGGTACGGTGCACGGCCTGTACCGGGGCGAGCCGCACATCGATCTGCCGCGCCTGGCCGCCATCCGCGCGCGGGTGGACGTGCCGCTGGTGCTGCACGGCGGCTCGGGGACGCCGGCGGACTTGCTGAAGGCGGCCATCGCGCGCGGGGTCGCCAAGGTGAATGTGAACACCGAGATCTCGCTGGCGGCGGTGCGGCGCATCGCGGGCACGGTGGCGGAGCGGCCCAAGGCGCACCTGTCCGAGCTGACCGTGGTGGCGGAAGGCGCGGCGCAGGAGGTCATGGAGGCGTACATCGACCGCTTCCTGTGGCCGGGGCCGGACGCGGACAGCGGGGCGCCAGGCGATGGCGGGGCGGTGGGTCCGGAGACACTGCAGGCACGTGCCACCGAAGGCCCTGCCGTCGGCGGGCAGGCGGTGGAGCGGTGACCCGCCGGGGCTTTGTGCTGGTGCTCGACATCGGGACCACCGGAGCCCGGGCCATGCTGTTCGACGCGGCCGGGCAGGTGGGCGGGTTCGCCTACGAGGAGTACCAGAGCCTGCACCGGGCACCGAACGTGATCGATCACGATCCGGTCACATGGCTCGACGCCGTCGCACGGACGGTGCCTGCGGCGCTGGCCGCCGCCCGGGTGGACGGCGAGGACGTGGCGGCGGTGGTGGTGACCTCCCAGCGGGCGACGGTGATGCCGGTGGACGCGGCCGGTCAGCCGCTCGCCCCAGCCGTGCTGTGGCAGGACAAGCGCACGCGCCCCCAGTGCGAACGGTTGGCGGCCGTCATCGGGGAGGAGGAGGTGTACCGTCGGACGGGGCTGCGCATTGACCCGTACTTCTCGCTGCCGAAGCTGATGTGGTTCGCCGAGGCGCATCCGGACGTCTACCGCGCGGCGTACCGGTTCGTGACGGTGCACGACCTGGTCGTCCATCACCTGACCGGGGTGTTCGCGACGGAGTACACCCAGGCCTCGCGGACGATGCTGTTGGACGTGGCCCGCCTGGCCTGGGACGAGGATCTCGCGCGGGCGGCGGGGCTGCCGGGCGTGCCGCTGCCGGAGGATGTGCGGCCCACCGGGTCCGTGGCAGGCGCGCTCACCGAGGCCGCCGCGGCACAGCTCGGGCTTCGTCCCGGAACCCCGGTGGTCATGGCCGGGGGCGATCAGCAGTGCGCGGCGGTCGGCCTGGGCGTGGTCGCGCCGGGGCTGGTGAAGGTGACGACGGGGACCGGATCGTTCGTGGTCGCTCCCGTCGCGCAGCCGGTGTTCGATCCCGCGCGGCGCGTGCTCCTCAGCGCCTCCGCTCTGCCGGGGCAGTGGATCCTGGAGGCGGGCATCTTCACGACGGGGGCAGTCCTGCGCTGGTTTCGCGATCAACTGGGCCACGCCGAGGTGGAGGCGGCCCAGGCGGCGGGGGCGGACGCGTACGACCTGCTCACCGCCGAAGCGGCCGAGGCGGAACCGGGGGCAGGGGGCCTGGTCTGGCTGCCGCACTTCGCGGGCAGCGCGGCACCCCACTGGGACCCGGAGGCGCGGGGGGTGGTCTACGGGCTGACCCTCGCCCACACCCGCAAGGACCTGGCGCGCGCCGTGCTCGAGGGCATCGCGATGGAGATCGGGATGAACCTGGCGGTGATGCGGACGCTCGTCGGCGGACGGTTGGCGGAGGTACGCGTCAGCGGGGGTATGGTCCGAAGCGAGCTGTTCAATCAGATTCAGGCGGACGTCTACGGGTGTGCGGTGGTGCCGGGCCGGCTGGAGCAAGCGACGGCGCTGGGCGCTGCGGCGCTCGCCTGGACGGCGGTCGGGGTCTACCCGGACGCGGCCGAGGCGGCGAGGCGCATGGGTGGATTGGACGAGCCGCGCCGGCGCCAGCCGGACGCCGGGCGGCACGCCTTCTACAGGGATCGAATGCGGCTGCACGCAGCGGTGTACCGCGCGTTGGCGGCCTACGCGAGGTAGGCCGCCTTGACTTCTTCGTTCTCGAGGAGCGTACGCGCGGCGTCGGCCATCCGGATCTCCCCGTTTTGGATCACGTAGCCGCGATGCGCGAGCTGCAGGGCCTGAAAGGCGTTCTGCTCCACCAGGAGCAGGGTGGTCCCGCGCTGGTTGAGATCCTTCAGGATGTCGAAGATCTGTTCCACCACGACCGGAGCGAGCCCCATGGACGGCTCGTCCAAGAGGAGCAGCGACGGTTCGCTCATCAGCGCGCGGCCGATGGCGAGCATCTGCTGCTCGCCGCCGCTGAGGGTGCCGGCCTTCTGGTTCAGCCGCTCCTTGAGCCGCGGAAAACAGGCGAACACCTGCTCCAGGCGCCGCTTGACGAGAGATTTGTCGCGAACGGAAAAGGCGCCGATGTCGAGGTTCTCTTTGACAGTCAGCCGCGAGAAGATCCGCCGACCTTCGGGCACGTGGCCGATGCCGAGCGACACCACTTCGTGCGTCGGCTGGTTGGTGATGTCGCGCCCCTGAAAGGTCACGCGCCCTTCGCGGACCTTGACCTGGGCGCAGACGGCCCGCAGTGTGGTCGTCTTGCCTGCGCCGTTTGCGCCGATGAGGGTAACGATCTCCCCTTGCTCCACCGTCAGGGAGACTCCTTTGAGGGCATGCACGCCGCCGTAGTACACATGCACGTTCTCCAGGACCAAAAAGCTCACGGTGCACTCCCTCCTTCTCTCAGGCGCCGGAAACGGCGCCGCGGCCGAGGTACGCCTCGATGACGCGGGGGTTATTCCGGATCTCCTCTGGCGGGCCTTCCGCGATGGCCCGGCCGTAGTCGAGCACCAGGATGTGCTCGGAGATGTTCATGACCAATTTCATGTCGTGCTCGATGAGCACCACCGTCAGGCCGAAATCCTCCCGCAGCCGGTGAATCATCTCGGTCAGCTCGCGGGTCTCGCGCGGGCTCATGCCAGCCGCCGGCTCATCGAGCAGCAGGAGCTTCGGATGGGTCGCCAGCGCCCGGGCGATCTCCAGACGGCGCTGGGTCCCGTAGGGCAAGTTCTTCGCGATCTCGTTCGCGTACGGCGCGAGTCCCATGTATTCGAGCAGCCAGTACGCCTCGCCGATGGCCCGCCGCTCCTCCTGGCGGATCTGCCGGCGGCCGAGCAGGATGCCGGGGATGCGCGCCGACAGCCGCCCGTGCATGGCGACGAGCACGTTGTCGAGGACCGGGAGATCGGCGAACAGGCGGATGTTCTGGAACGTGCGCGCGATCCCGAGCATCGCCACCTGGTCGGGGCGGAGGCCGACAAGAGGCTTGCCCTCCAGCCGGATGTCGCCCCGGTCGGGTTGATAGACCCCGGTGATGAGGTTGAAGAAGGTCGTCTTGCCCGCGCCGTTGGGGCCGATCACGGCCGTCACCGACCCCTTTCGCACCTGGAAGTTGACGTCGTCGAGGGCGACGAGGCCCCCGAATTGCTTGTGCACACCGCTGACCTCGAGCACGTTCACAGGGATGCCCCCTCCTTTGCCCCTTCTTGTCCTGCGGCGTGGCCGGAGGTGTAGCCGGGTACTGCCGGATGGGCACCGTCTCGCCGGGCGCCGCCGGCGGTCTCTCGCCACTCGGCCGCCAGACGCGACAGAACCGCGTCGTCGTAGCGCCGGGTCTTGGCGGGGATCATGCCCTGCGGCCGGAACACGGCGAACAGGATCAGGATGATGCCGAAGATCAGACGCTGCATCTTGGACGGCGAGAGGGCGGACGGGAAATTGATTACGCCGGCCGTCGTCAGGGTGTTCAGCCAGTTGGTCAGCTCCGGCATCAGCTGGATGTTCAGGAGGGTGACGAGGCACGCCCCCACGACGACACCGGGCAGACTGCCCATACCGCCGAGGATGACCATCACGAGGATGGTGATTGATTCGAGCATGGTGAAGCTGGTCGGGTCGATGAACGCCTGCTTCGCGGCGAACACGACGCCCATCAGGCCGGAGAAGCTGGCGCCGACGGCGAAGGCGACCAGTTTTGTGCGTACCAGGGGAACGCCCATCGCCTGCGCGGCGATTTCATCTTCACGTACCGCCTTCCAGGCGCGCCCGACGCGGGAGTGCTCGAGCCGCTGGACGGCGTACAGGACGATGGCCAACAGCACCAGCACCAGGTAGTAAAACTGGTGCGGGAAGGACAGCGAGATGCCGAAGAAGCGGGGTGCCTGCACCGACGAGATCCCGATGGCGCCGTTGGTAATGTTGACCGGCTTGTCGAGGTTGTTGAAGATGATGCGGATGATCTCGCCGAAGCCGAGTGTCACGATGGCCAGGTAGTCCCCTTTGACCCGGAGCACCGGCAGGCCGAGCAGCACGCCGAACAGGGCGGCCACAAACAGGCCGACGGGCAGGCACAGCCAGAACAGGTCGCCGGAGAGCGGGAAGTGATGGCCGGCGATGAAGTGGTTGGCCTGGTCGGAGAAGAAGATGGCGTACGTGTACGCCCCGAGGGCGAAAAAGGCGATGAACCCGAGGTCGAGCAGCCCGGCGAAGCCGACGACGACGTTGAGACCCAGTGCCATCGCGACGAAGATGCCCATCTGCGTGGCGACTTCCATGAACGATTCGTAGGACGATCCATTGGATGCGCACACGGGCAACAGGACGGCGACGACCACGCCGGCCCAAACCCATTTCACCATGCGCGGGAGATCGCTGTAGTACAGCAGCAACAGGGATACGAGCAGCAGCAGGAACCACAGGATGGACAGGCCACCGAAGGCGAGTCCTGCGGCCGAGAGGGCCGTGTACGCCGCCAACAGCATCGCCTGCGTGCGCGGTTGGCGCAGGCGTGCGCGAAGTCGAGGCATCCGGTCCTTCATCTCTCACACCTTCTCCTTTACGGCCTGGCCAAACAGACCTTCCGGTTTGAACAACAGCACGGCGATGAGGATGATGAAGGCGAACACGTCCTTGTACTCCGCACCCAGCACCCCGCCGGTCAGGGGGCCCAACTCGGCCGATGCGAACATCTCCAGGATGCCGAGCACGAACCCGCCGAACATCGCCCCGCGGATGTTGCCGATGCCGCCGAGCACCGCCGCGGTGAACGCCTTGAGGCCGAGGATGAAGCCGATGTACGGATCGATGGTGCCGTACTGCTGCGCGAACAGGACGCCGGTCGCCCCCCCGAGGGCGGAGCCCATGAAGAACGTCAGGGCAATCACGCGGTTGACGTTGATGGACATCAGCGCCGCAGTATCCTTGTCCTGGGCGACCGCCCGCATCGCCGTGCCCCACTTGGTCTTGCGCACGAACAGATCGAGGCCGGCCATCATCACCACGGCTGCCCCGAGCACGAACAGGGCGTTGGACTTGACGGTGATGGACCCGAAGTTCACCTCCGAGCCGTAGAGGGTAACGCCGGTGACGATGTAGTTCCCGGTGCGCCACTCGGCGATGAAGCGGACAACATCCTGCAGCACGAACGATACGCCGATGGCGGAGATGAGCGGGATCAGCCGCGGGGCATGGCGGAGCGGGCGGTAGGCGACGCGTTCGATGCCCATGCCGAGCAGCCCCGTCAGGGCCATCGCCACCAGCAGCGTCAACAGCAGGACCAGCAGTTTCGGCAGATGCGCGAGCCAGCCGGCCCCGTTCAACACCAGCAGGATGGCGGTACCGATGAAGGCGCCGCTCATGAAGATCTCGCCGTGCGCGAAGTTGATCAGTTCCAAGATGCCATACACCATGGTGTAGCCGATGGCGACGGTGGCGTACACCGCGCCCAGGGTGACCCCGTCCACCAGGACCTGCGGCAAGCTCTGCAAGGTTTGCGCTATCACCCGCATCCCTCCAGGTTCGATTCGATTTGGGACCGCCGGCCGCGGATGAGGGGCCGGGAGACGAGCCCGCGGCCCTTCTCACCCGGGCGGTTTTGGCATCCGATTGGACAGGGTGGCTCCGGGATTACGACTGTTTCGACATCGCGGCGACCTGGGTGCCCGGGTACTTGGTGCCTTCGAACTTGTACACGTACACGTTCGCGTACTTGTTGTCGCCCTTGTCGTCGAAGCCGACCTTGGTCACGATGCCCTGGAAGTCCTGGATGGAACGGACGGCGTCGCGCACCTGTTCGCGGGTCGGTTTCTTGCCGCCGTTCGCCTGGATGGCATTCTCGATGCCCTTGAGGAGGACCTGGGCGGAGTCGTAGCCGTAGGCGGAGTACGACTCGACGGGCTTGCCGAACTTCTGCTGGTAGCGGTCCGCCCACTGCTTGCCGGCGTCGGTTTTGGTGACGTCCGCGGCGACCGAGGTGTAGTAGGTGTTGGTGATGGCCGAGCCGGCAATCTGGACCATGGTCGAGGAGTCGAGGCCGTCACCGCCCATGATGGGGATGTTCAGCCCCTTGGCGCGGGCCTGCTGGACAATCAGGCCGCCCTCGGCGTACAGGCCGCCGAAATAGATGAGGTCGGGCTTGGCGGCTTTGGCGTTGTTGAGCACGCCGTTGAAGTCCTTCTCGCCGACGGTGATGCCCTCGTACCCGACAATCTGCGCGCCCAGTTTCTGCGCGGCATCCTTGAAGGCGTCCGCCAGGCCCTGGCCGTACGCGGTCTTGTCCTGGATGACGAAGATCTTCTTGGCTCCGAGCTGCTGCACGGCGTACTGAGCGCCGGCCGGACCCTGGAAATCGTCGCGGGCGCAGATGCGGTTGACCGTCTTCAAGCCGCGGTCGGTCACCTCGGTGGCGGTGTTGGCCGGAGAGACCATCGGGATGGCGTATTTCTCGTACACTTCCGAGGACGGGATGGCGACGCCGGAGTTCAGGTGGCCGACCACGCCCAGGATGTCCGCATCGGACGCAATCATCTGGGCGTTGGCGACGCCTTTTTTCGGATCGCCCTGGTCGTCGTACGGTACCAACTGCAGCGTGAAACCGAGCTTCTTAAACTCATCCTGCTTGTCCTCGACGGCCAGTTGGGCGCCGAGCTTGATGGCTTCGCCGAGCGTCGCGTTGGACCCGGACAGCGGCGATTGCGTGGCGATCTTGATGACGTTGCCGCCGCCACCTCCGCCTCCGCCGTTGGCGTTGTTTCCCGCGCCACCGCCGCCCGCCCCGCAGGCGGAGACCAGGAGCGCGGCCGAGGCCACGGCAAGCCAAGAGCGCATCCCATTTCGTTTCACATCACGACCTCCCTTTTCAGTGCCGCCCGGATGGATTCTCTGGGCATCCCCGTCGGACATGCGGGGGCCGTCTGCTCCGAGCGGGTTTTCGTCATGATTCGACACCTCGTCGGCGGCGCTGTCCGCACCGCACGCAAGCCATCGACTTCGAGCCCGGCGCCGATGACCCGGGCAGCGACGACCCAGGTATCGATAGTCCGATGGACAACTACAATTTAGAGAATTCATACTTCATTTTGCCGAAGACTGGCCACCCTCACCCCCGTTCCATAGCCCCAGCACGGGCCGGTCAGACAAGCTGACCCCTTTTTCGTTTGGCGGAAGTTATCGAAACAGTTGAAAATGAGGTACGCTATGCGACAAATTATACCTATCAAACAGTGGAAGTCAAGTTTCATTTCATACATATCCCGGATATTTCGTTGATCCCAAAGAAATGGTGACAGAAGTATGTGAGGTATAGATGATATCTTGATGGACAGTTCGCGAAAAGCGTCCTTTCTTCGTTTATAATGTTATATTTATTAACATATTACATGCGCGTGGGATCATGCCGGGCACTGCGGTGATGGCATGATTTTTGCATTATTTGCATGAATGGGCGCTTGCAGATGTTCGTGTGAAAGCGCGGATCCAGGGTGCCCGCCATCCACCGGCGAGTGTCCGGGACGCCGAGGGGTGGATCGACGGGGGCGTTTCAATTTGCACCGCGTGCAACAGGGGGATGGCACGCCTCCGCAGTTGAGCCTTGGGCTTCCGGTCCGGACCGGCGCCCCCGGGCCCGGTTACGAGTACATCAGACAAGGAAGTGACCTTCGTGTCCGAGCAATTGCGGATCGATAGCCCCGTCAATCCGTATCAGTGGAATGTGCAGGGGAAGGCCAACGAGCCCATCACGGTGGCGGGGCTCTTGGACAAGGCGCGGCAGATCTTGGGCGCCGAAGTGGCGCATCTGCCGGTGACGTGGACGTTGGACGAGATCTTCAGCCGGCTGGAGCACAACGCGCCGCGTATCGCCATCATCGGCGGGTCGTGGGATCACCCGGCCCACGTGATGGACCTGTGGACGGTGTTGCGGGCGGCGATGTCGCTCTGGCAGCACGGGGCGGTGCCGTTTTACTGCGCGACGCCGGTGTTGTGCGACGGGACGGCGCAGAACACGATGGGGATGAGCTATTCGCTGCAGAGCCGCAACGCCATCGCCCAGATGGTGGTCAACCACCTGGAGGCGCAGAGCTACCACGGCGCGTTCGTGGTGCAGAGCTGCGACAAGCAGCCGCTGGCGGTGGTCTGCGCGCTGGCCCACCTGGACGTGCTGCGGCGGCTGCGCGGTGAGGCGCCGGTGTGGGCCACGTTCGCCCCGGTGCACGTGCTTCGCGGGGGGACCATTCCGGAGAAACTGCGGACGGAACTGGAGCAGGTGGCTCAGCGCGCGGAGCAGATGGGACATGAGGACATCGCGATGGACCTGCGCGACGCGATGTCGTACATCCTCCAGTGCTCGTCCAACACAGCGTTCCAGGGCGTGTTCGTGCGGGCGGTGGCCAAGGGGGTCATCACGCACGAGCAGCACAAGCGGTACGAGCAGGTGTTGGCGGTGAACACGTGCGATCCCAAGGGCGGCATCTGCGCCTTCCACGGGACGGGCAACAGCTCCCGCGACATGACGGCGGGGCTGGGGCTGGCGCACCCGGAGGTGGAGTTGCTGACGGTGCCGCCGACGTACGAGCAGGTGGACAAGGTGGTCCGGGATTACATCGGCCTCTTGAATAAGCCGGAGTTCAGCGTGTCGGAGCTGGTGAAGAAGAACATCCGCAACGCCATCCGGTTCCACAGTGCGGCCGGGGGATCGACCAACCTCATGATGCACCTGGTGGCGGCGATGGTGTACGCCGGCGTGCCGTACAGCGTGTACGACATCGAACGGACGTTGCAGGAACACCCGGTGCCGGACCTGTTCGATTACAGCCTGACGCAGGGGCGGGACATCTTCCAACTGGCCTTGCAGTGCTCGGCGGGGTACTCGCGCGGCATGGAGACGTTGATGCACGAACTGGTGCGAAACGGCGTCCCGATGGATCTCGATGCGCCGACGGTGACGGGGACGACGTGGCGGGAGCGGCTGGCCGACAAGAAGGGCCTGGCGGCAGACAACGTGAAGGACAATCCCATCATTCTGTCCAATCCGCGCCGGCCCTTCAGCGGCGTGGACGTGCTGCGCAGCAACTTCTTCGAGTCGGCGGTGGTCAAAATCAGCGGCATGCCGACGGAGCAGTTGGACGAGTTCGACGAGAAGCTCGCGGTGGTCGTCTACTACGAGAACGAGGAGGAGGCGAACCACAACCTGCTCGACGTGAACCTGACGGACCGCTGGCGAGAGGCGCGCCTGGTGGACGACGCGGTGCTGCGCCAGATCTACCGGCTCAACGGCGGGCCGGGGGAGCCGGACGGGGACTACGACGCGCTGTTTGACCGGATGATTGCCGAGCGGCTGCTGAAGGTGGCCGTCATCGTCGGCGGACAGGGGCCGGAGGCGTTCGGTATGCCAGAGATGTTCACGCCGATGCAGCACATCAACGCGAACCGGCAACTGCAGAAGCTTACGGTGCTGCTCAGCGACGGGCGGTACTCGGGGGTTACGTACGGGGCGGCCATCGGCCACGTGACGCCGGAGGCGCTGCACGGCGGCGGCATCTTGTACTTGCGCGATGGCGACGTGGTCCAGCTCGGCTTTCGTCGCAAGCGCATCGACCTGCTCGATCCCGCCGCTCTGCGGACGGGCCGCGTTGCCCCGGCCGGGGACGGGTGGCGAGCGGATCGTGAGGACCTGGCGGCGGCGCGCAAGCGCCGTCTGGTGCACCGGCAGCACCAGGTGGCGGCTTCCAATCGTCTGTCGCACTGCACGGACGCGGCGCACGGGGTGGTGCCCCAGGCGGTCTGGGATGAGGCGGTCTGGTACGCGGAGCAGGTCGGCGAGGCAGGGCAGCCGGAGGCGGCCGTCTCGAAGGCGTGAGGGGAGCAGCGGGGCGGCTCGGGCTGGAGCATCGGACAGGTCCGGTGACAGGTCCGGGCCGCGGGCGTGATCGACACGACGATTCCGAGTGGGAACGATTGCACGATACGAAGGCGTCGAGGAGGAGGAGCATGGCGATGTACGATGAGACAAGGGCGGCGTTGAAGCGGTTGGGATTGCCGGATCGGGACGGGGTGGACCTGGGCCCGAGCCCGAAACGATTCGCGGACGGGGCGCAGGTGCGGGTGGAGATCCCGAGCTGCGAAGGCCCCAAGGTGTTGCGGGCGGTGCTGGAGGAGGCGGAGCGGCTCGATGTGCGGATCCACCGGGTGTCGCAGGGCAGCGGCGTGCTCCTGATGACCGACGAGGAGATCCGTGAGATGGCGAAGCTCGGCGCGGAGGCGGGCATTGAGGTGAGCCTCTTCATCGGGCCGCGCGCGGGGTGGCACCTGAGCCCGCTGGCGAAATCGGAGTCGGGGGGCATCGTCAGGAGCCGGACGCTCGGTGCGGAACAGATTGTGCAGTCGGTGGAGGAGGTCAAGCGGGCGTACGCGCTCGGCATCCGCAGTGTGCTGGTGGCGGACGACGGCCTGCTGTGGGTGCTGGGCGAGATGCGCCGCCGGGGCGATCTCCCGGCCGACATGAAGTACAAGGTGTCGGTGATGATTGGCGTGGCGAACCCGGCGACGGCGATGCTCCTGGAGCGGTACGGGGCGGACACCATCAACGTGGGCACCGATCTCAACCTGGCCCAGTTGGCGGCGGTGCGGGCGGCGACGACGGTGCCGCTGGACATCTACGTCGAGGTGCCGGACGACGTGGGCGGGTTTGTGCGTTACTACGAGATCCCGGACCTGATTCCGCTGACGAGCCCGGTGTACATCAAGTTCGGATTGCGGAACGCGCCGAACATCTACCCGTCGGGCGGGCATCTGGAGGACCTGGCGGTGAAGCTGGGCCGTGAGCGGGTGCGCCGGGCGCGCATCGGGCAGGAATTGATAGAGCGGTACTGCCCGGGCGTGGTGATGAGCAAGCCGGGCGAGCGCTGCGAGGACCTCGCGGTGCCGGTGGTGCGGTGAGAAAGATCGCTCTGCACGTAGATGGAGGTGTGCGGGATGCCGTGGGAGACGGCGTTCACCCAGTGTCTGGGGGTCAGCTTGCCCGTCGCGCTTGCTCCGATGGCGGGGGTGGCCGGCGGTGAGTTGGCGGCGGCTGTGTCGGAGGCGGGCGGATTCGGCATCGTGGCGGGCGGCTACGCCAAGGAGGAGCAGTTTCTCCCGGAGATTGAGAAGGTCAAGCGAAAGACGGACCGGCCGTGGGGGATCGGGTTTTTGACCTGGGCTCTGGAACAAAACCCCAAGGCCCTGGATGCCGCGTTGGAACACCGGCCGGCGGCGGTGTTTCTGTCCTGCGGCGATCCGAGCCCGTGGGCGGATCCCGTTCACGCGGCCGGCGCGCGGCTCATCTGCCAGGTGACCAGCGTGCGCGAGGCAGCGCGGGCACGGGACGCGGGGGCGGACGTGTTGGTCGCGCAAGGGCAGGAGGCGGGCGGCCACGGCGACAGCGTACGCGGGACCTTCAGTCTGGTGCCGGCGGTGGTGGATATCGCGCCGTCGATCCCGGTGCTTGCCGCCGGCGCCGTCGCGGACGGAAGAGGCCTGGTGGCGGCGCTGGCGCTCGGGGCCGCCGGGGTGCTGGTCGGCACCCGGTTCTACGCGGCGGCCGAGGCGATTGGCCACCCGGCCGCGAAGGCGCGCCTCGTCACGTCTGGCGGAGACGACACGGTGCGCACCCGGGTGTTCGACATCGTGCGTGACACCGGTTGGCCCGAGCGCTACCCGGGGCGGGCGCTGCGCAACCGCCTCTATGACGAGTGGAACGGGCGCGAGGATGAATTGCGCACCAAGTTGGATGAGGTTCGTCCCGCGTACCAGGCGGCCGTGGCGGCAGGAGACTTCGATGTCGCCGTGGTGTGGGCGGGCGAGGGCATCGATTTGATTCACGGCGTGGAGCCCGCGGGCGAGATCGTCCGGCGCATGGTGGCGGATGCCGAGAAGTGTCTCGACCGCATCCATGCCCTCCGGCCGTCTCCGTGACGGCATCCGAAGACCGAGGCCGGTCCGTCCGGCGGGTGCGCATCCCTCGCGCTCCGGCCGCGACCGTCACTCGGGCTGCCCGTCCGTGTCGGCGGCCGCCGTCTGCGTGACAGGGTCCTCGTATGCCGCCTCGTCCCCGGCGTCTCCGCTCTCCTCAATCGCCCGGTGATGGTGCGCGATGCGGCTCGCGGCCGCGGCGGCGACGGCGGCGACGAGATCGTCCAGGAAGGTGTGGACCTCGCCGCCGGACTTGTCGTTCAGCCGGCGGAGGATGCCGTGCTTGACCTTGTCGATGTAGCCGTAATTCGTGTAGCCGATGCTGCCATAGATGTTGAGGATGGACAGCGCCAGGATCTCGTCGATCCCGTACAGGCTCTCGTCCGTCTCAATCACTTGCTGCAGCGGCCAGGACAGGGCGCCACGTTCCGCCAGTTTGTCCAGTTCAATGCCCGTCAGGATGGCGTGCTGCACCTCGCGCTTTTCCAGCACCTTTTGCACGTGCGGCACGCACATCTCGGGCGTCAGCCCGGGGACGTAGTCGCGCTGCAGAAAGTACACAATCTCGGCGATATGCTGGATGTGCACGCCGCGCTCCTCCAGGGCCTTGAGCGCCGCCTGGTGCAACTGCTGACTGCGAATGGAAGACGGCATGTGTTTTCCCCCTTTGACCTCACAGGCGTCCGTCGTCGCGCAGCGCCCGGAAGGGGCGCCCGGCAGGCAGGCGGTCTCCATACAATATTGCCACAAGTTTCGCGAGTGTTCCGTGCGGGAAATCCATCCAGGGTTTGCTCGCCATCCGGTGGCCGAACGATGCTAGAATCCATAGACCATTGAGGGGGCGATCACGCTGGACACACCCCATCCGGATTCCCCGTTTGCCCTGCGCTTTGTCGACGTGACCACGCGGGTGCGTGCGGACGGGCGGGACAAAACCGTGTTGAAAGACGTGCGAGGCGCTGTGCGGGCCGCGACCATCGTCACCGTCGTCGGCCCTTCCGGCGCGGGCAAGAGCACCCTGCTCGCCCTGTGCAACCTGATGCAGACTCCGGATGCGGGCGAGGTTTGGGTGTGGGAGCGGGAGGTGCGCCAGTGGCCCCTGCGCGCGCTCCGCCGGCGGGTCGGGCTGGTGATGCAGCAGCCGGTGATGCTCCCGGGCACCGTGTACGATAACCTCGCCGCCGCGGCGCGGCTGCACGGCGAGCCGGAACCGGACGGGCGGGCGTTGCTCGACCTCGTGGGACTGCCCTGGGATCTGCTGCCGCGTCCAGCGGCCGAGCTGTCCGGCGGGCAGAAGCAGCGAATCGCCCTCGCCCGCACGCTGGCCAATCGGCCGGACATCCTGTTGCTCGACGAGGCCACGTCCGCCCTGGACCGGGCGTCGGCTGCCGTGGTGGAGGCGCTCGTCGTCCGCCTGGTCCGCGAGCGGGGCATGACGGTGCTGTGGGTCACACACGATCTCGCCCAGGCGCGCCGAATCAGCGACGAGATGTGGCTGGTGGTGGACGGACGCGTGGTGGAACAGGGTCCGACCGCCGCGTTTTTTGACGGTCCCCAGACCGAGTGGGGGCGCCGGTTCCTGCTCGGCCAGGCGGATCTGGGACAGACGGGTACGGAAGGGGATGCGGGCCGATGAGCCTGTGGGCGCTGGCGATGACCCTGGCGTTTGTCGCCGCCGCGATGGCGTTGTCCATCTGGCAGCGGCTGGGGCTGGAGAAGGACATGGTCGTCGCGGCCGTTCGGGCGACCGTGCAGCTGCTGGCCATCGGGTATGTGCTGAAATTCGTCTTCCATGTCGATCACGCGGCCCTCACGGCAGCCATGGTCCTGCTGATGTCGGTGGTGGCCGCGGACAACGCCAGCCGCCGCGGCCAGGGGTTGGCCGGGCGCTTTTGGCGCGTGTGGGTGGCCGTGATGGCCACCGAGATCGCCACTCAGGGGTTTCTCCTCGCCGCCCGCGTCATCCCGCCGGAGCCTGCGTACGTCATCCCCATCAGCGGCATGATTATCGGCAACGCCATGGTCGCCTCGGCGCTGTTCCTCAATCGCCTGCGCGGGGAGGCGCAGGCGCGCCGGGACGAGATGACGGTGCTGCTCTCCCTCGGCGCGACGCCGCGGCAGGCGTCGCGGGCCGTGGTCAAAGCGGCCGTCAAGGCGAGCATGATTCCGACCATCGACAGCACGAAGACCATGGGCCTGGTGCAACTGCCCGGGATGATGACGGGGCAGATCATCGCCGGGGCCGACCCGATTAAGGCGGTGCGGTACCAACTCCTGATTGTGTTCGCCCTCATCGCCTCGGCCGCCATCACGACGATGGTCCTCGGCGCCCTGACGTACGGCCGGCTGTTCAACCAGCACCAGCAGCCGGTGGTGTGACGCGCGAACATCTGGGGGTGCAATCTGCTACGTGGACCGGCGCACACCCGCCGGGCGTCAGCGTTTTGGCGCGAGCGCGCGCCCGAGGGTGGCCAGCCGGGCCAGCACGAACCAACGGCGTTCCTGCCGGCGGCGAAACGCAGGCAGGGCGCGGTATGTGTGCAGGCACTGGTGCAGCGCCTGCCGGGCCTGCGCATGGTCCCCGAGCCGCCGGTACAAGGCAGCCAAGCGATACCACGCCTCGCAGGAGGACTGGTTGTACTGTTGCGCCAGGCGCAGATCGGCCAGGGCCTGCTCGGGATGGTCTGGGGCGTGCAGGCCGGCGAGCCGCAGGTACGGTTCGCCGTAGAACAGGTTCGGCTGCTGGTGCACCGCCTGGCGGATGAGCCCTTCGCCGGCCTGCGGATCGCCCAGGCCAATCCGGCAGAGGCCTTCCTCGTACAGGACATCGGGGGACTTCCGAAGGGAGTCCGGGAGATGCTGCAGGAGATGAAGTGCCGGTCCGTAGCGGCGTTGGTCCAAGTGGATGCGGGCGAGTTGGTGGCGCGCGTCGGCGTCGTGGGGATTGAGCTCCAGCTGGCGCCGCAGCTCGCTGGCCTGACGCCAGCGGGAGAAGGGCCGCCCGAGGTTCGGCAGGAGGCCTATGTAGCGCCGGTCAATCAGGTAGTACACGGCGATGAGCACCAGGATGGCCACCAGCGGATTCCCCAGGATCACCGTGAGCCACCGCCACAGGAAAAAACCCACCGCAAGCTTGAACACACCCTCGCCCCCTTCCAGGAAGCTGCCACAATTTTCTCCATCATATCACGAGACAACCCCTCCGGTCCCCGGGCATTGGGACCTGCACCATTGGCCAGGGCGATGGCCGAACCGGTATACTGGGAACGGGGCGCAGGGAGGGGAGACGATGGCTGATTGGCGGTTGATTGCACTGGACATGGACGGCACCAGCCTCGATCTGGGCCTTGACATCTCGCCGGAGAACCGGCGGGCCATCCGGCATGCCATCGCGGCCGGGGTGCAGGTCACCTTCGCCACGGGCCGGCGTTACGGCGGCCTGGTTCAGGAGCTCGCCCGGGAACTGGGCATGACGGCACCGGTGGTGACGGTCAATGGTGGCGAGGTCTGGACGCCCGACGGCGAGTTGGTGATGCGCCGCGCGCACCGGCCCGAGGATATCCGGCGGCTGTACCAACTGGCGGTGTCGTGCGGCGCCCACTACTGGGCGACCACACCGGAGGGCATCCTGAGCGACGATCCGTTGCCCGATGACCTGGACGACAGGATTTGGTTGAAGTTTGGCTTTTACACCGAGGACGAAGCCGCCCTGGCCAGCCTGTGGCGAACGCTGGCGCAGGCGGATCGGTTTGAACTGTCCAATTCCAACCCGTTCAACATCGAGGTCAACCCGAAGGGCGTGACGAAAGCCGCGGGATTGGCGGCGGTGTGTGAGCGCCTCGCCATCCGGCCGGATCAGGTGGTGGCGGTGGGCGACAGCCTTAACGACCTCCCGATGATCCGGTGGGCGGGCCTCGGCGTTGCCATGGGCAACGCCCAGCCCGCGGTCAAGGCGGAGGCCGACTGGATTGCGGAAGCCTGCGAGGTGCACGGGGTGGCCCGCGTCATTGAACGCATCTTGGCGGACCGAAGCGCCGGGCAGGATGGGCACCCGGGGAGGTGAGACGGGATGCGCTACATCGACAACCAAGACGTGATGGACGGGACGCTCAATCTCGCCCTGGAGGAGTACGCGCTGACCGCGCTCGACCGCGAGCAGACGTATCTCTTGTTCTATTCCATGCACCCGACGGTGATTGTCGGGAAGAACCAGAACACGCTGGAGGAGATCAACGCCGAGTACGTGCGAGCGCACGGCGTCGTGGTGACGCGCCGCCTGTCCGGGGGCGGCGCCGTGTACAACGACGAGGGGGATCTGAGCTTCAGTTTCATCACCAAGCACGACGCGAACAGCTTCCACAACTACCGCAAGTTCACGGAGCCCGTCATCCGCGCCCTGCGCGATCTCGGCGTCCCCGCGGAACTGTCGGGTCGCAACGACATCCTGGTGGAGGGCAAGAAGGTTTCCGGCAACGCCCAGTTCGCCACGCGAGGGCGGATGTTCAGCCACGGCACGCTGCTGTTCGACGTCAACCTGGACAACGTGGAAAAGGCCCTGCGGGTGCACCCCGAGAAGATGGAATCGAAAGGGGTCAAGTCGGTGCGCAGCCGGGTCACCAACATCCGGCCGTACCTCCGGCGGGACATGGATATCCGCGAGTTCAAGCAGGTCCTGCTCGAGCGGATCTTTGACGGGCTGCCGGAGATTCCGACGTACCGGTTGACCGAGGCGGACTGGCAGGCGGTCCGGGATCTGGCCGAACGGCGCTACCGGAACTGGGACTGGGTGTACGGCCAGTCGCCCCCATTCAACGTGCGGCGCACGCGGTACATCCCGGGGGTAGGGCTCTTGGACGTGCGCCTGTATGTGGAGCGGGGGCGCATTGAACAGTGCCGGGTGTACGGCGACTTCTTCGGGGAACGGGACGTCAGCGAGATCGAACAGCGGCTGTTGGGGCGCCGGTACGACCCGGACGACCTGGCGGCGGCCTTGGCAGACGTGGACCTGCGGGCGTATTTTGGGGCATTGGACCGGGCTGAGTGGCTGCGGTTGTTGTATTGAAGGTCAGAAATGGCCGTCGTCGGGTTCAAAGATGTCTTCGATTCGCAAACCGAACACCTTTGCAATGCGGAACGCCAATGGCAGGCTGGGGTCGTACTTGCCGGACTCCAACGCGTGCACGGTCTGCCGGGAAACCCCGAGCGCCTCGGCCAGCGCCTGTTGAGACCACGACCGTTCCTGGCGCAATTCACGAATCCGGTTTTTCATCGGTATTTGCGGCTCGCCACCCCTGCCCCGATTCCCCACAGGGCGCACATGAGCAATGGCACATACAGAACCGGGATGTGAGGAAGCCCAGCCTGTTCGAGAAAACCGTACGTCAACGTGAGGACGACCGTCACGAGGAAGGAAAAGGTGACGGCTTGCAGGTGGATCGATCTTTGCAATTCGTCCAGCCCGCTGACGAATTGGATCGCGGCCCAGACCACAACACACAGGGGTAAGACCGGCAACACGGCGATCGGCAGGCGCCAACCTCCATGTGGGTAAGTCTGCAACAACCAAATGGACAGCAACAGAGAAACGATGTAGACGGCCATGGACACGCTCACCTGAATCACGTAACGCTTGGCCGAGCCCTTCATGGTCCACGCCCTCCCGACGGAATGTAAAGTTTACTTTACAATGAGGATATGGCTCCGCGACGAGTTTGTCAAGGATCCTTTACAAAATGGGCGCATACCTTCACCGGAGGGGACACAGCCGATGGCGGAAACCATCCGACTTCAAGACGTTCCAGACCTGACCACACGGGGCCTCGGGGTGCATCCCGACGCGGAACCGTTGGTGTATGATAACCCGCGCCTCGACGGACCCGTCCCCGGGAGCGTCTGGACGGGCGAGGTGGCGGGTGCCCGCGCGCTACTGCGCCTGCCCGCGCCGGAGCGGTGGAACGGCAAGGTGATGATCGGCGCGACGCCCGCGGTGCGCGGTGAGCGCTCGCTCGACCTGTTGCTCGGGGACATCGCGATCCAGCGCGGCTACGCCTTCGCCGCCTGTGACAAGGCCACGCCCGGGCTGGTGTTGCGGGCTCCCGCGCGATCGATGGCGGAATGGGTGCCCGTCCACCGGGCGCTGACCGAGTTCGCAGTGGACGTGGCGTCCCGTCACTACGGCCGGGCGCCGGGGCGCGTGTACATCTCGGGCGTCAGCAACGGCGGGTACGTGACGCGGCGGATGCTGGAGGCGCACCCGGATTTGTACGACGGGGGCGTCGAGTGGGAAGGCGTGTACTGGCACCCGGAGGCGCGCCACCTGATGACGGCTCTCCCGGTGTGGGTGGCGGATTACCCGGTGTACCAGAACTGGCGCGGCGACCGCACACCGGCGGAGCGGGCGAAGGCGCGCGAGCGGATGCTCGAGGCGGGGCTGCACCCCGGGTCGGAACCGTACTGGCATCAGTACTTTCTCGCCTATTGGGTGGTGTCGCTGTGGCTGTACGGCCGCAATCTCGATCCCGGCTGGGCCCCCTTCGCCGCCGAGTGGTCGAACGACTGGCTGCGCGATCCGTCGCCTATCGCGGACTACCCGTGGCGGGCGCGGATGGATATCCTGGCGCGGCGCGTGGCGGGGATCGCCAACACCGGGCGAATCGGCAAGCCCCTTCTGTCGGTGGCGGGCAACTGGGACTGCCTGATCCCGTTTCGCCACCACGCGGCGGCCTACCGCGACCTGGTACGGGCGCAGGGCTGCGGGCACCTGCACCGGCTGTACGAGGTGGAGGCGGGCAACCACGTGGACGGGATGCTGCGTGGGGATCGCGGTGTCCAGCAGCCGGTGCAGCCGTATTACGAAGCGGCACTGTATCATTTGGAACGATGGGTGGAGGAGGGCATCGCCCCGCCGGAATCCGGTCTGTACCGGCGCCCGGAGGCCTTCTGGAGTGGGCCGCTGTACACGGAGGCACAATTCCGGGAAGTCTCGGCGCAGATCCCGGCGGACCCAGCGATGAGGCACGGTGAGGCAGGATCGGGCGGGCGGACGCGGACGTGAAACGGGGGAAGGGCGATGGACAGGGAGCATCCGGACGCGCGGCGCCGTGGGATGGAAGCACCTGAGGAGAGAACACCGGAGCCGCCACAGGGACGGGAGACGGCGCCGTCCCATGGGCGGGGGATGGAGCCACCCCGCGGGCGAGGGGTGGAGCTGCCGCGGCCACGCGTGATGACAATGTTGTCGGAGATTCCGGACCTGCCGGTGACCGTGGTGAAGGCGGGGGCCGGGTACGGCAAGACCACGGCGGTCGGCGCCTACGTGCGCCAGAGCGGGCTGCGAGTGCAGTGGTTGACGGTCCGTGAAGGAGATCGGTACGGCGTGCGCTTCGTCGGACGGGTCCTGGATGCCACGCTGCCGGATGAGGTGCCGGTGGCCGAGGCGGAGCGCGTGCGGCACGCGGCGGAGTCGCCCTTGTTATGGACCGCCTCCGCCCGCTGGGCGGCGGAGTTGGCTGCCGCGTACGTGCACGATGACACGCTCCTGGTGTTCGACGACTTCCATCTGCTGGACGAAGAGGCGGCGCTGCTGCAGTGGTTCGACGCGTGGCTCCGCGACCTGCCGCCGCATGTGCACGTGGTGCTGCTCACGCGGACGCGCCCGACCCTGCCCTGGGTCGATGCCCTGACCTTGCGCGGGGACGTGCTGTGGGTACGGGAGAAGGAACTGGCCTTCACGGCGGACGAGGTCGGCTTTCTGTTCCACGGCGTCGTGGCGGACGACCCGGGCCTGCCGGCTTTGGAGCGCAGCCAGGTGGATTGGCTGCTCAGGCGTACGGGCGGGATGGCGTTGGTACTGGCGATGCTGCTACGGGATTGGCGGCAGCACCGGTCCTTCGAGCGGTTGCAGGCGGCCCTGGCGGATCGAACCCCCATCCCCGCCCAGGTGCTCCGCCTGTTCACGGGGCCGCTGACGGCGGAGCAGCGGGCGTTTCTGCAGCGGGCGAGCGTGTTTTCCCCCATCGATCCGGATCTGTGCGACGCCGCCCTCGGCCGCCGGGACAGCGCCCGCCTGTTGGCGGGGTTGGAGCGGCGCGGCCACATCGCCATCGCCGAGGGCGGGCAGGGGTATGAGCTGCACCCGCTGGTGCGCGAAACCCTGACGGCTGGCCTCGATCCGGAAGAGCGGCGGGGATTGGTCGAACGCGCCATCCGCTGGTACTCGGATCGGGGTGAGTTAGACCGGGCACTGCGGTATGTATTCGCCCTGGAGGACGAAGCACGGATTGCCGATCTGCTCCTGCCGCACATTCCGGGGCACCTGGAGCGGGGCAGGGTGTCGACGGTGCAGGATTGGCTGGACCGGCTGTCGGATGCGACCATCTCGGCATCGCCGGGCCTCCTGTGGGCGCGGGCGGAGGTGGCGCGGCACGCCAACCGCTACCAGGAGGCGCAGGCGTCCTTCGCGGCGGCCCGGTCGCTCGCCGCGGCTCGCGGGGACCGGAAGGCCCTGGCGCAGGTGGAGACGGGGCTGGCGCGGCTGTACCTGGACACCATCCAGCCGGCCCGGGCCGCGCTGCACATCCGGGAGGCGCGGGCGCACGTGGACCGGGAGGACGTCCAGGGGCGCATCGCGATCGCCCAGTTGGCGTTCGAGAACAGCATCAACCAGGGGCGGCTGCGCCGAGCGGAACGCCTGCTGGCCGCGCTGCGGCAGCTGGAGGGGGCGTCCCCGCCGGACAACAACAGCGATGCGCGGCTTCTGTTGCGCACGGGCCGTCTGCAGGAGACGGTGGCTGTGCTGCGGCCGCGGGCCGACGGGGATCCGGCGGACGGCCGCAGCGCCCTGTCCCACCGGGAGGCGACGCTGCTGCTGGCGTTGGTCCACGCGATGCTCGGCGAGGCGGACAAGGCGCGCGAGCAAGCCGAGCGGGCGCACCGCGTGGGCCACACGCTGCAATCCCCGTTCGTGAGCGCGGTCGGGTTCATCCGCCTCGGTCACGCCTTCCACCTGCAGGAACCGCGGTCTGACGCGGCCTTGCACGCCTACCAGGAGGCAGTGGCGCGGATGGATGAGATGCAGGTGCCCCGCGGCAAGTCCGAGGCCCTGTTGGGGCTCTGTCTGTCGCACGGCTACCGAGGCCAGTTCGCGCTCGCGCGCATGTACGCCCAGGAGAGCATCGAGATCGCTTCGGCGGCAGGGGACCTGTGGATGGCCAGCCTGGTCCGGGTGGGGTTCGGCCAGTCGGCGGTGATGGCCGGCCAGTTCGCACAGGCGGTGGAGGCCCTGCGCCGGTGCCGCGACGATTTCGGTCTCTGTGGAGATCCGTTTCTCCGGCTGGTGAGCCAGATCTGGCTGGCGCTGGCCCTCTATCGCGCGGGCGACCGGGCATGGGGCATGGCGTTGGCATCCGCCCTGTGGGACACCGGGCGGCTGGGGGCGTGGTTCCTGTGGGAGCGCCCGACTTTCTTCGGGCTGCGCGACGTGGCTGCGGTGGTCCCGATGCTGCAGGTGTTCCGGCAGCGCGAGATCGATCCCGATGGCGATTCCGACACGAGGCACGGCACAGGGCGATGGGTGCGCGCGGCGGTGCGCATCTTGGAGCGCACGGGCTGCCTGGACGTGGAGCACCACCCGGGCTACACCTTGCGGGTGCGCACGTTGGGCGGTTTTTCCGTGTGGCGCGGATTCTCGGAAATCCCACACAAAGAGTGGCAGCGCGACAAGGCCCGCAAGCTGTTCCAGCTCCTTCTGACAAACCGGGGGACGCTGCTGCACCGGGAGGAGATCTGCGAACGGCTGTGGCCAGAGGCGGACCCAGAGACGGCAGAGCGTGACTTCAAGGTGGCGTTGCATGCGTTGTCCAACGTGATCGATCCCGGAAGGCCTGGCCGGGGGCCTTCCGTCTTCCTCGTGCGGCGGGGCGCCCTGTATGGCCTGACGGAGGCGGCCTGGCTGGAGGTGGACCGGGACGTCTTCCTCGCATGCCTGCGGGAGGCGGCGGGCGAGCCGGACGAGGTGCGCCGGCGGGAGGTGTTGGCGCGGGCCCTGGCGGTGTGGCAAGGAGAGTACCTGCCCGAGGTACGGTACGAGCCGTGGTGCGACAGCGAGCGGGATCGGTTGCGGATGCTGTTCGTCGACGCGTGTGTAACCTTCGCGCGCCTGTGCTGCGGACAGCAGCGGTTTGCGGAGGCCATCGCGGCCTGCGAGCGGGCGACGGCGGTGGAGCCCGCCTGGGAGGAGGCATACGTGTGGTGGATGCAGGCCGCCGCGGGGCTGTTCAACCGCCCGCTGGTGATGCAGGTGTACCGGACGTGCGAACGGGTCCTGCGGCAGGAGCTGGGGGTGGCGCCGATGGCCTCGACCCGGGCCGTGTACGAGGCCTTGGTATGCCGGTGGGGATAGGACCATCCGGTTGTGCCGTCACGGACGGTGCGATCATAGTCACAATGAAGCAGTCCAGGATGTGCTCGAAAAATGCGCTGAATTGCGCTTCTTCCGTTCCGGGAGATAGGGGATGATAAAGCCGTAAGGAACATCCTCCCTAGCCTTCCGGAAAAGGAGTGAGGCATCATGTTCGTCAATTGGCTTCGTGAAAACAAGTATGCGAGTTGGATCCTGACGGTGTTGCGGGTGTACCTGGGATGGCAGTGGTTGACGGCCGGATGGGAGAAGTTGACGGGGGGATTCAGCGCGCAGAAGTTCTTGCAGAACGCGGTGGCGCACCCCGTGGTCGGTCCCGACAAAGAGGTGTTGTACCCGACGTACAACGCGTTTCTGAAATCGTTCGCGCTGCCACACGTCGGTCTGTTCAACGTCCTGGTGTCCACGGGCGAGTTCCTTGTCGGACTGGGTCTGGTCTTGGGGGTTCTGACGACGGCCGCGGTGTTTTTCGGAATGATGATGAACTTCGCCTACATGTTCGCCGGAACGGTGTCGAGCAACCCGTGGGACGTCCTGATCAGCATCTTCATCATCGTGGCCGGGTTCAACGCCGGGCGCATCGGCGGCGACTACTGGGTCATCCCGTGGCTTCGCAAGTACATGCGAAAGCTGTTCCGCATCGAGGTGAGCGCTCCGTCAGCGGGTGGCGGCAAGGTCGCCGGTTGACGACAGAGGCAGAGGATCGGCGTCGGATGGGCGGAATCGGTGCGTGACGACGAGAAAACGGCGGGCCCGGCGGGCCCGCCTTTTCTGTGATCACCTCCGCGCGGGTTTGATAGAATATCTCCATGGCCTTGGCAGGTTTGCCCACCTGCCGGAGACGCCTGCGGGGAGGGGAGAGATTGGAAACGACAGAGCGTCCGATCACGCAGGCGGCACCGGCGCTGCAGCCCATTCTCAAGTGGGCGGGCGGCAAGCGGTGGTTGGTTCCGCATCTGATGCCGCTGTGGGCCCGCTATCGCGAGGCGTATCCCGGCGGCCGGCTGGTGGAGCCGTTCTGCGGCAGTTTGGCGGTGGCGTTGGGATTGCGGCCGAAGCGGGCGTTGCTCAACGACATCAACGAACACGTGGTGCACTTCCACGACTGGGTGCGGCGCGGCCTGCGGATCGTCATCGAGATGGAGAACGACGCGGAATTGTACTACCGGCACCGGGATCGGTTCAACGCGCTCATCGCCGAAGGGCGGCAGGACAGCGCGGAGGCCGCGTCCCTCTTCTATTATCTCAATCGTACGGGGTACAACGGGCTGTGCCGGTTCAACCGCGACGGGTTGTTCAACGTGCCGTTCGGGCGCTACAAGACCATCGGGTACCGCCGGACGTTCGAGGAGTACCAGCCGGTGCTGGCGGACTGGACGTTCACGAGCGGGGACTTCGCGGCCATGACGGTGCGACCGGGAGACTTCGTCTACGCCGACCCGCCCTACGACGTGGAGTTCCGCCAGTACTCGGCAGGCGGATTCACGTGGGCGGATCAGGTCCGTCTCGCCGAATGGCTGGCGGAGCTCGACGGCCCCGTGGTCGCGTCCAACCAAGCCACCGACCGAATCGTCCACCTCTACCGTTCTCTCGGCTTCCGCATCGTGTTCGTCGACGCGCCGCGCCGCATCAGTTGCACGGGGGACCGTCGTCCGGCCCGGGAGATGCTCGCGTACAAAGGATTGTAAATCGTCCATCGTGGCGTCGCAGCTCCGGGCTCGGGAGCGACATCGGGGTGAAATCCGGTTCGCTTTGCATTATTCTGATTCATAGGGAAGAGAGGAGGAGAACCGGGTGAACCCATTTGCCACGTTTCGGTTGCCGCAGGTGGTGCACTACGGGCGGGACGCGTTTCAGAAGGCCGGCGAAGAGGCGGCTGTGCGCGGAAAGAAAGCGCTTGTGGTGAGCGACAGCGTGATGGAGAAGCTGGGGAATGTGGCGCGCTGCCAGGCCATCTTGAGCGACGCTGGCGTCTCGAGCGTGGTCTATTCGCGCGTCGACACCGAGCCCACGGACACGTACGTCGCCGAGGCGCTGGCGGTGCTGCAGGAGGAAGGATGCGATCTTCTCGTGGCCATCGGCGGGGGGAGCTGCATCGACACGGCCAAGGCGGTCGCCGTGGTCGCCACCAACGGGGGATACATCGGCGATTACATGGGCGGCCGGAAGCCGATCCCGCATGCGCCGATCCCCGTGATCGCCATCCCCACCACGGCCGGGACCGGGTCCGAGGTGACGGATGCGACCGTGATTACGAACACGGCCGAGGACATCAAGATGATGATCAAGCATCCGGCGTTCCTGCCGGCGGTCGCCGTCGTCGATCCGCTGCTGACCCTGTCCTCGCCGCCCAGCGTGACGGCCGCGACGGGGGTGGACGCGCTCTGCCACGCCATCGAGGCGTACATCTCACGCCGGGCGCAGCCCATGACCGATACCCTGGCGCTCACCGCGATCGACGACATCGTGAAACACCTGCGGCGGGCATACCAGGACGGGCAGGATGTGGAGGCCCGCGAACGGATGGCCGTGGCGGCGATGCTGGCCGGGGCGGCCTTCTCGAACGCATCGGTCTGCTTGGTGCACGGCATGTCGCGCCCCATCGGGGCGGTGTTCCACGTCCCGCACGGGGTCTCGAACGCGATGCTGTTGCCCGCGGTGTTGGAGTACACGCTGGACGCCGCTGTCGGGCGCTTGGCGGTGATCGCCCGCATCGTCAACCCGACATTGGCGGACGTGTCCGACCGGGACGCGGCGGTGGCGCTGGTGGCCGACGTGAAACGCCTGTGCCGGGAGTTGAACATCCCCAACCTGCGTGGATGGGGCATCGACAAGACGGCGTTCGACGAGGTGGTGGCGAAGATGGCCCGTGACGCCATCGCCAGCGGAAGCCCGGGGAACAACCCCCGCGTGCCCACCGCCGAGGAGATTGAGGCGCTGTATCAGGTGGCGTACGATTACGATTTCTCGGCTGAGGTGAAGGCGTAGGGGGCAGGGACGGGGGCCTATGCAAAGAAAGGAGGGGCACCGCAGCGCCGATGGCCGCCGCGGTGCCCCTGGTTTTGGTCACGCACCGACCCGGATCCGCCTGCTCGGGTCAGGCCTGGATCAGCCGCTTCAAAATCGGGATCTGGCCCCGGTGATGGGCGGTGTGCGCGATCATGTAGGCAATCAACTGGCGCTTGTTCAATTCGCCGACGCCGAGTTTGAGTCCGGGCTGCGTGAGTTGCTCAGCGGTCAGCCCGGAGAGAACCTGCTCACCGTACGCCAAGACGTCGTTCCACAGCGCCTTGACCTTGGCCGCATCCCAGGACGAAGCTTCGTACGGCGCCTGTACGTCGATGTCCTCCACCTGGCCGGAGAGGGCCGAGAGGAACTTGCGTTCCACCAGGGCGGTGTGTTCCAGGACCGCCGCAATGGCGTTGTTATTCTCGGGCTTTCGGGTCAACTGTTCGTCGGTAAGGTCCGCGATCATCTTGTCCATGGATGCCCGTACCGACTTCCACAGCGACAACAGGTCCGCGACTTCAGGAAGCATCCGGAAAACCTCCTTCTGGGTATGTAGCGGCAGCATATGCCCGCATTCATTATAGCGCAGTGCCAGAAGGGGGACGGGGCGCGGGCGTGCCGGCCAGCGGTGCCGGCCGGCACAAGAAGGGGTCTCACTTCCCCAGGGGGGCTGCGATGGGGTTGCGGAGCACGCCGATCTCGGGCAGCTCGATGTCGACCGTGTCCCCCGGCTGGAGGGTGAACTCGTCCGGCGGGACAATGCCGGTACCGGTCATGAGGACCGTGCCATCCAGGACGGGGTTGTCGCGCCGCAGGTATGCGACGAGCTCCTCGAACGGGCGGCGCAGCTGCTGCAACGACACGGAGCCCTGGAAGGCGATGTCCCCGCCGCGCCGGATGGTCAGCGTCAGGGTCCACCCGGCCGGGACCTCGGCGCCGGTGTTCCAGAGCAGGACGGGCCCGAAGGAGCAACTGCGCGAGAACACCTTGGCCTGGGGCAGGTAGAGCGGATTCTCGCCCTCGATGTCGCGGGAGCTCAGGTCGTCCCCGAGTGTCCAGCCGACGATGTCCCCGGCTGCGGTGAGGACGAGGGACAGCTCCGGTTCCGGCACCATCCAGGCGGAGTCGGACCGCAGGCCGAGGGGTTGGCCGGGGGCGATCACGCGCTCGCGCGTCGCCTTGAAAAAGATTTCAGGGCGCGCCGCCTCGTAGACGCGGTCGTACACGCTGTCCTGGAGTTTTGTCTCCGCGTTGCGCGCCTGCCGGCTGCGCTCGTAGGTGACGCCGGCTGCCCAGACCTCCCGGGCGTCCACGGGCGGCAGAAGCGCGGACTGGGCCGCCAGTTCCTCGTAGGACGCCATCGGCTGCACACCGTCGACCAGGCGTGCGAACCCCTCTTCCACTGACAGGTCCAGCGCCCGGAACGTGTACCACACCGGAAGCGGATCGGTGAAGGCCGGGACGCGGCGAGTGATGCTGTACACCTGGCCATCGCGCAGGAGGCCGAGGTGCACGGCGTGCGTTTCAGGATCCCAATAGCGAACGGTGCGAATCATCCAGTTGTGTCCTCCTCCGTGCACCGAATGAAAAGGGTGCAGCAGGACGGCCGGGCCGCCGCTGCACCCGCCGGATCAACCGCCGTAGTAGACGGCGCAGGTCTTCACCTGGCTGTAGAAGTCGAGCGCCGCCTGGCCTTGTTCACGGGTGTGCGAACTCGACCACTTCATGCCGCCGAACGGCGCCTGGTACTCGACGCCCGCGGTCTCCAGGTTGACGCGCACCATACCCGCCTCGGCCTCCTCGAGGAAGCGGATGGCGTTGGACAGGTCCTGCGTGAAGATGGCTGCGCTCAAGCCGTAGACGGTCTTGTTGCACAGCTCGATGGCCTCGTCCACGCCGCGCGCCGGCAGCAGCGCCGTGACGGGGCCGAAGATCTCCTCCTGGACGAGCGGGTGATCCACGCCGACGCCGGCGACGACGGTCGGCAGCACGTAGTGGCCGCTCGCTGGGTCGACCTGAGCCGTGCCGCGGGCGACGACCTCCGCCTGGTCGGCCATCCGGACGTAGGAGGACACCTTCTCGAACTGGGCCTTGGATGCCACCGGGCCGAGGTACGACTTCGGATCGAGGGCGTGTCCCACGTACAGGTCCTTCACCGCGTCGCGCAGGGCCGCGGCGAGCTGGTCATACACCGATTCCTCGACGATGATGCGGCTCGTCGCCGTGCACTTCTGGCCGGCGGAGCGGAACGCGCCGCTGACGAGCGCCGGGATGGTGGTCTTGAAGTCGGCGTCGGCGAGGACAATCGCGGCGTTCTTGCCGCCCATCTCCGTCTGGTACTTGATGTTGCGCGACGCGCAAATGGCCGCAACGTGCTTGCCGGTGGCGGTCGATCCGGTGAAGCTCACGCCGTCCAGCTCCACCTGCTCGATGAGGGCGCTGCCGGCGGTGCTCCCCGTACCGATCACCAGGTTCAACACGCCGCCCGGCAGGCCCGCTTCCGCGAACAGCTCGACGAGGCGGGTGGCCGTCAGCGACGCGGTCTCCGCCGGTTTCCAGACGACGGTGTTGCCACAGATGAGAGCGGGGGCGATTTTCCAAATCGGGATGGCCACCGGGAAGTTCCACGGGGTGATGATGCCGACCACGCCGAGGGGCACGCGCTTGGTGTATTGCAGCACCTGCGATTGGGTGGAAGGGATCACCTGGCCGATGGCCCGCACACCCTCCGCCGCGTAGTAGCGCAGCAGGTGGATGCCGCGGGTCACCTCGCCGCGCATCTCGCTGATGGGCTTGCCCATCTCCGTGGATGCCAAGGTGGCGATCTCGTCGGCGTGCGCCTCGAGCGCCGCGGCCAAGCGGTACAGGTGTTCGCCGCGCTGCGCCCAGGTCAGCCCGGCCCAGCCCGGCAGCGCCCGCCGGGCGGCGTCTCCCGCCTGCAGCACATCGTCCGCCTGCGACAGGTGCAGGACGCCGACCTCCTGCTTCGTGTCAGACGGATTGTATACGGTCATCTCCCCGCCTTTGGGGGTGGACCACTCGCCACCGATCCAGTTGCGGCTCTCCATCGTGACATCCCTCCAGGTCAAAATGCCAAGGTTCGTCGGGCCGAAACGCGTGAAGCGGCGGCCGGAGTCCGGCCCGTGTCTCTCCGGCCGCCTTCATGTCCTCCGCTCCGCGTATCCGCGGGGCGGAGGACGTGTCCAAATTCAGCATGCACCGATTTTGCTTGAGACGCAAGGTTCGCAAGCGGGGACGCGTCGCTCCGCGGCTGGCGCTGGTGGAAACCGCGAGCCATCGCCTCACGCCTACCGTGGTCGGGGGGACGTGTCGCGGAGCGGCTCGCTTTAGCGCAGGAGCGGAGCGACACGTCCCAACGTCCAACATCAAACCGTCGAACTCAGACCGTCGGTCCGATGCGGTAGAGCGCGAAGTCGTCCATGCCCATCTGCTCGGCGGCCGTCTCCTGGCCACTGATGACCCGGGAGAGCTGTTCCATCAGCCGCGGCACGTCCAGCTCGTCGACCAGTTGCCCGTCGAAGTCGTCGTAGAAGCGGTTGTACACCTGTTCGTTGATGGACCAGCGCACCACGGGCGCCAGCGGGGTGCCGAAACCGTGCGGCCGGTCCGCCAGGTGCACAATCAGATGGGCGCCGGCCGCGGTCAACCCGGTGGCCGTCTCGAGGGCGTTGGAGCCTTCCTCCATCACCCACGCCCGCGCACCGCTGCCGTCGCCCCAGGCGCTGTGCGGGGCATCGTCGGCGACGCGGCGGAGCGCGTCGGCATGCCGGGCGGGGACGACCAGGCGCGCCCCGAGGTCCGACAGGGCCTGCAGGATGGACGTCATGACGGCACCGCGCCCGGCCAGGTCGGCATCGCCCATGACGCCGACGGTGATGTCGCTCCAGGCCACCGGTTCCCGCACCAAGGCGTCCGCCTCCTGGATCCGCTGCTGCAGCCACGCTTCGACCTGCTGTTCCGCCGCCAGGGTGCCTCCGGCGTCCTGGATGACGACCAATTCCAGCGGCTTGTGGGCGTTCTTCTGGGTGTCCGCGACCAGCTTCTTGGCGACGACGGCCTCGCAGCCGAGGCTGACGAACATGCTGGCATACACATTGGGATGCAGGGCGAGACGGGCGAACACTCGCCGCGTCTGCAGCAGGTCCGCGCCAATTTGGGCACAGCCGTGCTGATGCTCGATGTACTTCAACCGGGGCAACCGGCGCGCCACGTCGATGGCGACCTGGTTTGCGCAGACCACGGCCGGCAGCGTGAACAGGTGATTGCGCACCCCGACCTGGCCGTCCGCGCGCCGATAGGCGGCGAGGGTGTTCATTGGGCCTCCTCCTTTCCCTGTCCGCCCTGCGCCGCGGCCAAGAGGTCGCCGCGGGCGCGCAGGCTGTCGACGTTGTGCACGTGCACGTGCTCACCCGGCTCGATGTCGGCGGTCGCGCCGCCGATGACCTGGCCGTACTTGTGCACGGGCGCACCTTTGCATACGCGCCGGATGGCGAACTTGTGGCCGAACGGGATGGGCTGCCGGATGACGACGGAGAACGATCCGTCCTCCGCCGCCACCTCGGTCCCAGGGGCAAGCGGCGTCAGAGCCACCGCGACATCGTCCTTGGGATGCATCACCACCCATTGGCGGCGTCCAGTGCCCAGATGGGATTCGCTCATCAACAACACCTCCAGTCCTCGCCGGCCGGGCCGGCAGAAGCCGCGCGGGGGCGGCGGAAGATCAGAGACTCTGCCCGATGCGATAGATGCCGAACTCGCGGTGGCCGAGGATCTCGGCCTTCGTCTGCGCGCCGTTCAAGACCTCCAGCATCAATTGGAACAACCGGCGACCGGCCTGCTCCACCGTCTCTTCTCCGTCGATCACGGTGCCGGCGTTGAAGTCGATGTTGTCCTTCATGCGCTGGTAGGTGAACGTGTTGGTCGCCACCTTGATGACCGGCGCGATGGGGCAGCCCGTCGGCGTCCCGCGGCCGGTGGTGAAGATGACAATCTGCGCGCCGCCGGCCACCATGCCGGTCAACTGCTCGATGTCGTGGCCCGGGGTGTCCATGATGACCAGCCCCTTCTCGCTCGGCCGCTCGGCATACTCGACCACCTCGCGGATGGGCGCTGTCCCCGCCTTGTGGATGCACCCGAGGCTCTTCTCCTCAATCGTCGTGATGCCGCCCTCGATGTTGCCGGGGGCTGGCTGCGCGCCGCGGATGTCGACGCCCATCTTCATGGCGTTCTCCTCGATGCGCCGCACGATGAAGAGGATCCGCTCGGCGACCTCCGGGCTGACCGCGCGCTCTGCGAGCAGATGCTCGGCGCCGATGAGCTCCGTGGTCTCGGAGAGGATGGATGTGCCGCCGGTGGCCACCAACAGGTCGCTGACCACGCCGAGGGCCGGGTTGCCGGAGATGCCCGAGCAGGCGTCCGAGCCGCCACATTCCGTGCCGAGGATGATGCTGGAGAGCGGCACCGGCTGGCGCTGCGCCTTGCCGCGCTCGGCGACGAAGCGCTGGGCCGCGAGGACACCGCGCTCGATGGCGCGGCGCATGCCGCCGACCTGCTCGATGGTGACGAGTTCCACCTGTTTGCCCGCCGCCTCGGCCCGGGCGGCGAGGGACGGGAGATCATACGGCTCGTGCCCCCAGCCCAGGATGACCACGCCGAACACGTTCGGGTGAGTGGCGAACCCTTCGTACACCCGCAGGGTCTGCTCCAGGTCGGCACCGGTCTGGTCGATGCCGTGCTGGTTGCGGAACGTCACCGCCTCCGGCACCTGCCGGACAATCCTGTCCGCAATCTGATTGACTTCGTATGACACAGGCAGAATGAGTACATGGTTGCGGACGCCCACGCGTCCGTCCGCCCGGACATAGGCTTGGATTTCCACGCGATCGCCTCCCGTCTGTGGGGTCCCACTCCTCAACCGTTCTGTTAGCAATTCACATGCCAAGTCTATCCGTCGGCCTCTTTCGCCTTCGAAATCTTTCTCGTTACGAATTGAAACGCACATGTTACAATTTTGGTCGGGAGGGGGCCGGAGATGCCGATGAAAATCGTGCTGATTGCACCGTATGAGAATCTGGCCCGGGACGCGGAAGAGGTGTGCCGCGCTTACGGCGAACGGGTGGAGATCCTGCTCGGCCGGATGGAGGAAGGCGTGCGGCTGGGCCGGCGCGCGGTCGCAGAAGGCGCGGCGGTGCTCATCAGCCGCGGCGGCACGTGCCTGCGGTTGGCGGAGCAGGCCGGCGTTCCGGTCGTCGAGATCGCGGTCACGGCCTACGACGTGTTGCGCGCCTTGACGCGCGCCGCGGAGCGGGGCAAGCGCATCGGGGTGGCCGGGTTTACCAATGTCATCGACGGATTGGCGGAACTGCGTCCCATCCTGCGCGTTCCCGTGGTGCCCATCGAGATCACCGGCGAGGATGAGGAGAGCCGAAGGCGGTTGGAGGCGGCGGTGCGGGACGAGGGCGTCGACTGCCTGGTGGGAGACACGAGCGTCGTCATGCAGGGGGCGAATCTCGGCGTCCCGTGCGTCCTGATTGAATCCGGCAAGACGGCCATCTGGTCGGCCATCCAGGAGGCCAAGCGCATCGTCGCGGCCCGGATGGCGGAGCGGCGCGTGCAGACCACGCTGCGCACCGCCATTGACCGCGCGAACCAGGGGCTGCTCGTCCTGGACGGCGGGACGGTGGCGTTCGCCAACCGGACCCTGCTCGCCTGGATTGGCCGTGATACCTGCGCGGGGCTGCCCGCCCGCCAGTGCTTGCCGCCTTCGCTGTGCGATTTCGCGGACGCCGCGCCGGAGGGGCACCGCTCCGACGTCATCCGCGTCGGCGGTCAACTGTGCTTCGCGGAGCGGCACTGCCTCGGCGAGGAGGGGCGCGTGATGGTCGTCCTCAGCCGCGTCGAGGAGATTGAGTCGGCCGAGCGGCAGGTGCGCCAGAAGCGGGCGATGGGCGGCCACGTGGCGCACTACACCTTCGACGACCTGTACGGCCCGTCGCGCGCAATGCGCGCGGTGGTGGCGCGCGCCATCCACTTCGCGCAGACGGACTCGTCGGTGCTCATCGTCGGCGAGACGGGGACCGGCAAGGAGGTCCTGGCCCAGTCCATCCACAACGCCAGCCCGCGCGCCCGCGGCCCGTTCGTCGCGGTCAACTGCGCCGCGCTGCCGGACCAGTTGTTGGAGAGCGAACTGTTCGGATACGAGGACGGCGCGTTCACGGGGGCGCGCCGGGGCGGAAAACCGGGGTTGTTCGAGCTGGCCCACGGGGGGACCATCTTCCTCGACGAGATCGGCGAGACGCCGTTGCACGTGCAGCAGCGCCTGCTGCGCGTGCTGCAGGAGCGCCAGGTGATGCGCATCGGCGGCGAGCGCGTGATCCCGGTGGACGTGCGGGTGATTGCGGCGACCAACCAACCGCTGTGGCAGTTTGTGCAGGAGGGCAAGTTCCGCAAGGACCTGTTCTTCCGCATCGACGTCCTGCGCCTGCACACCGTGCCGCTGCGCGAGCGGCGCGAGGACATTCCGGAGCTGACAGAGCGGCTGCTGCATCAGTTGTGGTACAAGCGCAAGGGGGTCGGGGCGCGCCCGCGGATCGATCCCGCCATCTACCCCATCCTCCAGGACTACCACTGGCCGGGCAACGTGCGCGAGTTGCAGAACATGTGCGATTACCTGGTGGCCACCGCGGGCAGCGGACGGATTGGGATGGCGGAGATCCTCGACTGGCTGGAGCACAAGGCGCTCCCGGACACGGCGCCGAAGGAGGCGCCGGCCGCTCCTGGTACCGGGGAGGTGCCGCCGGTCGACGCCACCCTGGAGGACGTGGAGCGGTGGGCGGTGGAGCGAATGCTGCAGCACACGGGCGGCGATCTCACGCGAGCGGCGCAGACGCTCGGCATCAGCCGGACGACACTGTGGCGCAAGTTGAAGCAGTGGCAGGCGGACGCGGGATCTGCCGGACATGGCACGAATCTTGCATGAGGGCTTTGGGACGGACGGATCACCCAGGGGCGGGTCTCGCCCGCCCGCGGGAGAGGAGGCCCGGCTGTGCGGTTGCAGGACAAGGTGTGTCTGATCACCGGCGGCGGCAAGGGCATCGGCGAGGCCACGGCGCGCGCCTTCGCGGCGGAGGGCGCGCTCGTGGAGATCGGCGATGTGGACCTCGCCGCCGCCGAAGCGGTGGCGGCGGATATCCAGGCGTCGGGCGGCCGGGCGGTCGCGCGGCGGATGGATGTGACCGACGAGGCGAGCGTGGCGGCCTGGAAGGACGATGTGCTGGCGCGCCACCGGCGGATCGACGTGTTGTTCAACAACGCGGGCATCAGCGCGGTGGGGCAGTTGCACGAGGTGGACCGGGCGCTGTGGGACCGGGTGATGGCGGTCAACGTGACGGGGGTGTACCTCGTCTCGAAGGCGGTGGTCCCGGTGATGATGGCGCAGAAGTCGGGCGTCATCATCAATATGTCGTCGTGTATCGCCGAAATGGGCCTGATGCGCCGGGCGGCGTACGCGGCGACCAAGGGCGCGGTGCTGGCGCTGACCAAGTCGATGCAGGTGGACTACGCGCCGTACAACATCCGGGTCAACGCCCTGCTGCCGGGGACCATCTACACCCCCTTCGTCGAGGATTACCTGCGCCGTTCCTATGACGATCCGCAGGCTGCCATCGAGCAACTCAAGCGCCGTCAGTTGGGCGGCGAACTGGGGCGGCCGGAGGACGTGGCGATGGCGGCGGTGTACCTGGCGTCGGACGAATCCCGCTACGTCATGGGCGCCGGATTGGTCGTGGACGGCGGTGTGACGGCGGGCAAGTTCAGTTGAGCGAGGTGTCTGAATTGAACGTGGTGCATGAACTGTTGGCCGGCGTGCCGCTGCCGCCGATGGTGCGCATCCGCCAGCGTTTCCCCAGTCCCCGCGTGGGGGACATCGGGCAGGCGGTGGAGGACGGGTTTGCCGGCGCGGGCAGCCAGATCCGGTGGCCGGCACCGGGCGGCGAGGTGGCGGTCGTCGTCGGAAGCCGCGGGATTGCGGACATCCACCGGGTGGCGCGGGCGGTCGTGGCGCACCTGAAGGCGCGCGGATACCGGCCGTTTGTCGTGCCGGGCATGGGCAGCCACGGCGGCGCGACGCCGGAGGGGCAGCGCGAGGTGCTGGAGAGCCTTGGCGTGACGGAAGCGTTCGTCGGGGCGCCCATCCGCTCGTCGATGGAGGTCGTGCAACTGGGTTCGCTGCCCAACGGCCTGCCCGTCTACATGGACAAACTGGCGCACGCGGCGGACGGGATTGTCGTCATCAACCGGATCAAGCCGCACACCGCCTTCCGGGGGCCGTACGAGAGCGGGATTGTCAAGATGATTGCCATCGGCCTCGGCAAGCAAAAGGGGGCCGAATCGTGCCACAAGCTCGGGTTCGGCCACATGGCGGAACACATTGTGCAGGTGGCCGAGGTGGCGCTCGCGACGGGCAAGATCCTGTGCGGCGTGGCGGTGATTGAAAACGCGTACGACCAGGTGGCGGAAATCCACGTGCTGCCGGCGGACCGCATCCTGCCGGATGAGCCGCCGCTGCTGCTCAAGGCCAAGTCGCTGATGCCGCGCATTCTGGCTGACGACATCGACGTGCTGGTGGTCGACGAGATTGGCAAGGACATCTCCGGCGACGGGATGGATCCGAACATCACCGGCCGCTATGCCACCCCGTACGCCACCGGCGGACCGCGCGTGACGCGCATCTGTGTGCGCCGCCTGACGGAGCGCACGCACGGCAACGCCAACGGCCTCGGCGTCGCGGACACGACGACGCGCCAGGTCTTCGAGGCGATTGACTTCTTGAAGACGTACCCGAACGCCCTGACGTCGACCGTGATTGAGCCGGTCAAGCTGCCGATGGTGCTCGACAACGACCGGCTGGCCATCCAGGCGGCCATCAAGACGGCCAACGTCCTGCGCGAGGAGGACGTGCGCCTGGTGCACATCCGCACGACGCTGCGGATGGATGTTATCCGGGTGTCGGCGTCCCTCCTGCCGGAGTTGCGCGAGCGCGACGACGTGGACGTGCTGTCGGAGCCGGAGCCCTGGATCTTCGATGAGACGGGGGCGCTCGATACGGCGGCGGCTTGGGGCGCCGAGGAAGAAGGAGGACATCACGGATGAAGCTGTTGACGATGCGCAAATCCACGGGGTACGCCCTCGGGGTGAAGACGGACCAAGGTGTGTTGGATATCGCCGCGGCTGCCGCGAGGTACGGGGTGTCGGTGCCGCCGACGGTGGACGCCGTGATTGCGGCGGGCGAAGCCGGCAAGAAGGCGGTGGCGGAACTCGTTCAGCGGGCGCTGGCGGAGGGCCAGGGGACAGGGCTGTTCACGCCGGAGGCCGAGGTGGTCTTCGGCCCGTGCGTGGCGCAGCCGGAGAAGATCCTGTGCGTCGGTACCAATTACCGCAAGCACGCCATCGAGTCGAACCTGCCCATCCCGACCTCCCCGGTGCTGTTCAGCAAGTTCAACAACGCCCTGGCGGGCCACAACGAGGCCGTGAAGCTGCCGGCGGCCGAGCAGATTGACTACGAGGTCGAATTGGTCATCGTGATTGGCCGCGAAGCGAAGGACGTGGCGAAGGAGGACGCGCTGTCGTACGTGTTCGGGTATGCGACGGGCAACGACCTGTCGGCGCGGGACCTCCAGTTCCGCACCGGCCAGTGGCTGCTCGGCAAGACGCTGGACGGGTTCGCGCCGGTCGGACCGTATTTGGTGACCGCGGACGAGGTCCCGAATCCGAATGCGCTGCGCCTGGAGCTGCGCCTGAACGGGGAGGTGCGCCAGTCGTCCAATACGGCCGACATGATCTTCGACTGCGCTGAACTCATCCACTACGCGTCCCGCTACATGACCCTCAAGCCGGGCGATCTCATCTTCACCGGCACGCCAGAAGGCGTGATCCTCGGGTATCCGGAGGACAAGCGCGTGTGGCTGAAAGCGGGCGATGAGTTGGTGGCCTCCGTGGAGGGGCTCGGCGAACTGCGGACGGTGCTGGTCGGCTGAGGGGGCGATGGCGTGCAGGCGTATGTGTGGACAGGGCCGCGGCGTTTTGAGACGCGGGAGATGGCACGCCCGGAACCGGGGCCCGGCGAGGTGCTGCTGCGGGTGCTCTACAGCGGCATCTGCGGGTCGGAGCTGTCCGGGTATCTCGGGGAGAACAGCCTGCGCAAGCCGCCGCTGGTGATGGGGCACGAGTTCACCGGCGAGGTCGCGGCCCTCGGCGACGGGGCGAAAGGGGTTTCGGTCGGCGACGTGGTGGCCGTCAATCCGCTCATCGCCTGCGGACGGTGCCCGGACTGCCTGCGCGGGATGCCGCAGTACTGCCCGGAGAAAGCCATCATTGGCATTCACCGGCCCGGTTCCTTCGCCGAGTACGTGGTGGTCCCGGCGGATCGCTGCCACCGGGTGCAGGACGCGCTCGCGGGCGCGCTGGTGGAGCCGCTCGCTTGCGGCCTGCGCGCGGCCGCGCAGGCGCAGGTGTCGCTGGGCGACAGCGTCGTCGTGTACGGCGCCGGGATCATCGGTTTGTTCTCGCTGCTCGCGGCGAAGCTGCGCGGGGCCGCGCCGCTGGTGTTGGTCGACACGAACGACGAGCGCTTGGCGCTGGGGGTCGCGTTCGGTGCGACGCACACGGCCAATCCTCGGCGCGAGGATGTGGTTCAGGTGGTGCGCCGCCTGACCGGGGCCGGAGCGGACCGGGCCATCGACGCGGTGGGTTTGACGGCCACGCGCCAGGGGTGCGTGGACGTGCTCCGCAGCGGCGGGCGCATGGCGTGGATTGGCCTGCACGAGGACGACACGCGCGTGCAGGGTAACGTGGTGGTGCGCAAGGAGCTGGAGGTCGCCGGCTGCTTCTGTTACACGGAGGACGACTTCCGCTTGGCGCACCGGCTGGTGGACAGCGGCGTGGTGCGGCCCGACGAGGCGTGGCTCGACGTGCGGCCGATGGGGGCCATCCAGGAGGCGTTCGATGAACAGATTGACGGTCCGGCCCGCTATCCCAAGCTGGTCCTTGTGCCATAAGGCTCCGGCGGCGGAGCGGGACGGGCAGATGGGCGCAGTTATGCAACCGCGTGTTGCAAATTGAATCACCGAGAAGACGGTTCGTGAAAAATTGCAACGATTCAAACCCGGAGGCGGCCCCGGCGTGGCGGTTGGGGCCGCGAGCGGGCTTGGCACACGACTTGCTTACACCACGTGGTGACACCGCCGCACGGGTCAGGTTTTCTCCAGGCCACCTTCCCTGGGCCACCTGATCCCACCGCGACGGCCGAACTCCGCGCCAACGGTGTGCCTGGCAAAGAAAACGCTTTCTTTTTGTGCCGAAAATTGACAGACTCTTGACAACGTTGCGCGACGAGGGAACATTGGCACCTGTGTTTCGGCAAGCGGGCGGGTGTGGCGACGGCCAGGTTCGGTAATGGGCAGGCGCGGCAGAGGCAGAAACGCCCGGCGGCGGGAGAGACCCAATTTGGACACGCAAGAAAAGGGGGACGTTGTGATGAGCAAATGGCGGAAATGGAGTGCAGGGCTGGCCGCGATGGCCCTGATGGCGGGGGTGACGGCGTGTGGCAGCGGCGGCGCGGGCAGTGGCGGCCCCGGCAACAGTGGAGGTGGCAACGCGGCGTCCGGCGGAGGCGGCAACGGGTCCGGAGGGCAGATTGTCATCGGGTTGTCGGAGGAAATTACCGGGCCGGCGGCCCTGTCCGGCCTGCACGGCAAGCGCGGGGCGGAACTGGCCGTCGAACAGATCAATGCGGCGGGCGGTATCAACGGCAAACAGGTCGTGCTGAAGATTGAGGACAACCAGGGCACCAACCAGGGAGGCGTTGCGGCTTTTCAAAAACTGGCCTCGGATCCGAATGTGGTCGCCATCATCAACTCGGTGCGCAGCACCATCGTCCAAGCCACGCTGCCGTACGTGGCACAGCAGAAGATCCCGAACATGATTGGCGGCACCAACCCCAAACTGACGAACATGGGCAACCAGTGGGTGTTCCGCTTCCGGCCCAATGATACGTACGCTTCGGCCGCGATGGAGCAGTTCGCGGTGCAGGATCTGCACGCGAAGAAGGTCGCCATCCTGTACGACACCGACGCGTTCGGATCGGGCGGCAACGATCTGTTAAAGCAGGCGTTCGCCAAGGACAACATCCCGGTGGTGGCCGACGAAGGCTACACCACCGCGACCAAGGACTACACCTCTTATCTTGAAAAGATCAAATCTTCCGGCGCGGATACCTTGATGACCTACATGACCAACGCCGAAGACGAAGCGCAGATGTTGCGCCAGTTCCGCCAGCTCGGTCTGAAGATGAACGTCGTCGGCTCCCCGTCCATCGCCACCGACGTGTGCATCCAACTGGCGGGAGACGCGGTCAACGGCACCTACGGGGTCTCCGACTTCGTGACGGACGCCAACGACGCGGCCAAGCAGTTCACGAAAGACTACGAGGCCAAGTACCATGAGACGCCCGATCTGTTCGCCGGATGGGTGTACGACGCCATCATGGTGCTCAAGGACGTCATCGCGAAGAATGGCACGGACCCGAACGCCATCCGCCAGGGGCTGTTGCAGGTCCAAAACCGGCCAGGCGTCGAGGGTACCTACAGCTTTGACCAGAATGGCGATGGCCTGCACGGCTACACGGTCGTCAAAATTGACAATCAGAAGGTGCACACCATCAAGTATGTCGACTTCAGCAAACACTGACTCTGCCGGCATGAGGCCTGTGCCGAAAGGGGGCGGAAAGACGCCCCCTCCGGCGCACCGTCGGCGAAAGCTCACCGAAGGGGCCTGGTCCCCAGTGGGGACCGTATAGGCCCGCGAAGCGAGGAGGGAATGGCGCTTGCAAGTCATCCAATTGCTTGTCACCGGACTCGCGGTCGGCAGCATCTACGCTCTCGTGGCGCTCGGTTTTGTGCTCGTGTACACAGCGGTCAACGTGGTCAACTTCGCCCAAGGCGATTTCTCCATGGTGGCGGCGTTCTTCATGGTCAGCCTGGTGGTGAGCGCGCACTTGCCGTACGCACTGGGCTTCGTCGTCAGCGTCATCCTGGCCGGCGTGGCAGGGTATCTGTTCCAACTGGGCGTGTATCAGCCGGTGAAAAACCGGCCGCGCAACTTCCTTCCGGTGATGATCGCCACCGTGGGCGGGTCCATCTTTCTCCAGCACCTGTTTCTCATCCTGTACGGGCCGGTGCCGCTGCAGCTGCCCAGCGTGTTTTCGCAGCAGACGGTCGATCTCGGCGGCGTGCACGTGTATCCGCAGTATCTGTTGATCATCGTAGTAACGGCGGTGATGGTGGCGCTGCTCAACTGGTTTTTTGAGCGTACCAAGCTCGGCAAACAGATGCAGGCCACCGCGCAGGATCCGACCACGGCCCGGCTGATGGGCATCAACACGGCGCGCATGAACGCGTTGACGTTCGCGCTCAGCACCGCCCTCGGCGGTTTGGCGGGCATCCTGGTGGCCCCGGTGTACATGGTCACGACCACCATGGGCTCTCTCATCGGGCTCAAGGCGTTCGCCGCCTCCATCGTCGGCGGCTTCAGCAGTGTCAAAGGCGCCATCATCGGCGGCCTGGCCATCGGGATCATCGAAACGTTCGGCGGAACCTACATCTCCGGTGCGTATCGGGACGCGTTCGCCTTCATCGTGCTCGTCCTGTTCCTGATCTTCCGCCCGTACGGTCTGTTCGGCGAAAAGGTGTCGCAGAAGGTCTGAATCCGGGCGGTCATGCCAACGGAAGGGAGGACGCGCATGGCAAGACAGATCCTGAAGTTCATCCCCGTGATCGCGCTGCTGGCCATCGTTCCGTTTCTGCTGCCCGGCGGGCGGCTCGGGACGTACTATCTGACCCTGACCATCTTGTCCGTCTCCTACGCCATCGCCTGCCTCGGCTTGACGGTGGTGCTCGGGTACTCCGGCCAGGTATCCCTGGCCCAGGCGGCGTTTTACGGCCTCGGTTCGTACACCCTGGCCATCCTGACCGTCAAGCACCATTGGCCGTTTTGGCCCTCCGCACTGCTCGGCGTCATCGTGCCGACCTTGTTCGGCCTGGTTTTGGGCGCCATCTCCCTGCGGCTGACGACGCACTACCTGGCTCTGGTGACCATCGGCTTCCAGGTGATCATCTCGCTCGTGCTGAACAACTGGGCAACCGTCACCGGCGGCGCCGACGGCATCTCCAACATTCCCCGGCCGACCATCGGCCCGCTGTCGTTCGTCGACGACCGCAGCTACTACTGGCTGATGCTGGTCTTCCTGTGTCTCGCGGTGTACGTGGTGTACCGTCTGCGCCACTCGCGCCTCGGCAATGCCCTTCTGGCGCTGCGCGAGGACGAGATCGCCGCCTCCAGCGCCGGCATCAACCTCTTCTGGGCGAAGGTGCTGGCCTTCTCCGTGAGCGCGGCCCTCGGCGGGTTGGCGGGTGTGCTGTATGCGGCGGGGGCGCTGTACATCAGCCCAAACATTTACATCTTCGATCAGTCGGTGTTGTTCTTCTCCATGACGCTGGTCGGCGGCCAGGAGTCCATCATCGGCACCCTCCTCGGCGCCGGGCTGCTGACGTTCCTACCCGAGTGGCTGCGCTTCCTGAAGGATTACTACATTGCGGTGTACGGGCTCCTGGTCATCGTCGTCGTGCTGTTCTTGCCGGACGGCCTGTGGGGCCTGGTCCAACGCGGCGTGCGCGCCATCCTGCGGCTGGTGAAAAAGGAAACGCCCGTCCAGCCGGCCGCTGTCGTCGAGACGCTCATGCAGCGCGCCGAGCCGATCCATCGACCGACACCGGGCGAGCAGGTGTTGCTCGAAGTGAAGGACCTGCACAAGCACTTCGGCGGCGTCAAAGCCGTCAACGGCGTCAGCTTCACGGTCCGCAAGGGCGACGTCGCCGTCCTCATCGGCCCCAATGGATCGGGCAAGACGACGGTCCTGAACGTGCTCAGCGGCATCTACGAGCCGACCGCCGGGGAGGTGTGGTTCGACGGCCGCAACATCTCCGGGCTGAAACCGCACGTGATCAACCGCCTCGGCATCGCGCGCACGTTCCAGAACATCCGGTTGTTCCCGGAACTGACCGCGCTGGAGAACGTGATCGTCGGGTATTACCCGAAAGGCACGGTCGGTCTGGCGGGTACGTTGTTGTCGACACCGCGCGGGTATCTGGAGGAACGCATCGCGCGCGAGCGCGCCGAGGAGACGCTGCGCCTGCTCGGGTTCACGCGCATCCATGAGAAGGCGAAGAATCTGCCTTACGGCCAGCAGCGCATCGTCGAGATCGCGCGGGCGATGGTCTGTGAGCCGCAGTTGTTGTTGCTCGACGAGCCGGCGGCGGGGATGAACACGGAGGAGACGAAGGAACTCTCGCATCTCGTCTACCGGCTGCATGAACTCGGGTTCACCATCCTGCTCATCGAGCACGACATGTCGTTCGTGTCCCAGGTCGCGACGCAAGCGTACGTGATGGATTTCGGGTCGAAGATCGCGGAGGGCTCGGTGGACGAGGTGCTGCGCAATCCGGCGGTGATCAAGGCATACCTGGGGGATGATGCCGAGTATGACTATGCTTAAGGTCCATCACATCGAATCCCGCTACGGCGAGGTGGTGGGGCTGCACGATATTTCCCTGGAAGTGAACGAAGGGGAGATCGTCGCGCTGCTCGGGGTCAACGGGGCCGGCAAGTCGACGACGCTGAAGACCATCTCCGGACTCCTGCACCCGACAAAGGGCACCATCGAGTATCTGGGCGAGCGGATTGACCGGCTGCCGCCGGAGACCATCGTGCGCAAGGGCATTGTGCACGTCCCCGAGGGCCGGCGCATCTTTCCCGGCCTAACGGTGAAAGAAAACCTCATCATGGGAACCTCCAATCGCAAGGTCTCCAAAGCGGAGGTGGAGCAGGGCATCGAGCGCGTGCTCACCATCTTCCCGGACCTCAAGCGGCTGATGAACCAGCTCGGCTGGTCGCTCAGCGGCGGCCAGCAGCAGATGCTGGCCATCGGGCGCGGGCTGATGGCGAACCCGAAGATCCTCATGCTTGACGAACCCTCGCTCGGTCTGGCGCCGGTCATCGTCAAGCAGGTCTTTCAGACCATCCGCGAGATCAACGAACAAGGGGTGACGGTGCTGCTGGTGGAGCAAAACGCCAGCATGAGCCTGCGCATCGCGCACCGCGCCTACCTGCTGGAGACCGGCCGGGTGGTGCGGACGGATACCGCGGCGAACCTGCTCGCGGACGACGCGGTGCGCACGACGCTGTTGACCGCCCACGGGCGGGGATGACGGGATCCGGCGCAGGCGCGCCGGACGGACCGTGAGGCCCGCTGCACTTGAGGCGGCGGGTGGTGCGGCGGGATCGATACGGGGGTGAGACGATGCGTGCCGACATCCAGACGGAGATGGGACCGGGCCTGCGCTCCCCGGGGAGTGTGCGCTGGACGGTGATCATCTGGCTGCTCATCGGCGGAATCATCAATTATTTGGACCGGACCAACCTCAGCATCGCGGCCAAGCCGATGATGGATGAACTGCACCTGAGCAACACCGACATCGGCCTGATGGGCACGGTGTTCTCGTGGACGTACGCGTTGATGCAACTGCCGGCCGGATGGCTGGTGGACCGGTTCGGCGCCAAGCGGATGTATTCCATCGCGGTGCTGTGGTGGAGCCTGGCGACGCTCCTCATGGGTGCCTGCAACAAGATGAGCCAGTTCATCCCGGCACGTTTCCTGCTCGGGATGGGCGAGGCGCCCTGCTTTCCCACATCGGCCAAGGTGACGGCCGCCTGGTTCCCGCGCAAAGAGCGCGGACTGGCGACGGGCATCTGGGACTCGTCGTCCAAATGGGGACCGGCCTTGGCGCCGCCCATCCTCGTCGCCATCCTGATGGCGACCAACTGGCGCATGCTCTTCTATGTCACCGGCTTGATTGGCGTCGTCTTCATCGTGTTCTGGATGCTGTTCTACCGCAGCCCGGAGCACAGCCGCCGGCTGACGCCGGAGGAGCGGGCGTACATCCAGGCGGACGGAGCGGGTGAGGAACAGCAGATCGGCCAGGCGCGCATCCGCTGGGGGACCCTGTTCACGTACCGGACCATGTGGGGGATGATCCTCGGGTTCTTCTGCACCATCTGGATCTGGAACATCTTTTTGAACTTCCTGCCGCTGTACCTGCAGAAGACGTACCACGTGACACTGTCCGCCCTCGGCGTGTACGCCAGCATCCCGTGGGTCGGCGGAATCATCGGGGACATCCTCGGCGGCTACATCACCAAGCGCATCGCCGACGCGGGCGTGGCTTCGCCCATGAACGCCAAGCGGGCGATGATCACCGTGTGCGCCATCCTGGCGGCCGTCTCTGTCATCCTGGTGCCGTTGGTGCATTCACTGGCGTTCACGATCACGCTGCTCACTCTGGCCCTGGCCTTTATCTCGGCCATCACGGGCAGCGCGTGGGCCCTGGCCGGGGACGTCGCGCCGGGCCCGATGGTGGCGTCCGTGGGTGCCATCCAGAATTTCGGCGGCTACTTCGGCGGCGCCTTTTCGCCGGTGATCACCGGGATGATTGCGGACAGCACCGGGTCGTATTCGCTGGCGTTCATCAGCGGTGGGATCATCGCCGGGTGCGCGGCGCTGTGCTACTGGTTCATCGTGAAAAAACCGATTTCGGACGAGGTGCGAGGATGAGAGGGCTTCAGAATCAGGTCGTCGTGGTGGCGGGCGGCGGACGCGGCATCGGCCGGGCCGTCGCCGAAAAGTTTGCGGAGTACGGGGCGCGGGTCGTCATCGGGAGCCGCACCGGCACGGAGGTGGAGGCGGCCGCGGCGGCCATCCGCGAGCGCGGCGGGCAGGCGGCGGGCTATCTCCTCGACGTGACCGAGGGCGCCAGCGTCGACGCGTTTGTCGAGCGGGTGGTGACGGATTTCGGGCGCATCGACAGCCTCGTGTATTGCGCGGGAATCAACGCCCGGGTGCCCGCGGAGGATTACCCGGAGGAAGCCTGGGTGCGCGTGTTGAATACCAATTTGACGGGCGCGTACCGGACCTGCCAGGCGGTCGGCCGGCGCATGATCCAGCAGGGCGGCGGCAGCATCGTGACCATCACATCCATGATGTCGCATGTGACCACGCCGAACCAGAGCGCGTACGCCGCGGCCAAAGGAGGACTCCTGCAGTATACCCGGGTGCTCGCGGTGGAGTGGGCGAAACACAACATCCGCGTCAACGCGGTCAGCCCGGGGTACATCCGCACGGAGATGACAGCACGTGCGCTGGAGGAGCCATCGTTCCGCGACAACATCCTGCTCAAGACGCCCCAGGGACGGCTCGGACAGCCGGAGGAGATTGCGGAAGCGGTGTGCTTTTTGGCCTCCCCGGCGGCCTCGTTCATCACCGGCATCGCGCTGCCGGTAGACGGGGGCTTCCTCGCAGGACACCCGCAGATTGTGCCGCGCGGCTGAGCGGGGGTTCGGTGGCGCCCGGACGGAGAGGAGGAGCCGACGATGACCCTCGACCCACGCGTGAAAGAACTGTTGGCTGCCATCGATCCCGCTGCTCCGGCGCCGGGCCCTGGCGCGGACCCGGTGGCCCTGCGGGCCGTACGCCGCCAGGCACTGAAGGACCTGAACCTGCCGCCTAGGCCGGTCGGCGGGGTGATGGACACGACCCTCCCCGGCCCGGGCGGGTCCATCCCCATCCGGGTGTACCGCCCGCAGCAGACAGGGCCCCACCCGCTGTTGGTGTACTTCCACGGCGGCGGCTGGGTCCTGGGGGACCTCGACACGGTGGACGATGTCTGCCGGGCGTTGTGCGAGGTGTGCCAGCGGGTGGTGGTCTCGGTGGATTACCGGCTGGCGCCGGAGCATAAGTTCCCTGCGGCGACCGACGACGCGCTGGCGGCGGTCCGTTGGGCTGCGGTCCATGCGGAGACGCTGGGCGGCCGGGCGGAAGGGCTCGCCGTGGCGGGGGACAGCGCCGGCGGCAACCTGGCGACGGTGACGGCGTTGCGGGTACGCGACGAGGGCGGCCCCGCCATCGCGGCGCAGGTGTTGGTGTATCCCATCACCGACCATGACTTCGACACGCCGTCCTACCGGCTGCACGAGACCGGTTACTCACTGACGCGCGCCGGGATGATGTGGTTCTGGGAACAGTACCTCGCCCGGCCGGAGGACGCCGACCACCCGTGGGCGTCCCCGTTGCGCACAGCGGACCTCACCGGGCTGCCCCCGGCGCTCGTGTTGACGGCCGAGCACGATCCGCTCCGTGACGAAGGCGAGCGCTACGCGGACCGCCTCCGGGAGGCGGGGGTGCCGGTGCGGTTGGTGCGCTTCGACGGGATGGTGCACGGATTCTTCGCAAATGCCGCCTGGGACCTGCCGCAGCGGTGGACGGCGTATGAAACGGTGGCGGCGTTTTTGCGGGACACGGGTGAAGTGACACCGTGACAGACATGGGCGTAAGAAGGGCACCCCCGGGCCGTAGGGGCTTGGCGGGTGCCCCTGCGCCGCGTCGGTGGTGTTTGGGTTACCATCCTTGAAAATCAACTTGAATCCTTAAATTCTCTTGATTGTATTTCGATGGTTCCGCGGGTCGGCAAAGGGCGTCTCACGGCATAAATTGTTGCAGGGGTTCTTTATTTTGCAATGCATAAGGCGAAAGCGGAGCAGATATTGTCTTACCTATGTAGCCGGATCTACGATTTAGACTCCGCCAACCTGGCGTGGCTGATAAACAGCTTGCGAGTCTTTCGGCGCTGTTGACTTGGGATCTGCGACCTCTCCTTCCTCTTGCCCCGGGTATTCGCGCTCCTTCATTTCGTTCTCTCCGATGGACATACTTGTGGTGGCTCCCCTGCGGAGTCTGGTGTGGAGACGGCAATCAATCTTTCCTCGCAGGCCGATGCAACGGCAGGAAAAGGACAGGAAGTCGAAGAATTTTCATATAATATTCATAGATCGCTGGATTCCGCGGGTGCGGACGACGGAATGGGGGCGCGCTGGGCGCTGCCACCCTGCCGTTCCGTCCCGGAATTCCCGAGACCCGTGACGGACGTCGGACAGGGGTGACCGCATGGCTGCCGACGATTTGCTGTTTCTGTTGACGGTGCTCGCCGGGACGCTGATGATCAGTTACTGGTCTGCACGCAGCCGCCACGACACGGACCGTTTCTACGCCGCGTCGCGGGGTCTCACGGGGGTCCAGAACGGGTTGGCCATCTCCGGGGACTTCATCAGCGCCGCCTCGTTTCTCGGCGTCAGCAGCACGGTTGCGCGTTGGGGATTTGACGGGTTTCTGTACGGGGCGTCCTTTTTCGCGTCCTATTTGCTGTTGTGGACGGTCGCCGAGTCGGTTCACCGACTGGGCCGCTACACGCTGGCCGACGCGCTGGACTCCCATTTTCGCCGCTCCTGGCTACGTTTCGCGACTGCGGTCAACACGCTGATCATCTCCGTCGCCTATCTCATCCCGCAACTGGTGGCAGCGGGGGAATTGGCGCAGTCCCTGCTGGGTTGGCCGCGGACCTGGGCGGTCTGGTGGATTGGCCTCCTGATGACCCTGTACGTCGCGGTGGGCGGAATGGTGTCCACATCGTGGGTTCAGATTGTCAAGAGTGTGCTTCTGCTGTCCACGGCGGCGTTAATGGCATTGATTGTAGGGGCGCGAACGGGCTGGAACCCGGCTCACCTTTGGCGGGCAGCGGTGGCGCCCGACGGCGGTGCGCTCCTGGCGCCGGGGCGGCTGTATGACACTGCGTGGGCGTCCCTGTCGGTGAATGTTCCGCTGGTACTCGGCACGATGGGAATGCCTCATATTCTGGTACGATTTCTGACCGTTCGCGGGCCGACGGAGGTACGGCGGTCGCTGACAACAGCCACCTCGGCACTGGGGCTGTTTTACCTATTGGTGCTCGTCTTGGGTTTTGCCGCCGCGGCGTTTGGGGCATCGGGGGCGTCTGCGGGGTCGGACGGAAGCCTGGCAGTGATAGTGCTGGCACGGCGGTTGGGCGGGCCGTTTCTCGCCGCCTTCGTGAGTGCGGTCGCCTTCGCGACCGTGTTGGCGGTGGTGACGGGCTTGCTGATCACGGCGACCGGCGCATTGGCCCACGACCTCCTGCACCGGACCTTCGCTTGGCCGCCAGGGGATCACAGGGATCCGTTGACGTTGGCCCGCGTCTGCGCGGTGCTTCTGGGGCTTGTCGCCACCATGGCAGCGTTGTTGGTGCACGGCCCGAGCATCACTGCCCTGGTGTCGTTGGTGTTCGTGTGGGCGGCGGCCACAAATGTGCCCGTTTTGCTGTGTACCTTTTACTGGCGGCGGTTCACCGCGGCAGGTGCCCTGGCAGGCATGGCATCCGGGGCTGGGGTGACGGCGGGGTGGCTGTTGCTTCATGCCTGTGCGAAGGCCGGCGGCGTTTCTCCAGGGCTGTGGGCCATCGGCGCCGGAGCAGCGGGGTGCCTGGCAGGCAGCCTGTTGTGGCCCGGCCGGTCGCATGCGCAACCGGAAAGGGAGCCGCAGGCGGATGCCGCAAAACCATACCCTACGCCCCCGGTAGGAGATGGATGAGATGGGCGCACTGACCTTCGTAATCCTGCAGCGCAGCGCTCTCTTGCTCGTGGCGGTGTTTGCTTTAACCCGCATTCGCGTCTTCCGGCATCTGCTGGATCCCGCCGATGGCATTCGCCTGCGCTGGTTGGACGCCCTGGTGTTCGCGGTGTTCGCGGCGGCGGGATCGGAATTGGGGCTGGATGTCTCACTGTCCGGACAGGTGTCGCACGTTTGGCACTGGCGGCCCGCAGCAGACGCCCTGCGCATCGGCCCGGACGTGGTGGCCATTGTGATTGCAGGCTTGCTTGGCGGTCCAGCCGTCGGTTTGTTGGCCGGGGTGCTCACCGGAGGATGGCTGTTGGTCATGGGTGGCGCCGATCCGTGGGCTGGGGTCTTGACGCAGATATTGGCCGGCGGGCTGGCGGGGCTCACGGCCCATTTCTTCGCGGACGAACGGGTGCTGGCACCGCACAAAGCGGTATTCGTCGGGCTCTTCGCTCCCGTCCTGTACACCGGGATGCTGCTCGTGTTTACACCGCCCGGTCAGGTGGAGCAGGGGATCGCGGTGGTAAACCAGATTGGTCCGCCGTTGGTGATCGCTGACAGTTTGGCCGTGGGGGTGTTCAGCGCCATCGTGCACGTGGCGCGAGCTGAGGAAGAACAGGCCACAGCTCGTGAGATGCAGCGTGCCCTGACCCTGGTCGAGCGGGCCTTATCGCATCTGCGCTGGCAATTGGATGAGCCGTCAGCGCAAAAGCTGGCCGAGCTGTTGATGCGCGAACTTCGCACGGCGGCCGTAACGGTGTGTGACCGGCAGCGGTTGTTGGCACATGTCGGAAAAGGGGCAGATCACCATCGCCCGGGCGACCCGGTGCCCGAACCGGCCCTTCGGATGCTGCTTCAGTCTGGGGAACTTCGGACGGTCGCCGACCGAGTGTCGTTAGGCTGTTCGAGACCTGATTGTCCTCTTCGCGGGGCGGTGGTGGTTCCGCTGCACCAATCGGGTGAGATCGCGGGCGGTGTCATCCTATATGTCAGCCGGGCGCGCGGCATTCGCTCCGCCGACATCGAACTGGCCAGGGGCTTGGGGAAGCTCATCTCTCGTGAGCTGGACGTGGCCGCGGCGGAGATGCTGCGGCGCACGATACAGGACATGCGCCTGCGAAACCTGCAGGCCCAGGTGCATCCGCACTTTCTCTTCAATACGCTCAACCTGATCTCGGGGTTGGTGCGGATCGATCCGGATCGGGCCCGCCGCCTGATTGTCCGCCTGGGGCAATTCTTGCGCGCAAGCCTGCGAGCTTCGGAGCAACGGTTGGTGCCGCTGGCGGAGGAGCTGGAGATGGCGTTTGCCTACACCGACATTGTCAAGGCGCGGTTCGACGACCGGATTGTGTTTGATTGGCGGATAGACGAAAACCTGCCGTCCGTGCTCATCCCTCCGGGCACGCTGCAGCCGTTGGTCGAGAACAGCGTGAAACACGGGTTGTCCGTCCGGCCCGAGGGGGGACGGATTCAGGTGCAGATCCGGCACGCAGGGACGGGCGTGCAGGTGGAGGTTCGGGATGATGGGCCGGGATTTCCGCCTGATGTGCTGTACTCTGCCGGCTGCACCGATGGAGAGATCCCGGGGGGCGTGGGGCTGTCCATCGTGCGCCAACGGCTGGTGGCGCTGCTGGGCGCAGAGTCCACCCTGCGGCTGGCCAACGGCCCGCACGGGGGTGCCGTCGTCTGGTTCCATTTACCCGCAAGGGCGAAGGAGGGAGTTGGTTGAGCATACGTGTGTTGATCGCGGAGGATGAATGGGTGGCTCGGGAAGAACTGGCTTATCTCATTTCCCGGAACCATGATTTTGAACTCTGCCGACCGGCGCGCAACGGGCCGGAAGCGTACGAACGCTGGCGAAGCGAGCGCCCGGATGTGGTGTTCCTCGATATCCACATGCCCGTGTGCTCGGGCATGGAGGTGGCGCGTCGGATAGCGGCCGAGCGGCCTGTCGGAGGATTGCCGCTGATTGTGTTCACCACCGCCTATGACGAGCACGCCGTCGAGGCGTTTTCCGTGGAGGCCATTGATTACGTGATGAAGCCGTACGATCCCGTTCGTGTGCAAGCGACACTGAATCGGGTCCGGCATCATTGGACACTGGCTCGGAGCGGCGGTGACCCCGCGGACAAAGCGGCATCGGCCGGCGTTCCCATCCTGCAGAGTCCTGCAGCCGGAAATGCCGGGACGAGCGTATCCTTGGCCGACGGACCGGGCCGCCCTGCGGGGCAGATCCGGCTGCTGTTGCACCACGGTGGCGGCATGGTCTTCATCGATCCGACCCGTATCTGTTACGCCACCCGCGTGGCGCGATGGGTCGAGGTGCACACGGATGACGGGCCGGTCTGCGTTCGCACCACCCTGAATGAACTGGGAGAACGGTTGGCGGGATTGCCATTCTTCCGCACGCACAAGAGCTGTCTCGTCAACCTGAGCCGGGTGCGTGAGGTCCGGCCCTGGGTGCACGGTGCCTACACGGTCGTGATGGACGATGCGCAACGTTCGGAGGTTCCGGTTAGCCGCAATGCGGCGAAGGCATTGCTACGAAGGCTGCGACATCTTGCGCGCTGAAACCGACATGTTGCGCCAAGCCCCTGTCGTTACGGGCAGGGTCGTTTGTATCATGGAGATGGGCAAGGTTCCGAAAGTTCTGCGTTCGATGGGGGCGGAACGCCAGTGCAACATCGGCGACAGCATGTTCCGGCCAGAGCTCGAGAAAGCGCTTGCATTTCCCGTCGGAACCCGCCTTTACGGCGGTCGGCGAATCGGAGGCGTTGGGTGCCCGCAGGATTGGCAGTCCTGTACCTGGCCGTGGTCGCAGCGGCCGCCTCGGGCGTCTTCACGCCGGGCGCTGTGGCGGCCGCTTGGCTCGGCATCCTGTCGGTGTTTCCGCTGGGTGTGCTGGCTGCCGCCTGGTGCGGACGCGGAGGGGACCTGGAAGGAGGAGACAATTTTGAGCGAAACGCAGCGTCTCGACACCCTGTTGAGGGAGAGCCGCCGGTTTGAGCCGCCGCCACAGTTCCGGACGACCGCCAATTACGCCGATCCAGAGATCTATGAGAGGGCGGCAGCCGACCCGGAGGGGTACTGGGCTCAGGAGGCCTGTCATCTGGACTGGTTTGAACCGTTTCACACGGTGCTGGAGTGGGAACCTCCGCATGCCAAGTGGTTCTTGGGTGGCAAGCTCAACGCCGCGTACAACGCAGTCGATCGGCACCGGCAAGGAGCGCGAAAAAACAAGGTGGCGTTTATCTGGGAGGGCGAACCGGGTGACACTCGCGTATACACGTACGACCAGCTCGGACGCGAGGTCGACCGGGCGGCGCACGTGCTGGCCAAACTCGGTGTGAAACGGGGAGACCGGGTCACCATCTACCTGCCGATGATCCCGGAACTGCCCGTCGCGATGCTGGCGTGCGCGAAGATTGGCGCCATCCATTCCGTGGTGTTTGGTGGTTTTTCGGCCAACGCCCTGCGTGAGCGCATCCTCGACGCGAACTCACGGCTCTTGATCACAGCGGACGGAGGATGGCGGCGGGGCAACGTCGTCCCGCTCAAGCAGAACGCGGACGCCGCCGTGGAGGGCACGCTCGTCGAGCGGGTCCTGGTGGTGCACCGGGTCGGTGAGGCAAGCGGTGCGGCCTGGGTGCCGGGAAGAGATGTTTCGTGGGAGGACGAGATGGCGGCGGCGCCGTCCGCCCCATATCCGGCGGTGCCGATGGACGCCGAAGACGTCCTGTTCCTCCTGTACACATCGGGGACGACTGGGAAGCCCAAGGGAATCGTGCACACCACCGGGGGTTATCTGACCGGGTGCAATACCTCGATGCGTACCGTTTTCGACATCAAGGATGACGACGTGTATTTCTGCACCGCCGATATCGGATGGGTGACCGGGCACACGTATGTGGTGTACGGCCCCCTGTCGGCTGGGGCGACCGTGGTCATGTATGAGGGGGCACCGGACTATCCAGACCGCGATCGATTCTGGACGCTGGTGGACAAGTATCAAGTGACCATCTTTTACTCCGCGCCCACGTTGATCCGGTCGTTCATGAAATGGGGCACATCGTATGTCCAGAAGCACGATCTGTCCTCGCTGCGCCTGCTCGGTACGGTGGGCGAACCCATCAACCCTGAGGCCTGGATGTGGTTCCACGAGCACGTTGGCCATGGCCGCTGCCCGATTGTGGACACGTGGTGGCAGACCGAGACCGGGTGCGCGATGATTGCGCCGCTGCCGGGCCTGGTCGCGACCAAGCCGGGGTCGGCCACCCGCCCGGTGCCGGGGATTGTGGCGGACGTGGTGGACGAGGAAGGTCGGCCAGTGCCTGCCGGTCAGGGCGGCTACCTGGTCATCCGGAAGCCGTGGCCTTCCATGCTGAGGACCATCTGGGGGGATGACGAACGGTTCCGCAATACGTATTTCGGTAAGTTCCCGGGCGTCTATCTCCCGGGGGACGGAGCCCATGTGGACGAGGACGGGTACTTCTGGATACTCGGCCGCATCGACGACGTGATCAACGTGTCCGGCCATCGGATCGGCACCATGGAGGTGGAAAGTGCTCTGGTCTCCCACCCGGCCGTAGCGGAGGCGGCGGTCATCGGCCGCCACCATGACATCAAAGGCCAGGCGGTCACCGCGTTCGTCACCGTGAAAGAGGGTGTGACGCCGGATCAGTCGCTGGCGGACGAGCTGAAGCAGCACGTGGTCGAGCAGATTGGGGCACTGGCACGGCCGGAGGAGATCTTGTTCACCGCGGAGCTGCCGAAGACCCGCAGCGCGAAGATCATGCGTCGGTTGCTGCGTGACATTGCGGAAGGCAGGGTTTTGGGCGATACCACCACGCTCGCGGATCCGGGGGTGATACAGGAGCTGAAGGAGAAGTACGCACACCGCGAGTGACGGTCGGGCTGGCAAAGGGGTCACGGGTTCAATCCATGACACGATAGGGGGATTCCGCATGTCTGATTCCGTAAAAATCGGTGATCCGGGACCGCTGGGCCTCGCCGGATTCGGCATCACCACGTGCATCCTGAGTCTGATCAACGCGGGGGTCGCCTCGGGTGACGGGATGCCCGTCGTGCTCGGGCTCGCATTGGCGTACGGCGGCGGCGCCCAACTGCTGGCCGGGATGTGGGAGTTTCGAAAAGGAAACACGTTTGGGGGCACGGCGTTCAGTTCGTACGGCGCGTTCTGGATTGCGTTCTATTTCATCGTCCACGCGGCACCGAAGGCAGGCGTCGGACTGTTCCTGTTTTTCTTCGGCGTCCTGACGTTCTACCTGTGGATTGGCAGCTTCTATTTGAACCGAGCCCTGTTTTTCGTTTTTCTCACGTTAACCATCACCTTCTTCCTGTTGGCGCTGCACGAATTCGGCGTCATTGGATCTTCCGCGCCCGGTGGTTGGGTGGGTGAATTGTGCGGTTTGCTGGCCCTGTACACGTCTGCGGCGGGTGTCATCAACAGCGTTGCGGGGCACGAGGTGCTGCCCGTCGGCAGACCGATGGTGCAACCGGTTTCGAAAAGTTCCTCCGTTTCGGCGTAATGGCCGGGCAGAGTACCGTCCGGCTTTCCAGAATCCCCGGAGTCCAGGCAGGCGTGGTTCGCCTGCCTGGCGCCCCGACCGCGACGCGGCGTTGACAGGCCCTGCCGGGTCCGCGTACCATTCCGCTGGAACCACCACGCCTTGGGGGGGAGCGCGTTGGCAGGTTACGTGGTGAAGCGGGCGCTCAACAACAACGTCGTCATCGTCAAGCCGGACGGGGGCGAGGGCGAGGAGATCTGGGTCGGCCGCGGCGTTGGGTTCGGCGTCCGGCCGGGGCTCCCCCTGGCGCAGGACGATCCGCGCGTCGAACAGCGGTACGCGCTCGTTCACGAGGAGCATCGCTCCCGCTTTCGCCAACTGTTCACCGTCGTCGCCCCCGAGGTCATGGGGGTGGCGGAGGAGATCATCGCGCGGGCTGAGCGCTCCTTCGGCCATCCCCTGCACGAGCACATCCACGTCGCCCTGCCGGATCACATTGGCTTCGCGTTGGAGCGGCTGCGGGGAGGGCTGGAGATTGACAACCCGTTCGTGGACGAGCTGCGCGCCTTGTACCCCAAGCACTGGGAGGTCGCGGCGGAAGGCGCTGCGCTGATTGCCGACCGTTTCGGCGTCCCCATTCCGGAGTCGGAGGTGGGGTTTCTGACCCTGCACCTGCACGCGGCTTCCCAGGCCGGCGGGTTGTCGGCGTCCGTCCGCGTCGCCGACGGCGTGAAGACGGCGGTGGACCGCCTCGAGGCGTGTCTCGGGCGGAAGCTGGAGCGCGGCAGCATCGACTACCAACGCCTCGTCACCCACCTGCGCTTCGCCATCCAGCGCGGCCTGAAGCGGATGGCTACGGAGAATCCTCTGGCCGACGCCATCCGCGAGCGGCTGCCGGAGAGTTACCGGATGGCGGTCGAGGTGGCGCAGGCGGTCGAGCAGCGGCTGCAGATGGAATTCCCCAAAGACGAGGTGGCGTATCTCGCGCTGCACATCGAGCGCATCTGCGCCGCGCGGCAGGATCGGCCCGGTTGATTCCGGGTGTGCCCCGTGCTATCATGCGCATGTAAGCGTGTTACTGTCGATTGAGGGACAGGCATGAGCTGACCAGGCTCGTCCTGTCCCTTTTTCGCTTTGCCCGGCAAAGGGCGGGCGAGGACGGGTAAGCGTTTACGGATTCATCACGCTCGACATTCTAGAAGTATCACAAAGGAGGGGTTTGAATGCTGGGGCAACTGCAACGCATCGGCAAGGCGTTGATGCTGCCGGTGGCGGTTCTGCCCGCGGCGGCCCTGTTGCTGCGTTTCGGGCAGCCGGATCTGCTCAACATCCCGTTCATTGCGCAGGCGGGCAACGCCATCTTCGCCAACCTGGCGGTCATCTTCGCCATCGGTGTGGCCATCGGCCTCGCCAAGGGCAACCACGGCGCGGCGGGCCTCGCCGGATTCATCGGGTACGAGGTGTTGACGCAGGGCGCACAGGCCATCAACAAGGACATCAACATGGGCGTGCTCGGCGGCATCATCGCCGGGATTTTGGCCGGGTGGCTGTACAACCGGTTCCATCAGACGAGGCTGCCGGACTGGCTCGGCTTCTTCGGCGGACGGCGGTTCGTGCCCATCGTCACGGCCGGTGCCGCCGTCGTGCTCGCGGCCGTCTTCGGCTACGTGTGGCCGTATGTCCAGGACGGGCTGGACGCGTTCGGCCATACGCTGACGACCATGGGGGCGTTTGGCGCGGCCATCTACGGATTCCTCAACCGTCTTCTCATCCCGTTTGGTCTTCATCACGTGCTCAACGCCTACATCTGGTTTGTGTACGGCACGTTCCACGGCAAGACGGGCGATCTCAACCGCTTCTTCGCGGGCGATCCGACGGCGGGCGGCTACATGGCCGGCTTCTATCCCATCTTCATGTTCGGCCTGCCGGCGGCCTGCCTGGCGATGATCCTGGCCGCCAAGAAAGAGCGGCGGGCGGCCGTCGCGGGTGTCTTGCTGAGCGCCGCCTTCGCGTCGTTCCTGACGGGGATCACGGAGCCGATTGAGTTTTCGTTCATGTTCCTGGCTCCCGCACTCTACGCGCTGCACGCCGTGCTGACGGGGGTGAGCATGGGGGTCGCGTACGCGCTCGGCATCAAGCACGGATTCGGGTTCTCGGCCGGCGCCATCGACTACTTCCTCAACATGCACCTGGCGACCCACGGCTGGTGGTTGCTGCCGCTGGGCCTGGTGTTTGGCGTGGTGTACTTCGTCCTCTTCTACGTGTGCATCCGGGCCTTCAATATCAAGACGCCGGGACGTGAGGACGAGGGCGACGCGCAGGCCGGAGGATTTGCCCTGTTTGACGAAAACCAACTCCGTCCGGCCGCAGCGGAAGCGGCGGCTGCCAGCGGCGCCGCGGTGGCTGCGCGTGCGGCCGGTCCCGGGGGAACGGCCGATGCGACGCTGGCGGACAAGGCGGCCGCCTACGTGGTGGCGCTCGGCGGCCCCGACAACATCCGAGAACTGGAGGGGTGCGTCACCCGGCTGCGGTTGACGGTGGTCAGCGCGGATCGGCTGGATGAACCGGCACTCCGGAGGCTCGGCGCCTCGGGCGTGATGAAGCTCGACCCGCAGCACGTGCAGGTGGTCGTCGGGACCATCGCCGACATGCTGGCGGAGGAAATTCAAAAGCGCTTGCGGTAAACTTCTCGGCGAGGCAGCGGAGACGGGGCCCTGCGGGGCTCCGCCGCGCCTCGCGCGCTTTGGGGGATGGCGATGAAACGCATCTTGGATTGTCAGGCCAGTGACTTCGCGGCCATGCGCGGCCGGGCTCTGAAACAGGCCATCCGCGCCGGCGAGGGCCGGACGCTTCTCGCCGAAGTGATCCTCAGCTGGCCCCCGTTGCTCGGGGATGTCTCGAACGCGGAGTTGGCGCGGGCCTTCGGGGCGGATCTGATTCTGCTGAACTTCTTCGATATGGACCATCCGCGGGCGGAAGGTCTTCCGGAGCCGGCGGGAGACGGCGTCGTGGCGGCGTTGCGCCGGCTGACCGGACGGCCGGTCGGTGTGAATTTGGAACCGGTCGATCCCGCTGCCGACATGGCGGAAGACCGGGTGGACATCCCGCCCGGGCGCAGGCTCACGGCGCACACCGCCGCGCGCCTGTGCGATCTCGGATTCGACTTCGTCTGCCTCACCGGCAACCCGAAGACGGGGGTGAGCCACCCGGAGATTGCCCGGGGCATCAGGATGGTGCGGGAGGTGTGCGGCGAAGACGTGCTGGTCATCGCCGGGAAGATGCACGCGGCGGGGACCAAGGAGCCGTTTGATGAAGACACACTGCTGGACCTGGGGACCCGGTTCGTCGAGTCCGGGGCGGATGTGGTCCTGTTCCCGGCGCCGGGGACGGTCCCGGGGGTCACCCGGGAGATGCTGCGGCCCGCCATCGCCGAGGTCCACCGCCGCGGGGGCCTGGTGATGCTGGCGGTGGGCACGTCGCAGGAGGGCTCCGACGAGGCGACGGTGCGCCAGTTGGCATTGGAGAGCAAGATGGCGGGGGCCGACATCTTCCACCTGGGGGACGCCGGGTATCCGGGCGTGACGCTGCCGGAGAACCTGCTCGCTGCCTCCATTGCCTTGCGCGGCCGGCGCCACGCGTACCGGCGCATGGCGGCCTCCGTGCTGCGCTGAGGCGTCACAGCACCCTTCACCAGAACCGCGGGCGGATGGACGTCCGCATGACTTGTGCCGTGAGGCGGGAGACTGCCTGCCACAGGTCCGAGAGAAAGGAGAGAATCACCCATGGTAGAACAGACCGTGACCCTGAACAACCGCAGCGGCTTGCACGCGCGGCCTGCGACACTGCTCGTGCGGGAGGCGGGCAAACACCCGTGCAATGTCTGGATCCGCAAGGGAGACAAAGAGGTGGACGCGAAGAGCATCCTCGGCGTCATGTCGCTGGCTGTGGGCCGCGGCGAGACCATTACTGTGCGGGCCGATGGCAGCGGAGAGGAGGCCGCCTTGAAGGCGCTGGTGGAGCTGATTGAGAGCGGTCTGGGTGAAGCATGATGACCGCCCGGATACTCCACGGCATCGGGGTATCCCCGGGGCTGGCTGTGGGCGCGGCCGTCTGGCTGCGGCGAGCCACCGCGGAGGTCCCGGTGCGTACCTTGGCAGAGAACGAGGTGGCCGGCGAGCAGGCGCGCCTCCGGGACGCAGTGGCGACGGCGCGGGCGGAGATCTCGGCGCTGCGCGAGCGCGTGGCGAAGGACGTGGGCGAGGCGGAGGCCCAGGTGTTCGACGCGCACCTGGCGTTCTTGGACGATCCCGCTTATACCGGCGAGATGGAGCGCAAAATCGCGGCCGAGCGGGTGAACGCCGAGGCGGCCTGCCGTGACGTGACCGAGGCGATGCGGACGATGCTGGCGAGCCTGCCGGACGAGTACCTGGCGGCGCGGGCGGACGACATCCTCGATGTCGGCGGGCGGCTCGTGCGGCTGCTGCAGGGGACGGCCGGGCTGGACCTGGCGCACCTGCCGGGACCGGCGGTGCTGGTGGCAGACGAACTGTTGCCCTCCGATCTGTCCGGTCTCCCGGCCCAGGTGGTCGGCTTCGCGGCGGCTCGCGGCAGCAGGACGGCGCACACCGCCATCCTCGCGCGCACGATGCGCCTGCCGGCGGTGTACGGATTGGGCGAGTCCATCGAGGCCATCGCGGACGGGCGGACATTGGTGGTGGACGGAGACGCCGGGCTCGTCACGGTGGACCCCAGTGCGGAGGAGGTGGAGCGGGTCCAGCGGGATCGACAGGCTCAGGCGGAGCTGCGCGCGCGGGCGGAGGCGAGGGCGCACGAGGCGGCCGTGACGCGGGACGGTCGGCGCATCGAGGTGTTCGCCAACGTCGGCAAGCCGGAGGACGCCGCGGCCGCGGTGGCGGCGGGAGCGGACGGCGTGGGCCTGTTCCGGACGGAGTTTCTTTATTTGGAGAACGACCACTGGCCGACGGAAGAGGAGCAATATGACGCCTACCGGCAGGTGCTGGAGGCGTTCGGGGACAAGCCGGTGATCATCCGCACGCTCGACATCGGCGGCGACAAACAATTGCCGTACGCGAAGCTGCCGGCGGAGGAAAACCCGTTTTTGGGCCTTCGCGCCATCCGCTGGTGCCTGGCGGAGCCGGAGGTGTTCCGCACGCAGCTGCGGGCGCTGTTGCGGGCGAGCCGGCACGGGAATCTGTGGATCATGTTCCCGATGGTGGAGAGCGTGACGGAGCTTCGCGAGGCGAAGGCGTGGGTGGCCCGCTGCCGTGAGGAACTGGTGCAGGAAGGCGTCGAGGTCCGGGCGGATATCCCGCTCGGCGTGATGGTGGAGACGCCGGCGGCGGCGCTGACGGCGGACGTCCTGGCGCGCGAGGCCGACTTTTTCAGCATCGGCACCAACGATCTGACGCAGTACACCCTGGCGGCCGACCGCGGGAACGCGGACGTGGCGCATCTGTACGATCCGCTCCACCCCGCCATCCTTCGCCTCATCCGCATGACCTGTGACGCGGCCGCCAAGGCGGGCATCCAGGTCGGGATGTGCGGCGAGATGGCGGGCGACGCGGCGTTGACGGAGCTGCTGATTGGGCTCGGGCTGCAGGAGTTGTCGATGTCGTCGGCGTTCGTACCGATGGTCAAGGAGCAAGTCCGCGGCGTGGATACGGCGGCGGCACGGGTGAAGGCGGACGCGGCCGCGGGGGCGGAGAGCCCCGATGCGGCGCGGACGGTGCTGTGACAAGAGGAGGATGAGGCGATGTTTTGGAACCGGCGAAAGACGCGCGTTGTGGAGCAGGAGAGCGCGCCGGTGTGGGTGGAGGTGTTGGCGCCTTTCTCCGGCCGCGCCCTGACCTTGGCGGACGTGCCGGACCCGGTGTTCGCGCAGAAGATGGTGGGGGACGGCGCCGCGGTGGATCCCGCGTCCGACACGCTCGTCGCTCCGGTGTCGGGGACGCTGACCAACCTGTTCCCCACGGGCCACGCGGCGGGCATCACGACGGATGAAGGTTTGGAGATCCTGATTCACATCGGCATGGACACGGTGGAGCTGAAGGGCGAGGGGTTCACGCCGGTCGCCCGGCAGGGGGACCGCGTGACCGCGGGGCAGCCGATCATCCGCATGGATCTGGAACGCCTGCGCAGCGTGGCCAAATCGCTGGTGACGCCGGTGGTGTTGACGAATCCGGCGCGAGTCGCGGCCCTGGAACCGGTGGCCAGCGGAGACGTGGTGGCCGGCCGGGACGTGCTCTTCCGCGTGCAGGTGCGCCGGGAGGCGGACGAGCGGTGAGCGGCCGGTGGGAGGCGTCCGGGGTGCTGTGGCTGCACGGCGGGCGCGTGGTGCGGCCGAGCGGCGTGATCGAAGCCGGTTGGGTGAAGGTGGAAGGCGGCCGGGTGCGCGAGGTGGGCGATGGGCCGCTGCCGGCGGACGCCGCCGGGGCGGAGGTGGTGGACCTTCGCGGCGGTTGGCTGGTGCCGGGGTTCGTGGATCTGCACGTGCACGGCGGCGACGGCGCGGACGTGATGGATGGCCGCGCCCGGTCCATCCACACCATCGCCCGCTTTCACGCGAGCCACGGCACGACGGGCTGGCTGCCGACGACGCTGACGGCGCCGTACGAGCGCCTCGAGGCGGCGCTGCGGGCGGTGGCGGAGGCGATAGCGGCGGACGAGCCGGGGGCACAGGTGCTCGGCGTGCACGTGGAGGGGCCGTATCTGTCGCGCGATCGCGTCGGCGCCCAAAACCCGGACTTCGTCCGACCGCCGGATCCGGCGGAGTACGAGCGGCTGCTCGACGTGGTGCCGGGCCTGGTGAAGAAGATGACGTTGGCGCCGGAGCTGCCGGGGGCTGAGCGGTTGATGGCGTGCCTGCGGGATCGCGGGGCCATCCCGTCGCTCGGCCACACGGACGCGACGTTTGACGAGATGGCGCGTGCGCTCGCGGGCGGGCACTGCCACGGGACGCACCTGTTCAACGGCATGCGCGGGCTACACCACCGCGATCCGGGCGCGGCGGGGGCGCTCTTGATGAGCGAGGACGCGGTGTGTGAACTCATCGCCGACGGGGTGCACGTGCACGACGTGGCCATGCGGATGGCGGTGCGGCTGCTGGGGCCGGACAGGGTGTGCCTGATCACGGACGCGATGGCGGCGGCGGGCCGCCCGGACGGCCAGTACCATCTCGGTGGCCTCTCGGTCACGGTGGAAGACGGCGTGGCCTATCTGACGCACGGGCACAACCTGGCCGGCAGCACGCTGACGATGGACCGGGCGTTCGCGAACGCGATGGCGCGCATCGGCGTCACGCCGCCGGAGGCGGTGCGGATGGCGAGCACGACGCCGGCGCGCGAACTGGGCCTCTCGGGCCGAAAGGGCGACATCGCGCCGGGGTGTGACGCGGACTTGGTGTGGCTCGATGAGGCGCTGGCGGTGCAGGCGACCTGGGTCGGCGGCAGGCGGGTGTTCGCGCGCGGGTGAGCGGTGACGGGGGCGGTGCGGTTGTGGCGGTGGCTGTGGCTGTGGGAGGCCGTGGCGGTGCGGGGGCCGGGGGGCCCCTGTGGGGCGTCATCCGTGTGACGCGCAGCCGTGCGGACTGTTCCATGGCCCTGTAGGGCCGGGCATAGCCGTGGCGAGAGGGAATAAATGCAGTTTTTGCGTTATTGTCGGGTCCACAGGAAGTGTTTATAGCAATCTCATGCTTATTCATCTTCGATCCGGTCTGTATCATCAAAAATGATACCTTAATCGCCTGGCCGCCATCCCGTCGGCGGACTGATGGCGGACTGATAAAGACATACCGCCATCTTATTGATGCCTGGATGCCGAGCGTAGATGAAAATCTGCCGCTATCGTTTCTCCGACTGGTCGAATGAGTGCAATTTTCGCATTTAAGACGCCTGGCCCACGGCCGTCGCAGGGCCCGCTCCCGCCCTGCTCCCGTTCTCTCACAGCCTGCCCGCCCAGCCGTTCCTCACCCAGGTCTCCCTCATCTCTTCCGCATAGATTCTCTCCCATCCCTCATGGCCAAGTCTTGGATGATGTAGTACGATCACGCTGATCCCCCGGTGAGGTGCCAGCCACGGATGAGCAGCTCTTGGGCGAGCTGGTCCCGTACGCCACGTGGTTGAAGCGCGCAGACACCATGGAAGAGAAACGGGAAGCGGTCCACGACATGGAACCGCATGGGCTGCTGCAACGCCAACCCGGGCCGTGATGTGAAATCGAGCCGTGTACAAAACGCGTGTACAAGACACCGGGAGACGTCCATCCCATAGGAGAGATGAAGATGCCAGAGTTGTCCGTATTCCATGTCGATGCCTTCACCGACCGGCCCTTCGGCGGCAATCCGGCGGGGGTGGTGCCGGACGCCCGGGGACTGGCCGATGCCCAGATGCAGGCCATCGCGCGGGAGCTCAACCTGTCGGAGACGGCGTTTCTCGTGCCCGGAGAGGGCGAGGCCGACTTTTCGATCCGTTACTTCACGCCGGCCGCGGAAGTCGCGTTTTGCGGGCACGCCACGTTGGGTGCGGCCTGGCTGCTGGCGACGGAATACGGATGGGCGGAGCGGGCCGGCCAAGTGGTGTTTCGTACGCCGGCCGGGATCGTGCCCGTCCGGTGGGAGAAGGGCGCGGACGGCCGGGTGAAAGCGGCGTTCATGGAGCAGGTCCGGCCCAAGGTCAGGCCGACGCAGACGGATGTCCGCGCCATGGCTCGCCTCCTCGGCCTCCGGGACGAGGACATGGATCCTCGCTATCCCCTTCGGCTCGCCTACACCGGCAACTGGGACCTGCTTGTGCCCGTGCGTACCCGGGCCGCGGTGGACCGGGCCCGCCCCGATTTTCCGGCACTGGCGGAGGCCAACCGGCGCGAAGGGGTCATTTCCACGCACCTGTTTACATTCGACGCGGACGATCCCGCAGGCCATCCCGCGGACAAGCCCGCCTGGGACCTGTACACGCGCGACTTCTCGCCGGCGGTGGGCGTGGCGGAGGATCCGGTGACCGGATCGGCCAGCGGTGCCTTGGGCGGGTATCTCGTGTTGGAAGGGGTGCTCGATCCGGCACGACCCCATGAGCTCGTGATGGCCCAGGGGGACGCGGTGGGGAGGCCGGGACGCGTGATCGTGCGCATCCAACCGGGCACCGACGGCCCTCGCGTCGAGGTGGGCGGCGGCGCCGTGGTGACGGTGGCCGGCCGGCTGAGGCTCCCGGACTGAGGCGCCCCGTTGGCGAATCGTTGTCGAATCCGTACCACCAACAGAATTGGGAATCGTGTAATATGTAAGATAGAGAGAGCGGTCCGCCAGGCGGTGGCCTGTGGCCGCAGGTGGGGAGAGTCGTTCACGCACCCGGTTACCTCATGCGCAAAGGAGTGCGTGAAGGGCATGATGGACTATCCGTTGTTATTGAAAACCATCCTGTACCGGGCGGTGACGGTGTTTCCCGACCAGGAGATTGTCTCGCGCGATTTCTCCGGGATGCACCGCTACACCTACCGGGACCTGGACGAGCGCGTGCGCCGCCTCGCCAACGCCTTGGCGAGTCTCGGGGTGGCGCCGGGCGAGCGGGTGGCGTCATTCGCGTGGAACAACCACCGCCACCTGGAGCTGTACTTTGCGGTCCCGTGTTCCCAGCGCGTGCTGCACACGGTGAACATCCGGCTCTTCCGGGAGCAGATTGTCTACACCGTCAACCACGCCGAGGACAAGGTGATGTTCGTCGACGAGGACCTGGTGCCGCTGATTGCGTCGTTGGCGCCGGAGTTGAAGACCGTTCGGCAGTACGTGATCATGACCGACAAACGGGAGCTGCCGGACGTGCCCCTGCCGGGCGCCATCCTGTACGAAGACCTGCTTTCGCAGCACAGCCCCGACTACGAATTTCCCGAGTTCGACGAGCGCAGCCCCGCCGTCATGGCGTACACGTCGGCGACGACGGGCGATCCGAAAGGTGTCGTGTATTCGCACCGCGGCCTGTTCCTGCACTGTCTGACGTGCCTGACCGGCGAACTCGGCGTCGACGACGACGACGTCACCATGCCGATTGTGCCGATGTTCCACGTCAACGCCTGGGGCCGTCCGTACACCGACACGTGGGCGGGCTGCAAGCAGGTCTACCCCGGGGCGCGGCCGACGCCCGAGGTGCTGTGCGATCTCATTCAGGAGGAGAAGGTCACCTTCAGCGCGGGCGTGCCGACCATCTGGATGGGCGTCTTGCAGCACGTGCTCGCGAATCCCGGCAAGTACGACTTCAGCCACGTGCGTTACTTCATGTCGGGGGGCGCGGCGATGCCGGCGGCGTTGACCCAGCAGTTCCAGGAGAAGCTCGGTGTGCGGTTGCTCCAGGGTTACGGCCAGACGGAGACGACCCCGGTGACGTTCATCAATTCGCTGAAGGCCAAGCACCGCCGCCTCACCGGTCCGGAACTGTACAGACTGCGGACGAAGACGGGACTGCTGCTGCCGGGCCTGGAGATGCGGGTCGTGGATGCGGAGGGCCGTGAGGTACCTCACGACGGGAAGTCGATGGGCGAGTTGTTGCTGCGCGGGCCCTGGGTCATCGATGCGTACTACAAATTGCCGGAGAAATCCGAGGAGGCGTTCGTCGACGGGTGGTTCCGCACCGGGGACGTGGTGACGGTGGACGAGGACGGCTATCTGCAGGTGGTGGACCGCACGAAAGACCTCATCAAGAGCGGCGGAGAGTGGATCTCTTCGGTCGATCTCGAAAACGCCATCATGGCGCACCCGGATGTGGCGGAGGCGGCGGTCATCGGAATTGCCAGTGAGAAGTGGCAGGAGCGCCCCCTGGCGTGCGTGGTGCTCAAACCGTCGGCGCGCGGGAAGGTGACCAAGGAGGACCTGCGGCGGTTTCTTGAGGACAAGGTGGCGAAGTGGTGGATCCCGGACGACTTCGTGTTCATCGACGAGATCCCGAAGACGAGCGTCGGCAAATTCTACAAGCGAGCGCTGCGCACGCAGTATGAGCAAGGCCGGTTGACGTCTTGAGCCAACCAACCGGCCGGTGCAACGGGAGGGGTCTGTCGTGTCCTTGGAGTCATTCCGCGCGTGCATCGGGCGCGCGTCCGAACCGGTGAAAAACGAGATCGAAAAAGGGGCCATTCGCAAGTTTGCGGAGGCCATCGGGGACCCGAACCCCCTGTACCGGGACGAGGCGGCGGCGGGCGGGCGGCTGGTGGCGCCGCCGACCTTTTCCCGCACGTTGGATTACGGCCGGGTGCCCGGGCTGGAACTCCCCAGGGCGGGCCTGATCCACGCCGGACAGGAGTTTGAATACTTTCGCCCCATCTATTCTGGAGATGTGTTGTACTGCCACACCCGGTTGGTCGATGTGTTTGAAAAGCAAGGGAAACTCGGGCGGATGGTGTTTCTGGTGTTCGAGATGGAGGCGCGGGACCAAGACGGGAATCCGGTCGTGCGGCAGAAGTCGACGGTGATCTGCCGGGAGGCGGGGGACTGATGGCAAGCGTACGGCGTTTTCAGGTCGGAGATGTGTTGGGACCCTTGGTGAGACCGCCGGTGACGAAGACGCAACTGGTGATGTACTCCGGCGCCTCCGGGGACTTCAATCCCATCCACACCGTCGACGAGTACGCCCGGGAGGCGGGGCTCGGCGGCGTGATCGCCCACGGCATGCTGACGATGGCGTTCGTCGGCCAGTTGTTGACGGAGACGGCCGGGGCGGGGGGCGCGCTCAAGCGGTTTGGCGTGCGCTTCGTGGAAATGGTGCGCCCCGGCGACACCATCGTCTGCGAGGGCAGGGTCACCGGCGTGGCGGAACAGGGCGGACAGCAGGTGGTGACCTGCGACGTGTGGGCGGCCATTGAAGGCAGCGGCAAGCATGCGGTCATTGGGCAGGCGGTCTTCACGGCGCCGTTGCAGGAGGAAGAGACGCCGTCACAGGAGGATGGGCCATGAGCGTGTTGGACCTGTTTCGATTGGATGGCAAGGTCGCCATCGTCACCGGCGGGGGCCGGGGTCTGGGGCGGCAGATCGCCCAGGCGTACGCCGAGGTGGGCGCGAAGCTCGTCCTGTGTTCACGGCGGGTGGAGAACTGCGAACAGGTGAAGGCCGAGGTGGAGGCCATGGGCGCGGAGGCCGTGGCGCTCCCCCTCGATCTCACCGATCCCGCCTCCGTCCAGCGCGTGGCCGACGAGACCGTGGCGCGGTTCGGACGGATTGACATCCTCGTCAACAACGGCGGCGCGAGCTGGGGGGCTCCGGCGCTCGAGATGCCGTACGAGGCGTGGATGAAGGTCATCCAGACCAACCTCACCGGCACGTTCCTCATGTCGCAGGCCGCCGCGCGCCATATGAAGGAACAGGGCGGCGGCAAGATCATCAACATCGCTTCGGTGGCGGGCCTGGGCGGCACCGCGCCGGAGGTGCTCGACGCCGTCGGGTACAACGCCAGCAAGGGCGGCGTGATCACGCTCACCAAGGACCTGGCGGTGAAGTGGGCCCGCTATGGCATCTACGTCAACGCCATCGCGCCCGGCTTCTTCCCGACCAAGATGACGAAGGCGGTCCTGGAGAAGAGCGGAGACCTGATCCGGCGCGCGACACCGCTCGGCCGCGTGGGCGGCCCGCGGGACCTGCAGGGGGCGGCGCTGTACTTCGCGTCGGCAGCGTCCGACTACACCACCGGGCAGGTGTTGGCGGTCGACGGAGGGCAGAGCGCGGGATGATTCAGACCGTCCCGGCTGAAGGCGGACCCAGGGCCCTGGGATGACAGGGCCGCGGGGCGCCTTTGGCGGGCATGGCACATCACAGGCCGGTTGGAGCCGGCCAGGAGGAGGGAACACCGTGGGAAAATTGGACGGACGTGTGGCGATGGTGACCGGGGCGGCGCGCGGCATTGGCGCAGCGACCGCCATCCGGCTGGCGGAAGAGGGTGCGAAGGTCGGCGTGATCGATCTCGATGCCGCCTCCTGCGAGGGCACGGTGGCGGCCATCCGCGACGCGGGCGGTGAGGCCATCGCCATCGGTTGCGACGTGGCGGACAACCGGCAGGTGGAGGCGGCCGTCGAACAGATGGTTTCCAGCTTCGGACGGCTCGACATCCTCGTGAACAATGCGGGCGTCATCCGCGACAACCTGCTGTTCAAGATGTCGGAAGAGGACTGGGATGTGGTGATGAACGTCCACCTGAAGGGCCACTTCTTGTGCAGCCGGGCCGCTCAGAAGTACATGGTGCAGCAGCGGTACGGCAAGATTGTCAACGTCAGCAGCACGTCGGCCCTCGGCAATCGCGGGCAGGCGAACTACTCCGCGGCCAAGGCGGGCATCCAAGGGTTCACGAAGACGCTGGCCATTGAACTGGGGCCCTTCAACATCAACGTCAACGCGGTCGCGCCAGGGTTCATCGACACCGACATGACGCGGGCGACGGCGCAGCGCGTGGGCATGGACCCGGAGCAGTTCAAGCAGGCGGCCATTGAGCGGATCCCACTTCGGCGGGTCGGCCAGCCGCGGGACGTGGCGAACGTCATCGCCTTCCTCGCCAGCGACGACGCGTCGTACGTCTCGGGCCAGGTGATCTACGTCCATGGCGGTCGCGCGTAACCGAAGACCAGTTCAGTGCCGCGCCTTCGGCGCCGGTCATCGATAGAAGCAGCGTGCAGGCGGGCGGGTGGCCCGCCTGCGGCGATCATCCGCCTGATCTCCTTCCAAGGAATCCCCATCCGCTGTGAAAATCGAAAAAATCGATTCAAACGAATCTATTGAATCATTCCCATCAACCCTTCTTCTCCCCGGATGTCCTCGCTAGCATGAGGGATGAAAGCGCTTCACACATCGTGACAAGGGGGGCGTCCGGTGGAGTCCGTGCGTTACGAGGCGCCGTCGGTGCAGACGGTGCCGGTGATTGAACTGCGAGGGGTCTCCAAGCAGTTCCTGAAACCGACGGGAGAGCTGCACACGGTCCTGCAAAATATCAACCTGCGCATCGAAAAAGGGCAGTTCGTCTCGTTGGTCGGGCCGACCGGATGCGGGAAATCGACCACCCTCAACCTGGTGGCCGGCTTCGAGCAGCCGACGGCTGGGAGCGTCTTGTCCCTAAGAAGCGCCGGGACGACCTGGCGCTTGAAATGAAGCCGAGGCGTGTTTTCGCGCGCCCATAATGTAGCTTAAACGGTCCCCTTTCGCGTATTGAGTTTCCTGGGACCATGATAATCCCTGACTGGGTAAGAGAGGCAAAACCAATCGTACAGTGTATTTAGAACAGCAACCACAGGGCACTTGGTTAGGTACACTCTTCTGTGCCATAATGTAATCAAACGTTTGGTCGAGGTGCATACTTTGAAGTGAACGGCAATATAGATCCGGGGGTTCCTCGTGCGATGCAAGGATGTGTGTGCCATGGTAGCTTTATATTCGAAGCACTGTAATCGTGAGGAGGGTCACAAAGTGATTGCATTGAAGGGCGGCACGGCCGCAGTTACATGGGCAATCTGTGGAATTTTAATGTTGATATTTATTCCGGTATTAGGTATTCCTCTGGGTATATCATCTAGCCTTGTGGCTCTTTATGTCGGAATAGTGGGATTACTTGATGGACATAGAGGTAATGTGCTCGGGGTTATTCTATCGGTCATCGGACTGATTTTATCCACCATCTACACAGGACTATTTCGAGTAATATAGGGTCTGCTGAACGAACGGAAAGTCCTTTACCGGCCGGGATTTTTGGATCCTGGACTCGAACTTATGTGCAAGGATATTTTGTAGACTGGTACGCAGATCGTACTCCTGCAGCCGGATCAACCCGGCGATGATGTGCAGCCGGTTCATGAATTCGTGCCGTTGACCGCGCAGGGCTTCCGCATGCCGTTCCAGATCCTCAAGGCAAGCGCCTCCAGATGGAGCTGACCAGGTACCCGACCGAGACGACGCCGATCTGCCGTCCGTGATCGAAGATCGGCGCCTTGCCGCGCACCGACAGGCCGAGCGAGCCGACCGCCTCGCTGATGGACGGCTTTCCCTGAAGTACCTCGGCGTTGTCATCGCCCACCATGTGCTTGCCAATCTGCTCCGGATTGGGGTGGCTGTACCGGATGAGCTGCATGTTGCCGACGACGACGAACTGCGCGCCTGTCTTTTTTCGCACGGATTCCGCGATCGGCTGGATGACGGCCGCCGGATCCTTCGTGTGAAAGGCCGCGATGACCTGCGGCATGGTGGCGACCACTTCCGCCACATCCAGCGCCTGCTGGCCCACGTGTTGAAACTCGCTCTGGATGGTCAGGTACACATAACCGGACGTGACGAAGGCCAGCCCCACGAAGGCGTTGAGTACGGTGAACCCGTTGAGCTTGGCCCGCAGGCTCATCGGCTTGCGCGCCTTCCCCGACTGGGTGCTCATCCGCTCATCTTCCGCCTCCCGCAGACCGGTTTCCTCTGGCGAGCACGGCCACCGTCGCCACGATGCACAGACCGCCGGCGATCTCCCCCAGGCTGAGCGGGGTGTGCAGCCACACGACGGCCGCCAGCGCAGCGGAGAGAGGTTCGGCGCACGCGAGCAGGCTGGTCTCCGCCGGGGAGATGTACCGTTGGCTGGTGAGGTAGAGATAAAAGGCCACCAGGGTGCCCCCGATCACCACGAACGCCACCAGGACGCCTGCCCACACGGACCAAATCTGCCCGTCCAGATCCCAGGGCGTGCGCCCAATCGCGCAGGCCAGGCTGCCGATGGTCATCCCCCACCCGATGACCGTCGCCGGTCCCCACCGGGCCATCAGGGGTCCGGGATAAATGGTATAAATGGCGAGGGTGACAGCTGACAGGAATCCCCAGATGGCTGCGGCCGGCGATACGGACAACCGCGCGGTCGATCCGCCGGTCACCAACAGAAATGTCCCGAAGACGGCGAGCAGGGTGGCCAGCGACTCTCGCCGATTGGGCGGGCGGCGCTGGCGCAGGGCGCCGTACAGGACGACCAGGACGGGCCCCAGGTACTGCAGAAAGGTCGCCGTGGCGGCATTGCCGGCCTGGATGGCCGCGAAATACGTGTACTGCACGGACGCCAAACCGAACAGGGCGAAGACGACGATTTGCCAGCGGCCGCGCGGATCGGTCCAGATGGAGAATACGCGCCGGGTCCCGCCGGCGGCCAGGCTCAGCAATAGCAAGATCACGCCGGAGACGCCCATGCGCACGGTGACGAGCCAACCGGGGGTGAACCCTTCCGATTGGAACAGTTGCTGCGCCGCGGTGCCCGACACGCCCCAAAGGGTGGCGGCGATGAGGACCCTGGCGATCCCGCTCGTCCTCCGCCCCCTGATCCCTTTCGCCGGCGCCGAGGTGGGCAGGGCGGCGGTCGTTTGTCCGATGGTCTGTCCCGTGTCCCGCATTTTCTGTCACCGTGTTTCTTCGAAGGGCCAGTGTTCGAGCGTGTACGCCATGTTCCAAAACTCCAGCTCATACGTGCTGGAGATGAGGAAATGCCGTCGCATCCGGAACCTCTCCGCTTCCGGGGCCGCATCCGCCAAGGCATCGAGCCGCTCGATCTGCTCGTTGACCAATGTCCCGTACCACTCGTCACCGTACGTCTGGATCCACTGGTCGTAAATCGGATGGTTGGGGCGGCTGTCTTTGTACCGCAGGCCGATCTCCCAGTAGAGCCAATAACACGGCAGGATGGCGGCGATGATCTCCCCGACCGTCCCGCGGTGGGCCACGGTCAACAGATGCGTGGTGTAGCGGTGGTTGGTCGGGGCGGGCAGAAACAGGGGATCGCGCTCGATGCCGAGCAGGCCGAAAAACGTCTGATGCAGGGCGAGTTCCGCCTCGACCGTGGCCTGCGCGTGGGCGGCGAGGCGGCCGAGCGCCGCGAGGTCTCCCGATTTGGCGGCGGCCATGGCCTGAACTTGCGCGAACACCTGCAGGTAATAGGCATCATTCTGTACGTAGTGGGCGAACTTCTCCACCGGCAGGGTGCCGGCGGCCAGCTCGGTCACGAACGGGTGGCGGAAGCTCTGCTCCCAGAGGCTATCCGCCGCCTGGCGGAGGGATGCGGTGAATGACACGAGAGATTCGCTCCTTTCGTCGCGGTCCGATGAGTCAGACGGGAAGTCCGCCCAGAGGAGGCTGGCCCGAGCGGTCTGGAAGCCGAACGCGTCTGGCGTGCGCCCTCCCCCCAGCAATCTGCACTTAATTATAAAGGCAGGACCGCGGAATGGGCAGAGATTCGAAATGTTCCGTCTCATGGCGACTCCAGTCTGATACAATAGGACCAAACGTTCGTTTGAAGGGGAGCGGGATGACCATGGCCATTCGCGAGCCGAAGAGGCCGGAGTTGTGGGAGGAGACGCATTCGAGCGACGGCCATCCGTACGATGAGCGGCACTTTGGGCAGACGTTTGTCCATTCGAACTACCGCGCGGACCTTCGGGCGCCGCGGCCGCAGGATTGGCCGCGGTTCATCGAAACCGGACAGGTACGGGATTGGTCGGTGTTGACGTGGAAAGATGTGGGCCGGCCCTTCCGCGTGGAGAACTACGCGAGCGGAAAGCGGCTGTGGGAGGAGCAAAACGGCGACCGGATGCCGGTGCGGACCTCCTGGCAGATGTTCAATCGGTCGTTTCACCGGCTGTTCATGCAGGATGTGCCTGAGGAGCGGCGGAGGCTGCGGCGGAAGTTATGGGAGAGGGCCATCCGGTTCCAGTGGGCGGGCGTCGGAGAGCTGTTGGAGGAGTACGAGCAACTGGCGCTATGGAATTTCACCCACCGTGTGCAGGACGCCATCTGGGATCCGCGCGGCAAGCGGGGGCTGTTCGAGGGACTCGGCTTGGAGAGGCCGCGCATCCTGTTCCTCGGGGCCGCGGACGGGTACGAGGCGATGCAGTTGTACGCCATGTATCCCGGGGGCGAGGCGGTGTTGGTGGACTACGACGAGTTCTGCGCCACGGATCGCTTCGGGAAGTTTCCGGAGCACTATCCGTTCCTCGGCTTCAACCTGGCCACGGGGAGCCCGCGGGTGTGGTACAAGGACCAGATGAACCTGTCCTTCGTCGTGGAGGACATCCGCAACCTGCCGTTCGGGCGGGAGTTTGACGTGGTCCTGAGCGTCGGGCTGCTGGAGCATTTTCCGGACGAATTCAAGCCGGAGTGCATCGATTTTCACCGCAGGTTTTTGAAGCCCGGCGGGATCGCCATCCTCACCACGCCGCGGCTGCAGTGGAAGTCCCGCCTGTTCTACCACGTGATGGCGGAAGCGATGAACTACACCTACCGCGAGCTGATGACCGTGCAGCAGATGGGCCTCTACCTGTACGAGAACGGCTTCGAGATCCTGCGGCACGGGATCATCAAGGCGCACAACGGCATCGTGGCGCGGCCACGGTGAGGTTTTGACCTGACCGTGCAGGGTTACGGCCGCAGCGTGGCAAGGCGGCTGCGGCGTGGCGGTGCGCGATTGGGCTGGCCGTGGCGGGGCCGGGCTGCGGCATGTGATCGCGGCCCGGCGGCTGCACGAATGGGTTGCGAACGGAGGGTGAATGGAGGGATGGGTGCACCCGCCAGCACCCCGGTCAAGGTGGTTGTGAACGTATTGTGCCGATTCGACCGACCTCGCAGGTGGATAGTCCGATTATGCCATTCTTGAGCGCCCAAGGGGATGCCTTGTCTCATAATCCGATTTTGCGGTTTGGCGCGACCCCCGGGACCTAAGTCTGCCTCCCTACCGAGGCATGCCCTGACACAAAAGCTTCAAAAACGTCTCGTTGACAAACCGACCGTCGGTCTGTAAGATGGGCAATGTTGGTTGAACACCGTTCATGATGGCTTCTGGAGGAGAAAGTATGGCACATACAGATCAGAAAAATTCAACGTTCGAGTTGATTCTAGATACGACCGAGCAGTTGATTCAGGAAAAGGGATGCCGCCAAACCACCATGCAAGACATCATCGACAAATCCGGACTGTCAAAAGGGGCGATCTACCACTATGTGTCCGGTAAGGACGAGCTGCTGGGGCTGATTCTGAAGGCCCGGGTTGAAAAGTTGAATGAACGTTTTTACGGCGTTGCAAGGAGCCCTGCGAACAAGGGGATCGAAAATCCCTTGAAACTGATTGCGGAGACGGTGATGAGGGACACAAATCCGCACGATGTGTCATCCAAGATTTTTGTTTACCTGCTCGGCCAGACGGACAACCCGAAGGCGGCGTCGCTGCTGCAGGAGGTGTATCACTTCACGGTGGATACCTGTTGCAAGTGGATTGAGTTCGGACAGCAAAGCGGTGTCATTCCGCGCGAAGTAGAAACAGAGAAACTGGCTTTGGTGTTTCTCACTTTCATGTACGGCATGCGTGTTCAAAATACGATTTTGCAATCGACGGGCAAGATTGGAGTGGAGGATGTGTTCCGCGTCATGCTCCGATCCTTACAGTGAGACTCGCAGAACAAGACGGCCGCGGCGGGTAACTCACGCCGGGCGGTGACGAGTGGGGAGGGTAACCTTTGAAACACAAAAAGGGACGGATTGCCATTGGTATCATGTACGTCATCATCTTGTTTTCGGCCGTGTACGTCACGTTGATGTACCTGACACACGACCCAGTGAATGCACCCGTAGTGAAAAATAAGCTGGATCAGCCGGGTTTCTCCCTGACAGCCTGGAAAGTCGCGTTCTATCCACACATCGTGCTGGGAACCGTTGCTTTGGCCATTGGCCCTGTTCAGTTTCTGAATCGAAGGCGGGGAAAACGCCAGGGGCATCGGATACTTGGCCGAATCTACGCTGCAGCCATAGGGATCAACATCTTGGTTGTGCCCTATATGGCCATCTTTGCAACGGGCGGTAAAGGGTCCACGGTAGCATTTCTGGTGCTCGATGCGGCGTGGCTTTGGACGACGGCCATGGGCGTGTGGCGAATATGGCAGCGAAACGTCGCGGCGCACAGAAAGTGGATGGTGCGCAGTTATGCTGTGACGTGGGGCTTTGTTTCGTTTCGACTCATTGTTGCCGTCATCTCGCTGCTGACACACGCACCAACCAGCGTTGCGTTCCCAGTGGGTGTATACGTATCACTGGTTCTCAATCTGCTGGTGGCAGAGTGGCTGCTGCGTGGCCGGAAAGCCAAGCCGGTCAGCGGCTCTCGTCCTTTGCGTGAAGCTGTGCAGGCTATTGATTAAAGAAAAATGGGAAGGGTTGTTGAATTCATGTCAAAGCGTACATACGTTATTGTTACGTTGTTGATCAACGGTGCGCTGCCTTGGCTGCTTTACGTGTGGCTTTCCAACTACATGTCCAGTTTGTCGGCACTGTCCATTGCGACCATCATTCCGCTAGTGGACACCCTCTATCACTTATTGAGGCACCGAAAGTTTGACGCGTTTGGCAGTCTGATGCTGTTCACGTTGGTCCTGACCATCGCCGTGGTCGCCCTAGGCGGCAGTGAAAAGCTGCTGCTCATTCGTGAGTCACTCATCACCGGCGCTGTCGGTTTGGTCTTCCTGTTGTCGCTGTTGTTTGCACGACCCATTATGTTCTACTTGGCCATGCGCTTCGCCGGAAGCCCGGACTTCGCGGGCAACTGGCAGTTTGGCTACTTTCGCTTCGTGCTTCGGCTCATGACGCTGGTGTGGGGTGTCATTCTGGTGGCCGAAGCTGCGGTTAAGGTGTTCCTCGTCTTCCAGCTGTCCACGGCGCAGTTCCTTGCTGTGTCGAACTTCATCCTTTACGGGTTTATTGGTGCAGCCATCCTCTGGACCGTCGCGTACCGGAGAAAATCTGCTAAGCGGCTGGCCGAGATTAAACTGGCGGCGCAGGCCTGACGGAGGGGACTGACATGGAGATGCGTCCATTGCAGGCAAGCGACGAGAAGTCGCTGCGCGCCTTGTACCGCGTAGTGACGCGGGACTTGCGGAGGAGCGGGGTGGACCAGTGGGACTGGGCGTACCCGAACCGATTCACCATCCGTGCTGATGTGAAGAGCGGCCGGGCGTACGGAATTTCGGAGAACGGCACCGTCATTGGCGCTGTGGTTGTCAACGATCAATGGAGCCGCAAGTACGCATCCATCGAGTGGACGGACCGGGAAGGGCGCCCGGCGGCGATTCACCGGCTGGCCGTGCGCCCCGACTTCCAGGGCAAGGGACTCGGCCGGCAACTCCTTCAGTTCGCCGAGCGCGTGGCGCAGGATGAGGGGTACACCAGCATCCGTCTGGACGTGTATTCAGGAAACCCCGACGCCGTCACAATGTACCAAAGGCACGGGTACGAACACCGGGGAGAAGTCCGCTATCCGATGCGCAAGCGGCCGTACTTCTGCTACGAAAAAGTTCTGAAGTGAACCCGTCCGCCGCCACCATCACTTTCCCATGACCGCGCGGCGGATGATGGCATCCAGCGTACGCGCGGGCAGTGCGCCGTTGACCAGGGGCAGCAGCTTGCCGTCCGGCACAAAAAAGCGCCTCCGGCGGTCGACTCCTTCCCAACGCTGTCCGTGGCGGTTCTGCGATTGGCGCGCAATCGACCCGTGGTATGATGGGATGGAACAGACAGACCTTGGGAGAGATGCTGCATGGGTTACACCGCCAGTTGGGTGGGCCACATCGTCGCGGGTTTGCTCGGAACGTTGCTCAGCGTATCCGTGTTTTACAAGACGTTGGAGCGGTGGTTTGCGGTCCACCGGAAGTTGGATCCCGGCCACGTGCAGCGCATCGTGGATCCGTTCGGGCGCGTCCTGTCCGCGGACGAGGTGGAAGCGTTCGTCCGGCAGTTCAACGAGGCGTCCTTTCTCGGGGTCAACCGGCACGATCCCGCGAGTCTCCCGGAGGCTTGGCGCGTCGAATTGGACGACGGCCAGACGGTGCTCGTCGCGCGGGGGGAGCGGTTCGTCGATGTGGTCCGGATGGGAAAGGGGAGGAAGCCGCGCCGGTACTGGCTGTTGGACTTGCCGATGGTGACGGGCCGCGGCGCCGCGGCGCAGGACCAACCTGAGCAGACGTGAGCCCGCGGTGCCGGGGGTGAGCCCGCGCTGCCGGGGCGCCGAAGGGATTCGGACGCCCGCACCGCTGGTCCCCCAAACCGTTCCGGACGCCCGCACCGGCCTCGAGACCACTCAGGAGCCCGCATCAGCGGCCTCCAGACCACTCCGCACGTCCGCGCCGCCGGCCTCCGCTCCAGACGCCCGCACCCCCGGCCCCCACATCGCCTCAGCGCACGATGGTCTGGTTCCGCTCCGGCCCCACCGACACGTACTTCACCGGGACGCCGACGGCCTGTTCCACGTACGCCACGTACTTTTGGGCCGCTTCGGGCAGTTCATCGAACGCGCGGCAGCCGGACAGGTCTTCGGTCCAACCGGGGAGCCACTCGTACCGCGGCGTCGCGCGCTCCAGTTGGTAGGTCGGCAGCGGCAGGTCGTACACCTGGCCGTCCAGCTCATAGCCCGTGCATACTGCCACTTTCTCCAGCCCGCTCAGCACATCGAGCTTCATCAGCGCCAGGTCCGTGTAGCCATTCAGCCACGCGCCGTACCGCAGCGCGGGCAGGTCCAGCCAGCCGCAGCGGCGCGGGCGGCCGGTGGTGGCGCCGTACTCGCCGCCTTGGTCCCGCAGGTGCTGTCCCACGGCGTCATGCAGCTCGGTCGGGAAGGGCCCTTCCCCGACGGCGGTGGCATACGCCTTGGTGATGCCGGTCACCCGTTGGATGGCCGTCGGCGGCACGCCGGCGCCGACGCTGGTGAACCCGCTGATGGGGTTGGAAGATGTGACGAACGGGTACACGCCCCAGTCGAGATCGCGCATCACGCCGAGTTGTCCCTCCAGGAGGACGTACTGGTTCGCCTCCACCGCTGCCCGGACGATGGGCAGCGTGTCCTGGATGTGCGGCAGCAGCACCTCCCGGGCGGCCATCAGCTCGTTCCACATCTCTTCAAACGATCCGCTCGTCTCCCGCATCCCCGGCATCTTCTCCAATTTGAGGCGGAACGCCTCCTCGAGTCGGCGGCGGAAGTGGGCGGTGTCGCGCATCTCACCCATCTGGATGCCGAAGCGGCCGGTCTTGTCCTGGTACGCCGGCCCGATGCCCTGGAGCGTCGTGCCCACCTTCGCCGACCGGACCTGCTCCTCGTACCGGTCCTGCCAGACGTGATAGGGCAGCACCAGGTGCGCCCGTTCGGAGATGATCAAGCGATCCGTGGAGATGCCCGAATCCTGCAGGGTTCGCAGTTCTTTGACCAGGTTCATCGGGTGGATGACGACGCCGGTGCCGAGCACGCACACGGTCTCCGGGTTGAAGATGCCGGAGGGGACCAGGTGCAGCGCGAATTTTCCGTACTCATTGACGATGGTGTGGCCGGCGTTGCCTCCGCCCTGGTAGCGGATCACCATGTCCGCCTGGACGGCGAAGTAGTCCACCATCTTCCCCTTGCCCTCGTCGCCAAACTGCGCTCCCACGACGACATGAACCACACACATTCCTCCTCCATGGGCGGCGCGCCGGAACGCCTCAGGATGGAGGTGCGCCGCCCTGCCAGACCTCCACGTCAGCAGTGTACGCCCGTGGTATTTATGTGTAAAATTGAAAACGTGCATACTCGCTATGCAAATTTCGTATAAACGGCGCCGGGAGGCCACCAGGTTGCATCCGTTGTACGAGGCGTTCGTGCAGGTCGTGGAACAGGAGACGATGGTCAAGGCGGCGGAGGCGCTGCACCTGACGCAGCCCACCTTGACCCGGCAGATCCGTCAGCTCGAGGCGCAGTTGGGGGTTCCGTTGTTCGATCGCATCGGCAAACGGCTGGTCCTCAACCGAGCGGGGGAGCTGGTGTACCGTTACGCCAAGCGCTCCCTGCGTGAAGACCGGCGGATGCGAGAAGAGCTCCGGACCCTGGCCGATCCGGAAGCCGGCACCGTCAGCATCGGCGCGGGCCTGACGCCGTCCATCTACCTCCTGCCACCCGTCCTGGCGGCATACCGCGCCCGGCACCCCCGCGTGCGGTTCGAGGTGCGAACCGGCTCCTCCCGGGAGGTGCTGGAGATGTTGGAAGCGCGGGAGATTGATCTCGCCTTCGTCACCACCGTCGAGGCCGGGCGCGAGGACCTGGAGACGCAGCCCTTGTGGCACGACGACCTGCTGCTGGTAGCGGCGCCGGACAGCGACGTCGCGCGGGCCGGGCGGCTCCGACTCGCCGATCTGGTGCGCTGGCCCGCGGTCCTGATGGGGAGCGGATCGGGCCTGCGGGACTGGGTGAACGAGCTGGCCGCCCGGCATGGGCTCCATCTCGACATCGCCATGGAGACCGACAGCCTCGAGAGCATCAGCCGCCTCGTGCAGTTGGGTGTCGGGTGGTCGGTGTTGCCGCGATCGTCGGCGGAGGGCGACGTCGCCGCCGGGCGGTTGGCGGTGGTGGAGCTCACGGATGTGGACCTCGGTGCGCGCACCGTCACGCTGGTGACCCGACGGGACAGCCTGCTGCCGGCGTGCGCGGCGCGGTTCGCGGCATCCCTGTCCGGGATGCGGGCAGGGGGCGGCGCCGCGGCAGGGCCGGAATGGGACGGCGTGTGAATGCGGGGATCGGGGGAGTGACGGGGTGGCCGGTGCCTGTGCGGCGCCGCGGGTGTGCGGGTGAAGACATCTGGAGAGGAGAAGCGGACATGACACAGCACCCGGAAGTGACATGGGAAGACATCGAGGCGGCCAGCCGGAGGATTGCGCCCTACGCGGTGCGCACACCGCTCTTGTATGCGCAAGCCTTGTCGCGGCAGGTGGGCACGGACGTGTACCTGAAGTGCGAGAACCTGCAGCGGACCGGGGCGTTCAAAGTCCGCGGGGCGTTGAACATGGTGTTGGCGCTCAAGGAGCAGCCGAATCCGCCGCGCGGGGTCATCACGGCGTCGTCGGGCAACCACGGGCAGGCGGTCGCGTACGCCGCGAGCCTGGTCGGCTTGCCGTGCACGGTGGTGGTGCCGGAGACGGTGGTGCCGGTGAAGGAGCGGGCCATCCAAAGTTACGGGGCGCGCGTGATCCGGTGCGGGACGATGTCGTCGCAGCGGATTGAACGGGCAGAACAGTTGGCCCGCGAGGAAGGGTTGGCGTTCGTCCCGCCGTATGATCACCCGCGGGTCGTCGCCGGCCAAGGGACGGTGGGTCTGGAGATTGCGGAGGACCTGCCCGGGGTGCGGACGGTGTTCGTGCCGGTGGGCGGGGGCGGCCTGGTATCGGGGGTGGCGACGGCGCTGAAGATGCGCATCCTGGGAGTGCGCGTGGTGGGCGTCGAACCGGAGCTGGCCAACGACACCTACCTATCGCTTCAGGCCGGACACCCGGTGGACATCGGGGAGACGAAGACCATCGCGGACGGGCTTCGCACCAATCACCCGGGACACTACACGTTCCCGATTGTGCAAAAGCGGGTGGATGCCATCGCGCTCGTCCCGGAGGACGGCATCCGCAACGCGGTCGTCCGGTTGCTGGATTCGTGCAAGATCCTCGTCGAGCCTTCCGGTGCCACTTCGGTGGCGGCCGTGATGGCGGCGGCGGAGCGCGGCGAGGCACTGCAGGGGCCTGTGGTGTGCGTGCTCAGCGGCGGGAACATGGAGCTGTCGATGTTGGCGAAATGGCTGGGATGAGCGGAGCGGGCCGGCACCATGGCCCGGTGCCGCAACCCTGGAGAATGAGCGTGCGGGAGGTGTCGGCAGGTGTCGGATGCGGCGTTGTGGCCGACGGGCGTCGAGGTCACATGGCTGGATGACATCGACGACGGGCAGCGCAACATGGACTTGGATGTCCTCCTCGGGGAGCAGGTGGGCCGGGGCGAGCGGCCGCCGATGGTGCGGATCTGGCGAGGGCCCGTGAAAACCGGCATCGGCTTGAGCAAGAAGGACGTGGCGACGGACGCTGGGCGCGCCGCCCAGGCAGCGCTTCAGGCCGAGGGGTGCACCGTGGTCGTGCGGCAGACCGGCGGCACCGCGGTCCCGCAGGGGCCCGGCGTGGTCCAGGTGTCCTACCTGTTCCGCCGTCCGGCAACTCCGGCCACGACGGACGCGTTTTACCGCCTGCTCTGCGATCCGCTGATGCAGTGGCTCCGGTCGCTCGGGCTCGCCGCGGAAACCGGCGAATTGCCCGGGAGCTATTGCGACGGCCGCTACAACGTCCTCGTCGGCGGGAAGAAACTGATTGGCACCGCGCAGGCATGGCGGGGCGGGCTGGCCGGAATGGCTTCGAGCCGGCCCGGGTACGTGCTGGCGCATGGGTGCATCGCCGTCGATGCCGACATGGACTGGATGGTGGCGCAGATGAACCGGTTCTATGAACTGGCCGGCAATCCGTACCGGGTGGATCGAGCGACGGCGGTCACGCTGCGCGATCTGCTGCCCGGTACGCTGGCGGGGATGGATGAACAGGCGGCCGGGACCTGGGCCGCCCAGTCGTTGGTGTCGTTTTTCCGGACGTGGCGTCCGTCGAGGGAGAATGAGGGGCCCGGACGGGGCTGACTTCGCGCACGCCGTCGCAGACCTTTCGGTCACCCGGCGGCGGGCAGTTGCACCGTGAAGGTGGTCCCTTCCCCCAGCCGGCTCGACACGGAGATCTTGCCGCGGTGGGCGTCGACAATCCACTTGGCGATGGACAAGCCGAGTCCGTGTCCGTGCGAGCCGTCGCGGGCGCGGGCGGGATCGGCCTGGAAGAAGCGGTCGAAGACCCGAGGCAGGTTTTCCTCGGCAATCCCGACGCCGGTATCGGACACCTCGAGCAGGACGGTGTGCTTTTGCCGCCGTGTGCGCAGGGTGACGGTGCCGCCTTCCGGGGTGAACTTGCAGGCGTTGTCGACGAGGATCACGAGCAATTGATGGAGCCGGTCGGGATCCCCCGTGACGATGGCGTCCGGCGCGCAGTCCGTCACCAGGCGGAGGCCGCGCGCGGCGGCGACGGGCTCGAACAGTTCGGCCACCTTCCCGACCAATTCGGTCACGGACACGCGCTGCAGGGACAGGGGCACCGCCTCGGCGTCGCCGCGGGCGAGGGTCAACAGGTCGCGCACCAGCTTGGACAGGCGGCGCGCTTCACTGTGGGCGTTGTGGATCCACTCCAGGTTGTCGGCGACCGATTCGTGGGTGTGCTCCAGGACGACGCCGAGATTCGACTGGATGACCGCGAGCGGGGTGCGCAGCTCGTGCGAGGCGTCGGCGACAAACTCCAATTGGCGCCGCCAGGCTTCGCGGATGGGACGCAGGACGCGCTCGGCCAGGTAGAAGCCGGCGATCCCGCCGGCAATCAGTCCCCCGACGCCGACGAGCAACAGGACGTCGCGGAGCCGCTCGAGGACCTCCATCTCGCGCTCGATGTCGATGGCGATGACGACGTAGCCGGCGTCGCGCCTCGGATCGCGCGGGCCCAATGGCAGGTACAGGACGCGCAGAATCGTCCCGGCCTGCGGGCGCCAGGTCGCTTGCCACGCGCGGTTCGAAGGGTGGCGGGCCACCCACTGGTCGAGCGCGGTTTCGAGGTCGGGGGTGAGGTTGGTGACATCGCCCAAGGCGGTGTGGACCTCCATCCACGTCCCCTGCGGCAAGGTGGTCACGATGCGGCCGGCGTTGCCCGGGCCGGCGGCGTGGACGGTGGACAGCAGGCGGGCGTCCACGTTGCGCAGGACCGCCTGACGGACGATGCTGTACACCGCGATGGAAGAGACGGCGTACAGACACACCACGATGGCGAGCGTGAGCAGGGTGATGCGGATGCGGACGCGGCGGAACAAGGGGGCGGGTCACCTCTCCTCCTGGCTGTCCCGGACGCGGAACACGTAGCCGACGCCGCGGACCGTCTCGATGTAGGACGGCCGCCCGGGGACGTCGATCTTCTTGCGCAGGAAATGGACATAATTCTCGACGGCGTTGCCGATGACCTCGGCGTCCGGGCCCCATACGCGATCGAGGATCAGTTCCTTGGACATCACCTTGCCGTGGTTCCGCATCAACAGCTCCAGCAGTTGAAATTCCTTCGCGGTCAGGGACAATGGCTGTCCGTCGCGAAAGATGGTCCGCTCGGCGAGGTGCATGGAGAACGGCCCCACGGTCAGGGTGTCCGGGCCGCTGACGTTGCCGGTGCGGCGGGTGAGCGCCCGGATGCGCGCCAGGAGTTCCTTGGTGGCGAACGGTTTGACCAAGTAGTCGTCGGCGCCCGCGTCGAGGCCGGTGACCCGGTCGTCGACCGTGTCCTTGGCCGTCAGCAGGAGGATGGGCACGTCGAGCCCTGCCTGCCGAACCTGCCGGACGATGTCCAGGCCGCTTTGGCCCGGCAGCATGACGTCGAGGACCAGGAGATCGTAACAGTCCGTCAGGGCGAGATCGAGCCCCGTGTTGCCGTCGTGCGCGACGTCGACCGCATACTGGCGCTCCTTGAGCAGTTGCGCCAGCGCCGCGGCCAGCCGCTGTTCGTCTTCCACGATGAGGATCCGCACCTCGTTCTCCCTCCTGCTCCCATTGTACACCACCGGTGGAGAACACCGACGTGCGAACCCGAGATGCAGGGCCAGTCTATCCGCCGGTCCCTGAATCTCCCTTGAAAGTCCGGTCAGCGGATGTGTACATTGAATGAAGCGGTCGCCAAACGGCCCGGGAGCCGGGGGGAGCGACTCGCATCGTGGTGGAATGGAGAGAGTGGTATGGGCACTGTCTGGGCGCGCGGACGGACCTGGGTGAAGGCCGTCCCGTCGCTGGTGTGGCTCCTGATGACCTGCAGCTTTCTCAACATCACGGGCCTGTCGCTGCTGTGGCCGGTCAATGCCATCTACATCCACGAGGTCCTGGGCCAGCCGATGACCATCGCCGGGACGGTGCTCCTGGTGTATTCGGCCGCGGGGTTGGCGGGCAGCTTTCTGGCCGGCGCAGGTTATGACCGGTTTGGCGCCCTGCCGGTGCTCACCGCCGGGTTCGCGGTGTGCGCGGCGAGTATCCTCGTCCCCCTCCGGATCGGCGGGTGGGTGCCATACATGGGAGTCATGGCCGTGTTCGGGCTCGCGTGCGCGGTCCCGTTTCCTGTCTTCAACGCCCTCGTCGGCCACGCCTGGCCGGATGGCGGACGGCGGGCGTACAACTTCATGTACGTGGCCAACAACATCGGCGTCGCCGCGGGCACCGCGCTCGGAGGCGTGATGGCACAGCGCTCGTTCGCGTCGGTGTTCTGGGGCATCGCCCTGGTCAACGCGATCCTGCTGATCCTCCTGTGGACGGTCCTCCGGACCGCGCTCCGGCAGTTGCGCAGCGGCAGGGCCCAGCAGGCGCGGCGGACGCAGGAGGCGCCCGACCGTGCATCGGCGCCCGACCGGCGGGCGGCGGCACCGTCAGCGGCGGCACCGGGGACCGTGGCATCAGGGGGCGTGCCGTGGCGGCCCGTCACGCTCGTCCTCGTCGGTTTTACCGCGGGATGGGCCATTTACGTGCAGTGGCAGACCGCCATCTCCGTCTACATGCAGGACCTGGGCTACCCGCTCGCCGCCTACAGCGCGTTGTGGACGCTGAACGGGGTGCTCATCTTCGTGCTCCAGCCGGCGGTGGCCGCCGTCGTCCGGCGCGTGCCCTACCTCGCCTGGCACATGGCCATGGGCATGGTCCTGTACGCGGCCGCATACGCGCTGGTCGCCCTTTGGCACACCTACCCAGCCTTCGTGGCGGCCATGACGGTGATGACCTTGGGCGAGGTCCTGGCGTGGCCCAGCGTACCGGCCGCCATCGGGCAGTTGGCCCCGCTTCACCGGTTGGGCTACCTCCAAGGGCTGGTGGGCAGCACCGCCACACTCGGCCGGATGGTGGGTCCCATCGCGGGGGGATGGCTGTTCGATCACGCGGGCGTCCAGGCGCTCCTGTGGAGCGCGTCCGCTGCGTGCGTGCTGCCGGCCCTGTGTTTCACCGGGTTTCACGCCGCGCAGCGGCGAAACGCGCCCGAGACCGGTCGTTCGTCGGCCTTCTGACAGAGAGGCGAATGGAGAGGCGAGCGTGCCTGCCGGGGGGCGAAGGGGACTGCCGTTGGTGGGTGCCTGCGTGAAATGCCAATGGTCACCGATTGTGAACCGGCCATAAATTTCATAGAATAGGTGTACCGACAGGTGCGACAAATCCCGTGACGCACCTGTCATGGGCGTCGATCAGCCGGGAGACTGAATATTTCGCCTACAATCAAGACCGTGAAAACCGTTGTCTCCAGGCCGTCGCATGGCGGCGTCGGCGTGTAAACTGACAACACTACCAATTCTCTCAGTCTGCTTTACAACTTGCGAGGCACAACGCTACAATGAGAGCCGTATGTCACGTGTCGAATCAGGTCGACGGTCGACGACGGTTCGGCCCCGCGGATCTGCTGGAGATTCGCCATCGATAGATTGGAGACGGCACTTTTCGTGTACGCCGGGCAGTGCGTCGCGAGTCCCGACGGCCGAAACGGAGAGCGGAAACTTGTGAGTAGGGGGAGGTTTTGCGGTGGCTGAACCACTCTTGGCCATTAAAAACCTAAAGACGTATTTCATCAGCAAGGACGCTGAGGTCCGGGCCGTTGACGGCATCGACATCGAGGTGCAACCGCGGCAGGTCGTGTGCATTGTGGGCGAATCCGGATGCGGCAAGAGCATGACGTCGCTGTCCATCATGCGCCTGGTGCCGAAGCCGAAAGGCAAGATCGTGGACGGCGAGATCTGGTTCAACGGCCGGGACTTGCTCAAGCTCTCCGAGGACGAGATGACGGACGTGCGCGGCAATGAGATCTCGATGATCTTCCAGGAGCCGATGACGGCGCTCAACCCGGTGCTGACCATCGGCGAACAGATCACCGAGGTGCTGTTGCGCCACCGCAAGTTGACGAAGCGACAGGCGCTCGCGAAAGCCATCGAGATGCTGCAGTTCGTCGGGGTGCCGCGGGCCAGCGAGATCGTCCATGAGTATCCTCACCAACTGTCCGGCGGCATGCGGCAGCGCGTGATGATCGCGATGGCGATGGTGTGCGAGCCGAAGCTGTTGATTGCGGACGAGCCCACCACCGCCTTGGACGTGACCATCCAGGCGCAGGTGTTGGAATTGATGAAGAAGATGCGGGAGGATTTCGACACGTCCATCATCCTCATCACCCACGACCTCGGGGTGGTGGCGGACATGGCGGACCACGTGGTGGTGATGTACGCCGGCCAGGTGGTGGAATCCACCGACGCGGACAGCCTGTTCGCGGAACCGACGCATCCGTACACGAAGGGGCTGTTGGCGTCCATCCCGTCGCTGGAGGAGGAGAAGGACGTGTTGTACTCCATCCCCGGCACGGTCCCGGACGCGGCCGCGTTCCCGCAGGGGTGCCGGTTTGCGGATCGCTGTCCGATTGCGCAACCGAGCTGCCGGGAGAAGATGCCGGAGCTGCGCGAAGTGAAACCCGGTCACTTCGTCCGCTGCGATCTCGTATGAAGGGACGGTTGAGATGAGCGAGAACTTGCTGGAAGTGCGCAACCTGAAGAAATACTTCCCCATCACGGCGGGACTGTTGCGCCGGACGGTTGGCCATGTGAAGGCGGTCGACGACGTCTCCTTCACGGTCAAGGCGGGCGAGACGCTCGGCATCGTGGGCGAGTCGGGATGCGGCAAGTCGACCACAGGGCGCATGATCATGCGGGTGCTTGAGCCCACCTCCGGCCAGATTGTGTTCGACGGTCAGGACATCACGAAGCTGCACGGCAAAGAGCTGCGGGCGGTGCGGCCGAAGTTCCAGATGGTGTTCCAGGACCCGTACGCGTCGCTCAACCCGAAGATGGGGATTGAGGAGATCATCGCGGAGCCGCTCATTGTCAACGGGGTGAGCCGCAAGCAGGCCACCGAGCGGGTCGTCCACCTGCTCGAGCGCGTGGGCCTGCGGGCGGAGGACCGCCACCGCTATCCGCACGAGTTTTCCGGGGGCCAGCGCCAGCGCATCGGGATCGCGCGCGCTCTGGCGTTGAACCCGAAGCTGATTGTGGCCGACGAGGCCGTGTCGGCGTTGGACGTGTCCATCCAGTCCCAGATCTTGAATCTGATGATGGACCTGAAGAAGGAATTCAATCTCTCCTATATCTTTATCTCCCACAACCTGGCGGTGGTCCGCCACATCAGCGATCGCGTCGGTGTCATGTACCTCGGACACATGGTCGAGCTGGCGGACAAACGTTCACTGTACGCGAATCCCCGGCATCCGTACACGGAGGCGCTGCTGTCGGCAGCGCCGGAACCGAAGCGGCAAGGGCGGCGTGAGCGCATCATCCTGCAGGGGGATGTGCCGAGCCCGGCCAATCCGCCGAAGGGTTGCCCGTTCCACACGCGCTGCCCGAAGGTGATGGACGTGTGCAAGGTGGAGCGGCCGGCGCTCAAAGAGGTGGCGCCGAACCATTTGGTGGCCTGCCACCTGTATTCGTGATCCCGGACAGACACACACCCCGCAGGGGGAGTCGGACACCATGCGCGCCCGGGGCGGCCGGCAGGCCGCCCTGGCATCAAGAGGAGGGGGTTTCATGGGGACCTACGTTGTCCGCCGCGTGCTCGGCATGATTCCGATGGTGTTTCTCATCACGGTCTTCGTGTTCCTCATCATGCACGCGGCGCCAGGAAACGCGTTTGACGCGATTATGAATCCGGCCATCAAGGACATCGAGCAGTTGAAAGAGCAACTTGAACACAATGCCGGCTTGGATCAGCCGTTGTGGTGGCAATATGTGCATTGGCTCGGGCTGTTCGTGACGGGCAACTGGGGGTTCAGCTTCACCCACCACGTGCCGGTGACGGATCTGGTCGGTCCGGCCATCCGCAACACCTTGATCCTCGGGATTCTCGCCGAGGTGCTGACCATCGCGGTCGGCGTGCCGTTTGGCATCCTGCAGGCGCGCAACCCGTACGGGAAGTTCGACTACACGTCGAACATCGTGCTGTTCTGCCTTTACTCGGTGCCGTTTTTCGTGTTCGCGATCTTCATGATCTACTTCTTCGCCATCGACCTGCAGTGGTTTCCGGCGCAGGGTTCCACCGGGACGGGCCCGAATGCGGGGACCTTGGGCGACCACCTGTACCACGCCCTGTTGCCCGCCCTGTCCTTGGCCGTCGTGAACAGCACGGTGTACAGCCGGTACACCCGCGGATCCATGCTCGACGTCGCGCGCAAGGACTACGTCCGCACCGCCCGCGCCAAGGGCTTGGAGGAAGGGCGCGTGTTCACGAAGCACGTGTTCCGCAACGGCATGATCCCGATTGTGACGCAGTTCGGCCTGGATTTTGGCAACATGGTCGGCGGCCTCATCATCACCGAAGGCATCTTCCAGTACCAGGGGATGGGGCAGTTGGTGATTGACGCCGTCAACGGCCGCGACTACAACGTGATCATGGCGACGACGGTGCTCATCGCCATCGGCGTCCTGATTGGCAACCTGCTGGCAGACATCCTGTATGCCGTGGTCGACCCACGCATCCGTTACGACTGAGGGAGGTGATCCGATGTCTGCGAGCCCTGCAACCGCTCCGGAGAAGACGCAGGCCCAGCCGCGCGGCCGGGTCAGCAAGAGCCCGACGCGCCTGGCTTTCGAACGGTTCATGTACAACAAGGCGGCGGTCGTCAGCGTGATCGTGCTGCTGGTGATCATCTTCATCTCCATCGGCGCGCCGCTGTTCACGCATCTGGATCCCACCCATCAGTACTTGACGGAGACGGATGCGCCGCCGGGCGGCGTCCATGTGCTCGGCACGGACAAGAACGGGTTCGACCTGTTCTCCCGCGACCTGTACGGGGGCCGCAACGACCTGTTGATTGGCTTTGTGGACACCCTGATTGTGATGGGGATCGGCATCCTGCTGGGGGGCCTGGCAGGCTATTACGGCGGATGGGTGGACAGCGTGATCATGCGCTTCTGCGACTTCATGCTGAACTTCCCGTTCTTGCTCTTGATCATCGTGCTGACGTCGATCTTCAATTCATCCGGCGTGTGGCTGCTGATTGGCGTAATCGCCATCGTGTTCTGGCCGCCGACCACTCGCATGGTGCGCGGGCTGTTCCTGAACCTGCGCGAGGCGGAGTTCGTGTTGGCCGCCAAGATGGCCGGGGCGGGCCCGTGGCGCATCATGTTCCGGCACATGCTGCCGAACATCATGGGCACCATCGTGGTGAACGCGACGTTCACGATGGCCAACCTGATTGCGGCCGAGGCGGCGTTGGCCGTCATCGGGTTCGGTGTGCAACCGCCCAATCCGTCGTGGGGGAATGTCCTGTACGACGCGCTCGACTACTTCACCCTGAAGGGTGAGCCGTGGGTGTGGTTGCCGCCGGCTGGTTTGCTGACCATCACCATCCTGTGCATCAACTTCATCGGCGACGGTCTGCGCGACGCATTCGACCCGAGCTTCGAGAAATGAGTGTCGGGTGTGCACCCGGACCCGTGCGGCCGGCGTGGCACACCGGCGGCTCCAGTCGGGGGAACTCCGTTTCGGGGTTCCCCCTTTGATTTGCCGTGCACCGGGTCGCCCTGGTTCCCTTTTGACGATTGGAAGAAGCTTCGGTAACGTAGGAGACACCGGGGACGGTCCAATCGCTGCCAGATGTCCGCCCCGCCCCTGGCTCCGGAAGTGAGGTGAACCATGTGTCAGATACGGGACCATTGCCCGCCCCCGCCGCGCGTGTGCGCCGCAACCGCCTCTGGTTCCTGTTCGGCGCCGCTGTCGTGTTGGCGCTCGCCGGCTTGTTCGCCCACCTGACGCTCCGGGCGTTGACGGTGCGCGCCACGACCAGCACGGAGTTCGGGCAGTACGTATCGGATCACGGCATCGGACAGGTGGAGCTCATGCACGACGCCTCCGGCTTCGACGAAGATTTCATGGTGCTGCACCTGAATCAAGCGGTTCCCGAGGATCGCCTGCAGAGCCAAGTGACCGAATGGATGCAGACCTACTACCAGCTCGACGGGGGAACGACCCTGACCATCGACTATGCCGATCCCGCCACAGGCCGGCGCGTCGTGCAGGCGGACGCGGTGCTGGATCCGGCGAGACACATTCTCACGCTGACGCTGAACCAGGGCGGGGAGCGCCGGGTGGTGCGCACGTCGGTCTCGTGGCAGCGGGGCGCCGGCGGAAGCTGACAGGCGTGGCTTGTTCGCATGGAGAGCGGCCCGGCGGGATCATGAGACGCGAGGTGTCGGCATGCGCGCATATGACGTGATTTTCTTCGATCTCGATCACACCCTGGTGGACACGCGCCAACAGTACCATCTCGGTGTCCCGAAGGCGATGCGGGCCCTGTACGGCGACGCGTGGCCGGACACGTTCCTGGAGCGGTTCTTGCACCACCATGAACAGCTCTGGCCCCACTACGACCGGCGGACGATGACGATGGAAGAGTTGCGGCGGGAGCGGTTTCTGCGGGCTTGGCGGGACTTCGGGATCGAAAAGGATGAGGAAGAAGCCCGACGGTTCCACGAGGCGTACATGGCCGCCTTTCCGGAGACCCTTCGTCCCTATCCGGAGACCCGCCGGTTGCTCGAGGCGTTGTCTCCGGGACACCGGTTGGCCATCATCACGAACGGATCGCCCGACATGCAGTGGGCGAAGGTGTGCCTATGCGGGCTCGACCGGTACTTCTCGGAGGATGCGCTGTTCATCTCGGAGCGCATCGGGCGCGCGAAGCCCCATCCGAGCGTCTACCAGGCGGCCATGGCGGGCATGGGTGTGACGGCGCGCGATGCCTTGATGATTGGGGATAACTACCAGGCCGACATCGAGGGCGCGCGGGCCTGCGGCATGGACGCGGTGTGGTACGTGCCGGATCCGGAGGGATTCCGGGCACTGTGCGCGCAAGCGCCCGATTCACCGCTGCACCGGGCGGATGACGTGGTCGCGCGGGTGCGGGCGCTGGAAGCGGCGCGGGCGTAACACAGGGCGCACAGGGCGGCGCAAGGGTTGCATGACGGAACGGCGCCCGGTGACATCCTAGGACCGGCAGCGGTTGCCTGGGGATCTCTTCCCAGGCGTGACGCGCCGGGAGGTGAGCGCGTGAGCGCAGGGATTTGGTCGCTGGTTCCGTTCTTGGTGGTGATTCCGATTGCGATGTGGACGCGCCAGGTGCTGCCGGGCCTGTTGGCGGGGCTGCTGGTGGGGGCGTACATGCAAAATCCGACGCCGCTCGGCGGGATTGACGGGGCCTTGGCGTACATCGCGAAGGAGTTGGCCATCCCGGACAACCTGCGGCTGGTCGTATTCCTGTACGGATTCGGCGCGTTTGTCGGGCTCGTGCGCGTGACGGGTGGCGTGTCCGGGTTCGCGCACTGGATGGCGGACCGCGTCAAGTCGGTGCGCGGGGCGTTCGCTGTCACCTGGGTGTCGTCGCTCGTGACTTTCATGGCGCCCGACTTTCGCATCATCACGGTGGCGCCGGTGATGCGCCGCATCTTCGAGCGCTTGCGTGTTCCGGCCGAGCGGGTGGCGTTCACCATCGATGCCACCTCGACCCCGGTGTGCGCCCTGGTGCCGGTTGGAACGGCGTTCGTCGGATACATGGTGGGGCTCATCGCCACTTCGGCTCGCCATCAGACTTTGCCCGGATCGCCCTATCACCTGTACCTGATGAGCATTCCCCTCAATTTTTTCTCCTGGATCATCCTGGCGTACACCCTGGTCCTCTCGTTTCGCGCCTCGCCGAGCGCGGAACGCCGGGAGGCCGCGCAGCGACGGGCCGAGGACGAGCGGCGCGCCGCCGACCGAGGCACCGTGCGAGGGGTTCCCCGGCCTGCCCGGTTGAACGCAGAGACGCGCCTCAAAATGGCCTCCCAGTTCGCGCGGGCGGAGTTCGGGGCGGAACTGCCGCCCGACCTGCCTCCTCGCGGGCGTCCCGCCAACGTGGGACCGTCCGGGACGACAGCCGTCGCGCGGACTGCGACCAGCGGCGGCCAATCCGAGCGACGGCACACCGCGGGGCCTGCGGCGGCCGACGGGTTGAATCCGCCCGATCCGGTGGAGTTCGTGTCGGAACGCATCCCGCCGCGGCTGGTGAACCTCGCGGTGCCGCTCCTGCTTCTGCTCGGGTTGACGCTGTTTCTCACCTGGTGGGACGGGCGCGGCAAGGCGCCCACCGTCTGGGGGGCGCTGGCGCAGGCGAACGCGGCCAAGGCCATGCTGGAGGCGCTGCTCATCACCCTGCTGGCGACGTTCGCGTGGTACACGGTGCAGCGGGTTCCTGTGGAGCGCACCGTGTTCGGCATTTTGGCCGGCGGCAACGAGATGATGGGGGTCATCGTGTTGCTGGCGTTGGTCTGGGCCGTGTCGGCCGTGTCCACGGACCTGGGGTTCGCGGACTACGTCGAGAGCACCATCGGGCGAACGGTCCCGGCGGCCTTTGTGGCCCCGGCCCTGTTTCTCTTCGGGTGTGCCATCTCCTATGTGATCGGCTCATCCTTCGGCACCTGGGGCATGCTCCTGCCGCTCGGCTTCTCCCTGGCGGCGAGCACCCACACGCCGCTGCCGCTCATCGCCGGGGCTGTGTTCGCGAGCGGCACCTTCGGCGGCTTTGCCTCTCCGCTCAGCGACAACACCGTGGCGATGGCGACGGTCATGAAACTCCCGGTCATGGACTACGCCCGCCACAAGCTCAAACCCGCGCTGTGGGCGGCGGGAGGCAGCGCGTTGCTGTACGCGGCCGCGGGTTGGGTGGTATCCTAGGCCGTGGAAACGGAGGGGTCGAGATGGTCGAATTGGATCTGCGTTTTGCCGAAGGGGCCGTGAGCGAATCGGAATGGCGCCAATTGCAGCCGTTTGTCTCCGACATCCACCGCCGCCTGCACGCCGGAGACGTGCCAGGGGCGGATTTTCTCGGGTGGCTGCATCTGCCGAGTGAGACGTTGCGCGACGGGATAGAACCGCTGCTCACCGCGGCGACCGCCATCCAGGAGCAGGCGGACGCGCTGGTGGTGGTGGGCATCGGGGGATCGTACCTGGGCGCCCGCGCGGCCCTGGAGTGGTGTCTGCCGGAGTATTTCAATCAACTGCCGCGCGCGGTGCGGGGCGGGCCGGAGGTGTACTTCGCGGGCAACCACCTGAGCGCTCCGGCCCTCGCCGATCTGCTACGGGTCCTCGCGGGCAAACGCGTCTGCATCAACGTGATCTCGAAGTCGGGCACCACCACGGAGCCGGCCGTGGCGTTCCGCGTCCTGCGGGCTTGGCTGGAAGAGCAGGTGGGCCCGGAGGAGGCGCGCCGCCGCATCTATGTCACGACGGACCGGGTGCGCGGGGCCCTGCGCCGGTTCGCGGAGGCGGAGGGGCTGAAGACGTTCGTCATCCCAGACGACGTGGGCGGCCGCTACTCGGTCCTGACGCCCGTCGGCCTGCTGCCGCTCGCGGCAGCCGGGGTGCCGGTTGCGGAACTGTTGGAGGGGGCCCGAGCGGCGGAGGAGGCCCTCGCGACGGACCGGCTGGACGACAACCCGGCGTACCGCTACGCGGCCGTCCGCAACGCCCTGCACCGCAAGGGCAAAGCGCTGGAGGTGCTGGCCTTTTACGAGCCGGCGCTGCGCAGCTTTGCGGAATGGTGGAAACAGTTGTTCGGCGAGAGCGAGGGCAAGGACCACAAGGGCCTGTTCCCGGCCTCGGTGGCGTACACCACGGACCTGCACTCGCTCGGCCAGTTCATCCAGGAAGGCGCGCGGAACCTGTTCGAGACGGTGATCACGCTGGATCATCCGGGAGAATCCGTCTCCCTCCCCGCCGTGGCGGGTGTGGAAGATGGCCTGGCGTACCTGGCAGGCAGGGACCTGTCGTGGATCAATGATCAGGCGCGCATCGCCACGCAATTGGCGCACGCCGACGGCGGGGTGCCGAACCTGCGCATCCGGGTCGCCGACCGCAGCGCGCGGTCGCTGGGCGAGCTCTTCTATTTCTTCGAGTTGGCGTGCGCGGTGAGCGGGCTCTTGCTGGGCGTCAACCCGTTCGATCAGCCGGGGGTGGAGGCCTACAAGACCAACATGTTCGCCCTGCTCGGCAAGCCGGGGTACGAGTCGGCGCAGGCGGCGCTGCGGGCGCGGTTGGAAGAGGGCGTTCGGTGACCGCCCCCTTCCTTTCGCCTTTCCCGGAGATGTTTCCGCTGTTAAAATACATAGGGTGACGAAATGCCGTCCCGAACGCCCGTGGCGGCGCAGGGAGGGGGCATCCGATTGGACAACCCGCGTCAACTCCTCAAACAGTATTTGGTTCGGCATCGCTGGGCGTACCTCGTCTCCATCCTGTCCATCATCCTGTCCGAAATCGTGATGGTGCAGTTTCCGCATCTGCTGGGCGAGTTTACGGATGCGCTTCAGGCCGGGCGCGTGGACGGCCGCACGCTGTGGCACGACACCGCCCTGTTGGCCGTCGTCGGGATTGGCTACGTGGTCCTGTACGGATTCGGGCAGATGCGAAACGGCATGCTCGGGCGGCAGTTCGAGTACGAGCTGCGCCGAAAGCTGTTCCTGCACTGGGAGACCCTGTCGACGGCCTACTTCCGGCAGCGCAGCATCGGTGATCTCCTCAACCACGCCTTGAACGACGTCCGATCCGTCCGGGACGCCCTCTCGGGCGGCCTGAACATCCTGACGAATGCCGTCTTCCTGTTGGCGTCGACGCTGGTGATGACGTTTCGTACGGTGAGCGTCAAGCTGACGCTGGTGAGCATGATCCCGATTGTGTTCGTGCCGTTCCTCGTCGGGTGGCTCGGGCCGCGCATCCGCAACGCGACGCGGCAGGCCCAGGAGGCGCTGTCCGACATGGCCGACCTGACGGAGGAGAGCCTGACCGCCATTCGCCTCATCAAGGCCACCGCCAACGAGGAGGTGGAGCAGCGGCGGTTCACGGAGCGCGTCGACGCCATCGTCCGCCGCCAGATGGGCGTCTTCCGGCGCAGCGCCTTGATGCAGTCGCTCATCCCGTTCATGGGGTCGCTCGCGTTCGTGATCGCCCTGTTGTACGGGGGCTTCCTGACGATCACCCGGGAAATCCCGCTCGGGTCGTTCGTCGCGTTCACCCTGTACCTGGCGATGCTCATCACGCCCCTGCAGGAGATGGGCTATGTCTTCAACTATTTTCAGCGGGCCTCCGCGTCGCTGCAGCGTTTGGAGGTGCTGCTGACCGAGGTGCCGGACATCCGCGACGAACCCGGGGCCGCGCCGTTGGGGCGGGTGCAGGGAGAGGTGGTGATCCATCTCGATGCGTTCACCTACCCGGACGGCACCCACCCGGCCCTGCACGACGTGCGGATCCGGGTGCGTCCCGGACAGACGCTCGGCATCGTCGGGCGGACCGCTTCCGGCAAGACCACCCTGGTCAACCTGTTGCCGCGCATCTTCGATCCCCCGCCGGGATCGGTGTTCATCGACGGACACGACGTGCGGACCGTCACCCTGCGGAGCCTGCGCGAGGCCATCTCGTACGTGCCGCAGGACGGCTTCCTGTTCTCGACGACCATCGGCGAGAACATCGCCTTTTCGAAAGCGGACGCCACCCGGGAGGAGATCCTGGAGGCGGTGCGGAACGCCGCCTTCACGGAGGTGCTGGAGACGTTCCCGGACGGGCTCGACACCCTCGTCGGCGAGCGGGGCGTGACCCTCTCCGGCGGACAGCGCCAGCGGGCGGCCATCGCCCGGGCCTTGCTGAAGGACGCCCCAATTCTCATCCTCGACGACAGCCTGTCCGCCGTGGACATGAACACGGAGAAGCAGATCATCGCCAACATCCGGCGGGTGCGCCGCGGCAGGACGACCCTCATCATCGCGCATCGGCTCTCGGCGGTGCGCCATGCGGACTGGATTGTCGTCCTGGAGGGCGGGACCGTCGCCGAGCAGGGGACCCATGAGGACCTGCTGCGCCAAGGCGGCATCTATGCGGACATGTACCGTCTGCAGGAGACGGAACAGGGGGTGACCGCGTGAACAGCCTGATGCGCCTCTTGCCCTACGCCCGGGGATATGTGTGGCACTTCGTCGGCGTCATCCTGCTTGTCCTGGTGTACAACGGAACGTCGGTGCTGCAGCCGTATCTGGTGAAGATCGCCATCGATCAGGACATCACCGGTCCCGCCCCGAACCTGCACGGGTTGATGGACATCGCGGGGCTGTACCTGTTGGTGGCGGTGGCGGGCCTGGCGGCCAACTACACCCAGGTGCAATTGCTGCAGTACGCGGGGCAGAGCGTGGTCCGCAAGATTCGCATCGCCCTGTTCTCGCACATCGAGCGGCAGTCGATGCGCTTTTTCGACACCAACGCCGTCGGCCGGCTGGTGACCAACGTGTCGAGCGACACGGAGACGGTGAGCCAGTTTTTCACCAACTTCTTCTTGAGCATGGTGCGTGACGGCCTGTCCCTGGTGTTGATTGTCGTAGCCATGTACCAGCTCGACGTGCGCATCGCCACCTACTGCATGGGGCTCATCCCCGTTCTGTTCGCCATCTCGCTGGCGTTTCGCCGCCGTCTGCGCGAACGCTATCAGACCACCCGCACCCGGCTGTCGAACATCATCGCCTTTCTCGCCGAAAACCTGGCCGGGATGCGGATCATCCAGATCTTCCACCAGGAGGAGCGGCAGGCGGGCGCCTTCGCACAGCTCAACGGGCTGCATCGCCGCGCGAGCATCGCCGAGTACCGGCTGTCGGTGCTGTTCAACCGCACCTTCGAGCTGCTCGGCAACGTGGCGGTGGCCGCGGTGGTGTGGGTCGGGGGATGGGCCGTGCTTCAGCACGCCATCCCCTTCGGCACCCTGTATGCGTTCATCACCTACATCCGGCAGTTCTTCCAACCCATCAACAGCATCACGCAGCAGTGGAACACTCTGCAGTCGACCATCGTCGCGGCGGATCGTATCGGCAAGGTGCTGGCCGTCCAGCCGGACGTGGCGGAGCCCGTCCATCCCGTCGCGCTGGAGGCGTTGCCGCCCATCCGCGGCGAGGTCCGCTTCGAGGACATCACCTTCGCCTACACGCCCGGACGGCCCGTGCTGCACGGCGTGTCCTTCACCGTACCGGCCGGGGCGTTCGTCGGCTTCGTCGGGGCCACCGGCGCCGGCAAGAGTTCCCTGATGAGCCTCTTGACGCGGTTTTACGATCCGCAGGAAGGGCGCATCACCATCGACGGGATCGACATCCGCCGTCTGCGGCTGGCGGATTTGCACCGCATCGTCGGCCTGGTGCAGCAGGAGGTGCATCTGTTCACCGGCACGGTTGCGGACAACATCCGCCTGTTCCGCTCGGACATCTCCGATGAGGCGGTGGTGGCGGCCGCCAAGGCGGTCGGGGCACACGAGGTGATTGAACGGCTGCCCGACGGCTACCAGACGCGCCTGTTCGCCAAAGGGGCCAACCTGTCGATGGGCGAGCGGCAGTTGATCTCCTTCGCCCGCATCGTCGCGCTCAATCCGCCCATCCTCATCCTCGACGAAGCGACGGCCAACCTGGACAGTCAGACGGAGGCCCTGGTTCAGACGGGGCTGGAGGCGGTCGCGAAGAACCGCACCACGCTCGTCATCGCGCACCGGCTGTCGACCATCCGGCACGCGGACCGCATCGTCGTCCTCCATCAGGGCCGCATCGTGGAAGAAGGCACCCACGAGGCGCTCCTGGCCCGGGGTGGCCTGTACGCCGAACTGCATCGGAAATCCGCCGTCGACGCGGTGGGGACGGGGGCCGCGGGCGGCGCCGCCCGCTGAACCCGGGCCGCGCTCACCGATGGCGGCGCATCCCGCCGTGCATGGAATCGATCTGGAAAGTGCATCCTGTACAGGAAGGGCCCCGACCGGGGCGACCAAACCCGCTCCTCGCGGGCGGGACAGGGTGAGGGATGCACATGTTTCAACGGCAAGCCAGAACGTGGCCGCGCCTCGCCGCGGCCGCTGCCGCCGTCTGGTTGGGCGCCGCGATGGCCCCCCAGGCCGCCGCGCATGCCGCGACCGTGTCCTACCGGGTGGTGACCAACGAGATCACGGCGAAGCAGGCCGACGGATCGGAAAAACAGGTGTACCGGTTCGATCCTGCGGTGTACGTGGCCACCGAAGGGGACGACGTCGAGTTGCACCTGTTCGGCCTCAAGGGTCACGATCACCCGTTTGTCCTGGAAGGCTACAACCTGAAGGGCGTCGTCCATCGGAACGAGGAGACGGTGCTGCGCTTCCAGGCGGACAAGCCGGGCTTCTTCCGCCTGCTGTGCACCGCTCACGCGGACGCGGCCCACGAGGGGCCGATGGAGGCGTATCTCGTCGTGGTGCCGAAGCGAGGGTGAGGGGAGCCCGTACGGGGTTCCCCGGCTCCTGCTTCTTTCTTTCATCCCCGCCAACGTTGTCGAATGGGTTAGAATGTTCGACAGAGACGGAGAGGGGGATGGATCATGAAGCGCATCACATGCCAAGCACCCGGGCGTTTCGTCGCCGACGATGTACCGGAACCGGCGCGACGGACGGGCGAGGTCCTCGTCCGCATCCGCCGCGTCGGCATCTGCGGGACGGACATCCACGCGTTTCACGGCCGGCAGCCGTACTTCACGTACCCGCGCGTGCTGGGGCACGAGTTGGCCGGGACCATCGCCGACATCGGCGATGCGGAAGCCCGCGCCACCGGGCTGCGGACCGGGGATGCGGTGTCGGTGATCCCGTATCTGCACTGCGGCGAGTGCGCGGCCTGCCGGAGCGGCCGGACGAACTGCTGCGCGCGGTTGCAGGTGCTCGGTGTGCACACCGACGGCGGGATGGTGGAGGTCCTGGCGGTGCCCGCGACGCACGTGTTTCCGGCGGCGGGGTTGACGCTCGACCAGGCGGCGGTGCTCGAGCCCCTCGCCATCGGCGCCCACGCCGTCCGCCGATCCGGCATCGGGTCTGGGCAGACCGCCCTCGTCGTCGGTGCGGGGCCCATCGGCCTCGGCGTGATGGCGTTCGCCAAGCGGCGGGGCGCCCGCGTGATCGCGATGGACATCAGCGGCGACCGATTGGCCGCCGCGCGGACGTTTGCCCACGCCGACGAGACGGTGGACGCGGGCGCGCTGACGAATAGGGCCGGGGGTGGCTCGCAGACGGCCGGCGTCCAGGCGGCGCTGGCGGACCTCACGGAAGGGGCCTTCCCGGAGGTGGTCTTCGATGCCACCGGCAATGCCCGATCCATGGCGGACGCCGTACAATATGCCGCCCACGGCGGGACCCTGGTGTACGTGGGCCTGGTCAACGGCGACGTGCCGCTGTCCGATCCCGAGTTTCACAAGCGGGAGCTGACGATCCTGAGCAGCCGCAACGCCACCCGGGAGGACTTCGAGACCGTGCACGGCGCCGTCCGGGACGGCTTCGTCGACGTGTCCCGGTACGTGACGCATCACATCGCCTTCGACGACGTGCCCGAGGCCTTTCCGGCCATCACCCGGCCGGAGGCGGGGGCCATCAAGGCGTTGATTGAGGTGTGAGGCGGCCCCGCCGCCCGCGCCGTATGGTATGATGATCCTGCTTTGTCCTCATCCGCACTCCGGCGGGGTGCGCACTGGCTGAGGGGGATGATCATGCGACGCGGGCAGCGTTGGTTCGCCACCGAGCGCCTCGCGCTGTGGATGTGGCTCGTCGGTTTCGCCGTCTACCAGATGCATCCGTACAACGATCCCGATACCCCATGGCACCTGGGCGCGGGGCGCTACATGCTGCAGCATCACGTGGTGCCGACCACCGATCCGTTCTCCTGGACGGCCCATGGCCAGCCGTGGGTGACCCAGGAGTGGCTGTTCGAGGTCGTCTTCGCCTGGCTCGCGAATCATTTCGGATTCGCGGGCCCGTGGGTAATGCAGGTGGCCATTCATACCGTCACCGTGCTGGTGTTGTACCGCATCGGCACCCGGGTGAGCCACGGCCACCGGGTGATGGCGGCCCTCGCGGCCATCGCCGCCACCCTCGTGCCGCTCATCTTCTGGACGATGCGTCCGCAGATGGTCTCCTACATGATGTTCTCTGTCTTCCTGTGGATCCTGCAGCGGGTGCGCGAGGGCGCGACGCGGGTGCTGTGGCTGGTGCCGCCCCTGATGCTCGTGTGGGCGAATGCGCACGGGTCGTCGAGCATCGGGATCGTCATGCTTCTCCTCGAGGTCCTGCTCAGCTTCCTCCCGCCCATTGGCCGCTTCACCGGATTCACCCTGCCGCGCGGTGCGCGCTGGAAGCTGCTGCTCGCGGCCGCCGCAGGCCTGTTGGCCGGACTCATCAACCCCAACGGGATCAAGGCGTACACGTACGCCCTGTTGTCCACCAACACCCTGATGACCGACAACATCATGGAGTGGCACTCCCCGAACTTCCACATCGATTCGTTCAAATACGGTGTTCTGCCGTTTCTCATCGTGTGCTTCCTGATCCTGCTCGGCCGATCCCGCACCATCCCCTGGCGAGAGACCCTGTACTTCGGGGGCTGCTTCGCGGTGGCGCTGGTGTACCAGCGGTTCATCCCGTACCTGTGCATCTCCGCCGCTCCCCTGATGGCGCGGCTCCTCGCCGACTGGTGGCGCGTGCTGCTCAACCCGTCACGGTGGCTGCGGGCCTTCAACGGGATCGTCATGGCGGGCACCCTGGGCTATCTCCTCTGGTTCCTGCCCGACGTGCGGGGCGACGTCGACCAACACATGGACGCGGGCGCCTATCCGGTGGCGGCGGTCAATTGGATGCTCGAGCACGGCCTGAACGGCAAGCTGGTGAATGGCTACGAGTACGGCGGCTACCTGATCTACCGCGGTGTGCCGACCTTCGTCGACGGGCGCACCGACATTTACCTGCAGAACTCGGTGTTCTCCGATTACCTGGCCATCCGTAACGTGTGGTGGAACTGTCCCGACCTGCTGAACCAGTACGGATTCCAGGTGGCCCTCTTCCCGAGCGGATTCCCCATTGTGACCTACCTGGAGCACGATCCCGATTGGCACGTCGCGTTCCGCGGAGACGGCGCAGAGGTCCTGGTGCGGAACGACTTCCGGCCGGCAGGCGGCTGAGGACTGTCACCCTCCGCCCCCGGCGCGCGTACCCTAGCGCAGGTACAAATGCCACGGGTCCGCGCATCGCCCTGTGCCGTGCGCGACCGGCCTGCGGCGAAGGGGGGATCCGCATGCGCGTATACACCGTGGTGGCGGGCGACGAACTGCGCGGGATCGCCGACCGGGTCGAAACCACCACGCGCGATCTCATTCGCTGGAACGAGCTCTCTGGGGAAGACGTGTTGGTGCCGGGGTTGCACCTGTTGGTGCCGGGACCGGCGACCCTGGCGCAGACCTACCGGGTCCGCCGCGGCGAGGGCCTCGAGCAGGCCGCGCGGCGCCTCGGCGTGACGCTAGAGGAGTTGGAAAGTTACAGCCAGTTTCGCCCGGCGGGGCCCCAGTGGCAGGCGGGGCAGACGGTGCTCGTGCCGCGCCGCGTCACGCGGAAGCGGACCATCGAGGTCAATGGATACCTGCTTCCGGAGGGCACGCCGACGGACGCCGGTATCCTGCAGGATGTGGGCCGCTGGCTGAGCTATCTGAGCATCTTCAGTTACCAGGCGCGCGCCGACGGAACGTTGGCGGAAGCCAAGGACGACATCGCCCTCGAGGTGGCCAAGCGGTACGGCATCGCGCCCTTGATGACGGTGACCAACTTCGACGGCAACACGTTCAACACCGAACTGGCGCACACCATTCTGGCCAACGGCAGCATCCGGCGCCGCCTGTTGGATCACATCATGCGCCTCGCGCGATCGCAGGGGTTCCGCGGGATCAACGTGGACTTCGAGCACATGCGGCCGTCCGACCGTCCCCTGTACAACCAGTTCATCCGCGAACTGGGCCGCATCGTCCGGCCCGCCGGGATGTCGTTGTCCATCGCCCTCGGCCCCAAGACCCGTGACGAGCCGACGGCCCAGTGGATGGGCGCCTTCGACTACCGGACGCTCGGCGCCGAGGTGGACTTCCTGATGCTGATGACGTACGAGTGGGGCTGGGTCGGAGGACCTCCGATGGCGGTGGCGCCGCTCGACCAGGTGCGGGCGGTGCTCGACTACGCGACGTCCGTCATCCCGCCGCAGAAGATCCTGATGGGCATCTCCCTCTACGGGTACGACTGGCCATTGCCGTATCCGGCCGGCGGGCGCGCCTCCGGGATCGCCAACAACACCGCGCAGAACCTGGCCATCCGTGAGCAGGTGCCGATCCAGTGGCATCACCCGTCCGCGTCGCCCTTCTTTCGTTACCGCACGCGTGCTCTGGAGGAGCGGGTGGTGTGGTTCGACGACGCATTGAGCGTCTCGGCAAAGCTGAACCTCGTCTACGAATATAACCTGCGCGGGGTGAGCTACTGGGTGCTGGGGAACTCTTTTCCTCAGAATTGGTACCTACTGGATGATAGCTTCGAGGTCCGGAAAGTGTGAAAGATGGGGCACGCCACGCTTCCACGGATTCTCGGCGGCAGGGGGCGTGGTGGCACCTTTACAACTGGTCGGCCTGGCGCTTGAGCGCCGCCAACAACTCGGCAACGCCTTGCTCGGGCTTCGCTTCTTGCTCCAAATAGGTGAAGTCGATGTCGTTCCAGCGCGTCTTGAGCAGCAGCAGGGCCCACTCCTCGTCGGATGTGGACTTCCAATGGACCGCGGCGCGCAATCGGTCCAGGATGAGGTCCTCGATGCCGATGACGTACAGGTGATACCCGTCCCCGACGTCGACCCGCAGGACGCGCTCCAGCGATCCGTCCAACCAGCTATCGGGGATCTCGATGGGCAACTGCAGTCCCGGATGGTACCAGTGGCGGGTACCCAGCGGTTTGGGTTCGCCTTCAGACTCCGGGTCAGCCCGTCGGACGAGTCCCGCTCCAGCGCAGCCAGTAGATCCCGAACCTTCTGAATGTCCGCTTCAGAGATGGAGCTTCCAATGCCGGCCATGGCGTTCCGTGATCCCTTCCTCGTCCCATTGTTTGATCCGGTCGGAAATCGCCTGCGCGAGCAGCGAGAGCTCCGCTTGGCTTCGCCGGCGGCGGATGCGCCGCTTCATGCCCGGCGACTCCGCGCGAATCCGCAGTTGGATCTCCCGATTCTGCCGGCGGCGTTCGGGATTGAGGAACTCGTCCAGCGATTTGCCGGTCACACCTTTCGCCTCCGTCCGTTTTGCGTCGTCCCTTTCATTATAGTCCGAGGGCGGGCCGCCGAGACAGGGAGGCGGCCCGCCCACCGCTCACAGAAACTGCGCGGCCTCCGTCGAGTCCTCCAACGCCGTGGTCGACGACAGTCCGCCTGAGACCACCCGCGACACCTCGTCGAAGTAGCCCGTGCCGACCTCGCGCTGGTGCTTGGTCGCGGTGTAGCCGTCCCGCTCGCTGGCGAACTCCGCCTCCTGAAGTTCCGCGTAGGCGGCCATGCCGCGTTCCCGGTACTCCCGGGCGAGGGTGAACATGCTGTGGTTCAGGGTGTGGAAACCGGCCAGGGTGACGAACTGGAACCGGTAGCCCATGTCCGCCAACTCCTCTTGGAACCGGGCGATGGTCCGTTCGTCGAGTTTGCGCTTCCAGTTGAAGGAGGGCGAGCAGTTGTATGCGAGCGGTTTACCGGGGTACGCGGCGTGGATGGCCTCCGCGAACGCGCGCGCCTGATCCAGGTCCGGTTCCGACGTCTCGCACCAGATGAGGTCGGCGTAAGGGGCATACGCGAGGCCGCGCGCGATGGCCATGTCCAGCCCGCCGCGGATGCGGAAGAACCCTTCCACCGTGCGTTCGCCGGTGAGGAAAGGTCGATCGCGATTGTCCACATCGCTCGTCAACAACTTGGCGGAAAGGGCGTCGGTGCGGGCGATGAGGACGGTCGGCACTCCGCACACGTCCGCCGCCAGACGGGCGGCGACCAGGTGGCGCACGGCGTGCGACGCGGGAATGAGCACCTTCCCGCCCATATGGCCGCACTTTTTCTCCGACGACAACTGGTCCTCCAGATGGACTCCGCTGGCTCCGGCCTCAATCATCCACCGTGTCACCTCGAAGACGTTGAGCGGCCCGCCGAACCCCGCCTCCGCGTCCGCGACGATGGGTACGAACCAGTCGATTCCGCCCCCGCCTTCGCTCGACTGGATCTGATCCGCCCGCCGCAGGGCGCGATTGATGCGCGCCACCACGTCCGGGACGCTGTTGGACGGGTACAGGCTCTGGTCGGGATACATGCTGCCGGCCAGGTTGGCGTCCGCCGCCACCTGCCAGCCGCTCACGTAGATGGCCTTCAGTCCCGCTTTGACCTGCTGCACAGCCTGGTTCCCCGTCAGGGCGCCGAGGGCCCGGACGAACGGCTCCTCCTGAAGGAGGCGCCACAGTTTCTCCGCCCCCTGCCGCGCGAGGGTGTGCTCCACGTGCAGCGACCCGCGCAGCCGCAGCACGTCCTCCGGGCTGTACGGGCGCTCGATCCCGCGCCAACGCGCATCCTCCCGCCACGACCGCGCCATCTGTTCCGCTTCTGCTTGCATCCGCCCTGTCGCCGTCATGTCCATCATCCTCTCCACAGAATGGAATTGAAGGTTGACGCACGCTCGATGCTTGGACCCGGTGTTTCACCGCGTGCTCTGTATGTATATTCTGATATAGCACGATGTGTTATATAACACAAGAGAAAAATTTATCTCTGTTGTGTTGACGCAGAACGAGATGGACAGTACATTGTTGTATAACAATCCGCGGCATGGCGGGAGAGGAGGACGAGGCCGATGTCGACGTGGCGCCTGACGAACCTGGGGACGGAGACGGCGGAGACGTGTGCGGACGGGTGCATCAGCCGACGGATGGAGAACGGCGGTGAAAGTGACAACCAGGTCTGGACGGACGCGCGGCGGGGCGAATGGTCCTCCCGGTGCGTCGAGTGCGGGGCGGACATTCGGACGCAGCGGCCGGGGGCGGTGTACACCTGTGACCGTTGCCATGGACAGTCCGAGTGAAACAGGGGTTTTCCTGCGCCCATGAATCCGCTACCATGGAAGGAGAATTTCGAATGTTGCCATGAGTTTGATGCGGGGTGGGCGAATGTCGGAGTTTCCAACGTTCTCTCTGGACGGCCGGCTGGCGCTGGTGACAGGAGGGACGCGCGGCATCGGGTTGGCGATGGCGCGCGGCCTGGCGCACGCCGGGAGCGATGTGGCGGTGCTCGGGCGCGATCCGGAGAGCGGCCGGCTGGCGGTCGCGGAGATTGAGCGCCTGGGCCGGCGGGGCGTGTTCGTGCAGGCGGATGTGACGAAGGAAGACCAGGTGGTGGAGGCCGTCGAGCGGATCGAACGCGAGGTGGGACCGATTGACATCCTCGTCAACAACGCGGGCAAGAACATCCGCAAGCCGCTGACCGAGTACGGAGCGGATGACTGGGACGATGTGCTTGACACCAACCTGCGCGGCATCTTCCTCGTCGGGCGCGAGGTCATCCGGCGCATGGCCGGGCGCGGGCGCGGCAAGGTGATCAACATCGCGTCCATCTTCGGCGGGGTCGGAATGCCGTACCAGACCGCGTACGCGGCGTCCAAGGGCGGCATCGTGCAATTGACGAAGGTGTGGGCGACCGAGTACGCGAGCAGCGGGATCAACGTCAACTGCCTGGCGCCAGCGTACATCCGCACGCCGATGACGGCCGCTTGGCTGGAGGATCCGGAACGCCTGCGGGACATTCTGTCGCGCACGCCGGCGGGGCGGCTGGGCGAGCCGAAGGACGTGATGGGGGCGGCGGTATTCCTGGCGTCGGACGCGTCGGATTTCATCCACGGCCACGTGCTGTACGTCGACGGGGGGTGGCTGGCGCAATGACCGGGGAGCGGCCGTGGACGGCGCTGTACACCGCGGGGATCGGGGCGGACTTGGGCGTCGGGGAGGAGAGCGTGATCGATCTCTTTGAAGACACCGCCCGCCGCATGCCGGACGCCCCCGCGGTGCTGTATTTCGATCAGGCGATTTCCTTTGGCGAGCTGAACGCGTGGGCGGATCGGCTGGCGGCGCGGTTTGCGGCGTGGGGGGTCGGTCCCGGTGAGCGGGTGGGGCTGTACCTGCAGAACGATCCGGAGTTCCTCGCGGCCCAGTACGCGGCCTGGAAGCGCGGGGCCATCGTGGTGCCGCTCAATCCGATGTTCAAGGAAAAGGAACTGGCCTACCACCTTCAGGACGCGGGCGTGCGGGTGCTGGTGAGCTTGGCCTCCCTCTACACCGACGCGGCGCACCGGGTGGCGGCGGAGGCCGGGGTGCAGCAGGTGGTGCTGGCGAAGGGGCGTGTCGCTCCGCTTCTGCGCTCACGCGAGCCGCTTCGCGACACGCCCACCCCCAGCTTGGGGACCGGGGCGTCCGACACGGTGGCCCGGGACTCGGCCGCTGGGGAGCCTGGCGGTGCGGGGCCGGTGGTGGTGTGGCTGCGCGACGTGCTGCGGGAGGAGGAGCCGCGGCCGGACGTGCGGGTGCACGTCCGGCCGGACGACGTGGCGTACCTCATCTACACCTCGGGCACCACGGGACAGCCCAAGGGCGCCATGAACCTGCACAGGAACGTCGCGTACAACGCGCGCGTGTACCAGGCGTGGATGGAGATGGGGAGTGGCGACGTGATCCTCGGGATCGCGCCCTTGTTTCACGTGACGGGCATCGTGGGGCACATCGCGCTGTCCGCTTGTACGGGGGCGCCGTTGGTCCTCTTTCACCGGTTCGATCCGGGGGTCGCCCTCGACATGATGCGCCGTTGGCGGCCGACGATGACGGTTGGCGCCATCACGGCGTACATCGCGCTGCTCAACCACCCGGACAGCCGCCGCCAGGATTTCGCGTCGCTGCGCCGGTGCTACAGCGGCGGGGCGCCCATCCCAGAGCGCGTGGTGGCGCAGTTTGAGGAGGCCTTCGGGGTGTACATCCACAACATCTACGGGCTGACGGAGACCAACTCACCGACGCACGCGGTCCCGTACGGACGGCGCGCCCCTGTGGACGGCGAGAGCGGCGCCCTCGCCATCGGGGTGCCGGTGCCGGGCTGCGACGCGCGGGTGGTGTCCCTGGACGATCCGCGCGTGGAACTGCCTCCGGGTGAGCTGGGGGAGTTGGCCGTGCGCGGGCCGATGGTGTTCTCCGGGTACTGGGGGCGTCCGGAGGCGACCACCCAGGCGTTCTGCGACGGGTACTTCCTGACGGGCGACGTCGTCCGGCGCGACGAGGACGGGTGGTTCTACGTGGTCGACCGGAAGAAGGACGTCATCATCGCGTCCGGGTTCAAGGTCTGGCCGCGCGAGGTGGAGGACGTGCTGTACCAGCACCCGGCGGTGCGGGAGGCGGCGGTGGTGGGTGTCCCGGACGCGTACCGGGGCGAGACGGTCAAGGCTTTCGTCGCCCTGAAAGCGGAGTACGAGGGACGGGTGTCGCCGGACGAGTTGGTGGCATTCTGCCGCCATCGGATGGCGGCGTACAAGTACCCGCGGCAGGTGGAGATTTTGCCGGAGCTGCCGAAGACGGCGACAGGGAAGTTCTTGCGGCGGGCGCTGCGGGGGTAGGAGCGCGGCACGGCAGGCTGGTTCAAGTGGAGGGATGATGGGGGGAGGGGTGGTCATGGATCTCACTATCAAGCCGCTGACGCCCGCGCTCGTCGACGATTATTTACGTTTCTTCGATCACGACGCATTCCCGAAAGGAGACGAGTGGGCCGGCTGCTACTGCGATTATTACCATTGCGTTGTTTCCGACAGCGAGTGGGCCGGCCGCTCCGGAGACGTGAACCGCCGAGCGGTCACGGAACGGATCCTCAGTGGCCGACACCATGGCTTTCTCGCCTATGACTCGGACAGCGTGGTCGGCTGGTGTCATGCAGCGCCTCGTCATACGCTTCCCCGACTGGTGGAGATGCTGAACGCCCGCGATGACACCGATACGATGCTGGGGAGCATTGTGTGTTTTTTGGTCGCGCCGGCGTATCGTGGACGAGGAATTGCGCGGCAGCTTTTGACGGCGTGCTGTGAATTCATGGGCCATCAGGGCATGACCGTGGTGGAAGCTTATCCGCCGAAGCACCACCCGCGGACGGCTCACTACCACGGCTCACAATCCATGTACCTGCACGCGGGCTTCACGCCCGTCGCAGAACTGGAACATTACGTCGTGGTTCAAAAGCGCTTGCGGACGGGTTCGCGCTGACGGAGGGTACTTCGATCGTGGCTTGAGGAGGAGTGTGGGGAAGGCGGCATGAAGCAGAAGATCCTCTCAAAGTCGGACGCCATCGCTCGCATCCGCGACGGCATGTCCATCATGGTCGGCGGGTTCGGCCTGGTGGGGGCGCCGCTGGAGCTGATCGACGAACTGTACCGCCAGGGGCAGAAGGACCTGACGGTCATCAGCAACAACGTCGGGGAGCCTGGCAAGGGCCTGAGCCGACTGCTGGAGGCGGGGCGGATCCGGAAGGCCATCGGATCTTACTTCACCAGCAACCCGGTGGTCGGGGAGCACGTACTCGCCGGAAAACTCGAAGTGGAGTTGATGCCGCAGGGGACATTCGTCGAGGCCATCCGCGCGGGCGGCGCTGGAATCGGCGGCTTTTACACGCGTGCCTCGGCCGGGACCCTGCTCGCTGAGGGCAAGGAGACGAGGGTCATCGGCGGCCAGACGTACGTGTTGGAGTACGCCCTCACCGCCGACGTGGCCTTGATTCGGGCGCACAAAGCGGATCGGCTGGGCAATCTGGTCTACCGCAAGACCGCGCGCAACTTCAACCCGGTGATGGCGACCGCAGCAAAGCTGGTGATCGCCGAGGTGGATGAGATTGTCGAGGTGGGCCAGATGGATCCTGAGGTCATCGTGACCCCCCACCTGTACGTCGACATCATCGTGCAGCGGGAGGGAGCCACGTGATGGACAGGAAACACCGCATCGCCGCGCGAGCGGCCCAGGAGCTCCGGGATGGCGACGTGGTCAACCTCGGCGTCGGGATTCCGACACGGGTGGCCGATCATCTGCCACCTGGAGTGGACGTGTACTTGCACACCGAGAACGGGCTGCTCGGGGTCGGGCCGGCCCCGAAACCGGGCGAGGTGGATCCCGACGTGGTCAACGCCAGCAAACTGCCCGTCACCCAGACCCCCGGCTGCAGCTTTTTCGCGAGCGACCTGTCGTTTTCGATGATCCGCGGCGGACATGTGGACGTGGCCATCCTCGGGGCGCTGCAGGTGGACGCCCAAGGGAGGGTGGCGAACTGGTCGGTGCCGGGCGCCACGGTGCTCGGCGTGGGCGGTGCGATGGACCTGTTGGTCGGGGCGGGCCGCGTGATCGTCACGATGAGCCACACCACCCGCGACGGGCAGCCGAAGATTGTACAGAACGCCTCGTTGCCATTGACCGCCGACCGCCCCGTGGACCTGGTGATCACCGAGTTGGCCGTCTTTCAGGTGACGGAGACGGGGCTGGTGCTGACGGAGCTGATGCCGGGCGCGACGTTGGAGGAAGTCCGGCGCCGGACGGCAGCCGAGTTCAGGGTGCAGCTGGCCTGAGGCCCGGCCTGTGCCGGTCTCGGCTAACGGGCCACGCGATGACATCGGATACAGATGGTGAAAGGAGACGGGTGAGATGGAGATCATCGATCTGACGCTTCAGCTGCAGGACGGGCTCAAAACGTTCGCGTCCCATCCCAGATTCAACCTGCTCGACCAGGTGACCTACGAGTTCTCGGCGCCTCGGTATCAACCGCCGTGCGAGGGGTTCGCGTCGAAGCTGCTGATCGCGTCCGATCACGGCGGCACCCACGTCGATGCCCCGTCCCACTTCATCAAGGGCGGGAAGGACATCCACGAGGTCCCGCTCCAGCAGTTGATGGGGCCGGCCGTGTGCATCGACGTGTCGGACAAGGCGCCGGATGCGGTCATCGACAGCGCCATGCTGGCGCGCCGGTGCGAGGAGCGCGCCATCGAGATCCGGCCGGGGGACATCGTGCTGTTGCGGGCGTTTCCCGGGCGATGGGGTGACCCGGGTTTCTACGAGTGGCAGGGGATCAACGACGACGGCGCGGCGTGGCTGCAAGAGAAGGGCATCAAGGCACTGGGCATGGACCTCGCCATGGTCGATGAGGTCGGCAATCCGAAACGGCCTGTCCACATGCGGATGCTCGGGGCCGACATCCTCCTGATTGAAAACCTCGTCCACCTGGATCGGATAGCTAACCGGCGGTTCCTCTTCATCGGGCTGCCGCTCAACGTCAAGGGGGCGACCGCATCGCCCATCCGCGCCATCGCCATCCCGGGGAAGGAGAACGCCCTTTCATGAACCACCCGACGGTCGAGCACCCATTCGATGGGACGGACCAGAACGGGATCATCGCAGACGGCGGGGCGGACATCTGAGAGGGTAGAGGCGAACCATGAAGGACCACGCGCTCAGCAAGGAAGGGTGCAAGGTGGTGTTGAAACCCTGAGAGGGGATGGCGGAGCTGCACCCGGGCGGCGCTCGAGATCAACCCGATGAAGAATATCCTGATGCGGGTGGAGTTTACTTTTGTGACGGACCTGGTGAAGGCACCGTGGCGGCAGGAAAGGAGAGAGGCGGATGGCAGAGAACGTGTGGCTGGTGGCGTACGTGCGCACGCCCATCGGGCGGCAGGGGGGCGCGCTCAAGCGGGTGCGGCCGGATGATCTGGCGGCGCACGTGATTCGCGGCGTGATAGAACGGGCAGGCGTCGACGCGGCCGAGGTGGAGGACGTGTTCATGGGCTGCGCAAACCAGGCGGGCGAGGACAACCGCAACGTGGCCCGGATGGGGCTTCTGTTGGCCGGGCTGCCGGAGCACGTGCCGGGTGTGACGGTCAACCGACTGTGCGCGTCGGGGCTGGAGGCGGTGAACCAGGCGGCGAGGGCCATCGCGCTCGGGGAGATGGAGATGGCGGTGGCGGGCGGCGTGGAGAGCATGACGCGGGCGCCGCTGGTGCTGCCGAAACCGGAGATGGAGTACGTGCGCGGCAACCAGACCTTGTGGGACACGACGCTGGGGTGGCGGATGCCGAACCCGAACTTCCCGTATCCCATCGAGAGCATGGGCGAGACAGCGGAGAACGTCGCCGAGCAGTACGACATCTCGCGCGAAGACCAAGACATGTTCGCGCTGATGAGCCAGCGGAAAGCGGCACGGGCGAAGGCGGAAGGGGTGTTGGCGGAGGAGATTTTGCCGGTGACGGTGCGGGATCGAACGGGCGAGACGGTGGTCTCGGAAGACGAGCATCCGCGGCCCGAGACGACGCTGGAGGGGTTGGCCAAGCTCAAGCCGGTCTTCCGCGCGGGCGGGACGGTGACCGCGGGCAACTCGTCGGGAATCAACGACGGCGCGGCGGCGCTGTTGTTGGTGTCGGAACGGAAGGGGCGCGCCCTGGGGCTGCGGCCGCTGGCGCGCTGGGTGGCGTCGGCGGCGGCCGGGGTGAACCCGCGTGTGATGGGCATCGGGCCCGTATACGCGACGCGCAAGGTCCTGGAGAAGACGGGGCTGACGGTGGCGGACATCGACTGGGTGGAGCTGAACGAGGCGTTCGCGGCACAGTCGTTGGCGTGCATCCGGGAACTGGGCCTCGATCCGGCGCGGGTCAACCCGAACGGCGGTGCGATCGCCCTTGGCCATCCCCTGGGCTGCTCGGGTGCGCGTTTGGCGGGGACGCTGGCGCTGCAGTTGCGGCGCACGGGCGCCCGGTACGGCCTGGCGACGCTGTGCATCGGCGTCGGCCAGGGGTTGGCGACGATTCTGGAGCGGGTGGAGGCGTAGTTCGGGCGTCAGGAGGGCGCGGGCGTGGCGCGGGGGCCCCGCCCGGTGCGTTCAGGCGGCACGCCCGGGATGAGAAGTGGTAAACAAAGAATGTTCGTTATGCACACGCGACGTGGTGACGATACACGCAGTTTTGGGGTTACCCCGTTTCAGGCTACGGCCCGTCAGGAGCGATTTGATTACATGTCATGTTAGATATATTTACATAAACCATTGATCCCTTCCGTCGGACTTTGTATGTTGAGATCAACACGACACGGGAGGGAGTGGAGACGACCATGTTGGAGGAGACATGGGATGCGCGGGAACCGCAGAATGCGGGGCGTGCGCAGGCCCCGGTGAGGACGCCCGATCCACGGCGTGCGCGAATTGCGCGCGGCAGGTCGCTGGCCGCGCTGACGGCCGGGTTGTCGATGGTGCTGGTCCCTGGAGTTACGTTTGCTGACACTGGTGCGGTGGACCCGGGGGATACCTCCTGGATCCTGGTGGCCACGGCGCTGGTTCTGCTCATGACGCCGGGGGTGGCCCTCTTCTACGGGGGGCTGGTGCGCAAGAAAAATGTCATCACGACCATGTTCCAAGTGTTCGCGGTGATGCTGATTGTCTCCGTGCAGTGGGTGCTGTTCGGATACAGCCTTGCCTTCGGGCCGGATGTGCATCATCTCATCGGCGGGCTGCAGTGGAGCCTGTTCCACGGCGTCGACGGCGATCCGAACCCGGACTACGCCGGCACCATTCCGGCCATGCTGTTCGCCCTGTTCCAGATGATGTTCGCCATCATCACGCCGGCGCTGTTGATTGGCGGGCTGGCGGAGCGCGTGAAATTTTCTTCCTTCCTCGTCTTCATCACCCTGTGGGCGACGTTGATCTACGATCCGCTGGCGCACTGGGTCTGGGGAATCGACGGCTGGCTGCGCAACCTCGGGGTGTTGGACTTTGCGGGCGGCACGGTGGTGCACATCAGCTCCGGGGTGGCCGGATTGGTCGCCGCCATCTACCTCGGGAAGCGGGCGGAACTCGGATCGAAGCGGATCCAGGCGCACAACGTCCCGTTCGTGCTCCTCGGGACGTCGCTGCTGTGGTTCGGCTGGTTCGGCTTCAACGCAGGCAGCGCCCTCGCGGCCAACGGGCTGTCTGCCGAGGCGTTCCTGACGACCAACACCGCCACCGCGGCGGCGGCGCTGGGGTGGATGCTGGTGGAGCGCCTGCGCACTGGCCACGTGACCCTCGTCGGCGCCTGCGCGGGGGCCGTCGCCGGACTTGTGGCCATCACGCCGGCGGCAGGGTTTGTGACGCCGGCGGGATCGATCCTCATCGGCTTCATCGGCGGCATCCTGTGCTACCTGGCCTCCACCTTCATGAAAGGCAAGCTCGGCTACGACGACGCGCTCGACGCGTTCGGCGGACACGGCATCGGCGGCACGTGGGGCGCGCTGGCCACGGGGCTGTTCGCCACCACGGTGGTCAACCCCGCGGGTGCCGACGGGGTGATCCACGGGAATCCGCATCAGCTCCTGGTGCAACTGGCGGGGGTGGCGGCGACGTGGGTGTTCTCCGGACTGGGTACGCTCATTCTCATCAAGGTCGTGGACGCGGTCATGGGCTTCCGCGTGACGCGCGAGGAGGAACTGCTCGGCCTGGACGCCGTCCTGCACAATGAGAGCGCGTATCCAGAGCAGTTGTCGGCCGACGAATTGGAACGCCTGGTGGGACCAGGGATGAGTTTGGCCGCGGCGCGAAGCGAGATCGGCGCCTCCGGAGATCGTTGACGGGGGACGCGCATATGGGGCCCTGGGCGGGGATCGCCCGGGGCCCTTTGAAGTTGTGGACGGATTTGGACATGACAGAGAGATATCGGAGTAGTATGAATACAGATAAGGAGTCCGCGAGATGGACCCAACGAGGAGGCGAGCCAGGTGCGCACAAGACGAGTGGTGTTCGCGACCGGCCACGTGACCCCGAACCATGGGCAGGGATACTTTCCCGAGGACATTCGCCGGTTGTACCATTTTCCGGCCGATCTCGACGGGACCGGCCAGACCATCGGGCTGCTCGAGTTCTCCAACGGGTACAACCTCCGCGACGCGCGGCAGTTCTGGACGTCGCATGGCATCACTCCGCCGCGGGTGACGTTCGTGTCGGTGGACGGGACGCCGAACGACGGGGGGCGCAGTCCGGACGACGAGGAGGCCACGTTGGACCTCCAGTGGGCGGGGGCCTTGGCGCCCGGCGCGGATATCGTGGTGTACGAGGCGAATGCGGGCGACACGTATGCGTCGTTTGCGCAATCCATGACGAGGACGCTGCAATACATCCTGCACGACACCCAGCACCGCCCGACGGTGCTGTCGATCTCTTACGGGGACGGGGAGATCTCCTTCGATCCCGCTGACCTCCGCCAATGGGCGGATCTCATCCGGCAGTTGGACGCGCGCGGCATCACGGTGTGCATCGCTTCGGGCGATCAGGGGGCGTACGGCCTGCATGATCCCAACGGCCCGAAGGCCCGCCACGCCGACGCCCCGGCGTCGGCGCCCTTCGCCGTCGCGGTGGGCGGCACGTCACTGCAGCCCGACGGGACGGAGACGGCCTGGACCTACCGGGGGCCGGAAAACGGCGGCGCCACGGGCGGCGGATTCAGCGCGGTGTTCGCAAAGCCGTCCTACCAGAGCGCGATTCACGGGACCGGCCGTGGCGTGCCGGATGTCGCGTGCAACGCGGACCCGGCGACGGGGTATCAGATCATCTTCCAGGGCCAGTCCGCGGTGGTGGGGGGCACGTCGGTGTCCTGTCCGGTGTTCGCGGCGGCGGTGGCCCTGGCCAACCAACGGCGGGCGCAGCGCGGGCTGCCGCCGTTGTCGGGGCTGGCGGCGCTGTTGTACGGCGCACAGATGACCGGTGTTTACCGGGACATCACGGCGGGGGACAACACGTACGATGGCGTGGCCGGGTATGCGGCCGGTCCGGGCTGGGACGCGTGCACCGGCTTCGGATCCTTTGACGTGTCCGCGTTGGTGGAGCGGTTGAGCCAGGCCGAATCGACCGCCTCTGAGGCGGCGGTACTCGAGCTGGCGCCTGCGGCGCATGCACCTGAGCCGGCGGCTGATGCGGAACCGGTGTCGCACCCGACGCCTGAACGTGAACCGGTGCCGGTGCCCGAGTCGGCGTCTCCAGCGCCCGAGGCTGAGCCGGTGCCCGACCCGACGCCAGTGCCTGAACCCCAGCCGGTGTTTCGGCGTCAGCCATCGCTGCCGCGGACGGACCACGAGTTCATCGTCCGGGTGAAGGCACGCATCCGCAGCGTGGAGCCGGACGCGCAGGCGCACGGGGCGCATCACCACCGGCTGCTGGTGGACGGCATCCAGGTCCTCAAGGTCTGGCACGGATTTTCGGACGAGGTCGAGGATCGCGCATTGGTCGCCATCCGGTACGGCGACGCCTTGGGGCTTCCGGGTCCCATTCCCGGGTTGGCGGCGGGGCGCGAGATCGAACTGCAGGGCCGGTACATCCCTGCCGCGCTGGCGCGCTCGGGAGACGACGGCGCGTCGGAGGCGGTGTTGGACGAGACGCATCATCCGTTCGGGTTCGTGGTGTACGAGGGGCGCCTGTACCGCTGACCGGCAGGTGTCCGGGCAGAGGGCGGTCCTTCCGCGACAAATCGGATGATTTGACCTTGGCCTGTGCCCCGCCCCCCAGTGGGCGGGGATTTTTGCCAGGTCAGGGCGGTTGTGAACGAATCGTGCTTATCCGAACAGGCTCGGCAGGGGATAGGAACGACAGCCCAGTGTCCATAGACGGCCTCCGGCGGGTGCGCGATAATGAGAAGGGTTGGACTTGTCGCAAAGGGGGCCTGTTTACGTTGCGGAACAAGGAGATGCTGCTCATCCCAGGGCCGACGCCGGTGGCAGACGAGATCTACGACGCCTTGGCGAGCGAGACCTGGGCCCACACCGACCCGCGCTTCGTCAAAATCTTTGAGCGCGGCATCGCGCTGACCAAGGAGATGTTCCACACCGACGGCGAGGTGTACATCTTTGCCGGGTCCGGGACGCTGGCGATGGAGATGGCCGTCGTGAACACCGTTGCGCCCGGAGAGAAGCTGCTGGTGGTCAGCCACGGCTACTTCGGCGACCGGTTCACGCAGCTCGGGCGCGCGTACGGAATTCAGGTGGAGACGGTGCAGGCGGAGTGGGGCCGCCATGTCGATCCCGATGCCGTCCGCCACGCCCTCGCCCAGGGCGGATTCAAGGCCGTCACCGTCACGCACGTGGACACGTCCACCGGTGTCGCCGCCAATTTGGACGCACTCGTCCCAGTGGTCAAGGAGGCGGGAGCGCTCTTCATCCTCGACGGCGTGTGCGCCACGGCGGCTCTGGAGGAGGACATGCAGAAGACGTACGGGGCGCCCGGATACACCATCGACGTGGTGCTGACCGGATCGCAGAAGGCCATCGGCGTGCCGCCGGGGCTCGGCATCGTCGCCTTCGGGCCGCGAGCCCTCAAGGCGCGGGCGGAGATGGCGCGCGTGCCCGCCTACTTCCTCGACATCGACAACTGGCGGCCCGTCATGGAGAATCCTGGCCGCTACTTCGCGACGCCGCCGGTCAACATGATCTACGCCTACCGCCAGGGCATGGAGATGGTGATGGCCGAGGGCTTGCCTGCGCGCTACCGGCGCCACGAGGCGTTGGGCAGGGCGGTCCGGGCCGGCCTCGCCGTGTACGGGATGCGGGCGCTTGCGGGAGAGGACGTCGCCGCGCCGACCCTGTCCTGCATCCTCTATCCCGACGGTGTGGACGATGCCGCGTTCCGCGCGAAACTCGCGAGCAAGGGCGTGGTCGTCGCGGGCGCGCTCGCGCACCTGGCCGGCAAGGCCTTCCGCATCGGGCACATGGGCAACGTGACCGGGGCCATGTTCGCGGAGGCGATCCGCCGGATCGGCGAGACCTTGCAGGAGCTCGGCCACCCCGTGGACGTGTCCTCCGCCGTCGCTCGCTTCGAAGCCGTCTACGGCGAGGGGCGGTGAAGGGGCCGTGGCGCATCCGGACCATCCGGAACCCGTCCGCCCGCCAACGGTGAGCGCCGGTGGTGCAGCAGGCACGGCCCCGGGCGGGGCGGGATCGCACGAATCCCGGAACCCGGTGGTGACCGTCCTGGTGCATGGGGTCCCCGTCCGTGGCGTCGGGGTGGACCCGCAGACGCGGTGTGCGCATTATGCCACCGAGGTTGACGTAATTGCCCTCCGTTTTGCTTGCTGCGACACCTACTACCCGTGCCACCTGTGCCACGACGCGGCGGCCGAACACGCGCCGCGTCGCTGGCCCCGCCGCCGCTTCGGCGAGCCCGCGGTGCTGTGCGGCGTGTGCGGGCACCAGATGACGGTCCCCGAGTACCTCACCTGCGCGTATCGCTGTCCGCGCTGCGGCGCGGCGTTCAATCCCGGTTGCAAACAAACACCAGCATCTCTACTTCGAGCCCTCGTCCTGAGGGCTCGTCCAGCAGGATTTTTCGTATTTCGTGAGGAATTATGAATAGGATGTTGGAGTGTGGTGAGGAGGTGGCCCAGTGCAGATCGCGGGGACGAAGGACTTCCCGACCGGTCCCATCCAGACATTTCAGCTGCTGACCAATCCCGACGTCATCGTCAAGGCGATGCCCGGGATGAAATCGCTGCAGGCGAAGTCGGACAGCCTCTACGAGGCGGAGATGGAAGTCGGCGTCGCCGGCATCAAAGGCAGCTACCAGGGGACGCTGGAGATGCTCGATGTGGTGCCGGGCGAGCGGTACCGGCTGAAGGTCAACGGGGAGGGTGCCATGGGTTTCATGGAAGCCGACGTGACGGTCCGTTTGAACGAGCTGCCGACGGGCGGCACACAGGTGGCGTATGACGGCGAGGCGAAGGTGGGCGGCGTCGTCGCGGGCGTCGGGCAACGCGTGCTCTCGGGCGTGGCGCGCTTTCTCATCAACCAATTTTTCAACGGGCTCGTGAAAGAGTCGCAGCGGGTCGTGGGCGGATGACCGAGCGGGTGCAGACGGCGGCGCCGCCGGACGGCCGCCCATGGGCCGAGCGCCTGGAGGCGCTGCGCTACGTGGCGGGGCCGGAGCTGTGCACCATGGTGGAGTTGGCCCTCGCCTTGGAGCGGCCCCTGTTGCTGGAAGGGCCCGCGGGCTCCGGCAAGACCTCCCTCGCCCGCGCCTTGGCGGAGGCGCTTGGGCGGGAACTGGTGCGCCTGCAGTGCTTCGAGGGGATGGATGCCTCCCACGCCCTGTACGACTGGAACTACCACAAGCAGTTGGCCGAACTCACCCGGCGCGAGGACGCCGACGTGTTCAGCGAACCGTATCTCCTGCCGCGCCCCTTGATGCGGGCGCTGCAATCGGAGGCCGGGGCGGTGCTGCTCATCGACGAGGTGGACCGGGCGGACGAGGCGTTTGAGGCGCTGTTGCTCGAGTTTTTGGCAGAGTACCAAATCACGGTGCCCGAGTGGGGGACCGTCCGGGCGGCGCGGCCGCCGCTGGTCGTGCTGACCTCCAACCGGACGCGGCCGCTCGGGGACGCGCTGCGCCGGAGATGCTTGTATTGCCATGTGGACTGGCCGGAGCTTGAGGAGGAGCTGCGCATTGTCTCGCTGCACGTCCCGGACCTGCCCGCCGAACGGGCGGAGCCGCTGGTGCGGGCGGTGCGGACCCTGCGCACCTGGGGGCTGATGAAACCTCCGGGTGTCGCGGAGACCATCGACTGGGCGCGGGCGTTCGCGCGCTCGCCCGGCGCCGAGTGGGGCGAGGCGTGGGCCGGCCGGACCCTCGGCTGCGTCGTCAAGGACGCGTACGATCTCGAAACCGTGCGGCGGCGGTTGTCCGACTTGGTAAGCGGATCGACTTGACTGACCAGGGAGGAGGCGGCCGGGGTCTCCCGGGTGGAGGCCCGCTGGCGGCCGAACGCCAGGGCGGCGGACGGCGCGCCGGAGGACGGGCCCGCGGACCGGCGCACGCGCGAGCGGGGCATGGCGGCGAGCCGAAAGCCCGGCCAGCGGTTGGACGAGGCATTCGGCCTGGGCGCGGCGGAATGGGCGGGGCAGGTGAAGGGCCGGTTGGCGTTCGTGCCGTGGGTGCCGAGCCGCCGGCCCATCCAGCCGCTGGGCACCGGGGGCTTGGACGCCCGGCGTACCGCCCGCCTGTGGGCGCGCTGGGGCCGGCCGGGCCCGCGCTTTGCGGCCCGGCCGAGGTTCGTGCAACCCGGCCGTCTGGTGGTGCTGTGGGACGTATCGGGATCGATGTCCGCGTATGTGCCGCTGTATCTGCCCTGGCTGCACCGCCTGGTGCAGTCCTCGACGCGGACCGGGGTATTCCCGTTCGGGACGGAACTGTTGGACGCGACGCCGGTGCTTCGTCAACCCCTGCCACGAGCGCTGCAGGCCCTGGCGGGGCTGGAGGGCCCCTGGGCGGGGGGCACGAGCATCGGGGAAGCCCTGCACCAGTGGCTGAAGGTGTACGGTCCCCGGTGGCTCGGCGGGGGTACGACCGTGATGGTCATCAGCGACGGCTGGGACAGCGGCCAGCCGGAGGCGGTGGCCGAAGGGCTGCGCCGGATGCGGCAGAGCGGGGCTGTCGTGTACTGGGTGAATCCGCTCGCGGCCACGCCTGGATTCGAGCCGCGCACGCGCGCCCTGCGCGCCGCGCTGCCATATGTGGAGCGCCTGGTGGCGGGCGATTCGCCGGAGGCCCTCCTGCGCTTCGCGCGGGAAGGCGCGGCCCGCTAGCGCGCATCCCAAGAAACGCGTGATGGAAAGAGGGGGAGCCATGAAACCCGTTGCCTTTGCGTATCACCGGCCGCGAACCCTGCAGGAGGCGCTGGAGCGTTTGCACAGCGAGCCGGACTGCAAGGTCCTGGCGGGCGGGCAGAGCCTCGTCCCGCTGATGAACTTTCGCTTGAGCCGGCCAGGGGCGTTGGTGGACATCAATGATGTCGAAGGGTTGGACCGGGTGGAGACGACGGATGCCGGTATCCGCATCGGCGCCCTGGTGCGGCACCAGGTGCTGAGCGATCATCCCCTGATCCGCGAGGTCCACCCGGTGCTGGCGGAGGCGGCGAGCCACGTGGGGCACTGGGCCATCCGCAACCGCGGCACCCTCGGCGGATCGCTCGCACACGCCGATCCGGCGGCCGAGCTGCCGGCGGCGATGGTCGCCCTCGACGCCACTTTCGAGTTGGCGAGCGTGCACGGGGTGCGGGAGGTCCCGGCGCGATCCTTCTTCCTCGGCTACCTGATGACCGACCTGCAGCCGGACGAGCTGCTGGTGGCCGTGCACGTGCCGAGAAGCGAAGGACGGGCGTTCGGATTCGCCGAGTTCGCCCGGAGGCGGGGGGATTTCGCGCTGGCCGGCGCCTTCGCCGAGGTGAGCGAGGGCGGGGCGGGCGCCGTCACTTGGTTTGGCGTCAGCGGCGGCCCGGAGCGTTGCGAGCTGACCTTCCCGGAGGACGCCGCGGCGCGCGAGGCGGCCTTCACGGCCCTGGTCGAAGCGTTCGATCCCGGTGAGGACGCCCCCTACCGCAGGCACCTGGCGGTCCTGGCGGCGGAGCGGGCGTATCAACAGGCTGTGGGGAGGCGGGGATGATGAGCGAGGTGCAGACGAAGACGACGGTGCGCGTGCGGTTGAACGTCAACGGCGCGGTGCACGAGCTGGACGTGGAGCCGCGGTGGCTGCTCTCGGACGTGCTGCGCCACCAGTTGGGGTTGACCGGCACCCACGTGGGCTGCGAGCAGGGGGTGTGCGGCGCCTGCACCGTGCTCGTCGACGGCAAACCGGAGCGCAGCTGCCTGATGTTCGCGGTGCAGGCCGAAGGGCATGAGGTGACCACCATCGAGGGATTGACCCCGGCGGACGGGCTGAGCCCGCTGCAGGAAGCGTTCCAGGAACATCACGCCCTGCAGTGCGGGTTCTGCACGCCGGGCATGGTGGTGACGGCGGCGGCGCTGTTGCGGGATCGCCCGAATCCGACGGAAGAAGAGGTGCGCGAGGCCCTCTCCGGGAACGTGTGCCGCTGCACCGGGTACCAGTTCATCGTCGACGCGGTCCTGGCGGCCGCGAAGGAGGGACGGTCATGACGGCGGAGATGCTCAAACCGAGGTTCACCGGGGCGCGCGTCACGCGCATCGAGGACGCCCGGCTGCTGCGCGGGCAGGCGCGGTATCTCGATGACATCGCGGCTCCCGGCATGCTCGAGATGGCGTTCGTCCGGTCCAACCGGGCGGCGGCGCGGATTCTCTCCATCGACACCTCGGCGGCCCTGCGGGTGCCGGGCGTCAAGGCGGTGTGGACGTTCGCGGATATTCCCATCACCCTCGTCAATTCGGCGTATCCGGTGCAGCAGCCGGTCCTTGCCAGGGACGAGGTGCGCCACGTCGGGGAGCTGGTGGTGGCCGTTATCGCCGAGGACCGGTACACCGCGGAGGACGCGGCCGAGCTCGTCCAGGTGAAGTACGATCCGCTGCCGCCCGTCCTCGACACGCGCGCCGCGATGACGGACGAGCCACGGCGGGTGCACGCCGATCGGCCCAACCGGTTCTACCACAAGGTGCAGGAGACGGACGGTTTTCAGCAGGCGTTTGCGGGTGCGCCGCGCAAGTTGAAGTTGACCTTCACCACCCACCGCCAGACGGGCGTGCCGCTCGAAACCCGCGGGTGCGCCGCCATGCCGGATCCGGCCTCGGGGCGCCTGACGGTGTACGCCACGCACCAGTCCCCACACAACTTCCGCGCGCAACTGGCCCGGGTGCTCGGCCTGCCGGAGAACCTTGTGCGCGTCGTCGTGCCGGAGGTGGGCGGCGGATTCGGCATCAAGGCGATGTTCTATCCGGAGTACGTCGTCGTCGCGGAGGCGGCCCGGAGGCTGGGACGGCCCGTGAAGTGGGTCAGCGACCGGACGGAGTGCCTGCTGACGGACGCCCATGCGCGCGACGCGGTGCATGAGGTCGAGGTGGCGTTCACGGAGGACGGGCGCATCGTAGCCCTGCGCGATCACGTCCTCGGCGACACCGGTGCGTACCCGTTCCTCGGCTTCGCGGGGGCGGTCGGCGAGGCCGGCTGGGCCACGGACATGTTGACCGGCCCGTATAAGATCCCGTATGTGTCCATCACCATCGACTGCGTGTTTTCCAACAAGGCGCCCACCGGTCCGTACCGGGGCGTCGGGGGGCCCATCGGGGCGCAGGTGCACGAGGGCGTCGTCGACGCCATCGCGCGCGAGCTGCAGATGGACCCGGCGGACGTGCGGCGGGTGAACTTCATTGGCCCGGATGACTTCCCGTACGAGACGCCGACCGGCAACGTGTACGATCCGGGATCGTACCGGGAATCTCTGGAACGTGCGTTGGCCCTGGTCGACTACGAGCGCTTGCGGCGCCAGCAAGCCGAGTGGCGCAAGCAGGGCCGCTACGTGGGCATCGGGTTGTGCAGCTTTGTCGAACCCTCCGCCTTCGCCGAGTCGGAGGCCGGGTCCATCCCGTACGAGGCGGCGAGCGTCCGCATCGAGCCCAACGGCACGGTGACCGCGTCGTTCGGCCTAGGGCCCACTGGGCAGGGCCACGAGACTACGATGGCGCAGTTGATTGCCGATCAACTGGGCGTCGACGTCAAGGACGTGGTGGTGCTGCACGGGGATACGGACAGCGCGCCCTTTGGCGGGGGCACCGGCGGCAGCCGGTCGGGCACCATCGGCGGCGGTGCCGCCGTGCGCGCCGGGCAGGAGCTGCGGACGAAGCTGGTCAAGCTGGCGGCGCATCTGCTCGAGGCGTCGGAGGAGGACATCGAGCTCACGGAGGGGAAGGCACAGGTGGCCGGCGTGCCGGCGAGGGGGCTGTCCATCCGCGAATTGGCGCGCATCGCCTACACGGATGTCGGGCGGCTGCCGGAGGGGATGACCCCCGGGCTCGAGGTGTTGGTGCGCTACCGCCCGCCGATGGCGGCGACCTACTCCAACGGAATCCACCTGGCGGTGGTCGAGGTGGACGTGAAGACGGGCTTCGTCCGCGTCCTCGACTACGTCGTGGTCAACGACTGCGGCAAGCTCATCAACCCGATGATTGTCGAAGGGCAGATCCACGGCGGCGTCGCCCAGGGCATCGGCAGCGCCCTGTTGGAGGAACTGCGTTACGACGGGAACGGCCAATTGGTCACCACCTCTCTGATGGACTATCTCCTGCCGTCGAGCACGGACGTCCCGCGCATGCGGATTGAGCACCTGGAGACGCCGTCGGCCGCCGAGGGCGGGTTCAAGGGGATGGGCGAGGGCTCGCTCATCGGCGCGCCGGGCGCCATCGCCAACGCGGTTTCGGACGCCTTGGCGCCCTTTGGGGTGTTCGTGACGGACCTGCCCATCCGGCCGGAGCAGATTGTGCGCTGGGTCCGGCAGGGGGCCTGACCCGTTGCAGCGGCCCCGCCGGGCAAGCCGCTTCCGGAGGGCTGGCGTGTACGCCAGGTCGTGCGCAGGGGTACGCGAGGTCGTGTGCAGGGGGGGCGCCAGAGCGTGCGCAGGGGTGCGCGTCAACCGCTGTGTGGCCCGCTCCGTAACGGGGGCGGGCCACTGCACGTCGGTGTCCACCTCCATCCAGGCCGCAGCAGAAGGCATTCCTCGATGTTTCGGGAGTCGGAATCTTTGCTTCCTCATAGGACACCGTGATAATCTTTTGTCCGGGAGGCACAGACTTCAGAGAGAAGAGAGGAGAGACAACCGTGGGCAATCTGCCGACCCTCGACGAATCCGAAATTCTGAATCGTGTCTACAAACTGGTGGCCGACCAGTTGCCCGAGCACTGGGACAAGCTCTCTCCGGATGCCCGGTTCGCCGAGGATCTCGGCGCGGACTCGCTGGACATCACGGAGCTGGTGGTCGCGTTCGAGGACGAGTTCGGCGTGGAGATCCCGGACGAGGAACTGGCAGGGTTGACGACCATCCGCGCCGTCGTGGACTACATCGTGCGGGCGACCCGCGGCTGAGGGGGGAGGACGGTGCAACGGTTTCCGGGCATGGTGCTGACGCCCGAACGGGCCCAGGCGTACCTGGACCAGGGGATCTGGAGGCAGGAAGCCTTTCCCGACGTCCTGGAGCGGCAGGCTGAGCTTCAGCCGGACCTGGTGCACCGGGACGATCGGCGCCGGGCCACGCAGGTGCAATTGTGGCAGGAGGCGGAGTCGGTCGCAGCGGGTCTGCGGGCGCTCGGCGTCGGCAAGGGGGACGTGGTCGCCCTGCAGATGGGCAGCTCCCTCGACTACCTCGTGGCACTGTGGGGCATCACCCGCATCGGGGCCGTCGCGGCGCTGCTGCAGGCCGATCTCGGACGCGAAGCGCTCCGCCAGAGCCTCCTGCAGGCGGGCGCGTCGGTGTGGCTGGTGGCGGCAACCCACCTGGGCCAGCCGCTGGCGGAGACGGCGGTGGCGTTGCGGCGCGAACTGCCGGACCTGCAGCACGTGGTGGTGTCCGCGGAAGACCCCGCTGCCGTCCCCGCCGGCTGCGCGTCGTTTGCCGCGCTGCGGGACGCGGGGGGCCGGCTCGGCGAGGAGGCGCAGGCGCTTCGGCCGGGGCCGCTCGATCCGTTCATCATGGTGTTCTCGGCTGGCACGACGGGGGCCCCGCGCGGCATTGTCCACCTGCACGCCAACTACTTGTGGGCGGTGCGCACCTACGCGGAGCTGTTCGGCCTTCGTCCGGGCGACGGCATGCTGACGCTGGCGCCGGTGTACCACCAGACCGGGATGCTCCTCGGGGTGGTGATGCCGCTGGTCAGCGGCGGCCGCGTCCTCCTCATGGACCGCTTTTCGGCCGCCCGGGCGTTGCGCTGGGTGGCGGAGGAGCGGCCCCGTTTTCTCGTCGGGGCGCCGCCGCATCTGGTGCACGTCGCCCAAGCTCCTGGCCTGCGGGATGCCGACATCTCTTCGGTGGCGATGTTCTTCTACGCGGGTGCGCCCGTGTCGAACGATATCTTGCGCCAACTGCAGCAGGACACCGGGTGGAAGGTCGGTGCCCTGTTCGGCTGGAGCGAGGGGCTCTTGGCGTGCGCGACGCGGCCGGACGATCCGATTGAAGCCGCCAGCACCACGGTCGGCCGCGTCATCCCGGGGATCGAGGTGGTTTTGGTCGACGAGGACGGTCGGCCGGTCCAACCGGGAGAGGTCGGCGAAATGTGGAGCCGGGGGCCGAGCTTCTGCGCCGGCTACTACCGCCAGCCGGAAGTGGCCGCCGAGCGTTGGGACGCACAGGGGTGGTTCCACTCGGGGGACCTTTTTCGCCAGGACGCCGAGGGCCGGTTCGTCTACTGCGGCCGGGCGGACGACATCATCAACCGGGGCGGGACCAAGATCGATCCGAAGGTCGTCGAATCCGCCCTCTTGCAGCACCCGGCGGTCGTGGAGGCGGGGGTCGTCGGGATTCCGGACCGCGTCCTCGGCCGGCGCACGGTGGCGTGCGTGGTGACGCGTGAAGGGGCGTCCCTGTCCCTGGCGGAACTGCGCGACTTTCTGGCGAATCAGGGGCTCGCCAAGTATGAACTGCCCGACGGCCTGCGGTTGTTTGAGGCGCTGCCGAAGACGGCGGCGGGGACCGTCAAGCGGCGGGAACTGAGTGCTTGGTGCGAGAGGGGGGACGGCGATGAACCGGAACCGGCGGTATGAGGGCAAGGTGGTGCTCGTCACCGGCAGTTCCCGCGGCATCGGGCGGCAGATGGCGCTGCGCTTCGCGGAGGAAGGCGCGGACGTGGTGATCCACTACTTCCGCAACGGCGAACAGGCGCGGGAGACGGCGCAGGCGGCGCGCGCCCTGGGGGCGGACGCGCTGGTCGTCAAGGCGAATCTGGCCGAGGCGGAGAAGGTGCACCAGCTCTTCGACGAGATTGAACAGCATTTCGGCCGCCTGGACGTGTACGTCCACAACGCCGCATCGGGCCGCAACCGGAAGGCCATGGATCTGGACCTCAAGGGTTGGGAGTGGACGGTCAACGTCAACGCCCGCGCCTTCCTGCTGGGCGCGCAGCGCGCCGCCCGCCTGATGCCGGAGGGCGGTGCGATGCTGGCATTGTCCTCCCTCGGCGCCGACCGGGTGTTCCCCTACTATACCTCGGTCGGTGCGACCAAGGCGGCCATCGAGTCGATGGTCCGCTACTTCGCGGTGGAACTGGCGCCGCAGCGCATCAACGTCAACGCCATCTCGGCGGGCGGCGTACAGACCGGGGCGTTGGAGCACTTTCCGGAGATCGACAAGACGTGGCGGCAGATGGAGGAGCGCCTTCCGTACCACCGGATGGTGACGGCGGATGACGTCGCGAATCTGGCGCTGTTCCTGTGCTCTCCCGAGGCCGAGATGATCCGCGGCCAGACCATCCGGGTGGATGGCGGGTTGACGCTGATCACCCCCTGACCGAGGGCGCGCGCCACACATTGGGAAGGAGGTCGATGGACATGGGTTTGGAGACGATGCTGACGCCGGAGTACGTGGAGAAGTACCGCGACGTTTGGCCGAACAAGACCATCCTCGACTATCTCCGGGCGTGTGTGGACAGGGTGCCGGACAAGGTGGCGATTGAGGACCGAAAGGGGCGCTACACGTTTCGGGAGCTGGCGGCGGCGGTGGACCGCGTCGCCCTCGGCCTGATGGCGTACGGCGTCGGGCCGGGGGATGTGGTGTCGTTCCAGCTGCCCAACTGGAACGAGTTCGTGATTCTGCACTTCGCGGTCACCCGGCTCGGGGCCATCAGCAACCCGCTGATCCCCATCTACCGGGATCGCGAGATTGCGTACATGGTCCGCATGGCGGAGGCGAAGGTGCTCGTGATCCCGGACGAATTCGCGGGCTTCGACTACCCGGCGATGGTGGAGCGGCTGCGGCCCGAGTGGCCGGCGCTGGAGACGGTGTTCGTCGTCGGCGACCGCGTGCCTGCGGGCATGCGGCCCTTCGCGGAGTTGCTCGGGAAGCCGTGGGAACAGATGCGGGATCCGAGGGTTTTGGACGACATCGTGATCGATCCGAACGACGTCACGGAAATCGTCTTCACCTCGGGCACCACGGGCGAACCGAAGGGGGTCATGCACACGCACAACTCGCTCTGCACCTCGACGGAGTACTTCGTTGAGCGGCTGAAGATGACGCCGGACGACGTGGTGTTCATGGCGTCGACGTTTGCCCACCAGACGGGCTTTCTGTACGGTGCCCGCATCCAGGTGCACGTGGGCTGCACGGCCATCTACCAGGACGTCTGGAACCCGATAGAGTTCCTCGACGCCATCGAGCACAAAGGGGTATCCATCACGATGGCCGCCACCCCCTACCTGTACGACGCCGTGCACGTGGAGGGAATGGAAAAGCGGGATCTCAGCGCCTTCCGGGCGTTCGTCACGGCGGGCGCGCCGGTGCCCCCGGCGCTCGTCAAGGAGGCGGCAGGGCGGCTGCCGGGCAGCATTTTGGCCGGCTGGGGCCAGTCGGAGAACGGGCTGGTGACGCTGACGTCCTTGAACGACACGGAGGAGAAGCTGACGCAGACCTCCGGCTACCCGTTCCCGGGGATGGAGTTGTTGGTGGTGGACGACGCGGGGCGGCCGTGCCCGCCGGGGGTCGAGGGCGATCTGTGGTGCCGCGGGCCGGCGATGTTCGTCGGCTACCTGAAGAACATCGACATGACGCGCAACCAGTTTGTCGGCGACTGGTTCAAGACGGGGGATCGCGCCATTCTCGACGAGGACGGCTACATCAAGCTGGCCGGCCGCAGCAGCGACATCATCCGCCGGCGCGGCGAGCAGGTGCCGGTGACGCTGCTGGAGGACGTGCTGCACGAGCATCCGGACATCGCGGTGGCCCAGGTGGTGGCGATGCCCTCTCCCGATCCGGACGAGGGCGAGCGCGGTTGCGCCTTCGTCAGCCTGCGGCCGGGGGCGAAGCCGTTCACCATCGACCGGATGCGCGAATTCCTGCGCGAACGGGGGATCCGCCAGCAGGACTGGCCGGAGCGCCTGGAGGTGGTGCGGGAGTTCCCGCGTACCCCGAGCGGCAAGATCCAGAAGTACGTGCTGCGGCGGATGATTCAGGAGAAGCTGGCGGCGGAGGGCGTGCTGCCGCAAAAGCGGTGATGCGGCCCGCCGCGGTACGGCGCCGCCCGGTGCGCCGGGGTGCGGGGGCGTGCGGCGGACGGAGCGGGGGCCGTGCGGTGCGTGGGACGTGCGGTCCGGTGCGGTGGGCTGTGCGGTCCGGTGCGGTGGGCTGTGCGGTGATAACGACAAATTTTATCGTATCGCATGGTCGGCACAGGACCATACAAATCATTTCGGCCTTAACTTGAACGAGGCCGATGGATTAGGGTAAAAAACTTGATTTATCAAGGCCGCCGGAGGTCAACGGCGGCCTTGATCTGCCTTGATAAATCAAAAACCGTCGCTACAATGGCACGGCGTCAAAGGCATAAATACAAACCTGTCGCTATCCGTTCATGAGTCCGGCGGCAGAAGAACAATTTGTTCGTTATCGCAAGGATGCCGGACCGGGACCGGGCCTGAGCACCAGAGCACCCGGGCATCGGATGGCCGTCCACCCAGGCGTCCAGCCTGGGTGGATTCCGCCTCACTCTGCCTCCGCAGCCTGCCACACCAACACCCCGTTCTGGCCGCCGAAGCCGAAGGAGTTGCTGAGGACGCGCCTCACGCGCTGCGCGCGGGCGTGGTTGGGGATGACGTCGGGCGGCGCGACCGGATCGCGCTCGTCGCAGTTCAACGTCGGCGGCAGCCAGCCGGTCCGCAGCGCTTCGATGCAGGCGATGCTCTCGATGGCCCCCGCGGTGCCGAGCAGGTGGCCGACCGCGCCTTTGATGGAGCTGACCGGGATGCGGTCCAGGTGCTCGCCGAACACCTCCCGCAAGGCGCGCGACTCCGCGGCGTCCCCCGCGACGGTGGCCGTGGCGTGGGCGTTGATGTAGTCGATGTCCGTGGGCGCCAGCCCGGCCGATCGCAGCGCGCGCCGCATCGCCAGGGCGGCGCCGCTGCCCTCCGGGTGCGGCGCGGTCTCGTGGTAGGCGTCGTTGGACGCCCCGTAGCCGATGAGCTCCGCCAGGATGGGCGCGTTGCGGCGGACGGCGTGATCGCGCGTCTCGAGCACGAGGAAGGCAGCGCCTTCGCCCATCACCATGCCGGCTCGGTTGACGTCGAACGGGCGGGACCAGGCGGCTGGATCGTCCGGACCGGTGGTCGCGACCGCTCCGGCGGCGCGCAGTCCGGCGACCAGGGTCGGGGTGAACAGGCACTCGGTGCCGCCGGCGATCACGACGTCGCACTCGCCCAACTGCAGCCAATGCCATGCCTCGCCGATGGCGTTGGCGGACGAGGCGCAGGCGGTGACGTACGTCATGACGGGGCCACGCACCCCGTAGCGCATGGCGATGGCGGCCGCCGCCGCGTTCGGAATCGACTTCGGGACCACGCGCGGACTGAGGCGGGTGGCGCCGGAGGCCAGGCGCCGGGCGCCCTGTTCCAGCGATTGCACCCCGCCGAAGGCGGTGCCGACCGCGATACCGGTGCGATCACGGTCCAATCCCGGCCACAGTCCGCCGCCCTCACCGCCTGGGCCGGCGCCTTCCAGGCCAGCGTGCCGGAGGGCTTCCGCGACGGCCACCAGGGCCAGTTGGGTGAATCGATCGGTGTCGTTGACGAGCTTCTTCGGGAGATGGTCGGCGGGGTTGAACTCCCGCACCATGGCCGCGACGGGCAGCCACTGGCGGAGGGTTTCGTCCTCGGTCGTCCGGACGGCGGACCGGCCGTCCATCAGCGCCTTCCAAAACGGTTCGACGCCGGCGCCAAACGGCGTGACGGCGCCGTAGCCGGTGACGACAACGGGGGTTCTGACGGTCATCTAGGGGCTCTCCATCCTTTCTGCGGTAAGAGGAGGTTGGGTCCGGCCGGGTTTCCGCACGCGCTTCAGTGCTCCATGAAGCGATGCACGACCTGGCGGATCACGTCGCCTCGGCTGATGATGCCGACGAGCGTGCCGTCGCGGATCACCGGCACCTTTTTGATCTTTCGCTCGCTCAAAATCCTCGCCACGGTCTCGAGCCCGTCGTCTTCCTGGACGCAGATGGCTTTGCGCACCCCGGCATCGATGGCCTTCTTGCGGCAGAACTCCTGGAAGTGCGCCCGGAAGTCGGCGTCTTCCTCGTCGCTCTCCGCCTCGATCCCGACGAAAAACGAGACGACGTAATACCCGGTGTCGATAGTGCGGAAGCGGCTGTAATGGCGGCTAAAGGCGCGCATCACGTCGCCGTCGCTGATGTAGCCGACGACACGGTTGGCGTCGTCGACAATCGGCATCCCACCGATGCCGTGCTCGACAAACTTGCGCAGGACCGACTTCACGTCATCGTCGACGTGCGCCTTGATGACGGAGTGGATCATGATGTCCCTGGCCTTCACAGGATACGCCTTCTTTCGCAAGCGCTTGATTCCATTCCCTATTGTAACCTACATTTCGCACCTGGTGCTTACCGGCGAATGGAAATCGCCCCTCGTTCCTGGGCGCGTCGTGGCGGACGCAGGGGTCAGGCATGTGGCAGACGGCTCTCCGTGAGGTTTTTGCGGAACAGCAGGGAGTCGTACCGTTTTCCCGGCCAGTGGGTGCGGCCGTACACCTGGTAGCCTTCCCGGAGGTAGAACGAGACCAACCACGGATGAGTCTCCGGGGTGTCGAGCAGCAGCGTCGTCACGCCGATGGCCCGCGCGGTCTCTTCCGCCCGCCGCATCGTCAGGCGCCCGATGCCCTGGCCCTGGAGGCGGGGATCGACCGCGTAGAAATTCAGATGCCAACCTTCCTCATCGTGACGCAGGGTGAATGTGGCGCACAGGCGGCCGTCATGTTCTCCGCCGTACACCTGGTGATGGTTCAAACAGGACAGCGCCTCGGCGATGGTCAGGGTGGCCGCCGAGAAGTTGAAGCCGGCGGCCAGGTTGGCGGCGTACGCCCGGTGAAGCAGGTCTACCCAGGCCTCCGCGTCCTGTGCGTGGAGCCGCCGCCATACCAAAGGCCAATTCGGTTGTGGATCCGTCCGATGGACCGGCACGCCCGCGACACCCCTTGCAAACCGGGATCCTTCCGCCAATCCGTATTCGAAATCCATCCCGGAATTCCTGCCCAGCCGGCTGGACCGTCCGCCCGGCTCACGTCTGTTGACGATCCCGCTGTCCCCACCGACCGATGCGGTCCACCCACCGGCTGCCGCCCAACACCAGGACGGCGACCAAGAGCCGCGCGGCCACGGTCAGCGCGAACTGGATCCCGCCGACCCCGGAGAACGGGTTGTGCTTGCCCCACAGTGCGGGATCGCCCGTCCACTGCCAAAGGGCCGACTGGACCAGGTCGCGCAGCGGCGCCCAACTGCCCAGCGCGAGAGACAGGGCGGCGGGGAAGACCGCGAGCCAACGGTTGCGGGTGGTGGCGTACACCGCGAGGCTCATGACGAGAAGCAGGAGGCACCCCGCCGCGAACGCGGGCTCCGCTAACGTCACCGGCCGCACGCCGTAGAAGGTGAGCATGGCGCCCACGCCCCAGCGGTGCGTGGCGCGCTGCATCAGCCACAGGGCCGCGAAGGTGGCGATGACCAGGCCGATGGCCATCCTATCCCGCCGGCTTCGGGTCTTCAAGCACCACAGGCAGGCGACGCACAGCGACAGCATGAGCGAGGGTGACAGCAGGATCAGGAACCGCCGCCCCCACATCCCCGCGCCCATGCCGGGCGGGGTGTCCGGCCCCGCCGTGGCGGCGTCGCCCCCAAAGACTGTGGCGAGTCCTGCCCCCGTGCCGGCGGCCGCGCCTGTGTGCAGCATCCAGAGGCTGGCCAGGAAGAGGAGGAAGAAACTAGCCGCCCCCGCGAACAGGGTGGCCCGGGTGGCGCCGAACGTCTCGCGGGCGATCCGCCGGCGGAGCCGCTTGGCCGGCCCGAACGACCGAAGGGCGGCCGCGAGCGCCTCCTCGTAGGCGGCCCCCGTCTCCATGCGGGTGTGGATGTCCTCTTCCAGGTGCGTGCGCATCTCCGCCACCCAATCCAACTGCTCACGCCGGCTCAGGCCGGCGCCACGAACCAACCGCCGCAAGTATGCATCCATCTCGCCGCCAGGGTTCATCCTCCCTGCACCTCCCCCAGAAAGCGCCCAATCACCCGCGTGTTCTCCCGCCACCGCTCCCGCATCCGCGCCAACGCCGCGCGTCCGCGCGGGGTGATGCGGTAGTAGCGGCGGCGCGGCCCGTCGCCCTCGCGGCCCCATCCGCTCTCCAGCCATCCCGACGCCTCCAGACGCCGGAGCGCCGGATACAACGTCCCCTCCTTCAACCGCAGGGCACCGCCGGTGCGTTCATCCACCACTCGGGCGATCTCGTAGCCGTACGACTCCCGCTCGGCGATGACCGACAGCAGGATGGCGTCGATGTAGCCTTTCATCATCTCGTTCATCCCGGTCCCCATCCTCCACCAGCTCAATACGTAGATTTTCTATGTAGATAGAAACACAAAAATCTGGGCGCGTCAATCCGCCCCCAAGATGGCGAAGAGGCGGGGGATATCCCCCGCCTCTCTGTTGCGACGCCCATTACTCGGCCGGGGCCGGTTCGGGTTTGCGCGGCGATCCCGCCGGCACTGGCGGACGCGCGCCCGAACGCGCCGCCGGTTGGCCGGCCGCGGAGTCCGCCGGGCGGACCCGGCGGATGAAGAACGACAGCACCAGTGCGAGCACGGTGATGGCCGTGGCGACCAGGAACGCGTCGTTGGTGGCGTCGATGGTCGACTGCTGCATGACGAGCCCGTACATCATCTGTGACACGAGGGCCTGCCCAGCCTGCGCGGTTTGGCCGAGCTGGCTGGCGAGCGCGCTGCCGAACTGCTGCAAGGTCGCGCTCAACGCGGGGTCCGTGATGTTCATGCGGTCCGCGTACATGCCGTAGTGCACGTGCGTCCGCGTGCTCATGACGGTGACCAGGATGGCCGTGCCGAGAGAGCCCGCCACGGTCCGGGCGGTGTTGGCCGCCGCCGTGCCGTGGGCGTTGAACTGGCGCGGCAACTGGTTGAGTCCGGCCGTCATGATGGTCATCATAATGAACGACATGCCGAACATGCGCGCCGTGTACAGCCACATCAGATGCGTGTACGACGTGCTGCCCGTCAGATGCGCGAAATCGTACGTCGTCACGACGGTGATGATCAGGCCGAAGAGGACGAGCGGGCGGGCGCCGATGCGATCGAACAATTTCCCCGTGATGGGCGACATGATGCCCATGACGATGGCCCCCGGCATCAGCAGCAAGCCGGATTGGAGCGGCGTGAAGCCGCGGATGTTCTGGACGTAGATGGGCAGCAGGATCATCGCGCCGAACATGGCGATGTTGACCACGCACGACACGACGGTCGTCAGGGAGAACATGTCGTATTTGAATACGCGCAGCTCGAGCATCGGCTCTTCCGCCGTCCACTCCCGCCAGATGAACAGAACGAGCGCAACGGCGCCGGCGATGAGGGATGTGCGCACCGCCGGATCTCCCCAGCCCTTGTTGCCAGCGTCGCTGAACCCGTACAGCAGGGCGCCGAAGGCGATGGTCGAGGTGATGAATCCCAACCAATCGAACCGCGGGCGCGACCGCTCCGTCACGTTGCGCAGCAGCAAGGCGGCCAGGATGATGTCGAGGACGGCGAACGGAATGACCACCCAGAACAACAGCCGCCACGACCAGTTCTCGATGAGCCAACCGGAGAGCGTCGGTCCCACCGCGGGTGCGAAGATCATCGCGATGCCGATGGTCCCCATCGCACCGCCACGCCGCTCCGGCGGGAACAGATTGAGCACCACCGTCATCAGCAAGGGCATGATGACGCCCGCGCCGAAGGCCTGGATGATGCGCCCGATCAGCATCACCGCGAAGTTCGGCGCGAGGGAACAGATCACCGATCCGGCCGTGAACGCCGCCATCGCGCTGATGAACAGCTGGCGCGTGGTGAATGTGGCGATGAGGAAGGCCGAAACGGGGATGAGGATGCCGTTGGTCATCATGTACGCGGTCGACAACCATTGCACCGTGCTGGCGCTCTCGTTGAAGTCAATCATCAGGCGCGGGATTGCAACGTTGAGCAGGGTCTGATTGAGAATGGTCACGAACGCCCCCAGGAGGAGGGTCGCCAACACCGGCCCCACGTGTTGGGGTGCAGCCGATTGCCCCGTGCGCGATGGAGTTGGGGTATGCTCCGCCATCCGTGTGCCTCCCGTCCTCGGATCGTATCATTTTAACCTCTAAACATTTTCAACACATGAATTCTAATCTCCCCGTCACGGAAAGTCAATGCGCACGCCATTGACACGCGGGGCGCCTGTGTGTGGCGCCGGTGGGGTGACCTCACGGTGACGCTGTGCCCGGGGGTCAGGCGAGCCGACCGAACAGTATCTGAAGATTGGGATGGGCCTGTTATAATGGGGACAGACGACGCCCTGGGGCGCCGTCGCACGGCCAGAGGAGGGAGTGGCGCTTTGGAAGCGACGACACATGAACAGACGCCCGTCCGCTGGACGAGGCCGTCGACGTTCATCGACGGGCGCTGGCGGGAAGGCGGGGCGACCGTGGTGTACGACAAGTACACCGGCGCGGCGATGGGGGTCATCCGGGAGGCGACCGCGGCGGAGGTCGACCTAGCCGTGGCGGCGGCGGAGCGGTCGTTTCGCCAGCGGCAGCTGTCGCCATTCGAACGCTACGAGATTTTGCACCGGTTCAGCGAGTGGGTGAAGGCCCGCGAGGCGGAGATCATCCGGTTGCTCATCGCGGAGGTCGGCAAGACCTACCAGGACACGAAAGTCGAGGTGGCGCGCGCGTACCAGGCGTGCCTGCTGAGCGCCGAGGAGGCCAAGCGCATCGGCGGCGAGGTCCTGCCCGTGTCGTCCATCCCGGGCGCGGAGGGCAAGATGGGCTTCGCGATGCGCGTCCCGAAGGGCGTCATCGGGGCCATCACACCGTTCAACTATCCGTTTTTGCTGGCGATGCACAAGATTGCTCCGGCCATCGCGGCGGGCAACACCATCGTCATCAAGCCGGCGCCGAACACGCCGTTCAGCACCGCGCTGCTCGTGGAGGGATTGCAGGCCTGCGGACTGCCGCAGGATCACGTCCAGCTCGTCCAGGGCGGCGCGGAGACCGGCAACGCCCTGCTGCACCATCCCGGCATCCGGATGTACACCTTCACCGGCAGCGCCGCCGTCGGCGAGCGGGTGAAGACCGGGACCGGGCTGCGGCCGGTGTTGCTGGAACTCGGCAATACCTCGCCGAACATCGTCTGCGCCGACGCGGATCTCGACCGGGCCGCCCGGTTGTGCGGGCAGCGCGCCTTCACGGCGGCGGGGCAGGCGTGCATCTCGGTCCAGCGGATCCTCGTCGAGCGGGCGTGTTGGGATGACTTTGTGCCACGCCTGCTCCAGGTCGTGGAACGCCTCAAAGTGGGCGATCCGCGCGATCCAGAGACAGACGTCGGCCCGATGATCAGCGAGCGCGAAGCGTTGCGCGCCATGGCCTGGATCGACGAGGCCGTCCAGGCCGGGGCCCGGGTGCTGTGCGGCCACCGGCGGGAGGGGGCGTTCGTGTATCCCACCCTGCTGACCGACGTGGACCCGGGTCTTCGGGTGTACTGTCAGGAGGTGTTCGCCCCCGTGGCGGTACTCGTCCCCTTCGACACGCTGGACGAGGCCATCACCCTGGCCAACGGGACGCCGTACGGACTGCACGCCGCCATCTTCACCCGGTCGCTGGAGCGGGCCATGAAGGCGTGGCGGGAGCTGGAGTTCGGCGGCGTGATTGTCAATGACACGTCCACCTTCCGGTCCGATCTGGCTCCGTACGGCGGTGTCAAGGCGAGCGGCCTCGGCAAGGAGGGGCCGCGCTACGCCATCGAGGAGATGACCGACCTGCGCGTCATGATTGTGGATCTGACTTGATTCGGCCGGGCGGACGTGATATGCACACACAGGAAGGAGCGTGCCGCATGCGTTTGAAGGACAAAGTGGCCATCATCACGGGAGCCGCATCGGGCATCGGCAAGGGGACGGCGGAGCTGTTCGCACAGGAGGGCGCCGCCGTGGTGGTGGCCGATCTGCCGGCGTCGCCCGGCGAAGAGGTGGCGGCGGCCATCCGGGCGGCCGGCGGCCGGGCCGAGTTCGCGCCGGTCGACGTGACGGACGCGGCGCAGGTACAGGCGATGGTTGACGGGGTGGCGGCGCGGTACGGGCGGATCGACGTGATCTACAACAACGCTGGCCTGCCCCAGGCGTTCACACCGATTGAAGAGGTGACCGACGAATACTTCGAGCGGTTGATGGCCGTCAACGTCAAGGGTGTGTTCCTCGGCTCGCGGGCGGTGGTCCCGCACATGAAGCGGCAGGGATCGGGCGTCATTCTGGCGACCGCCTCCACGGCGGGGGTGCGGCCGCGGCCGGGGCTGAACGTGTATTCGGCGACCAAGGGCGCGGTCATCGCCTTCACGAAGGCGCTGGCGCTGGAGCTCGCTCCGTTCGGCATCCGGGTCAACGCCATCAATCCGGTGGCGACGGACACCCCGATGCTGCCCGGGTTCATCGGCGGCGGTGATGCGGAGGCGGGCCGCCAGAACTTCCTGAAGACCATCCCCCTCGGCCGCCTGGCGCAGCCGCTGGACATCGCCCGCGCGGCGCTGTTCCTGGCTTCCGAAGAGGCATCGCTCATCACCGGGGTCGACCTGGAGGTGGACGGAGGCCGCTGCGTATGAACCGTGCGGGCGATCCGCTGATCCGGGTCCAGCGCGTCTCGTTCTCGTACCGGGTGCGCGAGGGGAAGTCCATCCCGGTGCTGCACGACGTGTCCTTCGAGGTCCGTGCGGGGGAGCACGTGGCCGTCATCGGCCACAACGGCTCGGGCAAATCGACGCTTGCCAAGCACCTCAACGGCCTGCTCGTCCCCGACGCGGGAGACGTCCTCGTCGACGGCATGAACACCCGGGACAGGCGGCTGCTGCGGGAGATCCGCAAGCGGGTCGGGATGGTCTTCCAGCATCCGGACAATCAGATGGTGGCCACCATCGTCGAGGACGACGTGGCGTTCGGGCTGGAGAACCTGGGGGTGCCGGAGGAGGAGATGCACCGGCGCGTGGATGAGGCGCTGCGGATGGTGGGCATGGAGGCGTACCGCCACCGGCCGCCCCATCAACTCTCCGGCGGGCAGAAACAGCGGGTGGCCATCGCCGGCGTCCTCGCCATGCGGCCGCGCTGCATCGTGCTCGACGAGGCGACGAGCATGCTGGACAGCTATGGACGCCAAGAGTTGATGGAGGTCATCCGGCGGCTGCACGGAGAGGGGATCGCCATCGTATCCATCACGCACCACATGCAGGAGGTGGCCTTGGCCGACCGCGTCCTGGTGATGGAGGCGGGCCGGGTGGTGATGGAGGGGACGCCGCGGGAGGTGTTCCGGCAGCGGGATCGGCTGCTGGAATTGCAGCTCGATGTGCCGGGCGCCGCCCGCGTCGCGGCCCTGGTGCATGCGGCGCGGCCGGACTTTCGGGAGGACCGGATTCTGGCGTCGGAAGTGGTGGAGGAAGTGCAGCGGCTGGCGCCGCGAAGGGGGTGAGGCGGTGGCGACGCCACTGTTGACGGTGGAGGGCCTGCAGCACGTGTACATGCGCGGCACGCCGTTCGAGCACCAAGCGCTCGCCGGGGTCGACCTGGAGGTCGCGGAGGGCGAGTGCGTGGCCGTCATCGGACGGACCGGATCGGGCAAATCGACGCTCATTCAGCACTTCAACGGCCTGCTGCGCCCTCAGGCCGGGCGCGTGGTGGTCGCCGGCCAGGACCTGTCCGATCCCAAATTGGACGTGCGGGCGCTCCGGCGCACGGTGGGGCTCGTGTTTCAAAATCCGGAAGATCAGATCTTCGAGAAGCTGGTCGGGGACGACATCGCCTACGGACCGTTGAAGCAGGGTTTGTCCATTCAGGAGGTCAGGCGGCGGGCCCGGTGGGCGATGGAGATGGTGGGACTGCCCTTCGCCGAATTCAAGGACCGCGAGACCTTCGCCTTGAGCGGCGGTGAGAAGCGCAAGGTGGCCCTGGCGGGGATCCTGGTGCTGCAGCCGAAGGTCCTGGTGCTCGACGAGCCGACGGCCGGGCTTGATCCGCGCTCCCGGCACGACCTGCTCGCGCGCATCCGGCATCTGAACCGGCAAGAGGGGCTGACGGTGGTGTTCGTCTCCCACAACATGGACGAGGTGGCGCTCCTGGCGGACCGGGTGTACGTGATGGCCGAGGGGCGGGTGGTGCTGTCCGGGTCGCCGCGCGACATCTTCGCGGATGCCGACCGCCTGGCGGAGCACCGCATCGGCACCCCGGAGACGGTGGAGATCCTGCATCGCCTGCGCGCGCTCGGTTACGCGGTCGACACCAGGGCGTTCGAGCCGGATGCGGCGGCGCGGGAAATCCTCGGCGTGGTCGGGGCGAAGAGGGGGGAGACCGCCCGTGGCGGAGTTTGAGTTGACCCGCAACATGACCATCGGCCAGTACCTGCCCACCGGATCCGTCGTGCACCGGTTCGATCCGCGCCTGAAACTGGTGGCCTTTTCCGCACTGGTGCTGTCCATCTGCTTTCTCGGCGGCTATCTGGCGAACGTGGTGGCGCTCGTCTTCTGCACACTCCTCTTCTCCGTGGCGCGCATCCCGCTGCGCTACGGACTGTCGGGTGTCAAGCCCGCCATCCCGTTCATCATCCTGCTGGCGGTGCTGCAACTGCTGTTCTATGGCGCCGGGTTCGGCGCAGGCGGGCGGGTATACCTGCACTGGGGGTTCATCTGGGTGACCAGCGACAGTGTGCGCCTGGTGGTGGTCTCGGCGATGCGGTTCGTCGAGGTGATCTTCCTGTCGTCCGTGCTGACGCTGTCAACGTCCATCACGGAGCTGACCCACGGGCTCGAGCGGTTGCTGATGCCGCTGCGGCACGTGCGCTTCCCGGTGCACGCGTTCGCCCTGATGATCACCATCGCGGTGCGGTTCGTGCCCACCTTCGCGCTGGAGATGGAGAAAATGATGAAGGCGCAGGCATCGCGCGGCGCGGAGTTCGGGACGGGGCAGTGGTGGCGCATCGTGCAGCGGACAAAGGACACGTTCCCCATCATCATTCCGCTGTTCAACATCGCGCTGGCGCGGGCGGAGGACCTGGTGCTGGCCATGGAGTCGCGCTGCTACACGCCGACGGAAGACCGCACCTCCTTCAAACGCTACCGCGCGAAGCCGCGGGACTGGGCGATGCTCGCGGCGAGCCTGGCGATCTCGGCCTTGTTTTTGTGGATTCGCTGACGGTGCGGCGCAGCCTGTGCAGTTCATCCGTCACGGTGTAGGCCGTTTTGAACCGGCCATCGCCAACCCAAGGAGGGGTTGCCTTTGGAAAAAGGGATCACGGTGAGAAAAGTCGTCATCTCCGGCGTCTTGGGCGCCATCGCTATCCTGCTCGGCGTGACGCGCCTCGGGTACATCCCCGTTCCGACCGCGGCGGGGAACGCGACCATCATGCACATTCCCGCGGTCATCGGCGGCATCATGGAGGGCTGGCCGGTCGGGATGGCCATCGGCCTGATCTTCGGTTTATCCTCGTTTCTCAACGCCACATCGGTCCTGTTCAAGGACCCGCTGGTCGCCATCCTGCCGCGCCTGTTCATCGGCGTCACGGCGTATTTCACCTACCGGGCGCTGAAGCGGGCCAACCCGTACCTGGCCATCGGTGTCGCCGGATTCGTGGGATCGGCGACGAACACCATCCTCGTGCTCCTCATGGCGGTGCTGCGCCACTACCTGGCGTTCGGTGCCGCGGTGACGGTGGCCGTCGTCAACGGGTTGCCGGAAGCCATCGTGTCGGTGATTGTCACGCTCGCGGTCGTCGGGGCCTGGATGCGCCTGGGTAGCGGGCGAAAATCGAAACTGTCGGACGACGACGCGGACGACGCCGGGGAGGGCGTGTGAGATGGGGGCGGGCGGCACACCGCAAGGGGCGGCCCGCCCCTTTGGCATTGGGGCGGTGCCCGGGCTCGCCGTCGGCCACGCGCATCACCCGCAAGCGCTCACCGGCTGCACGGTCGTGCTCACCCCCCGCGGGGCCGTGTGCGGCGTCGACATCCGCGGGTCCGCCCCCGGCACCCGGGAGACGGATCTCCTCGCGCCGCACAACCTGGTCCAGGCGGTGCACGCGGTGGTGCTCTCCGGGGGCAGTGCGTTCGGTCTAGACGCGGCGAGCGGCGTCATGCGGTTTCTCGAGGAGCGGGGCGTGGGCCTCGACGTGGGGGTCGGCGTCGTGCCGATTGTCCCGGCCGCGGTCCTGTTCGATCTCGCCGTCGGCGACGGCCGCGTGCGCCCAGACGCGACCGCGGGCCGGTGGGCGGCGGAAACCGCGTGGCGGGCCTGGGCAGGCGAAGACGGACGGGACGGCGCACCGGAGCAGGCGGCTGAGGTTCCGCGGCCGGACGAGGGGGGCTGGCCGGAGGGGGCAGAGGACGCCGCGCCCGTGCCGGGGGCCCGGGCGGCCGGATGGGAGACGGCCGGGGCGGGCGCCGAGGGGAACGTCGGCGCCGGCTGCGGTGCGACCGTCGGCAAGTTGGCCGGCCCTGGCAGAGCCGTCAAGAGCGGGCTGGGGACGGCGGCGCGGACGCTGCCGGACGGGACGGTGGTCGGTGCGCTGGTGGCGGTCAACGCCGTCGGCGAGGTGCGCGACCCGGCGACCGGCGCGCTCATCGCCGGCCCGCGGGCGGACGGCGGCGGGTACTGGGACAGCGTGGATCTCCTGGTGCGCCAGGTGCACACGCCGCTCACGCCCGGGACGAACACCACCATCGCGGTGGTGGCCGCGAACGTCCGGCTGACCAAGGCGCAGGCCCAGAAGGTCGCGCAGATGGCGCACGACGGGCTGGCGCGCACCATCCGCCCGGTGCACACGATGTACGACGGGGACACCGTGTTCGCCTTGGCCACGGGTGGCGCGGAGGTGCCGGTCGACGTCGTCGGGGCGGTGGCCGCAGAGGTGTTGGCGGAGGCGGTCGTCCGCGCGGTGCGGGCGGCGCGGCCGGCGGGCGGGCTCCCGGCCTGCATAATAGTGCGATAGTCAGAGATCTCGGCTTACGGAGGGAGCAGCTCTGAGCGATAGTCAGGGATCTCGGTTTAGGGAGGGAACCTCCGCGTAGATAGTCAGAAAACTCGGCTTGCGGCAGAAGCCCCCAGTCGGATAGTCAGAAATCTCGGCTTGCGGGAGGTTGGGCAGGGAGCCCCCGAGCAAGATTGTCCGGAACCTCTGCTAAAACCCTTCGATTCATTAGGCCGATTGCACCAAATTGGGGTGATAAGTCGGAATTCCTGACAAACCGACTTATGTGACACACCGGTGCGCGTCCGTAAGTGTGGATTTCGGATTGTTCAACTGAAGAAGAGCAGGAGGTGCGACCGTGTCGGCGGACGACGTGGCCCGGTATGTGGACGAGGCGGAAGTGGTGTCGCTGACCCAGGCGCTGGTGCGGATCCCGAGCGTGTACGACCCGGCGCGCGAGGGGGCGAACGAGCAGCGGGTGGCGGCCTACGTGGCGGACGTCCTGCGCCAGATGGGGCTGTCGGTGCAGGTCGAGGACGTGGTGTCGGGCAGGCCCAACGTGATTGGGGTATACGACTCGGGGCGGCCCGGCAGGACCCTGTTGTTCGAGGGGCACACCGACGTGGTGACGGCGGGCGACGTGTCACGTTGGAGCTATGATCCATTCGGCGGCGCGCTGGTCGACGGCCGGATCTACGGCCGCGGGGCGTGCGACACGAAAGGCAACCTGGCGGCTGCCATCTGCGCGGTCCGGGCCATGCAGCGCAGCGGCCTTCCGTTCTCGGGCCGGGTGATCCTGTGCATTCCCTGCGACGAAGAGGGGCTGATGATTGGCATCAAGGACTTCATCCGGCGCGGCTGGGCCCGGGGCGTGGACGGCGCCATCATCTGCGAGCCGGAGGAGAATCAGATCTGCATCACCCAGAAGGGGGCGATGCGCGCCATCGTGCGGACGCACGGGCGAATGGCGCACGGGGCGATGCCGCTGACGGGGGTGAACCCGAACACGCGCATGGCCCGAATCCTCGTCGCCCTGGAAGAACTGGAGCACCTGGAAAAGGCCCGGGTCGGCGAACACCCGATGCTCGGCTGGCCGAGCATCACGCCCACCATCCTCCAGGCGCCGGTGTACGGGGAGGCCCAGATCAACGTGGTGCCCGACCAGTGTCTGGCGACCCTCGACATCCGCACGGTGCCGGGGCAGGATCACGCGGTGCTGCGCCGGCAGATGGAGGACATCCTGGCGTGCCTCGGCCGCAGCGATCCGGACTTTCGCGCGGAGCTCGAGGTGATTGAGGAGCGGCCCTGGACGGAGACGGATCGCCATCATCCGGTGGTGCAGGCGGTGGCCGAGTCGTACCGGGCGGTGACGGGGCGGGAGCCCGTGTACAACGGGGTCCCCGGCGCGACGGATGGCACTTTCCTGCATATGGCTGGTGTACCGATTGTCACCACAGGGGCCGGGAACCGGCACATCCCGCACCACGTGGACGAATACGTCGACGTCGGCGAGCTGGTGGAGACGACGCGCATCTACGCGCAGGCGGCGATGGTGTTTTTGAATGCATGATGCATCACAGCCATTTGGGGAGATGACTGCATGACGGTGTTGGTGACGGGCGGAGCCGGATACATCGGGATGCACACGGTAGCGGAACTGGTGGCCCACGGCGAGCCGGTGGTGGTGGTGGACGACCTGTCCACCGGGCACTGGCCGGCGGGCCTCTTCGACGTTCCGTTTTATTCGCTGGACATCCAAGACGGGGAGGCGGTCGGGACGGTGATGGCCCGGCACGGGGTGGACGCCGTCGTCCATTTCGCCGCCAAGTCCCTGGTGGGCGAGAGCGTCCGCGACCCGCTGCTGTACTACGAGCGCAACGTGGCGGCCACCGCCCAACTGCTTCGGGCCATGGTCCGGCAGGGAGTCAGGCGCATGGTCTTCTCCTCGACCGCGGCGGTCTACGGGCATCCCGGCCGGGTGCCCATCCAGGAGGACGACCCCAAGCAGCCCGTCAATCCATACGGCGAAACCAAGCTCGCGATTGAGCGGATGCTCCGCTGGGGCGGGGATGCGTACGGCATCTCCGCTATTTCGCTGCGCTACTTCAACGCGGCCGGTGCCCATCCCGAGCTGCCCATCGGCGAGGACCACCGGCCGGAGACGCATCTCATCCCCATCCTGATGCAGGTGGCGTTGGGACAGCGGGAGGCGGTGACCATTTTCGGCAGCGATTACGACACGCCGGACGGTACCTGTGTGCGGGATTACATCCATGTGATGGACCTGGCCAGCGCGCACCGGTTGGCCCTGGAACGGCTGCGCCGCGTCGACGCGGGCGTGGAAGTGTACAACCTCGGCACCGGGTCCGGGCACTCGGTGCTGGAGGTGGTTCGGGTGGCGCGGTCGGTGACGGGCCATCCCATCCCGGTGGCGTTCGGGCCGCGCCGGGCGGGCGATCCGGCGGTCCTGGTGGCCTCTCCGGCCCGGGCCCAGGCGGTTCTGGGCTGGCGGCCGCGGTACACCGGCATGGAGGACATGGTCAGCACCGCGTGGCGGTGGCACAAGAGCCATCCCGAGGGGTTCGGCACGGCCGGCGGACCGTGAGGGCTGGGAAGACGGGCGGAATGCGGGCTGAACATGGGCGGAACGGGGATTTGCGCGGACAGGCCATAAGAAAATTTTCATGTCATGTAAGGAATCCTGACAGAATCCGTTGACCGGCTGCCATCCACCTCCATATAGTCAAGATAGTAAGTCTATCCGAAGGCGCGCGGCCGACTCGCACCGCCGGCCCGGCCGACACCCTGCAAACGAGGTGGAGAGAAATGGCACCGAACTCCGCGTTGACCGCGGCCCATGAGGCGCTGGAAGCGGCACAGAAAATCCTCGAGCTGATTCAGGAAAAAGGCATTGAGATGGTGGACTTCCGCATCGTGGATGTGCCCGGGCGGCAGCACCACATCACCGTCCCCGCGTGCGAGGTCGACGTGGACCAGCTCGTTCGCGGCATCGCGTTTGACGGATCGAGCATCCAGGGATTCCGCGGCATCGAGGAGAGCGACATGGTCATGCGCCCGGTGCTCACCAGCGCGTATGTCGATCCGTTCATGGAGGCGCCGACGCTCGGCCTCAATTGTACCGTCTACGAGCCGAACGGCACCCGCTACGAGCGCGATCCCCGCTACATCGCGGAGAAGGCGGAGCAGTACCTGGCGGCGACGGGCATCGCCGACAAGGCTTTTTTCGGCCCTGAGCTGGAGTTTTTCCTCTTCGACGACGTCCGGTTTGACTCCAGCGCCAACGGGGCGTTCTACGCGGTGGACTCGGAGGAGGCCGTGTGGAACACGGGCAAGGGCGACGGACCGAACCTCGCGTACAAGGTGAAGAACAAGAGCGGCTACTTCCCCCTGCCTCCGACCGACACGCAGCAGGACATCCGCACGGCGATGGTCAAAGAGCTGATGGCGGCGGGCATCCGCGTGGAGCGGCACCACCACGAGGTCGCGACGGCCGGGCAGGCGGAGATCAATTTCCGCTTCGACACGCTGACCAAGACGGCGGACCACACGATGCTGTACAAGTACATCGTGCGGAACGTGGCGCGGCGGTACGGCAAAGTGGCGACGTTCATGCCGAAGCCCATCTTCGGGGACAACGGCTCCGGCATGCACGTGCACCAGAGCCTGTTCAAGGGCGACACCCCCATTTTCTACGAGGAGGGCGGCTACGGGAACCTGAGCGAGACCGCGCTGTACTACATCGGCGGCATCCTGAAGCACGCCCCGGCGGTGCTGGCGTTCTCCAACCCGAGCACCAATTCGTACAAACGGCTGGTGCCGGGCTACGAAGCCCCGGTGAACCTGGTGTTCTCCAAGGGCAACCGCAGCGCGGCCATCCGCGTGCCGGTGGCGGCGGTGACGCCGAAGAGCTGCCGCATAGAGTTTCGCACGCCGGACGGGACGTCCAACCCGTATCTCGCCTTCGCCGCCATGCTGATGGCGGGCATCGACGGCATCCGCAACCGGATTGACCCGCGCGAGCACGGCTTCGGCCCCGTCGACAAGAACATCTACGAGCTGGACGCCGCGGAGAAGGCGCTCATCCAGAGCGTGCCGGGCTCCTTCGAGGAGAGCCTGCAGGCGCTCGAGGCGGATCACGAGTTCCTGCTGGAGGGCGGGGTGTTCACGCCCGACTTCATCCGCGCGTGGATTGACCTGAAGCGCTCGTCTGAGATCGCGCCGGTGAACGTGCGCCCGCATCCGTACGAATTCCATCTGTACCTCGACCTGTGATCCCAGTGCGGTAGATACGACCAACTGACCAACGGGGCCTCTGCGGCCCCGTTTGTCGTCTCCCGGTCCCAGGTGCCGGCGCAAGGTGCCGGCGGGCGGCCGGCGGTAAGCGGCAGGCGGAGATGCAGCTCCCGGTCAGCGCGCGGACAGATACGCCCAGAGGGCGGGCAGGCTCGCGATGAGGAGGATGGCCAGCAACAGGAGCCAGGCCCCGGGGTGGGCGAAGTTCAGTGTCCAGCCGACGCCGAAGCGCTTGGGCACCATCCACGCTGGATCATCCCGGTTGAAGTACAGGGCGCCCCCTTTCCAGTAACGGTCGTCGTCCCGATGCACGACCCGCGGCGAACCGGGGGCACCGGCACCGGACGATGGAACGTTCGGGACCGCCGAAGCGGCATGCGAGCCGGTGGATCGGCGCGCTGTCGTCGCGAGGACGACCACCCACGGCGCGACGACGCCCGTCACGATGGTCAGCGGGATGACCCACATCGGCCATCCGGTCGCAGGTCCCAGCAGGCCCCACAGCAAGAGGGCGGCGAGACCGAGGCCCACCTGCACGAAGGCGCATGACCACCAGGTGGCGAGGACCCAGCGTCGCCGTTGGAGGGTCTGCAGGTGCAGGGACGAGCGGGGGGCCTCCGGATCGACATCCATACGGGTGGCTCGGCTGGCGACGTGGACGAGCAGGCACAGGGCGAGCACCAGGAGGCCCGGCATCAGGATCCCAAAGGCGGATGAGATGCTTTTGTCGGCCCACTGCGTCGGTGTCCCGTCGGCCGCGAAGTGGACGGGGAAGCGGTTCGGCAGGGCCGGATAGCGCCAGATGCCGGCCACCAGGACGGCCAGGAACACGATCCCGGAGGGGGCGCTCCACCACAGGGACGGCAGGCGCCTCGGCCGGGTGTCGGCGGCGACGACCTGAGTGGCGCCGGCGAACCAATCCTCCGCCTCCTTCACCTGCCGGATCTGGCGGTGCGCGGTGTAGTAGTTCAAATAACACGCGACGCCGGCGAGGAGCACCACCGCCTGTTCCGCGGCGAACGCCCATGTCCCGGGGAGGCGCCAGGTGGCGAGATCCATCGCCACCAAGATGACGGCCAATAGCGCGAGACGGCGGAAGTAGCGCCGCGCGGCCCGGGTCACGGCGGGATGCTTGGCGTGGGTGAGCGGAACCCGCACCCCGAAGGGCAGCGTCTCGGGCAGGACGGCGGGCAAGAGCGCCTCGACGGCCACGAACAGCACGATGACCAACAGCTCGACAAGATGGACGGACAAGATCACGTCGACGCACCTCCGGACAGGTCGGAATGGGCGTTTGCGGGCTGGAACGAATTTAGGAGCGCGGTGCACTCGGCCAGGATCTCCTCTGGCGGAATGCCCTTGACGAACGCTTCGGCCAGCAGGACGCGCGCCCGTTCCCGCCACTGGCCGCGGAACTCGGGCGGCGCCGGCTCGCACACCACGACCGCCCCGGTGCGGCGGTGGAGGCGGATCAACCCCTCCTGGCGCAACAGGTCGTACGCTTTGTTGACGGTGTGAAAGTGAACGCCGAAGTCGGCTGCGAGCTGGCGGATGGGGGGCAGCGGATCCCCGGGGGAGAGCTGTCCGGTCGCCAGACCCGCGACGATTTGATCCCGGATCTGCTGGTACAGGGGAACGTCGCTGTCCGGTTGGAGGTAGAGCAGCATGGCCCAGACCACCTCCTGTTTGTTATATTTGATATGTAACAATCATAACAGTGGAGGCGGGGCTGTCAAGGGGCATGCCGGGGAAAGGCGGCGGAAAGATGAAACGGCCCCGGCGCCGGGCGGCCGCCGGGGCACCTGCGCGATGGCGCGATGGAATCACAACTCGGTCGTCTCTCCGGGTTTGAGGACACGCCCCTCGATGCCCGCGGCCTGCAGGAGATCCGTGAACCGGGCCGGGTCCTGCTGGATGACCGGGAAGGTGTTGTAGTGGATGGGGATGACCACCTTCGCCTTCACCCACTGGGCGGCCAGGGCGGCGTCCTCGGGCCCCATGGTAAACGTGTCGCCGATGGGCAAAAACGCCACATCGATGGCGTGCCGCTCGCCGATGAGCTTCATGTCTCCGAACAGGCCCGTGTCGCCGGCGTGGTAGACGGTTTTTCCGGCGAACTCGACGATGAATCCGCCCGGCATCCCGGCGTAGATGATCTTCTGCTCGTCTTCGACAATGTACGACGAGGAGTGGAACGCCTGTGTCATCTTGACGCGGCCGAACGGGAACGCGTACGAGCCGCCGAGGTTCATGCCGAACGCTTTCGCGCCCTGCCAGCCCATGTAGGTGGCCAATTCGTGGGTGGCGATGATGGTGGCGTCGTTGTTTTTGGCGATGGCCACCGCGTCGGCGACGTGATCGAAATGGCCGTGGGTGAGCAGGATGTACTGGGCGCGGATATCGTCGACGCTCTGGCGGAAGCCGGCCGGCGTGAGGAACGGATCAAAGAGGATGGACGTGCTTCCGTCCTCCAACTGGACGCAGGAATGGCCGTGGTAGGTGATCTTCACCGTGCATCCCTCCGATGGCGCAAAGTTTGTTCAGAATCCATTATAGGCCATCGCCCGCGCGGCATAGTAGAATGGTTCTGAGAGCTTTGACCAGTCCCGTGAAAGCGGCGGCGCGAGGGGGAAGGCGGTATGGCGGAGGTTGGAGGGCGTCTCGCCAAGCAGGACATCTACGAGCGCGACAAGCGCCATGTGTGGCATGCGTTTGCGCCCCACAGCGAACAGAATCCTTGGGTGGTGGATGCGGCGGACGGGGTGTACGTGACGGATCTCGAGGGCAGGCGGTATCTGGACGCCATGTCCGGCCTGTGGTGCGTCAACGCCGGGTACGGTCACGAGCGGTTGGCCCGGGCGGCGTACGAGCAGATGCGCCGGATGCCCTACTACCCGCTGTCGGCTGCCCACACGCCAGCGGCCCTGTTGGCGGACCGGCTGTGCCAGTGGCTCGGCGGCGACTACCGCATCTTTTTCAACAACAGCGGTTCGGAAGCGAACGAGACCGCGTTCAAGCTGGCCCGCCAGTACCACGCCCAGACGGGGCAGCCGGGCCGCTACAAGGTCATCTCCCGTTACCGGGCGTACCACGGCAGCACGCTGGGCGCCCTTGCGGCCACGGGGCAGCAGCAGCGCAAGTACCTGTACGAACCCCTGGCGCCCGGGTTCCTGCACATCCCGGCGCCGGACCTGTACCGCCGTCCCGACGGGATGGATCCGCTCGCCTACGGCAGGTCCTGCGCCGAGCAGTTGGAGCAGGTGATAGTCTGGGAGGGGCCGGAGACGGTCGCCGCGTTCATCCTGGAGCCCATCATCACAGGCGGCGGGGTCATCGTGCCGCCACCGAACTACCTGGATGAAGTGGCCGCGGTGTGCCGGCGGTATGGCGTGCTGCTGATTGTCGACGAGGTCATCTGCGGATTCGGCCGCACGGGCAAGAATTTCGCGTTCCAGCACAACGCCGTCCAGCCGGACATCGTCACGATGGCCAAGGGCATCACCAGCGCCTACGTGCCGCTGTCCGCGACCGCCGTCCGCCAGGACCTGTACGACGCTTTCAAGGATCCGGCGGATCCGTACGGCTACTTCCGCCAGGTCAACACCTTCGGCGGCCACCCCGTGAGTTGCGCGGTCGCCCTCGAAAACCTGGCGTTGATGGAGGAGCTCGAGCTGGTCCCGCGCGCCGCCCGCATGGGCGACGTCCTCGCGGGGGAGCTGGATCGGCTGTACCGCCATCCGAACGTCGGCGACGTCCGCGTCCGGGGATTGCTGGCGGGCGTCGAGCTGGTGCAGGACCGGGACACCAAGGCGCCGTTGGCGGCGGATCCGGTGAAGCGGGTCATTGCCGCGTGCAAAGCGCGCGGATTGATTGTGGGACGCAACGGCGACACCGTGGCCGGGTTCAACAACGTGATCACGCTGGCGCCGCCGCTCATCGTACAGGAGCCGGAGCTGGCGTTCATCGCGCAGACGCTCGACGAGGCGTTGGAAGAGGTGCTCGGCGGCCGCTGAGGGGCCGGCCGGGCGGCGTTGCGTGTTTCGCATTCACGGGCAGAGAAAGGATGATGACGCGTGTCGACGGTCTACTTGCCGGTTCGCATCGAGTTTGCTCCAGGGCGCAGCGCCACGGTGGGAGAAGACCTGCGCGGGCTGGGCTGCAACCGGGTGCTCGTGGTCACCGACCCGGGCGTGCGGGCAGCGGGCCTCCTCGACGGGATCCTGGGTTCCCTGCGGGAAGCCGGGCTGTCGGCGGTGGTGTTCGGGGACGTCGTACCCGATCCGGACGAGGCGTGCGCCAGCCGGGCGGCCGGTGTGTATCGGAACGAGGGGTGTGACGGCATCCTCGCTGTCGGCGGGGGCAGCTCCATCGACACCGCGAAGGCCGCGGGGCTCCTGGCGACCAATCCCGGGCCGCTGCTCGCGTACGAGGGGGTGAACAAGGTCCCGAACCCTCTCCCTCCGCTCGCCGTCATTCCGACGACGTGCGGGACCGGGTCGGAGGTGACGAATGTCACGGTGATCACCGACGCCCACCACTACAAGACGCCCATCCTCTCGCCGTACCTCATCCCGAAATTGGCGGTGCTCGATCCGGACCTGCTGCGCACCCTGCCGCCGCACCTGGTGGCATCCACGGGTATGGACGCCCTGACGCACGCCATGGAGTCGTACACCAACCGCGTACAGCACTGGTACGCCGAGGCGTGCGCGCTGCAGGCGATGCGGATGATCGCGGATTCCATCCGTCCCGCGACGGTCAACCGCCATCCGGACGCCATCGCCAGGATGCTGTACGCGAGCACCCTGGCGGGAATCGCCTTCACGCTGTCCAGGCTCGGGCTCGTGCACGCCATGTCGCACCCGGTCAGCGGATTCGCCGGGGTGCCGCACGGCCTCGCCAATGCCGTCCTGCTGCCCTACGTCATGGCGTACAACATGGTCGGGAACCCGCAGGCGTACGCGGCGGTGGCTCAGGCGCTCGGCGTGCCGGATCAGGGCAGCGCCATCCGCACGGCCGAGGCGGGCGTGCGCGAGGTGATGCGGATGAACCGGGATCTCGGCATCCCGGACCGCTTCGATGGCCTCGGGGTGACGCGGGAAATGTTCCCGGACATGATCCGGGACACCTTCCGCAGCGGCAACATTCCCATCAATCCGCGCGAGGTGACGGAACAGGACGTGGCGCGCCTGTATGAGGCGGCGCTGACGGGCGCGGCCCCGGTGTGAGCGGCGGTCGCGCGTACGGCGCGTGTGAGCGGAGACGGCCCGCCGGATGACCTCACGAGCACCGGGCGGCGTCCGTCGCGGAACGCAGGACGGGAAATCCGTTGACGGGGGGCCCTCGAGCGTGTAGATTGGAACCATCCGAAGCCTGGGCGGACCGGGTGAACGGAATGACAACCGAAGATTTGGATTCTCTTATCGAGAGTGGCGGAGGGACTGGCCCGATGAAGCCCGGCAACCAGAGGCGCGGTGGCGCCTCCAGGTGCCAAATCCTGCAGGGGCATGCCCCTGAGAGATGAGAGAATGGACGCACATGGCGGCCCTTCTCTCGGAGAAGGGCCTTTTTGAGTGCGCGTGACGCAACAACGAAGGGAGTGGGGTGCGGCGCGAAGCGGCTTGCAAAGCAGAAGCGGAGCGGCGCGCCCCACTCCCAGAAGGGGGATCGGCGATGAGGCTGGAGACGAGGTTGGTACAGGCGGGCAACCGGCAGGACCCGAGGACCGGCGCGGTGGTGATGCCCATCCACCACGCGACGACGTTCGCCCACCCGGCGCTGGGGGAGAGCACCGGGTTTGATTACGCGCGGCTCGCGAATCCCACGCGGCAGGTGTTGGAGGAGACCATCGCCGTCCTCGAGGGCGGCAGGCGCGGCTTCGCGTTCGCGTCCGGGATGGCGGCCATCGCCTGCGTGGCCCAGTTGCTCGAGCCGGGGCAGCACGTGGTGATCTCCCACGACCTGTACGGAGGCACGTTCCGGCTGTTCCATCAGATCCTGCCTCGGCTGGGCGTGACGGCGACATTCGTCGACACCGGAGATCTGGACGCAGTCAAGGGCGCCCTCCGCCCCGAAACCAAGGCGCTGTTTGTGGAGACCCCGACCAATCCGACGATGCAGATCAGCGACATCGCGGCGTGCGCCGAGATCGCCCGGCGCCACGGCGCGTGGACCATCGTCGACAACACCTTCATGACGCCGTACGGCCAGCGCCCGCTGGAGCTCGGGGCGGACATTGTCGTGCACTCGGCGACGAAATATTTGGGAGGGCACAACGACGTCCTGGCGGGGCTGGTGGTGGTGAAGGACGACGAGCTGGCGGAGCGCATCCATTACTACCAGAACTCGCTCGGCGCCGTGCTCGGGCCGCAGGACAGTTGGTTGCTGGTGCGCGGCATGAAGACCCTGGCGGTGCGCATGGAGCGCCATGAGCACAACGCCCGCCGCGTGGCCGAGTGGCTGACCCGGCAGCCCATGGTCAGCCGCGTGTACTATCCGGGCCTCGAACACCACCCGCGGCGGGCGGTGCACGAGCGGCAGGCCTCGGGTTATGGCGGAATGGTCTCGTTCGAGCTGGCGCGGCCGGAGTGGGTGGGTCCGGTGCTGGGCGGGGTTCGCCTCATCACCTTCGCGGAGAGCCTCGGCGGGGTGGAGTCGCTCATCACCTATCCGGCGACGCAGACGCACCACGAGATCCCGCGGGAGATCCGCGACGCCGTCGGCGTCAACGACCGTCTGGTGCGGCTGTCCGTCGGCCTGGAGCACGTGGAGGATATCCTGACCGACCTCGAAGCCGCTTTCGCGGCGGCCCGGCGGGCGGAAGGGTAGACGCGGCCGGGAGACGGGGGCGAAGGGAGGACTGGGCCGGCCGTGCGCAGGAGGTTCAGGCTCCCTAACACACTGGTTCAGGCGCGGCGGCCCGGGTGTGCCGCCCGTGTCACCCCGGGACGTGCCAGCGCTTTGCCAGGCCGATGACCTGGGACCGGATGGCATCGGGATTGCCCGAGCCCGTCACGACGAGAGCGTAGGCCCATGTTGGCCGGTAGACCACGACCCACCACTCTTTCCTGGTGTTGGATGTCTTCTCCGCCGCGGGGGGTGTGCGGTCCACCTCCAGCAGCACCCCGGCGCCCGCGGCGGTGGTCACCTGGGAACGATGGCGGATCTCGGCGTGGTTGCCGACAATCTCCTGCTCGCCGGAAACCTCGGACGGCAGCCCCTCGACCTGCAGGGAGACCTGCAGCCCCTGCCACTGCACCGGATGATCGGGGGTCGCCACCTGGCCGTCGGGGAGGGGCAGGTAGGTGTCAAAGGCGGCAGGATTGGATGCGCCGCCGCTCGCGGCCGGCGCAAGGGCGGCATTTGCCACCGGCACGGCGGCGAATGCGTTGGCTTCGACCACCGCGGTCGCCGCACCGCCGCCGGATGAGGCCGCGGGTGCTGCGGACGCGTCGCCGGTTCCGCTTGTCCGGGGCTGCACGTCCGCGTCGCCGGGCGCACCGCAGGCCGCCAGGAACAGGGTCAGGGCTGGCGGCAGAAGGATGGCGCGCAGGCGGGATTGACGCAGGAAAAGCAGGAAAAAGCCAGGGTTGTGCATGGGCGTGCCTCCTCGTCCGCAGGGATCCCACAGAGAGGACGGCACAAGCCCGCCCCGTGTGACATGGCACGTCCTTCAAGCAAATTTCAAGCTGGATTCGTATACTAAAATTGAGAAGCAGCAGAGGGACGCGGACACAAGGAGGGTCAGCACCGTGCGGCACGCGGCGGAGGCCGATGGGCGTGTCCGCCGCCGGGCCGAAAGGAGAGGAAAGTCGTGAAGACGTGGATCCTGGCGGGAGCCTTGGCGTCGTCGTTGTTCTCCGGCGGTGCCGGACCGTCCATGGCCGGGGCGATTCAACAGTACGCGCAACAGGTGGCGGCTTGGGAGCAGCAAATCCTGCAGGGTCTGTCCTTCGGATGGGAGCAGCTCATGGCCATGCTCGGCATCGCCCCGCCGCAGGCACCGGGGGACGGGGGGACGGTTGCACTCCCGCCGCGGACGGGTGGCGCGGAGAGCGGACCGGGCACCACGCCGGGCGCCATACCGGTGGTGCCGCTGGATGCGGCGCAGCCGTGGCGTGCGCATATCCATCACCTTCCTCGTCTCGGCGGGCAGTACACCGTCCAGGCCGGTTCGGGAGTCACCGTCAGCAACGGGGATCGCGGCGTGTCCGCCCGTGCGGTCCGCGAGGCGGCGAACACCATTGAGCAGGTGTCCATCCCGCTGTTGACGAAGGACGTGGGCCAAGCGCCTTCCGGCGCGCAGGTGGTGCTGTTCTCCACCCGCGCCGCGTACGGCAAGGCGTTGCTGCAGGCCGGGCTGTCATCCGACGAAGCCGCCGCCGTGGTACAACAGACGGGGGGCATCACCATCGGCACGTCGGTGTGGATCCCGTTGTACAACCTGCAGGACAGCGCCGAACTCACCAACGTGCTGACGCATGAACTGACCCACGTCGTGTACAACGAGCGCGGGATCGGCGACCGGTTGCCGACGTGGCTGGATGAAGGCGCCGCGTGGCGCGAGGGATTGGCAGCGGAGGCGGCGGTCAACCCGCGGGAAGCGCAGGCGCTGGCTCAAGCCTATAACGCGCAGTTGCAGGACGCGGCGGCGCAGCAGATGCTCCTGCCGCTGTCGGCGAATGAACAGGACATCCTCGGTGCCGACTACAACGTCGAGTGGCAGGACTACCTGGCGGTGCAGCAGTTGGTGGACCAATACGGGGAAGCGAAGTTTCGCGCCTTCCTCGACGGTGTGCCGTCGAAGGGGGCCGACGCCAGTTTTCAGGCGGTTTATGGCATGTCTCTCTCCGCTTATGAGAAGGCGTTTGAGGAACGCCTCGGCTGACCAGGGGCCGGGCGCAGGGCCGGCAGGGGCCGCACGGCCTCCCGGCCCTTCGTGTTGTGCATGACCCCGGGCAGGGAGGTACATACTGGAGAGCGGCGCCGGGGTCTCCGGCGACTTGGCGCGGAAAGGGTGGGCAGCGTCGAAGTGGTGGGTGGATGCCGCCGGCCTCTTGGCCGGCGCGGTGTGCTTCACGGCGTTGGCCGTCTGCCCGGACGGGTGGACCGCCCACGCGCACACGCTTTCGCTGTTGCACCACATGTCCCGGGAGATGGCACACGGCCGGTTCACCGGCGTCCTCTCCGGCGGGGACAACGGCATCTCGGAGGCGGCGCTCGAGCCGGGCGACGTCCTGTTCTGCCACAACCCGGGCGGGGCGTACGGATATTGGACGCATGTCGTGATCTACGCGGGCGGCGGACAGTGCGTCGATGCGTTCGATTTCGTCCACGGGACGGTGCTGCGGCCGCTTGCGTCCTATCGGCCATACCACGCGGTGGCGGCGTTTCGCGCCCGTCAGAGCCCGGAGTGGCGCCGGCAATTGGCGCAGGCCGCGCTCGCCGAAGCGGGCCGTCCGTACGATCCGTTCGGCGCCCTGACCGACAGGCGCAGCGAGTATTGCAGCAAACTGGTGTGGCGCTTGTTTCACGACCGCGGCGTCCAGTTGTGTCCGGCATCCCCGTGGGTCCTCCCCGACGACCTGGTCGCGAGCCCGGCATGGACGAACGTGGGCACGTGGCGGGTGCCTTCGTGACATGAGGCGCCGGCTGTTGCACACCGACGGCTACGTGTGGGCCGTCGGCCTGTCCTTGCTCGGCGTCGCCTGGCCGGCGTGGGGATGGCCGGTGCTGACGGGATGGCTGGCGGTCGCCGTCGTCACCTGGGTCCGGGACGGCCGTTCGGATGCATCCGTCCCCGCCCTCGTGACGGTCTGTCTGCTGCGCCAGCTTCCGGGTATCGCCGCGGCGTTGGCGTGCTTCCTGCCCGACGCGCAGGGGTGGCAGGAATGGGCGGCCGGCGCGCTCTCCGTATGGGTGCACCCGCTGATGCCGGTGCTGGAGGCGTTGCCTGCCGGCACCTGGGAGGGGCTGTCCGGCACCTTCTGGGCGGCGGCCGCCGCACCGCTGGTGGTGGGGTGGGTGTCTGCGGCCGTAACGCTCGCGAGCCGGCGCTGGGAGCGCCGGGCGGCGCGATCCGTCAACGGGTGAGCTCCGGCTCCACCTGTTCAATCAGTTGTTGCAGTTGTCGAGCCGTGTCCTGGTACATCGCCTTCGCGCCCGGGTTGCGGGTCTCGATGGCGAAGCCCTCGAGATCGGCCTGGATCTTTTTGAGCGATGCCAGGAGCAGCGGCTTCGTCGGGTTTCGCACAGGCGGATTCAGATTTTCGTCCTCGTACAGGTCCACGTACACATTGCCATGCGAGTCCACCTGAGCGAGGAAGACGTCCTTCCAGTCCCTCGCCCCCTGGCGGCGGATCTCGTTCCACAGCCACGCTCGCTCATATCCTGCGTTGGCCAGGTTCTGCGGGATCAGGTTGCCGTCGGAGATGACCACGTAGGGCGCGCGTTCGTTCTCCACGGGCAGATGGGTGTCTTTCGGCGTCAGGGGCTGGACGTCGGACCGCTTCATCACGCTTATCTGTCCGTCCGGCTCCAGCACGCCGAACTCCACATCCGCCAACTTGAAGGCCTCGCGCTCGCGAAGCAGGGACATCATGTCGTTGACGGTCATCTTCGCCTTGCGGAGGTTTTTCTCCAGCACACGGCCGTGGCGGACCAGCACCGTCGGCGTGCCGTTGACGAAGTTGCGCAAGGTCTGCACGTACAGCGACGCCCACTGCAGGGCGAATATCAGCACTCCCCACGTGAGGAACACGACAAGCGCATGGGAAATGCGAAACGTCCGGTTGAGGCAGACCAGGGCGGCCAATGCCCCCACCGCGACGCCGGCCACGACCGTCCACTTCTGGCTCACCCATCGGGCCAACAGGATCATCGCGAGAAATCCGAAGATCGAGCGCAGCACGAGTTCCGTGTACACAGACAAGCACCGCTCACCCCTCTGCTCATCCGCCCGGTACGCCGGGCGTCCATCCACCAGAATGCCCCGGGCCGATTCCGTCATGCTGCCGGATTTGACCAAACCGGGGCAGCCCTTCCCCCCGGCGAGCGGTCTGGTATCATGAGAGGGGTTGCAGGAAATGTCCGCACTTTACAATCTGGGAGAGGGTTGCGACATGGACGTCATCACGTTCGGAGAGACGATGGTCAATTTCGCGCCAACAGCCGCCGGGCCCATCGAGATGGTTCCGGCGTTTGAAAAGCGGATCGCGGGATCCGAGACGAACGTCTCCATCGGATTGGCGCGGCTGGGACACCGGGTCGCCTGGGTGAGCCGCCTGGGGGACGATGGATTCGGTCGGTTCATATACAAGACCGTCCGCGGCGAGGGCGTCGATGTCAGCGCGGTGATTTTCGATCCCGAAGCTCCGACAGGCCTTTATTTTAAGGAATATCTCGGGGGCGGCCGCACCCAGGTGCACTACTACCGGCGCGGGTCGGCGGCGAGCCGGTTGCGCCCGGAAGATGTCGATCTCGCGCGGTTCCCGCAGGCCCGCTTTCTCTTCGCCAGCGGCATCACGCCGGCCCTATCGGCCAGTTGCCGCGAGACGGCGGAGCGGGCCGTCGAATCGGCCGCCGCGCGCGGCGTGACGGTGGTGTTCGATCCCAACATGCGCCGCAAGCTGTGGCGGGAAGAGGAGGCGCGGCCGGTGCTGAAGCGGTTGGCCGCGGCGTCCCACCTGGTGCTGCCGGGCATCGACGAGGGGCAGATCCTCACCGGATCCACCGATCCGGAACGGATCGCAGAGGGGCTTCTGCAGGGGCGGACGCAGGCGGTCGTGGTGAAGCTCGGGCCGGAGGGCGCCTATTACCGGACGGCCGACGGGGACAGCGGACACGTGCCGGGATTCAAGGTGGAACAGGTGGACGAGATTGGCGCCGGCGACGCGTTCGCGGCGGGCCTGATGTCGGGGTTGCTCGACGGACTGCCGCTTCCGGAGGCGGTTCGCCGGGCGTGCGCCATGGGGGCCCTTGCTGTGACGGGTGTCGGGGACTACGAATCGCTCCCGTACCGGCGGGACCTGGAAGCCTTCATGGCGGGCACGGCGCCGGCGGCGCGCTGACGGGATCGCAGGACATGCGCCGAGGCGCCCCGATGAGGTTCATCGAAAAAGCGGGTTGGCCGAGGACGGGACGGCCGCCGAGCGGTGCGGTACAATGACGGCAGTGACATCGAGAGGAGGCGGCGTATGGAAGACGGGGCGCTCGTGATGGGGGTCGACATCGGCACGACCAACACCAAGGCCATCGTCTATGATCCGGCGGGCCGGCCCCTGGCCAAGGCGTCCGCCGGCTACCCCTTGTACACGGAGGCGCCCGCGAGCGCGGAGCAGGACGCGGAGGAGATCCGGCGGGCGGTGGAACGGGCGGTCGCGGAGGCGGCCGCGGCGTCGGGCCGGGCGCGGGACATCCGCTGGCTGGCGCTCAGCGCCGCGATGCACAGCGTGCTGCCGGTGGACGGCAAGGGCCGGCCGCTGGCGCGGGCGCTGACCTGGGCGGACAGCCGGGGACAGCGCCAGGCGGAAGCCATCCGCCAGAATGGGGGGCACGGGTTGTACCGGCGCACAGGGACGCCGATTCACCCGATGTCGCCGTTGGTCAAACTGTGTTGGCTGCGGGAGGCGCGCCCGGAGGTGTTCGGGCGGGCCGCCCGCTTCATCTCTCTGAAGGAGTACGTGCTTCACCGGTGGTTTGGCGAGTACGTGGTGGATCACAGCATCGCCTCGGCGACCGGGCTGTTTGACCTGGAGCGGCGGACGTGGGACGCGGAGGCGCTGGCGGCGGCCGGGGTCCGGCCGGACCAACTGTCGGCGCTGGTGCCGACGACCTGCGTGCTGACCGGGATGCACCCGGATTGCGCCCGCGCCATGGGGCTTTCCCCCGACGTGGCGGTGGCGGTCGGGGCCAGCGACGGGGTGCTGGCCAATCTGGGGGTTGCCGCCATCCACCCCGGGGTGGCCGCTGCCACCCTGGGTACGAGCGGCGCGGCGCGGTTGGTGGTCGACCGGCCGCTCACCGACCCGGCGGGTCGCACGTTCTGTTACGCGCTGACCGAGAATCGGTGGGTGATCGGCGGATCGACCAACAGCGCCGGCATCGTGCTGCGTTGGGTCCGGGATCACATTGGGTTGCCGCCGGCCTCCTCGGAGGGGACCGCGGGCAGCGGCGACGCGGCGGGCTACGACGCGCTGGCCGAATGCGCGGCGTCAGTGCCGCCCGGGTGTGACGGACTGTTGTTCCTCCCGTTTCTCGCCGGAGAGCGGGCGCCCTATTGGAACGCCGAGGCGCGCGGGGTGTACTTCGGGCTGTCGCTGCAGCACACCCGAGCGCACCTGGTGCGGGCGGCGTTCGAGGGCGTCCTGATGCAGTTGAACAATGTGGTCGTCACGCTGGCGGAACTGGCGGGGCCGCTGCGCGAGGTCCGCGTCGGCGGCGGGGTGACGAAATCCGCGTGGTGGCGGCAGACGATGGCGGACGTGTTCGGGATCCCGGTGGCGGTCCCGGCCGACTATGAGAGCTCGTGTTGGGGAGCCGCTGCGCTCGGGCTGTTCGCCGCCGGGGTGTGGGACGCGCTGGAACGGGTGGACGACACCGCCGCGATACGGGAACGGATCCATCCCGATCCCGAACGGACCCGGGTGTACCAGGCGGAGATGACCCGCTTCGGCCGGTTGTACGAGACGTTAAAGGGAGAATTCACGGCCTTGGCCGGCCTGGAGGGCCGTTAGGCCCCAGGCGTTGCGCGGGCCTGGGAGGGAGTTTCGATGCAGCAAGCGTGGGACAAGTACGAGCGGCTGCTGGAAAATCTGCGCGGACTGGGCCGGGTGGTGGTGGCCTTCTCAGGTGGCGTCGACAGTTCGTTTCTGCTCAAGGCGGCGCTGGAGGCGTTGGGGCCGGAGAATGTGCTGGCGGTGACCGCGGACTCGGAGACGTACCCGGAGCGGGAACGGGAGGCCGCGATTGCCCTGGCCAAAGAGATCGGGAGCCCGCACCTGGTGATCCACACGAGCGACTTGGCCATCCCCGGCTATGCGGACAACCCGGTCAACCGGTGTTACTTTTGCAAAAACGAGTTGTTCTCGCACCTGATCCCGATTGCCCGGGAAAGGGGATACCATCACGTGGTGTTCGGCGCCATCGCGGATGATCTCGGCGAGTTCCGCCCCGGCCTGCAGGCGGCCAAGGAGCGCGGCGTGCTGGCCCCGTTGCAGGACGTGATGCTGTACAAGCGGGAGATCCGCTTTCTCTCGCAGAAGCTCGGCCTGCGCACGTGGGATAAGCCGTCGCTGGCGTGTCTGTCCTCGCGCATCCAGTACGGCGAGCGCATCACGCGCGAGAAGCTGTCGATGGTGGATCAGGCGGAACTGTTCCTGCTGCAGCTCGGCTTCCGCCAGGTGCGGGTGCGGCATCACGGGCAGATTGCGCGGATTGAGGTGCCGCCCCAGGAATTGGCGCAGGTGGTGGAAGTGGCCGACCTGGTGGTCGCGAAGCTGAAGGAGATCGGCTACCAGTACGTGACGTTGGACCTGCAGGGGTACCGCTCGGGCAGCATGAATGAAGCGGTGACGGCTGGATGAACGACCGGGGCTACCGCGCGTGGTTGGAGGCGGTGCGAGATGGCCGGGCCTCGGTGGACGAGGCCCTGGCCGCCCTCCGGCGCATGGACGCCGAAGACCTGGGCTTCGCCAGGATTGACCACCACCGCGCCCTTCGCAAGGGATTCCCCGAGGTGGTGTACTGCGAGGGCAAGACGGACGAGCAGGCGGCGGCCATCCTAGTCCGCCTGTGTGAGCGCGGGGACGGCCCGGTGCTCGGCACGCGGGCGTCCGCCGGGGTGTACGAACGGGTGCGGGCGACGGTGCCGGATGTGGAGTACCATCCGCTCGCCCGGGTGGTGCGCCTGATGCGCGGCGTGGACAGTCCGAAGGGACACGTGTTGGTGGTGTGCGCGGGGACATCCGATTTGCCGGTGGCGGAGGAGGCGGCGCTGACCGCCGAGGCGATGGGCGCCCGCGTCGAGCGGTTGGTGGACGTCGGCGTGGCCGGACTGCACCGGCTGCTGTCGCATCTGGACCGGCTGTACGAGGCCCGCGTGCTGGTGGTGGTGGCCGGGATGGAAGGCGCGTTGGTCAGCGTGATCGCCGGATTGGTGGACAAACCAGTGATTGCGGTGCCGACGTCGGTCGGCTACGGCACGCAGTTTCACGGCGTGACGCCGCTGTTGTCGATGCTCAACGCGTGCGCGAGCGGCGTGGGCGTCGTCAACATCGACAACGGGTTTGGCGCCGGCTATCTGGCGGCGCTCATCAATCGATTGGGGGACTGAGGGTGCGAATCGCGTACATCGAGTGCCCGGCCGGGGCGAGCGGGGACATGTTCCTCGGCGCCTGGCTGGACGCGGGCGTGGACGAGGCGGCATGGCGCGCGATGTTGGCGAAGCTCGCCGTGCCCGGATACGAGGTGCAGGTGCGCCCGGTGATGAAGCAGGGCATCCGGGCGTTGAAGGTGGACGTGGTGGTGGAAGGGGACGAGCCGGTGGCCGCAGGCGATCCCGGTGTCGGCTTTGAGGGGCACGACCCGGATCATCCCCACGAGCACGAGCATGGCCACGGCGACCATCATCACCATGGTGGCCACGACCATCATCACGATCATGGCGGGCATGCCCATGGCCATTATCACGGTCACGACCATCATCATGGCCACGGGGAGTTGCCTGCGCACGGGCACGGCCACGCGCATCCGCACCGGCATCTGCCGGACATCGAACACATCCTCGACCACAGCGATCTCCCTGAACCGGTGCGGGAGAAGAGCCGGTTGGCGTTCCGCCTGCTCGCGGTGGCGGAGGGACGCGTGCACGGCCTGCCGCCGGAGCGGGTCCATTTTCACGAGGTGGGGGCGGTGGATGCCATCGTCGACATCGTCGGCGCGATGGCCGGCTGGTATTTGGCCGGGATGCCCGCTTGCTACGTCTCGCCCATCGAGGTCGGCGGCGGAACGGTCCGCTGTGCCCATGGCCTGATGCCCGTCCCGGCGCCGGCGACGGCCCTTCTGCTCGAAGGGCTGCCCACCTACTCCTCGGGCCGGTGGGGCGAGACGGTGACCCCGACCGGGGCGGCCATCCTCCGGGCCCTGTGCGAGCGCGGCGAGGCCCCCGTGTTCGCCGCTGACACCATCGGGTACGGCGCGGGGACGAAGGAACTGCCCGTGGCCAACGTGCTGCGCATCCGGCTGGGCGAGAGCGCTGAGTTGGAGCGGGCGGGCGAGCTGTGGGTCCTCGAGGCCAACGTCGACGACATGCCCGGGGAGTGGGCGGCGCACGCGTTGCAGCGGATGCTGGACCTCGGCGCGCTCGACGCCTGGGTGACGCCGGTGGTGATGAAAAAGGGCCGGCCCGGGATGCAGATGCACGTGTTGTGCGACGCGGCCCGGCGCGACGGGCTGGTGGCGGCCCTGCACGAGGAGACCACGTCCCTCGGAGTGCGTTACTACCCGGTATCACGCTCTGCCTTGGCGCGGCGCTGGGTGACGGTGTCGACCCCCTACGGCGCGGTCAGGGTCAAGGTGGCGGAACGGGATGGCCGCGTGGTCAACGCGGCGCCGGAGTACGAGGACTGCCGGGTGGCGGCGGCTTCCTCCGGCGTGCCGCTCAAGGTGGTCTATCAGGCCGCGCTGGCGGAGGCGCAGGCGGAGTGGGCGGCGGGCTCGCCGGGACAGTGAGACGGGAGGCGGTTGCATGCGCTACAACTTCGATGAACCGATAGAGCGCCGGGGCACGGCGTCATCCAAGTGGGACGGGCTGAAAGACCGGTACGGCGTGGCCGACGCCATCCCCATGTGGGTGGCGGACATGGACTTCAAGTCGCCGCCGGAGGTCGTGGAGGCCCTGCGCCGGCGGGTGGAGCACGGGGTATTCGGGTACACCGTCCGGCCCGACTCGTACCTGGAGGCCATCGCTGGCTGGCAGAAGGCCCGCCACGGTTGGTCGGTCGATCCCGCGTGGATCTGCCACGCCCCGGGGGTGGTCCCGGCCATCGGCTTTCTCATCGACGCGCTGACGGAGCCGGGGGACCGGGTGATTGTGCAGCCGCCGGTCTACTACCCGTTTTACCGGCTGTTGCGGCAACGGGATCGGCAGATCGTGTACAATCCCCTGCGCTGCGTGAACGGACGGTATGAGATGGATTACGACGACTTGGAGGCGCGGCTCGCGGAAGGGGCGAAGATGCTCCTCCTCTGCAGCCCCCACAACCCCGTTGGGCGGGTCTGGTCGGCGGATGAATTGAGGCGCCTCGGCGCCTTGTGCCAGCGGTACGGGGTGCTGGTGGTGGCGGACGAGATCCACGGCGACCTGGTGTACCGGCCGCATGTGCACACGCCGTACGCGTCTCTCGGCGAGGCGTTCGCCGCCCAGTCGGTGACGTGCGTGGCGCCGAGCAAGACGTTCAACCTGGCGGGGCTGCACACCGCCAGCGTGATCATCCCGAACCCCGAGCTGCGCCGCCGCTACCAGGAGGTCATCGCCCGGGCGGCGGTGGGCAGCGTCAACGTGTTCGGCCTGACGGCGACCGAGGCCGCGTACCGCGAGGGCGGGCCCTGGCTGGAGGCTTTGCTGTCGTATCTGGAGGGGAACCTGGATCTGTTGACGTCGTTTGTGGCGGAGCGCATGCCCGAACTGAAGGTGATCCGGCCGGAGGGGACGTATCTCGCGTGGATCGACTGCCGCGGGCTCGGCATCTCCGATCCACAGGCGCTGCAGGCCTTCTGGCTCCGGGAGGCGAAGGTGGCGTTTGATCAAGGCTACATCTTCGGACCCGGCGGCGAAGGGTTTGTGCGCATCAACGTCGGCTGCCCGCGCGTGCAACTGAAGGCGTGCCTGGAGCGGATGGCGGATGCGGTCGAGCGCCACCGCGCGGCGGGCCGGGCGTGAAGGATGCAGGGCGGTTCGTTGACGCGCTTGCCGGGCTTCTATATGATGGATTCACAGTTCGTTTGAATCGGCTCGATAGAGAAGCAAGGGGGGCGCGGCGCACATGAAGCCAGCGTACAAGGTCGCCGGAGCGTCGCTGTTGGCTGTCTCGTTGCTCGCCGGATGCGGCGGATCGCCGGGCGGCAACAGCGCGGGGGGCGGCGACAATTCGGGCAAGAAGGTGACCATCACCTATTGGCAGTACAGCTATCCGTCCAAGGTCACCGAAATCAAGAAGTTGATTGACGAGTTTAAGAAACAGAATCCGAACATCCAAGTGGTCGAACAGGATTTTCCATACGACCAGTACAACCAGAAGGTCGCGGCGGCGATGCACGCGGGCAAGGGGCCGGACATCCTGAACCTGTACTACGGGTGGATCCCGCAGTACGTGAAGGAAGGCTATCTGCAGCCCATCCCCGAGGATTTCATGTCCACCCAGCAGATTGAAGATTACTACATTCCGATGATCCAAGATTCGAAGATCGACGGTAAATACTACGCGCTGCCCATCGCGGTGCGCTCACTGGCCCTGTTCTGGAACAAGGACATGTTCCAGAAGGCGGGCCTCAACCCGGATCAGCCACCGAAGACGTGGGATGAACTTATCCAAGACGCACAGCGGATGACCGTCTACGAAAACGGCAAGCTGAAGCAGGAGGGCTTCGCGCCGGACGTACAGGGCCAGGGCTACCACGTGTTCGAGGAGGTCCTGCTGCGCCAGTGGGGCGTCACGCCGTTCAGCGACGACCACAAGAAGGTGCTCTGGAACTCGTCCCCGCAGGGCCTGCAGGCGTTCCAGTACTGGATGGATATGTTCGGCAAGGACAAGATCGGGGATCCGAACTTTGAGACGGATTACGAGACGGCCTTCAAGGCCGGCAATTGCGGCATGATCATCGACGGCTCGTTCGCCCTCGGCGGCTTCAAACAGGCCCTGAAGTTCAACTGGGGCGTGACGACGCTGCCCACCAAGGAACCGGGCGGCACCGAGTCGAATTTTGGATCGTACTGGGTCAACGGGATCGCCAAGGGCGTCAGCGGCGACAAACTGCAGGCGGCCGAGAAGTTCCTGAAGTTCCTCATCTCGGAGCAGACACAGAAGGAGTGGCTGCAGACGGTGGGGGAACTGCCGGCGGCCAAGTCTCTCTCCACCGATCCCAGCATCACCAGCGATCCCATCTACGGACCGTTCGTGAAAGGCCTGCAGAACGCCCACGCCACGTACTTCGTCAATGAGACGGAGGAGCGCCAGGCCATCATCGATGAGACGAACAAGATCCTGCTCAACCACGCTCCGGTGGATCAGGTGTTCAACGAACTGGTCCAGAAGGAGCAGTCCATTCGCGACAAGTACTACAGCGGACAGAGCTGACGCGAAGACGAGGCGGCCCTGCCCGGCCGTGCCGGGGGGCGGAGCCGCCGGGTGCCGCCGTGCCGCCGGTGTGCCATGGCCCCGGTGCGGCGGCGTTTTTTTGCAAAACCGCGCTGAAGGAGGGTTCCCGTGCAGCCGGTGGTCCTTGAACCGCGCCGCGCGCCGGTGACGAAGCGGCCGCCCCGCATGAGCCTGGCGGCCAGGCGCGCGCTGACGGCGTACGCGTTTCTCGTGGTGCCCGTCCTGTTCTTCGTGGGCATCCGCATCCTGCCGACCCTGTACGCGTTCGGGATGTCGTTTTTCACCGACGACGGCCAGGGACCGACCCTCGCCAACTTCCGGGCGATGCTGGCGGACGACACGTTCCGGCGGGCGCTCGGCAACACCCTTCTGTACGTCGTAATCACCGTCCCGGCCCAGATGGCCATCGGACTGGTGTTGGCCCTGATGATAGGGCGGGTTCGGCATCTGAAGGGCTTTTACCGGACGGTGTACTTCCTGCCGTACATCACCTCGGTGGTCGCGGTCAGCTGGGTGTGGCGCCTGATGTACGACCCCAATTCCGGCATCATCAACGAGGTGCTGGGCTGGTTTCACATTCCGGCGCAGCTCTGGCTGCGCGATCCGCACGAGGCGCTGCTGGCGGTCAGCATCGTGATGATCTGGCAGAACATGGGTTTCGCCATGCTCATCTTCATGGCCGGGCTCGAGGCCATCCCGCGGAGCTTCCTGGAGGCGGCCCGGGTGGACGGCGCCGGGGCCTGGCAGACCTTCCGCTGGGTCACCTGGCCGCTGCTCAATCCGACCCTCGTCTTTCTCGCCGTCACCGGGGTCATCAGCGCGCTGCAGACGTTCACGCAGATTGAGAACCTGACCGGGGGCAGCGGCGGGCAGGCCGGCGGGCCGCTCAACAGCACGGTGAGCATGGTGGTGTACGTGTACAACGCCGGTTTCAACGACTTCAACCTGCAGTACGCGTCTGCGGTGACGGTGGTCCTGTTCCTTCTCATTCTGCTCGTGACCCTGGTGCAGTTGAAGGTGTTGAACCGGGCGTACGAGTATTGACGCCGAAGACGCGTCGGCGGTAAAGGGGGGAGTCTTGTGGCGCGCAGAACGAGCATCGGGGTGTGGGTCATCCACCTCCTGTTGTGGATCGGCGTCGTGGTGGTCGCCTTCCCGTTCGTCTGGATGATCCTGTCGTCCTTCAAAAGCCTGCCGGAGTTCTATCAATTCCACTTCTGGCCGGCGCAGTGGGACCTGTCCGCGTACCGGCAGGTGTTCACGGAAACCCAGTACGGCCGCTGGTACTTCAACAGCATCGTGGTCGCCGTCGTCGTCACGGCGAGCGAGCTGTTCTTCGCTTCGCTCGTGGGGTACACCCTGGCCAAGTTCCGGTTCCGCGGGAATCAGCTCATCTTCATCCTCATCCTCAGCACCATGATGGTGCCGACGGAGCTGCTGGTGATCCCGTGGTACGTGATGAGCGCCCAGTTCGGGTGGGTCGACACCTACTGGGGCATCATGTTCCCGGGTCTCATGGAGGCCTTCGGGGTGTTCCTGATGCGCCAGTTCATGTTCGGCGTCCCCGACGACCTGTTGGATGCGGCCCGCATCGACGGGATGTCCGAATTTCGCATCTTCCTGCAGGTCGCCCTGCCGCAGGTGAAGCCCGCGCTGTCGGCGCTCGGGATCCTGTCCTTTCTCGGCAACTGGAACGCGTACCTGTGGCCGGTCATCGTGGTGTCGACGGAGAGTATGCGCACCCTGCCCATCGGCATCGGGATGTTCTCGACGGCGGATAACGGCGGGCTGCAGTGGAACGTCATCATGGCGATGAGCACGCTCGCCGTGATCCCGATCATCATCCTCTACTTTATCTTCCAGAAACGCATCGTCGAGGGCATCGCCCTCACCGGCGTGAAGAGTTGACGGATCATCCCGGTGCGGGGCGCCGGGTCCGCCGGCCCGCCAGGCTCATTTCACAGCATGGAGGCGCAGCCATGACCAAATCAGACATCTTTGCCAGGGAAGGCCGGACGTTTCCAGGGAGGACGTACGCGGAGGTGGTCCTCGCCCCCGCCTATGAGCAGGCGAAGGTGCACCTGCTCACCCCGATGCTGCAGATTCACCAGGCCCATCTGGTGATGCTCGCGGAACAGGGGTTGGTCTCCCGGGCGGACGCGGGGGTCGTCATGCGGGCCATCCGCAGCCTGAACCTGGACGAGCTGGCGGCGAGCCGGTACGACGGGTCGTGCGAAGACCTGTTCTTCTCCGTCGAGCGAAAGATCATCCAGGCGGCCGGGGAGGTCGGAGGCAGCCTGCACCTGGCCCGCAGCCGGAACGACCTCGGGGTCGCCATGTACCGGCTGGCCCTGCGCGAGAGGCTCCAGCGCGCCATCGGGTCGGCGTTGTCTTTTCTCGGCACCGTCCTGGACCTGGCCGAGGAGCACGCGGACACGGTGATGCTGGGCTACACGCACACGCAGCAGGCCCAGCCGATGACCCTGGCGCACTACCTCATCGCGGTGCACGACTCGGTGGCCCGCGACGTCACCCGGCTTCGGGCCGCCTACCGCACCTGCAACCGTTCGCCCCTCGGGGCGGCGGCGCTCACCACCACCGGGTTTCCCATCGATCGCCGGCGCGTCGCGGACCTGCTCGGTTTCGACGGGGTAGTGGAGAACGCGTACGACGCCATCGGCGGGGGCGACTACCTGGCCGAGGCGGCGACGGCGGTCCAGGTCGCATTCCTGGGGATCGGTCGGTACGTTCAGGACCTGCTGTGGTGGGCGACCGAAGAGTTCGGCGCCATCCGCGTGGCCGACCCGTATGTGCAGACCAGCTCCATCATGCCGCAGAAGCGAAACCCGGTGTCCCTCGAGCACATCCGGGCGCTGAGTTCGAGCGGCTTCGGCAGCGCGTCGACCGTGCTGCAGATGATGCACAACACCCCCTTCGGGGACATCAACGACACGGAGGACGACCTGCAACCCTACCTGTGGCGCAGTGTCGATCTCGCGGATCAGGTCTTCCGCCTGTTCGCGGCGGTGCTGGGCACCCTGGAGGTGAACCGGGACCTGCTCCTGCGCCGTGCGCGGGAGAGTTTCGCGACCGTCACCGAGCTGGCGGACACGCTGGTCCGCGCAGCCGGCCTGCCCTTCCGCACCGCCCACGCCGTGACGGCGGCGGTGGTGCAGCGTGCACTTGCCCGGGGCATCCCGGTTTCGGCCATCGACGGGGCCTTGGTGGATGAGGCGGCGCAGGCGGTCATCGGGCGGCCCCTCGGATTGCCGGCAGACGTCATCGCGGAGGCGCTCGATCCGGTGCACTTCGTCTCCATCCGGCGCCTGCCCGGGGGCCCCGCGCCGGAGGAGGCCCGCCGTGCCCTGGCCGAACGCCGGCGGCAGTTGGCGGCCGCGCGGACGGCGGTGGACGCGGAGGCGTCGCGGGTGCAGGCGGCGTTGGCAGAGTTGGAGCGGTTGGCGGCTGCGCTGGCCGGCGAGTGAAACCAGGCGGGAGGAGGAAGCGGTCGTGGCGGAAGACGCGTGGCAACGGTGGTTTTCGCAGCGTGTGCGGTGGGCGCAACGGTACACGCCGCCGGGGGCCTGGATGCCGGCGTTGCCCCCGGGGTGCGTGCGGCTCAGCGCCGGGTATCCGGCGCCGGAGACGGTGCCGGTGGCGGAGCTGGCGGAGGCGGCGCGCCGGTTGACGGAGCGCGAGGGCGATCAGCCCTTTCACTACCTCGGCAGTGCGCGGGCGGAGGAGCTGCCGGACATCCTCCGGGATCGGATGCGGACGCGCGGGATGCCCGTGGCGAAGGACGAGATCCTGGTCACCGCGGGCGCCTGCCAGGCGCTGGACCTGGCGGCACAGGTGTTGCTCGACCCGGAAGCGGTGGTGGCGGTGGAGGCGCCCACGTACATGGAGGCGCTGGAGGTGTTCCGCAACTACACCCCGCACATCGTTGCGTATCCGGTCGATCACGACGGCCTTCAGACCGACCTGTTGGCGGCGGACCTGGAGCGCCGGCGGCGCCAGGGACTGCCGCTGCCCCGGCTCGTCTACACCATCGCCTCGTACCAGAACCCGACGGGCGCCTGCCTGTCGTTGCTTCGGCGGCGGATGCTCTTGGAACTGGCGGAGGCGTACGACTTTCTCATCCTCGAGGACGACGCCTACGGCGAGCTGGGCTTCGGCGACCCGGTGCCGGCGCTCAAATCCCTGGACACGGCAGGGCGGGTGGTCTACGTCGGTTCCCTGTCCAAGGTCGTGGCGCCGGGCCTTCGCATCGGCTGGCTGGCCGGCGCGCGGCCGTTCATCGAGGCGGCGGGGTGGTTCAAGAAGGACCTGGGCCATCCGTTCGCCGAGGCCGTGGCGGCGGAGTACCTCGCCACGGTCGACCTGGCCGGCCGGGTGCGCTTTCTGCAGCGGGTGTACCGGCAGCGGGCGGCGTGGATGGAGATGGCGCTCCGCCGCCATCTGCCGGAGGGCGTGACGTGGATACGGCCCCAGGGCGGTTACTTCGTCTGGATCCACACGCCGGGCGTGAACACGGCGCATCTGCTGGCGGACGCCCTGCGGGCGGGGGTGGCGTACGTGCCGGGCCGCTACTTTTACCAGGAGAGCGGCTCCGTGCACGAGGATGCCGCATCCTTGCCGGGCGACGACTGGCTGCGCCTGTCATTCAGCCACCTCAGCCGGGACGAGCTGGAGCTCGGGGTGTCCCGGCTGGGCGCGCTGTTGTCGAAGATGCGGTGACCTGACAAAATTCCCCCTGGACAAACGGATGAATAGATATACAATAGGACATGTTTGTTATGCGTCCGTCGACAAAATTCGACAATCCGAATGGGATGTTTTCCAGGGGGGTTCACCGTTGAAAGGGACACAGCGCATCGCGGCGTTGACCGTGGCATCCACCATCCTGCTCGGGGCGCTCGCCGGGTGCGGGGCGGGCGCGGGCACGGCCGCCAACACCGCCGGCAACGCCGGCGCCACGGGGACGACCGGGTCTGAGCCGACGCTCATTCTGGCCACGTCCGCCGACTACAAGCCGTACGAGTTTCACGACACGTCGAGCGGGCAGGACAAAATCGTCGGCTTCGACATCGACGTCGCCGACGCCATCGCGAAGAAGCTGCACTTCCAGTACAAGATCCAGGACATGGACTTCAACGGGCTCATCGGCGCGCTGCAGTCGCACCGGGCGGACTTCGTGATCGCCGGGATGTCGCCGACGTACGACCGCAAGAAGAGCGTCGATTTCTCCGACCTGTACTACCAGGCCAGGATGACCATCGTCTCCAAGAAGGGCAGCCCGTACACCACCCTCGACAGCCTGAAGGGCAAGCGGGTGGGGGCCCAGTTGGGCTCCATCCAGGAGACGGAGGCGAAGAAGATCCCGGGGGCGACGGTGGATTCGCTGAACACCATTCCGGCCATCGTGCAGCAGGTGATCACCGGCCGGGATGACGGGGCCATCATCGAGGATACGGTGGCCAAGGGGTATGTCCAGCAGTATCCGCAGTTGCAGATGACCTACATCCCGAACCTGACGGCCAACGGCGCGGCAATCGCCTTCCCGAAGGGCTCGCCCTGGGTGAGCAAATTCAACCAGGCGATTCAGGAGATGAAACAGGACGGGGAGATTGACCAGTTGGCGCAGAAGTGGTTCGGACCGGGGCAGAAACAGGGTTGACATCGGGCTTTTAGGAGCGGCGGAAACGTCCAGACTCGAACGATGGCCATGACGCACGGAGAGGCGCCATGGCCATCGTTGTCAGACCACGGAAGATGGACGGGTGACAACACGGCCCCCAATCTTGGAGACCGTGTTCATGCGCTTGGTCACAGAGCGGATGCACAGGGTCAGCGGTTCTCCCCGAGGACGACGGAGGTATAGGCGTACAGGGCGGGCGATCCGCCGGTGTGCACGAACAGAATCCGGTCTTCCTGCCGAAAGAACCCTTGGCGCACCAGGTCGATGAGCCCGGCCATGGCTTTGCCGGTGTAGACCGGATCCAGCAGGATGGCCTCCGTGCGGGCGAGCAGCTGGACGGTTTCGACCATGCCCTCGGTGGGCAAGGAGTAGCCAGGGCCGACGTAGGCGTCGAAGCAGGTGACTGCCTCGCGCGGCAGCGGATGTTCGACGCCGAGATACGACAGGGTGTCGCATGCGAGTTTGTAGATGAGAGCCTCCTGCGCTTCCTTGGGCCGGCTGACGTCGATGCCGAGCACCGGGATGCCGGCGGATGAAGCGTGCAGGCCGGCCAACAATCCGGCGTGGGTGCCGCCGCTGCCGCTGGCGCACACCACGTAGTCAAAAGCCACCCCCAGGTCGAACGACTGCGCCAACAGCTCTTGGGCGCAGGCGACGTAGCCGAGGGCGCCGATGGGATTCGATCCCCCGCCGGGGATGATGTACGGCCGCTTCCCCTGTTGGCGCAGGACGTCGGCGACCTTTTCCATCTCCGCCATCATGTCGGAGCCGCCGGGGACGACGGTCACGCCCTGGACCCCGAGGAGTTTGTACAGGAAGTTGTTTCCGCTGGCGTCCGGGCGGTAGCTGTTGGGAACGCGTTCCTCGAGGACGAGCCAGCAGCCGAGCCCTTCCTTGTTGGCAGCGGCCAGGGTGAGCCGGCAGTGGTTGGACTGCACCGCTCCGCAGGTGATGAGCGTGTCCGCCCCCTGGGCGAGGGCGTCGGCCACCAAGAACTCGAGCTTTCTCGTCTTGTTGCCGCCGGCGGTGAGGCCGAGCAGGTCGTCGCGCTTCATGTAGATCTGCGGTCCGCCGAGGGCCTCCGTGAGCCGCGGGAGAAATTCAATCGGTGTCGGCCCCGCCGTGTAGCGGCGGCGGGGGAACTGGGCCAGATGCATGGGATCCCCTCCATGTGGGTTGTGGGACGAACCCTTTTCCCTCTATCATGACAGGGAATAACGGAAAAAGTAAAGCCGCGGGCATGACGCGTATGCACGGAACGGTTTTCCCCGGGCCGGCGTGTTGCAAAGTGCCCATTTTCATCTGCACAAGTGGCACGCAATTTGCTATTTTTAGAAGCGACGATAGGACAGGAGGAGGACACGCGGGTGGAGGAAGCGCATACACCGGAAAAGGCGGCGAAGGCGAGCACATCCTACGGCGACCCCGGCTTCAGCGCCTTCTTGCGACGGGCATTCTCACGCCATCTCGGTTTCGACGACGCGGATTTCGAAAAGCCCGTCATCGGCATTTGCAATACGTACAGCGAGATCAACCGCTGCCACACTCACTTCGGGCCCATGGTGGAGGCGGTCAAGCGCGGGGTCCTGATGGAAGGCGGGATCCCGCTTGAGTTTCCAACCATCTCCCTGGGCGAGGTGTTCACCAGCCCCACCGCGATGCTCTACCGCAACCTGGCGGCGATGGACACCGAGGAGATGATCCGCGCCCAGCCCATCGACGGGGTGGTGCTGTTGTCCGGTTGCGACAAGACCACGCCGGCGCAGCTCATGGGCGCGGCCAGCGCGGACGTGCCGGCCATTCTCCTGACCGGCGGTCCGATGTTGAACGGCGAGTATGAGGGGCGGACGCTCGGGGCGTGCACCGATTGCCGGTTCTTCTGGCAGGAGTACCGCGCGGGGCGGGTGTCGGACGAGGAACTGGAGGAGATCAACCAGGCGCTCGCGCCGAGTGCCGGCCACTGCATGGTGATGGGCAGCGCCAGCACCATGGCGGCGTGCGCGGAGGCGATGGGCATGATGCTCCCTGGCGCCGCGGCCATTCCGGCGCCGGACAACCGGCGGCTGCGCCTGGCGGAGGAGACGGGACGGCAGATTGTCCGGCTGGTGCGCGCAGGCATCCGGCCGTCGCAGATCCTGACGTACGAGGCATTCGTCAACGCCATCCGCGTGCTGCAGGCCATCGGCGGATCCACCAACGCGGTCATCCACCTGGTCGCCATCGCGGGGCGGCTCGGCATCGAGCTTCCGCTGTCGCTGTTCGACGAGATTGGCCGCACGACGCCGTTCTTGGCGAACCTGCGGCCGGCCGGGCGGTTCCAGATGGAGGACTTCCACAAGGCGGGCGGGGTGCCGGCGGTCATGTCGGAGTTGCGCGATCTCCTGCATCTGTCGTGCCGGACCGTGACCGGCCGGACCGTCGGCGAGAACCTGGCGGCTTACCGGCGGCCGCGGCACGAGAAGTACTACGAGGTCATCGCCGCGCGTGAGCGGCCGTTCGCCGAGACCGGGGGCATCGCGGTGCTGACCGGAAACCTGGCCCCGCGCGGGGCGGTGATAAAGCCGAAGGCGGCGTCAAAGCACCTGCTCAAGCACCGGGGGCCGGCGGTGGTGTTCGATTCGGTGGCCGATCTCGAGGCGCGCATCGACGACCCGGACCTGCCGGTGACCCCCGACAGCGTCCTGGTGCTGCGCAACGCTGGACCGGTCGGGGCACCGGGGATGCCGGAGGCGGGGATGATCCCGATTCCAAAGAAGATCCTCGCCCAGGGCGTGAACGACATGGTCCGCATCTCCGATTGCCGGATGAGCGGCACGGCGTTTGGCACGGTGGTGCTGCACGCGGCGCCGGAGGCGGCGGTGGGCGGCCCGTTGGCGTTGGTGCGCGACGGCGACTGGATTGAGTTGGACGTGGAGAACCGGCGCTTGGACCTGCTGGTGCCGGAGGACGAGCTGGCGGCGAGGCGAGCGGCCTGGCAGCCGCCGCAGAACCGGGCGACGAGGGGCTGGACGCGCCTGTACCAGGAGCACGTGCTGCAGGCGGACTTGGGGTGTGACTTCGACTTTCTGCGCGCCGTGCCCCGCCGGTGAGGCGGAGGTCTCAGGCGAACCAGGGACAAGAGCGGCCGCGGGCGGCCGCCGGGAGGGAGAGCGATCATCATGAGATTGGTGACCATCCGGAACGCGGGAGAGGAGACGTTGGCGGTGCGCCTTGGGGACGCGGTGCTGCCGGTGCCTGAGCTGAACCGGCTGGCGGGCAGCGATTTCCCGGCCGACCTCGGGGTGCTGTTGGAGTCCGGACGGCTGGCGGAAATGGCGGACGTGGTGCACGCGGTCCAGGCGGAGCAGGGGGAGGCGGCCGCGAAAGGCAGCATCCCGCTCGCGGCGTGCCGGTTCGGGCCGCTGTACCGGCGTCCGCGCAAGATTTGGGGCATCGGGCTCAATTACCGGGAGCACGCCGGGGACCTGCAGGCCGTCCACCCGACCGAGGAACCGGCCAGCTTCATGAAGGCGGACACGACGCTCATCGGGCCGGGCGACGACATCGTGCTGCCGCCCCAGTCGGAGCGGGTGACCGCGGAGGCGGAGTTGGCGGTGATCATCGGGAAACGCTGCAAGGACGTGCCGCTGGAGGAGGCGCCGTCGGTGGTGGCCGGGTTCACGACCGTGCTCGACATGACGGCCGAGGACATCCTGCAGAAGAATCCGCGGTTTTTGACCCGGGCGAAGAACTTCGACACGTTCTTCAGCTTCGGGCCGGAGTTCGTCACGGTGGACGAGGTGGCCGACGTGGATCGGTTGAAGGTGGGGACGTACGTCAACGGACGCCTGCACCGGGAGAACGTGGTGGCGAACATGACCTTCCGGCCGTGGTTTTTGGTCTCGTTCCACGCTCAGGTGATGACGCTGTTGCCGGGGGACATCATTTCCACGGGGACGCCGGGCGCGGCGGTGATCCGGCCGGGCGATGTGGCGGAGTGCCGCATCGACGGGTTCTTGTCCCTGGTCAATCCGGTCCGCGGGTAGGCAAAACGAACAGCGCCCGCCGGCCCCCAGGCGCCAAGCGGACGCACGAGACCGGCGGGGGAAAGAGAGGTGGATGGCATGGGCGTTCTCGAGGACCTGTTGCGCGACATCCCGCTGCCGAAAATGGCGCCGGTGCGGCAGAAGTTCGCCGCGGAGCGCGTGGACGACGTAGCGGGTGCGGTGCACCGGGCCATCGCCGAGGCGGGGGTGGACGCGCGCATCCGCACCGGGGCGAAAGTGGCCATCGGCGTGGGATCGCGCGGGATCGCCAACCTGCCCGTGCTGGTGCGGGCAGTGGTGGAGCGGGTGAAGCAGCGCGGGGCGGATCCGTTCATCGTCCCGGCGATGGGCAGCCACGGCGGCGCGACGGCGGATGGCCAGCGCGCGATGCTCGAGCACCTGGGCGTGACGGAGGAGACGGTCGGTGCACCGGTACGGGCGACCATGGAGGTGGTGCAGGCCGGCGTGTCGGCAGGGGGCCTGCCGCTGTACGTGGACGCGTACGCCGCAAAGGCGGACGGGATCATCGTGATCAACCGGATCAAGCCGCATACGTCGTTCCGCGGCACGGTGGAGTCGGGGCTCATCAAGATGCTGGTGATTGGCCTCGGCAAGCAGAAGGGGGCGGAGACGGCGCACGCGCGCGGGTTCGATCACATGGCCCGCCACCTGCTCGACCTGTCGGCGGCCCTCATCGAGCGGCTGCCCGTGTGGTTTGGCGTGGGCGTGCTGGAGAACGCGTACGACCAGACGGCGCGCGTGGTGGCGGTGCCCGCCGAACGGCTGCACGAGGTGGAGCCCGCGCTGTTGAACGAGGCGCGGCGCCTGATGCCGAAGATCCTCGTCCGTGATCCGGACGTCCTGGTGGTCGACGAGATCGGCAAGGACATCAGCGGCGTCGGCATGGATCCGAACGTCACCGGACGCTACCCGAACCAACTGGTGCAGCCGGACATCCGCATCGGCAAGGTGTGCGTGCTGCGCCTGACGGAGAAGACGGACGGCAACGCGGCCGGGGTCGGGTTGGCGGATGTCACGACGGCGGCGCTTGAGGCGAGGATTGACCGCGTGAAAGGGTACGCCAACTCGCTGACGTCGACCACCATGACGAGCATCAAGCTGCCGATGGTGCTGCCGACGGACCGGCTCGCCATCCAGGCGGCCATCAAGACGTGCAACTGCCCGGATCTGGCGCAGGCGCGGGTGGTGCGGATCCGCAACACCCTGAACCTGGAGCAGATCTGGGTGTCGGAATCGCTGCTGCCGGAAGTGGCGGCGCACGAGCGGATGGAGGTGCTCGGCCCGGCGGAGCCGATGCGCTTCACGGAAGCGGGCGATCTCATCTTCGAATGAACGGCGGGCGCGGCCGAAAACCCGCGCCGTTGGCGGACGAGCCTGGGCACCTCCGGGCTCACCGGTGGAGGTCGGCGATCCCGATGGGCGCCACGACCCCCCACTGGGCAGGCATGGGCGCGCCTGTCTGCGTGACGGTCAGCACCCGGCGGGGCGGTGCCTGACCGGACGGCGCGACCCAGGCGAGGCCCGTGCGGTCGGCGTATAGGACGCGCCCGTCCGGGGTGAAGCGGGCCTGCACGGGATCGCCGCCCGCGGCTACCAGCACGTGCCGCTGGTGGCGCTCGAGATCGACCGCCACCAGCGACGTCTTGGCCCACCAGGCCAGGGAGACGCCGTCGGCGGACGGGTTCTGGGACGCCGGGGCGGTGGCGGGTCCCTCCACGAAGGCGACCGTCTTCCCGTCTCGGCTGACCGTTGGCCACAGTTGGGTGTGCCCGGGGTTCGGGGAGACCGGCGTCAGCCGCTGGCCGTCCCACCATTGGACCTGTTTCGGCGCATTCCACAGCGTCCGCCCGGCGCCGGTCTGGATGGCCGCCTGCGATCCCGCGGTCGGCGCGATGGCACCCGAACCGGGTAGGGCGTCGGTGACCACCTGGTCATGGCCGGCGGTGTCCACGCGGTGGAGGCTCAGGCCGTCGGCGGCGAGCGACGCGGAGTGGAGCGGATCGGGCCAGTAGAAGAGCGCCTGCCCATCCGCCGTCCAGGGACCGAGCAAGAAGCCGTCGCCCTTGCCCGCGGTCTGCAGGACGGTGGTGCGGGCGCCGTTCGGGTCCCACAGCAACAGCTCGTCGTGCCGGTCGATGGCTTGGCCGTCGGGATCGGGGACGGTTTCGAGCAGCGCGAGCCGGCCGTCGCGGGGATTCGGCACCACCTGTTGGAGGGTAGCGCCGGGCGCGGTGGAGACGGGGAGTTGGTGCGGCGGACCGGCGGGACTGACCGCGTAGACGGCCGCGGTGCCGTCGGTGTACACGAAGGTGCCATCGGGCTGCCAATCGCCGGTGATGGGATCTCCGTCCGCGATTCGCTGGCTGCTCCGCCCGTCGGCCGCCACCAACCACAGGCTGCACGCGGGGGCAGGGTCTGCGGTGCCGTTCGAGGGCTCTTGGCGGATGACAGCGACCCACCGCCCGTCGGGGGAGATGCGCGCGGTCAGGACGTGATCGCCCAGGTAGACGGGATGGGCGCCGGCGAGGACGTTCGCGCCCGCGTCCGCGGGGATGGACGGCAGGAGAAAGAGCCATCCGCCGGGGGCGTTTTGGGACGACGCGGGGGCGACCAGGATGGCGGCTTCTCCCATGCCGCGCCAGGCGTCCGCGGAGAACGTCATGGGCAGGGACGGCTGCGGCTGGGAGGAGGGCACACCCTGGCCGCGGGATGCTGCGCCGGTGACGGCGCCGGAATCGGATGTGCGCGCGGACGCTTGGGCGGGACCCGCCGCAGGGTCCGCAGGGCGCTGTGAGGCGGGGACGCCGCACCCTCCCAGGGTGATGAGGACAAGTGCGGCGGCGGTGACGTGTGCAGGTGCCATGCGGTTGCGATGCATGCGCGTCGGCCTCCTTGTGCCTGTTGGTCTGTCTGTTCCATAGGACGGTGCAGAGGGCAGGATGGTGGCAAGGTGCGGGATGGAATCCCGAGGGACCGGTACGCCGGCGAGGAGGGGACATGGTATCCTGGATGCGTCACGTCAGTATTGGGCGAAAGGTGTGACTCAGATGAACCGGTATCGTGTGGCGCTGATTCCGGGAGACGGGATTGGCAAGGAGGTCGTGCCGGCGGCGGTGCGCGTGTTGAACGCGGCGGCCGAATTGCACGGCGGGCTCCAGTTTGACTATCAGATGTTTCCGTGGAGCTGTGAATACTATCTCGAGCATGGCGAGATGATGCCGAAGGACGCGCTTCAGATCCTCTCCGACTTTGAACTCATCTTCCTCGGCGCCTGCGGCTACCCGAGCGTGCCGGACCACGTTTCCCTGTGGGGGATGCTCATCCCCATCCGGCGCGGGTTCCAGCAGTACATCAACCTGCGCCCGGTGAAGACCCTGCGCGGCGTGCCGTCGCCGCTGAAATCCGAGAAGGCGGGCGAAATTGACTTCGTCGTGGTGCGCGAGAACAGCGAGGGCGAGTACTCGAGTATGGGCGGGCGCATTCATGAGGGCACGCCGTATGAGACCGCGGTCCAGGTGAGTTACTTCTCCCGCATGGCGGTGGAGCGCGTGCTTCGTTACGCGTTCGATCTCGCGGCCAAATCGCCCCGCAAACGCCTGATGGCGGCGACCAAGTCCAACGGGATCATCCACACCATGCCGTTCTGGGACCAGGTGCACCGGGAGATTGCGAAGGAATACCCGGACGTGTCGACCCGCGTCATGCACGTCGACGCCCTGGCGGCCTACTTCGTGTTGCAGCCGCACGAATTGGACGTGGTGGTGGCGTCCAACCTGTTCGGCGACATCCTCACCGACCTGGGCGCGGCCATCATGGGCAGCATCGGCATGGCGCCGGCGGCCAACATCAATCCGGAGCGGAAGTACCCGTCGATGTTCGAGCCGGTGCACGGGTCGGCGCCCGACATTGCGGGCCGGGGGATTGCCAACCCCATCGGCCAGATCTGGACCGCCAAGATGATGCTCGACTTCATCGGCGAGCAGGAACTGGGGGCAAAGCTGCTCGACGCCATCGAGGCGACGCTGGTCAGCGGCCGCGTCACGCCGGATCTGGGCGGCCGGGCCACCACGGAGGAAGTGGCCGACGCGGTCATCCATCACCTGTTGGGGAGGGAGCGCGCATGAGCCGGCCGAAGGTGTACGTGCCGAACGCCATCCCCGACGAGGCCTACCGGATCCTCGCGGAGCACTGCGACATCCGCTACCGGGACACGGAGGACCCGGTGCCGGACGACGAGGTGCTGGCGGGGGTGCGCGACGCCGACGGGTTGGTCATCTATTCACGCGTGAAGGTGAACCAGGCGGTGCTCGACGCGGCCCCGAGGCTGCGCGTGGTCAGCAACATCGCGGTCGGCTACGACAACCTGGACATCCCGGCCCTGACGCGCCGCGGGATCGTCGCCACCAACACGCCGGGCGTGCTGACGGAGACGACCGCCGATCTGGCGTTCGCCCTGCTGATGGCCATCGCGCGGCGCGTGGTGGAGGCCGACCGGTATGTGAAGTCGGGCCGGTGGGACGGTTGGCGGCCGAGCCTGATGGTGGGCCGGGACGTGTACGGCGCGACCATCGGGGTTGTCGGCATGGGGCGCATCGGCCAGGCGGTGGCGCGCCGGGCGCGCGGGTTTGACATGCGCATCCTGTACCACAACCGCTCACGCAATCCGCAGGCGGAGGAAGCCCTGGGCGCGGAGTACCGGCCGCTGGACGACCTCTTGCGCGAGGCGGACTTCGTGGTGCTGTTGACGCCGCTGACGCCGGAGACGACGCGGCTCATCGGGGCCCGCGAGCTGGCGCTGATGAAGCCGGACGCGTACCTCATCAACGCAGCGCGCGGCCCGGTGGTGGACGAATCGGCGCTGATTGAGGCCCTGCGCGAAGGGCGCATCGCCGGGGCGGCGCTGGACGTGTACGAGCAGGAGCCGGTGGCGCCCGACAATCCGCTGCTGCAGATGGACAACGTGGTCACCCTTCCGCACATCGGCAGCGCCACGAAGGCGACCCGCATCGCCATGGCGGTGACGGCGGCGCGCAACATGGTGACCGCACTGGCGGGCGAGGTGCCGCCCAACGCGGTCAATCCGGAGGCCATCCGGACGAGGGCGCAGGACTGACCGCGAACGAGGACAGGAGGGAATCGGTTGACACAGGCGCATTCGATGGTTACGGGCGCGGAGGCCTGGTTGGAACGGTCCATCCCGGAGATCCAGGCGGGCATGGATGCGGGCGAGGTCTCGGCCTGCGATCTGGTGGCGGCGTGCCTGTCGCGGATCGCCCGCTACGATAAGGCGGGACCCGGCATCAACGCGGTGCTGGAGATCAATCCGGACGCCTGGCACATCGCCGAGGCGCTGGATCTCGAGCGGCGGATCCACGGGCCGCGCGGACCGCTGCACGGCATCCCGGTGTTGGTGAAGGACAACATCGACACGGGCGACAAGATGCACACCAGCGCGGGGTCGCTGGCGTTGAAGGATTCGTACGCCGCGCGCGACGCGTTTGTCGCACAGCGGCTGCGCGCGGCAGGGGCGGTCATCCTCGGCAAGGCGAACATGACCGAGTGGGCCAACTTCATGACGCGGGGGATGCCGAGCGGCTACAGCTCGCGCGGGGGGCAGGTGAAGAACCCGTACGGGCCGGGGCGGTTTGACGTCGGCGGATCGAGCTCCGGGTCGGGGGCGGCGGTTGCGGCTGGCCTTGCGGTCGCCGCGGTGGGCACGGAGACGTCCGGATCCATCCTCAGCCCGTCGAGCCAGAATTCGCTCGTCGGCATCAAGCCGACCGTGGGGCTGGTCAGCCGTACCGGGATCATCCCGATTTCCCACAGCCAGGACACCGCTGGCCCGATGGCACGCTGCGTCGTCGACGCGGCCCTGATGCTGCAGGCCCTCGCCGGACGGGACGAGGGAGATCCCGCGACTTGGCGCATCCCGGCCGACTTCCCGGCAGACCTCACCGCCGCATTCGACAAGGGCGCACTGCGGGGGGCGCGCATCGGCGTGCCGCGAAAAGGCTATTGGGACAAGCTGCCGTCAGGCAAGCAGGCGGTGATGGAGGAGGCCATCCGCGCCCTGCGGGACGCCGGGGCGGAGGTGGTCGATCCCGCCGACATCCCGTCGGCGAACGCGGAGTGGGACCTTGCGGTGCTGGTGTACGAGTTCAAGCCGGCGCTCAACGCGTACCTCGGCCGGTTGGCGCCCCATGTGCCGGTGCATTCGCTGCGCGACGTGATTGAATTCAACCTCCGCCATGCGGAGAAGATGCTCCAGTACGGGCAGGCGTGGATGCTCGAGGCGGAGGCGACGAGCGGCACCCTGACCGAACCGGCGTACCTCGCGGCCCGGCTGCGGGACCTGCGCTGGTCGCGGGACGAGGGCATCGACGCGGTGCTGGCGGCGCACCGGCTGGATGCGCTGCTGTTTCCGGGAAACCTCGGGGCGGGCATCGCCGCCAAAGCGGGCTACCCGTCCATCACGGTGCCGGCCGGGTATACGGAGGATGGGGAACCGGTCGGCGCGACGTTCACCGGCCCGGCGTTCAGCGAACCGGCCCTCGTCCGCTGGGCGTACGCGTTTGAACAGGTCATCCAGGCTCGCCGGGCGCCGCGGCTGGACGGATGATGCGGTGACCTGGGCCGCTGCGGCCCCGGCCTGGCTTGCAATCGGCCCCGGGAAGGGGCATCATGGGGAAGGAACAGACAGGACAGGGACGCCCCCGCCGTGCGCGGGGGCGTTTCAGGATGGAGCGATGCACGTTGTCGCGTATCGTCGGACCGACACCGGCCACCGAGGCCATCAACTGGATCTACGCATCGTACAACCGTGCGAAGCCCAACCTCAAACCGGGCTACGACCGGGACGTACGCCACCCGGAGTGGACAGAACGGCTGTTGGGTGCGCTCGGTCGGCCGGATCGGCACGGGTACAACGTCGCGGTCACGGGGAGCAAAGGGAAGGGCTCGCACGCCATCCTCCTGGCCGGCATCCTGGAGCGGCTGGGATTGCGCGTGGGCCTGTTCACCGGGCCGCATCTGGTGGACTTCATGGAGCGGTTTCGCGTCGACGGGGAGATGATGCCCGAACCGCAATTCGTCTCGTACGTGCGGCGAATTGCGGAGATTGCCGCGGGCTTCGAACTGCCCGAGGGCCAGTACCTCGGGCCGGTCGGGTTGTTGGCGGTGGTGGCGGCGCTGTGGTTCCGGGAGCAAGACACCGACGTGAACGTGTACGAGCTGGGGCGGGGGGCCCTGCACGATGACGTCAACCGCGTCTGCCACGAGGGGGCCGTGGTGGCGCCGGTGTTCCTCGAGCACCGCGAGCAGTTGGGCCCGGGTCTGTCCGACGTGGCGCGGGAGAAGGCGGGCGTCATCACCCCGGAGACCCGTTGGGTGGTGAGCCACCGGCAGAGCGATGTGCCCCTCGCCATCCTCCGGCACCAGGCCGCACGGCAGGGGGCGGACCTGCACGTCCTCGGCGAGCACGTGGACTGCAGAACGGCAGATGGGGATAAACTGGTCATTGTGGAGGTGGCCGGCAGCCGGTTTCAAATCCGGCTGCCGGAGATGGGCGGCGGATTTCTGGTGGAGAACGCGGCGGTGGCCATGGCGGCCGCGCGGGCCGTCTGGACGCGGCTCCGGCCCGGGCGCCCGATGCCCGAGCGGATCGACCTCAGCGACCTGCGGCTGCCCGGGCGCCTCGAGGTGGTGCGGCAGAACCCTTGGGTGGTGGTCGACGGCACCATCCACGGCGCGTCCGCACAGTATGCGGCGGCGTGGGCGGAGGCGCGCCGGGATCGCGGCGGCCGCATTGGTGCGGTGCTGGGTCTGCCGGCGGACAAGGACGGGGAGGGTGTTCTGGCCGCGCTCCACGGCACCGTGGATTGGCTGGTCTTCGCCAGAGCGCACAATCCGCACCTGCGCTTTGACGGTCGCTGGACCGAGCTGGCGCGGACGCGGTGGTCCGACGTCCGCGAGGCGGAGTATGCCGAGGACGCCTTGTCGCGGGCGGAGGCCAGGCTGGGGCCGGGGGACGTGCTCCTCGTGCTCGGCACCCAGTCCTTTGTCGGCGACGCGTTGGCGGCGCTCGGCGTCGACACCACCCGCATCTGGCGGACTCGGGCGCCCCTGCCGGAGGTGGCCGCGCCGCGGGGCGGGGCATGACAGGAGGCGTACCGGTTTGCTTCTGCAGTTGGTGCTCATCGGCTTGGCCTTGGGAATGAACAACACGTTGGCGTCGGTGGCCCTCGGCACGACGAACATGAAGCGGTCCCAGCAGATGGGGACCGCCGTTTTGTTCGCGTTGTTTGAAGCCGTGATGCCCTTGGCCGGCCTGTTTCTCGGCGGTCAACTCTCCCGCGCCGTCGGAGGGGCGTCGCGGGATGTGGGCGTCGGGCTCCTGGTGATCCTCGGCGCCTACCTGATTGTCAAGGCGGAGGAGGCGGTGGGGCCGCCCGGCCGGACGATGGGCGTCCGCAGCCTCATGCTGGCGGTGGTGTTGAGCTTGGACAACCTGACCGTCGGGTTCGGCCTGGGGATGTTGCACGTCCCCATCCTGCTCGCTGCCGCCGTGTTCGGGTTGGTGAGCCTGACGATGACCCTGCTCGGCCTCGAGCTCGGGCGGTGGCTGGGGGCCCGTCTCACCGTCCCGGCGGACCGGTTATCCGGCGTGGTCCTGCTCGGTATCGCGGCGCTGATGTGGTTCACGGGCTGATGCGCCCAACGGTCGGTCGTCCGGCAATTCCATCCAGGCAGGCGTGGGTTGGGCGTGATGTTGCACACAGCGGCCGGTGGCTCCATAGGTTGTGGTGATACGGAACACCACACGAAGGGGCTTGTGCTGTGAGCAAACCGTACTGGTCTGAACTGCTGGAGGATGCCCTGCCGGGGAGGGTCGACAAACCGCGTTTGTCCGGTCTGACGATGGTGATGGACAGCGGACTCTCCGTGGCCCAGATGCGCGGTGTGCTGGAGTTGGGGGCGGCGCACATCGATTTTTGGAAGTTCGGATTCGCCAGCGCCTCCGTCTGTCCCCCGGAGCGGGTGATGGACAAGGTGAGTCTGTGCCAGGAGTACGGGGTGCTGGCCTACCCGGGCGGGACATCGTTGGAGATCGCCGTCTCCCAGGGCATCTGGCGCGATTACCTGGAGGCTCTGTGGGATGGGGGCATCCGCGTCGTGGAGGTCTCGGACGGCACCATCGACCTCCCGCTCCGCACACGGCGCGAGATCATCCGCGCCGCCAGAAAGATGGGGTTCATCGTCCTGACGGAAGTGGGCAAGAAGTGGTCGGGCTACATGCTGCCGCCTCGCCAACAGGCGAGCATCATCCAAGGCGACCTGTCGACCGGGGCCCACTACGTGATTGTCGAAGGCCGCGAGGGGGGCCGCGGGGTGAACGTGTACGATGAGGAGGGCAACGTCCGCGAGTCGGACGTGAACGCGTTGGCCGATGCCCTGGGTCCGCTGTCCACCCGGGTGATATGGGAGGCGCCCCTCACCAAGCAGCAGGTGTACTACATTCAAAAGTTCGGGCACAAGGTGAATTTCGGAAACATTCCGCCTAGCGACGTGATCTCTCTGGAAAGCCTGCGCCGCGGACTCCGTTCCGACACCTTGCGATGGGCGCTCGGCATCTCCAAACCGGCCGAAGAGGCGAGCGGAGAGGCGGGCGACAACGCGCGTTCCACGGGGACCATGGGGCACGTCCCCAAGCCGACGCTGTGGACGGACCGGGCCGTCAAACCGCGGACCGATTCGGGGCCGGCCCTGCGGTGAGTGGCCATCACGGTGAAGACCAAGAGGCTGTGCGGCAGACACCGCACAGCCTCTTCGGTTTTCGCGCACCGCGAACGGCTCAGTGAGCCGCCTTTGCCGCTTCGATGGCGGCTTCGTAGTTGGGGTGCTGGCCCGCGACGGGCACATACTCGGCGTGCACGATGGTGTCGCTGGAGTCCACGACAAACACGGCGCGGCTGTTGAGCCGGAATTCCTCAAGATACGTGCCATAGGCTTGCGCAAACGACATGTTCCGGTGGTCGGACAGCGTGATGACCCGGTCCACGCCGGCTGCACCACACCACCGCTTCTGGGCGAAGGGCAGGTCGGCGCTGATGGTCAACACCACCACGTTCTCGCCGAGTTTGGCGGCTTCCTCATTGAAACGGCGGGTCTGCGCGTCGCACACCCCCGTATCGAGGGACGGGACGACGCTGATGATCTTGACCTTGCCCTTGAAGTCGTCCAAGGTGACCTTCTGAAGGGCGTTGTTGATGACTTCGAAGTTCGGCGCCTTGTCGCCCGGCTTCAGCTCCGGACCGGAGAGCGGGGTCTCCTTGCCAAGGGTGAATACACGAGCCATGGGAACCATCCTCTCTGCCAATGGATTTGTTCTCCGTATGTACGAGGCCGACGGTGTGAACACCTTTATCATAGCACAGCCCGCCTGTCCGCACGAACGGGGCGGGGCTTGCGCGGGGGGCCCGGTTGTATGCGCTTTTATGCGGGAGGCGGGAGTGTAGTATAATAAGGCTCGATCAACGGGAGGGGGAATCATTTCATGTCGAAAGACACCGATACATCTTTTGTCGCCGGGCTTGAAGACGTCGTTTCCAACACCTCCGACATTTGTTTCCTGGACGGCAAGGAAGGCCGTCTGGTGTACCAAGGGTACAACATTCACGACTTGGTCAACGGCAACGCCTCCTTTGAGGAAGTCGTGTACCTGCTGTGGCACGGGGAACTGCCCAATCGCCAGCAGCTGGACGAGTTCAACCAGCAGATCGGCCGGCAGCGTGCGCTGGCCCCTGAAGTACTGAACTTCCTCAAAGGGGTCCGCAAGGACGCGAATGCGATGGAGGTCCTGCGTACCGCCGTATCCTTCGCCGGGATCTACGATCCGGACAACGGCGACGAATCGTATGAGGCCAATGTCCGCAAAGCGACCCGCCTCGTGGCGCAGATCCCGACCATCGTGACGACGTTTGAACGCATCCGCAACGGGCAGGCCCCGATTGATCCCGATCCGGAACTCAGCGCCGCGTCCAGCTTCTTTCAATTGCTGACGGGCCGCGTCCCGGACGAGTTCACGGAGCGGGCCTTCAATACCGCCCTCATCCTGCACGCGGACCATGAATTGAATGCCTCCACATTCTCCGCCCGGGTGACCGCGGCGACGCTGTCCGACATGTACTCGGCCATCACCTCGGCCATCGGTACGTTGAAAGGGCCTTTGCACGGGGGCGCCAACGAACAAGTGATGAAGATGTTGCTCGAGATCGGGGATATGTCCCGCGTCGAGAGCTACATCGACGAAGCCCTGGCCGCCAAACGGAAGATCATGGGCTTCGGCCACCGGGTGTACCGGACGGAGGACCCGCGCGCCACGCATCTGCGCAAGCTGAGCCAGAAGGCGGGCGAGCTCGCCGGCGAGACGAAGTGGTTCGAGATGTCCCGGCGGATTGAACAACTGGTCAAGGACAAGAAGGGTCTGAATCCGAACGTGGATTTTTACTCGGCGTCCCTGTACTACTCGCTGGGCCTGCCGACGCATCTGTTCACGCCGATCTTCGCGTGCAGCCGCATCTCCGGATGGACGGCCCACGTGCTCGAACAGTACCGCAACAACCGTCTGATCCGGCCGCGCGCGGAGTACACCGGTCCGACCCATCGCCAGTTCGTGCCGCTGTCTGAACGGTGAAGCAGCGACGGCTTGTTGATTCGACTGAATTCGGCAGAAAGTGACAGTGTACAACCCCTCCTTGCGGGCAGACTAATACCCACAAGGAGGTGATGTGAAATGCCAAGGAACAATGCGCACTTGGTGTCCAACGCCTCCAACGCGTTGGAGCAGATGAAGTACGAAATCGCCACGGAGTTTGGTGTTCAGCTCGGGGGCGAGACGACCTCCCGCCAGAACGGGTCGGTGGGTGGCGAGATCACGAAGCGGCTGGTGGCGTTCGCGGAACAGGCGATGTCCGGCCGCTGAACGGACAAAGGAAACATCCCGGTGTTTGGCGGCAGGGCGGACGCAGCGGCGTCCGCCCTGCCGGTTTTTGAAGCGGAAGGTGCAGAAGCTGCCAGAGTATGTCCGCGCATCGTGGGTATCCTATGCCTCGGGGAGGTGAAGCCGATATGCCGAACAACAACAACTACGTGGCTACCGGCGCGCGTCAGGCTTTGCAGCAGATGAAGAACGAGATCGCGACCGAATTCGGCGTTCAGCTCGGGGGCGAGACGACCTCGCGCCAGAACGGTTCGGTGGGCGGTGAGATCACGAAACGTCTGGTGGCGTTTGCGGAGCAGCATCTGAGCGGCCGGGCGTAACACCCGCCCGGACTGAACAACCGCATCCGACGGTTCCCTGTTTCCGGACGGTCCGGCGCGAGGTGTGCGCCGGACCGTCTGCGTGAAGCGCCTGCAGGCGGCGATGCCGCGGGGATCTGTTGCGTAGGCGGATGAAAAGCCGTAAAAAAACAGCCCTCGCCGGGAGGGCTGTTCCGTTTGGACACCCGTCAGTGCACGGCGTTCGGGGCGGCCGTCGGGACCGAGATTTTACTCAGGGCGTCCCCCGCTTCGTTGATGTGGATGTCCACCGTTGCGAGGTCGCCGATGGACAGGATGCCCACCAGGCTTCCGTTGGAATCGCACACGGGCAGCCGCCGGATCTGATGTGTGGCCATCAGGTCCGCCGCTTCATGCGCGTCGGTTTCCGGCGTGCAGGTCACGACCTTCTGGGACATACAGTCGCGAACGGGAGTCGTGTGTGACTTGCCGGCGGCCACCGCTTTGCAGCAGATGTCCCGGTCGGTGATGATGCCGATGACCTTGTTGTTCTGGCACACCGGAATGGATCCCACATTCTGCGAAGCCATCGACTGCGCCGCCTGCTGCAGCGTGTCGGCGGGCTGACAGCAGGTGACGTCGGACGTCATCAGGTCACGGACCTTCATGGAAAGACCCTCCCCGGAAGTTTGAGACGTCGGGCGGACCCCGCCCTCCGGCGTAGTATGTGCCCGGTCGCGCAGAGGTATCCCTCCAGCGAACTCAGCGAGCCACCCATCGGGCCAACTCCGACCCGGCCGCATAGACGCCCCAGACCGCCGCGAGCAGGCGGATCAACCCTTCCAACGGTTCCACCGTGCCGAGCCGTGCGGAGGAATCCACCCATGCCCAAATCGCCCAGGAGGCGAGGGCGAAGGTCAACAGGCAGCACACCAGGAAAGCCTCCCGCCGCTTGGCGCGGGCGCCCAGCACCGCGAGGACGCCCAGCGCGGTCCACAGCCCCGCCTCTGGCCGGGTGATGCGCATGTAGTCCCAGACGGCCCCCGTCCACCAGCCGGTGATCCCCAGGGCCAAGCACAGCCAGCCGCACAACCGGTCGTACACGCGCGCCTCCATCCGGCGATTCCCTCCCCGCGTCTTGTCCCCACATGCTTATGCGACGCCGCTCCGGCGTATGCGGACAGGCCGCATAGCCCGGCGGCCTTGACGCATGTTATAGACAGACCGCTGGTGGAGGGAGGATACGCCATGACACAGCGAGGTGCGCAGCGCCCCGATCCGCGCGAGGGCTTGCCTCCCTGGCGGGAGACGCCGCTCGATCACTGGAGCACCGACGTGGACCCAGTCCTCATGGCGGGAGATGAGTGGGCGACGGACGATCCCGAAGCCGATCCCGGTGCCCGGCGCCTCGACGAAGGCCGGGCAGGCACGTTGACCGGTGGGGCGCGGTTCATGCACCCGACCCATGACACCAACTGGGGTCTCGAAGACGACACCTTCTCCACAGACGGGATGGACGCGTGAATCAAATCAGGGAAGGGGAGACCATCCGGATGCACCAAGTGGTCCAAGAATTGCAGGATCTCCAGCGGCAGATGACCCAGGTGATCCGCCAACTGCAGCAGATGCACCAACGCCTGCAGACGGCGCTCGGCAGCGCGCAGCAGCAACAGCAACCGCAGATGACCGGCATGCACACCCTCTCACGCTCCTCCGGAGGCACCATTGGCAGCGGCGTGCCCGCCGCGGGAAGCGTGTCGGACGCGCGGCTCGGCTCGGGCGTTCATTCGTACGGTGCCGCATACGCCCCTGCCGGCCCGTCGTCCACGGCGACCCCCGGGGCGCCAGGGCGCGGTGTCCAGTCGGGCGCATTGGCAGGCGTCCTGCGGGCGGACGGCCATCCGCCCGCCACGCCAGGAAGGCAGTCCGAGCACACGGTCTACGGCCGCTTGATGTGAGGACCGCCGCTGGACCGGGCGAGAGCAGGGGCTCTCGCCCTTTTTCCTGTTCAGGCACGATGGGGATGTGATAAGTTGGTGGACGGATAGGTCAAGCCGGACGGCGTGGATGTGGCCGCCGGACACGGGGACGAAGAGGGGGAGACGTGTGCGCGAAGCGGCGGATCGACGGCGGCGCAGATGGTTGTGGGGAGCGCTCGCGTTGCTGGTGGTGCTGGCTGTGGCCGCCGTGTGGTGGTGGCGGCCGCGCGCCCCGCATGTGGCGACCGCTGTGGCGGAGCGGGCCGATCTGCAGGAGACCATTTTCGCCTCCGGGACCGTACGCCCGGTGGATCGTCAGATGGTGATGCCGACCAACCTGACGGCGCCCATCGAAAAGGTGGATGTCCACGTCGGGGACCGGGTGAAGAAAGGCCAAATCCTGATCACGTTGCAGAACGAGGCGCAGGCGGCGGCGCTGCAGGCGGCCAAGAACAACCTGGCGCAGGCCCAGGAGACGCTGAATGCCGCGCTGCAGCAGCAATCCGCCGCCCCGCCCGGCTTTCAGGGGCAGTTCACAGGCACCGTGGCCCAGGCGAGATCCACCGTGGCCCAGGCGGAGGCGAATCTGAGCCAGGCCCAGGCGGCCTACGACGCGACGCTGCTGCGGGCCCAGATGGACGGGACGGTGGTGCTGGTCAACCCGAGCGGCATCGGCTCGGACGGCAACCCCGCGCCGGTCCTCGAGGTGGTGGGAGACGCGAAGCAGATTGTCACGCAGGTGTCCGAGGTGGACGCGGTCCATGTGAAAAAGGGCATGGCGGCGGAGGTGACGAGCGAGGCGTTCCCCGGCAAGACGTGGCGTGTGTCGGTGCAGCAGGTGGGTCTGTTCGCGACGTCCGATACGGGCGGCGGGCAGGTGGAGGTCGATCTCGGCGTCCCCGCGGATTTCCCGGTGCCGCTCGGTTACCAGGTGGACGTGCACATCATCAGCGCCATCCACAAGGGCGTGGTCGCCATCCCGTATCCGGCGCTCGTCCAGGATGGACAGGGGTACGCCGTGTACGTGGTGCGGGACGGACGGGCCGAGCGCCGGCCGGTGCAGTTGGGCATCACGACGGACACGCGCGTCGAGGTGACGAAGGGGCTTCAGCCGGGGGATGTGGTGATCCTCAACCCGCCCGCGGGGCTGGCCGCGGGAAGCGCGGTGAGGACGGGATGACCGAACCGCTGATGGCGTTGGAACGGGTGTGCAAGTGGTATCCGGTGGGCAGTGAACGCCTGACCGTACTGCAGGACGTCAGCTTTGCCGTGTATCCGGGGGAGTTCGTGTCCATCATGGGGCCCTCGGGAAGCGGCAAGTCCACGCTGATGCACATCCTGGGCTGCCTGGACCAGCCGTCGAGCGGCCGGTATGTCCTGCGCGGGCGCCCGGTGGACGGGCTCACCGGCGACGAGCTGGCGCGGGTGCGAAACCGCGAGATCGGGTTTGTGTTTCAGAACTTTCACCTGCTGCCGCGCATGACCGCCCTGCGCAACGTAGAGCTGCCGCTGGTGTACGCCGGCGTCGCGCGCGAGGAGCGGCGCCGGCGCGCGTTGGCGCGGTTGGAGGAGGTGGGGCTGCGGGATCGCATCTCGCACCTTCCCAATGAATTGTCGGGCGGTCAGAAACAGCGCGTCGCCATCGCCCGGGCCTTGGTCAACAAGCCGGCCATCCTGCTCGCCGACGAGCCCACGGGGGCGCTCGATACCCGTACGGGCCGGGAGATCATGGGCATCTTCACGGAGCTGCATCAGAGGGGCGTCACCATCGTGGTCATCACCCACGATCCCGGCGTCGCGTCGTTCGCCCAGCGCATTCTCCACATGCTCGACGGGCGCCTGGTGGGGGAAGAGAGGGGGCGCGGCGCGTGAATTTCTCCGAGATGATTGCGGCGAGCTGGAGTTCCCTGATGGCCAACAAACTTCGTTCCATGCTCACGATGCTCGGCATCCTCATTGGGGTGGCGTCCATCATCGCCATCGTGGCCATCGGTCAAGGAGGGAAGGCGGCGGTGATCACCGCCATCGAGAGCCAGGGGGCGGAGGAGACAATTCAGATCCTGCCGCGCGAGGTGGTGGAACCCGGACTTCCCCAGCCAGGACAGGTGTTGAAGTTCACCGACCAGGACTTCCAGCTCGTGCAGGGGTTCACGGGTGTGGCGTCGGTCTCGTACTCCCTCTACGGCCAGGGGGTGGTGGTGTACCGCAACCACCAGGTCAATGCGTCCATCCAGGCAGGGCCCGCGCAGTTGAACGACCTGGCGCATTTCGTCGTCGTCGACGGGCGGATGTTCACCGACGCCGACGTGGCCGCCCATCGGAGCGTCGCCGTCCTCAGCCAATCGCTGGCCGGGAAGCTGTTTGGCAGCGGGATCGATCCCGTCGGCAAAGTGGTCCGCATCGCGGGCCATCCCCTGCAGGTGGTGGGCGTGGCGGCATCCACCCAGTTCAATCTGTTCGCGAGCATCCTCGGGGCGGACTACATCTACTTGCCGGCGACCACGTGCCACGACTTCTTTCCGTGGTGGAACATCACCGAGATGGACGTGCGCATCGCGCCCGGGACGGACAAGGCGGACCTGTCGCAGCGCTTGGTGACCGTGCTCAACATCCACGCCCACAACCCGAATGCCTTCGAGGATGCTTCCGGCTTCCTCATCGGCGTCGAGCGCATCGTCGGGACGGTGACCTCCATCCTCACGCTCGTCATCGGCGCCGTGGCGGGCATCGCGTTGGTGGTGGGCGGTGTCGGCGTCATGAACATCATGCTGGTGTCGGTCACCGAGCGGACGCAGGAGATCGGCATCCGCATGTCCCTGGGTGCGACGAGGCGCGCGATTCTCCTGCAGTTTTTGACGGAATCGGTGATGATCACGGTGATGGGAGGAAGCCTTGGAATCTTGCTCGGGGTGTTGGCGTCGTGGATCGTCCATTGGACGACGCCGCTGCCGTCGGTGGTGTCCTGGCAGGCGGTCGCCGTCGGATTTTTGTTCTCGGTGGCGACAGGGGTGATCTGCGGCATCTACCCGGCAAACAAAGCAGCGCGTCTCGATCCCATCGACGCGCTGCGGTATGAGTGATGGTGGTTGGCCGGCCGGGGATCACGTCACGGGCGTGATCCAACGGCGATCACGCGGCGGGGAATCTCCCACCCGGGCTCACCCCAGCACGCGCATGCTGCGCAGCCGGCGCACGCGTTCCGCCGTCGGCGGGTGTGTGCGGAACAAATTGATGAACGACTCGCCGGTGAACGGGTTGACGATGAACAGGTGAGACGCCGCCGGGCTGAAGCTGGCGGGGATGTGATGGGCGTACGCCTCCAACCGTTCCAGGGCGTCGGCGAGCGGGTTCGGATCGCCGACCAGGCGTGCGCCGGTGGCGTCCGCCTTGAACTCACGCGTGCGCGAGATCGCCAGCTGGATGATGGTGGCGGCAATCGGCGCGAGGATCATCATGACCACTTCGGCAATCGCGTTGCCGTTGTCGCGCTCGTCCCGGTTCCCCATGCCGAACAACAGCGCCCATTGGAGCATGTCGGCGATGGACGTGATGACGCCGGCCAGCATGGCGGCCATCGACGAGATGAGGATGTCCCGGTTTTTGATGTGCGCGATCTCGTGCGCCAACACGCCCTCCAGCTCCCGCCACGACAGGGCTTGGAGGATACCCTCCGTCACCGCCACCTTGGCGTGCCGCGGATTGCGTCCGGTCGCAAACGCGTTGGGTTGCGGGGAAGGCGTCAGGTAGATCTCGGGCATCGGCAAATTCGCCCGCTCCGCCAGCCGCCGAACGATGGCGTACACCTCTGGAAGTTCCTGTTCAGACACAGGGCGCGACCCGGTCATCATGATGGCGACGGTCCCGCTCATCCAGTACCCGATGAAGTTCATCAGGACGGAGATGACGAGGAAGATCAGCATCCCGTGCGTGCCGCCAATCACCCGGCCGAACAGGACCAGGATGACCGTCAACACACCCATCAGGAGCCAGGTCTTCACGGTGTTCACGTAACCAATCCCTCCTACCCGGTGTACACCTTCTGGTGTTTTACTTTCCATTGTATGTCCGGGAGCGGCTCGGTAAAAGGGACTGGCCACGCGGGATTGCAAGGGCTTTATGAACATTTCCGCGTGACTGCCGTTTGTTTCCGGGCGGAGGATTCGCTATACTGTAACACCGTGACGGCACGATAAAGCCGCTGAAACGCGTGCACGCGAGGTGCTTCGGCATGGTGTCCGGTTCATGCAATCCGACCCAAGGATTTCTGTGGAAAGGGATGTGATCCGCGTGCGGCTCGGTCTGAACATCGAGTACGAGGGCAAGTTGTACGACATCCTGGAATTGCCGCCGGAGGCATTTGTGGGGATGGTGCCCGGGTTGACGGAGGAGCAGTTCCGCCGGCTGGACGAGGCATTTCGTGCGGTGTGGCCGGAGACCACGGTTCGGCGCCACCATATCCTCGGTTTCGTCGCCGAACAGGCCGGAACGTCCATCGACTACCTGCTGCTCAATCGCGAACACATCCACTTCGACGAACTGGACATTTCCGCTTATATTGAAGAACACGATCAGCGCCGGAACCGGCCGTCGTGATGATGCAGGGGGACAGGTCATGACGCCGATTTCTGTCGTGGTCCCCGGAAATGAACAGGGCGGCGCGGCGACCCACCTGGTGGCTTTCGCCCGCGGCGTACGGGCTGCCGGGCTGGACGCCCGGTTCTGTTTTTTGTCCCTGGGATCAGGCCCGTTGGCGGACCGGTTGCGGGAGGTGGCGGCGGTGGAGCACCTTCCGGCCTCGCCGGTACAGGCCATTCGGGCGCTCACCGTCCGGATGCGCGCGCAGCCGCCGGACGGGCTGTGGCATGCCCACGGACCGCGGCTGAACGTGCTGGTCGCGACGGCGGCCCGCATGGCCGACCGGCGGTGGGTCTCCACCATCCACAGCGACCCGCGGAAGGACTTCCTGGCCAGCGTTTGGAAATCCGCCGTGCTGACGCGGTTGAATCTGACGGCGCTTCGGAGCGCGTCCGGCTTGTTCCTTTGCAATCCGGCGTTTTCGGACCTCGTCCCGGAGAAACCCTGGTTTTTGGTGCCCAACGCCCTGGCGGCCGAACCTTTGCCGGAACCCGCGGCGGTGTATCGGAAACGCTTGCGCAGCCAACTCGGGATCGACGAGGACACGCCCGTCATCGGGATGGTCGCCCGCTTGGACCCGGTGAAGGACATTCCCACAGCCATCCAGGCCATGGTACATCTGCCGGGGGTCCACCTCGCCGTCGCTGGCGACGGCGCTCAGCGCACCGCGCTCACGGCGTTGATCGCCGAGCTGAATCTGAAGGACCGGGTGCATCTGTTGGGCCACCTCCGGGACATCGGCCCGTTTTTGTCGGCCCTGGATGCGCACGTGTTGGCCTCGCGCAGCGAAGGTCTGCCCTACGCGGTTCTGGAGGCGGGATACTTCGGCATTCCGAACGTGATGTCCGACATTCCCGCCGCCCGCGGTTTGATAGAACCGGGGCGCACCGGTCTCCTGTTCCCGGTGGGGGATGGCGCAGCGCTCGCGGCGCAGATTCGGCGCCTCTTGGACGACGCCGATCTGGCCCAAAAGCTCGCGCGATCCTTTCAGTTGGAGATCCTGCCCCGTTTCACACCGGCGCGGATGCTCGACGCCTATCTGGAAGGGTACCGCGTCCTCGGGGCGCCATGAAAAATTGGGCGGGATTCCCCGTGTCTCTTCAAGAAAATGTGGTTGCAAATCCAGGGGGCAGGTCTTATACTATCTGTCGTAATGTCTGGAACACCAGATTGGAATCATTTTCAAACTGGAATGTTCGCCGTCACTTAAAGGGTTAGGACCTCACCGGACTAACTTTCCCCCGTGGTGAATGTGCGACTTCCACATGCCTGATTGGGCATGGCTATTTTTATGGGCAAAGGGGGAGCTTTGTCATGGACACGATGGGCCGTCACGTGATCGCCGAACTGTGGGGATGCCCTGCCGACAAGCTGAACGATCTACCAAGCATTGAACGCATCATGGTGAACGCTGCACTCGAGGCTGGGGCCGAGGTGCGAGAGGTCGCGTTTCACAAGTTTGCGCCTCAAGGTGTGAGCGGAGTGGTGATCATCTCCGAGTCGCATCTGACAATTCACAGTTTCCCGGAACACGGGTACGCGAGCATCGACGTGTACACGTGCGGAGATCGCATCGACCCAAACGTGGCCTGTGACTACATCACCAAGGCGCTCGGCGCGACTCGCCTGGAGGCCATCGAGGTGCCGCGCGGCGTCGGTCCGATTCAGGTCCAGGACGTCAAGGTGCGCGCGTTCTGAGCCCTCGGCGGCGATGCATCCGGCGACTCCTCGTTTGAGCGGATTCGGATTTCGGATGAAATCCTTGATTGATGAATGAAATTCCCCATGGATGAACGCAAGAAAGCGAGAGCCTGCGGCTCTCGCTTTTTCACGTTCCGTGGTGCGTCGCGGATGCATTGCCGGACCCGCCGTCCGCCAGTCCTCCGTTCTACGGTTCGCTGTTCTACAGTCCGGTGTCCGCCAGTTCCTGTCGTCAATGGGTATCCGTGAGTGGGTACCCGTCAGCCGGTGTCCGTCGTACCCATCAGTCGGCGAACACCTTTTCGTGATGCGTGGGCAATTCCCGGTCCAACAGCACCTTGCCGTTGCCGGCGTCGACAATCACCAGGTACTTGTCCTCGTCATCCTCCGCAATCCCGGTGTACACCAGATTGGTGCGGATGTTGCGCAACTGCAGATGGGTCACCTTCAAACCTGGATGGGCGGCAGCGACCGCCTTCTCGGCATCACGTGGGGAACACTTCGCGAACTTCTGGAGCTTTCTGGTGTACGCATCACGACTGGCCTCATACGCTTCGCGAAGGTCCTGCCGGGAGACTTGGACACTGGATTTGACATCGAAATGGTGCAGGTCGTCAGACATGCCGTGATGGACATCGGAAGTGGCTGGTTGAAGATCGTTGGCTCCAGCAGGAGCGATGGCAACGACTGAGGTGTCGGCGCCACGCCAAAGATGTTCACCTGCCAGGGCGGGCTGCACAAACGCAAACACCGCTAGGGTGGAAAGCGTTATCCATCGCATCTTCATTGTAGACATCCTCCTGTTCTGGGTGGTGGCCACGGCACAGCACGGCCTGGAGGGTAGGGTGCCCAGAATCACCTTGGGTCATGTGTGAAATTGGTTCTTGCATTTTGGAGGCGAGCTCGCTATACTGAGAACCGTTGACGCCGCGATTCGAGTGCGGCGCAGCCGTGCCAAAGCGCCTCGCGGGACCGTAGCTCAATGGGAGAGCACTGCGCTGGCAGCGCAGGGGTTGTGGGTTCGAATCCCATCGGTTCCACCACAATGGGCGCGCCAAATGGTGACCGGCGAGTGAGTGGACGGGTTCGAACCCGTCCCGGAACTCGAGACAGGAAGACATGGCTCGGTAGCTCAGTTGGTAGAGCAGAGGACTGAAAATCCTCGTGTCGGCGGTTCGATTCCGTCCCGAGCCACCAGATGTCACCGGCGCGCCAACCCTCAATGGGTTCGCAGGAGCATGAATCACACATGAATCACAATTGAATGATTTGGGAATGCATGCGGAAGTGGCTCAGGGGTAGAGCATCGCCTTGCCAAGGCGAGGGTCGCGGGTTCGAATCCCGTCTTCCGCTCCATTTGTTTCGGCGCCATAGCCAAGTGGTAAGGCAGAGGTCTGCAAAACCTCGACTCGCCGGTTCGAATCCGGCTGGCGCCTCCAGAAGAACACAGGTGTGACGCGGCCTCTCGGGTTTCCGGGAGGCCGGTTTGTTTGACCTCTTCTACCGTTTTTCTACCCTCCGTGTATCGAAATTGTTGCCTCCTGGTTTTCGGAGCAGAGTGTCGATTTGGCGTGCGGCTACACGCTGAAGACCGGGCAAGACGTGGCTATACGTGTCCAATGTGATTTGGACGGTCGCATGGCCGAGCCGCTCAGAAACAATCTTCGGATTGACACCTTCCTGAAGGAGCAGGCTGGCATGGTGTCAATAGCGGATTAAAACTCCCCAAAAGATCGCGCTCGATTCCCCAAAACCCCCATGCCCCTTTGGGGCACAACATTATGATGAAAATGTAGTCGTAGTTGTTTACTGGTGGGTGATCGTGATCCAACATGAGGCCAAGC
>NZ_FPBV01000038.1 GCF_900116805.1 Paenalicyclobacillus macrosporangiidus | reverse complement strand
GTGTGGTGTGGGAAGGACGGCTGGGGATATCTGTTTGCCGTGATTGACGCTTATGACCGGGAGATTGTGGGGTACTCGTTTTCCCGGTTCTGCCGTACAGAGGACCTGCTGAAGGCTGTGGATATGGCGCTGAACTATCGCTTCCCGAATGGCGTTCAAGGTGCCGGTCTGACATTGCGAACGGACAATGGCTGCCAGATGACGAGTCGACGGTTCATCGAAGCGATGAAGGCCTGCCAAATCAACCATGAGCGGACCGGGTACAACAACCCCGATGCTGACGCATACATCGAGCGATTCTTCCGGTCGCTGAAGGAGGAGGAGGTCTGGCTGCAGGAATACAGCAGCTTTGCCGAGGCGAAAGCGGCCATTGAGTCGTACATTCACTTTTACAACACGGATCGACCGCATTCCGCACTAGGTTATCGCTCGCCGTTGGAATTCAGAAATTGGAAAATGCAACAAAACGCAGCGTGAGACAATTTTTATCTGAATTGCAAGTCTCTCATCTCTCTCTTAAAAGCCATCCCATCTGTCTTGACAAAGTCGGGTTCAATACGTCCAACCTCTGCTCCAGCAGATCAGGTGCGAATCGAAGGGGTACATACGACACCTCCAGTGCAACTGGAACATCCTCAGACAGTTTGATGCGTTCGAGTCGTACGATTGGTTCATTTGGTGCAACCTTAAGCATGGCCGCAACCGCATTATCCCCGGTTACTACACCACTGGTTATCACTCGGTGGGGTCCTTCAATGGCTTGCTCCTCAGTCACAAAATTGATGAACTCCAGGAGATTCTGCTCCGGAATCGTATTGCTCACAAATGTCCCTTTCCCTGGAGTCCGGATAAGCAAGCCAGCGCGGACCAAATCGATTACGGCCCGCTGCACCGTTATACGACTCACTCCGTAAATGGTCTGCAGTTCCTCTTCAGTCGGGATCTGATGGGATGGCTTCCACTCTCCTTTCCTTATCCTTGATTCAATATCGTGTCGGATCTGGATGTACAATGGAACCCCAGAGTTTCGGTGCAACAAGGCTCCTACCTCCATTTGTTATAACGTTATAATAAATTAGAGTGGTTATATCGTCAACACAATTAGGTTACTTCAGACCCTGGTGTTGAGAAGCCGCTGTGAAAGCTCTTAAACCGAACGTTGCATACGCTACCCTACCCACACTTCGATAAGCCCAGCAGTGATATGTCAAGGGGGTGATCCAACATAATTGGAAATGGATTTGGGAAAAAGGTGTAGATCGGGACGTTGAAGGGTAACTCAAACTAGGCCCACACTATACGCAAAATTTTCAGATATCATGCGTGGAGCGGAGTAGCTGGAAATTTGGAGGACAGGTTGGCCTACCGCCTCCTCTCCGGTGGTGTGTACAGCTTGTTGGTGTTTAGTAGTGCAAACACCAGCCGTACCAGTTTTCTTGCAGTTAGGACGAGCGCTCGTTTGTGTTTATGCTTCAACGCTTCGTCGAACTTCTTCCGGTAAAACTCGGCGTATTCGGTGTCGTGCCGTCGAACCTGGTCTGCGGCTTGAATCAGGTAGTACCGCAGATACGTGTTCCCGGTACGCATCCGAGACGTCTCTTCGGCCTCGTACTCTCCGGATTGGTACTGGTTCCACACCAGACCGCCATACTTGGCCAAGGCATTGTGGTTTCTAAAGCGCTTAATATCGCCGATTTCGGCGATAATGCCAGTGGCGTACACGGGGCCGATACCCTTGACGGACTTGAGGGTGTTCGGGACCCCTCTCATCAGTTTAGCGATGGCCTTGTCGAGCCTTTTCACCTCAGACTCCATGTGCTGGATCACGCTGAGCGTCACCGATAAGGACAGGTTGACAGGATCCTGCATCACCTTGTCGAGGCGGAAGGAGCGACGGGCGACCTTCTGGAGTTCCCGGGCGGTCTGCTCTGGGTCAGCGAACCTGTTTCGGCTTTTGTCGACCAGGAGTGCCACCAGGTCTTCCAGTGGCATCGCAGCGATTTGTTCAGGCTCGAGCTCTTGAATGACGGCTAACGACGTGGCACCGAAGGTATCCGAAAACGGGTTGTCCTGACGCAGACCTCTGAATTTGAGAAACAGCTGGTTCAGGAAAAATGTCTTGTCCCGAGAGATGGTCTGCGTCAGATGAAACCGAGTTCGGGTAAGACGCTGAAGCGCTTCGTACTGGATGGTGTCCGTCATGGCTTGTGGGAGACGGCCAAACCGCAGATGGTCCGCAATCACCCAGGCGTCGATGCGGTCGTTTTTGGGAAGGTTGTCGTAACCCTTCTTGAAACGAGCCACTCTCCGTGCGTTTAAGACGTGAATCTGAGCGTCGAGGTGGGAGGCCCGGTGGGCGAGTTGCTGTTTGAGATAATGCGCCAGATGCCATCCGAGGTTGGCGGTCGCCTCCATGCCCACAACGACACTATCCATTCGCTTGGCTGCCAAGGTCTCCAAGACCCTGTGAATGAGAGTGTCGGCTCCCTGAGGGTCATTGGAGATCTCGAACGAAGCCAAGTCTGCGCCCGCCTCATCCATGAATTGAACATGGTTGGCGTTCAAGCTCACGTCGATCCCAACATGCAGTTTCGCCAACGAATTCACCTCCCATCGTGGGAAAGTCAAGCCAGTCCCGGACCTGGGTGCCCGTGGGAACCACCGACCTCAGCCCCGTCATCAGCACTCATCCGTGCGGACGTCAATTCCGGGCCACTACACCTCATCCGTCACGGAGGCGCAACCAGCGGTTAGAACATAGGTGGTGGATCCTGGGTAGCAGGCTTTATACAGCAGTACCGAATGGTCCGCAGGGACAAGAAGAAATATCCCGAGAAAGGCTTGCTGATCCCATTGTCCCACAGGCTGTCCGGTTGAGTCGAAGGCCCAGCCTGTGAATTTGCTAGACAACTCTTCGAGTTGCCCACAAGCTCCACAGGCTCGACACAGGGGAAGCCGCTTCGTTTCTCCCCTCTGGTCTTCGGCCATTCACCCCTCCCGCTCCTCCTGCTGAGGAAGGGGGGCGATGATGTTAGGTCCACAGTCCGACAGCGTTGGGGCTTCCCCCAACCAGATGTGGACGGATATGCAGCTGTCAAGGAACGAGCGCATGACAACGGAGCGGAGTAGCGGTCAGACGACTCCGATAAGCGACCAAATCCATAACCATCATCCATGGGCCGATGGGAACTTCCCCATCCATGGGTGAAACCCGGTATTGCAAATAACAAACTGCCAGAATGTGCGGATGGGGAAGTCCCATCAACCACTCCCCATCCTCCCGAGCAGCTGTCTCATTCGGATGAGGTTCGAGCCGGCTCTGGAAATTCTCCGGCGCTGCTCCAGCAGTTCCGGACCTACTGGAAATTCAACGGAGGAGAACTTCTACTACCATCATACGAGGACATAGGATAGTGAAATGGAATTATTAGCTACAACAGATCAATACTTTTGATACAGAGCGCCGCAAATAAAAACAGCCCGCCACCCGGCGGGCTTCGCCGTCACCACACTTGCACATTAACGTTTGCAAGATCCTCCCGACACTTCTCACACACCATCTTCCCCCGAAATTCCCGGACCTCCTCCACCTCATTGCAGAAGATGCAACCCGGTTCGTACTTCCGTAGGATGATCTGGTCCCCTTCGGTGAATATTTCTAAACCGTCTTTCTCTTGGATATTGAGCGTTCTCCGCAACTCAATAGGCAGCACAACGCGCCCCAACTGATCAACTTGGCGCACCACGCCGGTCGCCTTCATTGCCATTCCTCCCCATCTTTTTACATGTCAGTCTGTGTCCCGTCCCTGCTTCGCGATTTCCTTTCTCAGTTCCTTCAGCCAATCGGTCTCGCTTCCATCAACCTCAAACAGCGTCTGCGACGTATACGGAGGGATGTAGATCATGTCCGGCTCAACCAGCACATACCGGTCCGCGGGTGGTTTTTCCTGCTTCAGCCGCGGATAAAAGTCCGTGCAGAACGTCCCAATCGGCGCTTCATCCGCCGTGCGCTGGTAGTACGCCGTGCAAAGACCCCCGTCCGGGTCGTCCTCACGGTCGCGCGCGAGATACCGGCAGCTCCCGCAGTGGCCCTGCTTCGCCTTGCGCAGCGCCGCGTCGCCGCGCAGGACGAACACGTCTGCACGTTCCATCACAATGAGCGCTTCGTTGCGGATGAGGGATTGAATCAGCGTACGGTCGTTGAACAGGTTCCATTCGACCGGCTCCTCGTCGATCCATTCCATGTCCTCGTACTCCGCGGCTTCCTCCGGGTTGGCATACGGCGGCGGCTGGGTGTTGTCGAGCAGCGTCACCGAGCCGTACACAATCCGCGACCGCACGCCCTGCATGGTCAGGGAGTGGTGCAGAGGCTTCACGATCTCCAGGCGCATCAGGGCCTTGGTGATCTCGTCGTCCGTGTCGAAGTACGGATAATCCATCACATACGTCAGAATCCCGGCCAGACAATGTGTCTCAGCCGGTGGCCGGTCCAGGTACTTCACGATGAACTCCTTGGACGCGGCCTTGCCTTCCTCCAGCGGCGTGAAGAACTTCGGCCGCCACAGCGTGTCAAACGTGCCGTCGTACACCCGTTGGGTGATCTCGTACACGGTTGCCTCAGTCACCCACCATCACCCTTTCTCGGATATTCCGCATACCTTCCCACAACGAACAAATGTGCGCCTTTACATTCTGCCGATACCCAGGATCAGCAATGGCCGCCAGAATGAGTCCGGCATACTCGCCCGACGGCGGCACCTCGAAGCAAAGCGGGTTCACCAACTCGTAGGTCCACGCCCAGACGGGCCTGTCCTCCACGTATACCCTGGCCCGTCTGCGGCGGTACACGTACGGGGCTCCTTCCCGTCGGTCGAGCGCCGTGATCTCGCGCGGGTCTTGGACGTCCCACAGCACTCCGTGCACCACGTGCCCTGGCGCGCGCCGGATGTTCGCCACCCCGCCGCGACGCGCCATCGACCGGCCGTTGAACACGAGTCTGTATCCGCGAAGCTCCGCGTTGTCAGATACAAGCCGCGCGGTCGGACACGTCTTCATGAAATCCAAGTGGTTCATACAGCTTCCATAGGCGAAGTAGAGCACGCACCCCGCCTCCTTTCCCGCCCTTCGGATGTACCAACTATACCAACGTTCACATGAATTAACTCATCCTTCCTATTGAGGAAGTATACTCTATTCTTCCAATCCTGTCAACAAGTCTCATATATCCAGAAGAAATGCGGGTACGGCACCTCGCACCCATAATCCAGCTGCAATCCTGCGCAACCGTTCACTGCCGAACGTGTCCAGATACAACCGGAACCGGGACTCTGGGCTCTGCGCATGCAGTTGCTCCAGTTCGACACCCCGGTCGCTGCGGAAGAGTCTCGGCAGGCGGTCAGCGCCGGGCTTGTCCTTGCGCAGATATGCTGACTGCATCAAGGTGGCGTTGGCAAGCTGCACCTGGCGCTGGATGACGACCGGATCGACCGTGCCGTTCGGATACCGGAACTCCACCGTCGGAACGCCATGCTCCACGAATTTCGCGGTGTTGACCATCTTGTAGCGTGAGCTGTGACCGGTGTACCCGATGATCTTTCTTGACGCCTCCATCGCGGTGTCGTTTTTCCGGAGCTTCACCACGTGGGTCTTCCGGAGGGGTTGAGTATAATTTGTGCCACGGTGCTGATTGGGCAGTTCAGGCCGCGTCAGACGGCTTCTCGTTGCCCCCATCTGGAGATATTCGCGGGAGTAACCCACCATGTACCGCCCGAGCCGTTGCCATCGGTAGCCGCGGTCGTCGAGAATGTCATGGGCCATGTGGATGTGGAATCCTGTGCGCTGACTGGTCTGAGCACCCTGTTCATGCAAGATCCTCGTGATCTCCGAGATCGCCTGCCACGTCTCCGGCGTGTCCCGAAGCACGGGAGACACGATTTCGCATCCTCCTACCAGGCTGCCGTCGCTCCGGACTCCCCAGGTCCCAGGCGCGAAACTTGTCGTGTAACCGCCCATCGTCAGACTTTCGGACAGACCCGCACGGTGCAACGCGGCCGCGACATCGTGACCGTTCACGCCCTCCACTTCGAGTTCAATCCCGAACGTGGTATCCACGCCGTCGAGCACGTGTTCCGTTTCATATTCGCCGAGGCCACCATCTCGGGCGACTGTCTCCCGCAGAGTGGTCCACGCCTCGTCGCTCTCGCTGACGAACACCCCGTCGTGGGCATGGCGCTCCTGCCAGACGTACAGGTTGCGATCCCGCGAACTCTCCCACGCCGCCTCACGGTCAACCACCGAACCGATGATGGTGGGTGCTGCCGCGATGCGGTTGTCGCCGCGAAGTTCACGTTCCGATTCCGTGGAGCGCTGCTCGGCGGACGTCGGTGCATCTTCGCGCTGGCGAGCGGCCAGAAGCTCGTAAGCTTGCATGTGCCGACAGGGGCGGTTGCGGAACCAATGGTCGGGGCAGGAGCAGTGCTCTGCATGGGCGCCGGTTCGGTCGGTGGTGATTACGTAATCGCGTTCCGAGCCGGAGTGTACCAGCGCAGCGCCGCTGCCAAACCGCTCGATCAGGATGTCTTCGTACCGTTGCCGGGTCGCGGAGTATTCGGACGGCACTAACCCTGCGCTGACTGGCACCTCTCTGACGCGACGGATGCGGGCCAGATACCGGGCCTTGGCGTTGGCAATGGCCATCTGGTCGACACCCAACATCACGGTGTGTTCGACCTCTTGGCCATCGACGACCTCGCGGCGTCTTATTTGCGCCCAAGATTCCCGAACATTGTGTGCACGCTCGGCGGAGATGAGGGCGATGAACTCGTTGACGTGCCGGGCGCACACTGGTCCGGTGCCGCGTTGGACGGAGACCGGATGGGTGAGATGTTTGGAACAGACTGCGCAGGACACAGGCATAAAAAATCCCTCCTTCACTCGAAGGAGGGGTGTAGGGCAGGGCATACCACCGCACAAGGTCAGTCAACGGGCTTGAGGATGAAGGCGGCTCATACCCTTCCCCATAATTTCCATGTTCTCTGGTACCTGAATCCGTGACAAGCAGGTGTAAAAACTACTGAAGCACTTGTGATTTGTCGTGTAGAATCGGGATAGTTGGGATGTCCGTTCCCTTCAATCCCCCTTCACCTCAGAGGTGAACCCCCTTGCGCTTTATCATCGAAGAATCCGACGAAGTCATTGTCACACATTCTGGAATGACCCTTGTCGGTTTATTGCTGGACAAAACCACTCTCGGTGAACGCCTGAATCGGACTCGCCTGTCAGGCATGGGAAAACCAGACATTTCAAACCGAGATGTAGCGTACTCATACATCGGCCTGCTTTGTCAAGGCAAGACGGACTTTGACCACATCGAAGCCTTTCGTGATGACGAGTTTTTCACGATCGCACTACAGATGGACAGCGTGCCTTCGAGCCCAACGCTGCGCCAGCGTTTGGATATGGCAGCCGGAAAGGCCGGCTGGGAGAGTATTTTACTCGAAGAGTCCGCAAACCTCTTGAGGACCCTGGATGTTACACTGCATCCGATTGTGCTGGGTGAGTCATCGAAACGCCGGGCTTACATTCCCCTGGACCTTAACGTGAGCCCATTTGATAACTCGGGAACGAAAAAAGAAGGCGTCTCCCGCACGTACAAAGGCCACGATGGATACGCCCCAATCTTTGCTTACCTCGGCCAAGAGGGCTATGTGGTCAATGTTCAGCTGCGTGAAGGCAGTACCCATGTTCAAAAGGATACAGCGGCCTTCTTGCGCAAGAGTATTCAGTACGCAAAGCAGATCTCAGACCTTCCGCTGCTTGTTCGCATGGATGCCGGAAATGACAGTGCCGAGAACATTGCCGTGTGTCGCTCACAGGACAGCAGGGCCGAGTTCATCATCAAACGGAATCTGCGAAAGGAAAGCCCCCAGGCCTGGCTCGTGACCGCCCAGCAGCACGGTGTATGCCACGAGCCTCGGCCAGGCAAGAAAGTGTATCACGGTTCGCTGATGTGCCCGGTCAAGGGCCTGTCGGAACCAGTTCGGATGGTATTCGACGTTATCGAACGGACCACCATGGCCGACGGGCAAACCTTGTTGGTCCCAGACATCGAGGTCAATGCTTATTGGACCTCACTGCCGGACGACCCAGATGTGATCATTCGTCTGTACCATGACCACGCCGTGATGGAACAGTTCCACAGCGAAATCAAGACGGATCTGGACGCTGAACGGTTACCGTCAGGCAAGTTCGCAACCAACAACCTGGTACTGCATTTTGTATGCATGGCTTACAACTTGCTGAGGGTGATTGGCCAGGAAAGCCTGAAACGCAACGATGCACCTCTGCGTAAGAAGGCAGAACGTCGTCGTATCCGGACGGTGATTCAGAACTTGATGACCTTGGCTGCGAAACTAGTCCGACATGCCAGGCAGAGCAAACTGAAGTTGGGGCATGGGAACCGATGGTTCCCTGTGTTTCGCCGTTTGTATTTGACCTTCGTATAACATGTGCCGTCTTGTGGCCTGGGAACAAAGCCTGACGATGAACAGGCCGGGGAAGTTATTCGCTTCTGCGGGAACTGGCGTTCCCTTACGGTTGAATTCGATGGAATCGCTCCACGCACCAATGCAGTCGCAGCCCGTTCGATGCAAGATAAACGCCGCATGAGTGCTCGACAGCTACCTTGTCACGGATTCAGGAGGTACCTATGCTCCATACTTGCGGACGAACGTGGCCCAATCCATCGTCCCCACATTCACCTCATTCTTTCTCAAGAGCCCTGCGAGTTTTCCCACGCGGCTCGTCCGCCAGTTGTACACGTTGAACAGCCAAACCGAAATCAGCCCCATCTGGTCGCGCCAAAACCGAACCGGTTCCGTGTGCTGCTCAAACCCGTCCCGCGCGTAATCGATCCACAGGCTGTAACCGCGTACCTCACGAATGTCCGGTCGTCCGCTTTCCGCCAACCTCCGGTACGCCTTCTTACGTTCTCTGAAGTACCGTTCGGCGTCCATCCAGTACCACGGCCATAAGGGGTGCGGTGCATGATGCAGCACCGCCACCCCGTCGTGAATGGTCACGGTATAGTGCCGGGTAAGACGCATCGTTCTCGGCCCTGTGTCAACCCAATCACTTGTCGCAATCAAACCTCTATCACTTCCCCGGCCCTCCAGATCGCCCACGTGCAGGCCAGAAGTATCAGCAACACGATCCAAAACCCGGTGTTCGCAATCGGTGTCATGTACTGGTGTGCCCGTGGGTACGCCAGCCCGAACATGGCCACCACGATCCCCGAGTAAATGAGTCCGTTGCGCCGCCCGGCCAGCGTCTTGGCCCGGAGCTTGCGCCGCTTGTCCTCGTCCCGCTCGATCTGCTCCCGGTACTTCAACCACAACTCAGCCAGGTTCGCGTGGTACTTGACGGCTTCCTCCGTCGCCCTCGCAAGCTGCACCATCTCGTCGATCTCCCAGCGGGCCGCCGCAAGCCCCAGCGCCTGCTCTGGGGTCACGTGCAGTCCCCGCCACGTCTTGGCCAGGGCCTCGAACTCGGACTTGACCCGCTTGTCCCGTGCGATGGAAGCGACATCCTCAAACGCCGCCTCCGGGCGGTTTGTGGCCCGTAAGGTCGTGATTGCTATCGGCATGGCCTCACGCAACAGCGCGTCGAAAAACGTCCGTTTGCGTTTCTGGTACCGGTACCGAATCCACCCCACCGCTCCGCCGATGGTCCCGGCGAGGCTCACCAAGACGCCGAATAGGACCGATTCCTCCGCCAGCGACAACAGCACCGATGCCACAACGAACCCGGCCGCGGAAACGAGAATGAGCGGGGTTGTCTTCACCCCGCCCTCCTTCATCTCATACGCAAGCCGGTCGAGCGCAGGAAGACGAGTCTTGGCCGTATGGTACCGCTCGCGCAACGACGCGAGCCACAGCGACTCACGGTGTGCCCGGTGCAGGTCGCTCTCGATGAACAGACACAGCAGCGCCAACCCCGCCAAAAGCCCGATCAATTGCGCAATCATGCCATTTTGCTCCTCTCGTTGTCTTCGCCGTCACAGATACACGTACCGGACATCCGGGTGTTCCTGTACAGGCAAGCCAGAAATGGTGTATCCCCAGATCCTCGCTTCATCGACCATCGCCTTGGTGATGCCGTTGAAATGCCACGTGTCGGTCGCCGGGTCCCACTTGGCAATCACCACATACGGAATCCGGCGCTTCTGTGGCTCATAGGGCAAAAGCTCACCGATCTCCACCACGCGCTTGCCGCCTTTGTCCGGCGCCGACATCATGCCGATGATGTGCTTGACACCCATCGTGATGAGATCGCCCACCATCGCGGGACCTGGCTTTGTCTCATGCCCCAACAAGAGCGCCGCCAGCCTCCGGATCGCCGCCGCGGTGTCCGGCATGCCGCGCACGTGCAGCGTCGTCCCGGTCTGGTGGGTGACGGTCGAAGCCGCCTGCAAGAACTCCCACGCCACCGGGGACGTGCGCACCTCACCGACGTACACGTTGTCAAACTGCATCCTAAGAGTGTTGACCACCTGCTCCGCCATCCGCACCGCGCCTTTGCCCTCCGCGTTCGCCGGGCGTTCGTACAGCCGCGCCGCCCACGGACAGAGGGGTTGCAACTCCGGCATCTCCTCGATGATCCCGGACACCCGGTCTTTCGGAACGAGACCCAGGAGGGCAGCCATGAGGGTCGATTTGCTGCTGCCCGTTCCGCCGACTATCACAAAGCTGCGCGCCAAGCGCTGCATCCACTCGAAGAAGCAGAGAATCGTCTCATCAAACGTGCGCAGCTGCCACAACTCCTGAAGAGTGAAGTTCCGCAGCGGCTTGCGGATGGTCACGATGAGACAGTCATGCTCCAGACGCCGCCCGTCCTCGTCCGGTACGGTCCACCCCGCGGGGCCTCCCACCACGTGCATCCGGTATCCGTCCGGGAGAATCGCGTCGCATGACGGTTTGGACAGGTCGAAATGGTAGTTCGTGCCCGACAGCTTCTTTTGCACGAAGGCATACAGCTCCTCATTCGACATGCGCGCCTCCGTGGATTCGTAGCGCTGCCCGGCCCGGATGTAGAACGTCGCGAAACCCCCGTAGATCTGAATGTCGCTTACAAGCGGGTCGTCGATGAGCCGCTGGATCTTGCCATAGGAGTACATGTCATTGAGCACGGCGGTGATGACGTACTCCCGGTAGGCGTGCGGCACGTCAATCTCGCCCGCGATCCGGCCCAGGTACGCATACGCCGACTTCCTTGGCGGAAGCTCCCGCCACCACTCGTTGCGGCGACGAATTTCTTCGAGCAGGCGCTGGTAATGCGGTTCGGCTTCCCGTGCGAGACGTTCCAGTTCCGGCTCGCCCCGTAACACCCGTTCCATCTCGCGTTGGGCCTGTTCAATCTCTTCAAACTGCACGCTGCATCACGCTCC
>NZ_FPBV01000076.1 GCF_900116805.1 Paenalicyclobacillus macrosporangiidus | reverse complement strand
TTGTCGGCCAGCACGGTTTCCGGATAACAACCATACCGCTCCCTGTACGCTTCCACCGCCGCCTGCAACGTCAGACCCTCGTGGAAGTTGTTCCAATCCAGCCGTTCCAGCCTCGCATACCCATTCACGAGGCTCACTGCCACTTTGGCCCCGAACTCCACGTTGGCCCGCGCTTTGCCTCGAACGATTGGACGTACATGCGGCTGCGAGATGCTCACGATGCGGTCTTCAATTCGCCGCGTGCGCTTGCGATACATCTCCTCTTGCTGTCGGTGGAGCTCGCAGATTACGAGAAGCTGATGGTACTGACGCCGGCTGAGTACGCTCAGCCCGACTTCATCTTTCAACCGCGCAATGATGCGCAGGTCCCTGGCCACAAACCGCAGCTGTTTGCCAATCGCCTTGCGAAGCACCCTCGGACTCACACGACGCTGTTTGGCCACTGCAAGATACGCTTTGCGTACCTTCTCACGGTACGTCCGTGGCTTGCGCTTACCGCCTTTCCGTGCTGCATGCAGGACGTCGATGATTTCCTCCAGTTTCTCACGCGCCTCGTTGAGCAGCGACAGGTCTGTGGGATAGGCGATGTCTGCTGGAGCACACGTCGCATCCAAAAGGAGCTTGCCTTGATTTCCGGTTTCTTGGGTATTCTCAGCACGCACTTCCGTCGCATGTGTGTCCGCCTCAGACCCGGAACCACCGTCCTGATCATCCGAATCAGCGTGGTCATCGTCTTGTTCCTCGGCAATCCATTCGTTGACCTGGTTGATGATGTCACTGCCTAGCCGCTTGCGGAAGTGCGTCATCAGGGAAGGGTGGAACGGCGGCTTCTGCTGGAACTCTGGAAGTCCGATGAAGTACTGTAGATACGGGTTCTCCGTGATCTGCTGCACCGTCTCCCGGTCACTGAGACCTAACCGTTCCTGAATAATGAGGGCGCCAAGCGCCATACGGACTGGATACGCCTCTTGACCCATCGTCCGGGATTTGAACTGTTCTCCGTAGTGTTTTTCCACTTTCCGCCACGGAATCACCTGCGCAAGCTTGACCCAGCGGTTATCCTCATTCAACTTCCCACCGAACGGAAGGAAGAAATCACCTGGCAAAATAAGTTGGTTCTCCCTCGCGCGGAACATCGATCTGTCCTCCATGTGCAAGGATTTTGCGCTCCTGTCTACAAAAACCCTTGCACATAAATTCGCGTTCAGAGCCCCAAAATCCTGGCCAGTAAAGGACTTTCCGTTCGTTCAGCAGACCCTAGCTACGAGGCGGCTTGGCCCCTACCTCGGTCGGGTAGTGTCCCGTCAAGTGGTGTAATTTCACCGTTTGTGTCTAATGTGTGACATCCATGGCTTTGTTCCGTCGCGGGAGTATATCGACCTTCGTCGCTCCGTCAAGGGGTGCTGCGCTCGTCCGGTCGGACGCCCTTGACGTCGCTCCTGCCGGTCGAATTTAGGCGCCTAGGGGACAAAGTCAATGTTTGCGTGTAACATACACGCCACCTCCTCTCAGCTATTTCTGTAGTACGGCGTTCGGTGCCAGCAACGTTCGGTCTGGCTTCAGTCTCGCCATAGACTCCAGGCTGAAGTAGCGTCGAGATACCATCCACTCCTCATGCTGCTCCTGCAATATGGCCCCCATTAGG
>NZ_FPBV01000015.1 GCF_900116805.1 Paenalicyclobacillus macrosporangiidus | reverse complement strand
CGACCGGACGAGCGCAGCACCCCTTGACGGAGCGACGAAGGTCGATATACTCCCGCGACGGAACAAAGCCATGGATGTCACACATTAGACACAAACGGTGAAATTACACCACTTGACGGGACACTACCCGCCTGTTGACGGATGTCGTTAATCCAGGCATCCACGTGCTGCATTCCGCCACCATCGAGGACGCGTGCGCAGAGATCGAACGTGAGGCCACGTCGCCACTGATACGCCGCGAGTTCCAATACATCAACGAATTGGGAAGGGCGCCTGGAAACATCAATGTTGCTAAGGCTATGATCCTTCGGGCTCAGGAATTAGGTATTCGGGAATTCGAGACCTTGGCGGTGCTCACCTATGAAGGACAGCGTTACAACGCGAGTTTGACCGAGCTCTGGAGGGACATCCGCGAGGCATTGGCTGTCAAGATTCAGACTCAAAACGCTATTTTCTCAGAGATATCCATGTACCGAATCATCGCAATTGGACTGTTCCTCGCCATTTTAGTCGTGGCCACGGTGGGGTACCGACCGCTCCACATCCATGGGGCTATGCAGTTCGGATTGGTTATAACACTGATCTCGTACTTCACCGGGGTCTCGCAAGTTGCCAAGACCACCAATCTCGAGTAAGTGTTCCCGACCCAGATTGCATCGTTTCTGCATTTTATGCCTCGAAACGTGTGGAAGCATGGTAAGAGGGATGGATTTATCAAATATCACGCCTGGAAGGAGGAGATGGCATGCGGGCCGCGGTTCTGGTTGGAGTTCTCATTTTCATTGCCGGCTTGTCGTGGCTGTGGGGGAACGAACGGCAACGGCAGCGCATGCAGCGAAAAACCCGCGAGGCATTTCAAACCCGCGGCAGGGCCAGGGACCGACCGTTTAAATCGCCCCTGGCCCGGATGCACCCCGCCTATGAACGCTGGCTGAGACAGGCGGGCTCCAAGCGCACACCCGCCACCCTGGAACGACAGCAGTGGTTGCTTGGACTTACGGCGACCGCGATTGTTCGTTTGCTCGCGGACAATTGGTATCTTGCGTTAATCCTGGGTGCCATTGCATTTGTCTACCCCGTGTTGGAGGTTCGTGCAAAAGCAAGGACTGTGGCCAAAAGTGTGGCCACGGAAATGAGACTGTTTATTCTTTTGCTCCAGGTCTATGTCAAGGCGGGCGTGAGTTACCAGCAGGCCTTGCGCCTGGTGGAAACTTATCTCCGAGGTCACTTGCGCCGTATTCTCCGAGATACACGGGCATTGATGAGTCAAATGACTTTCGAGGAGGCGATGCAGGTAGCCGCACAGCAGTCACCCAGTGAAGACCTGGAGGTGGTAGCCAAGGCGCTGATGCAAACCAAATACGGTTCGAAGATCTCCGAGAGTCTGAATCACGTGATTGAAGAGCTGAATCATCAGGAGGCCCTTCGCTTGGGATCAAAGCAGCGCCAAGCGAAGATGGGGGTATACATGAAGTTCCTGATGTTCTTTGTCACCCCGCTCATCCTGGACGTAGGGTTGTTCGTGTGGGGGATGATTCGCAATGCGGCCGTCCAACTATAGACAGCGGCGTCACGTTCGGGGATCGTTCGAAGAGATTCCAGCGAAATCTTGGTGGTTTCTGGTCTCGATCGTGACAGTGTTGTTGGTGTTGGGCCCCCCAACCATCCATGCGGTGCGGAATGCTCTGGGTTCAGAGACCAACACTGTTTCGTCGCAGTACCAAAGTCCGTAGCGAAAGGAGTTGGCCTAGTGTGCCACAGGTCAGGTTCTTCGACCGGTTGAAGTTTCGGTGCTTTCTGCGCGGCATGTCAGTCCGCGCTAGTCTGGAGGAAATCACCGGCCGCGGCTGGATTTTTGTCGCAGTGATCGTGGGAGTCATCATGGTGTTCGGACCGCAGGCGATTGCTTTGGTCAAGGACCACGTAGGATCGAGTTTGAACACCGTGTCCCAAAACTACAATTTCAACTATTGAGTTGTCGGGCATATGGACGAGGAATTCGTGACCAAGATGTGGACCTTAGGGTTCTGGTGCGTGCTGATCGTACTGGTTTTTGTGATCGGCCTGCCGTTGGCGCACGCGGTATCCGTTGTGGATACCGCGTGTTTTCAGGCTGCGCAAGTGGCTCAGACCGGATCCTCTGCTTCTGAGGTCACCGCGAAAGCCCAGCGTGTGATTCAGAGTCAACTGCCGACAGAACTGGGCGGTATGGTCCTCTTCGACGCCAACCAAAACGTGCAAGTGATGGATCTCGGCCAAGGACAACAAAGGGTATCCGTGACCTATCAGGTACCGGTGTTTGGAGCCATCACCGAGATGATAGGCTGGGCTGGTCCGACCCTTACGGTGGCAGACAGCATCACCGTAACGGTCAACAGCGCGGCAGAACAGTGGGTTCCGTACAGCCAGTAATCACCGTTTGCGAGAAGGGGGGTACGGCGATGACCACCCTCATCACCCGGCTATTTTGGATGGTCGTGTCCTTATTGGGCCTGGATGCAGTTGTGTTTTTTCTGATGTTCGAGCACACGGCCGACGTGGTGCAGGCGGCCGTGGATGCAGGATTGTCGGCAGCGGCTGTTTCAAGCGACACGGATGCAGTGAAAACCGCTGTAACACAAAACATTCAAGCGGCTTTGCCTGTTGTCGGAGGACGTTTTGACGCCAATACGGATGTCACGGTTAGAAAGGCGCAACAAGACCAAGAGGTAAACGTGACGGTCACATATCACATGCCGATTCTCGCTCCGATTCAAAGGATATTCGGTCTTGATCTCACCATGCCGATTACTCGTGGAGGCACTCAAGCCCTGGATTACCTGCATAACGGTTTGCAAGCCGTTTTAACGGATACGCCCCCGGACAAAATCGGTGTGGTGAAGACCACTCTGCAGATATCTGGTCAGAAATTGGCTATGTATATCCAAGGTTACGGATTCGGTGCTCCGCCCAATGGTGTTCCTGGGACCACAACAGGAGACTTCCTCACTTTTGAGGACACCACACAGGGGTGGCAAGCGGGATCGGATACCAGTGGACTCGCGATAACCTACGGAGACTGGAAGGATAATGAAATCACCATAACAGGCATCGAGAACTTTGGCCGAGGTACCGAGGTGATTCGGCCTGGAGACGAATGCCGGATCACCGTGAACACGGCCAACGGATCCACGACATACTATTTCGTCGCCAACCCGTCTGGAGACACTCAGTACAGTGTGACACTGGGATGGAAAAACGGAAGCGGATTGCAATACGGCTCCGCGACGGTGCCCGTTCACACCCCAGTTACGTGGACGGCCAGCAGTTCCGTTCCTGGAGATGGTACCAATGGTGTGGGCATCTACGATACCACTACGGGCCAGTATCTCATTTGGTCAGGGTCCGGGGACACCGTAACTTATCTAGTCAACAGTGGTACCCCAGGGTCTCACAGCTACGTCGCCTACTATGGTCCTCAAGGTCAAATCGATAAGGCTTTGGCAGTAAGTGACAGCCTCAGCGTCACCTGGACAGGTGGCAGCCAGGAGTTAACGGCTGTGATGTACCCAACCTCCGATGGAGGACAATACATCGACATTTTCGGACCTGATCTAACCAATTGCGTGGTGTCGGGAACCGGGCTGTCCAATCAAACACAGATTTCCGCGAACGAGGTACAAGTGCAGGCAGCCAGCGCCAACGACATTACTGGGGTGGTGAGGCTAAGTGACGGCACACTGGTTCCGTTCACAGCCGAAGCCTATTAAGCGCAGATTTCGCGGGGACCTGGAAGACACGGTGTTGTACGTCATGTTCTCCATACCAATGACGCTGCTCACCATCTGGTTTGCCGTGGACACTTTCGAGCTGATCCACACCCACAGAGTGGTGTACGCGGCCGCAAAAGCGGCTGCCGTTAGCGCGGCTACCCAAGCGCAGTACAGTGTTGTCACAGCCCCAAACGGGGTCGGTTTCGAGCCGGACGTGAACATTGAGGCTGCTACAGCCATAGCAAATCAGGTTTTCGCCGATGAAGAACAAAGAGCCGGTTTGAACAATGTCGTGCAGGTGGTTAGCGCGCAGGTCTCGTATCCATCTCCAGCTCATGCGCAATACACAGTCACGGTGTCCTATACGCCAAAGGGTATATACGCGGCTTTGAATATCTTGAGCAACTTATTTGAGCATGCTTCCTTATCAGATCAGCCCATCATCTGGACAGAGGCTCCGGTGGCAAGTATGCAGGGACAATCTGTAGACGTGGGAGGATGATTTCTTTGGACAAGCTTATCCGCTGGTTGTCATTGTTGTTCAGTGTCTATAGCCCTATCTACGATGTTATGGCTTCTTTACAGTGGTTGCTTCTACGTGGACGTGGGAAACTGGTGCTCGCGGTCGGGACGTTTATTATCACAGCCACTTGCTTGTATGCGCCTGCGTCCGTTCGGACGAGCATTCTCCTCAGTATAGCCGTTGTCATCATGATGACAATGATCTTGCAAACAATTTGGACCTGGGCCATGAATCACCGTACCCTATCCTTGCTAGTGGTCTGCCCATTGCACCCGGCATTGCGTTCTCGAATACACCGAGCTACCGGGATTGAACTGGCGGGGGATCTCTACGAGGTGCATGTATCGCCTCGAAAAGTAAAGGAACTTCTCCATGATCAAAAGGAGATCGTACGCAGGACACGACAGGATGCCGAAATAATCACCCATCAATGCCTGGCAGCCGGCCGGCCATTTGCCATAACTGGTGTGACCTACACAGACGCCTTTGGCAGGGTGGGCTATCGAGCGGTAAAACACCTGTTAAAAGAAGTGTACAATGGGGCTTTCCCTATCCGTTTCGGGCAACGCCTGTTGTACCCAGGTAAGTCGTGGTCGGTGTTTATATGGACCAATCGCGAGCTCGTGTCACGGCCGGCGTAAAACCCGCGCCGTTTTTGCATTTCTTCTCCCAACAGCTTTGCGATACTTCCCCTTGGATTCACATGTATCACAGCGTGGGAGAGGGGTGCACACCTGAAATGAAAATCGCAGTGGATTTAGGAAATCGGTATGTCAAAGCCGTGTCTGAGTCAGGGGAACGAATCTTGTTCCGTTCCGTTGTCGCAGAAGGACAGCGCCGCAGGGTGTTTTCCCTGTCAGCCAGTCCATCTAAGTCTGAAGATGTCCTGCAGGTGCGTTTTTACGATGGGGATCAGACCAGGGATATGTACGTGGGCAAGATGGCCGAGCGGTTCGGTACTCTGCCGGAATACGTGTTCGGTCGGGAACGGTTCGCAAGTGAATCGGCCGAGCTGCTCGTGTGGACGGCACTTGGATGTCTGGTTCGTGATGAGGAACCGGTAGATCTGGTGGTTGATTTTCCGTACTCTCAGTACCCCATCGTCCAAGCTGAATTTGCTGCTCGATTGCGAGGGGTACAAAAGGATCTCGAGATCGTGGACGGGCAGCGGAAACGTCTTGTCATCCGGTCGGTAACGACCTATCCGCAGAGTCTTGTGGCTGCCTATTCTCTGGCTTCTGAGTACCAGGAGTTCGCAGACGAAGATGGTTACCTTGCCGTAGTCGACATCGGCGGGGATACCACTGATGTCGTGGTGCTCGAAGTGTCCGGGACGGAGATACTGGTTCATGAAGAACTCTCCTCTACCCTCTCTCACGGCGCGAGGAATCTCACGAGCGTCATTCGACGGGTGTTTGAGGCGGAGACTGGAGAAATGCTGGATCCTGATTTGGCCGACCGGGTTTTGGAACAAGGGTCTATCTATTACGGTGACCGGGTGTGGAGTTGTGAAGAAGAAGTGACCCGGGCGAAGAAGTCCCTCGCACGAAGCATACATTCCCAGTTGGCAGACCTCTGGGGATCCAAACGAAACCGTGTGCGGGCAGTCTTTTGGATCGGAGGCGGGGCGCAGATACTCCAAGAGGCACTCGCGGGATTTCACCCCCACGAGGTTTTTGTCAAAGACGCTCAGTGGGTCAACGCAAAGGGATGTTTGCAGGCAGTTATGGGAAGCCACACGGTTGAGACTCAGGCGTCGGCAAGGCAGTCAGGGCAATCCATCAGTCAGGACGTGGGGAAGCGAGAGATGACTGCGGATGATATTCGGGTCACACCTGAGCCGCAGGGGCAAGCTCCCTCTGAAAGGTCGCAGGATCTGTCGCAAAGACCGGTCCTTGCGACGGATAAACCGGAAGCCGTATCGGCTCCTGAACCCCGTTCTGAGTCCCGAGTGGAGCACCTGCAACCCGCAACCGATTCGACATCAAGACTTCACGACGAACCTGTAGGTGTGGGAGCGGGAAGTGCACAACCCAAACGCGACATTCCGGCTCGGTTCCGAGAGGGACGTTCTGCATGGTGAGTCAGCGTCAGAAAAGAGCCGTCCTCGCGACGGCTCTTTTAGCTCTATTCGTGGGTTGGTATAAGACACCGTATATCATCGAAGATCCCATCTGGTCCAACCTCGTTGGTCAGTGGATCGTTGCTCATCACCAAATTCCTCGTCAGGATTACTGGACCTGGACCGCCTACGGACAAGCATGGACGCCACAGGAATGGGGATTCGAGGTACTGCTGTATCTGGCCAATCATTGGCTCGGGTTTCGAGGGGTCGTTGGCATGATGGCCCTGGTGTCCAGCGCCACCTGGTGGACGCTGGGGGAGCTCTTGGCACGGCGGCAAGCAGCATATCCGCGCATCATGGCATTTGTTGTGGCGGTCCTGTCCTTACCGTGGGACCAGATTCGCGCAGAAACCTTCTCATACCTGCTGTTCGCCTTATTTGTATTGCAGGTGGAACGGTTTCGGGAGACCGGGCGTTTACGAAACCTCGCCTGGCTGGTGCCTGGGATGCTTGTTTGGGCAAACCTACACGGATCCTTTGTGCTTGGCATCGGATGGGTGATATGGGTCGGCGTCAGCGAGCTCATTCCTGCCTTTGAGTGGGGCTGGATCCATCATCGGCCGCATCCGGAACGCTCCCGTCCCTTGCTGTTGACTGCCCTCGTCCTGATGCTCGTGGGATTGGCAAACCCACAGACCTGGCACTTGTACGCATTTTCCGTCTGGCTGTCGCTACAGTCTCATGTGTGGCAATACATCCTTGAATGGCAACCTCCTGTGGCGACCGAATGGTACACCGCCGCCGCCTTGGTGTTGCTTGGTATCGGGATAGTGGCGAGACTATCTGCGCTGGAGCCAGTGAGTTTTTTCAGATCCGTGTGGTTCGTGGGAACCCTTGCGATGTTCTTACATGCTGTCCGCTTCGGCTCATACTTCCTGGTCACTTTGCCATGGTTTTTGGCTCCAAAGGCATCTATCCGTCGGCTTTCGAGTTATCCCATACGATCCTGGAGCAGACCGTTGGCCATCGCGCTGGCGCTTGGAACAACGGGGCTTGTGGTACGGGAAAGTTTGTCGGTGCACGGAACCCTGCGCACAAACGCGGCACCGAAACTGTATCCAGAAGCGGTAGCTGTGGTGGAACAGCTTCATCAGCAACACCCAGATTGGCGATTGTGGAATGATTACGACCTGGGTGGAACCTTGGAGGAACTCGGTGTGCCTGTCAGTGTGGATGGGCGCACGGAGTTGTATCTCGCTGACGGGGTGATGAAAACCTTCATTGAGTCTGAGTTGGCGAAGGCCGGCACACTGCAGAAATTGCAAACCCAAGGCGTGGACTATGTATGCATCAGTGACAGTGCACCGCTGGTAGAGCTGTTGCGGGTGTCATCTGAATGGCAGAAGGTGTATGACGGCGACGACTACGACGTATTTGTGCGTAAAGAGGCGTTGAGCCATGCTTAGGGGCCTTGTCACACTGTTCGTAGGCATGACCGTCCTTCTCGTCGCCGCCGAAGAGGATCGCAGGACATACACGATTTCGCTGTGGATCGTGTTGACCGGAGTCCTTGCGGGATTCGTGTTGGGCGTGGTGTTTGAGGGCTGGCGTGGACTGTGGTTGTCGTTCGCTGGTCTTGCACTTGGACTGCTTTTGGGCACGGTCCTTTCCCTGTGCGTTCACATGGGTTGGGGGGACACCCTGTTATACGGAGTGATTGGGGCGATTTTTGGGCCTGCGGTTGTGCTGCTCGCTTTCGTAGTGACTAACGCACTCGTCCTGATTCGGTTTTTGCCGGCGGTGCGGAAGAGAAAGAAGTTGAGGGTGGCGGTCGCCCCTTACATGGTGTTAAGCACCCTGGTGGCCATGGCGTGGGCCAACGTCCTGTGAGCGAAAAGTTGCGCCATTTTTGCATCGCGGGAATGAACATGCGGCATGACAATGACCGTGTAGGTGTACCGCACGAGAGGAGGGCGGTCCAACAAGTTGGAGAGGAGCGAAGCGGAGGAACTTCGGATTTTGCGCAGGGTGGTGGCCCATAAACAGGCGAAGCTCCACAAGCGGCCTGTGGTTCGGGTGGAGTCCAGGATGAATGGTCCGATAGTGGAACATCGCGCCACGCTGGTTTTGTACGAAGTCCCGCCGCCCATGGGAGTACAGGCCAACGAGCTGGCTGAACTGGCTAACGTGGCTCTTCGCAGGGCACAGGACCATTGTTCCAGGCTCGGATACTCGAAAGTGTTGGGGGTCCGATTTAACGGGAAAGCGTGGGAAGCTAAATTTCAAATCTAAGGTGAGGGAGGAAGTTAATGTGGATGCGATTCCGGTGTATCTGAACATTACTGCGGAAGGAGCAAGAATCAACCCACAGCAATTCGACAGCGATGAACACGCCCTGATGATGTTCATGTCGTGGCGTAGCAATGACACTGTCGTGCAGGCCCTCGTCACTGGGTCCGAACGGATCAAGTATTACTTCAACAAACAAGACAACCAACAAGAGTGGCGGGAAGAAGAGGCACTCATGATTCGGTTCGGGCCGCTCATCGGGCATATCCCGCTGTCCGAATCTGGAATTGCAAACGCGAGACAGTTCCCGCGGTACTACAACCGGCTCATCGCGGTGATGCCGGACCGATTTAATCCGGGCACGGGAGAACGGCCTCTGCTGTTGTTCTCGAGACGGCGAGCACGCGAAGCTATGCAAAATGCGAACCTGCCGAAGATGTCTCCAGGCACGAATTGGACGGGTGTGATCGCCCGGCGGTTGCCTCGCGGTTACATTGTGGACGTCGGTGGATTTTCCACATGGCTGCCATTGTCCTTGGTCGATTTTGGCGTGGTTCAGCCGCGTGAGTTGGGAATCGGGGAAATGGTCACAGTCAAAATCATGCCAGAACGCTCAGGAAAGACCATTGTGGTATCCCGGAAAGACGCCATGGACAATCCGTATGACCTGCATAAAGGCAAGTACATCAACGGCAGCCACGTGGTAGGGCAGGTTCGCGTCGTGCGTGGAAGCAACGGCTACGCAGTGCTGCATGATGGTGTGAGCGTGCGTTTCCGGCGGGGCGGTGAGCGAGAAATGTTCCGGACAGGAACTTGGGTGTCGCTCCGAATCACTGGACGTAACGAGGAGGAAAAGGTTCTGCTCGGTACAGTGGAAGGCGTAATTGCTCAACCAGTAGCCTAAAGCCAGGCAACTGGTGATTAGCACCGCCAAGAGGTGGTGCTAATTTTTTGTCAAGGTCTATTGCGCGTGTAATAATCTTGAGATATGATAACGCTGTACTCAGAAGGTGTTTGAAGGCACGTAATAGCCCCTAAGCGGGTGAGTGCCGGAGTTCTGGATCCTCACTAAGTGAGCGAAGGAAAGGCGCGCCACTTTCCTGGTAACGATCCAGCAACTGTCGAGTCGGGGCGCTCTGCGAGGTCGCTTTAGTCTGTGACGCATTATCATCTTCCCATCACCACCTTGGCAATCAGGTCGATGGGATTACCCGGATACGAAGCAGCCGGTCTCACTGAACGAGACGGTATCCGGGGACAGATGTTGGATCCCCCGTTGATCATCCGAATGCGACCGGTGACGGGGCGAAGGCAGTCGCAAACATGTAGGTAGGGAATCCGCTGGACGGCGTAAGCCGAAGGCGGTTAAAGGGCAAGCGCTTCAAGCGTCTGGATTCTTGGATCAATCCAAGTGTCGAGATGCTTTTTTAGCGCTTGCCTTTTTATTTCCCGATCCCCAGCCGCGGGGAAAAATCAGTCTCCCCGGCGGCCAAGCGGGGAGAATCGGGAGAGATGCAAATGCGAAGTAATCCTCACATTGAACCCCTCACGCTTACCGACAAGTACCCCAAAACACTCTGAGAGTGCTTCTTATGCGGTATGCACAAGCCACTGCACGTGCACGAGGGGGGGATCGGCTTGGTCGGCATTGAGGAAGTTGCACAACGCAACCAGCTCGTGTTGTACAAGACGTCCCGCCCTGGCCAGTACAAGGCCCATTGCCCGGTGTGCGGAGATCAGGGCCGAGACTTTCACCTGTACGTGTCCGCAGTCAAAGACACGTTCTACTGTCACAAGTGTGGGGCAAAGGGCGGAGTGGTTGCTTTCCACGCGTGGCTTCGAGGCATTAGCTTCGAGGCTGCGAAGGCGGAACTGTACCCGCAGGACGGCCGGCCCAAGCGCCTGTTGCACCCCGCTGAGCGCCTGACCAAAGCGCAGCTGGCGGAACTCGGGTTCACCTTGAGAACGCCGCGACGGAGTGCGCCAAAGGGAGTCAACCCCATTGAATGGCATCGCCGTCGCAAGGCTGAGCTTGATTGGATCTGGCGTGAGTGGCAGGCACACGAGAAATTCAAGCGCGAGCAAACCGAACGACTGATGAGGCTGCTCGCGGAGGGAGAAAACGATGTCCAAGCTGATCATACCCACGCAGAACCTGTATGTGGGGGAGCGGTCAGCTAGGCGAAGGAGGAATTGCCGTGCCCATCAAAGGCTGGTCCGACGAGGTACGCATCCCCCGGGTTGGTAAAATCCATCTCGGGTTTCGGACGACAAACGACAAGGGTAAAGAGCATCCCAAGGCTGTTGACTACTTCGTTGTTAAGCCGGACGAATCCACGTCTGAGGCGGCGGCGAAGGCGTTCCACAGCGTATATGGAGACAAGCCGCGTGAGATCACGATCGCTTTCCCCACCAACGATCCAGAGCAGTTTTTCCCGCAGCACCTGGCTTCGTACCAGGGCGGAAGCGGGAAGTACAAGCTGTTCTGTAAGGGGGACGGCCAGATCGCGCATCGTGCAGACGGACAGGGAAATCGCGTACAGATCCCGTGTCTGTACAAGGACTGCCCCTTCTATCAGCAGAACAAGTGCAAGGAACTCGGACGGCTGCAGTTCTTCCTGCCGGACGTTCCGGGTATCGGGGTGTGGCAGATCGACACGTCGAGCTATCACACCACAGCGAACCTCAACGGCTCCATCCAGATGATTCGCGCCTTGACGGGCGGGCGGATCGCCATGATCCCGCTCCAGCTGCGGATTGTGCCGAAGGTGGTCAACCCGGACGGCATTGCAAAGACGGTTTACGTTCTGGAGCTTGCAATCCAGGACATGAAGCTGACCGACTTTCTGCGTCAAATGCCGTTGCTCAGTACGGGGACACCGCTCGTCGAGCCGATTCCGCAGGACGAGTTGCCAGAGGACCTGTACACCGACGCCAACATCGTTCGGGACACGGACGTGGCCGGCAGCGACGTGGAAACCACTGAAGGCGAGCCACAGCCGGATCCACATGTCGACGACATGAATGGCGCCGACGTGGCTGCAGTGGCAAAGGTGGAGGTCAAGCGCAACAAGTCCAACAAGGAAGTGGCCCGGGCTGAATTGGCCACGTTGGACGGGAAACTGGTGGAAGTCCTCACGGATGAGCCTAAGTTGGTCCATCAGTTGCAACGCCTCAAAGCAGGAACCGCGATCCGGTTCCGTACGGCTCCATCTGAGAAGTGGAGAAACCGCACGGAACTCGTGGATTTCGCGATTGTGTCCTGATGTGTCCTGAAAGGAGATGAGCTGGTGCTCAATCGGGTCATTCTCATCGGCCGGCTTACGGCCGACCCGGAACTCCGATACACCAACTCCGGTACAGCCGTGGCGAAGTTCACCCTGGCGGTGGACAGGCCACGCCCGAATCAGTCCGGAGAACGCGAGACGGATTTCATCAACATCGTTGTCTGGCAGAAACTCGCCGAATTGTGCGCCCAGTACCTGCACAAAGGACGTTTGGCTGCGGTGGATGGTCGATTACAGATTCGGTCGTATGAGAATCGCGATGGGCAAAAGGTGCGCGTGTCGGAAGTCATTGCCGAGTCTGTCCGGTTCTTGGACAGGGCAGACGCGAACGGCAAGACTGCGTCGGCCGCAGACACTCAGCAGAGCAAGTCTGCGCCTGGCAAACCGGCACCAACGTCCAAGCGGTTCGAGGACGATCCGTTTGCGGATGACGACCCGTTTGCGGACGACACCGTGCTAGATATCCCGGACGACGACATGCTCTTTTAACGACACCAGGAAAGGAGGGAAAGGCCCCCTCTCGTTCAACACGCGAGAGGGGAACCCTCTCGGTGGTGTTGCACGATGGGCGGTTGAATGGAGACCTCAGGTGGAAACGGAAACGCGTATCAAAAGCACTGGCCCTTACTGAAGAGTGTTCTCCAGATGCATCTGGAGCACAACCTGGTCAAGTTCACCGACCATGCCAAGGGTCGCATGGTTGAACGCGGTATCCCCGAGGCGGTGGTCAAACTGGCCATACGTAACGGAGAGCCAGTCGAAATGCATTCACCGTACACGTACCCATACGGTGAGAACCCCTTTCAGAATCGAGATCCCGTATTTACAATCGTGGGTCGCCCTGAGAAAGGGAAACCTTCGCTGGCAATCGCTCTGGCGATTTCAAATGTCCGAGGGGAGGCCCGTTTCTCGGTCGTTACGGTGCTCACTGACCTTCGGCACAGTCGCCATAACCAGCATAATCAGTAAGATTCGTCCCAAAGGTATATAATGCTGATACAGCAGAATACCGAAGGGACGGGTCGAAATGCGAAAGGACGGACCTCAAATGACGACGACGACCATGGAGTTTAACTCGGTCACGTTCACCAACTTTCCGGCGTTTGTCGAGAATGGTGAGATATCCGGATACCCGCTGATGTCGGCCGTTGTGGCAGATCGCTACGCGGAACGGTTCCCAGTAGAGGACCGGAAAGCCATCACCGTGGACTTCGCCAAGTTGGATGTGACGAGACTGATGGAGGAGGCCAAAGAGCAAATCGGCGTCAAGTCACCGTTTGAGACGGAGGAAGAAGCCGATGCGGCCGAACAGGAGCTTATCCGAGTGTTGAGCGAGGAAGGGCTCTTCGGGGCAACGAGGTAACGGGCCTCGACACATCCGCGGCCCAACCAAGAAGGACGGTAACGAACATCATCCCGCATGATGCGCGGGGCCTGTTTCACACAAGCCCCGGCATCGACCGTGGGCTTGTGTTCAAAACACACCCACGGGAGGGATTCCCATGAAACTCCAAGCGCTCGTCTTGGAGAACTTCCGCTGCTTTGAACGCGCCGAGTTCACCTTCGGCGACGTAACCACCGTGTACGGGCACAACGGCGCGGGCAAGTCCACGCTGGCCGAAGCTGTCGTGTGGTGTCTGTGGGGCACCAACATCTACGGCAAGACCAAGCAGGACGAAAGCCTGATGCGCCTGGGTGCCAAGAGCATGGCGGTCACCGCAACATTTCTCCTCAAAAGCCACAAACGCCCGGTCACCATCTCGCGCACACGGGTCGGAAGTAAGGGCTCGGTGCAGTTGGTGAATGGAAGGAAGCCAACCCCCGGTCAAATAGAAGGCTGGTTTGGGACGGTACAGGAGTTCCTGTCGATCTTTTTTCCGGGCTATTTCAGCAGTCTGGAGCCGAAGGACGCCAAAACCGTCTTGAGCCGATGTGTCCCCGACGTGACCAAGGATGAGGTTCTCGCTCGGATGCGCCTGGACAACCGGGAGCTTCTGGCGAACGACCTCTTCGTCATGGGTCTGGATTCCGTCGATTACGCCGCCCAGCGGCTTCGACAGGAAATCAAGGCCTGCGAAGAGACCGTACTGCGTTTGGAAGGGCAGCGCAGTGTGTACCTTTCGGCCATTGAGAAGGGAGCACCGAAGCCCTTTGTCAGCCAAGTCACGGACGAGGAACGCCAGCAGTACGAAGCGGCCAAGCGAGAACTCATCAAGCGCGAGACGGAAGCCGAGCATCGGCAACAGCGCTTGAAGGAGCTGCGTGAACGGCGCGAATCGCTGGGCCGGGACTTCCGTGCATTACGAGACAGTCTCCCCAGAGTGGACACCCACTGCCACACCTGCGGGCAACCATTACCCCCTGACAAGGTGGAGCAGATCCGCCGAGAAGTGGCTGAAAAGACGAAGGCGGCCAAGGTGAGATTGGCTGAGATGTTCCAGGAAGGCAACCAGGTCAAGGCGGAGATCGAGCAACTTGAAGCGTTGCCGAAAACCGCCGCACCCGATGCCGAACTGGTACGGTTTGTCCAAGAGATCGAGAAACGCCTCAAAGACGAGCACTTTCTGGAGGTCGCGTATGTCGCCAACTTGCGGACGTATGAGGATGCCCGGGCGAACATCGAGCGGGTGCGGCAAGAACTAGAAGCCGAACGTCAGCGCCTGGATGGCTTGCAGCGCAAGTTGAAGGCCTTGCAGGATTTCCGCTTCCAGTACCTGCGCGCCCAGCACGATAAGCTCAACGGCCTTTTCGAGCACGTCCGCATTCACTTGACGGACAGGAACAAGGAAACCGGCGAGACCCGCGAGACGTTCAGGATTACGTGGAAGGGTCGGCCTTACCGGTTGCTGTCGTTCTCGGAAAAGGTGCGGTGCGATCTCGAGATCGGCCGCGTCCTCGCACAGGCAAAGGGTGAGCCGATGCCCGTGTACGTGGACAACGCCGAATCCGTGCAGCGACTTTTCGACGAGACGTTTGGCGGTCAGGTCATCGCCGCGTATGTCGCGGATCGCCCGCTGGAGGTCCAGATCGTATCTGACGTCGCACACGCGCAGGGGGCGTAAGGGATGTGTCAGATCCCAGCGTTCTTTGCGTCTGACGACGACGGATACGTGCTTGACCAGATGCTCAAACACTACTTCGATGGCACTCTGCCGGCTGCGCTTACCGCACGCCGAGAGGACATCGACGAATGGAAGGTGTGACACCATGAAACTGAAAACCATGTCCAAGCCCGTGTTTGACGGGCACGCCGTGCGACGCATTCTCGAACGCCGGTTACCCGTTGAAGCGGTCGAGCAGATCGCCCAGGTCGGCGTGACCGTACAAGAGAACGGAACCCGCGTCATGAAACGCGGGGATGTCAACGGAAAGCCGGTGCACGTCGTTCTGGCCAAGCCCAACACGATCATCACGGTGTACTCCGCGGATGAATGGGAGTCCACTGTAGCAGTGCGGCGTAAGCGCCAGTAAGTTGTACAACCCCACCCGCCATACGGGGGTTACTCATCACCCTCGGGCGGCGGGTCCCGTGGGTGGACGATACCCACGGAGGGGATGGCAATGCGAATCAAACGATACGCCGGGATTGGGCTTATCCTCGCGGGGATCGACGCACTCCTGGTCCTACGGCTTCTTCCTCCCGACTTATCGGGTTGGAAACAGGTCGTCGTCGAGCCAGGGCAAACGGTGTGGTCCATCGCGGAGAAACAATGTCCGGACGACACGCGGTATGTGGTAGAGGCTATCATTCAGCGCAACCACATCCGTGATGCCATGCAACTCAAACCAGGCGACATCCTGGAGGTACCCACGAAAGCGGAGCCTCTGTGGAATCGGCTGGTTTTTCGTTGACCGTATTCGGTCATACGACTACCAACACAAAGGAGAGATCGCGATGAAAGCAACCTTCAACAACACCGAGCTGGAAAAGGTGTTGCGCGACCTGGTACGTGTGGTCCCGACCTCGACCAACAAGGCGGTGCTGCGGCACGTGCTCATCCAGGCGAACAAGGACGAAGACCGGGTGGATTTCTACGCGAGCAGCGAGGACATGTCGGTCCGCCGGACGTTGTTCCAGGAGGCGGCGAACTCGCCAGTCACCATCGAAAAGTCAGGTACGTGCCTGCTCCCGGCAAAGGAGTTGCACGAGATTGTGAAGCGTGCCAGCGGTCAGATCACCCTGCACCAAACCGCAGGGAGAACGTCCGTCACCTTTGGCAACGCCAAATACGAGCTGGCAGGGCTTGATCCGAAGCTCTTCACGCCCTACGGTGACGACCCGGCCGAATCAACCACGGCCGTCATCCTTGCTCCGGACTTGTTCCGGTTGCTGCGGCGTACGACGTATGCCGCGGCGAAGGGAGAAGCTCGTCCGGCCCTGACTGGCGTGTTGCTGAAAATCTCGGACACCACGCTTCATGGAGTGGCGACCGACGGGATACGCCTGGCGCTTTACAACGTACCGTGCCAGGAAGTATCCGGAGACGAGAGGAGCCTGCCAGTACCGGCCGCATTGCTCGATAAACTCGCGGCAGTGCTGCCGGCGCATGACGATGACGAGGAGATTACGTTCTCTATCGGATCATCGTCGTGCACGGTCTCCTGGGGAGATGACGCATACCGCATGGTCATTCGCGGATTGAGCACGGGTTACCCGGATGTATCCCGCATCATTCCGCAACAACCAGGCGCGTCTGTGATCATCGACCGGGCGACTTTGCTGGAGGCCTGCGAACGGGTATCAATCCTTTCTGAGACTGAACACCAACGGGCGGAGTTCACCTTCTTCGCTGATCGCGTTGTTGTGTCAGCCACGTCGGCGCAGTACGGAACTGCGAAGCACGACGTGGATGTGGTCAGCAGCACGATTACGAGTGAGCTATCGCTCCTGTGCAACATCAACTACTGGATCGGTTTGCTCCGTTCCTCCGACGGCGTGAAACAGGTTGAGGTGGGATTGGACGGGCCCAATAAGCCCATCACGGTCAAACCGGTAGGGGACGGCGGCCTCGGTCTGATCGCCCCCCTCTTCACAGCACAAGTCGAAGAAGCCGATCGCGCGGCAAGCTGATTCAGTGGTTCCCACTCTAAGCCAAACCCGCTGCACCGGGTAAATTCACCCACCCGGTGCAGGCGGGTGGCGCTTGGAGATGAGGACAAATTCGTCAGTCTCAAGGCAAGAGGATAGCTCTGAACCCTGAGACCACTGAAACGAAACAAAAGGAGGAATTCAACAGTGTTTGCACTGGAGAATCTCGTTGCGAACCAAAACCAGACCGCCAGCCGGATCGGCCAACTGTTTTGGTACATCATCGGGGAAACCTACACGGATCAGGTCACGATGGCGCGAGCCTTCATGGAATCGGGTTTGCCTGACCGATACAAACTCCCGCCCATTCGGGCCGTGGATGCGTACCGGCGGGCAAGCAAGTCCATCGAAGGACGTGCCAAGCTGGACGGTGATCGACGGATCGAGCTGCTGGTGCGTGACGTCTGGCACAACCGGGACGAGGTGGTGCGTCACCTTGTCGTGGAAATCCGGGATACCAGCGGACACCGGCTGACCTACGATTCGAAGGCCGCCTTGCTGCGATTCGACCACAACTACAAGACCGTGGATGTCGAGATCGTGAGGGACGAGCCGTTTATCGTGGACGCGGTAAACACCTTCCGCAAAAACTACGAGCTGTTCCTCACCACGTATGATGACGGGGCCAAGCGTCGGGCCGTATACGCGGTTCTGAACGACTTGTCGGCCACCGCGCTCAAGGAGTCAGGCGGTGTGTACCTGATTCCCCGGCAGAACGAGGAACTGCTTTTCCAGCTTATCGCGTTCATCAACCGTTTGGCTGGATGCAAGGCATACCACCTACCGGTTGAGAACACGGCTGAGGCCCGGGACATGGTTCGGGACGTCGTGACCAACAAGGCCGAGACGATCCTGAACGAAATCCGAGCGACGTTGAAAGCAGACGTGATTACGGAGGACACTATCCAGACGTTGCTTGAGCGGGCGAAGCACATCCGGCAGGAAGTGACTCTCTATCAGGAGATCCTGAAAGAGAGCATCGGAACGCTGGAGACGGACGTTGACCTGCTCGAACAGCAGATGATGTCCTTGATCGAAAAGCTGTAACTCCTTCTCCCCCGGCTGTGCGGGGCTAATCAACCTTAGCCCCCGGCACAGCACGGGGGCGAAAGGAGATTTCTGATGAACGCCATTCAAAAGTTGAACGACATCCGGACGTATCTGCAGGGGCAGTTCAAAGAACGCGAGGATGTTGTGGATGGGCTCATCACGGCCCTGGTCGCCAACGTTCACGTGCTTCTTATCGGCCCTCCGGGTACGGCGAAAAGTGCGATTACAGTGGCACTGTCGGGTTTGATTGAGGGTTGCAACTACTTCCAGTGGTTGCTCACCAAGTTCAGCACTCCGGAAGAGCTGTTCGGCCCGTACGACCTAGCCAAACTCAAGGCGGGTCAATACGAGCGGATCACTGCCGGAAAGCTGCCTACGGCGCACATCGCTTACCTGGACGAAATTTTCAAGGCCAACAGCGCGATCCTGAACGCCCTGCTCACGCTCATCAACGAGCGGGTGTTCTACAACGGGACGCGGCAAGAGCCGTCCCCACTCAAGACGCTCATTGGGACATCCAACGAGTATCCGCAGGAGGAGGAGCTGCAGGCCGTATTCGACCGGTTCATGCTGCGGTACGAGCCGGGATACGTCAAGGACGACGGAAACTTTGCGGCGATGCTGATGCAGTCGCCAGCGCAGTCTCCCGCACCAATCACCTTGGCGGAACTGAACCTGTTGCAGCACCTGGCGGAGCAAATTCCGATTGACCAATCCGTCGCAGATGCGCTGGTAACACTGCGCACCGATCTGGCGCAAGAGGGGATTTTCCTCTCCGACCGCCGCTGGGTGCAGGTGGCCAAGCGCCTACTGCCCGCCCGGGCTGTGCTGGCCGGACGCGACCACGTTGTCTTGGAGGAAGACGCGGAAATCCTGCAGCACGCGCTGTGGGAGGACCCGTCGCAAAAGGCGACCGTGGCGACCATCGTCCGGAAGCGCCTCGACCCGGTGGCCGGTCAGGTGGCCGAGTTGCTTGAGGATGCCCGGGACATCGCGAACAACGCGATGAAAGCCTCGGACGACCAAGCGATTGCCATCGGGACGGAAGCGATCAAGAAACTCAAGACCATCCGCACGCAGATCCAGGCCTTCATCTCCGCTGGCGGCTCTCCATCCAAGATTCAACGGATCCAGGAAGCCGACAAGAAGGTGGAAGAACTGCTCAAAGGAGTGACGAGCAAATGCCTGGGAATCTGAGCGACGTGGGTGCAATTGAGACAGATCGCTACGACCGTCGGACCTGGAACCGGATCCTCGAAGAGTCCGAGCGGATTCAGGCTGCGGTTAAGGAAGAACCATTTCAGGGTCTCATGCGGGATGTGTGGGCGAGCCTTTTCAAGGCGAGCCCACACATCAACGAACAGGGCCCCACGGTGAACCGCCGTGTGATGGAAAACCTCATGCGCCAAACAGCTTGGAAAGACCTGCGTCAAACGACGCAGATGGACGAGTACAGTGCGGCGCTGGGGTCGCTCAGCCTCCGGGACGCCTTGGAACAGGCGATGCCGGAGGATGTCAGGCACGCGGCACACCAAGTACAGGACTTGGAACAACAGCTACAACAACTGCTGGACCAGGCCGAAGCGTACCAGGAAGCCGCGAATGCCATGCCAGATAGCCAAGCCGCGGCACAGCTGCTTGACCAAATACAAGCGCTCCAAAAACAAGCCGCCGACCTGATGCAGACGCTCCAACAGGCCACGGACCAATTTGAGCAGGCATTCGACGCTCAAAGCGGTTCGATAGGCCGTGCTGTCCGACAGGCGTTGGAGCAGGCGGTTCAGGAAGCGCAGGAAGATCAACGCATGATGCAGGCGTTTGGTGTCGGAATGGGTGACGGTAAGCCGGTGAGTGGGAAGGAGCGCTTGGAACTGGCGCACATCCTGCGCACGAATCCGCACGTCCGGGAGATCGCTCGGATGGCGGGCCGTATGCAGATGATGGCCCTCAACAAGCGCAAAAACCGGACCATTCATCCGCCGACCGAGATCGTCAACATCACGATGGGCGACGACCTCGCGAACATCCTGCCATCGGAGTTGTTGTTGCTGGCCGACCCAGCGACCGAGGATGATTTCATCCAACGGTTCGCAGAACGCCGACTGTTGCAATACGACTTGCGTGGCTTCGAGCGGGAAGGACAGGGCCCCATCGTGGTTTGCCTTGACGAATCCGGAAGCACGGCTGGTACGGTCGAAATCTGGGAGAAGGGCATCGCCCTGGCCCTGTTCGCCATCGCACGGCGGGAAAGGCGAGCCTTTGCCGTGGTGCACTTCGGAAGCGAGCCCGAGATTTTCGTGCAGAAGTGGCCCCGGCCAAAGGACGCGTCGCCCGTTCAACTCGTTGAAATGGCGCAGCACTTCTTTAACGGCGGTACAAACTTTGAAAGACCGCTGAAAGAGGCTGTGCAGATCATGGACGAAGCGTCGTTCAAGAAAGGCGACATCGTGTTCATCACCGACGGGGAAAGCCGAGTCTCCGACAAGTTTTTGCACGGGGAATTCGCCCGGGTGAAAAACGAGAAGGAGTTTCAGGTGATCTCTGTCGTGATAGGATACGACGACCGTTCCGTCCGGCCGTTCAGCGACGTGATTGCCAAGCCGCAGGTGGCCGACGATGCGACGCTTTCGTTCGTCATTGAAGCACTACAATAACCATTTTGAGGAGGAGACTGGCGCATGGAACGAGACACAAGTAAGCTCCAGAAACCATCTCCTGAAACGCTGCAAGCCCTGGACGATCTATTCCAACGGGGATGGTCGTACACCTACGACAGCCCCGTGCTGACCCTCGTGCATGAGAAATACGGGTACGTTATTGAAGCTGATGGCCGGTGGAAGTTTGTTTGGATTCCAGACACGGTTCTGCAGCAAAAAGTAAAGTCGTTCCAGGAAATGACCGACGCAATTCACACGTTCGCGTATGGGATCGAGCATGATCTTGTGAACGACATGAAGCGTTGGTGTGAGGCAGCAAGCCGCGTATTTTGGGCCCCATGGTCAATTCAGCTGCTCAACAACCGAGAACTGCTTGAGCAACTCGAGTACATCGCGGAGCAGATCGACCGATAACATCAATCGAAAAGGGGGCTAAGCCCTCTGTCTGCAAGCTAGGGGACAGAGGGCGCAAGCCTTCTACGTCCCCTACTTGCAGGGCGAGAGGGGACGAAAATGAGAGCAATAGCGGACGGACTGTTGTGGACAGAGTGCACGGATAGCTGGTACGGACGGTTTGTGGCCAAGGTGGAGAGACGGTTGAACCGGCTCAGTCGTTGGCGTCGGGTGTCGGTAAGCGGAGAGGCTGCGATCGCAACACCCGTCACAACACCCGATCAGCCCGAATTTCCGAGGCTGAGGCTGGTTAAGCCGGTCTCAACAGAACCGGTTTGGCACCCGAGAGCATTCGTGCGCTGAACACCATTACATCATTCGCTACGCCGGTGCGATTTAACCCGGTATAGGCACAAAGGAGATGTCTCATTGGCTCGTCCACGTGTCGGCAACATGCGGACCAGTGAACGGTTACCACAAGTGGAACAAGAATTAGAAGGGGTTTTTGAAGACGCGAGGTCTGTGTTCATCGACCTGGACACATCTGAGCTCACCCCTTCGGAGATTGAAGCCCTGAAAATTGAGCTGAGCAAGTACATGGACTTTCGACGTTCTGACTTGTTGGCTCGGTCAAAACGTGGGGAAGGGCGCTGAATCAGTAAAACCAAGGAGGTGAACCCCTCCGTCTTGCACGCTTGGGACGGAGGGGGATCCTTCCGCGTCATACCAAGGGAGGATACAACGATGAGAGCCAAGACTCTGATATGGATTGGGTTGGCTCTAATGCTTCTGGCATTAGTGTTTAACACACTCGAAACATGGTATTTTGGGTGGAACATGTTTCCTAAGTCTGCACAGGAAATGGCATGTGATAACTTTAGTATCGTCCTTCTAGGGGTTGGCATCGCGTTTTTCGCCAAAGGTATTTTTGGACTCCGCGTGGTGCCGGACCGTTCCAATCGGAGAAGCGACGAAACGACAGACTTTTACGACTGAATACAAAGGAGGTGAACCCCTCCGTCTACACGTTTGGGACGGAGGGGGGATGCCTCCACGTTCCAAGCGCCAGACGCGAGGGATGCCATGCGCTACGCAGGTATCGCGAAGATGGGGTACTATCCGACTCCGCTCAACATGGTGGAGAAGATTCGCGACCGCCTTGTTTCGTCAGGCCCCGCACGCTGGTTCGACCCGTGCTGCGGCGAAGGTGAGGCACTGGCGTCGGTTGCACCCTTGGACGCGGTGACATACGGAATCGAACTCGATGGACAGCGCGCGCTGAAGGCGAAGGAGCAACTTGACCAGGTTGTGCATTGCGGATACGAATGGGCCCGTGTTGAACCTGCCGGCATGCAGCTGATGTGGCTCAACCCGCCGTACGATTCGCAGTCGGGTCTCGGAGGGGAGATATTCCGCAAGGAACTCATTTTCCTGAAGGACTTGACGAAATACCTGGCTCCGGATGGCGTGCTTGTGTACATCATCCCGCGGTACACGCTCGGTTCAGAAATGGTGAGCACACTGGTTCACCGTTACACCGACTTGGCCGTGTACCGGTTCGATGATGACGAGTACAAGGCTTTCAAACAGGTTGTGGTCTTCGGGCGTCGCCGTCAACGGAATCTCACCAGTTCCAAGGAGATGACCGAAGCCGATCGCCAAGTCAAAAATGAGCTTTTGGCCTACGGCAAAGACGAGAACCTGCCAATGCCGTACCTGGACGCACCGGACGGCCGACGTTGGACGGTGCCTACTGCGGAGAACATCGACACGCAAATTCTGTTCCGGGGATACATCCTCGATGAAGCAGAACTGCGGCTCGATCTCGCACAGTCCGAAGCATTCAAGGTGGCGGCCAACATGCTCATGCCCATCGACACAGGTTCAACGCTGCGCCGCCCACTCTTGCCGTTTCGGCGCACGCACATGGCCACGCTCATCGCGGCCGGTGCGCTCAATGGCGCGGTCGGTGTAGGCGAGAACAGGCACATGGTCGTCGGCATGACGCGGAAAATCGTTGAGCGCGAAGTGGTGGTAAACGACGACGGGTCGGAGACCATCATCGACACCGAATCCTACGTGACCGCGGTGCGGACCATCCAGCCGGACGGGACGATTTTGGACTTGCAGTGACCACGCGACCTGCATAAATCACCACGCAAAGGAGGCGAAAGCCCCGGTGCATCACGAAACCGGGGCCGAAGCCCCGGACGTGGTGCACGCTGGGCGCATGGCGTGAAGACACTCGTTTACAGCGACGACAAGCATTACGTCGAGGCGGCGGTGCACTTCATCGTGACCCGCCGGAACTTTCAACGCAACGGTGACGATCTCGTCGCTGCAGGCCTCATTGACCTGGATAGTGCGACCCGAGCCATTGTGGCGCACGCGATTAAGGGAAGCCGGCTGCGTTTGAAGCGGAATCGGTCGAGCTTTGATTCCGACAACATCTTCACAGACAAGCACGGATATCGGTTCGTGACGCGGCCCATCGGCAAGCTCACGCACGCGATCATCCTGCACAAGTCGGCTGTGGATGAGCAGTTGGCGCCAGAACAGTCCCGCATTCTCATCGTACCGGACGGTGGAGATATCGCCGACCTTTTCATGCGACGCTTCGCAGGCGATTTCAACCTTCCGTACGTTGCGGAGTGGAAGGACGTCATCTGGCTGGCGTGCAACAGGCGCAACTTTGTGCAGCAGCTCTCGGTTTGGAGCGACCCTGACGTGCCGGACTGGAAGCACGTGCAGGCGTTTGAAGTCTCGCCGAACCTGACGGAGGAAGCGGCCAAGAATTTGCTGAGCGACTTGCTTCGCTCTGGTTCGATTCAGCTCCCGGAAGGTTTGACGGATGCGCCAGCCCTGGGGGAAGTGCTGAACCCGGACGAAAATGGCGAGTACCACGTGATTGATTATCTTCAGGCGTACGCGCCTCACCTGGCCACCACCATCGAGGACATGGCCACGCCAGCGCACGACCTGGACCGTCCGATCAACCCTGCGATTGCGCAGATGGCACGGGTTCCGTTCCCGGCCCAAGCACATACCGTACAGGCGATTCTCAACGGTCTGGAGCAGAGCAAGGGCGTGATTGTCTCGTCCGACATGGGGACGGGCAAGTCAATCATCAGTCTCGCCACCGCGAAGGCCTTGGCCGAACGTTCCAAGCGTGGATTTGCGGTATTGCTTCTCGTTCCCGGTATCACCATTCCCAAATGGATTCGGGACGAGATCGGTAAGACGCTCCCGGGCACACCGGTGACGGTGTTCGAGTCCTGGAAGGACGTCGTGCGTTATCGGGACAATGAGGTTCGAAACGGTAAAAAACCGTTGGAATTCGTCCTGTTGTCCCGTGACACCGCGAAACTCGGAATGCCGAAAGTGCCCGCGCTCATCTACAAGGAGCGTGTCATAGTGGCACAGAGGCCCGAGACCAAGGACGAGAAGAACCGAAAGACCGTATTGGTTGCCCACGGCGGCGCGGTCAAATACATGCCGGGCACGCCGGATGCTGCAATCACCGTGTTTGCGCTTGAGGACGTGTGGATCTGCCCTGAATGCCACGGCATTCAGAAGAAGACCACGCAGACCGCTTGGAAAGAGGCCAAGAAACACGACTGCGTGGAGGACCAGCTGGCGGAACTGAAACTCGGCTTCTCCGACCTTGCCACAGGGGTGGAAGAGTACACCGCGGTTGGCATAGGTGGTACGGAACGCCGCAGAACGCGTTACGTGTTCAAAAAGTCCATCACGGAATACCACTGCACAGAGTGTGGCGCGAACCTGATGCGCGACGCGGTGCCCGAGCGAGAACCCGTCAGCGGGCTCAAACACCGTCGTCTGCAACCGGCATGGTTCATCCAACGATACCTGCGCGGATACTTCGACCTGGTGATCGTGGATGAGCTGCACCAGTACAAAAGCAACTCGGGCCAGGGTGAGGCGATGGGTGCGATTGTCGGCGCAAGCCGGCGCGTTCTGGGCCTCACGGGCACGCTCAGCGACGGCAAGGCCTCAAGCCTGTACCATCTGCTGTGGCGCATCTGCCCGGCCGAGATGAAAGCGGATGGCCTGGACCACCGTTCGCTCAACAAATTCGTGCACCTGTACGGCACGCTGGAGCAGCGCGGTCGGTATGCGGCGGACGAAGTAACTGAAGCCGGCGGTACCACGTCCAGAAAGGTCATCCTCAATCCGCCAAAGGAAATCCCGGGTCTTTCGCCCAAGCTGTTCGTCAATCACTTGGCGGACAAGACGGTGTTTCTGGAACTGGGCGACATGGGCCTGCCATTGGTGGAATTGGAGGAACGACCGATCTTCGTGGACATGGACGACGAACACGCCGTGGCGTACCGGTCCTTCCATAACGCCCTTGAAGGCGTCATGCGCCAGCAATATGCGATCGGCAACCAACACGCCTTCGCGAAATTCATCCCGTCCGTGGTAAATGCGGCGAACCAGCCGCATATGCCGCAAGAAGTGTGGGTGGGGGATGAGTCCGTCAGTTTCTTCCCGCCGTATGGTCCGGACGAACTGACCGCGAAAGAACGGCGTCTGCTGGAGGACATCCAAGCCGAGTTGGCGCAAAACCGTCGCTGCGTGGTATACGTCCGGTACAGCGGGGAAGTCCAGCAGGACCGGCGTATTGCCGATGTGCTCAAGCAACATGGCATACGCGCCCAAGTCTTGCAGGCGACCGTCTCACCGGAGGATCGCGTTGAGTGGCTGGAGGAAGCAGTGAAAAAGGGAACGCAGGTTGTGGTCTGCAATGCCAAGCTGGTAGAAGTGGGCCTTGACCTGCTCGATTGCCCGACGCTGATGTTCTACCAGTTCACCGACGAGATCGCGACCATGCGGCAAGCTGCCCGCAGGGCCTGGCGGATTGGCCAACACCGCACCTGCAAGGTGTACTACTACGTTTACAACGGCTCGTACGAGATGGTTCAGTTCAAGCGCATGCTGCAAAAACGCAGCCACGCGATGCTCTTGGAAGGCCGTCTCGACAAGTCCGAAGTCGCGCAGTTCATCGAGCAGGACGACAAATCGGCCTCGACCTACGCCATTGCCAACTGCCTCGGGAACGTGGAGGACCTGGCGCAGAAGTGGAAGACGCTCGCCGACAAGGACATTCCAAGCGGGGTCATCCTGCTGGCCGAAGAGCGCTTCAAGCGCGAGATTCAGCAGGCGATGCGTCGACTGGCGTCAGAGACACGGCGCTTGGCAGGTGTGCCTGAACCGGAGGAGACCATCCAGCCGGTGCCGGCCGCACCAACGCCGCGGCCTGTTCAACATGCGCCGGCCGATGCGGAAGTCATCGCACTTCCACTGTTCGCGGTCGCTCAAGAGGCGCAAGATGTCCAGGGAACGCACCGCAAGCCTGTCGCCAAGGCAACCGTGGCCCAGGAAGCGACGCCGCTGCTGACGTACGGTGAGTGGCGGAAGCAAATGGGTATGGTCGAGAAGGCGAAGCGGGTGAAGAAGCAGTCCGTAGCGGACAACCAGATCATGTTGTTCGCCCTCTAACTCATCCTTTGCACCACACCCGAGTCACGTGGGGATAAATTCGCCCATCCCCCGTGACAACGGGGATGGGCAAAGGAGTGAAACCTCTTGGAACGCCACATTACGCTGCACTGGGACCAGTTCGTGGCCACCATACAAGAGTTGCCACAACCATCCCCGGAGTACGCCAACCTCATTCAAGCTGCGGAAGAATTCCTCCGTCGCATGATCGACGAGGATCTTGCTGCGGAGTACATCCTCAACCTCACGGATGAAACCCTAGCTGTTGCTTGGGAGATCCTCCATCACGATGACTACGGAGACCCGTTGCGGGACATGGCGCAAATGCGCTTGGACGACACAGTGTGGGATGAACTGTTGTCCGAGTGCACCAGATTGCCATCCGTACCGGACCCGTCGGTCGGGGAGGAGTTCATATGATCCTCGACGACGAACTGCGTCAGCATCTGGCCGAAGGTCTGGTGCACCTCGACTTTCTGCGACGGTTCCTTCGCCGAACAGGCTTCGTCGCGGAGATCGATAACCTGGGCTGGCCGTATGGGATGGACATGAACGGCCCGGGAGATCAGATCTACGACGCGCAGTTGGAGATCATGCTGCGTCTGCTCGCTCCGGGTCTGACCAGCGAAGTAATCTTCGTATCTGCCGACGACGAGATGTGGGCACATTGCCACTGGCTTGAAGGTGATGTCCACGACGAGGAAGTCGTGTACGACATCGGTTGCGTGATCATCATCAAGGGCCAAGATCCGCAACAGGTCGCCGAATGGCGGCATTTCATCTGGTGGTGCGCGCAACGTACGGTGCAATCGCGCATTGGCCTGAGCGACACCATCGAAGAGCCGCACTTCATATGGGTTCTGCCCGAAGCATTAACAGACGACATCATGGCCGCTTGGGACGTGATCCTAAGTGCCTGGGAGGTGAAGCAATTTTATGAACACCGTAAGCCTCCACACGAAAGGTAAGGAGGCCGCCGACGCTCTGATTCTCAAACTCGAACCGGACAAGCTTCCGGAACTCGAGATTAGGGCAAACGGCGTCACTCACTACAAAACGGTAGGGTGGCACCAGCTGCTTACCCTGTTGGATCGGTCCATGGTGGTTGAGCAACTCAAGGTGGCCGACTTGCGAGTCACCAAACTGCCACGTTTGCCGGATCGGACACTCATGGTTGATATCGCGGAGTGCTCCCGTTGGACAGATGTCATCCTCACGGGATACGTGCCGGCGACCGAGTATCCGATGGTGTATCAGGGCGCTTCGTATCTGGTGCACATCCCGACGATAGTCTACCGGGCCCGCTGGACCTTGCATACAAAACAGCTTATCGGTCTTTCAATTGCCGTCACGACAGATTCCGTGGTCACGGAGATTTCTCCGTTGTACCGCTGGCCGTACTCTAACGTGTTTGATGACGGCCGCGTGTGCTGGACGCACAACACTGTGTGCGAGCTGCACGAAGTCGTGAACAGGGGTGTGTTCGGATTCATCAGTACGCCCAACAATCGCGACCTATTCGGCGTGGGAACCAGCCAGAACTCGCCCTACAGGGAGTACGCCACATTTTTAGAAGCCGTCCAAGCTAACGGGGGCATCTCCCACGAATGGCTCATCCCGTTCGGGAGAACCGTCCCTGAATTTCACAACGCATACCGGGCCGAACGGTACTAAATCATCTAAACCAAAAGGAGACATGGAACATGAACACGAACATCCAGCAAACCACGATTTTCGACCTTCTGCCGGAGGACGAGCGCAAGGGCCTGATTCCACAGGTGCTGGAGCCAGAGAAATCCGTGAAGAAGCCGACAACGCGTACCACGTCTGCCAAGGCCACAGCCAAACCGGCTGAGGAACCAGAACCGGACGAGTACGAAATTGATCGTGTGGTCTACTACGCGGGTCACCGGCTCGAAGTACCCAGCCGGACGATGAAACTGGAGGATGTACGGGCCTGGCTGGAGCAGACCTTCCCGGAGCTCACGAAAGAGCGCACAGAGATGGTCTATGACAAGGAAACGGGCCACATCGTACCCGTACTCAAGGGCCACAAGAAAGGGGCGGCGATCACCGTGTACACGGAGCCGCCGGCCCCGCCGGTGCCCCCGGTGTACTACTTGCTCGACAGGGATGGCCGTGTTTATGAGGTTCGGCAAACACAAGTAGGCATCTTCGCCGCACCCGTGTACGGAAGCACGGGCCTGCGTGCGCCGCTCCATCTGTTCGTACCGAAAATTCCTGTCTGGTGTCTGAGCGAGATTGTGCAACGCTTTCAGTCCGAGCCGGACATTGAGCACCTGGCGTACATCGTGTACGACACCGACATTGGCTACGATGTGGTGTGGCCCGAGCAAAAGGCCTCGGCCGTCACCGTACAAGGCGAGGGCTTCATGGAAACTGAACACCGTTTCGTGGTCGCTCACATCCACTCGCACGGCCGGCTACCCGCCTACTGGTCAGCGACAGACGACGAGGACGAGGTACGAACGGGTCTGTACGGGGTAGTTGGAGAAGCGGATCGGGAGAGGCCCACTCTTGCCTTCCGGTACTCATGCGGCGGCAAGTTCGTCAAGGTGGAGGCCTCGGCCGTCTTCGACGGTCCCATTACTGCGGTGGTGACCCCCGTATGAGCACAGTAAAACCGGTTCGCGTCGTGGACCCGGAACGCACACGGCTGATCCTCGTTGGTGTGGGCGGCACGGGCGGCTACGTGTTACAGCAGGTCGCCCGCCTGCTCTACTCGCTCAAAGAGCAGGGTTGCAAGGTGCCGGGAGTGCTGCTGATAGACGGGGATGTGGTGGAAGAGAAAAATCTCCTCCGCCAATACTTCCTCCCGCAGGACATTGGCCGCAAGAAGGCCAGTGTGTTGGCGGAGCGGTACTCCAGGGCCTACGGCCTCGACATCGCGGCCTATCCGGAGTATCTGACGCGGGAGACAAACCTTCAAAGAATCGGCGTAGCAGATGGGACGATTGTGGTGGGCGCAGTAGACAACGGTAGCACCCGCCGCATCCTGCACGAGCAGCTGCATTGTCTCAACCACGTTGTGTACATCGACAGCGGCAACAGCGCCGTCACCGTGCCGGATGATCCCGGGCATGTGGACCGATACCAGCTGGCGAAGATCAAGGATTCTGGCTGGGAAGGTCAGGTGGTTGTCGGGGTCCGCATTCGTGGCGAAGACGTTCTGCCGTTTCCGGGCGAGGTGTTCCCCGATCTGATCGAGGAGGACCGATTGCCAACGGAGGTCTCGTGCGGCGAAGTGGTCGTTTCCAATCCGCAGCGCCTGATGACCAACCTCATGGCCGCGACAACGGTGCTCATGTATCTGCACACGCTACTGGCGGACGGCACTTTGTTGCACCATCGGACGTTCTTCGAGGCGCGCCGCGGATGGATGCGGTCGGAGGCTGCCATTGAACAATTACTGGAGGTGTCCGTGTGAAGAACGATACGAGCACGGTCAATCTCGACAATTACGTGTTCACGATGACGGTCAAGGCATTTCAGGCTCGCTCTTCGATTCTCCGAAGGAAATTCATTATGACAGCGTAGATGTGGAGGAAAATCTGTATCTCACCATCTTCCGCCGCCGGCCGTACCCACAGCAAGATATTCGGATAGCAGTTCTTGATGTTCGGGGGCTGGATGATGAAGACATCGTCGGGAATGCCTTCGAAGCAATTTCCGAGTGGGAGGCGCAAAACCTACCAGATGGCAGCGGAACAGGAGAAGATGCGTGAACAGAGCCGGCCAGGGTCGATGCGGCCCAGGCCGGCTCTCGTCTTTTCAGGCCTTGTACATCATCATCCGCACACGTTCATTGCACACACAACCATCAGGATACAAAGTATCGCGAAGTTTCCGCAAACTGCCGCTTTGAATGTTCCATCGGTAAGAACTGCCAACCGAATACAGCCGGGTGTTGCGGGCACCCACACCTACCAGAAAGTCACGACACAGCGGTACAAGTGGCCCTGTGAGTGTTAAGCGATACCGCCCTGGTGCTTCAACACGAAAATGCCCGTGAGTCTCAATGTAACCGCGTACAAAATCTATACTGGGGATGAAATATTTATAACCATTGTAAAATCGTTCTAAACCTGTGACGAGATATGTGTCATACAGGCGTACGTACAATGTGGGCTTGTGCTTGTTTGACGGGTAGACTTGCATGTGCTGGGCAAAGGACTGAAGCACTCGGATCTGTTCGATGTCTTTCGTTATAAAGCGCACATGAAAGCGCCGTCGATCACGAACAACCTTGGCGCGATAGGCAAGGCATCCAAGCAAATAATCCGGCAGTGGACATTCGTGTACAGAGATATACGTTTTGAGAAATGATTCAACGAAATTGTTGAAACTGCCATACTTATCGATCAACATGGCAACGGTTGGGTAAGACGTACCACGTGCCGCTGAATGGTAATCACGTTTACTAGGAAATCGATTATTATAAGTGGTTACAGATTCCATTAAAATGTATTCAGGATCAAATCGATTCACGTATCATGCTCCTAAGCAGTAATTATATGTCTAGTTTACAGACAAACCATTACGTTGGACACGCCATCTTTGTGACTTCATTTTGAGTCCGATAAGTTAATCTTATTGGACATAAAAATACAAGACATCCTGTGTATGACAGTTTCGTTGTAAAACGACGAAGTGTATAATGGTCGTACTAAAAATCGTTAGGGGAACGGAGTGATTCACATGATACACATCAGCACAATAACCTCTAAGTTTCAAATCACCATACCGCTGGAGATTCGTCAGAAGGAAGGGCTTAGAGTAGGAGATAAGGTGATGTTTCAGTATACGGACCAAGGGGAGATATTGATTCGTCCACTTCGGAAGAAGTCTGCTCGTGAGCTGGGCGGTTCTCTTTATCAGGAAGGAACACCTTACATTCCGATTGATGAGGCACGCAAGAGAACTCAAGAGGAATTGGGTATTCGTTTATCCGGTAAGGAGGAAGGACAACAGTGAAAACTTTGTTTCTTGATACGAATATCATTCTCAGGTATCTCTTGCGTGACCATGAAGGAATGTATCATGCGGCGGTGAATGTGTTTGAGCAGGCAGAACATGGTGAGTTCGTTCTCTACATTGAGCCAATGGTTCTCGCCGAGTGCATTTACGTACTGACTGGCCCGGTGTACGTCAGAAACCGTTCGGACGTCGCTCGTGCATTGGCGGAGGTTTTGCTGCTCGAAGGAATCATGTGCGAAGACAAAGACCGTTTAACGGAGAGCCTTACAATGTACGCGGAGCAGAACGTCGATTTCACAGATGCTTACCTGGTGTGTCGGAGTCGGGACGCGGAGGCAGGTATCGTTTCTTTCGACCGCGACTTTCTTCGACTGGGGTCATCTGTTCATATACCCGATGTGGAGACCCTTTCCTATAAGAATGGTGAGGAGCGCCGTCATCCTCCTTCTGCGAAAGGTGATAGCATATGAAATGTGAGGAGAACGATTCGATTGCTATTGCAACCCACAATCGAGCAGATTGCAATTCTCTTGCGGACCCTCGTGAGCACGTGAAGAAAGGCAGCAGAGCGTCTTGTCCGCACGGGGACATGGTGCTAATCCGGGAGGTCTAATACGTAATCGTAAACGAAGGGTTGCATCAGAAAACTTATGCTAGAACTTGTTTCCATAACCAAAGAGGCAACCGCGGGATCGGGTGTGGGCTGTAGCATCAGATAACTTATGTTAGAACTTGTTTCCATCTGGAGCACCTCGGCCAGCCACCGATTGATTGCGCCGTTGTATCAGAAAACCAATGTTAGAACACTTGTTTCCATGAGATCCAGACCCGCATCGTGGTGAAGCCGGACAGAGTTACATCAGAAAACTTATGTCAGCAATTGTTTCCATTTGACTTGCGCCTGCTTGACCGCGCGGGAGAGTTCGTTGCATCAGAAAACTTACCTGAGAACTTGTTTCCATACCGATCCCAGTGAGTGTTCGAGGAACCGTGCGTCATGTTGAATCAGAAAACTTACGTGAGGACTTGTTTCCATTCCGTGATCCACCGGCACATCGGTACCGTCTATAGGTTTGCATCAGAAAACTACGTTAGAACTTGTTTCCATCGCATGCACCAGTTGGCGCTAGCCAGGTCGGTGACAACCAGAAAATTACTTCAGAATTTATCTCCAGATGACGGCCTCCGCGAACGCCGCGAACTCCATCTTGTTGCATCAGAAAACTTTCTTGTGAACTTGTTTCCATAGCCGGCGAACCAGTCTCAAGGTCCGGCGCCGTAACGCGTTGCACCAGAAAATCTCCGTGAGAATTTTTATGCCATAGGCGCGTGCATGTCGACGGTGATCTCCACGGTTTAGTCGCGTCAGAAAAGCCGAGTAAGAAGTTGTTACTATTTGAACGTGACCATACGGCTGTGGACGGTCGACACGCTTAAGTCCGGTCGCCATCGTCTTGGTTTCATCAGAGAAATCTATGTGGCAATTAGTTGCCATGGGGTGTAGGCGCTCACAATGCTCCCGAAAGAGCGGTACATCAGAAAAGATATATTGGCATTTGTTATCAGATCTACAAGATGGTCAAGCGTGGCCGCAATACGGGGTACATCAGAAAATCGAAGTGAGAATTTGTTGCCATGAGCTCTTTTCGGCCTGCTGCACGCTATCTACTGTGCATCAGATCACTTGAATGATCATTTGAACGCGGCTCGCAACATTGCTCGAAAGTACCTTGCCAGGGGGCGATTGAGGCATGCCTGACCGAATTCCGCAGCCAACTCAACAAGCGACAACATCGGTGGCAAAACTGGTGGAGAGCGCACACGATTACATGCGCCACTCCAAGGCGAAGAACACCGTCAAGGCGTACAAGTCCGATTGGCAGTCCTTTTCCCGTTGGTGCGATGAACGGGGGGTGTGTTCGTTGCCCGCACATCCAACCACCGTGGCGTTGTATCTCTCGTATCTGGCAGACGAGGGGTACAAGGCCAGCACGATTGGACGGCGCATGATTTCCATCGGCCTGGCCCACAAAGCCAAGGGATATCCGTCACCTGCGTCCGACGAAAACGTGAAAGCCGTCTGGAGAGGCATACGGAACACGATTGGCGTTGCCCCAAACGGCAAATCCCCTGTGCTCGTGGAGGACCTTCGAAGAATGCTGCGGCACGCGCCAGACGATCTGATGGGGCTGCGGGATCGAGCACTACTTCTGATTGGGTTTGCCGGGGCGTTTCGGCGATCCGAACTGGTCTCCTTGAATGTCGAAGACGTCGAATTCGCTCGTGAAGGACTCATCATAACGCTGCGCCGCAGTAAGACGGACCAGGAAGGTGAAGGCCGAAAGGTGGGGATTCCGTACGGATCTTACCTGGAGACCTGTCCCGTGCGCACGTTGCAGGCCTGGTTGGAGGAGTCGGGAATTTCGTCGGGCCCCCTGTTTCGCAGGGTGACCAAGGATCGTCAGATTGGCACAGATCGCCTCTCTGACAAAACGGTGGCTCGTATTGTCAAGAAGTACACGACAGTCATCGGTTTGGACGCCCGGAAATACGCTGGACACAGCCTCCGGGCTGGGCTGGCCACGTCCGCCGCAATGGCTGGGGCGTCTGAAAGAGAAATAATGGCTCAGACAGGTCACAGGAGTGTCATGATGGTACGACGGTACATACGAGACGGAAACCTGTTCCGTGCCAATGCCGCAGCTCGCATCGGCCTATAAAAAATTGAAAGGAAAAGCAGGAAAACTACGAACGTGGTCGAAAAATGTCGATAAAAAGCAACACCTCATGCCGGTTGGCACGAGGTGTCCTGCGGCACACAGTTCGGACCAACTGTTGCCGCGTGACCAAGGAAGTAGCGGCTTCCAAGGTCAATGCGTCAGATTCGACGAACACCACGGATCTTCCTGCAAGGATCTGGCATGTTGGCGTCGGAAATAAACGGCTTCCTTGGCCTCTTTTGACCAAGGGAGCCGTTTTTGTGTCGCTGCGATGTGAATTCTTGTGGCCAAGGCAGTTGAAGCAAGAAAAGACATTATACCAGAACGATCTGTGCCCAAGGAAGCATACCGAAAAAATTGGCACAAAAATGGCGCGAAATTACGAGTGGAGTCGGTTATGTTGGATTCAAAGAGATAGAGAGTTTTTCAAATGGTGCCGAAGGTGCCATCCAAGGGTTAGGTGCCGCGCTGACATTGGCATCGGGGTGGGATCGATGGATGAACACAAACGAGTAGAGGGTGCTGAAACAACAGTCAGGGACATGTCGGACGGGTATATGTACGTATTCATGGACACGGATCGACAGGTCGAGATCCGTTCCGTGACACCACCGGAAGAATTGTTGCGGGTTATGGGCGTTGTCGCTGAATTTCTCGGATTCCGGTGGGATGAGTTGTCAATCGCGATCTATACACGAGCTCGAGAGGGGGAGGCCTGGCAACCGATACACGGGACCGACGTGACCGACTCGGTCTTATTTCCGTTGCCCTCCAAGGGCAATGTGAAAATGAAAGACAGTGACTATTACAACATCGGCCGCAAAATTCTGCAGAACTACGTGGTCATGCGTGAGTGGGCTGAGCGGCTGCGTGCGAATTCGGCTCTGGAGGAAACGACTCGGGCACTGGCTGATCTCGAGGCGAATTTGCGCACCATCGAAATGGTCGTTGAAGGCACTGAAATGCAACGGTTGTTCGACTACAAGTACAAGCAAGGACAAAAGCAGTATGTATGTGCCGCGAAGTTACATATGTCGCCACGGACGTTGAACCGTAAGCTCCACGCCATGGCGGTGTACATCGGCCGCATATTGCACGCAACTCTGAAACCGCGTAGATTGCAACAATTGATGCGCGTGCCGGACGAATGGCTCGGGAACATTAGCTGATACTGTCCGCGGCTCAGGTGTATACGCGGCGCCGTCGACATCAAAAGTTGGCGTAAAAATGGCGCGTATCTTTGGCTTGAGACATTTACGGTCGAGTGGAAGTGACATTCTGCATTGATTCCAAGGAGGGGACTTGAATTGCCGGGCAAGGCGGAATCAATACGGTACTATGTCATCACGAGTCCGCTGGACAATCAGGGGTTAATTCGTCATGGCCGGTTGAGCGAAGCCACACGCGTTGCTGTGGAAGTGTCAAGACATGCCCGCGGACTTCAGTTGCAAATCTGGGAAATGCCGGCCGGAAGGTTGGTGAAAATCGTGCAAGACGGACGGGAATTCGTGTCCATACAGACAACCTTGATCGACGATCATATGGAAATGGATCAGAACTTTGCCGCTAGTTTGGGGAAACTGTGGTGGCGTCACCTGGGACAACAGGCTCAACAGATCGCGATACTTCGTAGCAAGCTTTCGCTTACGGATGGACAGTTGAAGGCCTTGAAGGCAATGCAAAACGAGTTGGACAGTTACCTGCAAGCATTAGAGGTGCGACTGCATCCTCAAAGTTATGCTTTGTGCATGTGGAAACATGTGGAGCAGGCTGTGAATAAGAATAGAGGCTCGGAACTCCCTAACGAACTACGTCACTACGACCCGTCGTCCATTAACCGACGCCTTAGAAACGGATACATCGACACGGGTTATACCGCATACGACCAGGGTTGGACCTTGGTTAATGAGACTTCGCCGCGAGTTTCGTCATAAGCGAAAATTGGAACTGCACTGACGGGTAGGTGATGTACAACTCTGGTACTCTAGCATGTAGAAATAACCACGGAAGGAAGGTCAGGCCGATGAACGTGACGTTGCTGAAAATGCAGGTCGAGGTGTCTCTCGGCATCTTGTTTCTCTTGTCTATATTTCCAAGTGCTATCTATAGCCTTGGATTCTGGTACTTCGATTTTGGTCGCTACCTGCAGTTCTGGTGGCGCTTCGTGTGCCCCATTTGGCTGGCTTTCCTCATTTTCTACAACATTTTCTTTGCCGTCTTCACGGGGTGGCATCCACTGCATCTCCCGCCGTCATTGGGGATTGGTGGAACGTTGGAGGCGTACGGCCTGGCCTTCCTCGTTTGGGGGGTACTGAACTATCTCTCGATTGGCCCGACCCAGCTCTTCGCGCTCATCACCAAGTTCGAGATGTACACCCTGCTGTCCTGGCGCGCCGACCGGGATCCGGATCTCGGTGCCTGGATCGATAAGGAGTTCTCGCGCGCGAGGCGTCGCCGGGCCCTACTTGCTCGGGCTTTACATCTTCCTGCGGCTAGGGCTTCTACAAAGGGTAGGCTTGGATCTGGTCACGACCGAAGTGGGATGACCCGGCAATTCCAAGAGAGCATGCGTTGGCGTGAACAGTACCGGCCTGATCCTACTTCTTCGCAAATGGAGCAGCCGGAGAATGAAACAGCCAACGGTCGCGTCCGTTGGAGGGAGAAGGGTAAGCAATATCAGGCGAATCCCGACGCGCTTCGAAAGATCATCGGCATGCAAGACGTGGTTCAGGAGATCCGGGAGTCTATACTCTTGCCTCTGAAGAGCCGCGAACTCATGGAGCAATACGACGTTCCGGTCAGGGCAGGGATTCTATTGTACGGGCCGCCCGGAAACGGCAAGACTGCCCTCGCCCGGGCGGTCGCTGAAAGTCTCGGGCTGTATTTCATCTATGCGCGAGGCAGTGACCTGCAGGGCACCCTTGTCGGGGCCACGGAGCAGAACATCACTTCCTTATTTGAAGAAGCAAAACGACATGCTCCGGCGATCATCTTCATCGACGAGATCGACGCCATCGGGGGCAAACGGGGCGGCATGAACCCGTACCACGACAGCCAACTGAATCAGTTACTGGCGGAACTGGATGGATTCGAACAACGAGATCAGGTATTTGTGATTGCCGCCACCAACCGGATCGAGGCTCTCGATGAGGCGTTGGTTCGGCCGGGGCGCTTGGGAACGAAGATTTATGTGCCAAACCCAAGCGATGTGGACATCCGCGTGATGTGGTGGCGATGGACCAAACCCGTCAAGTTCTCGGCCGAATTCGGTGATGATTATTTGGTCCATATACCTGTGTTGTTCCAAGGTGCGAGCGGAGCTGAAGTGAACCAAGTCGCCGAAAACCTGCGTCGCAGGGCTGTGTTGGCCCGCCAAAGCGGTCAAGAGTTTGTGGCAACGCTTCAGGACGTGGTGCATGAAGTGGAGAAGGTACGCGGTCGGCCAGTGCCGCAGGAAGTGATTGATTTATTCCGGAAGTCCAGTTGACTGTCCCCCGGCTGTTGCCGGGGGATTTCACTGTAACCGGCTGCAACTACTGTTCTTTCCAAATACGCTTCAATTCCTCATAGAAATTTTCCCGCGTTCCAACGAGCAAAACTAGAACAAAAGGTTCGGTGTCTTCCTCTTCAACGACCGTATACGCGATGCGGTGTGCTCCATCCACATATCGAAACGTGACGGTAAAAAGGCCACTCAAATCACCGACTTTTGGGTCGCCCTCGTATGGGCTCTCACAGATGTCCCGCATCGCGTCCCGGTACTTGCAAAGAAGCGCCTTGTCTTTGATTTTCTTTAACACTCGCTTGGCTCTGGACGACAACTTGTACTGATATTCAGGCATCGCCGTTAATCAACTCTTCCATGAAGGCGTCTCCGTCCGGCTCCGAGCTTTCCAGTGCTTCCTTACGGGATTCTTCAACGAGTTTCTTCATTGCAGCAAGCATTCCCTCGCGGCGTCGTGCAAACTCCTTTTTGAGTTCCTCTCCGGTCAAACCTTCGTCGGCCAAATCATTAATGATTTCCTGTGTAAAGTCCATAGGATCTTCAACTCGAACCGGTTCCATCACCAATCTGCCGTCCTCAACGTAAGCACGCAGAACGCTTCCCATTCTTAGCTGATCAAAAAAGTCCTTCGGGATCGTTACTTGTCGCTTGCCAGTTATCCGCACATACTTTTCCACTTCAGTGTGCCTCCTTCCCCGCACACTGACAGGATACGCCAAAGTAGTCACGGCTATACGCCCTCCTTGTTTCCTTGATTCAAGGATACAATGAAGGACTGACTCCGTAAAGAGAAATGTGCGCAGAAATTGTTCCGATGATCCTTGCGTTGGGCAGTCGGTGCATGACGTCTGGGACAACCTATGTTGCGGTCGCATCGATTGGTGAGGGTCACCTGCCAAGGGCTATTCTGGTACTTCCGCCGACATCGTTGGACCGTGCCCGGGTGCAGAACGGTCTACACGAACGTAGTCGCAAAGGCCAATCGTAATTTGCATCGATCTTGCACTCGTTTGTCCGACGTTAGCGAGATACTCAACTTGAATTGTTGTGCCAAGCCCGAAGTAAGGTCGGGGAAGGTTGTAGGTTCCAGGGGAGGGGTACCCACTTTACGGGTAAAGCCAGGAGTGTCAATCGTCGAAGTCGCCTAGTAAAGTCCTGTAGAAGGAGGCATTCATCGTGCTTACTATTTCACGCAAGCATTTTGCAGTGGCGGGGATCGTAATTCTGTGTGCAGGCGCTGTTATGGCAATTGGTGTGAGTTGGAATAAGTATAAAGCTGCCCAACATGCAATTCCAGAATTTCGACCTCCGCAATCAGAACTTCCAAAGGATTTGTCGGCTCATTTGTCGTCGTATCAAACTCGTTTAAGAACCGCACCTGCTTTGCCAATACGGGAAGCCACGGAGGCCAGCGGGAAGACAGTTCAAATTCACGGAGACAACGTGCTGTTTATTGATCCTGTACAGGGGTATGCGATCAAACAATTAGCCGCGGTTTGGCCAGACCTCAAGAATAAGCCGGTTGTCGTGTGGACGAACTCGACACCTGAAGCGGCTCAAAAGGAATGGACTTATCAGGGATATCATGAAGATCCTCTGCCAGGTGCGATGGACCTTTTTACTACTACGTCGATACCTGTGCCGGACGCCTACCACGCGGAGGGTAATCAATGGAGGGAACTGCCTGGCGTACTCAAGGATGAAGAAGTGAGTGATTGGGTGAAGTTCTTTCAAGCCGATGTTAAGAAGTAGGCCAAAATGGGTCCAAAACATGAGGTATCGGTCGTTGCGACATGCGATGATGTAGTTGAACATTCTGCCGAAGGAGGCACTCGAAATGCGTAAACTGATAGCTCCCCTCAGCGCAAGCATGACTGCCTTGGCCGTGCTCACAACAATGGCACCTGGTGCACAGGCTGCCACGCAGTTCTCGCCCACACACATCTGGTTGAATGGGAAGGACATAACCGACCCGGTACACACAGCGGCGGTTGATCCATCGTCTAAGCAACCCACCACGTTCATGCCTATCTATTATGCGATGCAGGTGCTCAACAAGCTCGGTATCCAAAGTAGTTGGGACGGAACGCACTGGAACCTGACGGTCCCGTCCTCCATCACGCCGAACCTGGGCAATCCCGCCGCCAGTCCGAACCAAATGAGCATCTCCATCAATGGGACGGTTGTGCAGACCGCGCCGAAGCTGGTGGCCAAGGACCCTGCAAGTGGTCAGGATACGACGTTTATTCCGATCTGGTATCTGTCGCAGGTACTCAACCGATTGGGTATCACGTCCACCTGGGACGGGACGAACTGGCGCTTGACGCAGAGCAAACCCGTGACACAGCAGGACATGGCCAACGCGATGTGGCAGACGTTTGCGGGCGTCACTTGGGACATCCAATCCCATCCAAGCATGGCGGACGCGGGCGTGAGCCCGACGAGCGCTCCAGTGACTGCGGGAGACGTGGCAACCTGGTTGGCGAAGTGGGCTAGTAAGTCGAAAGGATTGATTGCAACATCCGGCCCGCAGAAAGGGCAGTGGATTCCCTATGATTTGAAGTACGAGGTGTCCAGTGATCCCTATACATGGGCGAGCATCAATGGACTCTTTCAGGACACCAGCGTGACAAGCCCGTCAAGCGTCATTAATTCAGCTGATGAGAGTACGGTGTTGAGCAATTTGCAGTGGTGGTTGACGGGAGACCGCGTGGTGAATGGGGTACATCACCTGCATGTACCGTTCTACAGCAATTATGGACTGTGGTTGACGTCGACCGCTCCCAAACCTCAAAGTCCTGGACAAAGCGGTGGTTTGGGGATCTCTGAAAGCGATTATCAGGCATACTTGGCAGATGAGACAAAGTATTACGATCAGGTAACCGCGACAGTGAAGGGAAACACCATCTATCTCACGTTACCTGATACCTCAAAGAGTTTTAGCAACATGGCGTGGCATATCGTGGACGGGCACTGGGTGTATGGAGGATGGCAAGCGAAGGACAATAGAGGCGGAAAGACACTTGAAATACCAAACGCGGGCACAGCTGGACCGACAATCAGTACAGGAACATTAAATCCGAGTATGTATCTTGAAGGTTTTCAAATTGTATACGCCAATGTTAATGGCGTTCCTGTATTTAATCAGCCTTATGATTGGGGCGAAGACCAGAATCCACCCAGCAAGTGAACAACGGAGGCTTTTGAAAAAGCAGTCACTCACTGGTGACTGCTTTTCGATTGTCTAACTTGTGATAGAATTTCAATCAGCACCACCTTGGGGGACCCCCTGCCCGTGTACGGGAGGGGGGTGAGGCCATGAGTGTAGCCAGTGCGCTGTCGTTAATGATCCAGTTTGGGTCATTCATCGTCGCGTTGCTGTCGCTCGTTTTGGCTCTGGTTCTTGCTTTGAGACGCAAGTAACCGCCCCCATAGGTTAGCGCCGGTGGGGCGGTTACTTGCCCGATCGATTTTACGGGCAGGGATAACGCTCAAGGCGTCGGTGCCCGAGAGTCGAAGGTCGCCGCCTTCGGCTCTCTTTTCATGTTTAGTGTAGCACAGCCGAAATATACGTCAAGGTTGCTCGTACGCCCCCCCTTTTCCAAGCGCTTTCAGCAAGCAGAAAGTTGGCACAAAAGTTGCGCGTTTTTGCGTTTGTTGCGTGTTACGGTCGAGCTGTTAACTTGGCCTTTCAACGGGGGAATTGGCATGCGAATGAACAAGCGGGGTGCGTGGACGCTGGCTGGAATCGGCCTCACCGCCTTGATAGGCAGTCTGTATTATTCGGGAGCCTACGCCTACACGGTCAACAATAACCTGTCCGCATACGGATACGTGGTGCAAACATCCGGCGGGTATGCCCTCATGGGCGGCGATGATGTCGAAGTGGATACAAATTTGTTTGGACCATTTCCGGCACTTAGAGGGCAAATCATCCACATCGCCCAAGAACAAGCGGACGCCGGAGACGGACAAGGCAGCTGGGGCGTCATGCTCGGTGACATGCAAGGGGCGAACGCGAACAACGGTTACCTGCTTATCGCCGATCCGTCCGAATCGCCCAATGTGCGGGATTGGGTAAACCGGCTTGGCGGGAACTTGGACTACGTTCTCAATTATCTTCAAACCCAAAATCAGCAGATTCAAACCAAGGACGATTACAACCACACCTCCTACACCTACGTTCCGTTTTCGAACGTCGTCAATCAGAGCGGAGCCGTTTTTGACCCGCAGACGGTCAGTGGGCCAATCGGAACATATACGGACCAGTCGACCGGCCAGACGTACCCGGAGTACCTGTACACCTATCACATCAAACCGTCCGCGCCTCCGACGGCCTACTCCGTCACCGTGGTCGATGCCAACACGAACCAGAGCGGCACGGTGAAGCAGGGCGATCAGATGAACTTCACGGTGTCGTCCAATGTGCCGTTGTGGAACAGTCTGGCGACTCACCACTATGTCTCGATCCAGGCGGTGAATCAGTCGAACGGGCAATCCGTGTGGCTGGTGGGGAGCGGGACGGACAAGGAACAGATGCAACCCGAGGATGGTTCGCAGGGGTCTTTTCCAGACAAGATTTCGTCGATCTCGTCTTCGTCGCTGCAGCCCGGGACCTACACGATCCGAGCTTGGGTTGCTGACGGCGTGGATCGGGTGAGCAATGCGGTCACGACGACGCTCACAGTTACACCAGGAGCGCCGGGCCCCTACATCACGTTGACGGCGAATCCTACCAACTTAGATACCGGCGACTCATCTACGCTGACAGCCACAGCCGTCAATGCGCCGTCTGGATCAGACACGATCAAAATCATCGACCAATCGGGGAAGTCTACCCTCGGAGGACAGAATACCTACACCGCCAACAGTTCCACGTCGGCCACGACAACGGCAACGGACAATAATGCGGAGACTGTGAATTATGTGGCGGAGCTGCTCTCCCCAAGTGGCTCTGTTCTTGCCACGTCCAATGTCGTATCTGTCACCTGGAACGCACCGCAGGGTTCGTGCCCGTCCCAGTTTGTAGATGTGAACCAAGGGACAATCAATAGCACTTCGGACACGATAACGATCATCAACAGAACGTCCGATCCACTGAACTTTTCGACGGATAATCCATCTGTGAAGTTGTCCCAAACGTCGGCCGACGCAGGCATGAGTGCCATAATTACAGCGACATTCAGTGGCGGAGTAGATTCTGCCACGCTCATCATTACAGACGCTACCACTAATTGCACACAGACATACCCGATTTACGATTCGAACTATACGCCGCCAACCTCCTCTGAAATAACACTTTCTGCGGATCCTACGACCTTGGAGATTGGTGGCTCAACCGCGCTTACAGCGACCGTGGACAAGGTTAAACCGGGCGCTTTTGTAACTATTTACAATCAGACAACTGGCCAATATGTAGGCATTGGGGCATATGAAAAGAATTACTCCTTACCGCCATATTGGACCGTAACGATGACGGGTGTGGACAATGGCGTAGTGACTTACTCGGGGACGTACTCAACTTCCTATGCGAGCAACACGGCAGGATCACAGACGTTTGTTGCCTATGAATGGGATGCAGGGGTCTCGACTGTTGGGCCTCCAACAGCGAAATCGCAACCGGTGACCGTCACGTGGGTTAAACCAACGATCACGCTGAGTGCCAATCCGACAAGTGTGTTCACAGGTCAGCCCTCGCAGATCAGTTATAGCACCGTGGGTTTTGCGAGCGGGGACTACGTGACCATCATGGGTTCCGGCGGGCAGCACATGTGGACTGAGCTCAAGGATACCAATGCGTCTGACTCGTTCACGGAGATAGAGAATCCGGTAGATGGCGGTACGACGACCGTGCAATATACCGCCAACCTGTACAACAGTTCGGGGACGTTGCTGTCTACATCCTCCGTCACGGTGAAGTGGCTTGCGCCCACAATTACGATGAGCGCAAATCCGGTGAATAACGTGCCAGGCCAGACATCGACCATTTCATACTCGGTTAATGTGGCTCTTCCGCCCGACTATACAGTGGAGATCACACCGAACGGAAACGGGGCGGACATGTGGAGTGCGTCCGGACTCACGTCGCAAACAGGTACGTATCCGGAGACTGAGCATCCTGCCGCTGGCCAAACGATCACAGTTAACTATACTGCCACCATTCTTGATCCGTCGGGCAATCCCATGGCTACAGGTGGTACGTCCGTGTCATGGGCAAACCCTTGGACAGGAGCGATCAGTCTTTCAGCAAATCCCAAATACCTTGCCACGGGCGACAGTACGACGCTGACAGCAACCACAACGCAGGCCATTCCGTTTGGATGGAACCTCGTGATCATGGACCAAACGACGGGGCAAATAGTATCTTCGTCGGGTTCTGCACCCGAAACAACTCAATACGCTTCGTTTACACCAGAAACGGACACGTTCATCGCGTTCCTGAATGATGGCTTTGAGCAGGTCGGGAACCCGTCGAACACACAGACTGTCGTTTGGAGTCAACTTTCGCTTGGAGCCGATCCGTTGCAACTTCCTGCGGGGCAGGCCACGACATTGACAGTCACCGGGCAGAACGTACCCAATGGGGATTATCTGGTGATTTATAACCAAACCACCGGGCAGGAAGTAGGATACAGCTTATCAACCCCGTACAGCGTGCAGGTTTCGGAGTCAATACCGCGGACGGACACGTTTGTGGCTTATATCTCGTCGAATTCCGGTACGTCGGGTGCTTTGATCAGCAGCAACACGGTCTCTGTGGATTGGTATGGGATCACATTGACTGCGAATCCCACGCAGCTGCCAATCAACAACACATCGGTGCTGACGGCTACAGCAGCGAATCTGCCTTCCGGGTATGTGATCGACATTGTGGATCAGACGACGGGGCAGACCATCGCCACCGGCCAGCCAGGGCAGACTGTGCTTAACGCATTGCAAACCAAGAATCAGGTGGAGACAGATACGTATGTCGCCCGGGTGGTCCAACCTGGGAATCCGCAAATACCAGGATTGAGTGGGGCCGCTTTTTACACTGAGCTTGTCTATGGATACAATTCCACAAGTCGTCAACTTGAAGTATTCAATACTTCAACTGGGACACTAACGCCTATTGCAACACCGTCATATGTCCAGGGGTATCCAAACACAGTCGGTATTCCAAATAACGGCGTTGTTTGGGTTCAATCATCGGATGGAATTGCATCATATAAGATTGCTACAGGGGCTTGGACCGACTATCCTTCTCCCGTTGGGAGCGCGGTACCGAATGGATACAATTCCTTAACAAACAGCATTATCGCGTACAACTCCAGCGGCCAATTTGCGGTATTGAATTTATCAACGGGTCTTTGGTCCAGTCCAGTTGATCATCCACCATTTGGTGATGGTCATATGGCAGGTTTCACTTATTACCCGCCTTTGAATTTGGTTTATGAATCAGTTCACGCTAGTCATCAAGGAGACTCCGTGGACAATGATCTCTATGTGTATTCATTCACCACGAAGACTTGGACGCCTATTGGCAATGCTGGTGGTCACGGGGATATTGGTTGGTTGATCTATGACCCTGCAAATCAGGATGTTCTATTTGAGGGCGGTGTCAATTTATACAACCCTTATTGGATATTGTGGGATCCAAGACAATCTCCGTCGTCCCCTTACAATGATATCAGTACCAATCAGGCTTGGTATGAGTATCAGTCGCCCTCTGTTGTGGATACTGTATCTGGGAATCTATATGTCAACGGAATTCAGGCTTCAGGTTTCTATTCCAACTTTAATTCATTAGAGTTCACACCATCCGGTCAACTATGGTCATTGCCGGTGGACATGTTAGATATTGCGTATGATCCATATTCCAATGGGTTAATTGGGTACTATGTGCCACCGAACTATAGTCCGTGGAATCAGTCAAATCCTCCTATAGTTCTCTCGGAGTATTCTCTTTCGTCGGGCACGGTTACTCCTTTTCCGGGAAACTTGACGCCCGGAAGCGGGTTTATACCTCTAACAGTGACGCGGACGGTGTCAAACGACTTTGCCTTCTGGACATTCCAGAATGCACCGAGTTACGTCCCGACATCGGTGTTCACTCAACAAGCGCAAGCCGGTAGCTACGGTGGTTCAATTTGGGTATCAAATTCGACGTCACAGCCGAACGGAACAGTCTTTTTCCAATCAACGTTTAGCTTGTCGCAAACACAGTCGATCACGCTTTCTGTGCCCTACGTTAATGACTATGCTCAGGTTTACGTGGACGGTCAGCCGGTCATGCAAAGTGGTAACTCTGGGGGTGTCGGGGGCAGTATACCCAACACATCCAGTGCCACGATCACTCTGCCCGCCGGACGGCACCAGGTCATTATTGAGGCCATGAACAATAACGGATTTGCCAGTACAAGCAACAATTCTGCCGGAGTGAGCTTGACTGTTACATCCGGTGGACAAACCATACTATCCACGTCTAACCCGTCGGGATGGACAACTACTGGATATGTGTTGCAGCTTCCAAACGGCTGGTTTTCCGGTGCGGTCGGCACCTGGAACTGGACGGAATACGTGTTGCAGGAAAACCCAAGTCAGCCGATCTACCAACAACAGTCGTATACGGTGACTACGCCGGCGCAGAACGTCTCTGCTACATCGTCGCCAGTGTCCGTAACGTGGTTCAACAACGTCACGCCACCCGACAATTTCACACTGCAAGCTTTACCGGAGAATGTCACATATCCTGCTCAGACGCAGTTCAAGGTGACCTTCGTCCAAACGGATGCTGACTTCGTGAATCAGAGTCTTGGCGGTTCTGCTACAGTGGACATCCGGATTGTCCAGACGTGGCAAAAGGCCGTCTCCACGACATGGAAGCCGAACTCGGACGGCCTAAGCATTTCGGTCCCATACAGTCCGGTACCCGGGACATCGCTTCAGTACATTGCTCTACTGGTAGACAAACAAGGCGTGGTATTGGCAGCAAGCAATCAAGTGACGGTGACGGATACCGGACAAGGCAGGGTAGGGGATTCGTACTCCACGATCAGCTGTGATCCAAGTGGAGATGGCACGGAGATTTACGAGACCTATACGAACGGTGAACTGACCGATACAAAAAGGGTGCCACTTACCATCACTAATCTCGAAGTGGACGGGATTTTCAACCCGACAGATCAACTGACGCAGCAGTATCCAGGAAACCAGGTGCACCTACCTGTGACCAATGAGATGCTCGGGTACGCACCTATCCCGCTTCGAGTGCAAGCACCATTCGCCTTTGCGGTGAAGTTCCCGGACGCACAACCCACCAAGGTGGAGGCGGTGTTTTCGGTCAACGGCGGAGCCAGTGTAGGCACAGTAGACGCGCAGGGCGATACCTCATGGACGGTGGAAATGCACCCGGCGTCCAATCTGCCGCAGTTCTGGCAGGGAGAGACCATCATGCCGAAACTCCCTGACGGGGTACACATCAGTGTCACCATCAAAGCCTATGACGATTGTGGCGAGAATGACCTCGTTAACAACGACTTTCTCGTGACAGCAGATCGACCTCAGTGGTATTTCGTCCAACCTTCGCAGCCGTAACACCTGCATATTCGTGGGGGCCCCGCTTCAAACGCGGGGCTTTTTTACGTCCGCGACACTACTGAAATTGCACCGTTTTTGCGCCCTCTGGTCTCTTCACATCCTCGACAATGAAGAGGCAGAGGGGGTGCCCCGTTGGACATTGTCTATCAACCCATTTTCGATCTACACAATGGTTGCATCTTCGGATATGAAGCCCTGTTGCGTCCAGCACATGGCTCACCGTTAGAGGCAATCGAGACGGCCCGTCGAGAGAAACGAATCGTGGCTCTGGACCGCTGGATCATGTTCCAGGCTTCTGTCCAAGCGGCCACATGGTTGGAACGAGACCAACTGCTGTTTCTAAATGCGGAGCCAGTGACCGTTACCGATCCGAGTACATGGGAGCCGTGGCCACTTGCGTTGCCACCGGAGCGGGTTGTGATTGAGTTGACCGAGCGAGACGTTTTAGTGGGTCTTGATATCAGTCCATTGAAAGCCCAAGGTGTTCGTCTGGCGCTGGATGACTTTGGGACTGGCCATAGTAATGTGGAGGCCCTGAGTTGGATACGCCCGCAGTTTGTTAAACTCGATCGTCAATTCTGGACTCAGTGTGGAGAAGTAAAGGCACTTACTCAGACCGTGAAACGACCTGATTTTTGTTTGCTGGCTGAAGGCGTTGAGACTGCTGAGGATCTTGAATTTGTTCGGCGCTTACCCGTGCGTTACGTACAGGGGTTTTATCTCGGTCGACCGATGCCGGCAGATAACCTCAGACGAGAGGCAAGTCCGGTACGACTGGGAGTTTTATGAGGGGAGTGCTTCACCATGGGACGTCAGTTACTGGGCAGCCTCGTTTCGTTGCTTATTGTCGGGGCGGTGGCCTTTGCGGTCGGATTCTTTTTAGGCTTTACCAGCAATTGATCGTCAGGCGGATAGCCGTCCGTGTTGCGTTATAAGGTACTTCGGCCGAAGAGAAAGGAGCACATGAAGATGAAACCAATCGGAATTGATCTGGGCAACGGAGCCGTCAAGGTACGTTTTGGTAGTACGAGGCTGATGATCCCCAACGTCATAGCGATTGGTGGCATGCAGCCTGAGTACGGAGAGATTGCAGATCCACTGGATGCTCTCAATGTGATCGTGGATTCCTCGCTTGTAGGGGATGCAAGGCACTGGTACGTCGGCCGATTGGCTGCTACACAGGGCACAATGGCCCGGTACATGCTGCCAACGGATCACAAGACACTCAGCCAACAATCTGCGATTGTGTACCTCGTGGGCCTGGCTGCGGCGGTTGTACAGCATGAAGTAGAGGCAAATGGTTCGCCACGACGGGAGTTGGAGGCTGATTTGTACGCCGTCTCGGGGGCCAGTCTGGTGGAGTCCTTTCAGAAGGGGTCTCGCCGGCGATTTGAGGACAAGTTGCGTGGGGAGCATTGGGTGACGTTTCAGGATCCATCGCCGTGGGCCGGTGTATCCGTGCACCTGCGCGTTTATCCGAGGGTGCACCTCGAGGGCCACACGGCGTATGTGTGGTTGATGCGAAACATCCCCAGCATTGCGACCACGCTATCGACCAAGCCTCTGATTGGGTTGGCGGAAGTTGGCGAGTTAAGCACTGAGTTTCCTGTCTTCCGTGGGGTGAATATTGACCCCGCGCTGTCCAGCGGAGCCCAGTTCGGTACCGCGAGCGTGATGGATGAATTGTTACTGCGGATTCGAGAGTTCACCCAGGTTCCGACGGCGTTTGTGGGTGGACGCATGGAGCTGGAACGCTTCCTGGAACAAGGACGAGACACGGTATCACTCATGGGTCGCACGTACAGTCTGCGTCCATTGATCGAGGAACACCTGGCGGCAGCGGCGCACAGCCTCTATGCCTTGATCCGCGAGAAATGGCAGCGCGTGCCGAACATCGAGCAGTTCTGGGTCATCGGCGGCGGGGCCGCTCTGTTCCATTCCTATCTGCAACAGAAGGCACAACGGGATCACGTGATGCTGAACTTCCTTAATGACCTAAGCGAATCCCGTTGGCTCAACGCGGAGGGGATGTACCTGATCGCCGAGCAAGCCATGAAGAGAGAGTTCCCCGAGTTGATGCAGCATGCACAAGCGTGAGCTGACGTATCAGAGCCGGTTCGCGGTTCGAATTCCGGCAGACATAGATCCTGATTTCTTGAGCTGGCTGAACCGGCAGTACCAAGGATACGGGTTTCAGCGGATTGTGTTGGTGGCGTTGGAACGTCTGTACAGGGACCTGCAAGGGGCCGACTGTCATTGGAATCGGTCTTTGATTGTGAAGCCCATGGTCCAAGCGGCCCCAAGCGTGGGGAGTGCTGTGACTGCGACCGAATCGTCAACTCCGATTCACCAGATTCAGCCGGCTCCTACGGAGATCGCTATGCCACGTCAGAGTCCCGAGAGCAACGAGGAGGAAGTCTGGGGTAACGTGTTTGAAATGTTTGATGATCCATGAGCCCAGCAATGTCTGACAACGTCCGACAATGTCTGACCAAGATGTCCGACAAAGTTCGACAGTGTCAGACGCGCCTGGCTCAAACGTTGGAAGAGCGTCGTTCAGGGGTGATAAGGACGTGTCACGAGGGCCTGAGAATGTCCGATTGGTTAATGAACAACTGAATGAAGTGCAGGATGCGATAGAGCAACTGAGAGACTGGATCCGAGAGCGACGTGCTTTTGATCCCGAGCAGACTAAAAGACTTCTGAACATGTCGGCCAAACTGATGGAATCCGAGACAAAGAGTTCTGGAGACGCCTCCAAAGCGGGGTTCCCTGATGTTCTCGTCGACAACTTGGCATTCCGATTGCGTGGTTTGAGGGACGCCCTGAACCGAATAATCGCGACTTCCATCGTCCGAGGGATTGAGGAAAACGCAAAGACACCTCTGGATTTCGGAATCACGGTGGACTGGCTGGAAAACGGGTTCACCATTCACATGCCTTATTCCATGGTCAGCATGAGTGATTGGTTCCTCGTTCGGAGCAAAAGGATTTCCGGCCTGCAAAGTTTGAATACCGTGCGAGACGCGTGGGGTTCCCTGATACGCTCACTGGAGCGTGAGAGACCTGCGCACATGAAGTCCCCGTTTTGGCGGGTGGCTGTTCGGGTGGACATTTTTGTGGAGCACCCTGAACCTCTCGACCCGGATCATTTTTGGATTCGCCCCATCCTCGACGCTTTGGTGAACCGGCGTTTCCTGGTGGATGATGATGCAGAACACATTATATTTATGCTGCACTATCACATGCGTCAGGAAGCCCCGCGTGTGTCCATCACAGTCCGAGCGATGGATGGTGTTGAACGAGATGAGACGTTGCCATGAACTCCAACGGAACATGGTTTATGGGCCATAAAAAATATGGAGAGTCCACATGGTGGTAACTTTCCATGAAATTTCGATGGCAAAAATACAGGGATAATCCGCGTAATGACAGCGAAAACCCCATCTACTATTGGCTTGAACTCTCCAAAACAGAAGCCCGAGGTAGCGGGGTGCAACAATTTGTTGGACCCCGCTACAACCGTAGGAGGCACATTGAAACAGGAGGATGAGAAGAGACGTGACGGCACGAACGTTGCAATTGAGGCCGGCCGCCATGCGACCGCAAACACTGGCGAAGGCTCAGGAGATGATGCGAGCTTTATACATGCACCAGAGGCTGACGGTGGATCAGTTGCGGGACTTGACCGGTGTGGGCAGCTTGAATACAGTCACGCGCATTCTGGATCGCACGGGATACACGGGGCGGCGCCATCATTCCGGCATACGCCTGTACCGAGGAGGCCGTTGGAGAGAAACTCACCATGTTGATGTGCTGCACCTCAATCCCCATGGGGTAGCCGAGATAGAAGAAGTCCTCGGTGTGAACGGATGGGGCTACGCGGATAGACCCAACCACATGGCACCAAACAACTTACTGAGGGCACTTCAAATGGCGGACGTAATGGCAGCCGCACATCGGGTCGGCGGAACGGATCTCCAATGGGAGAGTGTCTTGTATTGGCTGGGCCGACATCGAGCCTGGGAACCCGCACAGGATGCTGACACATCCCAAGCGAGGGAACTCAAAGGGGCTTGGCGGCACAGGCCGGCTGCGTCCGGATTCATCCGTCGGTGCAGCGGAAAGGATCTCTGCGTCGGTCTGTATCTCAAGTCGGCGCGAGGATACGCCAACTACGTGCGCAGAGCCTTCCCTGAAAAGCTGCTCGATCACTTTGAACCGGTGTTGTTCCTTGGGCTCGACAGCTACGAACGGTTTTTCCCGATGGCCATGCAGACCCTGTACGGGGCGTACCAGAACCTCATGATCCTGCCCTACGAATACAGCCTGGACCACCCGACATGGATGAACGCCGCGCTCCACGGAGACAACACAGCGGTGATGCAGCCCATGTTTCAGCGCCTCCAAGCGAAAGGGTGGAACGTACAGGAGCTGCACCACCACCAGATTCCTTTTCGATGGGTGATGTTCAACGACAGCACAACGCTGCACGTGGACACCACGTACGGCACCACTTTGGGTCACATGGCGTCTCTCATCACCATGCCGGCGAACGCGGCTCGTGGCGTCGTACGACGGGTCGTATTCGTGGTCAGCGAAGAGGAAAAACAGACTCTTGAAAAGTGGAGGAGTATGCGCGGGAACTACGCACCCATTGAATTCCGGGTTATCAACTGGTCTGAATCAACGAGCTGAACTCTGATGCCAGAGGTTACACACGTTTGAGACACCCCCGTACGTCTTCGAGAAACAGGTGATTGCAGGAAAAACGAGAAAATAACAAATAACCGGAAAGGATTGCACGTGAATAACGGCACGAAAGGGGATCCTCGATGAGCTATTTACATGACGCTCAACGTATTCCAGACGTCGAAAAATTCATCGCTGTGAATCCGGAGCTTGAACCTGCGGTGTCTGTGGACTATTTCCTGTCTGTTGTACGCAAGGGATCACGTGTCGACGTTGCAATTGACCCCGGTTTAACCGACGAGAAAACTTATACGGTCGAGTTCGTCAAAGTCGAAAGCGCTGTCCACGGCGCCGTCGTCTTCCTCGCGCTTCGTGCCGAAGACGGAAGTCACATCGTGATTTCGTTCCCGGATGTGGTCTTGATTACCGAGAGCCCACTGCCTCAAAAGGGGCACAAGTTCTATTTCTACTGTCTGAACCGGGAAGATTTCTTCGCTGCTTTGGAGGAATCACGTCTCCCCGAGCACGCGCGCAGCGAACAGCCGCACAAATGCAGCACAGTGTATCGCCTGTATGTACGGGATTGACCTCATGCTTAAGCGCATGAGTGTCGGATCCCCCGTTACCCACGAGCAGGATGGCGCAGGAACTGCAGCATGCCAGGACGGTTCCTGCGCCGCTATCTTAAGGACACGTTTACCGAGGAAACCTCGTCCCCGCCACTCCCACACCAGGTACAGATTACGCCTCACGACATACCCCTCCGGCTTCGACACGCTCGACATCATAAGTCTTCGGTGACGACAAAGAACACCCATCTGATCCCCTCTCCGGTTAGCCAGTCTCCGCACACAGCACATCGGTCGACAACAGTGGCAAATCAATACTTGCCTCAAAAGTGCATGTTTCAGACCTCCAAATGTACCACAATGGGGATTGCAGGTATGAAGGAGGCATCGACCATGCCGGAACGAGGAACGTGCATTATTGCATTCGGTGACACGCAGTCTGGAAAAAGTGTTTGGGTCAACACGCACCTGGAGGAGGTGAAAAATCAGTGGTTTGGGACAGAGAACATCCGATCTTGGGATGGCTACGCGTTAAACGGGTTCGACTTATCGTCAATACTGACCGAGGATTATCGTTCCTCAACGACAATTGTGGTTGACCACCCGTACACCGAAGAGCATTGGAGTACGCTGCTTGCCGAGATCCCCCGAATGAAAGACAAAGGGGTGCACGTTCTTCTGGTAACCCAAGCGGATACGGGACGGATGTCAAGACTGATGCTCCTGGCAGAATGGTGGATGTTCTTTCGGATCAATCAGGCTTCAAAGGTGTTTACTGACCCTGCTATCCGAGAGATATGTCCGTTACACGCGTATGTCGTTAATGAATTGCCCCATCTTCCAACGGGGGAATTCAAAGTTGTGGCGAATCCGAAGGCTCATCGTCCGAGAGACTACACATTCGCATGAGGTGAAGACAAATCTGCCGAATTCCCAAGACGGGAAGAGTCAACACACCTATGGAACGATCACAACGGGGATTGGAGGTGAGCCTAATGAAAACGAACTTGACCAGAACTCAACCGCCACAAGGCCAGGGCTTTTGCCCCGGGGATAAGGAAACGTCACTTCCCTTTTCTATTCTTGCATGGGATACTGACGGATTACACTGTTACAGTGCTCCGACACACAAAGAGGCAAGAGAGGCGGCGAAACGTCTGTCGATTAATGAAAAGTTTGCAATCGTTCTCAAAATGAACAATGGCATACCGCAGACCATCGAAAACGTCTATCGAAATGGAGAATCAGAACTTTAACACTGTCCGAAAGACTACACATTCGCGTGAGGTGAAGACAAAGATGCCCAATGTCCATGATGCGGTGAGGATCAATCCATTCGCAAGCGGAAGGCTAGACGATATCATCACGCAGGTGCAAGCTCTATTGCACGAAAAGACTGGTGCACAGGATGAGTTTTTGACGATGGAGCAAGACAATCTTGTACGCACTGTCCTCGAGGTACAAGTTCCTCTCTGGCCGGAAACAGGATTAGCCCAATTTGCGAACCTGGTTGCCGAACCAAGGGAATTTCGCGGAATCTGTGTAAGTGTTGTGAACTGCATTCATCCAGAATTCAACGTTGACAATAGCCTACGATTCGAGAACAACAGTAACGAATCGAAACGACTTTACATTGCAGCAGCTCTCGCGCAGATGAACCCCGACTTGCGCAGAAGGGTCGTATCTGCAGCCAAAACGTTTCTTGAACACACACGTACGGAGCAGCAACTCGGTCTCGCCAAAATAATCGGGAAGGGAATCAGTTTGACATTGTCCTAAACATCCGGCCACCCCTCATTAAGTCCGCTTCTCTTCGTCAAATACCGAGGAGGAGCGGACTATTTTGAATTGCGCCAATTATGCACGGTACGCTCCCCGGCAGTGTGAGACGATCACACCGAGGAGTGTGATGATCTGTGCGAGTCTACCTCTGTGGGCCCATGTCAGGGCTTCCTAACCTCAATCGAGAACAATTTCTCGCGGCCGCCAACGATCTTCGTGATCTTGGCTTGGACGTCTACAATCCCGCCGAACAACGCGCACCCGAAGATCCATGGGCCTTGTATATGCGACAAAACATCCGTGAACTGATGTCCTGCCAAGCGGTTGCACTTCTCCCGGGCTGGGAATTTTCTCGCGGCGCAAGAATTAAAACCTTCCTAGCCACGACTGTAGACATCCCTTTGTACACGTGGAAGGACATCAGGGGGTTACCGCTTGACGCCGACCGCATTGGCCGCGTCGGTGATGCTCGATGATCCGTCTACGAACCAGCGTGCGCGTGCTGTCCACGTCAGTGCTTTCGGCCGTCGGACTGCTTCCGCCTATCCCAAGCGCTCAAACACCGTCTCCCGTACCAGCACATGCGCCGCCTCCGGTCCAAGCGCACTGGATTGAGTGTAGCCAAGCAACCGACGATACCAGGGCGACCAAAACCACACAGTTCAAACCGTGGACGACATCACTTCCGGAGTTGTCTTCCCGAGCTACCGGAATGACAGACCTCGAAATGAGACGTGACAATGAATCAGAGGTGGATGTTGCCGGCCGGCCACAGTTTCGTTGGATGCCCATGGTTGCCACATGGTACGACGCTGCCGGTGGAATCAACGGAAACGGCATTACGGCCACGGGTACACCGGTGAAAGCAGGCGTGACCGTCGCGGTGGACCCGAATGTGATTCCTTTGGGCTCTCGGGTTCAAGTACGGTTCGCCGACGGGACCGAGCACATCTACGTCGCGCAAGACACCGGCGGAGCCATCGTCGGAAATCGCTTGGACATATACGACCCAGACCGGGTACGGTGCATGAAAAACGGCGTGCAGACCGTGCAGGTTCGTGTTTTGACGGAGGGTGAGCAACGGTGATTTCTTTGGATTCGCAGCGGAAATTCACTCGCGTGGTGGAGGAATACGCGCGTGAAACGGAACAGTCGGTTCGCTCCGTGGTCCTGTGGTTATCCAAACGCCCAGTGGATGTCTCAGCTGCCCTGCTTGGACTCGGCGGGCTCAACGGAGAAGCGGTATCCAAAACAACATTGAAAGACTTCCAATCATGGTTGAGCGAAATGGTTCGTATGAAACGTTGAAACAGGCCCCCGACACGGGGGCTCTTTTTTATCCGTGCTCCAAAACGCTGAAATGGAGCCCAATAATTCAACGTTCCAGCCGAGGATGAACCTGCATCGATTCTGCATTTTTTCAACGTCAACTTCTGGAATGCTGGATGAAGGAGGTGAAACATCCTTGGGGGCGCAAACCAACAGCACGGACCCGTCCCAAATCGGCCTAAATACCCTGTCTAGCATGGGAATTCACCCAGTCAGTATGGGGGGGATGATGGGCAAAATCAACACCGCAATTGCAACGGTGTATCAGGGCGTTTCGTCGTTTGCTCTGACGTACGGCGGAATGTTCCTCGTGATCGCCGGGTTGGCATGGCTAATCGGGTGGAAATTTCACTCACCCACGCTGGCGGGTTGGGCCAAACGAGTGGTGACGGGGGTGTTCGTCGCCGAGATCATCATTGTGCTTCTGCCCCAGGTCTACTTCAGTTTTCTGGCTTTCCTCAGTCACATGTAACCAGAAAGGACATGGGAGGGAGGTTGCATTGAAGCACCTCGTAAGGATCCTAAAGCGCCTGCCAGGCATTCGGGTAGCCATCACCTGGCTGACAATGATGACCATTACGTCTCTTTCTACCCAGGCAGTCTTTGCAGACAGCACCACGGACGCCTTTAACCAAGTGGTGGGCAAGACCGTGACGCAGTCCGTCATCGTTGGCTACATCAAGGACGCTGCGATGGGAATATTCGGCATTATCGCCGCGGCCGCTGCGGGCTTTGGTCTGGTGTTCATTGCTCTCGGCGGAATTTCCTTGATCCACGGTGGTGCGACGAGAAAGCAAGAGGGGATGGAAAAAATCCGAAACGGTGCTATCGGCATCGTGGTGTGCCTGGCATCCTCAACTCTCGTCGCGTTGGCTGCCTGGATCGCGAGCTTCTTTGGTGCGTAAGGACCAACAACAGGGGGAGTGAACAGTGGAAGAGGGATATATCGAAGTCTCCTCAACCGGGCTGAGGCTGATCGGTCCTATAACCACGAAACACCTGTTGTTTCTTGGGATCGGCCTGGCCGTGTTTGCGCCCCTTGGTGCACTCTGCGCTCTGGTGGCTTACCTTCTCCCTGGCCCCTCCTCCCGCGTCATTGTGGGAGGAGGACTGGGGGTTTTGCCAGGATTGGTTCTCGCCGTCATCCCCTTACCGAAACAGCGAATCAACGCTCTGACCTGGGTATGGCGGAAAGCTCGGTTTAAATTCAAGCCGCAAATCTACCGGTATGACTTATCGTACCGCGAGTTGCGCCACCGCCGGGAGATGCATGACTGGCTTGCCGACATCGCGGACGCTGCCAAGCGTGAGGGGGTGGAACTGTGAACCACATGCTGATGTGGTTAGGGGGCGGCGGCGTGTTCACCGCGGTTGTCGCCGCCACTCTCATCTCGGAACTGCGCAAGTCAAAGCGCGGAAGCGAGAAGAATGAGACGTCAGTATCGGTCAAGCCAAAAAAGGTCCGACCTCTTCAGGAGTTCTTGCCCGTCGAGCGGGCTGAGCCAACGGGAGAAATCCAGCTTGTAGGCGGCGGCTATCGCCGCCTTATTCGAGTCGGCAACATCAATCCGTATGCCCTGTCGGAAGCAGAAATTCGCTCAATCCGGGATCACTTCCAGACCATGTTTGGCATGTTCCATAACCCGGTCCAATTTATCGTTCAGGGCCGCCGGATGGATTTGACTGACTACCGCCAGGACTTCCAACGCACTTACACACGTACGGCGGAAAAATGGGGTTCGGACCTGCTCTTGGAATACGGCCGGCATGTAGAAGCTCACCTGGTCGATCAAGGGAACAAACAACGTACAGTTCGTGAAAATCTGTTCATTACCCAGGTGGATGCCGGGTTGATTGGAACAAAGGATCCCGATGATTTGTTGCGGGTGCTCAATCAGGAAACTGAGACTGCTCTCTCCGGACTGACCCGATGCCGGGTTTCCCCCCAGATCATGAGCCTGGAGGAATCCATTGAAGCGCTCCAGTTCTTCTGGAACCGGGACCGAGTGCATGCCCGTGCCCGGGATGCCGTCCGTTACGGAGGCCTCAAGGAATACCTGACGGGCGAAGAGGAGGTGAAACTCGATGCGTTGGTTTCGCAAAGGACAAGCCGCACAGCAGCAGGAAAAGCCGTCCAAGCGTAAACGTGACAGCCAACGCGAACAACAAGCCTTGGAGGAAGTCTGGGGAGAGCACGCCCCGACTCTCCAGGACGTTATAGCAACGGCCAGTCAAGCGCAGTTTCGCCCGACGTACGTGGAGATCGCCCCCAACAGTTACCGTCGGACGTACGTGGTAACCCGCATGCCCAACCGCGTGCACTTTGGGTTCCTAAACCAGTTTTTCAGATTCGGCGCGGACGTCGACGTTTCGGTGCATATCGAACCTGCGGATTCGGCCCGCCAGATCCGAAAGATCACCCAGGTCATCTCAGGCCTTGAAGCGCAGATCGCGATGGACATCAAGGCTGACCGAACCGAAAACGTCACTTTCAATCGCCGCCGTATTGAGGAACTCGACAGTCTCCGCGCTGCATTGCAGGCAGGAGAAGAAAAGATGTATTACCTGACGGTCGTTCTCACCGTCAGCGCGGAAAGTCTGCCGGCTCTGGAACGAGCCTGCGCCACGTTGGAGCGTGAGGGCCCCGGGCGCGGATTTCAACTCTTGGACGCGGCTTATCTTCAGCAGGAAGGTCTGTTAACGGTGTCTCCATTGGGGATAAACAAGTTGCGGTTCCCCATGGAGGTGTTCGGCAGTTATGTTGCCAACATGTTTCCGTTTACCTCCAGCCAGTTTTCACATCGCCGCGGTCCGTTGGTCGGATTCGACTTGGTCTCCGGAGCACCGATGTTCTACGACGCGTGGCATGACGGACTGACGAACGCAAACATGTTTGTCTGTGGTGTGTCGGGCGCCGGCAAATCGTACTTTCTGAAGATGCTCATCTCCCACAGCGTTCTGCACGACATCCAAACCGTCGTGATTGACTGGGAAGGGGAGTATCCGCCTCTCGCCAAGGCCCTGGGCGGAGCGGTGGTCACCATCGACTATGACGCACCGGACAAAATCAACCCCTGCGAACTGGAGGAAGAAGAGTACATCGATCCGGTCACCGGTCAGAAAAAGGCGCGGGTGGACATCGCAGAGAAAATCGACGAAATGACCAACTTCACCCGCTACGCCGCCAGTCTGACGGGTTCGGACGACCTGACTGGCGCGGAGATTGCGCTTATCAATCGCCTGTGGGAGGAGATTTACCGCAAGGACTTCAGATTCACGGAGGACCCTAATTCCCTGTATGATCTCCCCCACCAACTGCAAGGCCAGTCCTTGCAGATGCGCCGTCGCCGTAAACAACCTCAGTTCTCGGATTTCTACCAGAAACTGCGCAAAGTCGCCACCGCTGATCCGCGGTATCAGAACCTGGCCGACCGTCTCGAACGGGTTACAGCAGGCAAGACATTGGGCCTGTTCGACTGTCAGAGCACTCTCCGACTGGCACAAGCGCCGATTGTGGTGTTCGATCTCTCTCGTTTAAGCGAAAACAGCGATTTGCGAAAGCTCGGCATGTACGTGGCGTTGGAGTGGATCATTGAACGGTTTATCAAGAAAAATCCCGGGCAGAAAAAGCGGGTGCTCGTGGACGAAGCGCAAGAAGCGCTGAAAAACCGCGAGGGAACACCAGCGGGGAACCAGGCGGCCTTGTTCCTGGACACAAGTTTCACGCGGATTCGCAAACGTGGCGGTTCCGCAGTGGCAGCCAGCCAGCAATTCCGAGTGTTTGCGGCCAGTGAATACGGTGCCAGCATTATCCGTAACTCAGCCACTAAGTGCCTGTTGCGGCAAGACAGACAAGATGCGGCCGCGCTGCGTGAGCTGTTCTCATTGGCAGATCACGAACTCGAACAGCTCTTTGAGTTCGAACGCGGCCAGGTACGGTGGGATGTCGGAGGCGAGATCGTCTATTCCTACTACCAAGCCACCCCTGCCGAGGACAGGCTGTGGTCTACCAAGGTCGTAGCGGCGGAGACGGAAGGAGTGGCAGATTGACATGAGCAACGATCTTTTATCTTTGACGCACTTCGTGCTGGCCATTCTTATGGCCGGGGCCGCCGGTTTCGCCCTCGTCCAAACAGGGCTCGCAGGAATCGCCATAATCTCCACGTCTCCGCAGAAGAAAGCAGAAGCACTGGGGAGGGTGAAATGGATCGTCATCGGGGCGATCCTCGCCCTCTCCGCCTATACTCTCACAGCGCTCGTGTCGTGGGAGATGACTCAGGTCTCCGGTGGACAAACCGGTGGCAGTCTGACGACTTCTCCGCCCTCTGATTCGCAGCTGATCCAGTTGCCAGGCATGACGGACTCGGGAGAGGGCATCAAGGGCTGGCTCATGGACGCGACATTCGCTGTGCTCGCAGGTCTCTTGGACGCCCTTGCAGCCATCTTTTGGGCACTCACTGGATTTACCGGCCCCGCTGCGATGATCACGGCCAACATTTGGACGCCAGATAAGAACGACTCATGGGTGATGGGGATTTTCTCGACGCAAACATGGTCGGCGATGATGTACGTTCAGCACTCGTTGTACGCCCTGGTCGCCATCGCCGCGCTCATCTCATTCGTGATTCAAGGCATTCAAATCGAGAACGCGCCATCGTCCGCCATTGCCAAAGAGAGAGCGGCAACACTGGCCAAGAACGTTGTGGTGGCAGGCCTCGTGCTGGGTCTGACTCCTTACGCACTTGGTTTGCTCAACGCCGGGGTATCTGACTTGACCCAGTGGGTGTTGAATTTGAGTGCGTCTCATGATCAACAGTTAGCCCCAAACAGCTTCTGGGGGTTCTTGTTCTATGATGGCACGCAGTCTAGCGCCGATTTCATCGCCAATTTGAAACTGTTCGCAGGAACCTCATCCGGAAGTCTTATCGGGAATTCCTTGTTCAACCTCCTGATGAGCGTCGTGAATCTTTGCATGTGGGTGACGTACCAGTGGCGCCGGGTCGTGCTGGCCATCCTCATCACCCTGATGCCCCTGTTTGCCATCGGTCTCGTGACCGGAAAGCGCGTAGACCTCATCGTCCATTGGTGGAAAGAAGTCACAGCTTACATGCTGCTACCATTCGTCGCGGCGCTGTTTCTGCTGATAGCACGAGTGTTCATTGGGATCTAAAGGAGGCGGATAAGCATGACCACCGGGCCATTCCTGGATTTTCTCGTCGCTGTAGTTGCCCTTGTGCTCATGCTGCAATCACATAGACTCATCCGCAGTTTTCTCGACCATCTCATCCCTTATGGAGGCGGAGGCCGGAGCGGTCCAGGGGCCCTTTTGTCTGGGCTTATGGAAGGGATCGGGATTGGAATGGGAGAGAAATTTCTTGGCGCCGGGGTAAACGCCATGAAAGCCACTGCAGGCTTGGCTGCATCGGCGGGAATCGCCGGTCTCGCAGGAGCTAGGGCATTTCTCAAGCAAGCGTCTTTGAAAAAGCACTTGCCGAAGATCACCGGACGAGATGACTCCGCAGTTAAATCAAGCAGTCCGGGTAACGTTTTTGAATCGCTCACTGGGGGAAATGACGCGGCGCTGGGGCTGCCGTCACCGGAGGCCGAGGCCTGGACAATGTTCGATCCGTTCACTTCCCAGACGCATCGTGGCCCTGGGATAGCCCGGGTTTTGAACACCACCGGCACCGCCGGTACGACTGGCGCCTCCACTACTGAGGCTGGAGCTGCGGGTTCCGAACCGAGAAAGGGCCGGAACACCACGGGGTTTGGTTCTTCCGACGCGCCTTTGTTCGACCATGCCTCACGGGTTCACGGGGCTCACACCCGCCTGATGCCATCCTCCATGGAAAAGCTGGCGGCGTTGGAGCAACGTCCGACCTATCGGAATGCGGCCAACGCGTTTCTTGGAGAAGCACGTCGGCGACTGAAACAGGACCTTCACCACAAAGCTACGAGCTTTCACCTTGGGCATAGGTCGAGCGGCTACGCAGGGGCCCACAATATTCTCGGTGTGGCCATGCAGGAATTTGGCGACCGCTCCGCCGAGAGCAAGCTGTATCACGACAGCACCCTTCCGAGTGTGGAACTGCTTCGTGCAGCTGCTGAAGGCGGCCCGAACTCTGACGCGGCCGAAGACCTCACACGTATCGGGCAGTACCAGTCCGAACTGGAACAGGGCATGAGATGGATGATGGAGGGAGACGAGCAACAACAGCGTTTGTCTCCGTCTTACGAATCAGCGAAAGCCGCCTATGAGTTCGCTGAGGACGAGGTGAACGTGGCCGCGGCACGCTTGGATGAAGCACGACAGGCAAAACACGAAGGGACACCCATGTTCGCCCAGCTGCAGGCAGAGTATGAGCATGCAATACGGCGCCGAGACGAAGCCAAGGATCGCTACCTACCGCTCAAAGCCCAAATGGAGCGTGCGAGAAACCTTTCACAACGGGGCGAAAAACGCGTCGTCGACGCGCAAAACTCGATCAGCAGGATCAACTGGAAGTATTATAAGAATCCGTCCCAGTCCATGATGCAGCAGGCCCGGGTACGGGCCAACCGGGTTGGCCTGAGTGATCTCAGTTCCCCGTGGGGTGGGAGGCGGGCCCGGTGACCTCTCAGCACAAAAGGCCCGGCCTGTGGAAGAGAATCACCAACCTGCCTCCATGGAAACTCCTTTTGCTCAGTCTTGCAGCTGGAATGGTCGTTCTCGGCCCGCTCCTAATTGGATACGTCCTCATCAGCGTCGTGTCCAATACCGCGGGCACCTTTTATCTTGGCGCGTTTACGGGGGTACACCTGGACGGAGATCAAGCACAATGGTCACAGGTGGATAGCACCATCCAGCAGGAATATCAGGCTGCGGCCGATCACTGGCAAGACGGCTTGGATGAGAGTCAAAAAGAGATCGTTCGCTCGTACCAATTGGATCTGCCGGCAAGCGTTCTGCTGACATTGGGCAAGTTCATCGACGGCTATCAGAGCCCAAACCAAGCACAGCGCGCGATGGACTACTATCAACTCGTCAAACCACAGTACACGTGGGTGAAGGCCCAGGGCGAAACGATACACAAGTTTTGGACAACACGTACCGTCTGCGACGAGAACGGTTGTACCACGGAGTCTTACATCGCAACGGAGATCACTTATTTCACGGTTTGGGAATTGCGAAAGGCCGAGGTCTGGGACGGCACCTTCACCAGTGAGTGGCAGACCGTGACCATTGGAGGTTTTACCGATGGAGTAGGTACCGAGACAATCACGCCACAAATGGTGGACGGCAACATGCAGTATGACTGGACCCGGCTTTACCAGGCGGCCGCAAAGTACGGGTTCCAAAAGTCCGATGTCGATCCGCTCTGGTTCGATGCCATTTTCGCTATGCAATACAGCCAATACGAAAAAGGAGATATGTTCGCCTGGTTACGCGATCCTAAGGTGGCTCAGTGGGGTCCCATGTTTGGGGTAACGGGACCGATTGCTCCATCGGGCCCACCTCACAAATCTGGGTATCTTCCCAATCAAGAGCAGGTGAAATCGTGGGTTGACCAGGCTTTGCAAGCAGACGACCTGCCGATGTCGTGGGAACCGTACATCCTGGACATTGTTGCCCACGAGAGTGGAGGGGATCCATACGCATACAATCCACAGGGCATCGACCCCATGACGGGCGGGCCGGGCAATGAGCATGCGGAAGGTATCATGCAGACCCTTCCGTCTACGTTCCAAGAGTTCGCTGTGCCCGGGCACGAGGACATATGGAACCCCGTCGACAATCTGATGGCTGCCCTGCGCTACATCGAAGTCAGGTACAAGGTGCCCTGGGCTATCAACGGAATCGGCAACAGTTTGCCATACAGGGGGTACTAGGAATGGCGAAGTTGGTAATCGCAACAGGTCTAGACGACCTCGATGAGGCCTTACGGAACAGATACAAGGACCTCTACACCGTACAGACTGTATCGTACCTGCAAGGCCTCACCGTCCTTCCTTTGGACCAGGGCGACGTCGTCATCCTGACCCGCGTCCTCCCCGACTCCGGCGCGGGCGACGCGGGATTCGTAGCTGTCGTCGAACATCTCCGTCGGCGCGGAGTTCGTATTGTGTTCCTGGACCAAAGCCGCCCCGCGGGCGACCCGCTGGTAACCGCTCTCGTCCACCGGGGCGTATACGATCTCTTGCTCGCGGACGAGATCGTTCTGGAGGCTGTGTTCGAGCGTATTGACCACCCTGGCACCTATGGAGACGTGCAGGCCTTCGTACAGATGGAGGATGACCTGTACAAGGGACAGCGCTCTCGAAAACCACTCACGTGGAGAAAAGACGCGCCGGAATCTGTCGAGCAATCAACGGAACCGCAGACTGCCAAGCGTCCGGCCGTACGACCCGGTTTACGCTTATCAGACTGGCGCGCACGCGGTCCCATCACCAAGTCAGCGGAGCCACGTGCGCGCGGGCCCCGCGTGGTCACCGTGAGCGGCCTGCCCGGGTCAGGTGTCTCTTTTGTAGCTTTGCACCTGGCACGTGCCCTGGTGAATCGAGACATTACGGTGCTTATCGAGGCCAGCGACCGGCCGATTCTCACGCGCTGGCTTCACGGCCCAACAGACTGGGACGGCGCTAATACCTGGGTTCACGGTGGATTGAGCCTGAACGAGACGTGGCGCCTGTCCGACGGGTTGATGGTGTTGCCCGCCCAAGGTTGCGGTCCGTCACTGGCTTCGGTGCGTAAAGCCTTACGCGGCATTCCAGACCAGGTGACAGTTGTCATCGACGCGCGTTTGTCAGACCTCGAGGATTCCGTTGACGTACTCGTTGTACCACCAGACCCGGAGAAAGTCTCACTCGTTTCCCATCTCTCACCTAAACTGCTGGTGGTCAACATGGCGCCGAACCGGCTCCCTGTACATCCGGGAGAGTACGCTGGCGCTTGGAGCAAGACCGTCGTGTGTACTTGTCCGTTCCTACCTGATCAAAGCCTTGCTGTCATTGAGGGACGCGCGTTGGATGGACTGGAGGAGACCGGACAAGTGTGGATGGACGCCCTGCTCACCCCTGCGCTCGATTCACGACCATGATAGAACCGCGGCGCCGGGTTCCCGGCCACCGCGGTTACGGTTTCCTTCTATGCTGTTTCTGTCGTGCCTGAAGTTGAACTTCCATCTCGTCGCAGAACCGTTCGAGCAAATGCTGTATGGTCCTTTCTTTAAATCCCCGTGGTTCCTTCATAAGACTGGCGATACGGTCGAACCGCTCCAAGAGTTCAATCGGTAGTTCGTACGTTGCCTTCCTGTGTGTATCCTTCTTTGTTTTCTTCGACTTGATCTCTCTGACAACCTGGTCTGCAATGGATGCAAGTCCCTTTGACAAGTCAATATCACTTGTCTCTTTTACTTCCTGATGTCCCATGCCATTTTCAAAGGTGCTGTTAACTTCCACTTGTGTCTTGTCATCGGAACCTGTTAAGGCGACTGATGCCAGTGATTCCGCACGGTCGGTAGTAGTTTCAATGGGAGGCTGCACTTGGTCTACTACCGCAGGCCCCTGCACCGATTCATCGGGAACCCCAACCGCACCAACGATGGTCTCAAGAATGTCTTTCTTCTGGTCAATGCCCTCGTCCACGGACGAGGCGGTATTAGTTGTCCGCCGGTTCATTCGTTGCAGCAACTGTTCGGCTTTCGTACTCGCTGACACGTGTCATCAACTCCTCGATGAAGCTTTCGTACATCTGCAGAGCTTCGCGGTCGTTCTTCGTCCGCTGTTCGATTCCAGTGATCGCAAACTCCGCTACCCGCGCGCGACGGTGGATGATGGTGTCGAACACCAGATCTTTATATTCATCGCGGGTTCTCGCCAAGATGCCTTGACCCACTCCGGTTCTTGGATCGATCACTGATGTCAGGATACCGAGCACGTTCATAGCCGGGTTAACCTGCTCCTGAGTCGCCACCAGGATCTCCAAGTAGTTCCCGAGGGCGTTGTAGCAGAACGGCTCCGCCTGAAGCACAACGATGTTGTGGTCGGCCGCCGTGATGCCGTTGATCGTTTGTTCGCCCAAATTCGGCGGCAAATCGATGAGGATGTAGTCGTAGTCATCTGATACCACAGCCAACGTTTCCTTCAGGACGGTCGCCTTCTGCCGGCCGCGGTACTCAGTGTACAGCCAACGCGCAAACTGGGAGAGGAAATCGTCAGCCGGCAGGATGTGCAGGTTGTCGCTGACTTTGTAGATGTACTCTCGGGGATTCCGAGTTTTAATTGCCTCCAACACGGTTTTCTCACGAAAGATTTGAAGGTCATCATAGCCCGTCAGGAGTTGTGTCAAGTTCCCCTGAGAGTCAAAGTCGACCGCCAACACCCGGTACTTCTGTGACAAGAGCCACGCGGTTATGCCAGTGGTCGTGGTCTTCCCAACACCGCCCTTCTGAATCCCGAACGTGAATACAGTTGCCACGGTTACACCTCCAAACGCCGGTTTTCCTCATATTCTACTACTGGTTCTTTAGCCAAGGATCAAACAGAATACTCTTATGCCTTACCAAGGCGCATGTTACGTTCACTTTTATATTGTCATTGTTTATTTGACTTGTCAATTTCACTTGTGCCTTCTTATTTATCCAGGCACCTTTATCAATACCATTCTTAAACCTGAAGTTCCCTTATCGTTACACAATCTATTGTAAGAGTCTACTTTCACTTGTTATTTTGCCTGTGGCTTTTGTTAATACCGTGGCCCTTCTACTTTTACCATTCACGTTTGACTTCTATTTGTTTTGGGCACAATTCACATACCATTTCTACAAGCACCATTAGCTTCTATTTCTATCTTCCTAATGTCACTTAATATGTTGAATGTGTATTGTTGATTGTACTTTTGCATGAACCACGTTACCTGTACTTTTCCATAGCACACGTTACTTTCACATTTTCATTGAACTTTTATATGGACCCTACACCTTGTACAGGTCACATGTGATTGTCGATGTAACTAATTCATTCCTTATGTGAAAAGTGTTTTTGAATGATAACAGTCGATGGTGTTGGTTCATGTCAAAAGTACCTTCCCATGGTCAATTGCCAAGGTGAATGGTTCAGGTGAATGGCCATAGTCAATGGGGGAAAGAACTTGAAACCACCCTTACATGGGGATTGCACAGATTTTGCGTCCTTCCTCGAAGTGCCTCATACCACAATGGGATCGAGGGGGCGAACGCCATGGCGGGGTGGATTGAGGCGTCAACAAGTCGAGGAACGATCCGGCTCAACTATGCCGAGTTGGTAACCGGTCCGGGACACATGCAGGAACTCCTCCAGGACCTGTACCGCGAAAACGCGACACTCTTGTGCATGTGCAAACCCGAACGACCCGTACGCATGCACATTCGCCGTTATCAGACGCGTCCTCCGGCTTATTGCCTCGTAACGAACCCTCGCGGCAAGCACGCCCCAGACTGCCCGCGATTCTTTACCCACATTTTCAGGTTTCCGTCAATCCCGGAGTCTGTACAAACTTCAACAACCTCGGCGACGCCCGACCCTGCAGAGGCGGTATACGCCAACTGGGAAAGGAGTACGTTCTACGTGCCGTCACTTCAAGAACTCAATCCCGCTCAGCAGGAGGCAGCCCGACACACAGATGGACCATGTATGGTGATAGCCGCCGCAGGATCCGGTAAAACGGCCGTACTCATCGCAAGGATACAGTACCTGATTGAAAGCGGTGTCGACCCGCGTTCAATTCTCGCCTGCACGTTCACTCGCAAGGCGACCGATGAAATGCGAACCCGACTCGTAGACGTGGTGGGAAGGGATGCAGCCAAACAAGTCACCATTGGCACAATGCACGCTGTAGCCTATCGCATGCTCAAATCGTTCCTGAAGGACGACTGGAAAGTTGCCGCAGACCCAACCTGGCTCATGGATACTGTACTGTCTGAACCGAGCAACCTAAATCCCCACGGCGTGGGGCCACTATACGCCAGCTCACAGGAGGCCCTGACGAACGTATCCCGGGCCAAAGCAGAGGCCCTTATGCCGGAGCAAGTTCAGGACAATACACTGGCAAAGGTGTATGCTGCATACGAGGCGCTCAAGGCCGAACGGCACATCCTTGATTTCGACGACATGCTGTTGCACGTACTCAGGTTCTTCAAGACCAACTCGGACTTTCGAGACCGTTGGAGACGCCGCTGGAGATACGTGCTTGTCGACGAATTTCAGGACACAAACTACTCGCAGTGGCTGTTCTTGTTGGAGCTCGTACGCAACACACGAAATCTCTTTGTGATTGGCGACGACTTTCAGGCCATTTACGGTTTTCGAGGCTCCCGGCCGGATCTGATGTTTCAGTTCCAGAAGGAATTTCCGGATGCCAGGAAGATCGTACTCGACATCAATTATCGGTCGCACGACCTGATACTTGAACTTGCCGGCCGAGTGATAGCCCTAAACCGCGGTCACCAAATCGAAAAACGCGTGCATGCGGCGCGCGAAGTATCGGAGGACACATCCACCGCGGAAATCATCACAACCAAATCGGACTGGGGAGAGGCCAAATTCGTGGCCGAAGAAATCGCACGGTTGCATGAGCGGTACCCCCGGATTCCGTGGAGCGAATACGCCATCTTGTACCGCACAAACGTTCAGTCTCGCGCGTACGAAGAAGCCCTGGCTGAGCAGGACATACCATACCAGGTCGTGGGGGACAAGCATTTTTACGAGAACCGAGATGTGAAGACGCTTCTGGACTATCTCCGTGTCACCATCGACCATTCGGATCCTGCAACCTGGATACCACTGCTCAACCGCCCAAGACGATTCATCCCAAAGCAGGTCGTGGACGAGGTAAAGGCCGGCGGGTGGGAAGCGGTCATGGCGCACCCCAAGTGCCGATCATTTCGCGAAACCGTGGAGGAGCTAAGTCGCTACGAGAACCCCGCAGAAGCATTGCGATGGCTGGTCCAAACGCACCCGACAGTAGTGCGCCAACAAGACGATGACGAACCAGTCACATGGGTGGACGCGCTCATTCGATCAGCGTCGAGATACAAAACGGTGCCGGAGTTCCTGTGGTATGTGGACTGGGTAATTGAGAAGTCCAGGCAACCCAAGGATGATGCGGTTCAACTCATGACCATCCACAAGAGCAAGGGTCTCGAATGGTGGACGGTCTTCGTGGTGGACCTGGTTGAGGGAATACTTCCTCATCGCAAGTCCCTATCCGGCCCCAGCCTCAGAGAAGAAACCAGGCTGTGCTATGTTGCCATCACCCGCGCCAAGGAGAACCTGTATCTCATGGCTGCCCAGCAATACGGCGGAGAGCCCGTAGAACTCTCCAGATATCTCCGTGTGCTGCAGGAATAGCCAACCGAATCTAACCCGGCTGTTCCAGCGCAGCCATGGCTTGTCCTGTAGAATGAAGTACAGGTCGGAGCTCAAACCTCCGCCAACGACGTCAACGACGTAAGGAGAGGTATATGCGACCATTCCTCAAATGGGCCGGCGGGAAGTACCGCATCGTTGAGCATATCAAACGTCGATTGCCACCTGGACGCCGGCTCATAGAGCCATTCGTAGGTTCAGGTGCAGTTTTCTTGAACACGGACTACCCAGAGTACGTGTTGTCCGACATCAACCAAGACCTCATCCAGGTCTACGAGACACTCAAACAACATGGAGATTCGTTCATCACGTACTGCGAGACGTTGTTCGTACCCGAGAACAACACGTCTGAGCGGTACTACGCGCTCCGTGCAGAGTTCAACGAGACAACGGATCCATGGCGCAAATCCGCCCTGTTCGTGTATCTCAACCGTCACGGATACAACGGCCTGTGCCGGTACAACACGAGTGGCCAATTTAACGTCCCATTTGGAAGGTACAAGCGCCCGTACTTTCCAAAAGAGGAAATGCGGTACTTCGCGCAGAAAGCTCAACATGCCATATTCGTGTGCCAAGACTTTCGCGTGGTCATGCGCCAGGCCCAATCTGGTGACGTGATCTACTGCGACCCGCCATACGTCCCACTCTCGGACACCGCGAATTTTACTGACTACGCGGCCGGAGGATTCGGACCGGACGACCAACGGGACTTGGCACGCCTGGCTACGACGCTTGGAGAGCGGGGCATCCCGGTCCTCATCTCCAATCACGCGACGGATTTCACGGAAAACGCGTACGCCGCGGCAGATGTGGAGCACCTCGAGGTGCGTCGTTTCATCAGCTGCGACGGAGAAAACCGGGGAACAGCAACTGAAGTTCTCGCACTCTTTGGAGGTACGCACCAATGAACCGTCCGAGCACCCAGGGTGGATTCGCAAACAGTTCCGGCACCGTCTTGGAACGGATGATACGCGAAGTCATGACCAGTAAGGGCTTCACGGTCGTCCCGTTCTCCAAGTACATCAAGCGCCCGGAACGATACGGCACCGAGCTGCTACTCCAACACGCACCGTACACGTCGATCTATGGCCACGAGGGCAAGACCGAATTCTTGCTCGTCTCAGCAGATTACAACCTGCGCATTCGGATCGAATGCAAATGGCAACAATCCTCGGGAAGCGTAGACGAGAAGTACCCGTACGTCTACCTCAATGCCATCGAGGCCATGCCAGAAAAGGATATTTTTATCGTTCTTGGCGGTTCGGGAGCAAAGAAAGGGGCCATGGATTGGCTCAAACGTGCGGCACAGGAACGACTGTATGGCGCTGATGTAGCCGGGAAGAACATCCGCGTCATGTCCTTGGACGATTTCGTAACCTGGGCCAATCGGACTTTTCGCACCCATTGACCACAACAAACATCCGTTCATGTACAGCTACAGCGAGGCAACGAGGGATAGCCAATGGTGATAATCACGAATCAATGTCCCAAGTGCGGCAGAACCAGCTCAGACTCGTACTGCAAATTCTGTCGAACCCCCATGCGCCGTTTCGAGATCGAGCAGATGACGCTCGGATTGTTCGATGACGACGAAAAGGACGTGCAGGTGGAACCCACACGTCCCCAGCTCCAACTCATCCCGGGCGGCCGCAGGGACCTGGTTTGAAACAGGCCCTGCGCCGAACTGAGTTAGAAAGACTTCTCCACCAAACGCAGGTCAATCCCGAGTGCCCCTGCGATGATCTGGACGGTAGCGGGGTGTACGTCTTCGAGAAAGTTCTCAGCGTCAAACACATCGTCCGGGGTCACCCCGGCCATGATCGCAACCTCCGGAATGGTTAGTCCCCGCATGGCCCGGGCGATGGTTAACGCAGCTGAAACGAGCGGCAGCATGCATCATCACCTCCGCTTGGTTCAATGCTGCGAAAGGTCACGTTCGGGGGACAAGGGTTCTACAAAGGATTTAAAATCGGAATAGTGTGTTGAACTCACCATATGATTTGCGCGGAAGCCCCTGTCTTTAGGCATGGGGAGGAAACGCGCTCTTATTGTATTGAACGATTTGTGCTATAATAACGGCATGAACCTGACGTTGATGGTCAAGCTGCTACCCACAACTGAACAGCACCAAGCGTTGCTTGAGACGATGGAACGGTTCAATGCGGCTTGCAATGCGATTGCGGAAGTGGCTTTCGAACATCGCACTGCAAACAAGATCCGGTTGCAAAAGCTCGTGTACGACAGTATCCGCAAGGAATTTGGGCTTTCAGCCCAAATGACCGTCCGTGCTATCGCTAAGGCGTGCGAAGCGTACAAGCGAGACAAGTCGATAAAGCCGACATTCAAGCCGCATGGCGCCATCGTATATGACCAACGCCTCCTTTCTTGGAAAGGTCTTGATCGCGTGTCCATCCTAACGCTTGGCGGCCGCATCTTGGTCCCCATTTTGTTTGGCGAGTACCAGGCTGCACGCCTCCAGCGGATTCGTGGACAAGCCGACCTGATTTACCGCGATGGCACCTTCTACCTCGCTGTCGTTGTGGATGTCCCAGATCCACCACAAGGTGCTCCAAATGGATTTCTTGGCGTGGACTTGGGCATTAAGAACATCGCGACAGACAGCGACGGCGAGGTGTTTTCTGGAGGGCACGTGAACGGACTGCGCCATCGCCACGCACGCCTTCGCCAACGCCTGCAATCGAAAGGCACAAAGTCTGCCAAGCGTCTGCTGAAGAAGCGTCGCCGCAAGGAAGCCCGTTTCGCCACCAACGTAAACCATCGCATTGCGAAAGTGCTGGTTGCGAAAGCCAAAGACACCGGGCGCGGGATTGCACTTGAAGATCTCAAGGGCATTCGTGACCGGATAACGGTTCGCAAGGCTCAGCGTCGCACCCAGCATTCCTGGGCATTCCATCAGCTTCGCTTCTTCATCGAGTACAAGGCACGTTTGGCGGGTGTGCCCGTGGTGTTCGTCGATCCGCGCAATACATCTCGAACATGTCCAAGCTGCGGTCATGCGGACAAACGCAATCGCCCCACAAGGGATAATTTTGAGTGTGTCGAATGTGGGTTCGCTGGCCCAGCCGACACCATCGCTGCGGTGAACATTCGCCGTAGGGCTGAAGTCATGCAGCCGTACGCGGTATAGCGCAGGCTACAACTGCAAGCCCCGCCCTTTAGGGCTGGGGTTCATGACCATACACATGAACCCAACGCACACGAAGTGTATGTTTCTGTCGGGCGCGAACGAGATGTACATAAAAAGCGGCGTAAGCGGATATCTTATCAGTCTATACCGGCGCGGAGACCCCTGTCTTTAGGCATGGGGAGGAGCGTCGCCATCCTCTTTCTGCGAAATGTGCTAGGGTATGAAATATGAGGAGAACGATCCGATTGTTGTTGAAACCCACAACCAAACAGGAGGAAATTCTGTTGCGGACCCTCGTGGAGCACACCGCTTGTTTTAACGCTGTCTGTGCTGTTGGCTGGCAGAAGCGTTGTAAGAACGGTGTGACGCTGCACCACGAGACGTACCGCACTCTCCGTGTGGAACATCCGGACTTGCCTGCGCAACTTTTGATTGCCGCGCGGGTGCGTGCGACGGAGGCCGTCAAGTCCGCTTTGAACCGGTTGAAGAAAGGCAGCAAGACGTCTTGCCCCCACGGGAACTTGGTCCCGATCCGGTACGATGCGCGGACATACACATTTCACCCGAACGCGAGTGTTGTCAGCCTTTCTACGGTTGCAAGCCGTCAGTCGGTTGAATTCGCTCGCAATCCACATGCGGATCGTCTCCTCGCTCAAGCTACTGGCTTCGATAGCGCCGATCTGGTCTATCGAAAGGGCCGGTTTTGGCTGCATCTCGTGGTGACCATTCCAGATGCCTCCTTCTCCCCAACCGGGAATGTCGTCGGCGTGGACATGGGATTGAACCATCCCGCTGTCACATCCACCGCCAACTTCCTCGGTGAGAAGCGTTGGAAAGAGATTGACCGCAGGTATTTCCGATTGAAGCGTGCGCTTCAGGCGAAAGGCACTCGCTCGGCCAAGCGGCATTTGCGCCGCCTGTCCGGGAAGGTTCACCGCTTCCGCCGCGATTGCGACCACGTTCTCAGTCGGCGTATCGTCGATTCCGTTGAACCCGGCACTGTGATTGTCGTCGAGAACTTGAATCACATCCGCACGCGCGTCAAGCAACGCGGACGAGAGTCCCGCCGCCGCTTGCATTCGTGGACGTTTGCACAATTACGTTCGTTCCTGAAATACAAGGCGGTGGAGAAGGGTTGCGTTGTCGTTGGCATTGACCCTCGCCATACGTCGCAGATGTGCTCATGTTGCGGATACGTCCACCGTTCTAACCGACGGACGCAATCACGCTTCTTGTGCCGGAACTGCGGATTTGAACTGAATGCTGATTTGAACGCGGCTCGCAACATTGCCCGGAAGTACCTTGCCAGCAGTGGCATGGCTGCTACTGGCGGGCTGCTGTCAGCCAGCCTATCGTGCCAGCCGTAAGGCTAGGTGCAAGCCCCGCCCTTTAGGGCTGGGGTAGCTGACGTAATTTCGCAGGATAAAGGAGGATCATGAGACATGACTGAAGCAGAGAAACTATTGCGTCGGGTTCATGAAGAAGGCCTTACCGAGGAGCTGCGAGCAAGGATTGCAGCGTACTTTGAGACGCCGCCATTCAAAGAAGGCGACCGTGTGGTCCACAGACTGCACCCGGAATGGGGGCGCGGCACCATAGACGGACTGTCCCTAACAGGGAAGAGTGCCTATATCAATTGGGACCAGGGAGGATGGCATGGCACGGTGCTGTTGAAATACCTTCGAAAGGTCGAAGCGGAACGATTACGATGACACGAACGATATCAAGTGTGGGTATGTACCCGAGTGGAATCAGCCCGTATTATGCGTTATCGAGCTTCCACCGCTTCACTTCTGGTGCAAGGTCTTTCTTGAACTTCGACCTCCGGATGATTTCAATCCTTGTTCCATCAGCGCAGACCACGCTGAAACGGACAAAATAGGGCTTCTCACGCAGATTAGTCACTACCAGGACAACGTGTATCGGATACTCGTGTCCGTCGATGTCCAAGTACGGTTTATTGCACGTGTACTCCACGCGCACCCTATTTGCAGTCTCTATCCACCGGCCGATAGGGTAATCGTGTTCAAACATGCGGATTCTGACTGGCGCTCTCTTAGATGCCCTTCCCAAGGAGGATTGGGATACCTGAAGCCAGTACATCAGGATGTCTGGTGATACGTGCTTACCGCTTCCTTCTCGCTCGAGCAGGTGAGAGATGTTCGTATTGGATTGGACCGGAAAGCCGGCCGAATTGGTCACTCCCGGCGCCAGCCAGTTCTCCAAACGTGTTTTCCACTCCAGCAGCCGGGTGCGTTCGACCTGACGCAGAATGTCTTTGACCGGCTCTTCGCCGTTCAGGGCCCGAGTGACTTCCTCTAACGCCGTCGGGACTGATCCCAATGCAGCCACGTACCGGCGCTTTGTACGCCCCTCCAAACGTTCAGAGCGACAGATTTGAACATAGTCCCTACCTTTCACCCTCGACCGGTAGAGAAACATACTCGACGCCCCCACGGAACTGGTATACTTTCAGTATACCCAGTTAGTCACTACGAGTCACTCGTGAACAGTGGGGAGGTACCACGGTGATTAAGCGAGTCCTCGACGAAGACCAAGTCAAAGATGGAAAACGCCAAATTAAAGGTGGAATTCTCCGTATTTTCGGCGCCACACTGATTGCTATCCTGTGGTTGGGTATGCTTACGTTTCATAGCCTTCTGTCTCTGCGCGAATGGTTATTCTACCTGATCGTCGCTCTTGCGGTCATTGGACTTGCCAAGGTGTTTTATGGGCGATGGTTAATTGAACACGCAGAATACGAACTTGACATCCCACCGATGCCCGACATAACGTCCAACCGGTGCCCGAAACGATGCACTGATGTGACCGAAAAGGACTATAAACGTTAATTGCCCGAAAGAAAAGCACTTCGACAAGAAGTCGAACAGTGAGCCATATAGAATTGTGCTATGTTCAAACCAAGCGGGAGGGATTTTCAATGGATACCAAAGGCCACCTACTAAGTAGTCGGGCTTGGATAATTGTAGCTACCGCAACACAAATGTACCGCAAACTTAGACTCCACCAATTACAGCAGGAAACGAAATGACGCAGGGAACAGCGCTTCCCCAAACTTGCGATAGAACATGCAGAGAAGGTGGAAAATTGATTTTTCTTTCCGACCTGTTTGCCGAACACGTTAAAACTCGTACCGACTGGAAGATCGACCATCCCCCTCACGATGTGGACGCCCGGTGTTCCTTTTGCACTCGTCGCGTACGACAAGCGTATGCACGAAGTGACATATTGCTGACCACATTTACTGACCATGACTACTTCCCAGTCATGTCGCCCTGGTTGTGTGAGTCATGCGCACTCATGTTCACATTTGGACTGCAGAATGCACCAAATGCGTGGAGCTTCCTCGCATATGGCACAAAAGGTGAGGATTTCACCTCGTTCTTCCCGTGGGACACATATGAGCTTCCGTGGTACAGGATTCCTCGCATTCGCCCGCTCTTGGCTGTCGCGGTCGAAGGATCGTACAAGCAAAAGCACACCATCTTCCGTGGGAAAGTTTGTTACGATCCGAATTGGATCATTGTTTGGCGTTCCAAGCCAATGTACGCGCCAGCAGATATCGCGGAGCGCGTTGCGGCGCTCGAAAATGACTGGCGCATCAATGGGTACCCCAAGCCAAAGGAGATCCGCAGTACGCTCGATCCCATTCTCGAACCGTTAGAGGAAGCACTAAGAGATTGGACTCGGGCCATTATCATGACACACCGGAAAAAGGAGATGGAATCCCATGCCGAGTGATCTGTACCTGCGTTTTCGCACTCTCACCCCCTTGTTCCAATCGATTGAATCGCGGCGAGAGGAAGGTGAGTCCCGCGGAATACTGAGAACCCTCAAAGTGTACACGGGTGAGGAAGCGCCCGTGGAGGCTCCGGTGCTCTCCGGCAACAGCTTCGGCGGCCGTATTCGCCGGGAGTTGGCCGGGTATCTCTTTGAGGAACTGGGGATCGATCCTGTGTCCTTCTACGGACATGGAACGCGCGGCCAGAAGATCACGTACCACACGCTTACCAGTGGCGGGGTGCTCATCACAAACGAGGTGCGTCTGTCGTTGGATGATGTGGAGAAGGTTAAGCAGCTGCTGCCGATGTTTGGTCTGCTAGGTGGTGTCGTTGGAGGTCAATTTATTACCAGTCGGTGCGCCCTGGGACACGCATATCCGGCTTCAAACGAGCTACGAGTTCTCTTTCCCACGCTCCCGGACGATTGGTTTGAGGACTTTGCACTGAAGGACAGCTTCACCAACAACGGTGCTTGGACAACCTATCGCATGCCGGAAATGCCTTCCCTCATCGGACTGCCTGAAGTGGTGTCTGATGACCAAGAGGGCAAAAAGAACCCATTCCGCAACATGCCGGTAACTCACGGATATGTGCTGCCTGGTTATCCGTTTGTCGTGCGTTTCACGCTCCACGACAATGCAACGCCCATGGATTGGAGCATGATGGGTTTGGCAATTGAGCGGCTTCGCAACCGGCCGTTTTTCGGCGGCAAATCCAAGAGCGGATTTGGCCTCGTGTCCTGGGAACGAATTCCGGAAGATGAACGTCTGGATCCGTCAATGTTCACAGAGTATGTCAGACAAAACAGGGACATGCTGCACTTCCTCCTGACCCATAAGGAGCCGTTCTACGTCGCCATGAAGGAAGTGTCCGTGTCGTGATCCTCGAGGTCCGCCTCTTTTTGGAGGCACCAGTCTTCCTGCCGCGCAGGGGCGTTTTGATGGGAGACGCACTCTTATTCGCAGCACGTGCGCGGGAACTGTATCCGGACGCGGCAAACCGGCGCGATCCGGACCAATGGGAACCAATCTCCTTGCCAGTGAGACGTTTCGAGTCTCAAGATGGCCAGTTCTGGGCGGTGTCAGCACTCTTTGCACCAACCATGGAAACTGGGGAAGAAGCGGTTTTCAAGGGCACCCCGTGGTTTTTCAAACCCATTGAGACCAGCTCAGGGATTCTCCGCGGTGCCATGGTACGATACACGTACCTGTCTGTCCCGCTCCTGTACTTCTTCGTCGATGTGGACGCTGAGCAAGTGGACGAGTTCGCTCGCCTAGCGCAGAGACTTCCTGGTATGTACGTGGGGCAAAAGGGACAGCGTGGGATGGGCCGGATCGCCAGAGCAATCTTGCGACGCCGGCCGGATCTCAACTCCGCAATCGCTGGCGTTGACAGTCTTGTTCTCCGACCCGTTCCAGAATCTTATGCAAGAGAGAACGGGTTCCGAGGAATCCTTGACGCCCACGCCATCGAGCCACCGTATTTCCATCACGAGCCCGTACTGTGCCGAGTACGCAGTTACGACGCTGTATGGAGGGAATCAGAGTGAAAAAGTCCTCCGGTTCGTCGAACTGGATGTCGGAACTGGACAAGCACCCTTACGGACGCATTTTTTTGGCCGCGGTCATGAAAGCGAGAGAAGAAGGTGCATTGACACAAGACATGTCGTTTCCCACTCCTCAGTGGGTGCTCAATGCACCGTTGGACATCCCTGATTCCGTTCGAAAGTGGACCGCGCGGTGGTGCCGCAACCAAATCCACGGGCTCATCCACGAACACTTGAACGAGGTATTATCAACGGGCATTCCATACGGGACTCTGCTCAACGCCGTCGAGGAGATTGCACACAATCACGCTACGTCAATACAGCATTGTGTGGAGGAAATTCAGACGAACCCATATGTACTCGGCCAAGCCTTGTCTCTGCCTGAGTTGGCGATCATCGACGCCAAGTACGCTCACGAGACACGCTTGGAAGAGAAGCGGATTCGAGGATTTTTCGTTGCTGCATGCGGGCACGTGTGGCAATCGGGGAATTCCGTGATCCGCATCGCCAAATCCAGCGCCGCCGTGCAATTGGCCGCCCGGTACCTCGGCCGGCACAACGGCAAAGCAGAAGAATACGCGCGCCGACTCGTTGAGAACTGGAGGGCGATTTATCCGTCTGACAAACGACTCGACACGCCGTTTCCCGCAGTTCACCAGGAAGTTGGCGGAAAACTGCGCCTGTACCCACAGTGGGCCTACTGGTCAGAAATTCAGATCGCGGAGGCCTTGGCGGAGCACATACGCAGGCCCTCGTTTTCGTTGCCGCAAAATTGGTCCTCGCTGGTCAGTGAATTGGCGCTAGACACCTCACAAGAGGAAGCCCTGGCAGCCATGTGGACACAGCCCTTGACCATGGTCACAGGCGGGCCCGGGACGGGCAAAACCACATTAGTGAAGGCCTTGGCAGACACGACCCGCAAGCTCGGTATGAACGATGCCGTTACCGGTCTTGCACCAACGGGCCTTGCCGCCAAGCGCTTGCGTGACGTGGCAGATATTCAGGCGTTCACCATTCACTCCGCGTATGCTCTATTTAACCATTCGTCACGTGTGGAGAAAGGGTCGTTCCCGGCCTCCGGACAGGACCAATGGATAGTGGTTGACGAGGCCAGCATGTGCGACCTGCAAACCTTCCACGCGATTGTGTGGTCCACACTCACACACCACAATCTGCGTGTGGTCTTCATCGGGGACGCGAATCAACTGCCACCTGTCGGATTCGGTCAGCCATTCCGGACCTGTCTGACTCATCCAATCGTATCAAGAGCCTCCAGAACGCTGTCGGTTCCTCATCGTTCAGCTGGCTCATTAGCTGAAGTGGCGCACCGGTTTTGGGACATCGACCAGCCATGGACATGGCATCCGCCGGTAATAAATGCGATTGCCATTGAGACAGACTCCGAAGAGCATTGGCGGCAGAAGATCATGCAGTGGGTGGAGGAACATGGCGGTCTTGATGCGACTGATTGGCTGATTCTGACGCCGTTCCGGGATGCGACGGAGACGCGGACCATTGGTCAACAGCAGATCAATAGCTGGTTTCTCGGCGGCGACGTCAAATGGCGCCCGGGCTTGCGCATCGTGCAGAACGCTCCCAACTACACCACTGGTCGAAAAAACGGTGAGATGGGTGTCATTGTAAGCGTCGATGATGGCGTCATCACGGCCCGATTTGACGATGACACCGAAACCACATTGGACGAGATGGAAGCCATTGATGAATGGTCTCTAGCATATGCACTCACCATCCACAAGGCGCAAGGCGCTGAACGAGCCCACGTTCTTGTCGTGATGCCAGAGGCATATGAGGATCCGCGGCTTTTGTACACGGCTTTAACCCGGGCCAAGACGAGTCTGACGGTGATGGCAAAAAACCCGGATGAAATGGTACGCCAGGTGCGAGAAGCCAAGGTTCCGCCAATCGACAATCGTCTTACACGTCGCCTCAACGCCGCACTTGAGCGAACGATTCAACAGGCAGGTGCAGTCCTTGCACCGGCGGCCGTCGTGTGGGAGGAGGAAGCGCAGAATGCTTGACACGCTCAGCCCAAAAGAGGCTGTTCAGAAAATGATGGTCGAAACAAAGGTGGTTCGAATTCCTGGAACAGATGCGGGTCTGGTTAGATCCAAGATAGGTGACCTGTTGGCCCGCCGGCCGGCAGGAATGCCCGCTTGGTGGGACAATCGCGTGCGAAAGACCAGCCCATATCGTGTCTTTCCTGACCTGGATGGGCAACACGTGCGAATCGCATGGGTGCCTGCGGTAGATGAAGAGATGCAAAGCGTTGTGCGATTCGCATACCCGGAGGCGGAACACGTCTCTGTCCGTTACGAGGAGGCGGAAGGAGACACACTGTACGTGCAGTTCATCACGCCCGTCTATTACGCCGAGAACACACTGAAGTACCTGGCGCGCAAGAATATCCGTTTCAGCTTTCGCCAACCGCCGCGCATGGATGTGCTCATCCCACTAACGCGACAGAAGTTCTCCACCATGGCACGAGAGTGGTTCTCGCTGAAGCTGGCACCCAACAGCTTCATCTGGTATGACGAGTCTTCACTGGTTCCTGGCATGCAGTATGGGTCTGTAATGCAGACGTCACATACAAATCGTCAGGGGTACAAACTCGAATGTCATGGATTCGTGGGCCAAGTCATGTATCACGGTCGGCCGGATGTAGTGGCAGATGGTCACGTGTGGCTTCAGATGGCTACACTATGGGGGATAGCTTCCGGAACCACTTGGGGATGGGGCACACTGTGGGAGCGTTGCATCCAACTCAGCGCTGGCGGGGCTGTCCACACGGAGGCATGGTGTCAATCCGATACGACGCAACTCTGGGAATATGAGGTCTAATACGTAATCGTAAACGAAGGGTTGCACAGAAAATCTACATGAGGACTTGTTTACATGCTTGAGACCTGCCTATCCGGGACCGATGACCTTGTTGCATCAGAAAATCTACACGAGGACTTGTTTACATAAAAGTGAGCTCATACTGTGCGATAGGCTGACGCTCGTTGCATCAGAAAATCTACTTGAGGACTTGTTTACATAGCTCGGCTTGAACATGGGTGATGTCTTCAGCCAACATTGCATCAGAAAATCTACCTTGAGAACTTGTTTCCATCGCCTTCCCAGAGCCACTGACCGCCCGGATTGTTTCATCAGAAAATCTATGTGAGAACTTGTTTCCATGCGATGTACGGGCGGCCAAGGTGTTGCATCATGCGATGTTGCATCAGAAAACCTGTGTTACAACTTGTTTCCATTTCGCTACTCTCACCGGTTTTCCCACCCTTCGCCGGGTTGCATCAGAAAACTTACGTGAGGATTTGTTGTCATCTTTGGCCGTTGTGAAGGATTTCATTGCCCTGCTTGTTGCACCAGAAAACGACGTAAGCTACCCCAGTCCTTAAGGGCGGGGCTTGCACCTAGCCTTACAGCTGGCACGATAGGCTGGCTGACAGCAGCCCGCCGGTAGCAGCCATGCCACTGCTGATGGCGGCGCTTCCTCCTCATACCTAAAGGCAGGGGTCTCCACGCCGGGATAGACTGATGATGTTCAGCCATTCGGTTTCCCGAGCCAAGATACAAGTCCTAACTGGGTTTTCTGATGCAGTGGTTACTGCCTCCCGATGACCAATGAGTCCCGTACATATGAAAACAAATGCTATAAATGTTTTTTCGCTCGAATGCTTGATACGGATTTCTTGACAAGCGGCCCCGCAATATGACAACAAATCCTCGATTGGGCTTTCCGTGAGATGGTTGTTCTGATGCAACCCAGGACCGTGTAGGATCAACTATCATGATATATCTTTCTCAGAAGAAATGCCCTCGCCATCAAAGATTCGTGGGTATCTCACCCTACTTTTGTTATCAAAGCGTCAATTTTTCCTCAGATGTTTTGCGCTTGAGATAATTCTGAAGTATGATAGCCTTGTACTCAGAAGATGTTTGAAGGCACGTTGTAGCCCCTAAGAGGGTGAGTGCCGGAGTTCTGGATCCTCACTAAGTGAGCGATGGAAAGGCGCGCCACTTTCCTGGAAAGGTCCAGCAACTGTCGAGTCGGGGCGCTCTGCGAGGTCGCTTTAGTCTGTGACGCATTATCATCTTCCCATCACCACCTTGGCAATCAGGTCGATGGGATTACCCGAATACGAAGCAGCCAGTCTCACTGAACGAGACGGTATCCGGGGACAGATGTTGGATCCCCCGTTGATCATCCGAATGCGACCGGTGACGGGGTGAAGGAAGTCGCAAAGATGTAGTAGGGAATCCGCTGGACGGCGTAAGCCGAAGGCAGTTAAAGGGCAAGCGCTTCAAGCGTCTGGATTCTTGGATCAATCCAAGTGTCGAGATGCCTTTTAGCGCTTGCCTTTTTATTTTCCCGATCCCCAGCCGCGGGGAAAAATCAGTCTCCCCGGCGGCCAAGCGGGGAGAATCGGGAGAGATGCAAATGCAGAAACGGAGATTATCTTAAACGGAAATTTCGCCAGAACAATCAGATATAACGTGTGTATTACGCTCGTATTATGTTCGTATTACACGATACAATGACATCGAGGATAAGACGAGATGACGAACGACTCGAAACTGAGTGCGGGAGGATGTTGATGTATGCAGATAGTAAAGATGGTACTAATCGCGCTCATCTTTGGCTTGGGGTTCGATCTGGCGGCGCAATTGGTGCTCTTCTGGGCTCCGCCAAAGGTGCGTAATGAAGTCAGCATCTTAGCTGCTGGAATCGGCATTTTTCTAAGTCTATTTTTCTAAGTCTATAGATTTTTCACTTGTGGTGTTGACTTTATCATACATTTGGCGTATGATAAAGTCAACAAGGGCGACGAAGGATGATGAGAGATGATGTACTTCGTCCGCACGGAGGAATCAATGGAGCAGGCCCAGGCAGCACTAGAACGCGGCCGGTCGGTGCGGCGGTGGGCATATGCGGGAGCGGACCCGATCACGTTCCTGCAGTACGCCCTGCCGCCCCGTGAACGGTTCGAGGCGGTCCGCGAAGTGGCGGCCGAGGTAGGTATCGAGGTCGAGACAGAACAGGATGTCGAGTATCTCCTCTTTGACCGCGACGGAGCCGACCTGTCGCAGGATGCCATCATCCGAGTGTTGGGCCTCGAACCATGCGGCGACGGCTGGGCGCAGTACCTGGATGGCTTGTGCGCGCTCGAATCATTCGAAGAAGAGCCGCCCATGGACGGCGAATTTCGGACGCTGAACGGCATCCACCTGCCGCTTCTGGTCTGCTACGAAGGCGAATTCGTGGGATACGACCCGGATGAGGACTGGGAACTCTTCCGGCCTACTCGGATCGTGTGGGTGCGTGAGACCGGATCCGACGTGCGACGAGAATTCCTGCTGGATTGAAGTCGGGATCCGATGGGACTAACCAAAGGAGGACGATGTATATGGTGACGCTCGTGGAACAACTGCACGCCGCCATCGCGGCAGAAAACGCTCCGGCCGGAGCGTACTCGGAGGACGCCCGGGAGGCGCTGCAGACTTGGGAGGAGCAGGGCGGTCACCTGCTCTGGATTCGGCGCGGGAACGAGTCCGTGTATTTGGTGACCGAAAGCGACATGGCGGTCACTACCACACTGGACGCCACTGTGATCGAGGTCATGCCGGACGGCGAGACATACGACAAGCACTCGTCGGCGCGCCAAGTCATCTCCGAGTCCGCTTTCCGGGAGATGCACCTGGGAAACTGATTCCGCCGCTTGTCGGCGTTGCGGAGGCGTCGGAACTCCTGGGTTGGGATAAGCGCAAGCTGGTGACGTATATTCGCCGCGGCGCGTTTCCGGAGCCGGTCATCCGCTTGGCAAGCGGCCCGATATGGACCAAGGAGCAGATCATCGATTACTTGCGCAGGCACTGAACTCGGCCCTCGCCCGTCGGCGGGGGCTTTGTCGATAGCCACGCGCAAGCGGGGATATTTGTTGGCTACGGTAGACACAATTAATTCACAATATGTTCGTATGCTGTTCGTATTGCATGCGTCATACAGTTTGGATATACTAGACATCAGAAAGACGGAAACGGAGGCGAAAACGGTGACGTACTACCGCATCCAGGAGGCAAGCCGGAATCCGCAGGAACTGCTCGACCCGAGCAACTGGCGGTCCACAGTGTGGGACGGCTTCGACGAGAGGCGCGGGGTATCCTGCTGCCGCACGCTCCGGGGCCTGGAGAGGTACTTCCAGTCCCGCGGTGCCGACATGAACGATGTGGTGGTCGTCGCTCTGGAAGGTGAGGAGTCAGAGGACGAGGATTTCGACGCGGACGAGGGCGCCGTGCTGGTTCTGCCGACCGAGATCGTGTGGGTGCGACGGCCGCAAGAGGTCGGCATACTGACGTTTGCTGGGCGACCGCTCGCCGAGATGTTGGCGGAGATCGCGCAGGACATTGGCAAGGAGGCGTGGCTGGGCTACGGAGAGGCGTCAGTGAAGGATGAGCTTCGCATCCGGTACGGCCTGACTCAGCCGCTCATCGAGTACAACTACGGGCCGGTCGACTGGGAAGACGTGATCGGCCAGGTCGACGAAGTGATGGGCTGGGCCGAGTGAATCAAACCCGCTCGAGACGGGAGAAGGAGACGAGGAGTATGACCGTGTTTGATTTTGCGCAGGCGCTCGGCTTCGGATCTGAGACGCAGCTGTTCGAGGCGTCCCAGGCGGTTTTGCAGAACGGGGATGTGACGTGGTACATCACGCGATTGCCAGACGGACGATGGGTCGCTTGGGACGACTCAGAGGTTTCGCTGGAGCGGGTCGAGTTCTTCGACACCCGGGATGAAGCCGAGGCGTTCCAGATGGCGGGCGTGGAGGCTGTCATCCAGTCCGAGCTGGACCGAGTCGGGGTCTCTAACCTCGGCCCCTCGGATAGCGTGGTAGTAGCCACGGCGGAGGATGGGCGGACAGTTCGCCTGTACGATGATGCCGCCGAGTGGAACGGAAGCGCGGACCAAGCGCTGCGGAGGCTGCGGTTGCTCCCGGATGGCGCCGGGTGGGAAGAATTTTGGCAGACGTTCCACGACTGAGGCATTCCCGGGCCGCTTCGGCGGCCCACGAAATACATGACATGCCCGCACATCGGGCAGAGGGAGGAAGACGATGAAGTACGAGTTAACTTTTTGGGGAAGTGCGCGGGTGCAACGCTTCCCTCGGTATCGGCGGATGCACAGGACATATGAGGACGCAATGGAAACGGCATACCGGGTCTTCGGGAAGCTGGAGGAGCGGGGGCTTGCGAGGGCAGCGCACCCGGCCATCATCTACGGGCCTGGCTGCGGTCCAGACGGGCGCACCATCTGCTGAGGGATAGGAGGGCGAAGATGCCAAAGCAACCACTTTCCGTTCGTCTCCCGGAAGACTTGATCGCTCGTCTGGAGCAGTCTGCGGAGGTCTACGAGGGCCGCAACGACGCCATCGAGCGGGCTCTGTACCGCTACTTCCGCCTGGTAGACGACGCCAGGCGGAGTCTCCGGGAGCGCTTTTCTGCGTCTGAGATTTGCGCGGTGATGGACGCGTGCAACGGGATGATGCTCGACCGGCCGCACCTGATATGGGCTGAGGTGGCGGACGCAATCCGGTTCAACCACCTGGACAGCAAATGGGAGATAGATGGGCAGGTCCTGGTCAACAAGATCCGTGAGCTGTCGGATGTGGATCTCTACGGCCTGGAGGAGGCTATTCGCCGTTTTTGGGCGCACGCGGAGGAGCCAACAGAGGAGGCGCTGCGAATCGCGTTCGAGTGATAGCCAGATGCGCAGTGTCGTATACTGATAGAGGCCAGGCGCCTGATGTTATTGTGCCGCGAGGCACCTACTCATTCTGCGCCTGGCATCTTTATTGGAGGCGTGAATCGTGTCATTGACCGGTTTAGCTCGAAGCTACAGGGCGATCCAACGGGCACGTATGAGTCTGAGCCGTATAGCTTCGAAGGATGACGACGCCAAAAACTCTCAAGCAGCCCTGGCTGATCTCGAAAAAGAGGTTTCTCGCCGAATGGCGGATGCAGTGCAGAAGCATCCTCAATGGCCGTGGCTTGAGAGCGTGCGCGGTGTCGGGCCTGTCCTAGCTGCTCTCATGATGGCCGAAATCGGAGACGTCACGCGTTTCCGCTCGATCCCGGCGCTGTGGAGGTATGCTGGTCTTGCTGTGAAAGAGGGAAAGGCTGAGCGCAGGCAGAGGGGCGTCGCGACGGCCTACAACCCGCGTCTCAAAACCACCATGTACCTCGTCGGCACGCGGATGATCATGCACCGGTCGAGCTATCGAGAGGTGTACGATCGCTACCGCGACGTGTACGATGGGCGGGGGTGGGTCAAGGCTCACGCACACCTAGCCGCCATGCGTCAGATGGAGAAGCGATTCCTGGCCGATCTGTGGCGGCAGGGAAGACGATGACCGCCCCAAAAAGGACAGATTTTTGCGATACTTAGGCGGTCCTTTGTCGGATGGAAACAGATTCCGCACATTTTTAGCTGCCTGTTACCACTATTCCCCTATGGCCAAATCCCTGCAGCACTGCCACGATCGACATAGGTGAGGCCTATGCTGTTTACTCCGATCAATCCCATGCTTCCGAACATGCACATGGAAGCATTCGACGATCCCAATTACATCTTCGAGCCCAAATGGGACGGCTGGCGGATCCTGTTGCACAAGCAGGGAGACCGTGTGGAGGGTTTCACACGCAACGGCAGGATTGTCACAGACCGCTTCCCGGAACTCCGTGAGGTTGCGAGTGCCATCCGTGCCTATTCTGCCGTTCTCGACTGTGAAGGCATCTGCCTCCGTGACGGCCGGAGTGTGTTCGACGACTTCCAATACCGCGGCCGGATCCAGGATCCTCGCCGCATTCATCGGGCCATGCAAACGCACCCCGTGACGTTTGTTGCGTTCGACGTACTGTACACCGACAGGAGCCACATGAACGAACCGCTCCTGTACCGCAAGCAGCGACTCTTTGACCTGGTCCAATCGTCCCACATTCTCACACCGACGATGTTTGTTGACGGAGCCGGTATCAAAATGAAGAGGCTGACTGAGCAAAGGAACTGGGAAGGCATCGTCGCCAAGCGTAAGGATTCCCTGTATATTCCCGATACGAGGACGACAAACTGGCTGAAGATCAAGAACTGGAAGGAGATCGACGCCGTAATCCTCGGGTATCGTCGCGAACCACAGTTTGGCCTTGTCGTTGGCCTACACTTTCCGACCGTTCGGAACAAGCCAGTGGCGGTGGTGGAATACGGGTTCAAAGCTGAAGAGAAAACGGCGTTTCTTGAGGTAGCAAAGGAGATCCATACGGCGAAGGACCGCGATGTGCAATGGATTGCGCCCGTCCTGTGCTGCAAGATACAGTACCTTGAACGGACGGAACGGCACCACCTTCGTACGGTTGCGTTCCGCGGGTTTGTACCAGGCAAAGATCCGGCCGAGTGCCGTTGGATAAGCTAGGGGTGACTGAGGATGTGCGGCCGCTTTTCCTTCGCGTACGAAGACTGGTCGGAGGTTATCAAGTTTTTCCGCCTGGGTCGAGTCACGGCTAACTATCCGCTGCGCTACAACATCGCCCCCAGCCAGCAGATCCCGGCCATCCTCTCCGACGGAACCGAGCGCCGGTTCGGGGCGCTCAAATGGGGGCTTCAGCCGGCGGCGTGGGACGGAGGCGGTCCGAAGCCCATTAACACGCGGGTGGAGACACTGAAAGTCAATCCTGTCTTGCGGCGGTTGGTGGAGCGCAAACGGTGCATTGTGCCGTGCGACGGGTACTACGAGTGGCATCGAAACACCAAGGAGCCGTATCGAATCCGAGTCAAGAGCAGCGACTTCTTCGGGCTTGCCGGTATTTACGATACGTGGGACTCGCCAAATGGTCCTCTGTCCACGTGCAGCATACTCACGTGCGAGTCCAATCTTGCCATGTCGGTGTTACACAACCGGATGCCGGTAATACTTCGAAAGCAGGACTACGACCTGTACCTTGACCGTGCCGCACACAGTCTGGACGAACTGCTGCCGATCCTGGAGCCCTACCCTGCCGATGATATGGTTTGGTACCGCGTGCCTAAACTCGTCGGGAATCCTCGGAACGACGTGCCGGAGTGCATTCAGGCAGTTGAATAAGAGGCCAGGACGTTTTGAGCGTGGCTTTGGGGCTTTCGATTTAGTTTCAAGGCTATGCGCCCATAATATCAGGTGGGTAGGACAGCAACCGTGGCTGTCAATGCCGCCAGCGACGGAGGGGCTGGCGGTGGAGAATCATCCATGGATGTGTTGGTTCGCTCGGGCTACACCGACACCGGGTTAGGTACATTCCCATGATCGCGCCCCCATCCCATAGCGGCGGGTGGGGGCGTTTGTATTCCCAAATGGGAACCCCGGCCTTATGATTAGGGTGAGGCCAGGAGGAGAGACTGTATCCCATGCGCACCCTGGCCCGCCGATCCCTCCTGCTCCTGTTGGAGTTAAGTGCAATCGTATTTTGCGCAGGAGGACTTTTTTGTATGCCCCTTCCACACATTCGGGAAGGAGAACTTCGGCGAGCCTGAGCTTTCTGCGAATACGTCGACAAGGAACGGAAGTTGTCCCGGTTTGTGCAGGCTTGAGGCCGCCTGAATGGGCGGTTTCGTTCCGTGGAAATATTGGCGCACAGATGGCGCAAAACATCTAGCGAACTGTTGAATAATTAGGCGAGGGGAAATTCGGTATTTGGCCCACTCAATGTTCCAGGGGATATGAGGTGTGGGAAGGCGAACAGGGGTTTTATAGGTTTGGCCCAAAGGGCCCGGGCGCTATCGAGTGTTATCGAATTTCCTTGGAATAGAGAGACGATAAGGAGGAAATCACATGGATATCAAACAATTCAACAATGCCATCGAAGACATTAAGGAATCCCTTTCTCTCAATACCCAACCAGGCACCGGGATGGGGTTCGTGGTGAAAGCGTCTGTATTACGTGCTTTGGCTGAATTCAGATTCAACGGCAAGGAAGTCGTCATCGACCAGAAAAACGAATACCTGAAACCTAACTGAAACACATTAACAGGGGTATGTTCACTACTGTGTAGGGGGCGTGGGGGCGTTTGTATTCGCATATGGGAACCCCGGCCTTAAGATAGGGTGGGTCCAGGAGGAGAGACTGTATCCCATGCGCATCCTGGCCCACCGATCCAGCCTATGTTGCTCACATCCGCCGACGCGCCGGCGAAACGCCCAGCCGCCAGGGCCTCCGCAACCACCACCTATCTCCTCATCTGCCCGAACATGTGCTCCTCCGCGAACGCCACGAGCCGCTTCGTGATTTCGCCGCCCACGGAGCCGTTCTCCCGAGCAGAGGTGTCGGGCCCCAAATTGACGCCGAACTCCGCTGCAATCTCCCATTTCATCTGCTCGATGGTGTTCCTCACTTGCGGAGAAACGTATTGGTTGCGACTCGGCACTGTCCATCATCCTCCTAGGGGAGTTAAGTGCAATCGGTATTTTGCGCTGGAGGATTGATGTGTATGCTCACTTGCACCGAAGCGGGAGTTGTCTACATTGTTCCGGAGATATATTGGCGCCTAAATAGCGCCAAATATCTATAGAACTGTTGGATAATTAGATCGGACGCTGAAGCCAGCGCAGGTGGCGGTGCTGATGATGAGGGCGGTGGAGTTGCTGGACTGGCCGGAGATCGCAGAGTTGGCCGGGATGTCGAGGGATGCGGTGCGGTATCACTATTCGCAGGGACTGCGGAGTCGGGAGCGGTACAGGGGGATGATGGCGTAATGGAGAGTATCCGCGAACGTGCTGAGAAGTATCTGGAGTTGGCTGAGAAGGCGACGAAGGGGCCATGGTCGGCTGGTACTAATGGTTTGAATCCGATTGTGCGCGGTATCACAGGTGACATTTGGCGTTCAAGCGACGCCAAATTCATTGCCACATCTCGCACCGAAGGCCCGTGGCTGGCGCAGAAGCTGTTGGAGGCAATACGTGTGATCGAATTCTATGCCTATCGTCAGACTGACGGCGGCCACCGGGCGCGCCAATTCCTAGAAGGTGGTGAAGTCGATGAGCGGAAACGTGTTGACTGACGACGAGATCCAGCGCACGGAGACGGTAGCCGACATGATTATGGCGATTCCCGGCGACGGGTCTGAAGCAGATCAGATCACGGAGATTGTAGCGCAGCGCCTGCGGGATCTGGTGGCAACGATACGGGACCTGCAACGGCGGAATGCGGAGTTGAGTAAAGAAGTGATAAATCGCCCTTTATTTGAGCGGCAGATCGTAGGTGCGCTGCGTTCAACAATTGATGCACATGGAATGATCACCAAAGAGACAGCACCGAGTGCAGCAAAACGCATTATTGGACATCTAAAACAGTCCTTTGGGCTGATGGAGACATGGAAACAACGTGCCGATGAGGCAAACACACAAAACGCCCTCATGCTGGAGGCGTTGGAACGGATCGCAAACGCAACGATGTCTATGGGATTCGCGAGTGTTACTGAATTCGGGAATGAAATGAAGCGAATCGCCCGCGACACACTCGCCAAGGTTCGTGGGGAGAAAGGAGCGACAGCGGATGTTGACGCCTGAACAAGTGAAAAACGGTCCACGTACACCGCAAGCATATGCAGAAACCATCCACACCTTAGCCGACGCGCTGCGGGAGGCGGTTGGGGCGTTGGAGGACATCGCAATTGGAAAATATAACAATTTCAATGGGCAACGCGAATTTGCAGCCGAAGTTCTATCGTCCATTGAATCCAAGGTGTCGCGGGAATGGCTGTCTGGCCAGGATGGGTTGATGCATGATGTCGATGCCTGAGAACACACCCGCTGCTGCGGGATTTTTTTTGCCCAAAATCAACAGCGAGTTTCAACTCGCATCAACCGACGACAATCCACCAGCACGCGGTTTCCATCATCCCGCCATAACCACAAACGTCCTCCTTTCAACTCAGGAACGCCCATAATCACCACATCCTCGTCCGGATGAAACAGCACAAGTCTCACCGGCCGGCGCAGCTCAATCGCCTCCGACAGTTTGTACTGCATCTCCGACAGTTCGTCCGCAGACAGCTCCGGTGGCCGCCTGCGCGACCTCCATTCACGATACCGTTGCGTTGTTGCTCTGTGTTCTGGAAGCAGAATCCGCATGGCCTCAAAGATGTTACCGTCCCGGATCGACGTCACGCCCAGTGACCCCCAATCTTCTGCGCGCGTTCACGAAGCTGCCCGGCAGGCATCAAGCTGCTGGCACGCATAACAGCCGTTTCACCAAAACGCGCGCGAATCCCGTCAACGGCCTGCCAAAACCTCTTTCGCCGCGGCACATCATCAAACAGGGACAACTGCACCGCTGTATCCCATATCAGCAGGTCGAGAGATACGGATACCGCACGCACACCACTCCCATCCCAATGCCGGTCGAGCAACGCCGACAATGTGGGATACAGTTCCTCCGGCCTGTTTGAGGGCTGCGAAATCGTCTTTGCCCGATAGAATCCGCCGCTCAATCCTTCGTATGTCAAACCAAGACCCACTCGCCGACCAACTTGGCCTGCGCGGCGAGCCCGTTCGCACACTTCGTCCAGAAGCTCAAGCATTACCACACA